>NZ_JAKEUU010000002.1:0-969910 GCF_022398215.1 Vibrio sp. Isolate24
AGAGTCAATTGGCGACACCGACTCTACTTGGTAAAAGATTTAGTTTAAACCCCCTAATTTTGTTTGTGTGGTTAGTCTTTTGGGGATGGTTATGGGGAGCGATGGGAATGCTGATGGGAGGGCCGCTGCTGGTACTTATCAATGTTATTCTAAGTAAAGTGATTCGTCCTCAAATTACGATTTGTTGACAACGAAGTGGTCGTTAGTTTTTAAGTCTTAAACCGTACCGCTTTTAAGGATGAAGATTTCATGGTTAAAAACCTAAAACGAAAAACTAAAGATTTGATTGAGTCTAAAAATATTTTGGGCGGTGTTTTCACTGCCTCTTTTCTTGAATCTACGATTGTACCTATTCCATTAGAGGCATTGCTTATTCCGCTGTTGCAGAAACGACGCGATAAGCTCTGGCAAGTCGCACTTATGGCAACTATGGGTTGTATAACCGGCGCCTTGCTTGGATATGCGCTTGGTTACTACACTTTTGAACTACTACGTGATTGGATAGTTACTCATTGGATAACAGAAGAGAAATTAGATACTGTCATGCTACGGATGAAAACCGAGGGTTTCTGGTTTGTCATGACCTTGGGCGTCGCACCCATCCCATTCCAAATTGCTATGTTGGCAGCCGGAGCTACTCAATTTTCGCTCCTTTTATTTCTACTCGCTACAGGTCTCTCTCGTGCCATTAGGTACTTTGGTATCGCGTTGGTAGTATATATTGCTGGGGACAAAGCAGAAAAATTGATTAAAAAGTATAAACTTGCAACATTGGGCCTGATAACGTCGGTGTTGCTAGCTGCGTGGTATATTAGTACGAGTGCTGGATAGTTTACTCATCTTCATTGGAGGTGTGATTACTCACATAAATTTTCTTTTGTAAGCTTTTCGAGTATCTATCATTTTGATTAACTAGATCAATAGTTAGCAATATGGATGAAAAGCATTGCTTGTGTATGAACACTAGTAACGTGCCTCAAAAACCCAAACTTCAGACACTCTAACAATTGGAACGCAAGTTTATCGGCTCAGTGAGAAAAATTTGATCACGTTGACATGTTATGAATGAGTAAAAGATCTAACAAACAAAGGGGCAAAAACGAGTTAACGAAAAGTGAGGGGCGTCAGGCAAACTAGGCTTGATATGGGAACATGTCCACCTGAAATTCAGCTTTTTTGTTATGAAGCCCACGGGCTTCCAACCAAGAGTAGAATCGACTTCGAGAAATCGATACACCACGTTCGTTTAGTTGTCTAAGAATTTTAGCTTTGGTGGTCTTGGTATCGAGGAGGTTGAATATGAACGCTGTATGCTCATCAAGTTTGGATTTAACCTTCTTTCCCTTCTGGCGGCCAGATGATAGCCCTTTGGCCTTGCGTTTGGCATGGCCTGCTTTAGCTCGCTCAGAGCGTTTCTGAGCCTCTACTGCGCTGGCAAAGGATTGCCCAATAACGGTAAAAATGATTTCAGCGTTATCAACGTTTTCTGAACTTATGATTGTGTCGTTGTATGCCAAATGTAGCTCACCATATGAGGCGATCTGACCTATGGCACCTACTAACTCCATAACCTTGTGGCGACCCAGACGAGTTATATCCGATACAATGATGCTTTGTTGAGAGGTGATGAGAGAAAATAACTTCCGCTCACTCAGTTCTGTCTTGGTGGCAGACACATGTTCTTCGATCCAATCTGATATTTGGATGCTATGTTTAGCGGCGTATGCCTTGATAGCTTCTCTTTGAGATTCGCCATCGGCTTTCTGTGAATCTGATACTCGAATATAACCAATCATGCCTGCCCCCAAGTTGAAGAGTTAATTGTTCATGGACTGTTATTTGTTGTTTAGGTAGTCCAATACAACTTCATGGTGATCTTTGGTCTTAAACTTGTTAAACACATGCTCAAGTTTGCCAGACTCATCAATCAGGAAGCTTGTTCTTACAACGCCCATATTTTCGCGGCCCATAAATTTCTTGAGTTGCCAAACATTGTACTTTTCACAAACTGTGTGATCTTCATCGGCTAGCAAAGTGAAGTTAAGCTCTTGCTTGTTGATAAAGTTAGTTAATTTTTGCGGTGTGTCTGGGCTGATACCAAGAACAATAACATTGTGGGCGTCTAACTCAGCTTTAGTATCTCGTAACCCTTTAGCCTGAACCGTGCAGCCTGGTGTTGAAGCGCGTGGGTAAAAATAGAGCAGTACCTTTTTTCCCTGAAACTCAGATAGCGTCACTGGGTTATTGTTTTGGTCATTTAGGGTAAAATCTGGTGCGATTTGTCCAACTTCGATTGCCATTGGTTTTGTCCTTACTTTCTCAATTAATGGTATTTGGCGTAGCGTTATTCGCTACGTCCTTTTTAGTGCATTTTTATTACGTTAGGGTGTACGTTTTTATCGTTAATCTAGTGTCCTGTCTAGTGATTACACTAAACAGGACTTTTTTTGGTTGCAGCGCTAAACGCTACTTTGGTTTTCTAAATTGGGGTGCAATAACATTGTCTAAACGAGACGATACGATTTTATCCATCGCTTTTTCTCGCTGACTTTCATGTAACATCTCCATTAGTTCTTGAACGACCTTAATATGAGAGGCTGCTTGAACAGCTAATGCCTCTTTATGGCTTTGAGCTTCGTCGTAATACTCTTTTTTCTTCTTATTTGCCTGTGCTCTTTCTCCTTTGAGTGCCTTTATTTCTTTTTGAAGCACTTCAATAGGGGAGTCAGCGGTTTCATCCTGAGCAACTTGTACTTCTAATGATTTACTTTTTATCATTAAAACGACGTCGTTATGCCTTCTGAGTGCGCCAGCGGAAAGGCCCGCTTCTTTTTCAACATTGCTATTGTTGATTTTGAGCTTGCCCTTTCGCGCTTTATTGCGCAGCTCTCTCGATGTCAACTTCGCTACATCACCATCCAGCAGCCTTTCCAATGCTTTGATTAGCTTATTTTTGGTTATCTGTGACATTATGAAATCACTCCGTATGGGATAAGTAAGTTCTTAACTTCATCAGGGAAAATGACAGGCTCATAGTCGATACCTAAATCACCCATAATGCGTTCAGCTGCTTGAACTTTTATGTAAGATTCAGAGGCGGTTTGAGGGGTGAGTTCGTTGTTTTCAATATCATAAAGCATGTGAATTTCGGCTTCTTTACGCTTTGCTTCAGCAAATACGGCATCAACGATGTAATCATTCTTGCAGTCTACACATTCTATTAGGTTAACGAGCGTTCTTAAACCACAGGTGGTCGAAGTACAGTATATCCCTGGCGCAACAGCATGAATGTGTCGGTTTTGAGTTCGAATTTGCTTTTTCCAATAGTTTAGAGATAACATCTCATTATCTACTTTATCCTTGAATAAATTTCGGTCTGTTTTCATCATGTTTTTAGCAAACTCTTTGCCTTTTCCTCCGGCAACTCGCTCCTTGTTCGCCAATTTCTGATAGATATTCAAGTAGATGCGGGCTTTCTGGTCGATTCTTTCCTCATCAATTTCGTGTGCTAGCGTCTTTTTCTTTTGTCTGATTTTTTGGAATTTACTGGCGTTTTTAGCGTAGTGCCGCGTCATTGCCATAGAGACATGACTAAACTGCTGTTTGAGTTGAGGAAAACTGCAAAGCTCGTATCCAATTAAGTAGTAAGCAAAAGAACGGCGAAGTTGATGCCCTGAAAATTCATATTTTTTACCCACTTCAAGCGATAAGTTGGGGTCTGATGTTTTTAGGTCAACAATGTCTTCATTGGTAAGTGCAAGCTCTTCACCCATCGCATCTTCAAACCAAGCTTGAGAATGTACTCCTAGTTGCACTTTGGTTACTTCACTGAAACCCTCTTTTATTTTATGGAAAAACGATTGTGAGCTAGGATGTCGCTTTCTGAGTGGCATGTGCAGTGCTTGAAGCGCCTCATACGCTTTCATGCCGATTTCGGTTGTGACAAACTCATCTTGTTTTGATTGAGAGCCTTTGGCTGTCTTTGATAGGTTGGCGTGGATAACGTGTATCTTCTGGCGGTCTATTGTTTCAGTTGTGCAGCCCTCAGCGGTGTTTAGGGCATACATCTCATCGGCTCTCATTCCTGTTCGAGCCATTAACCCCCATAGGCAGCCACCATTAAGCATTTTAAAAAGCGATTGAGCCTCTATTAGATTGGTGATTGTCCACTGTCCAATCGTTAGGTTACGTTCTTTGTGGAACTTATCAATGCGATCGCTCCTTATTTCTGGTTTATGATGGCGTATGAGAGCCAGTGTCTCTTCTTCACTTGGAGAGTGAAGGGCGGCAAAGGCTTCTTGAAAATCCAGGGTGCGCTTTTTGCTTTCTTTATTAGTCTTCCCTAAATACCATTGAATGTTACCGTTTTTAGTTCGGGCTTCATTACTGACCAGATACTTCGCATATCCTTCATACGCCTTATCAAAGTAGGTGGCGATGTATTCTGCCAGTTGCTCTAGTTCAGCACGAAGAGCATAAGCTTCACCAATCAGTTCTTCCGACTTTTGAAGACCCAGATAGTAGAGCCTTTGAGGGATGACGGTATGCTGCTGCGCTTCTTTAATTACTAAACCAAAATCAGAGGCGTTAAGCTTTTTGGTTAAGCTAACCTCAAACGGTAAACCTTTCGCCTCTTTGTAAAGGCGATTTAACCCGTTGTAAATACACCCTCTTTCAAAATCGATATCGGTAAAGCCGGTTAGAGC
This sequence comes from Vibrio sp. Isolate24, assembly GCF_022398215.1. NCBI lineage: Bacteria > Pseudomonadati > Pseudomonadota > Gammaproteobacteria > Vibrionales > Vibrionaceae > Vibrio > Vibrio sp. Isolate24. The sequence continues at coordinate 4,707 of NZ_JAKEUU010000002.1, forward strand.
CCACGTTTCGAGTCGGTCAAAGTCCAAAGCAGACAGCGTATTAAACCCTTCATTTAACAGTGGGGCGATGACTTTTTTTAGGTCATTTAATGCATCCCAAAGAGTGCCAAACGAGTGGTTTTGAGGTGATAGCCACATCATTTTAAGTAAAAGGGTTTTAAGCTGATTTTTTAGGTTGCGCTCAATGACTTTACCATCGAGCGTAAAATCAATGGTAAAAGGTTTCTTTGCTCTCGGTTCAAAATAAGGCTGTAGCTTTTTCCAAGCGTCATCATCGCAAATTTTGCCTAATGATTCACCCGTAACACTAAAGCCTATGTCAAGGCTTTCGAGCTCATCCCAATCGCCACGCTCAATAGCTGGCTTTAATACCTCCATTAGGTAATTTGCATGAGCGCCGATATGTTCTTGTGCTTTAAGAAGCTTGTTTTGATGTTCTAGGTCAGAGAGTTTTATCATGTTAGCCTCCGTAACTATAGGGATAAAAGCGCGTGGTCGATGGAAACTCTTGGGTGACGACCTTGGGTATTAAACCGCTTCATAGCCTCATCGAATACATCATCACTCGCCCCATCTAGCGTATACTCATACTGTTCAATTTTTTCATGAATATCCCCTTTCGAATCAGGGTACATATCAAGGATTTCCTTAAGAACATCGATGTATGACATGAGCTTATAAATAGCCTCAATGTCATCTACCGCTTTGGCCGATTGGCACTTGTGACACATATCAAATTCGGCGCAAGGTAAGTTGATGCCTAGTGCATAGTTCGTTTCACGTTGTGTGTTCTTACCATCACTAATGACTTGCTGCCCATTACAAGTTAGCCCGTTGGGGTTAGTTTTAATATTGCCTTCTTCGCGCTTTTTATTTGCCTCATCGTGTGACAACATCGGAATACCACGCCTTTTCGCTACAATGTCTTTTGCTTGCTCTAAGCTCGTATCATCATCGAGGTTTTCAATGACCTCTACACTCTGAGAGATGATGACCTTATTCAGTGATGAAAGCCCGTTCAGATAACTTCTGTCTAACGTTTCCTTCGCGTTTTGGAGTAAGCTTTGAGCCGCTTGAATCCCACCCTCAGCATAGGCTTGGTTACTGGTCATTTCTCGCCAGCGACTCGATTGAAGAGAGAGGTAGTAATGGTTTGGTTCAACAGACCAAGTCCGCATTAGCTCTGCTGAAATAGGGCTGATGCCCTCCCAATCTTTAGGGACGAACTTGCTACTTCTAGTTAAAAGCAGTCGTTCATATTTCTTGGGCTGCTTGTCTGCGTTCTCAGTTGCATATTGCTCAATATTTTTGATTAAAGCCAAATCAGAGGCAGGTACTTTAAAGAAACCACTCATGCCACATCTATAGTTAAAAGAAACGGTAATATTGCCATCACTATTTTTTTCAGAGTAGGTGAGTGGAAGTAAAATACCTTTGAGTGGTAGGTCTGTGTAGCAAGATAAAATACAATAAGCACTATTGGTCACCCCTTGTACTGCCTTACTCTTGCTGGTTGCCCGTACTTCTTTATAAGCAACGCGGCGACCCAGATGATTAACGACTTTCTTTAACGTGATGGTTTGTTGGTTTCGATGGGCGTAAAACAGCTCTTTAAACCAAGGTAGGCTGCCAGCCCGATACGGAGATATCAGGTGTAGTTGGTTAACCAGCTGTTTATTTAGGTTTTTCAAATTAAAGGAATCATTCACGGCGGCATGATTATCGAGGGCAAAAATTAATACAGAGCCATCTTCACTGTTGCCGTACAGCTTAGACAGTCGCTCTAGTAACTTAATAAACTTCACCCCACCACGCTTATCAACGTCAAATTGCTCACCCACCAATAGGGCATCGACTGCTTTGTTCGCTCTAGGCTTATGGCTTGAGACTTTTACCACTTGTAGGCTCTTATCTCGATCTTCTGTATGAACCTTAATTGGGTGAGCAATATCTCGAATGTTGGAGTCATTGAGTGAAGTGAAAAAGCACAACAGATGATAGGCAGCACCCATTGTGAGATTAAAGGCTGCGCCACTATTAACAGCGGAGCCACTGTTACTTATATGTGTATTTCGCGCTTCCAATGATGTCGGGATTTGAATCACTTCCTCATGCTCACCAAGGGCAAGAATAAGAGGAAGCGTTTCTGGTAAGGGTATATTGTTTTCTTTGGCAGCAATAAGCTGTGGCGCAAGAGTGAAGAATAACGCCTCTAACCGTGTCACAAGAAGCTTTTCTTCCTCATCTGAGTACCCCTTATATGGCGTATTTTCTCCTGTAAACCCCCTATGAAGTACAGCCCACTCGGAAATAGGCAAGCCACACCAATCGAGCGCATTACGAAGTAATGTAAGTATTGTTGAAACCGTCGATTCTTTAATGCCTAACTCATCACCATGGGTGTACTCCCAAAGGCGTTTTGAAGGATGATACATCTTGATACGATGCCTTAACTCGCCATCGTTGCCTGCATACTTTAAGTACCCACTTTCCGTAAATGGGTCAACATTTACCGCATCACAAAAAGCAAGATAGGCGCTTAAATTTTCGTAGCATTTGGGGACAGTTTTTGCTGCGTTACCATTACTGACATATTGGTTGGCTTTCTCGCAAAAGCGTCTGATAAATACGGTTCGGCTGTCTACTTTTTCATTTTCTTTGTTACACCCTAAGTGCAATAAATGAGAAACATCGAACTGCTTTGGTTGACTTAATCTCGAATCTTTATAAGGAATCGTCAGATTTAAAGGAATGACATTTTTACTGTTGCGCACATGCTTAATGGCTTCGGACTGTCTTGCGATTTTACTTTTCGCCATTACGACCAACCTCCGTTTATTTTGCGGTTTTTGGCCTTGGCCATGCTGATCTGGTCGTCCAGCTTATTCATGTACTTAATGTATTTTTCAGTGGTTGACGTGCTTTCATGCCCCATTAATAGAGCCAATTCATCCATAAGATAGTCATAGCCAACATCACGCTCTTTTGACTCCTTCCAAAGCCAATGAGTGGCGAAGGTAGAACGTAAATCATGAATACGGTAATACCAAGAAGAATCCACTTCGCGTATCTGCTTTCGAAGGTTTGAAAAGTGCGTTTCTAACGTATTGACCGAGTAAGGCGTCCCTTTATTTGAAATAAATAGGTAATCTATGGCATCTAAAATCACACCTGACTGAACAAGCTCATTGCGTTTGTTTCGGTTTTTTAGTCGTGCGTGACTTTCTTTATATATCTCTAGCTCTTCGTACAGCTCGATGGGAATTTCTACGGTTCGTTCCTTACTGCCTTTTGTGCGAGTAATTTTGATTGGTACTACATCTAAACCACTGTAGTCAGCCTTTCCTATGTCGTGAGCGGGGAAGTGAATGGCTTCGTCAATTCTAAGCCCCGCATCGGCGCATAGCCGAAAGATTAATGTTGTTGACTTTGGGAGTGACGTTACATGTTCATTAAATAAAGCTTTGTGCTCAGGGTGCATGGGCTTGAGCTTTTTATGGGCGGGTGTGTTTTCTTTTTTAGGAAACATCCTCATGATATTGGAGGTTTCATAAGTACGTTCAGAGCCTGATTTTGTGTGAGCCAACATATCGTGTTGGTTTAACTCATGATGCACAGTTCCAGTTGTGTAGTGAGTAACAACATTCTGATCGTTATTTTTGATGTAGCCGTATTTTTGCATCCATTTATAGAATCCAATCACGGCACTCATGTAACTTCTAGCGGTAGATAAACTAAAAGCTTCATCGCCATTAGCACCTTCAATATTATTGCAGTTTGCAAGCAGAAACTCAGCAAACCGCCAAGGTGCCCCTTCTTCTTCATACTTGGACAACGTTTTATAGGTTAGGTATTCAGGTGGTATTTCATGACCATCCTCATCAACTTGAGAGTAGTGAGTGGAACCTAGATAACGAGTGAAAGCTAGCAAACCTTTCGCGATTGAGCCAGTGTCTTTGACTGCCTCTTCACCACGCAATTTAGACACTAGGTATAACGATTGTGGATAAACAATAGTCCCATCAGGAGCAATGATGATATCGGTTTTCTTTAGGCGTGATTCCAGATTGGAAGGGGAAAGGTAGGGAGAGCTAGTCACCTCCCCAGATTCAGTATTGATGCTCTCTGAAATTTTTAGCTTTGCTAATGTATCTACCTCTATGGGAAGCAATAGATAGTCATCATAAATACCGGAACATTTTTCTTCATGCGTTTCTATCACAGAACAATCCTCGATATGTTACCCACATATCAAGATAGATTTGTCATAAAAAAACATCAAGGTTTTCTGTCATAAAAAATTTGTAAGGGTAAACTTTTTCTCGCCCCAAACACCGAACTGTTCTGCTACTGCATGATCTTCGTCAGAGAGCAGAGTGAAGTTGAGGTTATCACGTTCAATAAATTTACCCAGACGTTTTACTGGGTCGATACTGACACCTAATACAACCACATTGTGTGCATCCAGCTCAGCTTTAGTGTCACGCAGTCCCTGAGCCTGAACAGTACATCCTGGTGTCATGGCTTTGGGGTAGAAGTAGAAAAGAACTTTTTTGCCGGCAAAATCACCGAGTGAAACTGTGTTGCCGTCTTGATCCAGCAGGGAAAATGCCGGAGCTGGAGTGCCAGCTGTTAGCGTGTTCATTGATTTTCCTTTTTATTGACTGTTCTTTATGAAATTTAATGAGCCTTGCACGTCAAGGCTTGAGCATAGTGCTTCGAAATCTTCTTGGAGTTGCATCAAGTTACATTCTGCATCCACTGTCGCTGTTAGTGCGATGTGGAATTGGTTGTTCTCTGAATGAACTTTTGCTTTATCTATGGTTTGTGCGCTGAGTGACGCAAGGCCAATATTTTTATCTGCGAAGAACTGAGTGAATTTTTCGGTTAAACCCAACTTATCATCAGACTCCACAAACACTTCAAGGCTGTAAGAATTGTCAGCGTATGCGTGCTGTGATGTACGTTTCATCATAGTGATGAGATCAAGTTCTTGGCCTAACAATGGTAAAGTGGTCTCGACACGTGTGATGGCGGCGTTATTGCCAGACAACAGCATAATCAAGGTGAACTCATTGCCGAAAAGCGCAATGCGACTGTCGACAATATTGCATCTAGACTGTGTGACCAAGTGAACCACTTGGTTGCAGACGCCTGGGCGGTCTGTCCCTACCGCTGTAATCACCAAATGTTGAGTCATAGTATCACTTTGAGCATTGTTATGATTATTAATGAGATAGCTTAGCACAGTTGTCGAAGAGAAAAATGTTCGCAATGGATAAAACGGGCGCAATTTTCGTCGCTTGCTTTTCTGCTCGTCGGAGAGCTTGATATTTCTAACTTCAGGCTGACAACAGGCCTTTAAAAAGGCGTAAGTTGCCAAAGTTCTAACATCTGATAAATATTCATTCAAATAGGTGATTTAAGCGGGTTTAATCGCTTGTCTTTTTCAATCGCCTTACAGTACCATGCAGAAAGTATCTAAATTAGGGAGAAAGACATGTTTTCAGGAAGTATCGTAGCGTTAATTACACCGTTTAATGATGATGGCGAAGTAGATTACGTAAGCCTGAAAAAACTTGTGGATTTTCACGTTGAGTCTGGCTCAGATGGAATTGTGGCCGTTGGCACTACTGGTGAGTCTGCAACGTTAACTGTGGAAGAGCATGTCAAAGTTGTAACCAAAACTGTAGAGTTTGCCGATGGCCGTATTCCTGTCATTGCTGGTACAGGGGCAAATGCGACACATGAATCCGTGACTTTCAGCCGATTACTCAACAACTCAGGCATCTCTGGTTGTCTGAGTGTGACGCCGTATTACAACAAACCGACCCAAGAAGGTTTGTACCAGCATTACAAAGCGATAGCGGAAGAGAGTGATGTTCCACAAATCCTATATAACGTGCCAGGTCGCACTGCAGTGGATTTATTACCGGAAACCGTTGCTCGTCTTGCTGAAATCGATAATATCGTGGCGCTGAAAGACGCAACGGGCGATTTAAGCAGAATTGCAATTCATCGTGAACTTTGTGGCAAAGATTTTATCTTACTAAGTGGTGATGATTCGAGTGGCCTTGATTTTGTTAAGCAAGGTGGCCAAGGTGTGATTTCTGTAACGAATAACATTGCGGCAGCCGATATGGCGAAAATGATGAAACTTGCTCTTGAAGGCAAGTACGAAGAAGCCGAAATTATCAACCAACGCTTGATGCCGCTTCATAAGAATCTGTTTGTTGAGTCCAGCCCAATCCCAGTTAAGTGGGCGGCGCATAAGATGGGCTTGATTGCTCATGGTGACTTAAGATTACCGCTGACAGAACTGTCTGAAAATGCTCGCCCTATTGTGGCGCAGGCGATGACAGAAGCTTGTATTTACTAATTCAGAATGAATTGCCGAAGCACTGAGCTTCGGCATTTAATTATCAGGAGTTTCAATGAAATTGTCTCATCAGCTAGTTGTCAGTTCGCTAGCTGTTTTTGTTTTAAGTGCCTGCTCTGGTGACGCAACGCAACGTCGTCAAGCTAAGGACGATTTTGACTATCTCAATACCCCACCACTATCGGAATGGAAGAATATCGAAGGTGTTCAGCCACGTGTTTACACCAACTACCAAATCCCTCAGGGTGAGTTTGCTGGTGGAACTGGCCGTGACGTTGATATCCGCCCACCACAGCAAGTGCTTGAGCTGATTCCTGGCGCACGAGCTGAGCGTCAAAACGGTGAAGTGACTTTATGGCTGTTGCGTAAAGATGAGTTGGATAAAGTATGGCAGACAGCTCTGACTATGCTGAAAGAGCAGAATATTTCAATTCGTGAGCAGACAGATAACCGCATCGAAACCGATTGGGTTAGCTGGGTATCGGAAGATGAAGATGCCGAAATTGGCTCTCGCTACGAAATTACTAGCCTAGAAGCCAATAACCGTTATGGATTTAAGATTTCCTTAATTGACTGGCGTGAAGCGGGCAAACAAATACCAGTGTCAGCTACGAATAAAGAGCGTTATAACGCATTAATGACTAACTTAGTCACTGCGCGTTATGATCTCGATATTCGCCAAGAAGCCGCTCGTCGTGCAGAAGAATTGGTTAAACAGATCCCAATTTCAATGGGGACAGACAGAAGTGGCTTCCCGGTGATCATCGCCCGCACGCCTTACAATGTATTGTGGCCTCGTTTGCCTAAGCTTCTGCCAGAAATGGGGTTCACTATTGAAGAACGTAGTCAGTCGCAAGGTACAGTAAAAGCGAAATATGCGGCTCCAGATGATGAGTTTTGGACAGAAATTGGCGTTAAACCTATTGGTCTGTCTTCAGGGACTTATACTTTCCTATTTGGTGATTTAGGGAACCGCACTTCAATCAACGTTACCGACTCTTCTGGCAAGCCTGTAGAAGAAGAGTTGCTAAAAGATATGGTACCTGTTCTATCAGCAGTAGTGGATAAACACGCGAAGTGAAGTTACGCTAAATAAGCAATAAAAAAGCTGACTTTTAAAGTCAGCTTTTTTTATGTTTGTTGTTTTGCTTTGGGCTCGATTAGAGAACCATTGCCGCAATCCAACCAAACACAATCAATGGGATGTTGTAGTGCACGAAAGTCGGGACTACAGTTTCCCAAATGTGTTCATGTTGACCATCGGCATTGAGACCAGAAGTAGGGCCAAGTGTTGAATCAGAAGCTGGAGAACCCGCATCACCCAAGGCGGCAGCAGTACCAACTAGAGCGATCGTTGCCATTGGCGAGAAACCGAATGCGGCTGCCAGTGGAACATAAATAGTCGCTATGATTGGGATGGTCGAGAACGAAGAACCGATACCCATTGTGACTAACAGGCCAACGATGAGCATCAATAATGCCGCAAGCGGTTTGTTATCGCCAATGCTGGTAGACAAAGCTTCAACCAAAGATTCGACACCACCAGTCTGCTTCATTACGGCAGCGAAGCCTGCTGCAGCGATCATGATGAAACCAATCATCGCCATCATATGCACACCTTTGGTAAACACATCATGGGTTTCTTTCCATGCGATCACACCGCCAAAAGTGAAGACCATAAAGCCTGCGAGCGCACCAATGATCATTGACCCTGTTGTTAACTGAACAGAAAGAGCAGCCAAGATACCTGCACCTGCGATTAGGATGTTCTTTTTGTTAATAGAAGGCGTGTTTTCTTCAACATGCGTCAGCTCCGTTTCTTTATACTCACGAGGTAGACGGTAGCTAAAGAAAATAGCGGTCAGAAGGCCAAATATCATGCCGGCGGCCGGCAGTAGCATAGCCACTGGAACTTGGCTGGCGACAACGGATTCTAACCCGTTATCGTGGAGGTTTTTTAGCAGGATGTTGTTAAGGAAGATACCGCCAAAACCGACAGGAAGCACCATATAAGGGGTAACGAGGCCGAATGTCAGCACACAGGCAATCATACGACGGTCAAGCTTCAATTTTGCAAAAACGCCTAACAGAGGTGGGATAAGAATAGGGATGAAGGCGATATGTACAGGTACGACGTTTTGCGATGACATGGTCACTAAGATCAGTGCGATTAACACTGCGTACTTAAGACCTGTCGAAGCAGAGCCGTTTTCTTTACCGTGGATACGTTTGATGACGCTATTGGCTAGCAAATCGGTGATACCAGATTTGGAGATAGCAACAGCAAAGGTGCCCAGCATTGCGTAGCTGAGTGCAATCGTTGCGCCTCCACCAAGGCCGCTTTCAAATGCCGCAACTGCATCATTGAGGCTCATGCCTGCAACGAGGCCCCCAACAATTGCACTGAATGTCAGAGCGACGACGACATTCACACGCATCAGGGCGAGAAGCAGCATGATGCATACTGAAATTACAACAGGATTCATAGTTTACTCGTTTGTTGTGTTTGCTTTTTTAGTTATTGTCTTCAATGCTTTCACCAGCAAGTGGCCAGCCACCCAGAGCTTTCCATTTGTTGACGATGCCGCAGAAGAGTTCTGCCGTTTTTTGTGTGTCATAAAGGGCAGAGTGGGCTTCTTTATTGTCAAATTCCATCCCAGCAGCTTTGCACGCTTTAGCTAACACAGTTTGGCCATAAGCCAGTCCGCTTAGTGTAGCAGTGTCAAAGGTAGCAAAGGGGTGGAAAGGGACTCGTTTTAGCTTGCTACGCTCACTGGCGGCCATCACAAAGTTATGATCGAAAGTTGCGTTATGAGCGACGATAATTGCACGGCTGCAATCGGCCGCTTTTTGTTCTTTGCGCACAAGCTTATAAATTTCTTTTAGGGCTTCGGATTCAGGTATTGCACCACGTAGTGGACTGAAAGGATCGCGAATGCCATTAAAATCCAGAGCTTCCTTCTCAAGGTTTGCTCCTTCAAAAGGCTCAACATGAAAATGTATGGTAGAAGCGGGCTGAAGATCGCCATTTTCGTCCATTTTCAGAGTGACGGCACAGATTTCTAACAGTGCATCCGTTTTAGCGTTAAAGCCTGCTGTTTCTACATCAATAACGACAGGGAAATAGCCACGAAATCGTTTTTTGAGCGTCAATGCTTCGTTTTCTACAGTCATGTTGGCCTAGTATTATGTGACAAGGGCAGCATTATTGCAGATTCTCAAGGTAAGACAAACCGGATTGGCGAATTAATAATGCTCAATGCTTATTGATAGGTGTGAAAATATGCTTAGACTTTTTGGCGAGGTTTTTGCATTCCTAAGTGTTGTAGAAGTATTAGCGGCAACTTTGCGCCGTATTGAGTAAGAGAATCCGTACCCCATGAAGAGACTGTTAGCCACTAGCTTAACGTTACTATTTACCTCTATTGCCAGTTCAGTATCGGCAATGGATGTTCGTTATGTTGCTAAGCCTCAGCAATCGCAGTGGCAGATGATTGCAAACACGCCACTGGAGTGTCGAATGGTACATCCGATTCCAAATTATGGTGACGCAGTATTTTCTTCTCATGCCAGCAAAAAAATCAATCTTGATTTCGAATTGAAGATGAAACGTCCAATGGGTAAAACCCGTGATGTTTCGTTGGTATCTATGCCTCCAGTCTGGCGCCCTGGTGACAGCTCGGAGCGTATCACCAATATTCGCTTTTTTCAGCAATTTGATGGTTATGTCGGTGGACAAACAGCGTGGAGTATTCTGACTGAATTGGAGAAAGGGCGCTATCCCACTTTCAGTTATCAGGAATGGCAAAGCCGTGATCAGCGCATAGAAGTGGCATTATCTTCCGTGTTATTTCAGCGTTCCTACAATGCATTTAGCGATTGTATCGCCAACTTATTGCCGTATAGCTTTGAAGACATTGCTTTTACTATTTTGCATTATGACCGTTCAAGTGTGCAGCTGAACAAAGCGTCACAAAAACGTTTGGCGCAGATTGCCGAATACATTCGTCATAACCAAGATATCGATTTAGTTTTGGTGTCGACTTACACTGCCAATGATGAAAGTAAAAGTGCTAGCCAAAACTTATCAGAGCAGCGTGCTGAAGTATTACGTGACTACTTTAAATCTTTAGGTTTACCAGAAGACCGAATTCAGGTTCAAGGCTATGGCCGTCGTCGCCCTGTCGATGACAATTCTTCACCAATAGGCAAAGATAAAAACCGTCGAGTTGTGATATCACTGGGGCGGACGCAGGTTTAATTTAGACGAAACCTTGCAATGAGATTACAGTTAGTGGCGGTGTCTATGTCCTGAACAAGTTTGGCTATTTTGGGGTTTGGGTGTCTTTTCATGAACTCAATCAATGCTTTTTTACAGCAACCCATAGAGTCGACAAAGGCATCACAATGGTGGTTTGGACATTGCGGTACTAGTGTCAGCACCTTTTCGGAAGCAAGTTGAAGATATTTCAGTTCATACTTGGTATCGCCCATCGTGCGCCAAAACGAAGCCATATTATGGCAGGAAATCACTGAAATCATCAGGCGCTCTTCAACGTCGATCTCACTTGAGTCACTAATTCGTTCGCTTAATGTTAACGCTTGTTGGTAGTGAAGAATGCTACGCAGATGATCAGCATCATTCATTGCGATATCAGCCAGTAACGTGTGTTTTTCCCACTCGGCGACGCCCATTGTTTTCTCACTCTCCAAGTTCACAATATCTGGAGATTAAATGATAACCATTATCATGTAAAGTGAAAAATAATAGGGTAACAGAGTGTCACCCTATCGAGTCAGTACTGGAGGTGATCACCCTTCAAGGCCAGCAGATGCTTGTTTGTTTTGGATTAGCTCGAGCATATAGCCGTCAGGGTCTTTGACGAAAGCAATGTGAGTCGTGCCTCCCTTGACAGGGCCCGGTTCGCGAGTCACATTGCCGCCAGCTGCTTTGATCGCATCACAAGTTTGGTAGATGTCTTCGACACCAATCGCGATATGGCCAAACGCACTGCCCAGATCGTACTCTGTGGTACCCCAGTTGTAAGTCAGTTCAATGACTGCCCCTTGAGATTCATCACCGTAACCCAAGAAAGCGAGAGTGTATTCATACTCTTTATTTTCATTGGTACGCAGCAACTGCATTCCCATTACTTCTGTGTAAAACTTGATCGACTTTTCTAAATCACCCACTCGTAGCATGGTGTGTAAAATACGCCCGTTTGACATTGCTTTGCTCTCCTAGTTTTCTGGGTAAACTTTCTCTTTAAACTCACACAAATCTTCAATGATACAGCTACCGCAGCGCGGCTTGCGTGCAACACAGGTGTAGCGCCCATGAAGAATCAACCAATGATGTACATCGAGTTTGAATTCTTTGGGTACGACTTTGAGTAACTTCTCCTCCACCTGATCGACATTCTTGCCCATCGCGAACTTAGTGCGATTAGAGACACGGAAGATATGCGTGTCTACAGCAATAGTTGGCCAGCCGAAAGCGGTATTCAGTACCACATTGGCAGTCTTGCGACCGACGCCAGGTAGAGCTTCCAATGCGGCTCGATCTTCAGGGACTTCGCCATTGTGTTTATCCAGCAGAATACGGCAAGTCTTGATGACGTTTTCCGCTTTTGAGTTAAACAGACCAATGGTCTTTATGTATTCTTTGACGCCATCAACGCCCAAATCGAATATTCCTTGTGGCGTATTCGCAACCGGATAAAGCTTGTCGGTTGCTTTGTTGACACTCACATCTGTTGCCTGAGCGGATAAGAGCACGGCAATTAAGAGTTCGAAAGGGGTACTCCAGTTGAGCTCAGTCTGAGGGTTAGGGTTATTTGCCCTTAGACGTTCCAGTATTTGTACTCGTTTTTCTTTATTCATTTTGAAGCGGCTTTCCAGTGTGTAGACCAGACATTACTGATTCGTGACGCGAGCGCGTTCAATGGTCGGTTTTTCTTGTTTTGGCTGACGAGCTTCTAGCTGTTTATCTATGATGTTTTTCAGTGCGATGAGTAACCCAACGCCAATAAAAGCTCCGGGTGGAAGAAGTGCCAGCAGAAAACTATTATCAAACTGGAATATTTCAATGCGCAGGGCACTTGCCCAGCTGCCAAGCAACAGGTCAGCGCCATCAAATAAGGTACCATTGCCGATCACTTCACGCATCGCACCTAAAACGACCAGAACACTAGTCATTCCGAGGCCCATCCAGAAACCATCCTGAGCCGAGGGTAATAAGGCATTTTTAGAGGCAAAAGCTTCAGCACGACCGATGATAATACAGTTGGTCACGATAAGAGGAATGAAAATGCCCAAAGAGAGATAGAGGCCGTAAGCGTATGCGTTCATCAGCAGTTGAACACAGGTCACCAGAGCGGCAATGATCATCACGAAGACGGGGATACGCACTTCTTTTGGCACATAGTCACGCACTAAAGATACAGTGACGTTGGACCCTACTAATACCAGCAAAGTGGCGATACCCAAACCTAAAGCATTGGTTACGGTTGAAGAGACTGCCAACAATGGACAGAGGCCTAGTAGCTGAACCAGGGCGGGGTTGTTGTCCCACATACCATTTTTAATCAGTGTTTTGTGTTCACTCATTGTTGCCTCCACAATTAAGTGGTTGGTTCTGGATTTGTGCGCGATTGTCGTTTACAAATTGTACGGTATTTTTGACCGCTTTGACGACTGCTCTTGGGGTAATTGTCGCACCAGTAAATTGATCGAATTGGCCACCATCTTTGCGCACCTTCCAGTCAGCTTCATTTTCAGGTGTGAGTTTTTTACCAGCAAAACTCAGAATCCAATCAGTGACACGCAAGTCGATTTTATCGCCTAACCCCGGCGTTTCCTGATGAGCCAGTACCCGTGAACCTAGCACTGTACCGTCTTGTTTAATACCGACGATAATTTTGATCGCTCCGTTATAACCGTCCGGCGCAATGGCCTCGATTGCCAATGCGGTGGGTTCGTCATTCTTACTCGCCATATAAACAGGCATTGGAGCATCCGTACCAAGTGCAGGATCTGTGACCATGGTGCAGGACTTATACAAGCTGTTGTCATGCATTTGTTGTGGAATCACTTGATTGAGCACAGACAACAACTGGGCTTGCTCTTGTTGACTGATCTGCTCTTTAGTTAAGTAGTGAGTGAGTGCGACGACACCTGTTGAAGCACAGGCGAAAATCGCGAGTATTACACCGTTCTTGCGAATCGCGTTTAACATATTGCTCCTTAGTGCCCGTACGTTCTAGGTTTGGTGTAGTAATCGATCAAAGGCACACACATGTTACCAAGCAGCACAGCGAAAGCGACGCCATCAGGGAAACCGCCCCAACTACGGATGATGAAAACCATTGCGCCAATAAAAGCTCCGAAAATCAGCCTACCTTTCACCGTGGTGGATGCAGAGACAGGATCGGTGGCAATAAAAAAGGCACCCAGCATGGTAGCACCTGATAGCAAGTGGAGCAGTGGGGATGCTGTCTCTGCTGGAGTTACGATAGCAAATAGGCCGCTCATTACTGTCAAACCGACAAGGAAGCTAACAGGGATGTGCCAGTTAATGACTTTCAATTTTATCAGTACCAGTCCACCTGCGAGATAAGCCAGATTAACCCATTCCCAACCAATACCAGCTAAACCACTGAACTGAGGCTGGCGGAGAACTTCCGCAGCAGTGTTACCTGTACGTAATGCCGTTTTGAACGCGTCTAGTGGTGTGGCCATGGTGACGCCATCAACACCTGTTCGAATCTGCTGGAGTGATAGGCCATCAAGGTTAAATCCTGCAAAAATCAGCGAAAAAGCATCACCGAAAGATACGGCTGTCGGTTGAAGTTCCATCGGTGAAATCCAACTGGTCATCTGTACTGGGAAAGAGGTCAAGAGTACAACGTAAGCGACCATTGCTGGGTTAAACAGGTTCTGCCCAATACCGCCATAGAGGTGTTTAGCAATCAAAATAGCGAAAATTAAGCCAATAGTAATTAGCCACCAAGGGGATAGAGGAGGGATAGCCACAGCAAGCAGCCAAGCCGTAACAATTGCGCTATTATCCCGTAAAGCGGACATAGGATGACGCTTGCGAGCCAACATGACACCAGCTTCAAGCAAAAGCCCAAGAATGATGGCAAAGCCAAGTTGAATTAACGTTCCCCAACCAAAAAAGTAAGTTTGAGCAAATAATCCGGGTAAAGCACATAGTGCCACCCATTTCATTAAGTTGGGTGTGCTCCTGCGACTATGAGCGTGGGGTGAGCTGGCAATGAAAAAGGCCACTACTCGTTCTCCTCAAATTTATTGTTCTGTTCGCGTTCAGCCTTGCGTGCTTTGGCGCGTGCGATAGCGGCCGCGACGGCGGCTTTCTTTGGATCCTCTTCGGAAGCTTGAGTGTTTTCCGGTTCAGCGGTGACGGGGTCCGGCTTACCTTCCTGCTGCGCTTTGCGTGCTTTGGCGCGTGCGATAGCGGCCGCGACGGCGGCTTTCTTTGGATCCTCTTCGGAAGCTTGAATGTTTTCCGGTTCAGCGGTGACGGGTTCCGGCTTACCTTCCTGCTGCGCTTTGCGTGCTTTAGCTCGAGCAATAGCAGCAGCCACCGCAGCTTTCTTCGGGTCTTCTGCGGCTGCTTCGGTGTTTTCAGGCTCTGCCGTGACGGGTTCCGGTTTGCCTTCTTGCTGCGCTTTGCGTGCTTTAGCTCGAGCAATAGCGGCTGCCACCGCAGCTTTCTTTGGATCCTCTGCAGCTAATTCTGAGCTTTCTGGCTCGGCAGTGACGGATTCTGACTGACCTTCTTGCTGTGCTTTACGAGCTTTAGCTCGAGCAATAGCAGCAGCCACCGCAGCCTTCTTTGGATCCTCTGCAGCTAATTCTGAGCTTTCTGGCTCGGCAGTGACGGATTCTGACTGACCTTCTTGCTGCGCTTTACGAGCTTTGGCACGAGCAATAGCAGCAGCCACCGCAGCTTTCTTCGGGTCTTCTGCGGCTGCTTGGGTGTTTTCAGGCTCTGCCGTGACGAGTTCCGGTTTGCCTTCTTGCTGCGCTTTGCGTGCTTTAGCTCGAGCAATAGCAGCAGCCACCGCAGCTTTCTTCGGGTCTTCTGCGGCTACTTCGGTGTTTTCAGGCTCTGCGGTGACGGGTTCAGATTTGCCTTCTTGCTGCGCTTTACGTGCTTTGGCACGAGCAATAGCAGCTGCAACCGCATCTTTCTTATCATCGGATGAAGTGGCTGGCGTAGCATCTTGAGTCTTCTGAGCTTTTTTCTCTCTTGCCTGACGTTTGCGTTCTTCACGCAGTTTTGCCATTTCAGAGTTGTCTGGCTCCGTATCACCTGCTTGCATCGCAGCCGCTTGCTTGGCTTTTGCTTTTGCGATGGCGGCAGCTACTACGGGTTTCACTGCAGGTTCATCCGACTTCGATTCAGATTTCTGCGCTTTTACACGCGCAATGGCAGCAGCAATAGCATCATCACCACCGGTTTTCTTCATATCTTTGCGACGATCATCCGCTGCTTTCTTAAATCGATTTTCGCGTTCTGCTTTATCACGCTCAAGTCGCGCTTTTTTCTCTTCAAAGCGGATTTTAGCGCGTTCAGCGGCTTCAGACTCTTCTTTGCGAGTACGTATTTCGGCTTTGGCTTGGCGGTAGTATTGCACCAGTGGGATTTCACTTGGGCAAACAAAGGCACAGGCACCACATTCGATACAATCTTTAAGGTTGAGCTCTTCGCATTTGTCGTATTCCTCAGCTTTCGCGTGCCATTGAAGCTGCTGAGGTAGTAGAGATGCCGGGCAGGCCTCAGCACATTGGCCACAGCGAATACACGCCATTTCGTACTGATCTGGTGAGATTTCTCTACGAGTTGGGGCGAGAATACAGTTAGCCGTTTTGGTTATAGGCACGTTGGCATGCGGAAGCGTAAAGCCCATCATAGGGCCGCCCATGATTAGGCGCGGCAGTTTTTTATCGGCTTTGTAGCCAAATTCATCAAGCAGCGATTGTACAGGGGTCCCGATCAATGCTTTGACATTACGTGGTTGCTTAAACGTGTTCCCCGTCAGGGTAACAATACGCTCTATCAGCGGTTCGCCGTCACACACAGCACGCTTGATGGCCTGCAGTGAACCGACATTTTGCACTAGTAGACCAATATCAGCCGGAATGTTATTCGCCGGTACTTCTTTGTTAGTCAGAATTTTTATCAGTTGCTTCTCACCACCTGATGGGTATTTAGTGGGAATGACGCGAATGATGATGTCTTTGTGCTGTGCGGCTTGTTCTAACGCTTTGATGGCTTGAGGTTTGTTATCCTCAATGCCGATAATAGTCAGCTTAGGCTTTAAGATATGTTCAACAATCTCGATGCCCTTGATGATTTCATCAGCATTTTCTTGCATCAACATGTCATCAGCGGTGATGTAAGGTTCACACTCGGCCGCATTAACAATCAGGATTTCTGTACGAGCGAGTCCTGCTTGGATCTTCTTTGCGGTTGGAAAGCCAGCACCGCCCATACCGGATACGCCAGCTTGACGAATAGTCTCAATCAATTCGTCCGGTGTGGATTGGGTAAAGTCGTTCTGGGTTTTACGTTCAATCCAGCGATCTTCGCCATCTGGAGAAATGACGATACAAGTTTCAGCTAGACCGGATGGATGCGCGGTGGTGCGAGGTTCAATCGCGGTGATTTTACCTGATGTTGGTGCATGAACCGGTAGCATGAAGCTAGTATCGTACTTGGTCAGCGGCTGACCTTTGAGTACCTGCTCGCCAACTTCTACGGTGATCGAGCCCGGTTTACCAATGTGCTGCTTTACGGGCAGAACGATTTCTTGTGGAATACTTGCCCTAGCAACCTGACTCTTGGTGGATTGTTTTTTGTTTTCCGCTGGGTGGACGCCCCCAGGAAAATCCCAAAGTGCGCCTGACTTAATTTGTTCGATGAGTGACAGCATACCAGTCCTTAATTCACGCCATTCTGCGGCTTGGCAGAATCGGTAATATCAACAACAGGAATGGCGTCCAGTTGCCACTTCCAGCTCGCTGTAGTGGTTTCTACAGGAATCATTTCAATACAGTCCGTTGGGCAAGGTGCGACACACAGGTCACAACCGGTGCATTCGTCTTTGATCACCGTATGAAGGGCTTTTGTACCGCCAACTATCGCATCAACCGGACAAGCCTGAATACACTTAGTGCAGCCAATGCACATGTCCTCATGAATAAATGCGACGGTTTTGACGTTATTGTCCAGATCGTGAGCCGAATCTGTTGCTTCAACGCCCATAAGGTCAGCCAGCTTTTCGATGGTGGCCTGACCGCCCGGGGGACATTTGTTGATCTCGTCGCCATTGGCAATTGCTTCTGCATAAGGGCGACACCCAGGGTAGCCACACTGGCCACACTGAGTCTGAGGTAAAATGTTATCAATCTGGTCAACAATCGGATCCGCTTCCACTTTAAAGCGGATCGAGGCAAAGCCTAATATGGCGCCAAATAGGGCAGCGAGTGCTGCTAGGGCCAATACAGCAATAAGAATCGCGCTCATTACAATTTCACCAGTCCAGTAAAGCCCATGAAGGCTAGCGACATCAGGCCGGCGGTGATCATTGCGATCGATGCCCCTTTGAATGGCGCAGGCACATCTGCCGCTGCGATACGCTCACGCATGGATGCAAAGAGGATTAGCACCAGTGAGAAACCGACCGCTGCACCAAATCCATAAATAATGGATTCGATGAAATTGTGGTTTTCGTTGATATTAAGTAGGGCGACCCCTAGTACTGCACAGTTGGTTGTGATCAGCGGTAGGAAAATCCCTAGCAGACGGTAGAGTGTTGGGCTGGTTTTATGCACCACCATTTCGGTGAACTGAACCACCACGGCGATTACCAAAATAAAGCTCATGGTACGCAAATATTCTAGCCCCAAAGGCTCTAGGATATAGCTTTCAACAAGATATGAGCACACTGAAGCTAAGGTCAGGACAAACGTAGTTGCCAACCCCATTCCGATTGCGGTTTCCAGTTTCTTGGAAACACCCATAAATGGACATAAGCCCAAAAACTTTACCAGTACAAAGTTGTTGACCAGCACTGTGCCGACCAGCAACAAAAGATATTCGGTCATAATTATATATTTAAGAGAATCCGATCCCGATATTATCCTGCTTTGCTGAGTCAATAACAACCAAGTAAAGCTAGGGTTTTGTATTGTTGAATGAAAATTATACGGGATATTCTCGATCTCGGAGTAAATTCGTGCTTAAACCTGTAAAAACCGTCATAAAGTAGGGGGATTTTTAGAGCTCTTGGGTATTAAGGTTAGCCTGTTAATAGCTTGAGAGAATAAAAAAAGCAGACGGATTTAATAAACTGTCAGATGAAGCTCTGAGTATTTACAAAGTGATGAGTGGTGGCAGAGGAGAAAGATCGATAAGCGGTGATTGGCTTAACTCTCCAAATAAAAACAGTGAATTAGGCTGCTGGCCTAATAGTTTTTCTAGCGGAATCAAGCTGCGCAGGGCATAAAATCGATGTACATATTGCGTTGTTTCCAAAGGAAGAGCGAGTGTTGAGAATTGTCTGCTGCCAGCTTGTTTTATAGCCCTGGATACTCGGCCTTCGCCCGCATTGTAGGCCGCAAGGGTGAGTGCCAAATCATCAAACTTATTGTGCAAAAACGCCAAATATTCAATAGCTGCCTTCGTACTGGTTTGAATGTCAAATCGTTGATCTTGGCTGGCATCAACTTTAAGGCCGAAGCGTTGTGCCGTGGCTGGCATAAGTTGCCATAACCCTGCTGCATTGGCATGAGAGACAGCTTTAGGATCATAGGAGGACTCAAGCATGGGCAGCAATATGAGTTGTAGTGGCAAAGAGTGTGATGACAACTGCTGAGCGATATCCTGTATTAGAGGTCGATTAACCGTTAAACGTCGCTCGATGTGTTTTTTATAGGGAGTCAGAATTGCCAATTCTTGCTCAAATTCAGTAGGTAAAGGTGAGGCCTTGAGAGGGTATACAGTACAAAGATAAACCGACAAGAGCTTGCCCAATGCCCCTTTCCAACCACTGCGAACATTGATCATCTCAACGATGGCTGCTCTTCATAGGTATCTTGGCTTGGCTGAGTGATATGGGACATCAGCTCATGGAAGCTGGCAGAGCTTTGACCATTCTCTTGATTGAGAGCATGACAGTGTTTCACCAGAGATTCTAGCTCACGCCATTGTGCATGAACTTTATTTGATAACGACGGCGGTAATACAGAAAAAAGTTTGCTAATACCGGCTTGATCGCTAGTCAGCCGTAAAGCTTTCATGGCCTGGCTACGTTCACTGGCATGTTGATCAAGCTTTTTAAGCAATGGTTTTTGCTCGGCAAGATTTTGATTGAGCTTCGCTGCATCAAAAGACAGATACAGCGATTTTTGCTCTTGCAACAGTGTCGCTAATTGGCGATACGACTTGATGTCATCGCCTATTGAGGTGAGAAAACGCTGAATCACGCGAGAGGTTTCAGATGCCATATTGAACTCCAGCCTGCGTTACTCGTGACCAGTATGGAATTGAAGCACTGCTTGAGATAGCGCTTTGGTATCCAGTGCTAACTCGCCTTTTACCAGTGCATTACGGACTGATTCCACCTTTTCCATATCTACGTTAGGCAGTGATTGCATTTCTGCCTGTGCTTTGTCGATTGCAGCAGTATTGGTGTTGACCATAGCTTCTGAAATCGGTTGAGCAGTCGAAGATTGTGCGGGTTTCTTAGAAGCTTGGTTTAGGCTGGTTTGAGGTACGTGGCCGCCTGCAACTTTGTCGATTTTCATCAATGGGTTCCTTAGTCATCGTGGTTACAGGTTAAGTGCGACCATGATGCGCGAAACATTAAGTCAAAGTAATCACTTTTTTATATCTACCTGAAATGATTATCTCTTTACGAGTCATAAACAGCGAAAATGATAACCGGAGTCCAAAAATCAGAATTGGGTCTGTACCTGATTCAGTCCAGTAACCACAGCCTTAATGACTTTTCCTGAAGAACTGTTCTGTACATCAATTTGTTCACCACGCGTTCCTTGCTCAAGGGCGACACCTTTGGTGGATGCAGTAAATCCGTCTTTGGAGGCGGTTATCACCACTTGATTACCTTTCGCGACCAAAGGCGTGGACGCTAATTTTCTTGGATCTAATATCTGGCCTGAGCGTATGCGCCTAGAGGCAACCATGCCGGAGACTTGAGAGAGCTGGGTAAAGAAATCTTGCTCCCGACTCAGGGTTCTCTTTTCAAGCTTAAGGTTCATGGGTGAAATCGCTTGGTCTCGATTGATGCCTGTTTTGGTCACGACCATCTTGAGAGTCAGTGCTGATTTGATGGTGACATTGATTCGCCATTCCACGGAAGGTACATCGCAGCTAACAGACCGTTTTAGGTTACCGACAGGGAGTGTTTTGTTATCGATACCAGCAATACTTAGTGGTTTTGGGCACATAGGCAGGTGCTTGGCAGCATCAGGGACGCGAAGATCATAATCGAGTTGATAGTCTCCCCAGTTTCTGCTGTTGGCTTGAGCTTGGACCTGCTGTTTAAAGTTAGTTTCAACGGCCTGAATAATAGCCTGCTTGGCACTGGTATTTTCACGGCTTAATACGCCTTGGCTGGATATCATGGCACTGATCAATGCTGCCCAATATAGAGGGGAAAGAATTCGGTTCCTCTGGCTTTTTAATACTTCCGTAATGCGGAAATGACATTTCCTTTCTTTTTTGTAAATCATTGATTTTGTTTTGTTATTTTTGTGGCATGCATCTTGTCTTATTCATCCTTATTCGAGTCGACTTTAAAGGAAAGAGACATGGCAATTTCATTTGAAAGTGCGTTAGGTATTCACCCTGATGCGCTGAATTTTCGGGTTCAGCGTACCAAAGTCCTTGCCAGTAACCTAGCAAATGTTGATACCCCGGGTTACTTGGCGAAGGACCTGAGTTTTACCACGGTAATGAATCAGTTATCTCCTCATGGAGTGAACAACTCCGTGCCGAAACTGCAGGTCTCTTCTATGTACTCGATCCCTTATCAAAACAGCAAAGACGGCAATACGGTCGAGCTGGGGGTTGAACAAGGCAAATTCACACAAAACAACATGGACTTTCAGACCAGCCTGACCTTCTTGAATATGAAGTTTCAAGGACTGGCGAAAGTGATAGAGGGACGATAATCATGTCATTTACCGATATTTACTCGATTGCTGGCTCAGCAATGAATGCTCAGACAGTACGTTTAAACACGGTGGCGAGTAACCTTGCTAACGCAGATGCCGTCTCTGCCAATCCAGATGACGCCTACAAGGCGCTAAAACCTGTGTTCGCCACGGTGTACAGCAAAACTCAGTTGTCAGCGAGTAAAGAAAGTTACCCAAATGCTGAGGTGAGAATTGTTGATGTTGTCCAAAGTGCAGCTCAGGCGGAAAAACGCTTTGAGCCGAGTAACCCGCTGGCTAACGATGAGGGGTATGTTTACTACCCAGATATTGATGTGGTGTCTGAGATGGCAGATATGATGTCAGCCACCCGTAGCTTCGAGACCAATGTTGAAGTGCTGAGCAATGTAAAAAGTATGCAGCAAGGCCTGCTTAGACTAGGGCAGGGCAGCTAATGAGCATCGCTTCTTACAACGCTTTATCTTCTGATACACCAGTTGCTTCAGGGACAAATGCATCATCGGTGACAGGCAATCCACAGGATGCCAATAGTGCCACGTCGCTGGAAAACGAATTCATCAGCTTGATGGTCGCGCAGATCCAAAACCAGGATCCTCTCAACCCACTTGATGGCACTGAGTATGTCAGTCAATTGGCACAGTTCTCTCAGGTACAAAGTACAGAGAACATGGCTTCAATGATGCAAAACAGCATGGTTTTGCTCGATAACATGCAAGTTCTGTCTACGGCAGGGCTGGTAGGTCAGACGGTTTATGTGTCTGGCAATGAATTCGAAATGGGTGACGCGGTTCAAGGCGGAAAAATTGAACTTCAACATCCTTCAAGCCAAGTCAATTTGGTTGTCACAGATGAGTTTGGTCAATCGCGTAAAGTGCCTTTAGGCGCTCATCCCGCGGGAGATGTTGAATTCAGTATCAATCCTGAAGAGCTTGAGCTTAAACCTGGCAAGTACAAGGTATCGGTTCAGGTGCAGGAGGGGCAATCAGCTCCAAACATTCTTTTAGCCGGTCAGGTTGAGCAAGTTCGTATTCCAAGCTCAGGCGGCGCAGCGTTCGTCAATATCGCAGGTGTTGGCAGCGTACCTTTCTATCAAATCACTCAGTTTGGTGCTTAACCAATAAGGAATAAAGAGGTTTAGTTATGAGTTTTAATATTGCCCTAAGTGGCCTTGATGCGACTAACCAAGAGCTGAATACCATCAGCCACAATATTGCCAACGCATCGACTTACGGATTCAAGGGGGCACGTACTGAGTTTGCAGCTGTTTACAACGGTATGCAGCCAGGTGGCGTGGAAGTCGCTTCTATCTCCCAAAACTTTGATAAAAATGGTTCGGTGAGTGGAACGGGCCGAGCAATGGATCTTGCCATCAATGGTAACGGCTTCTTTGTGACCAAAGATAGTGCAGGACAATTGCTTTACACCCGCTCAGGGGTATTTGGTACAGATAAAGACAATTACGTTATTGGCAACACGGGCGCTAAATTGCAAGGCTACAGCGTTGATGGAAACAACAACCTGCTTACGGGAGCCTCGGGCGATATTAAGATCTCGACGTCTTCATTGGCGGCTAAAGCGACTGACAAGATGGCGTTCATCGCCAACCTAGATGCAACCAATTCGATTGTTGACCAGACGGTGAACCCGTTTGACCCTAACAACACTGATTCATTCAACTCCTCTTACACGACAAAAGTTTACGACTCTCAAGGTAAGCCGCATACCGTTACCCAGTATTTCACCAAAACGGCGGATAACGCGTGGGAAGTGAATGTGCAGGTTGATAGCGGGGCAACGGCAGTGTCAACCGTTGCAATGACGTTCAACCCAGATGGCTCTATTGCGACACCATCAGGCGCTTATAACGTTTCGTTCCCAGCGGCGGGTGCGAACCCAATGAGTATCGATATTGACCTGTCAGGCAGCACTCAATTTGGCACAGGCTTTGGTGTCAGTACTAACAACCCGAATGGTTACACATCGGGTGAACTCGCGGGTGTTCGCGTAGAAGACAACGGCATGGTTTACGCCACATACACTAACGGTCAGTCCCAATTACAGGGTCAAGTTGTGCTGGCGGATTTTGCTAACCCTCAAGGCCTCTCAAAAGTCAGCGGGACAGCCTGGACTCAAAGTTTCAGCTCAGGCGCGCCAGTAATGGGTGTTCCAGGTTCTGGCACTTTGGGTGATCTAACACCGGGAGCGCTAGAAGGTTCAAACGTCGATCTGACAAGCGAGTTGGTCAATCTGATGACAGCACAGCGCAACTATCAGGCGAATGCAAAAACCATTTCGACCAATGACAAACTGACTCAGGCGTTGTTTAACGCAATCTAACGGAGCCTGATATGGACAGTTTGCTATTCACTGCAACATCTGGCGCGAGTCGAGTACTCAAGGCTCAGCATGTTCGTTCAAACAACTTATCCAATGCGGATACCGCTGGTTTTCGTGCTGATATGGAGCGTGTCTCGAGTGTTCAGCTTCAGGGATCAGGTTTTGATGGCCGTACTATGGTGGTGACCAACTCTGCGTCTACTCGTTTTGATGAAGGAGACATCGTTAAAACGGGGCGTGCATTGGATGTTGCCGTTATGGGAGAAGGCTATCTGACCGTTCAGAGGGCTGATGGTCAAGAAGCCTATACCCGCGCAGGTAACATCAAAGTCGACCCGTTCGGCGCTTTATCTATCAATGGTTTCGCGGTTGTCGGTGAAGGTGGCCCTTTGGTTCTTCCAGACTATCAGAAAGTTGAAATCAGCGAACGTGGCCGTATTTCTGTCGTGCCGCCGGGTGGCGGTGCTGAGCTTGAAGTTGGCACGTTGAAACTAGTTAAACCGGAAACCAATCAACTGCAGAAAGAGAGCGATAGCTTGCTTCATAGCGTTGATGGCAACCCATTTGAGGTTGACCAAACTGTGCAGCTGGCGCCAGAGCATATCGAAGGCAGCAACGTATCAGCGATTGATGAGCTGCTGAATGTGATGTCGCTAACACGTAACTTTGAAATGCAGGTGCGGATGATGAAAACCGCAGAGACTTTGGCGCAAGCCGGTAACAAATTAATGTCGTCGCGCTAAGCGTGGCGCAAGGAGTAGAAAATGCACTCAGCATTATGGGTAAGTAAAACGGGCATGGCGGCTCAAGACACTAAAATGACGGCCATCTCTAACAACCTAGCAAACGTTAACACTGTTGGTTTTAAACGCGACCGAGTGGTGTTTGAAGACCTATTTTACAGCATTCAACGCCAGCCGGGAGCGCTGGTGGATCAGGTCAATGAGTTGCCATCAGGCGTTCAGTTGGGTAGCGGTGTGCGAGTGGTAGGCACACAAAAGGTGTTCACTCAAGGCAATACGCAAAACACCAGTCAAGAATTGGATCTTGCTGTGATGGGGCAGGGTTTTTTCCAAATCGAAAACTCCGATGGCCAGATCATGTACACCCGTAATGGCCAGTTTCACGTCAATTCGGAAGGCCTAATGGTCAATAGCCAAGGTCTGCCTTTGGAACCGCAAATCCAGATACCCGAGAACGCATTATCGGTTTCCATTGGTGTGGATGGTACGGTGTCGGCTACCTCAGCTGACAGCACTGCACCGCAAGAACTCGGTCAAATCACCTTAGCGAAATTCATCAACCCAGCCGGCCTTGAAGCAGTGGGCGGAAACTTATTCCGTGAAACGGAAGCCAGTGGTCAGGCGGATGAGCTGATCGCCGGAGAAGACGGTGTGGGCAGTATTAAACAAGGCTCTTTAGAAGGTTCAAACGTTCAAGTCGTGGAGGAAATGGTTGACATGATCACGACTCAGCGTGCTTACGAGATGAACGCCAAAGTCGTTTCGGCTGCGGATGACATGCTGAAGTTTGTCGCTCAGTCGGTGTAACGGTCAAGTAATAAAGGAACAGGGAATGAAGGCATTATTGAGAGTTTGGCCTCTGGTTGTCATTTTGCTTGCTGGGTGTGCGGGTCGACAGGAGTTTACCCCTCCTGAACCTGATGAAGAAAAATACGCACCGCCTACGCTGGACTATTCACTTCCAGCCGCGCAAAACGGCAGTCTTTATCGTCACCAATATTCCATGACCCTGTTTCAGGACAGGCGAGCGTATCGTGTCGGCGATATGCTCACAGTCGTCCTTTCCGAAGAAACGGAATCGAGCAAAAAAGCCGATACCAAGTATGGTAAAAACTCGAGCGTTGGCTTTGCTACGCCGAGTTTGGGTGGCAAAACTATCGATGAACTCGCCGCTAGTGTCGATGCTCAACGCGCTTTTGATGGTAGTGCATCCAGCTCACAGGGCAACAAATTAGAAGGGGCTATTACTGTGACGGTGCACGAAGTGTTACCTAATGGGGTATTGCGCATCAGTGGTGAAAAATGGATTCGCCTCAATCAGGGCGATGAGTTTATTCGCCTAACGGGTATTGTTCGTGTTGATGATATCAGTCGTAATAATCAGGTCTCTTCTGCACGCATCGGTGATGCGCGAATTACTTATTCAGGTCGAGGTACGCTGGCTGACAGTAATGCTGCTGGCTGGTTAAGCCAATTCTTCAACAGTCCTTGGATGCCGTTTTAATGAAACAGAAAATGACTATGTTTACCGCCGTTCTTAGCTCTCTTTCTCACCGATTTAGCTCGGCGCATGAGAGGAGGGTTGCTAAGCAAAGAGATTCATTCTTGATGGGGATGCTGCTGGTGTTGTCACTAGGGACAGCGTTACCTGCTCAAGCTGAAGTTGAAATCCCTATCATGGACTTAGTTGATGTGCAGGGTATTCGTGAAAACCAATTGGTTGGTTACGGTCTAGTGGTTGGCCTAGACGGGCAGGGCGACCGCAATCAGGTCAAATTTACCGCGCAATCCATCACCAATATGTTGCGACAATTCGGTGTACAAATCGATGACAGCACTAACCCAAAATTGCGCAATGTTGCTTCAGTGAGTGTGACTGCTACGGTTGAGCCGATGGCAGGTGCAGGGCAAACGCTGAATGTGGTGGTGTCTTCCATCGGTGATGCCAAGAGTTTGCGCGGCGGTACCCTGCTGTTGACACCACTGCGCGGTATCGATGGTGAGGTGTATGCCGTTGCTCAGGGCAACGTCGTCGTGGGCGGCGTGTCTGCTGAAGGAAAAAGTGGCTCTAAAATCGTCATTAATACCCCGACTTCTGGTCGGATTCCCGGTGGTGCCACGCTGGAACGAGAAGTCCCCAATGACTTTTCAGAGCAAGATAACGTGGTACTGAACCTGAGAAAACCAAGCTTTACGACCGCTAAGAATATTGCACGTGAGATCAATAACATCTTTGGGCCTAAAGTCGCGGTTGCCAAAAACAATGTGCGCATTAGCGTCAAAGCGCCAAAAGACAGCCAGCAGCGTGTGGTCATGATGTCGATGTTAGAAGACATCAGTGTGGTAGAAGGACGCAAACCAGCGCGCATCGTTTTCAACTCTCGTACCGGTACCGTTGTGATAGGTAAGAGTGTCAAGGTCAGTGAAGCGGCGGTAAGCCATGGCAACTTAACGGTCACCATTGCTGAATCGCAACAGGTGAGCCAGCCAAACGCGTTTGCTGACGGTGAAACCAAAGTTGTCGACCAGTCGCTATTGGACGTCAGCGAAGAGCAAGCGCAAATGGTGATCTGGCCTCCGGGTACGGAGCTCAACACAATCGTTAGTGCGGTCAACAGCTTAGGGGCGACACCAACGGATTTGATGTCGATTCTACAAGCCTTGCATGAAGCAGGGGCATTGAATGCAGAGCTGGTAGTGATTTAAGGAGTCTTTATGAAACTTGACGGACTAAACGAACAGTCTTCTATGAACTCGGTGCTTTATCACGATAACAGTGCTCTGATGAACATAAAGAATAGTAACGAACAGGGAGCCGCTCTGGAGACAGTGGCGGGTCAGTTTGAAGCGATGTTTTTACAGTTGGTACTGCGGCAGATGCGCAGTAGTAGTGATGTATTGGCCGACGATGACAGCCCATTCTCCAGCCAGCAACAGGGTGTTTTTCGCGATATGTACGATGGCCAGCTGGCGATTGAAATGTCTAAGAAACAGCATTCTGGTATTTCAGAAATGTTGATTAAACAGCTCAGCCCTTCAATTTCAGAAGTGGCATTTTCAGCCAGTGAGTCAACCTTGCCAGCGAATGACATTCTTAGTGAGGTGGAAGCAAGCTCACACGCTGAAACTTCCGTTGCGCCTAATTCTGCTCCTGCACTTCATTCGAGCCAGGAGTCGGTCGCCTCAGTTAGACAAATGTTGGGCGAAGCAGGTGTGACAACGGCTTTCGCCCAACCATTGATTCGAAAAATGGAGCTGTAAATGAATCTCGTCAATATTGCCCTTTCTGGGCTTAACGCGAATCGCGTGGCCCTAGACGTCACAGCGCAAAACGTCTCCAACATTAATACACCGGGATACAGCCGGCAACAAGCTTTGATGGCATCGGTTGGTGGAACGAAACACGACAAGTTACACCCTGGGCTAGGGGTCGAAGTGACCAGTATTCGCCGAGTCACCGATGAGTATCTGGTGAAGCAAACTTGGGCGACAAACAGTCTTTCCGCTTACGCGACTCGCTACAGCAGCACGATGAGTCAACTGGAAAATACGCTCGGCGCTGACGGTTTTAGCCTTTCAGCTGGTTTGGATACGTTATTTTCAGCTCTGAATGATGCAACAGTAAAACCTGAATCGGTGCCTTATCGTCAGCAAATCATTAATGAATCCGAAGCCCTTGCGCGACGTTTTAACACCCTCACTGAGTCGCTCTCGCACCAACATAAAGATGTTAACGACCAACGTAATGCGGCCATTGCTCATGCTAACAGTTTGATGACTAATATCGCGGACGTGAACAAACAGATCGTTGAGATGCAAGGTACAGGGGGAAACCCAGCTCAACTAATGGACACCCGCGACACATTAATTGGAGAGTTGTCCCAAGTGGTAGAAGTGAAAACGACATCACAGGCTGATGGTAGTTTGCAGGTGACGCTTTCTTCTGGGCAACCACTGGTTATGGGTGGAGATGCTGCTGTGCTTAAAGCCGTTCCTGACCCAAGTGATCCATACCTTGCTGCTTTGCATGTTGAGTTTGGTACTCAGAGCTTTGCGGTGACGGATACGCCAGGCGGGCAGGTTGGCGCACTGACGGATTATCAGACGGAGGTGTTAAAGCCATACCGTACCGCGATTGACGATATGGCTCAGGCATTAGCCGATGAATTCAATTCTGTACTGGTTACTGGTCAAGATCTCAATGGTAATACGGGTAAGCCTTTGTTCAGTTACGACCCTGCTAATCCTGCTGCAAGCCTGACGATTACTGATTTGAAACCAGAGGAGCTTGCTTTGTCTGGTGACGGTAATCCTGGCAATGCGGATGTACTGGACAGCTTAATTGCTGTCAGTAACAAAGCCGTGTCAATTAGTGGTTTTGGCTCAGTAACATTGAACGATGCATTTGCTGCAATGGTAGGTGAAACAGCAATCAAAGCACGTCAGGCTGATGCGGATTATCAGGCTAAGTTGGCAATGAGTGAACAGGCCGTTGCCGCTCGTGACAACGTCAGTGCCGTAAACAGTGATGAGGAAGCGGCCAATTTAATGACGTTTGCCAACGTTCACAACGCCAATATGAAAGTGATCAGTACAGCGAATCAGCTGTTCGATTCAGTACTTCAGTTATTCTAAATATAGGAAAGACAGATGAGAATTAGTGATACTCAATTCAGTCAGATGATGCTGCAAAGTTTGCAAATTAATAACGCTGGGCTTGGGCAAGTGATGCAGCAAATGTCTACCGGTGAACGTCTGACCAAACTGTCCGACGACCCAATGGCGTCTGTTCAATTACTAAATTTAGAGCGTGAAGGCTCGGCGATCACTCAGTACAAGACTAATATTTCCAATGTGAAGACCGCATTATCCAATCAGGAAGTGCAGCTCGACTCCGTGAATGAAAGTCTAAAGATGATGAATGAGCGTGTGCTATGGGGAGCGAACGGGACGTTAACAAGCAGTGAACGTATTGGCATCATCAGCGAATTGGAAAGTCTACGTTCTTCTGTCGTTTCCGCGTTCAATGCTCAGGATGAAGAAGGCCGTTACTTGTTCTCCGGAACTAAAACAGATACGGCGGCTTTGTCCAACGCGAGTGGTAGCTACGTAATCCAAGGCAACAGTGATAAGCGGGTTGTGACAGTAGCGAAAGGCGTGACGATGGAATCCAATATGACCGCACAGGAAATTCTGGATCTAGGTGGCAATAACGTTCTTAACGATCTTGATGCTTTGATTGCAGAGTTCCAATCGCCCACTCCAGCTTTTAGAACTACGGTTGAATCGACGCTCAGCTCTATCGAAGCAACATCCAGCAACGTGTTAGCTGCGATGACTGAAATGGGTGGTCGTCACAACAACCTAGATTTGATGGATAGTGCTCACGGTGAAAATAAATTGTTTGTTGATAAGGTCAGCAGCGACCTCTCCGCGCTAGATTATGGTGAAGCTTCAGTTCGTTTGAGTAACTACATGGCCGCATTACAAGCGACTCAAGCTAGCTACGTTAAGATTAACGATCTCAACTTATTCGACCGCATTTGATAAGCAGGAATTGAAATATGGTAATGAGCACAGTTGAGGTTCGCCCACACAATGTCAGATTGACTGGGCACGATAGAGCTTCTATTTCTCCTCCTCGTTCTTCAGAGTCTCATGGTGATAACGGGCAGCGTAAACTAGCTGCCCAAAACCAAACACCAGCATCGTATTCGGTGTCTGGTGTTTTGCTTACTCAGGGGCAACAAAATGCCACCTCAGTTCAGATTGCGACACGCTCTTTACAAGCCATAGGCGGTGAGTTGGCCAAGATTAAGCAGGGCCTTACTCGAGCAATGAATCTTGGCGCGAGCAATGTGGCCGGTTTAAAAGAAGGCTTAACAGGAGCCAAAGCAAACATAGAGCGCATTCTAGACAACGCACGTTTTGACGGTAACAAGGTGATCGACAACGAGCTGACGCTCAAGCTCGACAAAGCGGATATGCGTCGTTTCTCAATTCCCGGGCTAAACATCCATCGTTTGAGTGATAAAGCGGAACAAATTCGCCTCGACTTCCCACAAGGAAACTCAGTGATGGTTGAGTTTGATGGCCTGTCAGAGGGCAAGCAAACCGTCAAGATGCTAGACCGAAGCCTGATTCCTCTTGGGCTCAGAGCCTCGTTGTCTGAGGATGGAACGATACTATTTGAATCCTCAGAGAAGGCTTATCAGCAGATGCAACAGAAGGTGATGGTCACGGGGCAGGGGCATCGTTTCCCTGCTGGGCAATCTAATGTGATGACGCTTAAAGCGGAACCAGAAGGTATTGCCGAGCTAAGCTTTGACTTGAGCTCACGCGACGGAATCAAACAGACCATCGCCAAGGTGAACCAGCACTTCCGTCAAGTACAGGTTGGGTTAGAGCAGGCGAGCGCAGTGGGTTCTGAATTGACGATGCAAATGCAAACGCTTCATAAGCAGTCTTCGGTGATTTCTGCTCACCAAGTCAAAGACAAACTTAAACTCTTCGATGAGAATTCAGGTCAGTTTTCCACAGCCTTTATGGCTCTCAATGCTCAGGCGAACGTAAAGCGTCATTCTGTGGTGGCGTTGATGAGAAGCTAAGACGGAAGCCCAGCTAAAACAATTGACCGATTTCTATTGCTCGTTTGGCTCTTCATTAATTGAAGAGCATTTTTTTGCCTAAAGAAAAGTCGCGTCAGACCAGAAAGAAGAAGTACAGGAAGCAGACGAAAGCCAGTAGCGTTGCTGATAACGTTGGGTAAATAATGTAAGAATCGCGCTTGTCAGTACGTTGAAAGCAGAGAAAAGTGAGTAGGACATTGTAGATAAGCAGTAGAGTGCTAATGGCCGTGCCTCCATTTAAAGTCAGGTTGTACAACTGGCTAAGGAATAGAGAAAGCAACACGTAGTCGATGACAATCAGCCACATAAAGGCTTTTTGTAATCCATCTTTTTTGGCGTGTCGGACCGTATATTGAGGCATGTGCTTTTACGCTTGAGTTAGTAGGCGCTGCAAGAGCGCCTGAGAGAGTTAAAGTTGTTGAAGCGCTGGCTTCGAAGGAGCTTGGGTGCCGGAAAAGTTAATCACTTCCTGGCGAATTACTGGCTGATTAAACTCTGCTTTCTGTTTTGCTTTTTGCAGTTCGCTGTCAGCTTGATTACCAAAGAAGGTTTCCAATACTTTGGCGGCTGGTGTGGTCAGTATAAACAGCTCGATACGTCGGTTCTCACTGGATTCCGGCTCATCTCCATTGAGTAAAGCGCGATCCGACATACCGGTTACTTGCAATACTCGCTCGTCGGGCATCCCACCTGAAACGAGAGTCTGTCTGGCGATATTCGCGCGTGATGCTGATAACTCCCAATTCGAACGGCGTTCAACATGACCTTTGAACCGGGTAGAATCCGTATGACCGCTAATGATCAGTGGGTTCTCTACCCGCTTAAAGACAGGCGCCAACGCAAGGAGAAGATCTTCAAAGAATGGTGTGAGTTCTGACCCGCCACGACTGAACATATGCTGCTTATAATCGTCTTGCAGAACAATCCGTAAACCCTGTGGCGTCACTGTGACATTGACATTCCCCTGAGCGCTGATTTGGCGAACCGCTTCTTTTATTACCTTCGCCAATGCTGCCAGTCGCTCTTGAGTGTCGAATGTGCCCGGGATCAGAGAATCGGTTTCCGGACCATCACCATCGCCTTGAAAGAATGAACTGACAATATGTGTCGAATCATGCCGGCTCGGTACGGAAGAGTCGGCAGCCAAGTCAATAGGAGAGATACTTTGTGAGGTATCAAACGGGTTACCGTAACTCTTGTCAAAGACGCTTGCACTTTGAAGGTGAGCCACAATCGCCTTGCGCTCTTCCTTATCGACAATCTGCATCACCCATAAAACTAAAAATAGAGCCATTAGGGCGATCATGAAATCAGCGAAAGCGACTTTCCAAGCGCCTCCGTGGAAGTCATCATCAGCGACGGTCTTGGTTCGTTTGAACACCACCTGTTCTTGTCTTTGCATTACGCCTCCTGCTCAGAGAGCCACTTCTCCATCTGATTGAATGTCGGTTTAATGTCTAACTGGATGTGCTTACGGCCGGCATCGATGGCAAGTAACGTGGGTTTTTTCGCCACATAGGCCACCAGTGTTGCTCTAACACACTCGAATGCGGTCATGTTGCGCTTTACACGTTGCGCCATAGCATTGCTGAGCGGATCAAGGCAGCAGTAACAGCCAAAGATACCAACAAATGTTCCAACCAGAGCTGCAGCGACGTGGTAGCCCACTAGGGCGATTGAGCCATCAATAGCCTGCATCGTAATGATGATGCCACCCACAGCCGCCAAGATACCAAAGCCCGGCAGTGCTTCAGCTGTTCTCTGCATTGAGCGAGAAGGCAGCAGCATTTCGGTTTGAATGGCTTCGATTTCCTGTTCCAGTAAACCTTCTAACTCGTGAGGCGACATTTGACCCATGGCCATTAAACGCAAGTTGTCAGTAATGAAAGAAATCAGCCGATAATCTGAACCGACTTTCGGGTAGGCGAGAAAGATCGAACTCTGATCAGGGGCTTCAATATGAGAGTCGAGAAACTTAAAGCCTCGGCTACGTGCTGTTTCAAGCAGGTTATTAAGTAGAGCCATCAGCTCCATGTAGTACTCATACTCTTCGCGTGGGGCGGAAATGGTAGCACGGACTTGCTGACGCATTTCTTTTAGAACTTGTGGTGGGTTACCTATGATCAAAGAACCTGCAGCGGCACCAATGATGATCAGAAATTCAGCCGGTTGCCAGATAGCGCCAAGCTTACCGCCTGCCCACATATATCCGCCAAAGACACACAGTAAGACGGTGATGGCTCCAAAAAACTTTTGCATTTGTGACTCCTAGGAGGATAAGTAGTGGTTGAGTTGTTTGAGTGCTTGTTTGTGTAGCTGACAAATCCTTGGAGGCGTCAGATCAAGCACTAAAGCGATTTCGTGAAGGTTAAGTTCGTGTTGATAAAACAGCGTCAGAAGCAGTTGATCTCTTTTCGGCAATTTATCCAGAGCGACTTCGAGACTGCGACGAGTTTGCTCATGGGACATTCCATCATAAACAGCGTCAGATTGTGCTTCGATACCGTTCTCAATCAATTGATCAAGACTCTGCATTTCTCCGGCCAGCGCCGCATTTTGTCGAGTAAGATAATCTTGTTCGTCTGTTCCCAATGCCTTGATGATTTCAGCATCGGTCGGTTGCCGGCCAAGAGAACGCATCAAATCGCGGGTTACATCATTAAGTTCATGAGCCTGCTGACGCGTTTTTCTTGACCGCCAATCCAGCCGCCGTAACTCGTCTAATATTGCTCCGCGGATGCGACACACGGCAAAAGCAGGGAAGTTGGGATCTTCGACATTTCCGTATCGACGGCCCGCTTCCAGTAAACCAATAAGGCCAATTTGCTGCATATCTTCGATGCTACAGTGCGGTGTCGCGTGAGCTCTGAGCTGATTGACGATACGGTTGACCAACACCTGATGTTTTTTGAGTAATTTGTTCTCATCAATAGGGATGGAAGGTGAACTGATTTCACCTTCTACGCCGTATTCTTCCTGAAAATTCATATCCAACATGGGCCGTGCTCCTTATTGCACGACGTATTTCGTCAGCAAGACATCATCGATGTCGCGAAGAATGTCGGTTTTTTCAAAGGCCAGCAGTACCGTTTGTTTGACCTGATTCTGCAGCAGGTTAACGGCGCCATCTTGATGAAGGTCTTCGTAGGTTTTGTCACTGAAAAGCTTAAGTAACGAATTCCGTACAACCGGCATGTAGTCATCGATATTCTGAATTCGTTCTGGACGGCGTGTTTCAATCGCGACTTCTAACATAACAAAGTGAGTCTGACGCTTACCTTTGACACTCAGAACAATTTTATCCAGTGAGTGGAAGCTAGGTGTCTGAGCTGGTTGACGTTCTTCGATGAGAAAAGCGAGAGGAGAATCTGAGAAAAATGATTCTGACTGGGGAGTGTCTCCCGACTGCTTTATGAGCCAAATTCCGCCGATGACGGTTGCTGCTGAAACCAGAGCACTGGTGAGAATCATCGCTGCAAAGAGCGCGATCATTTGTTGTTTTGTCATAACCCTATTCCTAATTATGCGTGTGTGCTGAGCCAATGCTCTGATGGATCATTGGTATTGTCTGAATTGGCAAACTCGCGACTGTCGAATATATGTGTTTGATGTTCACCTTGATGAGGTGACGGGTCGCGCTCGCTTTCTCCTGAGCCTACGTTGACGTCGACATGGACAAAGTTTTGGTCTTGCAACTCAGCACGTAGCCTGTCAGAAACCTGAAGCAAGGCTTCCCTAGTTGCGGCCGCATTGGCGTTGATTTGCACGTTGAGGCGATCGCCATCAACACGAACCAGCAAGTCCAGTTTCCCAAGCTCTGGCGGGTCAAGACGGATTTTGGCTTCTTGCATACTTTGTTGTGCTTGAAGCGAGACTCTATCATGCAGCACCTGGATCATTTGCTCGCCCCACTTAGCCGCACTCGTATCGACCTTAACTGCTGCCCACTCTGCCGTTTGTACAGATGTTGTTGTAGGTTGTTGATGAGAGACTTGAAGTTGTGTTTGTGTTGAGGCTAACGTTTGCAGAGCACTCTGTACTGATGGGCTTTGGTTGATAGGCGTGTCGATACTCAAAGGCCCGCCTGCTTGCTTGACCAATTGACTGCTGATTGTTTGTGACGTCATTTTGTCTGACGAATTTGTTGCTGAAACGGGGGCGGCATTGAACGCTTGAGAACCGTCCACTGCTCGTTTTTGTTTCAGTTGCAGCGATGTCAAAGTATTCATGGTCGCAGAGTGTTCTTTTAGTAGATGAGGGCTTTCAATCGATAGCGTAGTCGTATGATCTGAGCTATTTTCCTGCCCTAGCATTTCCTCGCTATCATCCGTGAAGGTTACGGCAGTTTGTTTAGCATTTGGCTGACTGCCAGTAAGCGTCGATGCTGGTTGCCCCATGAGAGTAAAGCCAGTGTTTTGTTCGGCAGGCTGACCGAATCCACGGGCTTTTTGGATCGTACCATCAGCGGATAACTGCTCTGGTCTTTGACTTGTCATGGTGTGCAGTGAAGGTGTATTCATTGCTAGTACTCCATGGTCATGGCAAGTTGGTAAGCTTTTGCTCGCTCATGTTGAGCGTCGACAACATTAATCTCGGCTTCCAGCTCGTTGATGGCTTTATCCAGTGCGTCAAAAGCCTGTTTGTGTACCGATTTAACTTCAGTAATGACAGGCGCAAGTCGGGGATCTTTGAGATAGGGCTGATGGCTTTCTAGCAGCTCTCTTAATTGAAGATCGTAGCGTTTTAGCCCTTGCCAATCTTGGGTTTTTGTTGCGATCTGAATCAGTTTGGCGAGATGGCGAAACCGTTCAGGGGACACTTTATGCTTGCTGACCAAAACTCATCCACCCTTCTCGTATATTGTTCATGACGTGTTCCACGCTCGTGAGTTTGTCTAGGTTGTTTTGTACGCTTGCTTGATAAAGCTCGACCTGACAGAAGTCGTAGAGTTGGTGGAGGTTTTCAGCGATTTCGCCGCCGTTTTCTGCATCAAGTGCGCTGTCTAAACCAACCAAAATGTTCATACATTTGTTGATGCCAGCCCCTTTCTCTGCAAGGCGGCCTGCGGCCATGTGACCGCGGACTCGTTCGATTTCGTTGAGTAACCCATCGATCAACATCACCACCAGTTGATGTGGGTTTGCCGAGGCTGCCTGAGCATCAAGATCGACCTGTTGATAAGAGTTGTAGCCTGAATCCATTAACATAAAATCGTCTCCTGGTGGCCGTTAACCAAACATCGACATGGTTTGGTTCATTTGGCGCATAATGGTGTTCATTTGAGTAAATTGCTTGAGGTAGCGGTCGTAAGCCATATCGTATTTACGGTCCAGCACGACCTGCTTGTCGCTGATGCGATCAATGTTCTGCTTTAGTGCGTCTTTACGAGATTTAAATAGGCCGGAGGAGAATTGCAGGTAAGGCTCAATGATGGTGTCGATGCTATCCAAGAGATTGCCGTCGCCATTAAACATCGCTTCAAGATCTGCACTATTATCGATTTGAGCCTGTTCAAACTTTTCAGAATCGATCTTCATTTTGCCGTTACGATCAATCTCAATACCGACTTGACTTAGGCGCAGGCCACCGAAATCTCCACGCACAACAGACTTCACCTGGCTTTCAATCGCTCGTAGGGTAGGATCACTGGCTAGAACAGCCCGAGTGTTGTTTTCCGTATCTACCTTGGTGTATTCGTCAACGGTCGACATCAGCTTGTTATAGGCGTCAACGAACTGAGTAACTTGCTCTTTAGTGGCGTCGTTGTCACCGCTGACACTGAGCGTTAACGGCGATTCGCCAGTTTCTTGGGCCTTGCTGACAGTGATGTCGAGGCCATCTATAGCATCACTAAAGGTATTGCTGCTGCCTTCGAGTTTAAGGCCTGAATCTTTGGCACCTAACCAGATAATGGCGTCTTTTACTTCGCTAATCTGATTTAGGTTTGTGAAGGCATCTTCAAACCAACTTTGACCGGTTCCAGTTGCTGAGACTTCAATCTTGTTAGCGACCCCCGTTTCTTCACTGGAGAGCATAAAGTGGGTTTGTCCACCGGAGCGAACCAAGGTAGCGTTAACGCCCGGATTATCGGAGTCATTGTTGATCGCTGAAGTTAAGTCGGCCATAGTTGCTTTGCCGTCTCCATCACTATCTAGAGTGGAAAGATCCAGCGTCATTGTCTCGCCGTTGATTTTAAATTCGAGCGTGCCCGTCAGCGGTATTTCAGTTGTCGGTTCTAGGTTTGCAGGCATACCCGTTGAGACTTGATGTGCTGTTGCGATCTGCTCAACAAAGATCTGGTAACTGCCTGTCAGTGCTTTGGAGTCTGCACTGGCAGCGAAGAACCCCTCACTCGACACGGTTGCGCTATTTTTGATGATCCCTGATGTGCTGTTGTTCATGTCATTCACAGCGGTACGGAATTCACGCAATGCAGATTCGACTTTGCCAAGCGCATCCAGTTGAGATTGGTACTGGGAGGCCTGATTGGTGTAGCGCTGTCTAAATGACTGGACGTCGAAGGTGGCGAGTTGCTGTGCCATCGTAGCTGGATCGATTGAACTCATCAGAGTACTCCCTTGTCTTTTGTGTATGACCGTTGTGGTTCATATCGCTATCATCATTCTGATTTGATTAGAAAAATAGCAAGATGAGTGCCATTCACTTAGCTTTTAAATATCAATAAGTTATGTTTTTTTTCTTGGTTTTGCGGAAGTGTGACTTCCCATGGCTGAGTTCCGCTGTTTCCTTGAATGAAGATCAGCTTTGCTCAATGTTTTAAGGCGACCAAATGGCAGGGGTTGTTAAATGAAAAAAGCGTTTGACGAGAGACTTTAAAACCAAAAAAAGCCTCCGCAAGGGAGGCTAAAATCACTGGAGTAAAATAAATAGAAGAGTGTCTATCGCTTATTAGCGAAGTAGAGACATTGCCATGCTTGGCATTTGGTTCGTTTGAGCAAGAACCGTAGTGCCTGCTTGCATTAGCATTTGGTTCTTCGTCATGTTTGAAGATTCAACCGCGAAATCAGCATCTGTGATTCGGCCTTTCGCAGCCGCCGTGTTTTCAGACACGTTTGCTAGGTTATTGATGGTGTGCTCGAGACGGTTAATGTTTGCACCTAGTGATGAACGAACAGTGTTGATTTTATCAAATAAGCCATCAACAACAGCGATTTGAGCGTTAGAGTTAGCATTAGTATCAAGGTCACCTGTTGTAGTGAAGTCTACGTCGCCTAGTGCAGTAGACACGTCAACAGTGAGCTTCTCTGCACCTGATGCGCCGATTTGAAAATCTACTGCTGCAGCTAGTTTACCGCCAGTCAGTAGCTTTTGACCTGCACCGTATGTGGTTTCACCCATAATACGTACCGCTTCTTTCTCAAGCTCTTGATATTCTGAGTTTAGCGCTGAAAGCTCAGTGGTACCGTTTGTGCCGTTCGCACCTTGAGTAGCAAGGTCTTTCATGCGGTAAGCAATGTTAGTTAGCTCTTCTAGTGCGCCGTCTGCTGTTTGCAGCATTGAGATTGCATCTTGAGAGTTACGCATCGCAACTGACATGCCACGAGTTTGCGCTTCTAATTTGTTAGCGATAGTCAGACCTGCGGCATCATCCGCTGCAGAGTTGATACGCATACCAGTACTTAGGCGCTCCATAGCGGTTGTCAGTAGATCGTTTGTGCTGCTTAGTGTGTTCTGTGTAACGAGTGATGCGTAGTTAGTGTGCATTGATAAAGCCATTATGGTCTCCTTCGGTTTTCACAATACTCAGATTTTGGCTTCAGGGTTTCCCTGGTCACTAACAGGAGGCGGACGATAAATATCGAAGATTAATTAAAAAGTGTAAATAACGGGAATATTTAGGAATTTGGTGCTGATTTAGTGAAGCTGATTCCACTAATTGGCTCTTTTCGGTGCCAATTAGTGGATTGACTAGATGTCGTATTCGCTGGTAAACGTTTTAAAAGAGAGCGGGGTTGGGATGTCACTGAAGTAGCCAAAATAGTAACTGGCGCCGAGCAATTTATACTGGTTCAATTCTTTTTGACTTGCGACCCGGCTGGCGACCCACTTCAATTTGTGTTTTTTCAAAAAACGAACGATGGGCAACAAAGCCATTCGATCTTGTTTTTCTTCCAGTGACACTGAGAGTTTCAGCATCGCAGGTTCATAGCAAGCCAGTTGTTCAAGTAAAGGGTAGGGCGGAGTGACTTCAAACCACAATGCGTAAGCGTATTCTTCCACGCACTCGATCAGGCTTTCTACCGACGAGTCAAACCCTAAAGAATGGCTGAGTTGCAGTGAAGGAATAACATGCGTGAGTGCTTTCTTATGGCAGAGGATAACTTGCTCTAAAAAATATTCACCCGGTGGCCAGATGAGTGCCTCGACTTGAAGAGGTACCACAACATTGCTGATCAAATCTGGATGAAACGTTTCTAGCTGAAAGTGAGTTTGGCGCAGTGCTAGGTACAGGCTGAACAAGTCAAGACAGTATTTTACCTGTTGAGAAAGGTTGAATTGATACACACTTTGTTCGCCATCACCGCCAAACCTAAGGGTCAGGTGTTGAAATTCTACTTCACCAGAGTCCGCTGCGCGGATCGCTTGACATGCATGTCGGATGTCATTGTGAATCAGCGCTTGATGGATGAGTTGATCGTCTTCGGTTTCAAGGTGTTCTTCCATGAGTTTGGCGATGTAGCTATACATCGCCTGATGTGAGTTGAGGTTATCCAAGGTTACCTACCACGTTGATTTGTTTTGTTTCTGGTATTTCGTTATATGACAATACCGCCAATCCCTGAGAAAACGTACGAGCATAGCGGGCAATCAGCGGTCTAAGCTGCGGCATAACCAGAAGTATCGGTGCCAAGCCTTGTTGTTTTAGCTGTTGTTTTATCAAAGGTAAATTTTGTTGGAATTGAGCCAGAATATTGGGCTCAACAGGGAAACTGTCTAGATTGACACTGCCACTTGCTTGCGCCTGCTGAAGAGAGGTTATCAGCATTTGTTCCAGTTCATCGGAGAGTGCATACACCTTCAGTTCCACCTTCTGCCCAGCGATCAAGCTCACGAGGGTTCGGCGCA
This sequence comes from Vibrio sp. Isolate24, assembly GCF_022398215.1. Taxonomy (NCBI): domain Bacteria; kingdom Pseudomonadati; phylum Pseudomonadota; class Gammaproteobacteria; order Vibrionales; family Vibrionaceae; genus Vibrio; species Vibrio sp. Isolate24. The sequence goes on from NZ_JAKEUU010000002.1 coordinate 45,113, forward strand.
ACGCACAACGCACGTCAGCCGCGAGAAGTATCGGGTCTTTGGTGTTTTCAGACGACTCAAGCATGGTGTTGGCAATGGTACGGATATCTTGTAGAGGTACCTGATCCAGTAGCAGTTGACGATACACTTTCAGCTGCTGTGCTGGGTTGAGTGCTGCGCCGAGCGCTTCCGCTAATTTCGGCGCTTGTTGGGTTAGCCTTTGCATCATGGCATCGACATCGTCGTGATTAAACAGTTCTGAAAGGTGGGTTTTGATCACTTTGCTGATATGGGTTGCGATGACAGTCGCATCATCTACCACCTGATAACCCATATTTAACGCTTTGGCTTTATCTGTATGCTCAATCCAGACCGCTGGCAACTGGTAGGCGGGATCACTGCCGAGGATACCATCGACTTCGCCATACGTTTCGCCAACCGCAATCGCCATCAATCGCTCTGGCTCAATAAAGCCTTGCTCTATCGTTTCGCCATTGAGTGAAATGGTGTACTGGTTGGGTTTTAGGCTCAGGTTGTCACGAATACGCACTTCTGGTAGCAAGAAGCCGACTTGCTCAGACAGGTTACGTCTTACACCACGAATGCGTTGGGTGAGTGGCGCGCCCTGTTCCTTATTGACCAGGTGAACCAGTCGGTAACCAAGAGCCAGCGACAGCGTGTGCACATGTGGAATGTCTTCCCAACTGAGTGGGGTTTCTTCCTGCTGCATGGCTTGAGTGAGTACTTCGACGTCTTCAATTTGAGCATCATGAGCCGGGTTCTTGCGCTGTCGCCAAGCTGCAAATCCGAGCACCGCGGCAAAAGTAAAGAAGGCGAGGTGAGGCATACCAGGCACCATGCCGATAATTAACATCACCGCAGCCACCGTAAACAGGGTCGCGGGTGAAGCCAATAACTGCTTTTGCATAGTTTCTGACATATCATTATCGCTGTCGTTGATACGAGTAACGATAATGGCCGCTGCGGTTGCCAAAAGTAGTGATGGTATTTGGGCGACTAAGCCGTCACCAATAGTGAGTAATGCGTAAGTTTTAAACGCTTCAGAAGTGGTGAGTCCGTGTTCAAACACACCGATGCTGATACCGCCAGTGATGTTAATAAACAGGATCAGTAATCCGGCGATAGCATCCCCTCTAACAAACTTTGACGCACCGTCCATAGAACCGTGGAAATCGGCTTCATTAGCCACTTCACGCCTACGCTGACGGGCGGCTTCCTGATCGATCAAACCTGCATTGAGGTCGGCATCGATTGCCATTTGTTTGCCAGGTAAAGCGTCAAGTGTGAAACGCGCTGATACTTCTGAAATACGTTCGCCACCTTTGGTGATTACTACGAAGTTGATGATCATCAGGATGACGAAAATCACCATACCGACCACATAGTTGCCGCCAATGACTACTTCACCAAAGGCCTGAATGACTTTACCTGCAGCATCGCCTCCGTTGTGACCTTCGAGCAGGACAACTCGAGTTGAGGCAACGTTGAGCGTCAGGCGTAATAGGGTTGCCACTAGCAAAATGGTGGGGAAAATGGAAAAGTCGAGGGGGCGCTTAGCGGTAGTACTGACCAACAGCACCAAAATGGCGAGCACGATATTAAAAGTGAACAAGGCATCCAGTAGCAGGGGTGGCAGCGGCAGGATGACCATTGCCAGCACCATAAGTAAGACTAGCGGAATACCGACAAAGCCTTTTGTAGAATCTTGTATCTGTTTTAACCGATTGAGCATAGGTGGGTGTCCTTGGGTAAATACGGATGATCAGTGTTGCAAATGCTTTGGAATAGCAAAATGGGGCAAAGGCATCGGCTTATCGCCATTGCCGGTCCGGAATGCTTTGAGTTGCATGACATACGTCAGAATATGCGCCACCGCGATGTAGAGCTGGCTTGGTACAGCCTGTTCGATCGCCGTGGTGTAGTAAATAGAACGGGTCAGCGGTGGCGAGTTGATGATTTCAACCTGATTTTCACGGGCGATACGTTGAATATGCATCGCTGTTTCATCCACGCCTTTGGCGACCACAAATGGAGCGTCTGATAAATCAGGGTCATATTTCATCGCGACGGCGTAGTGGGTCGGGTTGGTGATGACCACATCGGCAGTCGGTACCATTTTATCGATTTTACGCCGAGCAAATTGTTGCTGAATCTGACGAATACGCTGTTTGACCTCAGGTCGCCCTTCATTATTTTTGTACTCTTCTTTGAGCTCCTGCTTGGTCATTTTGAGCTCTTTCATGTGCTCCCAACGTTGATAGGGGATGTCAATAACGCCGAACAGCAGTAAGGCAAACCCCATCATTAGCAGACCATCGAACAGGATTTGCATTATGGAAATGACACCTTGCTCCAGCGACAGTCGCTGCATACCGAGTAAGGGTTGCAGGTGATTATCAAGATAGCCATATAGCACGCCAAAAATGACCAGCACTTTGAGGGTCGATTTGAGGAGTTCAACCAGAGAGCGGGTTGAGAATATCCGTTTGATACCGCTGAGTGGATTAAGCTTACTCAGTTTAGGAAAAGCGTTCGCTAAACGAAACATCCAGCCACCCAGTACCATAGTGCTAGTAAGCGTTACCGCAATAATCACGATAAACATAGGCAGAAGCAGCGTAATGATCATGCCGAGGCTATGTCCGAGCTGCTCCACCATTTGTTTCGGGTTCGCTAAGTCTTGCTTCGTCAATGTCATGTTAAAACGAAAAATACCTGCAATACTGTCCCAAATCACTGGGAGCTGACTGGAGAAGTACACGGTGACCGCGAGAAAAATTGCGGCGGTCGTGAATTCTTTCGCTCTGGGTATCTGACCTTCCTGACGCGCTTTCTTGAGCTTCTGCGGTGAGGCTTTTTCTGTTTTGTCCTGAGAAGATTGCTCGCTCATCCGCCCCCCGCCATGAATTGGTTGAGAAAACGTAGTGTGTCGTTGACCAGTACCGTATATCGGCTCGGCACACCTGACACCGAAATGAGCACGCTGAACAGGCCAAGCAGCATGGTCATTGGAAAGCCTAACGCATAGACATTGAGTGAAGGGGCTGCACGGTTCATCACGCCAAAACTGATGTTCGCCAATAGCATAGAAACAATTGCCGGGAGGGCGAGTGCCAGTGCAGAAGCGAACATCCAGCCAAATAAATTAACAATGCCTTGCAAAGAAGCTGAAGTCAGACCGGAGCCGACTGGCCAAACAACAAAGCTTTGGATAAGGACATCAAGCACCACCAAATGACCTTCGAGAGATAAAAACAATAAGGTGCAGAAAATCAGAAAAATACGACCAAGAATTGCTACGGACATGCCGTTGACAGGGTCGTTCATCATTGCCATGCCTAAGCCCATCTGCATGGAGACAATCTGGCCCAGCGTCGTAAAAATGGTAAACAGCATATGCAAAATCAGGCCAAAGAACAGTCCCCAAATGGCTTGTTCAAAAGCGAGAAACAGAGAAGTCATCGAGAAAAACTCGACCGCTGGCATTGGCGGCATCAAAGGAGCGGAGATCATCACAATCGAGAGTGCCAGTAAGCTACGCACCCAGACGGGTATCAATGAGTCACCAAAGAAAGGCATGGAGATAAATACCGCACCAATGCGGAAAAAAGGCCACCATAGCTGCCCAAGGAGGCGAGAGATTTCTGCGAAGGTAACCTCCATCAGCCAATCATTCCTGGAATATTGTGGAACAGGTAGTCGAACAGCTCCATGATTTTACGTAGCATCCAGTGCCCCGCAAAAATTACCATAAGTAACGTGACCAGAAGCCTTGGTAGAAAGCTCAGTGTTTGCTCATTGATTTGCGTGGCGGCCTGAAAAATTGCAATGCCAAGGCCGACAATCAGGCCTGGCACAACCAGTACTGCGACCATGGTGATGATCAGCCATACCGCATTGGAAAACAGGGTGACGGTCATTTCTGGTGTCATGCGAACTCCTGTTTACCCAAAGCTGGCGGATAATGTGCCGACCGTCATCGCCCAGCCATCGACTAGAACAAACACCACCAGTTTGAATGGAAGTGAGATGATCAGCGGTGATAGCATCATCATACCCATTGCCATCAGGACACTGGCGACGACAAGGTCAATGATTAGAAACGGAATAAACAGCATGAAGCCGATTTGAAAAGCGGTTTTGAGCTCACTGATGACAAAAGCGGGCAGTACCACTGCAAACGAGATGTCCTCCAACGCGGTATCGAGCGGCTCATTAGCAATGCGCAACATTTGTTCCAAGGATGTTTGCTGAGTTTGTGCCAACATGAAGTTTCGTACGGGCTTTTCTGCGACTGAAAACGCCTGCATTAAGGTAATTTCCCCTTTGTCGTATGGCTGGAAAGCATTTTGGTAAATATCTGTCCAGACAGGGCGCATGATCAGTAGGGAAAGCGCGAGTGCAATACCCACCAATACTCGGTTTGGTGGGCTTTGTTGGAGCCCTAAAGCCTGACGAAGGATTGCAAGAACCACAATAATGCGAGTAAAGCTGGTGGCCATCAGAATAAAAGCAGGGAGAAAACTCAACGCGGTCATCAATAACAGAATCTGCAGTTTTACACTGTATTCTTGCTGAGTAGCTCCGTCACTGACAGACAAAATGGTTAAGCCTGACTCATTCGCAACAGAAGGGAAAGCGAAGAGCAGGCTAACCAAGCCGATTAGGATCCCCCATCCTTGCAAGGAAGGTGACTTAGTCATGTTTCAGTGAACCCTTATTCAACTGCGGAGGTCAGAGCCGAATCGACAATATCAATCAATCTCAGGCCATATTTTTCGTTCACAACCACCACTTCAGCATGGCCCATCAACGATCCGTTGACTTTAACATCGAGGGGCTCGCCATTGAGTTTATCAAGCTCAATAACACTGCCTTCGCCAGCTTTCATTAGATCGCCCAAAGCAATATCTTTACTGGCGACTTCCAGAGTGACGGTAACCGGAATATTTTTGAAAAAGCTCAGATCACGTTCTGGTGTTGGTACCACGGCATCGAGAATATCAGTGTGTGAATCTTCCAGTTGAAAATCATCAAAGTTCAGCTCTTCGCCATTAAATGTGGCAGTTTCTGTTGTCTCGCTCATTAAAAAGAGTCCTTATCGTGATTAAGAATTAAAACTAGTTGCCCATCATTCTCTGCAACTCGACCAGAAAAAAGCTGTTCTTGACCAATGCTCACGGGAGCGGAAGACAATAACTCGATGGGTAATATATCGTTAGGTTGCAGTGAAATGACTTCACTGAGCGGCATGGTTTTTTTACTAAGTAAGACATTGAGTTTGACAGGCGTTGCTGCCAGAGATTGGCAGAATGGCTCGTACATGGACTCTTTGGGTTGCAAATCCAATTGTTCGGTTAAGGTGGCGACAAGCTGTTCATCTAGCTTAAGGTGGATGGTACCTTGGTGATTGTTCAGGTTGACGTCAATGGTGGCGTGAAGGCCTGTCCCTTGTGCTGGCTCAAATTCACAGTCAGACCACATTTCTTCGGGCGCCAACCAGTTAATAATCAGTCTGCCAATTTTTTCCTGAAGTCGTAAATCACTGTTATTGAGTGAACTATGGCTTCTTTCCATCCTTGCGTTGTAAAAGCTATCAGCTAATTTAATCAGTATCTGACTATCGGTATAGATAAATACTCGCCCACCCTCGTCATGCTTAAAAGTACTGATAAAAGACTTATCCATTTCACTTGGTGTAAAAGTATGCAGTGAAACTTGATTTATATTGACATCTGCGTGATGTGTTTTTAACCAGTTTTGCAGCTCATAAGTCAGGCCGTTACACGAGGTGGATATTAAATCATCCAACCTGTCTCGAATTACGTGAATAGGTTTCCCTAGAGATTCTATGCTTAGAGTCTGATAGTCTGGAATAGATATCTTGCTGCTACTTTCCATTTATATTTTACCATGTCTTGACAAAGCGATTTTTAAATTTTCTAACTCAATTGGCGCAAGTCTACATAGAAAAATTTGTTATAAATAACCCCGTTTTATAAAATTTGTGACTTTACTCCATATGTTGATTTTAAGTCGTAATATATATCTTCTCATAAAAAATAAAACAGGTTAGTTTTCGATGTATACAAATGACGAATGATGATTTTTAGTTGTTATCAGTTTGTTGTTCTGTTTTATCTTTTTGGTTTTTAATGATTTTATTGATTTGTTACATGTTAATTACATTGTGCCAGTGCCTGAGGGTGGTGGTTGAAATATAGACAATTATAAATTCACGAATTCAATGATATCTCTTATTTAATTCTAATTAGATGATTCTTCTTTTTATTTAATGGCACTCATATAACATCATGAATACTAAAGCTCAGAAAATATATTTATTAGCTTTACTCTTTCATTGTTCTTCTTTTGCTGACACTGAAGTGGAAGTTCCTATGGATGAAGTAGATTGGGTTTATAAAGGGAGTAGCTTAGCGTGTAATTTGGAGTATGAAGACTCTTCCTATGGGAAGTTTTATTTCCGCTCTGAAGAAGTGGGAAACATATATTTCCATGCACAAGTAGAGAAGAATAATAAAAACTGGAATAGTGGGAAGTTATATAGTTATCCAGCGCCATGGAGTAATGAAAATGAACTTCTACTCATCAGTCAGAATACGACTATTAATAATCAGTATTCTACTTTTAAGCATAATATGGCTGAATTGTTGAATAACATGGAAGCTGGACATTGGATAAAGTTTGCTTTTAGCGGAAGAAACGCTTCCGATTATAGAGCCTATATTCTCCCGACGATTCGAATTCAGACTGCTCTCACCCAATTTCGTCGCTGCCAATCCTCCTTACCAAGTATGTCCTATGCTCAAGCACGAAATATCACTCTCTCATTTGAGTTTGGCCAACGCCAACTAACCACCCAACAAACGAATACGCTTGATGCACTAAACACCTATCTTCGAGCCGATAACAATATCAGTAAAATTCTCATTGATGGTTATACCGACAACATTGGTTCCAAGGTGGCTAATTTAACCATCTCAAAGCAACGAGCCGAGTTGGTGGCTAAGGCACTTAAAAAATACGGTATAGAGGACGCAAGAATAGAAGTACGGTCTCATGGTCCTCGGTACCCCATCGCCAGTAATGCAACACCAGAAGGGCAAGCGAAGAATCGTCGTGTGACGTTAAGACTGGTACGCAATGATGAAGCAGTAATACCCACAAAAATTAAAAAAATTAACGAAATGGAAAAGGCTTAAAAATGACAGAGACAAATATCTTGTTAGTTGAGCCAAAGGATGAATTTGCTCAGCCAGTCATTAGAGTGTTAGAGGATTCAGGTTATCGAGTGACTCACGCTCGGACGGGGCGAAGTGCGCTGCTTGAAGGCGCGATGCCCATTACTTTGGTGAGTTCAAACCTGCCTGACATGTGTGTCAGAGAATTCGTCAGTTGTCATCAAAAGACATCGAGTAATGGAGTGGCTATAGCAATTGTTGAACAAGAGCAGGGAATCTTAGCCGCTGAAACCATGAAGGCTGGCGCGACGGATTATCTGCTTCGTCCTTTTGAAAATAGTCAGTTAGTCAACCTTTTACGCCGCGTTGAAGTGATTGGTAAACCAATGGCCAACATTGTTGCCGAGTCATGGCGGAGCAAACAGGTACTTCAGCTCGCTCACCGTGCAGCGTGTACGAATGCCAGTGTCTTGGTGACGGGAGAATCCGGCACCGGTAAAGAAGTGTTGGCGCGTTACGTCCACGAACATTCTCCACGCTCAAGTGGCCCATTCATCGCTGTAAACTGTGCCGCTATCCCCGAATCTATGCTTGAAGCTGTGTTGTTTGGTCATGTCAAAGGGGCTTTCACTGGGGCGACTCATTCTCAAAGCGGCAAGTTCGAAGAAGCGAATAATGGAACCATACTGCTGGATGAAATCGGTGAGATGACGCCTGCGGTTCAGGCCAAGCTTCTGCGTGTACTTCAAGAGCGCGAAGTAGAGCGAGTAGGTAGTCATAAGCCGATTCAACTTGATATTCGAGTGATTGCGGCGACAAACAAAGATCTGCGCGAAGAAGTGAAAAATGGCACGTTCCGCGAAGATCTTTACTATCGATTGGATGTATTACCCCTGCATTGGCCTCCTCTACGAGAGCGCAGTGAAGACATTTTACCTATCAGTCAGTTTTTTATTAACAAATATCAGGATGGCAGCCAATGTCATCTCTCCCAAGATGCCATGATGGCTCTTAGCCAGTATCACTGGCCTGGCAATATCCGAGAGCTGGAAAATGTTATCCAGCGTGCTTTGGTTATGCGACACGGTGACTACATTACCGCGCATGATCTGATGCTACCAGTTGAGCTCATCAGCCCAGTTGAAACAGCCACGCCTTCACAGAGCATGGGGCATGTTGAGGCTAAAAAACAGGCTGAATACCAGTACATTCTTGAACAACTTCGCCAGTATGGCGGCAATCGAACCAAGACGGCAAACGCACTTGGTGTCACAACGCGCGCTTTGCGCTACAAACTAGCGGCAATGCGCGAACAAGGTATTGATCTACAGTCGGCTCTAGGCTCGGCTGCTTAAGGAGGATAAGTTATGGCAAGTCAACCAATAAACAGTGCAATGACCGCAGAACAGCTAATGCTATCCAAAATGGATGCAATGCGTACTCAGATTCAACCCGAGTTCGCGGTTTCTGCCAATCCACTTGATGTGCAGCAGGTGAATCAGCCTCTCTCATTTTCCACCGCAATGACCAATGTGCTTGATACGGTTAATCAACACCAGTCGGCAGCCAGTCAAAAAATGACCGCAGTAGAGACAGGGAAAAGTGATGATTTAGTCGGAGCTATGATCGCTAGCCAGAAAGCCAGCCTGTCGTTCAATGCATTGATGCAGGTACGTAACAAGGTCGTGACCTCGTTTGAAGATATTATGAAGATGCCGGTGTAATCCATGTCAGACTTAACAACACAAGTTGCAGGTGGTGGAACATTTAGCGCTGCCAGTACGCAAACTTCCTCGACTCGGGGAATGGAAGATTTTACTCATAAATTAAAACAGTTGTGGTCAAACAGTCAGAGAAATCTGGTTCTGTCTGCTGTGCTAGCTGCCATTGTAGCGGCCATCATTGTGGTGGCCCTTTGGAGTTCAACGCAGAGCTACCGTCCGTTGTACAGTCAACAAGAAAGATTTGATACTGGTGAAATTGTCTCTGTTCTTGAATCCGAAGGTATCAATTACCGACTTCAAGAGCAAAATGGCCAAGTATTAGTGCCCGAAGGTGAAGTGGCTAAGATCAGAATGTTGTTGGCGGCAAAGGGTGTGAAAGCCAAGCTACCAACAGGTTTGGACTCACTCAAAGAAGACAGCTCGCTTGGCACCAGTCAGTTTATGGAAACTGCGCGCTATCGCCATGGTTTGGAAGGTGAATTGGTACGTACCATCATGTCTCTCAATGCAGTTTCCAATGCTCGTGTTCACCTAGCCATACCGAGACAAACGCTCTTTGTGAGACAAAACAGCGAAGCGCCTTCAGCATCAGTCATGCTTGAACTTAAACCGGGTGAAGATTTGAAGCCGGAGCAGGTCGAAGCGATCATTAATCTGGTTGTTGGCAGTGTGACAGGAATGAAGCCTGAGCTAGTCTCTGTGATTGATCAATATGGTCGCTTGCTCAGTGCCGATGTTGCCTCTGCGGAAGCCGGTAAGGTCAATGCCAAATATCTTGAGTATCAGAAGAACGTTGAGAAACAAATTATTCAGCGCGCGTCCGACATGCTAACTCCGATTGTTGGCCCGAGTAACTTTCGCGTGCAAGTGGCGGCGGATCTGGACTTCAGCCAGGTGGAAGAAACTCAAGAAATCCTGGATAACACGCCGATCGTCCGGAATGAGCACACCATCTCCAACAATTCGGTTGATCAGATTGCGTTAGGTGTGCCGGGAACATTGAGTAATCAGCCCCCTGTAACCGGTGAAGTCCCGACCCAAGATAGCCAAAACACCAATGCTCGCTCTGAAGTCAATCGTCAGTATGCAGTGGGAAGTAGCGTGCGACGCACACACTATCAGCAGGGCCAGATTGAAAAGCTTAGTGTTTCTGTCTTGCTCAATGAGGCCGCGGCGCCGAATGGTACCGCTTGGACTGCGGACGAAAAAGCTCAGATTTCCACTATGGTCACAGATGCCGTGGGTATTGCCGCTGAGCGTGGCGACAGCCTCAGCTTAATGAGTTTTAGCTTTACACCACTCGCGATTGAGGCGCCACCGACCATTCCTTGGTGGCAAGACCCAACGATTCAGCAGCCAATGCGCTATGTGATTGGTGGTATGTTAGGTATGGCGATGATTTTCTTCGTGCTGCGTCCACTTATCATGCATTTGACTGGTGCGGACCTACGCTCTCAAGAGCTGGAATTTGCCGATCCACAAGAAGAGCCTATCTTCGACAATCTGCAAACACGTGAAGAGCGTGAACGTGAAGAGGCACTGAATCGCAAGCTATCAGAAAAAGGTATTGCCGCTTCCTCTGGCTTAGATGTGGGTAATGATATGTTACCGCCAGCGGGTTCCCCACTAGAGATTCAGTTGAAACATCTACAGTTAATTGCCAACGAAGAACCTGAACGAGTCGCCGAAGTATTAAAACAATGGGTAAATGTGAATGAACACAGCAGAGTTAAAGCAAAAAGCAACGCTTAGTCATGTAGAACAAACCGCTCTCGTTCTTCTCGGCATGGGGGAAGATGCCGCAGCCAAAGTGCTGCGACACTTTACCCGGGACGAAACCCAGCGTGTGACCAAAGCAATGGCGAAATTGAGTGGGATAAAAAGTGATAGTGCCAACGGCGTTATCCAGCATTTCTTTGAAGATTTTCGTCAACATAGCGGTATTCGTGGTGCATCGAAAGAATACCTGTCGAATACACTGCGTAAAGCGTTGGGCAATGACTTAGCCAAGGGGCTTCTTAATAACCTATATGGTGATGAGGTCCGCAATAATATGCAGCGTTTGCAGTGGGTGGAAGCTGAGGTCTTAGCAAGATTTATCTCCCATGAGCACCCACAGATGCAGGCGATTTTTCTGGCTTATCTGCCCCCAGAAAGCTCATCCGCTGTGCTTAAGTATCTGCCGGAAGACCATCATGATGAACTTCTGTATCGGATTGCTCAGCTTCAGGATATCGACCATCAGGTTGCAAGCGATCTGAACGACCTGATTGAACGTTGCATTGAGCAGGTATCGGTTAGTCAGAGTGCTCCGTTATCTGGGGTCAAGCAAGTGGCGGATATTATCAATCGCTTTGAAGGTGACCGTGGTTCACTGATGGAAATGCTCAAGTTGCACGATGAAGAAGTGGTGAGTGAAATTGAGCTGAACATGTTCGACTTTATGGTATTAGGTCGTCAGAGCGAAGAAACCATGGACCGATTGGTTCAGCAAGTCCCACTTGAGCTTTGGGGCTTGGCCCTGAAAGGGGCAGAGATTCTTCTTCAGCAATCCATTAAGAGCGCAATGCCGCAGCGCATGGTGAAAGCGCTCGAAGATGACATGGAAATTCGTGGCGCGGTGCCACTCAGTCGAGTTGAGCGAGCTAGGCAAGAAATCATGCAGATCGTACGTGAACTGGATGAGGCGGGCGAAATCGAACTCTTGCTTTATGATGAACCGACAGTGGAGTAAGGCATGTCAGTAGTGAAATCAAGTTTACTGCAAGTCCCAGCATCAGGTTATCGTATTCATCGTTTTCCGCCACTGGCGCAGCCAATGGCAAGCGATGATGAATTTGCCATCGATGATTCCTGGCAGGAATCCCAGATAGACCTTCAACAAAAGCTTGAAGAAGGCTTCCAGACTGGTCTCGAACAGGGGCATGAAGAAGGTCTTCGTCAAGGATTAAGCCAAGGGAAGCAGCAAGGCTTGTTGGAAGGCCAGAAAGAAGGGTTCCAGAAAGGCTTTGTATCTGGTGAACAATCAGGCAAACAGGCATTTCTTGAAGCAGCCAAACCGGTGAATGAGCTTTATCAAACCCTGTCACGTTGGCAGTCTGAGCGCGAGCAACAACAACGTCACATTATTTGCGAGCTGGTACAGAAAGTCGCACAACAGGTAATTCGAGCAGAGCTGACTTTGATGCCACAGCAAATTCTGGCGCTTGTTGATGAAACACTTGAGGCAATGCCCGGAAAAACAGAGAAGGTGACGGTTCATCTTAACCCACAGGATCTTGACCGCATCACTCAAATCAATGCGGAATTGCCGAAAGAATGGAAGCTGGTCGCCAATCCAGAACTGCCGATTGGCGGGTGTCATTTGGTGACCGATGATGCTGAAGCGGACGCCAGCTGTGACTCGCGCTTACAAGCGTGCATGGATAACGTTAAAGAGCATTTGCTTGAAGAAGTGACACCAGCAGCAGAAGGTGATAATGAGTAATACGCTTGCTTTTGAACTCCTCTCTGAACGAACCAGTGAAGCGATAGCTTCACTGGATTCCATTCCTGTGGCGAGGGTCACGGGGCGGCTAGTGAAAGTAACCGGACTCATGCTTCAAGCGGTGGGGTGCCGTTTTAAGCTTGAGCAACGTTGCCTAGTTGAAACTGCAGAAGGTGACATGATTGAAGCGCAGGTCGTGGGCTTTGATCATACCATCGCTTATCTGATGCCCATTCGCCGCCTCGGTGGTTTGTTCGCGGGAGCGAAAGTGGTGCCGCTGGATGGGGACAGTACGGTTCAACTCAGCGACAACTGGATGGGACGAGTCGTCAATGGTCTAGGTGAAACCCTTGATAACGGCCCGACATTACAAGGTGGTGATCGGGTATCTCTTGAACCTAAGCCGATCAATCCACTTAAGCGCAGGCCTGTTGATTCACCGCTCAATGTTGGGGTACGAGCGATTAATGGCTTGCTTACGGTGGGTAAAGGCCAGCGTATTGGGTTAATGGCTGGTAGTGGCGTGGGAAAAAGTGTTTTGATGGGAATGATCACTCAAAATACAGAAGCCGATGTCATTGTGGTGGGCCTTATTGGTGAGCGGGGCCGTGAAGTGCGTGAGTTCATTGAATCGAACCTCACCCCCGAAGCGCGTGAGAAAGCCGTTATTATCGCAGCACCGGCAGATGAATCACCTTTAATGCGTCTTAGAGCCACACTGTTATGCCATCGAGTGGCTGAGTATTTTCGTGATAAAGGTAAAGATGTTTTACTAATGATGGATTCTTTAACCCGTTACGCGATGGCTCAGCGGGAAATTGCGCTTTCTCTGGGGGAGCCACCTGCCACACGTGGTTATCCACCATCGGTGTTTAATGTCTTGCCACAGTTACTTGAGCGTGCCGGGAACAGTGAAAACCAAAACGGTAGTCTGACTGCCATCTATACCATTCTTGCCGCAGGTGATGATCAGCAAGATCCGGTGGTCGACTCGGCTCGCGCCATTCTTGATGGTCATGTTGTTTTATCTCGTAAATTGGCAGAGCAAGGGCACTATCCAGCGATTGATATTAATGCATCAATCAGCCGTTGTATGACGGCTTGCGCGCAGCCTGCACATTTGACTGTGGCTAATGAATTTCGCAGGGCCTACTCGAACTACCTTCAGGTTAAAGATTTATTGCCACTTGGAGGTTACCAACCAGGACAAGATCCTGAACTGGATCGCTCAGTGGCTTTGTATCCACAATTGACCGAGTACCTTCAGCAAGCGGCAGACTGTTCTGTGGATTTTCCTCAAAGCCTGACAGAGCTGGCACAGCTGTTTCAATCAAACTAGGAATTAACGTATGGAAGCAAAATTGCGTGCTGTGGAGAAGTTTCAGAAAATTCAGCGAAAACATCGAGATAGGATGTCAACGCAGTTGGAATCGCTGCGCCAACAGCACACACTAGCCCAGCTGCGTTTACAACAGCTTGTGGACCTCAAAAGCCAGACACAGCCACGATCGAGTACTGCAACGTCTTTGCACCGAGAGGCACTGCTCAATCGCAGTCGTGTCGATCAGATGCTTCATAGGTTGATTGTCCATCAGGAGCACGAGCAGGAGCTAATGCAAGCGCAGTGCACATCATTGCAAAAGCAGCTGGAAATTAAACATTTTAGAGTTAAAGGTCTAGAAAACACCCTTAAAGGTTGGAAGGAAGAGCACAATTCTGACATTCGATATAAGGAAGAGCTCGCGTTAGAAGAGATTATCAATAGCCGATTCGTGCAAAAAGCTCAATAATTCGTCACCCGCAAGGCTTTGCGTCACCTTAAACGGCATCAAGCCTAATTAACCTAAGGAAGGAGAGAAAGGTTGGTATGCTTAAGTTAAGAGATGCAAATGTCCTTATTATCAAAGAATTTCCCAACAAAAACATCAGTATATCTAGTCTTATGCTGTCATTGGGAATCAAACAACACAAGATAATCCATCTTAATTCTCCTCATGAAGCGCTCAATCGGACGTTCCATGGTCGGTTTGATATTCTGATTTGCGATCAAAGCTTTCGCAAAAACACCGTAAAGTCACAGGATGTGGTTCTTGAGCTGAGGAAAGCGAATACCATTGATGAGCGTTCGACAATCATTATGGATTGTTCTGATAGCAGTCTCCGTGACAGTTCTTACTACTTGGGTGATGTTCACCTTAAACCAGAAGATAATCAGCGAGATATTAGCGTTTTGATCCGCAAGGTGTTTGAGAAGAAGAACAAAGTATGGCCGCTGCTGCAGCGTAACGATCTTGAATGTGCTGACGAGATAGCAAAACGTTACCAATTCTTTGAGCAGCACTACGTTGAGTATCAGTACGATTTCAAACTCAATCGAGCTCATCACCATCTGGTGAAACGTGAGCTTAAGCAAGCAACTGAGTTATACGGAGCCTTGATAAAAGAAGCCGGTAAGCGAGATTATTCCCTAGAGATTAGCCTGTTTCTCAATGCTCTGGTGTTAAATGCGCAGTCAGACGACGCACTAGAACTGTATAACAAGTTTAATTCAGCCAAGTTTCAACTCGGTCAGCCATTTGATGAGATAGGAACGTTGCTGATGTTGCAAAATGGCAACATCCAGGAGGCTTATCGCTTGCTGAGTCGGTCAGGCTCACGCTGGGGTCTGAATTTGGCTCAGCAGACATCGTTGGCGCTGATGAGTATTACCGCCGGCCGACATGATGATGCTTTGGTGCATTTTTCCTCTGGTCTTAACACGGCCAAGCTGATTAACAGAGATGTTGCCCAATACACACTAAATTATCTGTTTGCGTTGTTAATGCTTTGGATGCGAAGTGAAGAAGGGAGCGGTTTGTATGGGAAGAAGTTTGACCAGGTTGTTAAAGAAATTTCTCGCTATAAGCTCACAGAGAGCGAAAGCCAGCATTTGGCGTTAATTCAACTCCATGCTGAATTTCTTACGGGGGCTCGTCAAAGTGCAGAGTCTGTATTGGATAGCTTTACCCGCAAGCTGGACAAAGTGAGTAGTGTGGCGAAAATCCACGCACTGTACCTTTCTACTGGGTTATCCAACAAAGATAATTTGACCCTCATTGTCGATGATCTTATCCATAATGACAGCGTGTTCATGTTTGACCCCCTGCCACCAGTTTGTGCGGCGTTGGTTAAACGTATTGACTTTAAACAATTTGCCAGTGACATGAAGCGTTTTCATCGCGAGAAAGTTGCGGAGTAATTTTCTCGCTGTTTTTCGTACCAAAATAGGCAAAGCGACCTGTTTTGACCTGCAATTAAATTCGATTTTTATCTCTGGGATAAGGTTTCCGAATTGGAAACCTGCCTCTTTTCACGTTGTTCTGCCCTGATAGAATTCCTTGCACTTGAATGATTGTAAGACTGTGTCATTGAGAAAATATGGAATCTAATCACTTAACCGTTATGGTCACAGGCATTGATGGGACGCGCTTTTTTAATCTTTCGTTCCGCGCCATAACCGGGATTAAGTATTCTCTGTTATTCATTGTTGTGGTGTTTTGCACGCTGCTTGGGCTTTTGTCTATGCTCGCGGGGGATGCCTCAGATTCTGAGCGAGAAAAAAGTGAGTTGTTGAGTAAGACCTATTCTCTTGAGAAAGAGTTGGTACGTTCTCATGAATTTCAGAGTGGTTTAGAAAGCCACCTGACAAAGAAGAAGAATGATCTCGCTTATGTGACGGACAAGCTGCGTGATATTGAGTCTGCGTTGGCGCTTTCTAACGAGTCTTTAGATTTAAGAGATCGAGTGGATAGTGCCGCACTTAGTACCGCTGTTCGTCACCAAATGATGCAGTTGATACCCAATGGTAGACCTGTGAAATCTGGTTATCTTTCTTCCCATTATGGCCGTCGGGTACATCCCGTAACCAAAATGAAGACTATGCATCATGGTATTGACTATGCGGTGAATGCAGGTACGCCAATTTATGCTCCTGCAGATGGCATTATTGAAGTGGCGAGAAAGAGTAATAAAGGCTCAGGTAATTTCTTAAAACTAGCGCACTCATTTGGCTTTACTTCTTCTTATTCTCACTTGAGTGCATTCAAGGTACAACGTGGAGATTACGTTAAAAAGGGTGATTTGATTGGCTTGTCAGGTAACTCTGGGTTGTCGACTGGGTATCACCTTCATTATGAGGTTCGTTTGGTGGGGCGCTCTCTGGATCCTTTGCCTTTCACTAAATGGGAAATGAACAACTTTGACTCGATTTTCGAATCGAATAAGGACGTAAAATGGGATTACTTGGTAAACAGAATAGAGAATCAAATAGCCACTGCTCTCAAACTGTCATCGCGGAAGGAGGCTACATTGAAGGACAACTCAAGCTTACTTGTCACATCCAGATAGATGGACAAATAAAGGGCAGTATTGAAACCGATCGAAGTGTCACTATCAGTGCGACGGGCTCAGTGGATGGTTCAATTCGAGCCGAGCGTTTAATCGTTAATGGTCGCTTTCTTGGCAAGGTGTACACCAAAAGCTTGGAGATTCTTGAGCACGGTTACCTTGAAGGGGAGGTGTCTGCCACAGAGTTCACTATTCAGAAAGGCGGTGTCTTTCTTGGGAATTCAAAGAATGTCTCCACAGAAGAAGTTGTGAATCTAGACACTGCGAAAAAGACATCAAAACCAAAGGCGAAAACAGAACAAGGTAAAGTCGAGCAGTGCGCTTGAGTCGTTACTAGGCTCTTTAAAACGAAAAAGACGTCCTAGGACGTCTTTTTCTTGAATTTGGCTCCCCCTGCGGGACTCGAACCCAAATAGATAGATACTATTTCCTGCTTGGTCTAAGCCTGTGCTGAGACAGTTTAGGTGTAGGGCAAATGACCTATCTGTGCACCTAAAGTCAGTTGCTAGCTTTATTAACAATTACTTTATGCTGCTTAAAGAAAAGCTCGATACGGGTTCAGTGTTCTATGTATGGCGCAAGCGAGAGGACAAGGTGCCGTCACACAACTATCGCGTGATGTTGTTTACTGACTACAGCAAACATTTTGTCCTCACCATATGCTGGGACAAGCGCAACGAATTGGTTGAGCACCTCAAAGAGGCTTGGCAAGAAGCGATAGAGGAGCACTATAGCGGCAAAGCGCGCTCATTGGTATTACTTGACACACCCAACTTTGTACAGAAAGGAGCCATTAGTATATTGGCCAGCTTATTCTAATTCTGAGTTGGGCGTGTCTGTTAATCACTCGAAGTCACTGATAATAATAACACTTAGGTGTGATTCCATGATGCTGCGTGTGAGGCTGGGACGCAACGAGTGCAGCTACAAAGTTACCTATTTGAGTATCGATGCACGAAAGAGATAAATGCTATTGATGAGTGAATTACTAACGTGAGGAGCTGAAGGAACAACGGTCACACTCTAGCGCATTGCTGGGAACAAATAGAAGTTATCAGCCCTGCTCCCTCTATGGATTGAGTAGAATAGGCCTCATTAAAAAAGTGGTAGTAGAATTAACAGTGAGTTACAGAGTAGTACGGCTAACGGAGCTGATGACGCATGAGTTCGGTCAAGTCGAAGGGGATATAGAAAGGTTAACGGAAAGGGCGCTGAGTTCTGCAATCCCCCATGGGATGAGTTTCTCTCGCTTTATGGACAAACTCAAAAGTGGTGAGTTGGCTCTGTTGACGGACACTCCATCTAAGCCAGTGATGCTCCGTGATGGAATGAGTAAATCGTGGAGCTTGTCTACTGAAGGGCAAGAGGCCTTATCGCCAGAGGCAAAAAACGCCTTTCTCTCTAGAGCGAAAATATCTCGTGGAGCGGTAAGTAGAGCAGCGTCAAGTCAAAGTCGTGCGGCATACGCTCCANGAAGGGCAAGAGGCCTTATCGCCAGAGGCAAAAAACGCCTTTCTCTCTAGAGCGAAAATATCTCGTGGAGCGGTAAGTAGAGCAGCGTCAAGTCAAAGTCGTGCGGCATACGCTCCAAGTATCGAAGAGACCTATGTCCCTGAGCCCATCAAGCCTGATAATTCTGATGCTCCACCCCAGCTCAATTATGAATATTGCTTTGAAATTGCGTGCTCTGAGGACACATTCAAAAAAAGCGTGGGCTGTGCGTTTCAACTGGGCAAGACCAAACAAGAAGCTATGATTGGTCGCTGGCAAACTGAGCCCACGGAACACGGTACTAAGTACATTGCTCACACGGCCTTTGATGAGCCGAAAAAATTGTTTGCGAAAGTGGCGGACAGCTCAATGGGCATCAACGTACCTGACAGCGTGCAAGTGAAGCCAATAGGCTCCGGTGTCGTGGAAGAAGCATTTATCCCAGTCGTCCCATCGGTGCAGCTAGGAGAGCGATTAGGACTGCCAACAGAAGGTTACTATTACCACTTTCATAACGACCGATTAGTGCAAGAGTACAAGCTGCTGGGTGAAGGCAAGTGGGCATTTTACGCTACATGTTCCACGCATGAGCAACTGAATGATGAGCAAGGCTACAACCGACTGCAAAGTGCTATCTTGGTGTACTGGAAACTGGCAGGCCAAGACGTTGAAAACCAGAGCCTTGTTTACCTTGAACAGCAAATCACCCGAGAAGAGCTTGATAATCTCAATGATGACTGGGTGGCTCAGCATGGTATCAAGCTCGAAATCAGTGAGCTTTTTACGGCACTAAAACAGCCTGTCGTCGAAAGGCAAACCACTCAACCAGTGGAAACGGATAAAGCCGAGAGCAAACCAGAAACTCATACCGTTGGTACGGGCTCAAACACTAATCAACGGGAATCATGGGGAGTCATTGCAGAGCAATATGGTTTGTCGGCTAAACAGTTACTTAATTTGAATCCGCAATACAATGCCGATCCGATGTCGTTGAAAGTTGGGGATACGCTCAAGGTTCAAGAGCCTGTGCATCTTGATACTACCAAAACAGTGCAACGTGCATTACCACCTGTGGGCCCCAAGACATACAATCGTTCAGCAAACACTCACTATGCTTACAACGGCAATTTTCAAGGCACGTCAGTCACACCTATCAGTAGTGAAGGTATTGTAAATAACGACCTTGCTGTGGCAAACATAGTAAGCATCTCTCCTCAGGATGTCGATGATGTGTATCTTGTCTTCGCCGATAAAAAAATGAGTGTGGAAGATTTTGCACAAGAAACCTATCTGTCGAAAGACGAAAACATCATTGATCATATATTTGAATCAAACCCTCACCTTAAACGTAGCTTCAGTCAGATTATTGAAGGAATGCCTTTAGTTGTATCTCCATGGGTAGAAAAACATCCAGATGAAGAATTAGCGATCAATCAAGCCAGTGAGCTTATGACTGACTTTTTGCAGCTTTCTAGTGAAGAAAAGAAATGGTTTGCAGAACATCATGAAACAGCAACTAATGCTTTACTTGTTGCCGCGACATCCGATCTAGATGTTTACCAAGGTGAGCCAGCATCAATAGGCCCTAGTGGTTTTAGTTTAAATAACATCGTTGCAGGAGCGGGAGCCGTGGTTGCAGGAGCTCAGGTCCAAGGAAATAAGCTAAGCCAGCGAATGAAGTCATTTGCAGAGTATTCACGTTATATTGCAGAGAAGACTAAAGGCTTATCAGGGCAAGCGCTTTATTCTAATCCTGACTATAAGGCATGGAGAAAAGAAGCCAGAGCATTTCAAAGTGAGATTAAATCGATTCTCTCTGAGGTTGGTAAACCAGGTTACATTAAAAATGTTCAAGCGAAACGTATCAATGACTATCTTAATGTCGGTAAGCGACAATTGTATCGCGCGAAAGATTTCTCTAAGGCAGTCTCTGGGATTGAGATGACTAGTTTGTATAAGCAAGCAATGTCTTTCAGTCGATTTTTGGGTGTTGCTAATGGGTTAGTGATTGGAGCAGGCTTGTATGGTAACGCTGTGGATGTGGCAAAGACATGCAATACTAGCGGTTGGTTTGAGGAAGCTTGCAATCGAAGTGTTGTTAGAAATAGTACATCAGGTCTTACAAACGTTTTGGGGGGACTTGCTATAGGATGGGGAATCGCTCTTATACCTGTAACTGGAGGGTTATCAATTGCATTGGTTGCTGGTGGCTCTTTTATCTGGGGAATGTATGGAGGAGAGCTCTCGAACGAAACAGGGAAAGTAATTGAGGAAATGATTTTTGATTGATCTAGCTATTAAAACCGGTGTGTTACTTCTGGTAGTAGGTGGGTTCCCATACGTTGCCTTGAATATCTACTTATCAATAAAGCTTCGGAAGCGAAAATACGAGATTATTCATAGCACAGTGAATTGTGCTCCATCTAAGTTTAGAGAACGAGCTAAATTTATTTTAGAGAGTAATATTTCTTGGGTTTTTGCTAGTTCTACAAGTCATATATTGTACGCATATCTCATACTTAGGTACGTTTGGCGAATACCGAAGGCAGAGATTCAAGAGTGGCGTCAAAGCATCAAATCTATTTATGGTTCTGATTATCCTTTGTTTAGATTTTCGACTGTATTGATTAATATGTGGCTAACAGGTCTTCCCGTTTTATTATTGATTGCTTTTCGTGGATAAGCTTTTTAACAGATAACATATACTTTAAAACTGGGGCATTGAGGCAAAAAAAGAATGGGGAGCGGGACAGCTCCCCATTGTCATTTTTAGCTTTGGCTGGTAGCACTTTTGACTTCTAACCAGCTGTTTGTTATTTCAGCTAATGTAGATTCTAAACGCTGTTGCTCGGTTATTTGTTGGTTCTTGAGTTTAACTTGAGGATCAATGCCTTGCAGGAGCGTCTCTATCGCTCCAAGAGCTCTCTTTCTTGCATTAGTAGTGAAAGGCTAGGGTAGCTGCCAAAGTCATGTTAGCGTGTTTACCGCTGTACGGGCGTGTATAGTTGAATAACCAGGTCTTTGTACCGTTTGGTTTTACACGTAGACGAAGGCCATTATCATCAAAGAGTGTAAATTCTTTATCTTGTGGTTTAGCGTTGAGATTTGTTTATCTGTTAAAGATTTAGTTGCTCTTTCCATGATTGGTACGCCGTAAATTGGAACATACGGACAATATACCTATTTGTGTACCTAAACTTCTAAGCTAGTACGAGTCAGGAAAAGACGTTAAGAGAATACCATTCCTTGAAATAGCTAGGTTTAGATACAAAAAAAGACGTCCTAGGACGTCTTTCTTCTTGAATTTGGCTCCCCCTGCGGGACTCGAACCTGCGACATACGGATTAACAGTCCGCCGTTCTACCAACTGAACTAAGGGGGAATTGCGTTTAAGCGCTGCGAATATTATCGATGAGACGAAATTCTGTCAACCTCAAAATTGCCTCATTTCTCTAAATTTTTTTGTTAAAAAATGCTTTACTTTTTTGTAGCCCTTGACGTGTATAGGCTAGGTTTACTTATCCACCAAAATTGTGGATAACTGTGTTAATGAATCTTGGGCAATGAATAAATCTAGCAATAATAGGGTTTTAGCTCTAAAAATAATCAATCAGGATCATGAGCTAACTTATTGTATAATAAAGCATCAAAGCAGGCTTAGATCGTACTTTGTTCCGTCAATAAATTTTTGAACGATGTGGGTAAGTTTAAGTTTTATAGAAAAATGTGGGTAAGCTGTGGTTAGTTTTTGGAGTTTTCAAGAGAGGGATCTCGAGTAGGGCGAGAGATGATAGCAGGATTGAAGATAGCGATCTAGCATTAGCAGAGCAAATTTTTTAAAACAGAGGGTTATTTTCTCTTTAGCTATTGTATCTGTATATCTATACAGTCAAAATAGACCGGATGTCTTCTTCATTTTCGGGCGAGGTGCAAATGAGCAAAGTTTTTGATTTGGTGTCGGATTACCAACCATCAGGTGACCAGCCAACCGCGATTAGCCAGTTACTGGATGGGTTAGATTCGGGCCTCGCTCACCAAACTTTGTTGGGGGTGACTGGCTCAGGTAAGACGTTCACCCTTGCTAATGTCATTGCGCAGGCGCAGCGTCCGGCCATTTTATTGGCACCGAATAAAACGCTAGCAGCACAGCTTTATGGAGAGATGAAAGCGTTTTTCCCTAATAATGCGGTTGAGTACTTTGTGTCTTACTATGATTATTACCAACCTGAAGCCTATGTACCAACAACGGATACCTTTATAGAGAAAGATGCGTCTGTGAACGCGCATATCGAGCAAATGCGTCTCTCAGCAACCAAAGCCCTGCTGGAACGAAAAGATGCCATTATCGTCGCTTCTGTGTCCGCGATTTATGGTCTGGGTGATCCGCAGTCCTATTTACAGATGATGCTGCATATCCGACGTGGGGACGTGATGGACCAGCGTGATATCCTGCGCCGTTTGGCGGAGCTGCAGTATAGTCGAAATGATGTGGCTTTTGAGCGAGGTCAGTTTCGTGTGCGTGGTGAAGTGATCGATGTTTTTCCTGCTGAATCGGATCAGGATGCTGTGAGAATCGAAATGTTTGATGATGAGATCGATTGCATTAGTATTTTCGATCCCCTCACTGGCGTTGTTAAACAGCGCGATTTACCTCGTTTTACCATCTATCCGAAAACGCACTATGTGACGCCCAGAGATAAAATCCTAGAGGCGATAGAGAACATTAAAGTTGAGCTGGAAAGTCGAAAGAAATACTTGCTGGACAACAACAAACTACTCGAAGAACAACGTATCTCCCAGCGAACCCAGTTCGATATTGAAATGATGACTGAGCTTGGTTTCTGTTCGGGAATTGAAAACTACTCGCGCTATCTCAGTGGTCGCAGTGAAGGTGAGCCGCCACCGACTTTATTTGATTATTTGCCTCATGATGGCCTGCTAGTGATCGATGAATCGCATGTGACGGTGCCACAAATTGGTGCCATGTTTAAAGGCGATCGATCTCGCAAAGAAACATTGGTGGAATTTGGTTTCCGCTTGCCTTCAGCCTTGGATAATCGCCCACTAAAGTTTGAAGAGTTCGAATCTCTTGCACCACAAACCATTTTTGTCTCTGCCACACCGGGTAACTATGAGCTGGAGAAGTCCGATGGTCAAATAGCCGATCAAGTCGTACGTCCAACGGGCTTACTCGACCCTGAGTTAGAAGTTCGCCCAGTCGCAACTCAGGTGGATGATTTGCTCTCTGAAATTCGGATTCGTTCTGCTAAAGACGAGCGTGTTCTTGTTACGACTCTGACAAAACGGATGGCAGAAGATCTGACCGAGTATCTAACAGAACATGATGTTCGTGTTCGTTATCTTCACTCTGATATCGATACGGTTGAGCGAGTCGAGATTATTCGTGATCTGAGGTTAGGTGAGTTTGATGTACTGGTTGGCATCAACCTGTTACGAGAAGGCTTAGATATGCCGGAAGTCTCGCTGGTGGCTATTCTGGACGCTGACAAGGAAGGTTTCTTACGTTCAGAACGTTCGCTAATTCAGACCATAGGCCGTGCGGCACGTAATATTAGTGGTAAGGCGATTCTTTATGCTGACACTGTCACAAAATCGATGCACAAGGCAATGGGAGAAACTAACCGTCGCAGAGAGAAACAGCAAGCATACAATGATAAAATGGGTATCAAGCCTCAGGCTCTGAAACGTAATATCAAAGATATTATGGAGCTTGGGGATATTGCTAAGAGCAAGAAGCCACGAGCAAATAAGCAGGTTCCGTTATCCAAAGTTGCAGAGCCCTCACAATCATACAATGCGATGACGCCTCAGCAACTTGAAAAAGAGATTAGCAAGCTGGAAGCCCAGATGTATCAGCACGCCCAAGATTTGGAGTTTGAAGCAGCGGCTGAGAAGCGAGATCAGATAGAGAAGTTACGTCAGCAGTTTATTGCCAACAGCTGATCCTATGCACCTCTGACAGACAGGTAAAAAAATAGCCAGTAGAAAGAATTCTATTGGCTGTAATTTGTGAATACTAAGTTCACTAACAACGTCAGTTGGCTAGGTGACCCATGAGGGTCAATTTAGTAGCAGCATTTAGCGTGCCAATTTTTTACGCCAATTTTCGCGCATTTCTCGTTTTTTTAGTATTTAATTTGCAAAATGCAAAGCGCAATGCAATCATTTATACAAATTGCAAAGAAAAAAATCGGCTAGGTTATGCAACACAATACGCAAACACAAAAGTCTAAATACCTTTTGATGGTGGAAGATACCGCATCGGTTGCGGCGTTGTATCGATCTTATCTCACCCCATTGGGTATCGACATCAATATTGTTGGTACTGGGCGCGATGCTATTGAAAGCCTCAACTTTCGCACTCCTGATTTAATTCTGTTGGATCTTCGCCTTCCCGACATGACGGGGATGGATGTTTTACATGCTGTAAAGCAGAAAATGCCGGATGTGCCGGTGATCTTCATGACGGCTCATGGATCGATTGATACCGCTGTAGAAGCCATGCGTCATGGTGCGCAAGACTTCTTGATTAAGCCATGTGAAGCAGATCGTCTTCGTGTCACGGTGAACAATGCTATTCGTAAAGCAACCAAGCTTAAAAATGAAGCAGATAATCCCGGCAACCAGAATTATCAGGGGTTTATAGGCAGTAGCCACACTATGCAGGCTGTCTATCGTACCATTGACTCGGCGGCATCCAGTAAAGCCAGTATTTTTATCACTGGGGAAAGTGGTACCGGTAAAGAGGTCTGTGCTGAGGCTATCCACGCCGCGAGTAAACGTGGTGATAAGCCGTTTATTGCGATCAACTGTGCGGCTATCCCCAAAGATCTGATTGAAAGTGAACTGTTTGGCCATGTGAAGGGAGCTTTCACCGGCGCTGCCACTGATCGACAAGGCGCGGCTGAGTTGGCTGATGGAGGCACGCTGTTCCTTGACGAGCTGTGTGAGATGGATCTGGATCTGCAAACTAAGCTACTACGCTTTATTCAGACGGGTACCTTCCAGAAAGTCGGCTCTTCGAAAATGAAAAGCGTCGATGTACGTTTCGTTTGTGCAACCAACCGAGACCCTTGGAAAGAGGTGCAGGAAGGCCGCTTCCGTGAAGATTTGTATTATCGTTTATACGTGATTCCATTACATCTACCCCCTTTGAGGGAACGTGGCGATGATGTCATAGAAATTGCTTATTCTCTGCTAGGCTTTATGTCTAAAGAGGAAGGAAAAGACTTTGTCCGATTAGCACCAGAAGTGGTGAGTCGATTCTCTCAATATGAGTGGCCTGGTAATGTTCGCCAGTTGCAGAATGTTCTGAGAAATGTAGTCGTGCTCAATAATGGCGAAAATATCTCCTTGGATATGCTGCCGCCACCGTTGAATCAACCTGTGGAAAATCAGATTAGGGTAGATCTGCAAGACAAGGACAGCTTTTCTGTGCATGACATTTTCCCTCTGTGGTTAACAGAGAAGAAAGCTATCGAGCAAGCGATTCAGGCGTGTGAAGGAAATATCCCTAAAGCCGCAGGTTATTTGGATGTGAGTCCATCGACTATCTATCGCAAGCTGCAAAACTGGAATACAAAGGAAACACAGTAATCGATCATGGAAGTGTTAAATCAAACTAAAATAGACCGACTGGCGAATGAGATAGGCACCGATAACGTTCCTGTGCTGCTTAATATCTTTCTGGGTGAATTAGCTCAGTACATAGAAAAGCTGAGTACTGATGAGGAGCTAGACAAAGATGCGTATCTGAAAGAGATTAGCCATGCGCTAAAAAGCAGCGCCGCCAGTTTTGGCGCGGAAGCTCTCTGTGCCTATGCGGTTGAGATTGATGCGAAAGCCAAGTCTGGTCATTCACTTGACCTCAATGACACTCAGCATCAGATGGTTACGTTGCTGAATGAAACCCAGCAACGCTATCAAGCTCTACTCGCGCAGTAACGACTCAATGGCAGATTGCAGCTTGGATCTGTCATGTCGCCAGTCTCGATTCGGTGAAGCGAGAGGTGTTGTTACGCAATTCCAGTCACTCAGTTCAGGATGAGGCTCCTCACCCAAAACCACATCAATTTTTCGACCGCGACAGGCACGTTCACACCATTCTAGTTTTTCTTTCAGAGTCATCTTACCCGCAGGGCCGTATTCTGGAGAGAGGTTCTCAACGAAAACCAGCTGGGCTTTTTGATTGTTCTCAATTGCTCGACCAATTTCAGATAACAGCAAAGGCGGCATAATACTGGTTAGAAAGCTGCCGGGGCCAAGAATGATGGCATCGGCTTGCTCTATCGCGAGTACTCCCTCGCTGGTAGCTGGGACTTCGGGTTCTAAATCGAGGCGAACTAATTTTTCTGGCATCTCATCGACGCTGGTTTCTCCCGTTACCCACTGGCCGTTTGTCGCGAGTGCTTTTAGATCAGAAGGGTGCTCGGTCATTGGGATGATATTGACGTCCACTTTGAGCATATTGCGGATCAGGTTTGTTGCATCTAATGGACGAACAGAGAGGTTATCGAGAGCGGTTAGCATCAGGTTACCGAGGTTGTGTCCGTCGAGTTCACCAGAGCCTTTAAAACGGTATTCAAACATCATCGAGCTGATGGAAGGATCGGTAATTAACTGATTAATACAATTGCGAGTGTCACCCCAAGCAATCCCTCCCTGACAGTTTCGGATCCTGCCTGTCGAACCACCGTTATCGGTTGTGGCAACTATGCCTGTTGCGTTCTCACCAAAGTCTTTCAAAGCCGATAGCATACGCCCAAGGCCGTGACCACCACCAACAGCAACTACTTTTTTTGTACAGTACAGAGTCATTAATTTTGTTCTTATTTGATCATATTCATCTACAATCTAGAATAATCGAACGATGCAAAGTACTCAATACGAGGTATTTTGGGTTCTGGGTGTGATTTTTTTATCTTGAGGGTAGAAACACACACAATTATTAAGTATTTTATCGTCAGCTACTGTTTTTAAGCTTGGTCTTAACTGGCAGTTGCCATAACTCCGAGCTCATCGGGCTAAGTTCATAGTGAATAAGCGTGCTGAGCCAGTGACAAATTGTCACAAGGGCATAATTGGAAATGATTATCGCCTCCCGTGTTTGGAAAGGTGTTCCGTGGCGCAACAATTCGAAGATAGATTTCAGCGCAAGTTTTATTACTTGCGCCTCTCCGTTACAGATGTCTGTAACTTTAAATGCACATATTGCCTGCCTGATGGTTATAAACCATCGGGGCAGAAAAACTCGTCTTTTTTAACCCTTCCTGAGATTAAACGTGTGGTCAGAGCATTCGCCGACTGTGGTACGTCGAAAGTACGGATCACTGGTGGGGAACCGAGTCTACGCAAAGATTTCACAGATATTATTCATACGGTTGCTAACACTCAAGGTATTAGTAAAGTCGCGACGACCACCAATGGTTACCGGATGGCAAAGCAGGTAGCTGACTGGAAGCAGGCAGGACTGACGCATATTAATGTTAGCGTTGATAGCCTTGACCCACGTATGTTTTATCAAATCACCGGTGAGAATAAGTTTACAGAAGTGATGGCGGGCATCGATCGCGCCTTTGAAGTGGGTTACGAACAGGTCAAAGTGAACGTGGTGTTGATGAAGGATCTCAATTCTCATGAGCTGCCAGTGTTCCTACATTGGATTAAAGACCGCCCAATTCAGCTGCGTTTTATTGAGTTAATGCAAACTGGTGAAATGGATCAATTATTTCACAATCATCATGTGTCGGGTGTCGCGATTCGTAATCAACTGATTGCTAATGGCTGGTTACTTAAAGCTCGTGCAAACAATGATGGCCCAGCTCAAGTGTTTGTTCACCCTGATTATCAGGGTGAGATTGGTCTTATTATGCCTTATGAAAAAGACTTCTGTGAAAGCTGCAACCGCTTACGTGTCTCGGCTAAAGGTAAATTGCATCTTTGCCTGTTTGGTGAGCATGGCGTTGAGCTGCGTGACTTATTGCAGCAAGATGAGCAAGAGCAAGCACTTATTCAGCGCATTCAAGAACAGTTACAGACTAAATCAGTGAGCCACTTCCTCCACGACGGCAATGCAGGTATGACACCGCATCTCGCGTCAATTGGCGGCTAAACGCTGATATTCAATTTCAAATCATACTATGTTTGGCTAAGTCTCAGGCTTAGCGTAACCAGAACAAATCGAAATAGGTAGGTGAACAAATGGGTCACGCAGAAAGCAAATTTCAACCAGCAAACATTGCCGTATTAACCGTCTCCGACACACGTACAGAAGAGAACGATACTTCCGGTGCGTATTTGGTTGAGAATGCGAAAGAAGCGGGTCACAACGTTGTTGATAAGCAGATCGTCATCGACGATATGTATAAGATCCGTGCCATTGTTTCTCAGTGGATTGCGGATGAAAACGTACAAGCTGTGATGATAACTGGTGGTACGGGTTTTACTTCTCGCGATAGCACTCCAGAAGCGCTGAAACCTTTGTTTGATAAAGAAGTGGAAGGTTTTGGTGAGTTGTTCCGCCAAGTCTCTTATGAAGAAATTGGCACGTCTACCATTCAGTCTCGAGCGATTGCAGGTTTTGCTAATCATACAGTGATTTTTGCCATGCCGGGTTCGACAGGTGCTTGTCGTACTGGCTGGACAAAAATCATTAAGCAGCAGTTAGATGCCAGCCATCGCCCTTGTAACTTCATGCCACACCTTTCTGTATAAGCAGGTAGCACTATGAGTCAGTTCACTCACATTAATGCCTCCGGTGAAGCCAATATGGTCGATGTATCGGCAAAAAATGACACTGTGCGTGAAGCGCGAGCTGAAGCTTTCGTTCATATGGCACCGGAAACCTTGCAGTTGATTGTTTCGGGTCAACATCATAAAGGAGACGTGTTTGCGACCGCTCGTATTGCGGGTATTCAGGCAGCGAAGAAAACTTGGGATCTGATCCCGCTTTGTCATCCGCTTCTTCTTTCAAAAGTTGAAGTTCAGTTGGAAGCGATTGAATCTGAAAACATGGTTCGTATTGAGTCTGTATGCAAACTTGCAGGTAAGACTGGGGTTGAGATGGAAGCCCTAACCGCGGCGTCAGTGGCGGCGTTAACCATCTACGACATGTGCAAAGCGGTGCAGAAAGACATGGTGATTGGTCAGGTGCGCCTACTGGAGAAAACCGGCGGTAAGTCAGGTCACTTTAAGGTGGATGCATGATTAAAGTACTGTTCTTTGCCCAGACCCGTGAATTGGTTGATACTGATGAACTTGAACTAGAAGCTCGTTTTGAAACCGTTGAAGCACTGCGCGCAGACCTCGCCACCCGTGAAGGTAAATGGGACTTAGCGTTGGAACCTGGTAAATTACTGGCAGCGGTGAACCAGTCCATTGTGCCTCTGGAATACCCTTTGAACGATGGTGATGAAGTGGCTTTCTTCCCTCCTGTGACAGGAGGTTGATGATGGAACGTGTGTCTGTTCAGTTTGAAGATTTCTCTGTTGGCGCTGAGTACGAAGCTCTCGCACAAGGCACAGCCTCTGGCGCTGTCGTTACATTTGTCGGCAAAGTACGAGACATGAACCTTGGCGATAATGTCACGGGACTATCTCTGGAACATTATCCGGGGATGACAGAAAAAGCACTCGGCGAGATTTGTCAGCAGGCGGAGCAGCGTTGGCCTTTGCTTGATGTTCGTGTCATTCATCGTGTCGGTGATTTGGATATTGGCGCTCAAATCGTATTTGTTGGTGTATCCAGTGCACACCGCGGTGCTGCGTTTGAAGCTTGTGAATTCATTATGGATTATCTAAAGACCAAAGCACCATTCTGGAAAAAAGAACGCACAACGGAAGAGACTCGCTGGGTTGAATCCCGGGAGTCGGATGCGAAAGCCGCTGAACGTTGGAAATAATAAGGAAACAGGCCCTTCTTGATGATGGGCCTGTTTTGTATTTGATTTACATTTTGTGGATGGTGCCTCGTTGGTGTTTTTTGGCAAAGAACAAGGCTTTGTCTGCAATTCCCACAAACTTTTCCGCGGTCATATCTGCGGGGATTGGATCGCAATGACGAATCCCAACAGTAATTGTTAGGTATTGAGAAACGTGTGATGTGTCGTGTTCAAGTGCGAGAGCAGCGATCGTGTCGAGGAGGTTCTGAGCATGCTGAATGCAGTTTTGCTCTGAAATGCCGGGCACAAACACCAGAAACTCATCTCCCCCATAACGAAAGCAAAGGTCGTTATCGTGAGCCCATTGCTTGATAGCTTTTCCTAACGCTTTTAACGCTTCATCTCCTTTGATGTGTCCATAGTGATCATTGAACTCCTTGAAACAATCAATATCGATCATAAATACCGCCGCACCGAGGTTATTTTGCCTTGCGAGTGCTATCGCGTCGGGTAGCAACGCATCCATTGCGTAACGGTTATAGACTTGAGTGAGGTGCTCTCGGTAAGTGAGTCGTTCAAGCTCCAATTGTTGTTGGGCTAGTTTGTCGAGAGCTCGTTGATATTCGGAGATATTACGCACTGTCCATAACACGTATTCCGTATTGGGCAATGGGATGACCAGGGCGCTAAAATGTTGAATTTCAATTGGCCCCTGAATCCCCTCAAAACATGTGAGATCTTTCGGGTTGAGTGAGTAGCTGAGTTCAGCGGGCTTTTGTGTATTGATGACATCAACGATCACCTGACTGAACCAAGTTGCCTTGTCGGCAGGTAAAACTTGCTCTTGGTTAAGGCCGATCAAGGAGGCAGGGTTATGATGGCGTTTCGTGTCTGTGCCACCCCAAGCTTCAACATAGACCCCAGACTTGTTGAGTAAGAATGTCGGTTCTGGTAGTGATTCAAAGACAGCATGCATGAGATCTGGGTTATTGGCGACTGCCGCTGAAAATGTCGAGCTCACGAGTCTTATCCTTACGGTTCTTGTCTCCCTTAACTATAGTTTACCCATAGAATAAATGACTTATAAAAATACAACTCTCAATAATATGATCGTAAACATGATAAAAAGAGCGCTAATTATTGCATTCGTGGTGGGGACTCTACTGAATTTAATCAACCAGTATGATGCAATCCTAGGTGAGGCGACTATCCATTGGACTAAAGTGCTTTTGACCTACTGCGTGCCTTTTTGTGTCTCACTGTTCAGCAGTTGGTTAGCAGCACGTGATGCTCAGGCCCATTATTCCGATGATTAGTTTTGTGATAGGTAGCGCCTATTGGAAAAATTGTTGTTTTCCATTTAGTAAAATCAAGAAATTAGGCAACAATTACACTATGACAAACGTGATTTGCACGTTAAGGAGACACAAATGGAATCATTGAAAGTCAGAGATTACATGACACTGCAAGCAGTGACGTTCAAGCCTGAAATGTCGCTAAGTGCTGCGTTGGACAAAATGATGAAGTCGAGCTATCTCGGTGGACCAGTAATTAACGAGAAAGAAGAAGTCATAGGCTTTCTTTCAGGTCATGACTTACTCGATAAGCTGGTTAAGGTCAGTTATTACTGTCAGGATACTCACATTGTGTCAGATTGTATGCATCCCGAAGTTATTTCGGTGGGGCCGGATACTTCGATTATTGAGTTGGCAGATATGATGCAGGTAGGTAAGCCTAAAGTGTACCCTGTTATAGATAATGGGAAATTGGTTGGGATCATCACTCGCCGAGATGTGTTAAGGGCAGTAGCTAGGAACTTGGATGATTGCTTTAAGCATCCGGTATAGTTATCAAGCAAAAATGATAAAGAGAGGCGCAAATGAGCGCCTCTTACTTTTATTATCACCAATAAATATCGGGGAAGAGAATGCAAAGCCAGAGCGCAAAATTTGTTGAAGGCTCCACTATGCGCCATATTTTGGTGATGTCTGGGGCTGGCTCTGTTGGTTTGATGGCCCTATTTGTTGTTGACTTACTGGACATGCTGTTCATCAGCATGTTGGGGCAAGTCGAGCTAGCGGCTGCCGTTGGTTTTGCAGGCACTCTGGTATTTTTCTCCACCTCGATTTCAATTGGTACCTCAATTGCAATGGGCGCGTTGGTGTCCAAAGCGATTGGAGCTAAACAACGCGCTCATGCTAGGCACCTAAGCAGTAGTATTATTGCCACGGCGTTTGTTATCAGTAGCGTGGTTAGCGCTGTGATGTTTATTTGTATCCCCGAGTTGTTGCAGGCGATTGGTGCGAAAGGGTACGTGGCAGAGCGTGCAGAAGCTTATTTGAGAATACTGATCCCAAGCGGCCCTGTGATTGCTATTGCCATGTCCGCGGGAGCAGGTTTAAGGGCGGCTGGAGACGCAAAGCGCTCCATGTGGGCGACGCTTGCAGGCGGTATTGCTAATGCGATTCTTGATCCTATTTTTATCTTTGGTTTTGGTTGGAATGTTGAAGGGGCAGCGATTGCCACCGTCTTTGCCCGCTTTACCGTGTTGTTTTTTTCTATCTATCCGCTGATTCGCGTTAATCAACTAGTTGCACCGCTATCTTTGTCCGATTGGAGCCGTAATCTCAAAGCAATTTTGATGATTGCGATTCCAGCCATTATTACCAACATCGCAACGCCGATTGGAAATGCGATTGTCACTACGTCAATTGCACAATATGGCGAAGATTTTGTCGCAGGTTATGCGGTTATCGGACGTCTGATCCCAGTGTGTTTTGCGGTGATATTTGCTCTGTCGGGGGCAGTCGGGCCAATCATAGGTCAAAATTTTGGAGCTGAGCGATTTGATCGTGTACGTGACACGTTAAACAACTCACTCATCGTGACCACTACCTACACGATTTTGGTTTGTTTCATTCTCTACTTCGCACAATCATTAGTGATCTCTGGGTTCAGCTTGAAAGGTGACGCCGCTGTTATCGTCTCTGCTTTTTGTACCTATGTGGCTGTAAGCTTTATTTTCAATGGGGCGCAATTTGTTGCCAATACCTCTTTCAATAACCTTGGTAAGCCGCTGTATTCGACAGCATTAAACTTAGGTAAAGCGACGTTGGGGACCTTGCCGTTTGTTTATTTAGGTTCGAGTTGGTTTGGGGCGCTAGGCGTGCTGTATGGTCAAGCGTTTGGGTCGATTGTATTTGGTATCCTAGCGACCTTTGTTTTACGTATGCACTTGGCCGACTTAATGAAAGGTGAAACCACAGAGCTGGTGGAGGAAGATCCCTCGATTACCAGTATCAACTCTCAGCCGTTTTGTACTCATGATGCTGTCTTGATTGATGAAGTGGCCAGTCAGAAAGACATCTTGCCTCAGGAAGCAAAAAATAGTTGACCTTGGAGTTGACTCTAAGGTTTATGATTAAGGTGTACATTCAATGGAGATAAACTTATGTGCACCAAACATCAAGCATGTCGTTCAGATAAAGTAGCGGTTAATCCCTCAAATACAGGCTCTTGTGCCAGCCCAAAAATTTCAACCATCAAGGTTGCAGGCGTTGAAATGGCAGATTCTGGCTGCTGTAGCTCAGACAACTGCACTAGTGGTACGGATCCAGCCGATGAGGAAAGTGACTCCGGCCGGTTACAAAAACCAAATGTGACGCAAAGCTGGAAAATCGGTGGTATGGATTGCCCATCCTGCGCGCGAAAAATTGAAACTGCCGTTAACAAAGTTGATGGTGTTGTTGAAGCAAAAGTTCTGTTTGCGACGGAAAAATTGGTTGTAAAAGTAGACCACTCTGGTGTGGCGCAACTGGTTGAACAAACTATTCTTGATACTGGCTTTAGCTTTGCCAGCCCCAACTCTTCTTCTAATCAAAAAACGGCTTCTGGCTGGAAACATATCTTTAAGCAAAACGCCCAGATTATTGCCATAGCATCGGCGATGGCGGTTGCGGCAGTGCTCAAACCGGCTCTTCCTCTAGTCAGCGAATGGATGTTTATCCTAACGTGTTTGGCTGGTCTATATCCCATCGGTAAGAAAGCCATTGTATTAGCCAAATCAGGTACGCCCTTTGCCATTGAAACACTAATGAGTGTGGCAGCACTGGGTGCTCTTTATTTGGGGGAGACTGTCGAAGCAGCCATGGTATTGCTGCTGTTCTTGATTGGTGAGCAGTTAGAGGCTTTTGCCGCTTCTCGAGCCCGAAGCGGCGTTCAAGCCTTGATGGAATTGGTGCCGGAAACCGCGACTAAAATTATTGACGGCCAGCGTGTTGAAGTCTCAGCCAGTGAGTTGCAACCTGGCGATATCATTGAGGTCTCGCCTGGAGCAAGATTGCCCGCAGATGGCAAATTAATCGGTGACGTAGCCAGTTTCGATGAAAGTGCACTCACCGGTGAATCCATCCCAGTCGAACGTTATCAAAATGAATCCGTCATGGCTGGTGCCGTTGTGGTGGACAAAGTGGTGCGCTTTACCATTACCTCTAAACAAGGTGAGAACGCCATTGATCGTATTCTTCATCTAATTGAAGAAGCAGAATCACGTAAAGCGCCTCTGGAACGTTTCTTAGATAAATTTAGCCGTTGGTACACACCACTCATGATGCTGGTGTCGCTGTTTGTGATTATCGTACCGCCAATGTTCTTTGCTCAGCCTTGGGAAACTTGGGTATACCGCGGCCTAGCGTTGCTGTTGATTGCATGCCCTTGTGCACTGGTGATCTCCACACCAGCAGCGATTACATCAGGGTTGGCGGCAGCAGCAAAACGTGGAGCTCTAATTAAAGGTGGAGCGGCGTTAGAACAACTTGGAAAGATTGAAACCATTGCCTTCGATAAGACGGGTACTTTGACTAAAGGTAAACCGGAAGTGACGGACATTATCACATTTGGTGATGTTAGAGAGTCCGAAGTACTCGAAAGTATCGCGGCTATTGAGGTGGGTTCAAGTCATCCTCTGGCAGTCTCGCTGGTGAACAAAGCCAAATCAACAGGTGTTCACTTACCGGAAGCTTTGGACAAACAGGCGTTGATCGGTAGTGGAGTCCGTGGTGTGGTGAATGGGGTTGTGTATCAGGCAATTGCACCAAGTAAGCTTGGGTTTGAGTTGAGCGGTAACATCGAATCTCGTATTCAGCAGATGGAAGAGCAAGGTAAGACGGTCGTAGTAGCTGTGCAGAATGAAGATACGGTGATGGGCCTGATTGCTTGGCAAGACACCTTGCGTGAAGACTCCGCCAAAGCCGTGAAGGCGCTGAAAGGCTTAGGCATTAATTCGATCATGTTAACGGGTGATAACCCTCGCAGCGCGCAAGCGATCAGCTCGATGATCGACATTGATTTTAAAGCCAGCCTGCTGCCTCAGGACAAAGTAACCTATGTTGAGGAGCTGTCCTCCAACGCGAATGTCGCTATGGTTGGCGACGGCATCAATGATGCTCCTGCGATGAAAGCATCAAGCATCGGGATCGCTATGGGCGGTGGTACGGACGTTGCTCTCGAAACCGCAGATGCTGCAATTACTCACAACCGATTGGTGGAGCTGGCAAGTATGATAGAGCTGTCACGTGCGACACTAAGCAATATTCGTCAGAATATCTTCTTAGCTCTGGGTCTGAAGGGAGTGTTCTTAGTGACCAGTTTATTGGGTATTACTGGCCTCTGGGTGGCAGTATTAGCAGATAGTGGGGCAACAGCGATTGTGACGTTGAATGCGCTTCGGCTATTGAAATTCAAGTCTCAGCAGGATTAGCCCATTCACAACATTTCTGATTAAACGCTCAGCCTCTGTATTTATGGTGCAGAGGCTGTTTTTTATGCAACACAAGAAGCCGATTTGTATAAAAATGTGATGCCAACCGATTTTATGTGCAAGGTTAATTCTGTTTGCGCTCATCTATGTGAGTTTAATCACTCTTTGGTGAGGCTGAGTCAGATAAAGTATTCCTGTACCCAATGAAATTTAAAGAACGAAAAGATTCGGACGCTGAATCAAGTTTCGTCAAAACAAGGAGCCCCCTATGTCTCAAGCCGTATTTCACTTAGGTGTTACTGAAGCTGATCTTGCTGGTGCGACACTCGCGATTATTCCAGGTGACCCAGCTCGCGTTCAGAAAATCGCTGAAGAGATGGAAAATCCAGTATTTTTGGCTAGTCACCGTGAATACACCCTGTACCGTGCAGAGCTAGATGGCAAGCCAGTTGTGGTTTGTTCTACAGGTATCGGCGGCCCTTCAACTTCAATCGCGGTTGAAGAACTGGCGCAACTTGGTGTACGTACTTTCTTACGTGTTGGTACTACAGGTGCAATTCAGCCACACGTTAACGTTGGTGACATGATTGTATCAACAGGTTCGGTTCGCTTGGATGGTGCAAGTCTTCACTTTGCTCCAATGGAATTCCCAGCAGTGGCAGATTTTGAAGTGGCTACAGCAATGAAAGCGGCGGTAGAAGAGTCTGGTGCCGTTGTTCATATGGGTGTAACAGCATCAAGCGATACGTTCTACCCAGGTCAAGAGCGTTATGATACGTTCTCTGGCCGTGTGGTTAAGCGCTTCCAAGGTTCTATGAAAGAATGGCAAGATATGGGTGTGCTGAACTTTGAAATGGAGTCTGCGACACTGCTAACCATGTGTGCGAGCTCAGGCTTGAAAGCTGGCTGTGTGGCGGGTGTTATCATCAACCGTACTCAGAAAGAGATCCCAGACCATTCAACGCTGAAAGAAACAGAAGCGCGTTCAATCAAAGTTGTGGTTGAAGCTGCACGCAAAATGCTTTAACTCTCCGTAGAGAGTGAATCTGAAGCCTCACATTGGTATGTGAGGCTTTTTTGTTGTGGGTATCATTGAGAGCTGATGCGTTAGCCGATTAATCTCTCTTGGGCAACGCTTTGCTGGTTGACTAACACTGTTTGTGCTCGCTTGAAGAAGTTAAAGTCTGTTGCAGTCGCACTGGTATAGGCTCCCATCATACGCCCAACCACTAAGTCACCGTTGTTCAACTTGGGTAGCATGATGTTTTCAGCAATCACATCAATGCTGTCGCATGTTGGTCCTGCTAAAACGCTCGGTAAGCATTCACCCTCTTTATTTAAGGTTGTCAGTGGGTATTTCGCGTCATCGAACATTAACCCACTAAAGGAGCCATAGATACCGTCATCAAGATAATACCAGATTTGTCCATCACGCTCTGCTTGCCCCATAACTGAAGCGACACTCGTCATAGCTTGAGCGACAATAAAACGCCCTGGCTCAGCGATAACTTGAACGGTTTCAGGTAGCTGACTCAATGCTTGATTTATCGGCTGGCAAAAGAGCTCAATAGGCATTACTTGTGAGTTGTAGCTGACAGGAAAGCCACCGCCAATATCCAATGTGCTCAAGGCTGGTAGATTTTGAACAACCACTTGTTCCATCACTTCGCAGCAAGTGTTGATCGCATCCACATACTTTTGTGGATTCATCGTCTGAGAACCGACATGAAATGACAAACCCTTGATGTGAATATTCCACTCTTGAGCTTGAGCAATTAACTCTAGCGCTTGTTTTGGAGTGCAACCAAACTTTTTCGACAGATCAGCGAAGGCCTCAGAGTTACGAAAACTTAAGCGAACCAACAACTCGACTTCATCTCGATAAGCAACAAACTTTTCCAGTTCATTGATGTTATCTACTACAAAGACTTTGCATCCATAAGCAAGAGCGTCACGAATGTCGCTATCGCGTTTGATTGGGTGAGTGTGAATAGTTCGTTCAGCAGGTACACCTTGTTGTGCGACCAACTCAACTTCTCCACTGGTGGCTAGGTCGAAACTGGCTCCTTCTGCTAACAGTGTTTGCACCACAGCAGGATGTGGCAAAGGCTTCAGTGCAAAGTGAAGAGTGACATTTGGTAATGCGCGACTCAAAGCTTGGTATTGCTGACGTACTACATCGCAGTCCAGTAACAAAAGTGGTGAGCCCAATTGCTCTACAGACGATTGGATAAGTTGTGACTCTTGCGCAGATAGTGCGTTAGAAGTGTAAGACTGAAAATCAAGGACAGAATGAGCGATAGCCATGGCTAATCTCCAACAAAGTTAAGACACGTTCACTAAGTGATAGGTAGAACGTGGAGCGTCAAAAAATGCGCAATGCGCAGTCAAAGTCACTCTTGGATAGTTGCTCTATCGCCTTGCCACAAACTGCTGTGATGTACTCGGATTGGCTATCATCAAGAAGCGAGGTGATAGTAAAAGCATCAATCCTTTCGATCAATAGCGGAACCTAGAAAAGAAAATGAATAATTTTTGTCGTTACGATAAGAGATTATTGAGTTATTTCCGCGTAGTTAAAAATCGAGAGAGGCTAACACTGACAGTGTTAGCCTGTTGTTACTAGCTGTATGCGATTTTAGGTAAAGGCTGGTATAGGCTTTCTGTCATGTCGGATAGCATCTGGTCGTAAACTTGTGAAATGATCAATGAGATATCGGTGGTTAGTTGATAAAGCTCTTCTATTGATAGCAGCATCTCATCGGATACACTGACTTCAGACAAGGTATGCATGGCTTTAGAGCTAAGTGGTGAAGCAATTGACATTGGGCAGATAAGCGACAGTTGATTGAGTTTACGTCTCGATTTATCGCAGTAGTACTTCACACGCAGCATTCCTTCTGGGTAATGGGCCTCTTGAATGGACACACGTAATTGAGTCAGCACCTCCATACTGTCTAGTACCTGCTGCCAATTGAGGTGGTACTCGTCACTAAGCTCTTCTCTGCCGGATTCAATCAGCCAAGCAATCGCAACTTCATCCATTAGAAACAGGCAATGGCGTATCGCATGACCATGAATGACTTGATTGCGCGCAACAGAACGTTGTGACCAGTCTTTATGTAGTCCTTTTAGTTTAAGCTGCAGTATTCGATACATGGGTTTGTTCTCAAATTGTGCAACGGAGATAAGTTCACCGGATGTGTCTATCATCTGATTATAGAGACGGTCTAACTCAAGATGTGTGTGTGATGGACTTTGATTGAACAGCGCTTGATGAGTCAGAGACCTATGCTGTCGGCTGAGTAGTAACACCTTCCTAAGTAAGACCAGAATGTCGAACTTTCTTTGAAGTGTTGACTGACGGTGTTTTGAAAAGTGAAATAGTGCCAGCAAAATACTGAGTGATATAACGATAGAAATAAGCACAAACATAACCAACTCCTTGTTGCTTGATACCTCTTTATGGGTAGAGCAGGTTCGGTGCCAGAAATTTATCAATTATATTTCAATGGTTTATTTATATTAGGTGTACTGGTGTGCTCTTAGAAGGTGCACCAGCTCACCAAAAGTGTGAAATAGGGCACAAAAAAGCCCCGCTACACCAGAGGGCGGGGCTTGAATAACTAAAAGTCAGTTGACTTACATGACACGCATGCCTGGCTGGGCACCTTCGTGCGGCTCTAGGATCCAAAGATCACTGCCACCTGGGCCTGCTGCCAGTACCATGCCTTCAGACATACCAAACTTCATCTTACGTGGTTTAAGGTTTGCCACCATGACTGTGTGCTTACCAATAAGATCTTCAGGCTTGTAAGCGGACTTAATGCCTGCAAATACCTGACGTACTTCACCACCGATATCCAACTTCAATTTGAGAAGCTTGTTTGCTTTTGGTACTTCTTCACACTCAACGATTTTAGCAATACGAAGATCAACTTTCGCAAAGTCATCGAATTCGATTTCGTCCGCAATTGGCTCTTTATCAAGCTCAGTCTGACTCGCTTTGTTCTTTGCTGCTTCTGCCGCTTCTTTTGCTGCAACTTCTGCTGCTGCGTCTTCTTTTGAAGCTTCAACCATTGCTTCAACCTTCTTAGGATCGATGCGGTTGAATAGCGCTTTGAACTTAGTGATTTCGTGACCAGTGAGTGGTGCAGCGATACCTTCCCAAGTCAGTTCTTCGTTTAGGAAGCCTTCAGTTCGCGCAGCAAGCTCTGGCATGACTGGTTTTAGGTAAGTCATCAGAACGCGGAATAGGTTAATACCCACAGAACAGATGTCTTGCAGTTCTTGGTCTTTACCTTCTTCTTTCGCTACAACCCACGGTGCTTTTTCATCAACGTATTGGTTTGCTTTGTCTGCTAGCGCTGTGATTTCACGGATAGCACGGCCAAACTCACGAGTTTCAAAAAGCTCTGCGATACGATCAGCGGCTGCAACGAATTCGTTGTATAGCTCAGGCTCAGCGAACTCAGAAGATAGCTTGCCTTCAAAACGCTTAGTGATAAAGCCTGCGTTGCGAGAAGCTAGATTAACGATCTTGTTGACCACGTCTGCGTTAACACGCTGAGTGAAGTCTTCAAGGTTAAGATCTAGATCATCGATACGGCTGTTTAGTTTAGCGGCGTAGTAGTAACGCAGACATTCTGGATCTAGGTGGTTTAAGTAAGTCGCGGCTTTGATGAACGTACCTTTTGACTTGGACATCTTAGCGCCGTTTACCGTAACGTAGCCGTGGACGAATACGTTGTTCGGCTTACGGAAGCCACTGCCTTCAAGCATTGCCGGCCAGAATAGCGAGTGGAAGTAAACGATGTCTTTACCGATGAAGTGGTAAAGCTCAGTTGTGCTGTCTTTCTTCCAGTACTCATCGAAATCTAGGTCATCGCGCTTGTCACATAGGTTTTTGAATGAACCCATGTAGCCGATAGGGGCATCGAGCCATACGTAGAAGAACTTGTCTTTCTCGCCTGGGATTTCAAAGCCGAAATACGGTGCATCACGAGAGATGTCCCACTGTTGAAGACCTGACTCAAACCACTCTTGCATCTTGTTTGCTGTTTCCGCTTGAAGTGAGCCAGAGCGTGTCCACTCTTGCAGCATGCTTTCAAACTGAGGCAGATCGAAGAAGAAATGCTCAGAGTCTTTCATTACTGGAGTTGCGCCAGATACTGCTGATTTAGGCTCAATCAGTTCAGTCGGGCTGTAAGTCTCACCACAGTTGTCACAGTTGTCTCCGTACTGGTCTTCTGATTTACACTTAGGACAAGTCCCTTTTACGAAACGGTCCGGTAGGAACATCTCTTTTTCAGGGTCGAAAAGCTGAGAGATAGTGCGGCTAGAAATAAAGCCGTTCTTTTTCAGCTCAAGGTAGATGTGCGAAGCCAGCTCACGGTTCTCTTCAGAGTGCGTGCTGTGGTAGTTATCGAAGCTAATATCGAAGCCAGCGAAGTCTTTCTGGTGCTCTTCACTTACTGCAGCGATCATCTCTTCTGGCGTAATTCCCATCTGTTGTGCTTTTAGCATGATTGGCGTGCCGTGAGCATCGTCAGCACAGATGAAGTTTACAGTGTTGCCACGTAGGCGTTGGTAGCGAACCCAGATATCAGCTTGAATGTGCTCAAGCATATGACCTAGGTGAATCGAACCGTTAGCGTACGGAAGGGCACAAGTGACCAGTAGTTTTCTTGGATCGTTTGCCATACTTAATATTCGCTTCTTAAGGTGTATGAAAAAATAGAGAGTAATACTACCTTATCCCACCAGTGACTCCAAGGAGTCATCAGCGTGATTACCTTAGTTTTTTCGGGGTTCAGTCCAGCGCTGCTCAGTGCTACGATTAGATGCATAAGGAGGACCTATGCGTCATTTCACTTCAAAGCAAGAATTTTGTGCTTGGTTAAACCAATTTGAGCACCCGAGTTTGGCTCCGCAATGGGCATCTGTGGCCAATATTGTCACGGTCGGAGCGAATGCTATCCAGATCGCGATTCCATTTGCGGCTAAAGCGCTTGTTAGCGAGTTGTCTGAATGGGTTCAGTCTCAGCAACAAGGTGGTGAGGTTGCCGATTTTGAGTGTGAGGTTACCGTGGCACCTAAACCATTGGAAACTCATGTCGGCCATGAAGTAAAAGGGGTAAAAAATGTCATCGCAGTGACGTCTGCGAAAGGCGGTGTCGGTAAATCGACCACTTCAGTCAACCTAGCGCTTGCCATGGCGCAATCTGGTGCAAAAGTCGGGTTACTTGATGCGGATATTTATGGGCCGTCCGTACCAATGATGCTTGGCCAGCAAAATGCGACACCGGTTGTTCGTGATGACAAGTGGATGCAGCCAATTGCCGCACATGGCATTTACACACATTCGATTGGTTATCTGGTATCGAAGGATGAAGCAGCAATTTGGCGCGGGCCGATGGCGTCTAAAGCACTGGCTCAACTGCTGAATGAGACGGAGTGGCCAGAGCTGGATTATTTGGTGATCGATATGCCGCCGGGTACGGGGGATATTCAGTTAACACTCGCGCAGCAAATTCCTGTGACCGGCGCTGTGATAGTGACCACGCCACAAGATCTCGCATTGGCCGACGCGCGCAAAGGTGCGGCAATGTTTGAGAAGGTACAAGTTCCAGTTGTGGGGCTAGTCGAGAACATGAGTTACCACATTTGCAGTCATTGTGGTGGTAAAGAACACATCTTTGGAGCAGGTGGAGCAGAAAAGATGTCGAGTGAATATGGTCTCGATTTATTGGCTCAAATTCCTCTGCACATCTCTATGCGTGAAGACATCGATAACGGTTGCCCTACGGTGGCAGCGCGTCCAGATTCTGAACATGCGGCTCAGTATATTCAACTAGCAGAGTCTGTCTGTGCCCGAATGTACTGGCACGGCAAGGAAAAGCCGGCATCTATCCAATTTACAATGGTTGAGTAACGATGAAATGAGCGCTTTTTACGCGCTCATTTGTACATCTTATGGTTTGTAATCGTTTGCGCTGTTGTTATTTATTCCATTTGT
Source organism: Vibrio sp. Isolate24 (assembly GCF_022398215.1). Lineage (NCBI taxonomy): Bacteria > Pseudomonadati > Pseudomonadota > Gammaproteobacteria > Vibrionales > Vibrionaceae > Vibrio > Vibrio sp. Isolate24. Next base: position 88,078 of record NZ_JAKEUU010000002.1, read on the forward strand.
AGCTTTGGGCTAAATCCTTACTAGCAACTACAGCCTGAACTCCCTATAATCAGGCGGTTTATCTATTACACACTAATACAATGTGTGCTTTTATGCACAATGCTAGTATTAGAACATGACACCAATTCAATTCATCGGGTGCAAGAATAATGTCTGATAATAATCAATGCGTCATCGTCGGTATTGCTGGCGCGTCTGCTTCTGGAAAAAGTTTAATCGCCAGCACTATCTATAATGAGCTTCGTGAGAAAGTGGGCGATCATCAAATTGGTGTGATTACGGAAGATTGCTATTACAACGATCAGGGCCACCTGAGCATGGAAGAGCGTGTTAAGACCAACTATGACCACCCGAGTGCGCTGGACCATGACCTTCTCTGTGAGCATCTTGAAATGCTAACTCGTGGTGATGCTGTCGAAGTTCCTGAGTACAGCTATACCGAACATACACGTACAGAGAATACGACCTCAATGACGCCTAAGAAGGTGATCATTCTGGAAGGTATTCTTCTTCTAACTGACCCACGCTTACGTGATTTGATGCATGCGACTGTCTTTATGGATACACCTCTCGACATCTGTTTATTACGTCGTGTGAAGCGCGATGTAGAAGAGCGTGGCCGGACGATGGAATCTGTATTGAAACAGTACCAAAAAACAGTGCGTCCAATGTTTATGCAATTTATCGAACCTTCAAAGCAGTATGCCGATATCATTGTTCCTCGTGGCGGTAAAAATCGTATTGCTATCGATGTACTCAAAGCTCACATTGCAAAACTTTTGAAAGCTTAAGCCCTTATCTCATTCAGGCGCTTTATTTTTTATGTAAGAAGTGGCACTTTAAGTGCCACTTTCTTTTTATGTCTCATAAAAGTTTTCCGACAAGACTTATACTTGGGATATTTGCCCACTCACGTCTGGCAATACCCGAATAGCAAGGATAATGCTGATGAAGAAACTGTTCCTAATTATAGCGATTCCTCTAGTAATCATTATCGGTGCTCTATTGGCACTGGTACTTTTGGTTAACCCAAACCAATTCAAACCTCTTATTGTTGAGCAAGCGCAGAAACAAACTGGCCTTGAGCTAGTGATTGAAGGCGATATCAGCTGGCAATTCTTCCCATCTATCGGCTTTGAGCTAGGCAAAACGGAACTGCGTAACCCGCAGGGTTTTAGCCAGCCAAACTTGTTCAAAGTTGAAACGGTGGGCATTGATGTGTCCGTTATGCCTTTATTCAGCCAACAGCTTGAAATTGGCAACATCACTTTGGATGGCGCAGAGTTTTACTTAGAAACACTCAAAGATGGCCGTAAAAACATCGATGCTTTGACTCAGGCACAAACTACGCAAGCGGAATCTGCCGTAGCGGATACGCCAAAGAGTGAAGCGCCAGTTGAAGCAACCTCGACAGAGCCTGCTGCTGATCCAGCATCTGCTTGGACGATCAATCTTGCCGGTGTGACAGTCTCTAATGCTGCGGTTGAAATCCAGGATAAGCTGGCTGGTTCGTACACTAAGCTCTACGATGTGTCGCTCAACTTGTCGGAGTTTGCAGTAGATACTTGGACCAAGGCCGATTTTGCCGCTAAAGGCGAAAACAACCAGCAAAAGTTCACGGCGCAAGGCAGTGCCGAGTTTAAGCTAGCAAAAGGTTTTGCTGAGTATGCGCTGCGTAATATTGATCTCAATGCGAGCTTTAGCGATCCGGCAACCAAGATGGATTCAATCAAGCTAGGGTTGGAAACGTTTGAGTTTGCTAAAGCCAATGCGTTGACTTACAGCATTGCAGGTCAAGCGTCTGGCCTAGACATTAATATGAAAGGCGCTGGTGCACTGACGGTAGACAAAGCGATTTCTAAAGTGATGATGAATCAACTGACTTTGGATGCAACATTCAAAGGTGACTCGCTGCCTCAATCACCAATGAAAGTGGATATGGCGTCTGATTTGACGTTTGATCTGACAAAAAGCCACTTGAGCTTTGTGCTAGAGAAGTTAACCGCCAACGCACTTGCTTTCGATGGTAAGGCGGATGTGACGCTAGGTGATATTCCAAAAGTGCGCTTTGCTCTGCACAGTCCAAATATTGATTTGGATGAGTTTCTTGGTCTCAATAAGCCAGCAGAGAATACTTCAACATCAGGTACGGCAGGTACGCAAAATACAGGCTCGACAAGTTCTAATAGCGCTTCTGCATCGACAAGTAAGCCACAGGCCGAAGTAGAACCGGATCTGTCAGCGTTGAAGACGTTGGATGTCAAAGGTGACATTACCATTGATAAGTTCAAAGCCAGCAACGCCAGAATGCAGAACGTTAAAGCGAGCTTCAACATCAATCGTGGTATCGCAGAGTTGACATCGTTCACGTCAGACTTGTACCAAGGTTCAATTTCAGCAACCGCTAAATTGGATGCACGTAAGAGCCCAGCCTCTTACACGGCGAAGAAACAAATCAAAGGGGTGAAAGTTCAGCCGTTACTCAAAGATGTGGTAAACAATGACAAGCTGGAAGGCACAGGTAATATTGATGTTGACGTTAAAGGCAGTAGTCTGACGCCAACGGGTATTCAGAAAAACTTAATCGGGACTATTGGTATTAACTTCACCGATGGTGCCGTTAACGGCATCAACGTTGCTCAGTTGATTCGTGAAAACTACGCCAAAATAAAAGGCCAGAAAGTTGAGTCTAGCAATGAGACGCAAAAGACTGACTTTAGTGCGATGAAGGCGACGCTGAAACTGAACAAAGGCAATGTGTCGACCAACGATTTAACGATGCAATCACCACTGCTGCGAATTCGTGGTAATGGTAGTGCGAATTACCTGAATCAAACCGTCGACTTCACGGTTAGTACTTCAATCGTAGGCTCGCTGGAAGGGCAGGGTGGGAAAGACATTGATGAGTTGCGTGATGTAACGATTCCAATCAACATCTCTGGTTCTTGGCAGCAGCCTAAATTCAAGCTAGTTTTCGATGATGTTCTGAAGCAAAAAGCGCAGAAAGAAATTGATCGCGGCCTGAAGAAGCTTGATGAGAAACTGGGTGACAAGATCAAAGATGAAAAGACCAAAGAAGCAGTTAATGGCTTACTTAAAGGGCTGTTTAATTAACCCTTCCAAGTAAACTGGCTTGATGCGATGGACGCGAGTTGTACGGTGCATCCATCGCATCAAAGTTAGTTTAATAATAGAGTCAGAGGTTTCGTCGTTAAGCACTAACTCTATTGTGTGTATTTAGGAATGCCGCACCTCTCACACCACTGTCATCCCCCAACTCAGCTTTTAGAATGGGAGTATTACAATATCCCCCGAAAACATACTTAGGGAGATAATTAGGTAAATGTCGGTAAATTGAAGCTATGTTTGACATCCCCCCGCCTAACACAATGGCAGCAGGGTCAAAAACATTAATGATTTGAGATAATGCGCGCGCTAATTGATCCAAATAGAGTTCGAAATGCTGCGAAGCCGTGTCACTTTTATCAACTAACTGCATAATTTCTTGGCTAGTAAAGTCAGTTTGGTTTGCGCTGTTATAGCGTTTCGCAAATCCAGTCCCAGAAAGAAAAAGTTCGTTGCATGCACTGTTACCACAATAACAAGGTTCGGCTTCTCCATCTTTTTCTGGGGAATAGAATGCAAGCTGATTATGGCCCCATTCGCCAGCAACATTGTTTGGCCCTTTTACTAATTCCTTCTGATAGACTAGGCCACCGCCACACCCTGTACCGATTATGACACCAAATATTGAGTGATGGTTGTTACCTGCCCCAAACATCGCTTCACTTAGGGCAAAACAGTCCGCATCATTGGCAATTTGTATAGGCCTATCAAAATGGTTTTCCAGATCCGACTTTAAGTTTTGTCCATTCGCGACCAATATATTAGAGTTCTTAATATTGTTAGAAACCGGACAAATCGCACCTGGTATTCCTACCCCTATATTCAGCTCATCAGTTGCTTTAGCCAATACTTGACTAATCACGTTGATCACGTGCTCAAGAAAACTTGCATAGTCGTTTTTAACCGTTTTAGTACGCTCATAATGAAGTTGTTGACCAGCTTCATTAAATAGAGCTGCTGAGATTTTGGTCCCACCTATATCTAGGCCTATATACTGCATGCTTTCTCCCTTATTTACCCAATGGAACGTTGATGGTGAGTGTTGCTATGGTTTCTCTTCGACCATATTCACCGCCTACGTACATGCTGTCGTTGTAGTGATAATCCCACAGGTCTTGGCCAATTAATCCCTTAATAGAGATACCGTTGTCGAGAGTCTTGGTGTAGCTAGTTTCTAGACGGGTATAGAATTCAACAAACTTGTCTCTCAGTACTTCTGTTGAGTCTTCCATACCAAGGTAGAACTCTAGTTTGTTGTGCCAAGTTACCTTGAAACCGCCTTCTTTATAGAGGTCTAGCCAAGTTTCGTTTTCAGAGCCGTAGTGATATTTAATTCCATCGCCAGCCATTGTATCTAGGTAGTTACGGAAGCTGAACATAGAAGAAAAACGGTCGTTCCATTTAGAAACGAGGAAGAAGTTCATTACCTGCTGACGATGACCTGTGTAATTACCGCCACTATGGAATTTACTCGATTCACCCAAAACTATGTATTCCGTTAATAGAGGACGGAAGTTGAGAGTATGCTGACCCTGGTCCCACGGAGTTAAACCATCGGGAAACGAAGTCAGAAAATCGAATTGTAAATAGTAGTCGTTGGAACTCCAGTTTAGGTCACCAGTGGTGTTTTTGAAGTTCCAATCACCTTCCCATGCTAAAGCGGGGCGGAACTTCCAGTCACGTCCAAGGAATTTGAACCCATCATAGTGAAATCTTAGGTGCGCTTCATGATCCCAGTGGTAACCATTTTTAAAGAAATCGTCACCTTCGTCTGTGAAATAGTCAATGCGGCGTAAGTCGAGCCATAGGTCACTTCCTTCCGTGAGCTGTAGCATACCTTGCAATAGTTTCTTATTCACTTCCACTTCATCACGAGTGAAAGGATCAGGAGCATTATTGTAGTCATAGCTGAAATGTCTAAGCTCAGTTTCATTTTGAATCCAACCACCGTCGGCTAAAGCATGAGTGGAGGCCACAGAACATAACGATAGGGTAAGTAGGGAAAGAGTTTTGTTTCTCATTGTTATCTGTTATCCGTGAAAGAATGTCGAGACGGATTGTTTATGAAAAAATGAGTAAGTTCGTTTTTCTTATTTGATTAATTTATAGAAAGAGATTTGTATCACTTAAAAGTCACATTTCAATTTGATGAATTGTGATTTTTATCACCTCGAAAAAGATGTGATGAAGGTTGCATTATTCTGTTTGTTTTCACTTTATTACTTGTAAATCAATTGGTTATATTTTTTATTCTTAAAATAAAAAAGTTCCCTAAAATTTAAGAACAACCACTTAGCACTATAGTTTTCAGGGAATGAAAATTCATGTGTGATCTAGATGGCTATATTTTCTAATAACCATGAAATTTATGAGACTTTGATCACCTTAGTGACAAAATTAGTCATTAGATGACGAATGACTGAAAAAAAAATTAATCTGGCTTCAACGAAATTAAGAAACGCACGATCCCGAATTGCCTTAAGTTATTGATATTAAATGGCTGATGGCGATTTGGTCGAGCTAAGGCTTATTGAGGTCAGTATGTTGATGTCCGTTAAAGGCGAGCTAATCGCTTCAGTACAAGCACTTCCACATGAACCACTGTTTGGTTCAGAAACCATGGTTAAAATGGCAAAAGCGGTCATTGAAGGCGGAGCAAAAGCTCTTAGAATTCAGTCTGTTGATGATATTAAAGCGGTCAAGCAAGCTTTTCCTAGTGTTCCTGTCATTGGTTTGATTAAACAGGATTACAGCGATTCCGAAATTTTTATTACTCCTACGTCAAAAGAGGTTCAGGCCATCATAGATGCGGGTGCCGATATGATTGCTCTGGATATGACAGGTAGAGATCGACCAAATGGTGAGTCCATCGAGAGCCTTATTGAACTTATCCGCGGTACTTCTTGCCTCATCATGGCCGATATCGCCACCTATGAACAAGGGGTTGAAGCTGAGAGATTGGGCGTAGATTGTGTGTCCACTACTTTATCTGGCTATACGCCCGATACGGCGCATTTTGGTGATGCTCCTGATTTTGTATTGATTCGTCGACTAAGCCAAACCCTAACGATTCCAGTCATTGCCGAAGGTCGCATCGGCACTCCTACCCATGTTTCTCAAGCTTTGGCTGCAGGTGCTTGGACTGTGGTTGTTGGCTCTGCAATTACTCGTCCTCAATTGATTACTAAGAAATTTGCGGACGCAATGCAAGCAGAGAAGGAGCTAATCTAATGACAGAACTCGCACTTGGCTTGGATTTGGGGGGAACGAAGATCCGTGCCGGTTTAATAGACAGTGAAGGAAAGCTCATTGTTGCGAACACCTCAGCGACAGATATTAGCCAAGGTCGTGAAGGCATATTGAACAGCATCATTGCCGCTATTGTCCCGCTTTTGACACGTGCTCGTCGTGAAAAGAAGCTCCTACTTGGTATCGGTGTTTCTGCCGCTGGTGTGATTAATGTGCGCTCTGGCTCAGTATTGGACGCGACCGATAGTTTGCCTAACTGGAAAGGAACCCGACTTGGCTATTTGCTCGAAGAAGAGTTTGGTATCCATGTGGGGACTGATAACGACGTGAACTGTGCACTGCTTGGTGAGCAATGGTTAGGTGGTGCAGAGAGCTACAACAGCGTAGTTATGTTGACTTTAGGCACCGGGCTTGGCGGTGCCATGCTAAACAACGGACAGATGTTACATGGCTCAAGCTATCTTGCGGGGCACTGGGGACGAATGGAGGTCCCACACCCTTATCGACCGCAGATGAATGTCCCTCTTGAGTCTTTGCTGTCTGGCACAGGATTAAGAGAAACCTTGTTGTTCCAACTTCCAGAGAGTGAGCATGATCGCTATCCCGATGGGTTGAGTGTGATTCAGGCGTACGCGGAGCGAGATCCAAAAGTGATCGCAACGGTTGAAGATTTCATGCGTTTGCTAGCCCGCACCATCAGCAATATTCGTTGGACGGTGGATCCTCAGTTAGTGCTTCTAGGTGGCGGCATGATCAACTCGCGCGAATATTGGTGGGATTTGATGAACCAATACCTAAAAGAGATGGGTGTCATGACGCCAGTTCGACCAGCCACTCTAGGTAATGACGCCGGCATGTATGGCGCTGCAAAAATGGTGTTTAACCATTTTGAAGAACTCAAACAGCAGCGCGATTAACGCTGAATCTCTATTTAAGGACTGAAATTATGTCAAAGAAAATCTGTTCGGTTGTATTCCAAACTCACTGGGATAGAGAGTGGTATCTTCCTTTCGAAACTTTTCGTGCTCGCCTGATTCGTGTGATGGAACGCGTTGTCGATGCTTTAGAAAACCATGAGCTAGAGAGTTTTCTTTTTGATGGCCAAGTGGTTGCAGCGGAAGACTTACTAGAAGCGTGTGAACCAGAACTGGCGGAAAAGCTACACCGATTGATGCAAGAAGGGCGTTTGATCTTGGGTCCATGGTATGTCATGGCGGATGAGTTCTTGTGCAGTGGTGAAAGCTTGATCCGTAACCTAGAGATTGGACGCAAGCTGGCACACTCATTGGGTAATTATCAAAAAGTAGGTTATTTACCGGATACCTTTGGTCATATAGGTCAAATGCCACAACTGCTTTCAGGCTTTAACATCAACAATACAGTGTTATGGCGCGGAATTGATGCTGACCAATCCGAGTTGCGTTGGAAAGGTGCTGATGGCAGCGAGATCTTTATTCTGTTTTTGACTGAAGGCTATTATCAGCATCCGCTGAACACGCAAGACTTTTCGCAAAACATTGACGTTTATCTGAACAAGATCACTGAGCGTGCAACAACAGATAAGCTACTGCTAACCCAGGGTGGTGATCACCTTCGTCCCGCCAATGGCAATATGGCTGAGCGTATTGAAGCTTTCAATGCTTCTCGTGATGACATTGAGCTTACACAGAGTAGCTTAGAGACGTATTTGAATGAGCTAGAAGGGGAAGTGTCGCAAGAGTTGCCAACCGTAGAAGGTGAGCTTCGCGGAAACGATCGCGCTTTTGTGTTGCCGGATGTGCTTTCTACTCGTCGTTACCTCAAACAACTTAACCAAGAAGCGGAAGATACGTTAACACGTAAAGTGGAACCGCTACTGGCTATGGCACCAGTAGAGAACTATCCCACTCGTTACCTTGAACAGAGTTGGAAGACTTTGCTGAGCCAGCATGCTCATGACTCCATCTGTGGTTGCTCAGTGGATGAGGTTCACCGTGAAATGGTGACTCGATACGAGAAATTGGCTCAGCGCAGTCAAGCAATGATGGACATGGCATTGCTTTCTCTAGGTTGCACCAATGATGAGTTGAGTGCGCAAGATGCGGCGAACCCATTTGCCGATCACACTCAGTTCTCTATTTTCAATCCAAATCCGAAAGATTTCAGCGGCTGGGTAACCGAGCGCGTTTTCCTAAAAGGTGATGAAGCGTACGGTCTTGAACTAACCACTCAAAGTGATGAGACAGTGACGCCAGTTATCACCAAAGCAGAACCAGGCTTTAGCTTTACTTCTCCTATCGATGACTTCCCAGACAGAGTCGAAGGTGTTTGGTATGACATTGCGTTTCAAACTGAGGTAAATGGTCTTTCTTATGAAGCGTTTGAAGTGAACAAGTGTTTGACCTCAGAAGCAATTGAAACGACCAGCATGGCGTCAATTTGCAACGATTTCTATCAGGTCGAATGGTGTGAAGATGCGTCATTGAATGTGACTGATCTCAGAACGAATAAAGTATTTGATGGCTTGGGTCGCATCGAATCTTCTTTAGATTGCGGTGACAGTTATAACTATGCGCCAGCGCAAAATGATCAGATCACGGTCGCGCGTTTAGTGGGTGATGTACAAACCCGTCGCCACTCTGATTATTCAGAAATGAGTGCAGAGGTTGAATTGGTGCAACCTGCGGCCTTATCAAGTGATCGCAGGGGTGCGAGTAGTGATGTTGTTATTAGTTGTGGTCAGCTTAAGATCAAACTCTATCGTGATGCAGACTTCATCGATATGGATCTCAACTGGCATAACAAAGCGCAAGACCAACGTCTCTCTATACACTTCCCGACAGGCGAGGAGCTAACGGAGACCTTTGCAGACAGTGCTTTTGAAGTGGCCAGCCGTCCGGTGGTTTACCAAGACAATCAAAGAGTGCTACCAAATAAAGAAGCACGCGTTTCAGTAAACCCGAGTCAATCATTTGTATCTGGAGGTGAGCTGCAGCTCACTCATCTAGGCGTGCCTGAATACCGTGTCGTTAAACGTGATAGCGATGAGTTGGCTTTAACACTGTTGCGTAGTGTGGGTTGGTTATCTCGACGAGACTTCTCGACTCGTGGCAATGGTGCTGGACCTGATCTGCCTACTCCTGAGGCACAATGTTTAGGCGAACATCACTATCAGTTGCGTCTTCATATCGGTAGTGCAAGCCCAGAGATATTGTGCCAGCGTGCAGAACTGCTTCGCTACTCACCCTTTATGGTGAAGGGCCACAGTACAAACTGGAATAATCCTGTTCGCCTTATTAATCACGCACTGCAAGTTTCGTGTGTGCGACGCATAGGTGAGGAGCTGGAGGTTCGAGTTTGGAACCCGAGTGGTCAAGAGCAACCTCTCTCTCTCGATAAAGATTACCGCGTGGTGAACTTTATCGGTGAAGAGCAAAGGTTCCAATCCCACATTCAACCAAAACAGATTTTAACTTTGCGCTTTCCTGCGATGTAGAAGCGTAAGCGCACTTAAGAAATAGCGTGCCGGAGCAAGCTCCGGCCTCACACCCCTACACATAATGAGAATAACTATGACGAATTTAGAAATTTTTCGTTTACTGCTTATATCCTGCGTATTGATAGTTTTTGTTTACGCTATGATCACTAAGCGAATTTCCACTCTGATTGCTCTGCCTATTATGGGCGTGTTGACCGCAGTTATTGCTAGCGTTGGTGAAGTGCCTATGCTGGGTCTTTTTGCGCATGAAAATGCCAAAGGGGAAGAAGTTCAAGGCATTATGAACAGCGTTCTTGGCGACGGTGCTCGTATGATGGCTTCTACTATAGCGGCGACCATTTTTGGCGGGGCTTTTGCGGTGCTATTACGACGTGTAGGTGTAGCTGAAGCCATCATTAAAAAGGCAGCCGAGCTTGCCGGTGACCGAGTGCGTGTGATCGCATTTATTTTCTATGTGGCCACTATGATTATCTTCACTGCGATAGGAGGCCTAGGTGCGGTGATTCTTGTCGGCTCCGTTGCTCTGCCTATCATGATGACAGCAGGCATCTCTGGTGTAGTATCAGGCTCGATTATTCTTCTTGGTCTTACTACAGGTGGGGTTATGAACCCAGCAGGTTTTGCGTTCTTTGCAACGATTCTTGAACCTGTTATTGAAGGGGGTTATGAAGCGGCTTATGAAATTGTGGCGCGTATGGCTATCACTTTATTCATTATCTCTTTTATCGTTTCAGTGATTTATATCCTACTCAATGTTAAGAACAATCAGCGTAGTGCTTGGCATGCAAGAAAAACTCAATCCGCTTACGAGCTAAGCAATTGGGCCTTGCTTTCACCTATCGTTCCAGTTTTGCTAGTTTTAAGCTCAATTTATGTGATGCCACAAGTGGTGACTGCTGAGCTCGCCATTATTGCAGGTATTATCTACACCGTTTATGTGTGCAAAATTAAAGACAAGATCAATGCGATTGCTCAGTCTTTTGTCCAAGGTACGCAAGAAGTAGCCGGCGCTATTGTACTGCTTATTGGCTTGGGTATTCTCATTCGTGGTGTTCAGTTCTACACCGTAACACCAATAATCGCACCGGCGATTGAAATGTTGGTGTCTATGCTGCAAAGCCCAATGACATATGTGATTGGCTTTACTCTGGCTACACCTTTAGTGCTTTATCGTGGCCCACTTAACTCTTGGGGTATCGGAGGTTCACTTCCAGCCATCTTTGCTACCGCAGGCTTCTCGCCAATCGCTGTGGTTTGGGTTCTTCGTTCAACGGGAATGATGCAAGGCTTTGGTGACCCAACCAACTCACAAAATATCTGGATTGCAGACTTTGTTCAGGCCGATCCGAACGATATTACTAAGAGCTTGTTCTGGGTAGGCCTAGTGATCACCTTCATCGCTCTTGGCTATGCCATTTTAGTTGACCAAATCCCATTGATTTAACCACGGAGGGTGGGGCTACTCACCCCAATAAAGTAAGCGAAATAAAGGTACAAAGTTATGCGTAAAGTACGAATTGGTATTGATGTTGGCGGTACGTTCACTGATGCCGTGGTTATTGATAACACCAGTGGTGAAGTGATTGCCAAGGCGAAGAAACCAACCACACACCATCACAAAGATGGCGTAGCTCAAGGCATTGTTGAAATCATCAATGAAGTGCTAGACAACAATGGTATCTCACCAGAGCAAGTAGTTTTCATCGCTCATGGTACGACACAAGCAACCAACGCTCTTCTTGAAGGGGATGTGGCTAAAGTGGGCATCATTGGCATGGGTAAGAGTAAGGCTGCCCAAAATGAGCTGGATGTAAAAGATATTGAGCTTGCACCAGGTAAGTTTCTGCAAACGGAATCCATTTACTTTGATGTGGATGAGATCACCAAAGAGAAAGCTGACAAAGCTATCGATGAGCTCGTTAATAAAGGTTGTGAAGTGATTGTCGCGTCGGAAGCGTATGCGGTGGATGATCCTCATCTAGAAAAATTGGTGACCGATCTAGCGAAAGAGAAAGGTTTATTTGCCACCAGTGGTCATGAAATCTCTCAGCTTTATGGTCTGAGAATGCGAACCCGCACTGCGGTTGTGAATGCGTCATTGATTCCTAAGATGATTGAAACGGCAAACATGACTGAGCAGGTTGTCAAGAAGGTAGGTATTCCTTCAGAGCTAATGATCATGCGCGCCGATGGCGGTGTAATGTCGGTGAATGAAGTTCGTCAACGTCCTATCTTAACCATGCTTTCTGGTCTTGCAGCAGGGGTGGCTGGGGCTTTGATGTATGAAAAAATCTCAGACGGCGTGTTCTTTGAAGTCGGTGGTACTTCCATCGATATCTCGGTGATTAAAGATGGCAAGGTTATCGTCAATAATGCGCAAGTAGGTAAACATAAGACTTACCTAAAAGCATTGGATGTTCGTACTCTAGGTATCGCCGGTGGCTCAATGATTCGTATTGGCGATGGCAAGATTATTGATGTTGGCCCTCGCTCTGCACACCTTGCTGATAAGCACTATGAGTGCTTCGTTGATGAACCTGTGACTAACGCTAAGCTTCTGCAAATTACCCCAATGGAAGGTGACAACCCAGATCACGCCATTATCACTTCAGATCAAGGGGAATACGCTTATACCCTAGCGGGCGCAGCGAATATTCTTGGTTATGTCCCTGAAGATGATTATGCCTATGCCAACGTTGAAGCGGCGCGCGTGGCTTGGGAACCGCTCGCAGAATATTGCGGCAAGAGTGTTGAAGAAGTTGCTCGTGATGTGATGGATATCGCTTGTGAGAAGATCTGGAACATTGTTGAGCCAATGATCAAAGAGTACGAAGTGAACCCTGAGTACATCGAATTTGTTGGTGGCGGCGGCAGTGCAGCAATTACCACTTTTGCTTTGGGTGAAAAGTACGGTTTTAAAGCGAAAACCGCGAAGAATGCGCCATATATTTCCACTATCGGTGTGGCTATGGCCATGGTTCGTGAGCAGATTGAACGCTCTGTGGTGGACCCTTCCGCTTCTGATATCCAAAAAATTCGCTCGGATATTATGGATCAAATCATCGCCCAAGGTGCGAAAGAGGAGAGTGTTGAGATTGCCATCGAAGTCGATAAGCAGCGCAACATCTTAATTGCTACGGCCACAGGGGCTACTGAATTCAGTAATGACACGACTCAAGAGAAACTGACAGAGCAGGAGATCATATGCAAAGTGGGAGAGGTCTTCTCCGTTGAACAGAATGCAGTCGAAGCGAAAGACTCAGTTGGTGCTTTCCAAATCGTTAAGGCGCGTAAAGAGACCCGCCGTTGTTTCAACCTGCTTAAGAGAGAAGAAAATCACTTCGCGGTAGTGAAAAGCGATGGAATGATCCCGCTCAAGGTCAAGAATGCAAGACATATTAAGGTACCACGCAGCGGTTATAGCGACGCGATGAAAACCCTAGTTAGCGAGCTTTCATCCTACTCTGATGCTGGTCAGTCTATCCCGAAAGTGTTCGCTTTTACTGGTTCGCGCATGTTTGATTACTCAGGCCTCTTTAGTTCAGAGCAGCTGACGTCCATGGTTGCTATGGATCTTGATCACCTAGATGCCCAGCAAGAAGTTTTGCTGGTCGCAGCGAAGAAATAAAAGCGAGGTCGTATGAAGAGCGATATTGAATACGCGAAGATGCAGCTTAGCCTTGATAAGTACTTTGGCAAAATTCCGCCTGATATGCATTCAGGCATTATTGAGCAGGCACTGAATCTTGGCGAACGCGTGGCGAGTGAGTATCGCTCTATCGACCTCCGACAAGCTTTTTTTGATGCGGGCTATCGTATTGAATATACGCAAAATGCAAAGCAGATATTGACCCAAGGCCTGTTAATGAGAGCTGAGATCATCGAGGATAATCTCGGTAAGCGAGTGCTTATCTATCAGGACAGCGTTGAGCAGGCGCTGTCAGACCTTGCTAAACAGGGCATTCAATCGACTAAAACTCAAATTGAACACCTTTATCTGGCACATGAGTTCTTCCATCTATTAGAGATGGATGAACATATTTCTGATGATGTGCTTACTATGAAGGTGGAACGCCTCAAGATTTTAGGCAAGACTTTCTACGGTCGTTTACAGTCGCCTTCTGAGATCGCCTCTAACCGCTTTGCACAACGTGTATGTCAATGTGAATTTAACCCCTTATTGATTGACGAATTATTTATCGGAGATAGTGATGACTCCAACTAACACTTATTCTGGCTACGACGTAGTCGTGGTTGGCGGTGGTACATCGGGGGTGGCGGCAGCGCTCTCTGCAGCAAGGCAAGGCTTAAAAGTTGCTCTAATAGAAAAACGCATAGCGCTGACAGGCACTCAAGCCAACGCTATGGTAACGCCATTTATGCCCTCTCATGTGCATGGCTCAGAGACCGCAGACCTTTTGACTCAACGTTATCATCAGATGATGATGGGCAAAGGCAAGTTGACGCTGCCGGGTAAGATGGAGCTTTACTCACCGGAATCTTTTAAGCTTCTTAACGATCAAGTGCTAACCGAGTTTGGCGTGGAAATCTTCTATGACGCGACCCTAGTCAGTGCTCAAACGCAAGAGGGGAATATCAAATCAGTGACAGCGCTTATCTTTGATGATTTCTATGCGTTTGAAGCTAAGCAATTTATTGATGCCTCGGGGGATGCTCTACTGTCTCGGTTTGCGGGTGCTAAGACTGAAAAAGGCGATAAAGATGGTACTCGTCAATCCGTTTCGTTTCGCTTTGAAGTGTCGAATGTTGACTTTGGGCGTCTTCGTGAGTTTTTGAAAGCAGCGAATTACACCTTTTGCGATCCTAGCGACGAGAGCTTTATGGAGTTTGTTCATGTTCCTGGTGTCGCGGCGTGTGGTACTTTGCTGGACTTGTTCCAAACTGCCATCGAAAGCGGTGAGATCACGCCTGAGATAAGCCGATATATTCAGGGCTTCTCAATGCCAGGTAAGCCAAATACCTTGTCTTTTAATAACCCGCAAATGCCGAATTTAGGTAATATCGAAGATCCAAGAGTGCTCTCTGAATATGTTCGCTATGGGCGTAATATGCAGCACCAGTTACTGGCGTTTTTGAACAAGAGAATTCCAGGTTTTGAGCAAGCGTTTATCTCTCAAGAAGCGAACATGCTTGGGGTACGTGAGTCTAACCGTGTGGTTGGTAAATACGTGATGACGGGCAGTGACTACGCTTCAAGACGTAAGTTTGATGATGGTGTTGCTCGCGGTGACTGGTATATCGATATCCACAGTGACGATCTAGAGGTAGAAAACGACACCTTTAAGAAGAAGTATGATAAGGGCGAATTCTACGAAATTCCTTATCGCTCGTTAGTTTGCCATGAAGTGAATAACCTATTGTTTGTGGGTCGAATCATCTCTTGTGATTTCAAGATGCAGTCCAGTATTCGAATTCAACACACATGTCGTGATATGGGAGATGCGGCTGGCCGTGCCTGTGCATTGGCATTGAAACTGGATGTTGCTCTTAATGAGCTGGATGGCACCTTACTAAAAGGGGGAGATTCATTAAGATGAAAACACTATTTATTCCGCTTGATGAGCGCCCATGTAACTATCTATATCCTCAATATATTGCGGAAACCGCGGATATTGAGCTTATTACTCCGGCTATGGGGTTTCTAAGCGATAAGAAGCGCGCAGCAGACACTAACGCCTTATGGCAGTTCATGTTTGAGCATATTGAGAATGTGAACAATGTAGTTCTCTCTATGGATATGATGATGTATGGCGGTTTGATCCCATCTCGTCTGCATTATTTGTCAGAAGCTGATGTGGTGTCCTTTGAGTCCAATCTTCGTAAGCTGAAGAGCATCAATCCATCGGCAAAAATCTACGCTTATAACTGCATCATGCGTTGCCCAAGTTACAGCAGCAGTGATGAAGAGCCTGATTATTATGATGAATATGGGGCTGAGATTTTCCGAGGCAAATATCTGCAAGATAAGTCTGAGCGTGAATCTCTGTCTGAGCAAGAAGCGCAAGAGCTTTCGAACTTGAAAGGCGCCGTTCCAAATTCGGTTATCTCTGATTTTGAAACTCGCCGCGGCTTTAACTCTCAAGTCAACCTGCTGGTGGCCCAGTTGGTGAAAGAGAAAGTGGTGGATTTTCTTGTGATCCCACAAGATGATTCCAGTCCCTTTGGTTACACCGCGATTGATCAGCAAAAAGTGATTGCCTACATCGATAAAGAGTCGCTCTCTTTTGATATTGCTATCTACCCTGGTGCTGATGAAGTCGGTGTCACCTTGCTTTCTCGCGCTTTTAACGAGTATAAAAATCGTAAACCTAAGATCTATCCGTTTTATGCTTCTACTTTAGGTCCGCAAATCGTGCCGCTTTATGAAGACCGCCCGATGAATGAATCAGTCAAGTCACATATTCGAGCGGCAGGCGGGGTTTGGTGTGATAACGGTCAAGATGCCGATTTTATTTTGGCAATCAATTCACCGGGTAAGTTTATGCAAGAAGCGGCAAAGCAGAATGAGAAAGATCTGACGTACAGCTCCGGTCGAAACCTTGCCGATTTTGCTCTAAGAATCAGCGAATACATCGAGTCTGGCAAACCTGTAATGGTGGCAGACAGCGCTTTCGCCAATGGTGGCGATATTGAACTGGTGAGCTTTTTGGATAAGCTGCAAGTGTTGGGCAAATTGACCTCTTACAAAGGCTGGAACACCAACTGTAATACTTTGGGGACAACCTTAGGTGCGGGTATGATTGCTGAACTCGATAATGCGGCGCGCGTGAAAAATATCTGCTTTCATGTGTTAGAAGATGTTTGCTACCAATCGGTAGTAAGAAGCCAGCTTCTCAATCGCTATTTTAGTCAAGCCAGTTTTGGTCATACTAACTATGCGCCAGAGCAAATTGATGAAGCAATGCAGTTTGCTAAAGACGCTTTGCTTTCGCAATACAGTAAGATTACCGCCCGTTCTCTGCCACAAAACATCGAACTCGAGGCGTTTTCACCTTGGCAGCGTACATTTGAAATAGGCTTGAAATTAAAGGTATTACAGAATGCATGAGTCAGCGCCGCTCCTTGCTACGCTGCGATTGATAAAGCCGGGCTTAAGCCCGGCTTTAACGCAGTTGGCGGATTTTATAGAAGATCACTTATCTTCCATTTCGCGAATGACAGTGACGGAACTTGCTGAAGAAGCGGCTGTGAGCGTATCCAGTGTTAGCCGGTTAAGTCGTGAGCTCGGTTATCGCAGCTACGTTGATTTTAAAATGGCAGCACACTCTTCTATTTCTGTGCCAACTGCATCCAAAGGAGCCAATCACTGTGTGCTCGACGAAGCAGAGAAGTTTTTTGGTTTAACCAAAGAGTTACTCAATGAACTTAATCTGGATGAGCTGGGGGCTTATTTGCGTCGAAGCGAGTGTCTTTTTGTAGCAGGAGATGATGCGTTTCTCGTACAATCCTTTGTCGATGCCTGTTTGCAACAGGGCAAACGGGCGATCCCTTTGACACAAGCAGCCTACTTCCAGACGATGCTTAGCAAGTTGAGCCACAAAGATATCTTTGTCTACATTGGTAGTGAAACGCCGAGTGGGGTGTGGCTAGAGATACTTGAAGCTTTGGCTGAGAAGGATTGCGTGACCTTGGCTATTTCTCCGATTTTATCTGAACCTGCAAGAAATACCCATCTTGATTTCTGGGTGCCTATTATTTGTGAAGGAAGTGTAATTTTTAATAAAATCAATATATTGCTTACAATTGAGATATTGAGTAAGCAATTTAGTCATGGTGCGATAGTGAGTTGATATCACTATCGCATTGCAGGTATAAGTACGAAGGGTTGGAATCGTCTTCCAACCCTAGATTTATCCTAATGTGCAACGCAAGTATCACTCATCTTTCTTGATTGCTGCGAGCATGGTTGTTCCAATAGGCTGCATTCTGTAGGCGGTTTTCTAATCGATGTGCCACCCCTGTATCCAATTCCCCATTGTCGGCTAATGCTCGAATGCTTGCAGTTAGGCGAATAAATTCACTGTTTGGGATCAGCTCGCCGTTGCTGGCCATATCTGCCAAGACTTGCAGTTCTGAGAGTAATGCTGTACCACTGTTTTCGCTTATTGCCTCTCTTGGAATATAGATACGAGTCAATTTATCTTGAATGTCTGTGAGCATCAAAACGACCCCCTCTAGTAAGTGTTCACCTGGGTTAAAAGCCACTTCGCGCCATGGCCCTTCTTTCAAGGCAGCTCGTGCTTCAGGTAGGTCTTTTCCTTGACCATAAGCGAACATGTTAACACCAGAAGTTTGGTAACGGCCTGCTAAGACATCTTTGACAGTGCCCATAGGGTCGATGTCATGGTAGAAAGAGTAAATACCAGTGTAGTAGATGGTGCCTTTTGGCATCAGCTCTTTACTTGAATTGACATGTTCGTGAATACTGTCGAAGTCATGTCCGTACGCTTGAGGGATCACACCATCGATGTCCTCTTTCCAATCTGCGATCATCGTCTCTTCTGGGCCAGGCTCTGGCGTAGCGGTGAACATAAAATCAGGATTCAGGCGTTTAGCTTGAATCGCCAGCTTTTTAACGAATACATTTTCTTCTTCACGTATCCAATGCTGGTATTTTTTGAACTCTATGATGTCAGTACGCAGAATCTCAGTGTTTTCTATGCCGGAGTCTTGTTGGTATTCTTTGAGCGCTAGTTCGTTAAACGAGAAGGCTTCAGCGTGCTCGTAGTGTGGGTAGCGCATATAGTCAATATTTAGACCTGTAATGGCATAGTTCTCCTGCATTTCACGATAAATTTCTAACATGTACTTTTGGACATCGTCTTGAACAATATCGAGCCAAAAGTAGCCGGACTGATTGTCAGGAATCACTTCACTATCCACATTAATGTTTTGGATCGCTAGCCAATGAGGATTGACGGTCAATTGAGGGGGTAGTGGTTCAACAAGATCAGGTGAGCCGACCATAAAGCCGTTAGTCCAGCCTTGAACTGTCATCCCTAGCTTTTCTGCTTCACCGATATAGGCGGCAAGAATGTCATTACCGTATACCCCATAACTTTTGTCACTAAAGTGAGGGTGCTGACTGGTCATGCCGTATTTTTTCATCACTTCACTTGGGTAGATGGTGTAACCCCAGAAAGTGACTTCCAAATAGATGCTATTAAAACCTGAGTCGTGCATGCCTTGTACCGTTTCGATCACTTGGTCGAGATTCTGTTCTTCAGGGCGATGCCAAATAGCGCGTTGTTCGACAACTTCGGACTCAATCGTGTGGTAATAAGCACTATCTGCTACCTTTGCGGCTTTAAGATAAAGTGCATAGGCGCTAATTTCACTGCTTTCGCGAATGGTGTCACCAGCGGCTAAATATTGGTTTGCTTGAGTAAGAAATTGCTCTGCTTCCTGTTTTGGGAAGTCGTAATAGCCTTCATAAGCGCTTTCTATACTGGTTTCGGCAAAGGTAATGGCGTGTTGTGCCTGATAACGATAACTGTCCAAATCTGTACGAAGAGTCATAACCTTATTGGCTTCATCTAACTCGACCTTAGTACCGATAACTGCGTAGTCAGTTAAAAATGTGGCGCCTTCCCCGTGCCCACTTAAGACTAAGCCATGCTCCGGAATGTCTGAATCAGCACCACCAAGATGGGTCACAATCCCATCTTCTACCGTGACTTCGTAACCGTACTCGTTGGTTTGGGTTGAGTCACCAAAATCAGGGTCATAGACAATAAGTTCGTCGGTATCTCGGGGCTCATTGAGCAAATAGGTATGTTCGCCCACAGTGCCAATGTCTTTGCTATGAACTTGGTTATTCTCAGTGCTTTGACACACTACTGAGAAAGCTAACATACCGAAAAATAATAGATTTCTAGCGGTAGGTAACCAGCGTTTTATTAACATGATTCATCCTCTAAGTGGATTTGAGCTTGAGTAAGCGGAACTTAAGTTGAGATTTGAATCTTGGCTGGAGAATATGGATAAATGAAAGAACAGAAAATCAACTCTCGTTCTATGCTCACGCGATCAAGAGTTGATGGTAATTCGTTATTTCAAATTGTGGGTAAATTCTGAAACTATTATTCAGACAATGAGGTGAGATCACTCTAATTGTGAATTTTGTGACAGTCGCACCCCGGTAGAGTCACATTACGGGGAAAGGTGTTTCTGGGCCAACAGCCACCAGAAGTGTAGACTTCTAGTGGCTACAAGTAGATTACCAATCGACTCCTTTACGTGCTTTCACCCCAGATTCAAAAGCATGCTTGATGTTCTTCACTTCGGAGACAGTATCGGCCATTTCAATCAGAGTGCGATGTGCGCCACGACCAGTGATCACAACAGATTGCATCTTTGGTCGATTGTTTAATGCTTCGACGACTTCATCAAGATCAATGTAACCGTAACTGACCATGTAAGTTAATTCGTCAAACAGGATTACATCAATAGATTCGTCGCTCAGCATTCGCTTGCATTCTTGCCACACTTTTTGTGCGGCTTCGGTATCGGTGGCTTTATTCTGAGTTTCCCAAGTAAAGCCAGTCGCCATGACTTGGAATTCGACTCCAAGTTTTTCTAGCAGATTACGCTCACCGTTATCCCATGTCCCTTTAATAAACTGGGCAACCGAGCATTTGAAACCATGGCCAACTGCGCGAGCGATAGTACCAAACCCTGAGGTGGACTTACCTTTACCGTTACCAGTGATGACAAGCAATAGGCCTTTTTCTTCCTGAGCAGCAGCAACTTTAGCGTCGATTTGCTCTTTCACTTTTTGCTGACGCGCTTTATGGCGTTCTTCTTTATGGCTTTCAGAGGTCACGGTAAATCCTTTTTAATTTAGTCAAACTGTGCCTATCATAGCGCATCTAAGGCAGAGCAAAAAACCATTGGTTTTAAAGGGAAAGGCTAGGAAGAGGTATGGCAAAGAAACTATTAGTTGTCTGTATGGGAAACATTTGTCGTTCACCCACAGGAGAGGCGATCCTTCGTGCGAAAGCTGAGCAAATGGGTGTTGACGTAGAGGTGGATTCAGCCGGAACAATTGGTTATCACCAAGGCAACCCACCAGATCCTCGCTCGAAAGCTGCGGGTGAGCAGCGAGGTTATTCATTCAAAGGGATTCGCTCTCGCAAAGTTGTGGATAGCGACTTTGAGTACTTTGATCTGATTTTAGCGGCTGATAGAGATAACTTGGCCGACTTGCAAGCGCAATGCCCATCACAATATCAAGATAAGCTCAGGCTGTTTCTTAGCTTTGGAGAAGCGAGTGAAGACGAAATCCCAGATCCTTATTACGGTGGTGATAAGGGGTTTGAGTTGGTGCTGGATTTGATCGAAGAAGCATCGGAAAAGCTTCTTCGATCTCTTTAGCTTAGGCGGCCATCACTCGGCCGCTGAAATAATCGTTTGAAACAATGTATTCCGTATTGCGGATCAACTCATCGTGGATTTTAGCCCAATGGGTGTCTTCTTGTTCGTAGCAAGGAACCACACCACCGACGCGAATGTTAAACGGCGTCAGCTCTTTGGCCCAACTTTGGGTGAAGCCAGCGACCATAGATGTTGCGTTTTCAAATCCGGACAAATCATGGTAATCCGCGTGAGCAATCACATTCACAATCACACCATTTTTCTTATCCTGACGCATTTTTTCCGCAGTCGCCTGACCAAAGCTAAATAATGTTGCGGCCATTAAAGATAAATGCTGGGTAAAGACATCACCAGCCCGATCATCAAAGAATTTGGGCATCGTTTGACTGGTAAGGGCATTGATCAAAACGTCTGGCGAATGATGTACCGATTGATCAATAAATTCAAAAAGTGAGTGGATAGAATCCATCGAGTGATCCGGCAATGCGTATTGATATATGTCTGATGAAATGGCTTTGCAACGGACAAACGTTTCGTTCAGTTGAGCCGCGCTTTTATCACAAAGAACGACGGTGGCACCCAGTGAAGCAAAGTGCGTAGCAAGTGTACTACCAAGCTGTGAGCCCGCCGAAGTGATTAAAATCATGGCACTTTTTATATTCATATAGTGAGCCTCCGTCCATGGCTGAAAAGGTTGTCCACATAGCATGGTAGATTGCTTGTTACTTAAGTGTGAATAAGTTCAAATAACGTGTGTATATCTTGTGCTTGCGGTGAATAATTTGCACTCATTCACATTAATAAGTGATTGATTGAGTATTAGAGGAAAGGACGAACAGGTTTATGTGATCTTGATTGATCTTCAAACTTGCGTTTGGATTTGGAAGGTTCGCTGGGCTTTGATCAATTGGTTATAGAGATCGATTGGCATCAGTTCTTTTGCTTCTTTTTCACCTAGTTTCCGGCGCTGATGACCCGATAAATTATTGTAAATCTCTTCAGGAAAGTCGTGTGTGTCTTCCGGCAGATATGTCAGAACTTCAGGGTGAAGGTAGTGAGTGAGCTTGGCGCTCGGTAAACCTGAGCGATGAAACATATCGGCTTGCATCGCCGAGATAGGATAGGAGTCCTGATCAGAGCGGATTTTCTGGGGTGGTGGTAACTCGAAACGGCGTCTTAAAGCTTCTTCGGTTGCGTCCTGTTCATTTATTTTTTCGATAGGTGTGTTATCGCGAACATCGTCAGAAAACATTGATAGAATCAAAGCGAAATCGGCACGGCGCCCTTCGTGAACAGCATGGTTAATCCCCTTGCCGAACTGAAGTTCGTTAATAATGCCCGCTTTGTCTAAGGTGTGAATCTGAGTTTGCATGTTACCTCGCTTGATGCCTATGTAGCGGCAATATCGAGGTGAACTTTAGGGAAATGACTGACTCGAAAAGAAAAAAGCCAGCTAAGTGCTGACTTTTTAAGCGACTAAATTTTAAATCCTATAGGGGAGGATTACTTAGCTAGGTTTTCTGCTACGAAGTCCCAGTTAACTAGCGCCCAGAAACCATTCATGTAGTCTGGACGAACGTTACGGTAATCGATGTAGTAAGCGTGTTCCCATAGGTCAACAGTAAGAAGTGGAGTTGTACCTTCTTCTGTTAGAGGTGTAGCTGCGTTAGAAGTGTTAACGATCTCTAGAGAACCGTCAGCTTTTTTAACTAGCCAAGTCCAAGAAGAACCGAAGTTGTTGATTGCAGAATCAGTGAACTTCGCTTTGAACTCTTCGAAAGAACCGAATGCAGCGTTGATTGCGTCTGCAACTGCGCCTGTTGGTTCACCGCCCGCGTTTGGAGCTAGACAGTGCCAGTAGAACGTATGGTTCCAGATCTGTGCTGCGTTGTTGAACACGCCACCAGTTGAGGTTTTGATGATTTCTTCTAGCGTTTTGCCTTCAAACTCAGTACCTGGGATAAGACCGTTTAGCTTAACTACGTAAGTGTTGTGGTGCTTACCGTGGTGGAAATCTAGAGTCTCTGCTGAGATATGTGGTTCTAGCGCGTCTTTCGCGTAAGGAAGAGCTGGTAGTTCAAATGCCATTACTCGATTCTCCATTGATATGAAAGAGTTAAACTCTCTCGATTGCTTCCAGTGTTATTAATTTATGATGGCTAGCTAAGTGCTAACCACGTCATTCTGCTGACTTGCGCTATAGTTTAGCAAGTTTTTACTTTATTAAAAGCATCACGACCAATTTCTATATGAAATTTCTTTATCATATAAAACCACAGACATTATAGGCTTTTTATTCTCAGACAATGGTTTAAAATATGTCAATAATTTGCAGTAACTCCATGAAGAGGAAGTAATGGAAACCATCGACAAAATCAAACAGCAAATCGAAGAGAACGCTATCCTTCTTTACATGAAAGGTTCTCCAAAGCTACCTAGCTGCGGCTTCTCATCTCAGGCTTCACAAGCACTTATGGCGTGTGGTGAAAAGTTCGCTTACGTGGATATTTTACAGAACCCTGATATTCGTGCTGAGCTACCAGCATACGCGCAGTGGCCGACATTCCCACAGCTTTGGGTTGAAGGTGAGCTGATTGGCGGCTGTGACATCATTATTGAGATGTTCCAGAAAGGTGAACTTCAGCCTCTAATTAAAGAAGCGGCTGAACGCGCAGGTACAGACGAAGAGTAATCAATAAACCACTGTTTAAATTTACAGTTTTTCTTGATTTTTAAGGGCCACATTCGATAATGTGGCCCTTATTGTATCTGCCCGATAAATTTTATGTCACGTCTATTTATTGCTGAAAAACCGAGCTTAGGTCGAGCTATCGCTGCGGCGTTGCCCAATCCGCAAAAGAAAGAGCAAGGCTTTATTCGTTGTGGCAATGGTGACGTGGTGACCTGGTGTATTGGTCACTTGCTAGAGCAGGTAGAACCAGACGCCTATGATGACAGATACAAAAAATGGAATTTGGCTGATTTGCCAATCGTTCCTGAACAATGGCAACTGCGTCCTCGTAAGTCGGCGTCTAAACAGCTGACTGTGGTCAAGAAGTTACTCAAAGAAACATCTGAGATCATTCATGCTGGCGACCCGGATCGCGAAGGTCAGTTGTTGGTGGATGAGGTGTTGGATTACTGCAAAGTCAGTAAAACAAAAAAAGAAGCCACGCAACGCTTATTGATTAGCGACCTCAACTTACCAGCGGTCAAGCGTGCGCTAAATCAGATGCGCAGTAACCGCGAGTTTATTCCTCTTTCGGTTTCTGCTCTTGCTCGCTCCCGAGCTGATTGGCTGTATGGCATGAATATGTCCCGCGCTTATACGCTGTTGGGGCAAAAAGCGGGCTACCATGGAGTACTGTCAGTCGGTAGAGTTCAGACGCCCGTGCTTGGGCTGGTAGTCCGTCGTGATGAAGAGATCGAGAACTTCATCCCTCGTGAATATTTTACCTTACATGCCTTGATTCCTTATCAGGATGGCAATAGTGCGTTTGATATTCGCGCCCGCTGGAAACCGAGCGAAGCATGCAAGCCTTGGCAAGACGAAGAAGGGCGGGTTCTCAATCGTAAACTGGTCGAGAACGTTGCCAATCGGATTACGAATCAACCGGCCAAGGTTGTTGAGTCGGAGCAAAAACAAACTAAGCAATCAGCTCCTTTACCTTATTCTCTCTCAGCTTTACAGATTGATGCAGCCAAACGCTTTGGTATGAGTGCTCAACAGGTGTTGGATACCTGCCAATCTTTGTATGAAAAGCACAAGCTCATCACTTACCCTAGGTCGGATTGCCGATACCTGCCGATGGAACATTATGGACAGGCCAAAAGTGTTTGCGATGCGATATCGAATAACTGTAACGAGTTAGGTCAGGCTGTTCATGGCGCTGATTTAAGTCTCAAATCCAAAGCATGGAATGATAAAAAAGTGGATGCACACCACGCGATCATTCCCACGCCTAAAAAGGCTTCCGTAAATGCGCTGTCAGGAAATGAGATGAAAATCTATCAGCAAATTGCTCGTCAGTATCTAATGCAGTTTTATCCAGCCGCAGTTTATGCAGAAGCGAAGCTGGTGTTTGACATCGCTGGCGGGACTTTTATTGCTAAAGGTCGCCAGCTAGTATCGGCCGGCTGGAAAGCGCTGATGGGAAAAGTGGATGATGACGACGCGGGCGTTGATGCGGTTCCCCCACTTGATGAAGGCACGGTGCTGACTTGTCGCGAAGGCGAGATCAAAGACCGTAAGACTGAGCCACCTAAACACTTTACTGAAGCGACTTTACTGCAAGCGATGACAGGCATCGCACGTTTTGTTGAAGACAAAGAGCTGAAAAAGATCCTAAAAGAAACTGATGGGCTAGGTACCGAAGCGACTCGTGCAGGTATTTTGGATACGCTGTTTAAGCGTCAACTGCTGCAACGGCAGGGCAAAACAATCCTCAGTTCACCAGCGGGAAGAGGGCTAGTGCATGCGTTGCCTTCTGAATCGACTTATCCTGATATGACCGCGCATTGGGAGCATCAACTTCAGGGAATGGCTGAACGAAATCAAGCCTACGGACCGTTTATGCAAGCGCTGCAGACGCGGATTGATGATTTAATGCATCAAGTCAAAGGCGGCGAAGTACCTGAATCGCTTCGTCACCTACCCAAAGTTGAACGCCCAACCTTTAAACGTAAACGACGTAGCTCTGCGAAATCTACTGGTCAAAAACGCACTTCAACTAGGCACAAAACGGGTTAACTACGATGACCAATCGTGTGCTGATATTCTCTAGGCGTTAAACCAAACCTGTCCTTAAAACGCTGACGAAAGCGTTCTTCCGACTGATAACCACACATCTGTGCAAGTTGATAGCCATCGTATTCGCGCCTTTGCATCAATTGCAATGCATGGTTAAGGCGCACCTCTGCCAGCAAGTGACGATATTGAATGCCTTCCTGTTTTAGTTTACGGATCAGTGTGGCTCGGCTCATACCAAAGTGATTGGCAACGCCTTCCAAGTTATGCTCGTTGGCTGGTGAGATAGAAAGGTATTGAGTAAGAGTCTGTGTCATTGACGTTTGAGAAGAGGGAAAAACTTTATGCAGAGCACCTTGCTCTGCCAATTGCTGATAAAGCGGCATTAACCAGTATTGCTGAGTGTGGGTACTCATCGCTTTCAGGTTCACTTTTGCCAGAATATCAAGAGTGTCTCTGACGGACTTACTAACTAAGCAATAAGATGAATTTAAAGAAGAGTGGACTGACTCGCTCAGGCGAAGCATTTCTTGATCTGGCGAAGAGTGAAAACTGAATACTCTTGATAGAAATGGCCCTTTACCCGGTAGATTGGCAAAGTTCCATGAACTGGCAGCACTGCACAATATCAGCGAGTCAGGCGTTAGCGTGACAGATTCTTCCTGCCAGAACAATCTTTTGTTGCCCGATAAAATCTGGATGATACTCGGGGAGTGAATCGTCACATTTCTCAAAGCTTGTAAGTGCAGGGCACGAAACTCAGTGATCTGAAATTGGTGAGCCATCACTCCTCCTTCAATTAGCGGGCATAGGTTGCTGTTAGGGTTGCTTTCGCTAATGCGATGCTGTTAAGGGTAAAGCCAACCACAGCCGCTGGCGTATCCTCACCCAGCTCCAGCTTGGCTTTTGGTAGCGCCCAAACTGTGAACTGATAACGATGCATACCATCACCCACGGGTGGACAAGCGCCACCAAAGCCTTTGGTGCCATAGTCGATACGGGTTTCTAAGCCCCCCAGCTTGCTGATATTTGCCCCTCTAGGTAGCTGACTGACGCCCGCGGGAATATCGAGTGCAATCCAATGCCAAAAGCCACTCTCGGTCGGCGCATCTGGGTCGTAAGCTGTAATGGCGAAACTCTTGGTGCCCTTTGGTGCGTTGTCCCAGCTTAACTGCGGCGACAAATTATCGCCTGAGCATCCCCAGCCAGCAAACTCGAAGGTCTTATCCATTGGGTGACCTTCCTGAATATCCTGACTCGTTAGATCAAAGGCGAATGTGTTGCCTGACAGCATCAGCCCAGCTGTCATTAGTGCTAATGTGGTGGTTTTCATGTTGAGCTCCTTGTGTCTGATTTAGTGTCAGTTTAACGAGCTCAATCTGTTTCTATGGATCTAAAAGTATAATATTTAATCTAATTTTAGTTAAAAGTGATACTTTTTGTTGATTTTGATATTACCAAGGAAGTGCGCTGCCATCATAGTTGATAAATTCACCAGAGCGGCTGATATCGGCACTCTCGATCACGTCAACAAGTCCCGCTGCGGATGTTTGCGTATCAATTAACGCATTTGGCCCACCCATTTCAGTTTGTACCCATCCAGGGTGGAGTGCCAAAATGGTGAATCCTTGACTGGTAAGGTCGTTACTCAGGCTTTTCACTACTGAGTTAAGTGCGGCTTTCGACGAACGATAGATGTAACCGCCACCAGATGTGTTCTCTGTCATGCTGCCGACCTTGGAAGAGAGACAGACAACTTTCTTCAAATTGCCTTTTGCTAGGTTTGGAAAGAGTGATTCAACGAGCTTAAGCGGTGCAATGGTGTTGATTTCAAAAACTTTTCGCCACTCGTCGATATCAGTGTTACCAAAGTCGTTACCTTTTGGCCCATAGTAGCCAGCATTATTGATCAGCAAATCAATGGCAGGCAGAGCATTGGCGAGCTCATTCAGCCCTTGATAATCAGTGACATCAAATGGATGGCACGTCAGCTTGTCGCCTTCCAGCTCAAGGAGCTCCTGTGAACTTGCCTCTGAGCGATAGGTTGCGTGAACCTGCCAGCCTTGAGCAAGATAGTTTTTGACTAAGCTTAGCCCGATACCACGGTTAGCTCCGGTGATTAGAACAGTTGTCATAGTGGTCCCTAGTAAATTGTTGTAGCTATTTTGCTCAGTGGTTAATGTAAAATCAACTTAACAAATGATAATTATTACTATTTGTTGAGAGTTACAACCGTGATGCAACTTGTTACCATACTCAAAACTCAAATATCGACTGATATCAATGATCCCACTGATTTATCACTCCATCTATTCAGAGCTGCCTTTACCTCAAGGCCACCGATACCCGATCCATAAGTATCGTCTGTTATTCAATGAAATTGAGAAAGTGCGCTATCGGGACAAACAATGGCAAGCGTTGTTTCATTATTGTGAGCCACAAGCTTTGACACCTGATGAAGTGATGATGACGCACTGTAAGCAATATGTCTCTGAACTGTTTTCTGGTCGTTTGCCCGCGGCGCGTATGCGACGTATTGGTTTCCCGTGGAGTGAGTGTCTTATTGAGCGCACGTTGACATCCGCTGGTGGAACTTGCCTGACAGCTGAAAAAGCGATTGAGCATGGTGTGGCTATCCACCTGAGTGGCGGATACCACCATGCACATTATGATTTTGGCAGTGGTTTTTGTTTGCTTAATGATTTGGTTTTGGCGGCAAAACGTGCACTAACATATGATGGTATCGAAAAAGTGCTGATTGTTGATAGTGATGTTCATCATGGTGATGGGACGGCAACGTTATGTGCAGATCAGGATGACATCGTGACGCTATCCTTTCATTGCGATAAAAACTTTCCTGCACGTAAGCCTGACTCAGATATGGATGTGGCTTTACCACGTGAAACCAGTGATGAAGAGTTTCTTAGCTCGTTTTCCTCAGTTGTCGAAATGGCGATTAATCTGCATCAACCGGATTTTATCCTTTATGATGCGGGCGTAGACATTCATCAAGACGACGAGCTCGGTTACTTCAATGTTTCTACTCAGGCGATTTACCAACGAGACGTTGCCATGTTTGAGCTGGCGAAAACAAATGTACTTCCGATAGGTTGTGTTGTTGGAGGCGGCTACCGCACTGACCACAGCGAATTGGTACCGATCCACATGCAATTGCTGAATGCAGCTTTGCAAGTTTATGGAAATTATTAAGGTGAACAATGGAACATAGAATTCGCGCGGCGGGCATACTTATCGATAATGACGCAATTTTGCTTTTGAAAGTTAAAGACTTTTCAGGAGAGTATTGGATCCCACCAGGTGGTGGCATGGAAGAGGGGGATAGAAGTTCAAAAGATTGTGTCGTGAGAGAGTTTAAAGAGGAAGCGGGGCTAGATATTGAAGCCGGAGAGCTGATTTGTGTTCGCGAGTTTTTTGAAACGCATAGAAATCGCTATCACTCAGAATTCTTTTATCGTGTTTCTCACTATGACGGTGAGCCTCATATTGAGAACCTGCTTGGGCTCAATGACGAAGATTATATTCAGTCTGTGGAGTGGGTGGCTTTGGGGGATGTGAGTGGTAAGCGTATATATCCGAAAGAGCTTAAAGATAAGGTATTAGAACTGATTGATACCGAGTGCTTTTCTATCCATTTAGGTAGTTATACACAAGGTGATAAGGAAGATCTTAATCGATTGTAGAATAGGGATCGTGCTCAGCAGTGATTATTATAGGCGTCTAAAACAAGAAAACCCCAGCCTTAAGGCTAGGGTTTTTAAAATGGCGGAGAGATAGGGATTTGAACCCTAGATACGCTATTAACGTATGCCGGTTTTCAAGACCGGTGCTTTCAACCACTCAGCCATCTCTCCTTTGTTGACGCGAATGATATAGAGGTTGGTTTTTCTTGTAAACCCCTAATTTTACTGATTGCTTTAATTGTGAACACTTAGTGCAGAAAATGAGTTCAAGTGCGTGCTTTTAGACCTAATACATCGCATAACAGAGGTATTTGGTCGTAACGAGTTGATCAATGTTGTAAGAGCTCAATGACTTGATAGGTTTGAATGCCAGCAAGAACACCTTGCTCCCAACCTCCTTCAACTAGGGTCTCTGCCTTTAGCTTCAATGCGGCGGCCACGTCACCATTAAAGTGAGCATCTACTGCGGATTTATCCGAGAAGAAATCAACGATACCGAATTGATTTCCACCGAAATGTACAGCAAACCAGTGGAGAGTACCGGGTTCTTGAGTCGATACTATCTCGGCGCCTTGTCTGAGTAATTCACTCAGTGTTTGCTCTTGTCCGCTTTTCGCGGCAAGAGGAATGTAAGTGGCGATTTTGACAGAGTTATTGGCATTTTCACTGACTTTAGAGGCAATAATGTCGGCATTATGCATGTTGGGTAGTACACCTTCAGCCCAGCCACCCTGTACGAGGGTCTTGGCATTCTCACTAAGCGCTTGAGGAACAAGTCCAGAGAAGTGGGTGTCCTGAGCTGCTTGAGAGCCGAAAGCATCAAATATGACAAAAGTGTTTTTATCCTTATTCTGAAGTGCCGACCAGAACAGAGTGTCGGGTTCGTTTTCTTGAACGAGTTGCGCGCCAATGGAAAGAAAATTGCTTAGCTCGGTGCTTTGGCCTTTCTGTGCTGTAATTTTAATCACACTGGCTCTCTTGAGAGCTTGCTCGGTTGGTTCTGCATTAGCGCCCATTGCGATAGCAAAAATAGAGAAAATGGAGCACACGCGCGAGATTGGGCTTATGATTTTTAACATCTTGTATACCTCTTCATATGAGTAGTTTGGTTTGAAGCAAAGTATACTTTTCTGATTTTTAGGATAAATAGCGCTTATTCGGACTTATAGTTCTATTTAATAGGACAAAAAAGGGGGCATGATTGCCTTTGTCTACCTTATTTAGGACGGGTGAGGGTGAAAACAAAAAAGAGAGCCGAAGCTCTCTTTTCTAGGTGTAATGGTCGGACTGACTGGATTTGAACCAGCGACCCCCGACACCCCATGACGGTGCGCTACCAAGCTGCGCTACAGTCCGATACCTGTAATTTACCCATTATTTTCGATGGGGTCAATCACTAACGCTATGATTTAGTTACTTTTTACGTAAAAACGTTGCAGCTCAGTCAAACCTTGCATTAGGACTGGCAATGTCGGATTCTCATCTTGCAAGCGTTGGTAGTTACTGTCGTACAATTTGTAGTTACCAAACTTATCGATGACTGTCGTGTCTTTGTTGGTGATCAGTGCCAGTTCCCTTGTGTCCCCTGCTAGGATCCATTTTCTAGAACGCTCGTCAAACAAGTTTTGACCGCTACTAAAATCCGAAGGATTTGAGGACACACCAAGCAAATCTTGGAGTAGTGTCACTGATAAGTCTAAATGGCTGGTGCGATGATTGTACTTTCCTGCGACTTTTCCTGGCCAATGAATAACCATTGGCACTTGAAGCTGGTAGCGACTGTAGTTGCTATTTGAGCCCCAGCTGTTCGTTCTTGTCTCATTGAACTCGGTACCGTGATTAGATGTGATAACGATAATAGTTGATTCATCAATATCGAGCTCTTTAACCTTCTCAAACAATACACCCAGTTCTTGGTCGGCGTTGCTAACGGAAGTGTGATACCCCTGTTTCAGCGTTTCTAAGGTCGATTTTTGACTGCCAGAGTTTTCATTGTAAGCGTTGAAATTATCGACCGTGGTGAGTTCAATAAAGCTGAACCAAGGGGTTTTCTTCTGTTGAGCAACCCAATTCGCCCACGCGTTAATTGCCTGAGTATCGGGAGATGTGGCGTCATTAAATGCAATGCCTGTAAAGTTCAGACCACGGAATACGGTTTCACCGTACAAATTATCATCGAAGTTGTCACCGCTGAACAAACCAAAGCTATAGTCTTTGTCCAAGAATGTATCAAGTAAGATAGGACGGGAGCCTTGAGTTTTGATACTGCTGACGTAGCTACTCGGTAGGCCATAAAATAAGCCAAATACACCGAAAGTATCATTACTAGAGCTATAGTGATCAGTAAAGTTAAGGTTCTCGGAAGCAAATTCTGCTGCGTTTGGCATCAAATCGGATGTTAGTACATCCCCCCTTAAGTTATTGACGCTCACGACCAAAACATTCAGCGGGTTTGCTCTTCGATGAAATTCAAGCTTCTCAAGAGGGTAGCGAACTAAATCTGAGTTAGCTTCGCTTTCTTTCAGGCGTTGAAGGTACTCTTCTCGATCCAGTAAACCGTGACGTTCCATAAAGGATTTAGCTGTCATCGGGTAAGACAGAGGGAAATTGGCCTTCTGCGCGGTAATCGGATTGTAGAAATAAGCATCAGCCCAGACGTATATCAGGTGACTGGTTATAAAACTGACAAAGAAGAGGGCTGCTATAGGGCGACCAACGTGTTTATGCGACAGGCGACGTTGCTTGCGCCATACCCACTCAGATAATGCTAACTGTAAGAGGAAGATAAGTGGCAACACGACAAATAAGTGTTGCAAATCAATGCTGATGGAGCTGCCTTCTTCGCTAAATAAGACTTCCCAAACAACAGGAGTCAGATGAAGGTTAATCTTTTGATAGGCCTGAGTATCAATCAGAAGTACCGTCAAACCGACGGTAGCAAAGCAAACCGCCACCAAGCGAAACAGCTTGCGTGACGGTATCAAGAAAGTCAGCGGAAACAGAACTAATAGGTAGAGTGCAAAAACGAGAAAACCGAAATGCCCAACCCAAGAAACGGCCAGATAAAACTGTCCTAAAAGGGTATCGGGCCAAGGAGATTGAGTGATATAACGGGTACCAATTAACATGGCCGCTATGATGTTGAAAAAGGCAAACCAATGCCCCCAACCCACTAAACGCGATACGCGTTCGCCGTATGTATTTCCGTTATCTACCATGTACTGTTTTATTGTCCGTTTATTGTTCTAGTGAGTGTTTTCTTCAATAGAAGACAACAGTGCCTGAGCAAATTTTTCAGCAAGTGCTTTACGTTGTGAAGCATTAACGTTTTGATTTAAGACATTGGTAGCGATATTTCCCGCAATCATCAAAGATAACTCAGGACCCGCACCGTGTTTGTCTAGCACTGCTGCAACTTCTGACAGAATTGCTTCAATTTTGTCGTCGCTGTATTTAGATGTGATCGGCATAAAGACTCTAATGGTGATAGTAAAGCGGCTTATGATAACCTACAATGCCTCGCAACTGAAACCTACACGACGATAAAAATTCATCATGAGTCTTCATCTTTCAAACGTTATCTTACACCAGCTACGTAAAAACGATTCTGACGAACTTGTTGTTAACTTTCGAGCTAATTCTCTTGAGAATGACGCATCGACGGAAAACCTAGTTGCAGAGCTGCATCGTGTCTTTAATTCTAAAGCAGGTAAAGGATTTGGTTCTTTCAAGTCTGACAGTGAATTTCAAAACTGGTTGCATGAACTTCGTAAGGGTGAGAAAAACTTTTATGATTTCTCACAAGAAAGTGCAAATCGCCTGAAAGATGAGCTAAGTAAGTACCCATTTGCAGATGAAGGCATTCTGGTGATTGCCGAATATCAGTCTCTGGCGACAGATTATCTATTCGTTGCCATTATTCCTTCAAACCAAAGCCTAAAAGTAACAGAAGGTCTCGAAATTAGTGCCACGGACTATCTTGATCTGAGCAAAATGGATATTGCTGCACGTATTGACCTGACCAGTTATGAAACAGATAAAGAGTCGAACCGCTACTTAGCTTATATCAAAGGACGCGTTGGGCGTAAGGTGGCAGATTTCTTCCTTGATTTCTTGCAAGCTGAAGTTGGGCTGGATACTAAGCAGCAAAACCAAGTTTTGATGCAGGCGGTTGAAGATTTCTGTGCAGATTCGAAATTAGAGAAAGACGAAGCCATCAGTTATAAAAAGCAAGTGGCTGACTATTGTAACGAACAAATCAAGAGCGGCGATGAAGTTCAGGTCCGTGAACTCTCTGGTGAGCTTCCTCCTTCTCAAGATGGCACCAGTTTTCTTGATTATACCCAAGAGCAGGGTTATGAATTGGAAGACAGTTTTCCTGGTGATAGAACGACAGTTCGCAAGCTGACGAAATACGTTGGTGCAGGTGGAGGTTTAAACATTAATTTTGATAGCCTGCTGCTCGGTGAGCGCGTTTTCTATGACCCTGAAACTGACACTCTAACCATTAAAGGAACACCACCAAATCTCCGTGATCAGCTGACCCGTAATCGTTAACCACTATATTATTTAATCTAGAGTTGGGCTAAGTCGAAGAAATATGCACTTAGCCCTACTATTCTTAAACTTTGCGTATATGCTTGTAATTATGGAATTTATTCAAACACGAGCATGACATGAAACGCAAAGCGCTTAAGCTGTGCTGGCTAGTTGTAATAGTCTGGGTGATAGGGATGACAATGTTCACTCTGAGTTATCGCTCCAACGTGATGACAATGAACCAGATCAGTGAGTTAAGTAATAGCATTGATGAGTTGAAATATTCGCTCTTTCAAGAACCCGCTTATCGCGCAGAACTGACCGATGGGCAGTCTCTCAACTTGCAATTGATCTATGCTCTTCGCCTCCAAATTGAAGCAACATATCAACAAAATTGGCTGACACCTGATATCAATCAATTGCTCTACACAATGGATCGGTTTATTGAGCAGACCAGAGTCTTCTTGGATAACGAGCTTGATTTGATTGCATTAGTTGATCAAATCCAATTTGTTCGAGCTAAATACCAGAGTTCCCCTGATCTGGAATTATACTATTATCATTTGGGTGCGAATGTTCTGGAAGCTTTATTTAGCTCCAACAAATCAAACCCTCAAGTTTTCCGAGAGCTGGATCAACTGTATGTCGAATCTGAATCTCTGCCTACCTTGCAAAAGAAAGATCTTCAGATGCTATTATCGCAAACGTCTTCTGTTTTAGGAGGATATGCGCAAGGCAGTTATGCCATTGAAAAAATGATTACACACTCTATCCATAATCAGATCAACCTAGTGGAAGCACAATATCAATCGCAGCAACATTACTTTATCATAGGTGGTGGTGTTTTTAGTGGGCTTTGCTTACTAGTAATGATGTCAATAGTTTATCGGTTTACAGGAGTTCAGCAAATGGTCGAACGTCCCGAAAAAGAAGCAGACAACTCTCCCGAAGAAGTTCAATCTATTGTTGAAACAACAGCAGAACCACAGCCGTCGCCTGTTACAGCTGCAAATACATGGTTAAATGATGGGCCAGAAATTGATTTGGATGGCATGCTTGATGCTTTGGGGAATGACTATGAATCTGTGTGTATGTTGCTGCAGGTTTTCGTTGATGATCATACCGGGGATGCAGAGCGAATCACACAACTGCTGAATGATTCTCCGGATGAAGCCTTACGTAAAGCACATAGTTTGAAGGGCGTTGGGGGAAATTTGGGGGCCTTAAAGCTTCGTGAATCAGCCGGTAAAGTCGAACAGGCAATTAAAGAGGATATTGATTCTGTTGCAGTTTTACTTGATGAGCTTAAAGTGCGCTTAGATAAAGCCATTCTTGAAGCTCAGACGTTTCTTAAACAACAAGAAGCTAATGGTTAAGTATAAGGGTGAGTCTTTATGAAAAACTCACCCCAAAGTTTAAGATTGTAAGTATTCGCTACGTCTTGATCGACATATAGACTCAATACTCTTCAATGTTATTAACATCGAAAACCCTATTCACTCATCATTGATGTAAACCATTTATTTACTCACAAATGCTTTTGAAATCATCCGTTGTCGCATCGGTCGGTTTGATTATACATATGAATTGGAGACAAGTAGTGCAAGGTTGCGCTCGCTTGCTCAAGCTCCAGTCGGTTTAAATCGTCAATAAAGATGCGCGACGTGAATACGGTTTTGCCGTTGTCTGCAAAAATCTCAATCGCTGAGTTATCTACGAAGATGCGAATGCGTTGTGCCTGTTCTACACGCTGGGCGTAGCGAACCGTGCCAAAGGCTTCAGCATGAACATGAGATACATGCGTTCTGTCTAATGTGAACTCTTCGCGATTACCGCTAAACACCATGCGCTCACCTGCAGCGTTTGCAAAGCTAATAGAGAAGGTTTCGTTAACCTCTAGCTCCAGTTCGAAGGCTCGTGAGGTGAGTTCTGCGCAATCATTGACGGTTTCGGTGCTAGCACGCAGAGCTTCTAGCTCTTTCAACGGTGCTTGGATCAAGTAGTCACCGTCAATCGTTAGTTCACGAGGTAGTGTGAACATGTGTGCCCAGTTGTTTTTGTCTGTTGGATACTCACTCTTTGAGTTGCCTAGCCAGCCAATGAGAATTCTGCGTCCTTGGTTATCTAGATAAGTTTGCGGTGCGTAAAAGTCGAAGCCTTTATCGAGTTCGCGATAACCTTGGTTGTTGAACTCTTGAGTGTCGAAGTTGATGCGATCACCCACCATGTAAACCACAGAGAAAATGTTTTTAAGGTCGTACTTGTTATCTGAGCTCACACCTTGTGGAGAGAAGATGTAAACGCCGTTGTCATCTTGCTCGTAGTAGTTCGGGCACTCCCACATGAAGCCAAAGTCGCTCAAGCCGACATCGATATTGCCTACGTACTCGTAGTCATTAATTGCGTTGCCGCGGTAGTAGGCTAGCTTGCCTTTCTCATCATGGCCTTGTGCACCAATGAGCATGTGGTATTCGCCGTCGCGGTCCACCAAGATTGGATCGCGAAACTCAGAGGTATAAGACTCAAAATTTACGTCAACTACGACGCCTTTCTTGTCGATCTTGCCTTCTTTGTCCATTACGGCCATGACTTGGGTTGGGAAGCGGCTTTGCTCTTCATCCAATAGGTTGGCTGTGTAGAACAGGTAAAGTTCGTCACCTTGAGGTACACCAACACCTGTGTAGCAGCCGTGGTGGTCGTACGTTTGATCTGGGTACATGGCAATGCCGCGATCGGTGAAATTCACAAAGTCTTTGGTTGAAACGTGATACCAGTGTTTTAGACCATGTACCGGACCGAGTGGGAACCACTGATAGAACAGGTGGTGCTCACCATTGAAGTAGCTCAGGCCATTTGGGTCATTCAATAAACCATGCTTAGGGGCAATGTGGTACGTTGGGTAAAATGGGTCGGTCTGCGTAGTACGCTCAATTTCCGCAAGGTACTCAGAACTGACTTCATCGATTCGTACAAAACGATTCTGACGGTTAGAAAAATCCATAGAGACTCCTAGGAGAGCGGGGCTCTCCCATCAAAAAACAGTATAAAAAGGAATGCGTTCGGTTCGGATTACTTGCTAGCTAGCGTTTCAGGCTCTTTGTAGAACAGCTTGGTTAAAGCGAATGCAGTGATTGCACCGACTAACATAACCACAATGTACATACCTAAACCGCCACCAAGATAAAGTAGGATGCCTGGAAGCATGGTTGCGCCTGTACCTGCAGAGCCGATGCCTGCGATAGCACCGATACAGCCACCGATAGCTCCGCCTAGACAGCCATATAGGAATGGCTTTACGCGTGGCAGTGTTACTGCGAACATCGTCGGTTCGGTGATACCAAATAGTGCTGGCAGCGTGGCACCAAACATGCCTGAACGTTTAACCTTGTTGGTTTGCATGGTCATCACGGCCATTGCTGCGCCAAACTGACCTGCAATTGCTGCTGTACCTAGTGGGTTGATGAAGTCGAAACCTGTGTCTGTCACCATGGCGATCGTAATAGGCACGATAGTGTGGTGCATACCGGTTACCGCCATGAACTGGATTGCGCCGCCGTAAATTAGGCCACCAATACCGTATGGAATTTGTAGGAAGTAAAGCACCGCTTCTGTGATCAACTTTTCCGCGCCAAGTAGGATTGGACCTACAAATACTAAGCCCGCAATCAGCGATACAAGTAGCGTGATGAAAGGCGTAATAATGAGATCCAACACTTCTGGGATGTATTTGCGTGAGGTGCGCTCAACCATGGCCGCAAACCAACCCATAAATACTGCTGGAAGAATTGAGCTT
Organism: Vibrio sp. Isolate24; assembly: GCF_022398215.1. Lineage (NCBI taxonomy): Bacteria > Pseudomonadati > Pseudomonadota > Gammaproteobacteria > Vibrionales > Vibrionaceae > Vibrio > Vibrio sp. Isolate24. The sequence goes on from NZ_JAKEUU010000002.1 coordinate 126,108, forward strand.
TGTAGACCTGTCACCGCAATGTCAAAGCCCATGAATGGAATCATTAATGCTTCAGCGTTACCAAATGCAACGTCCCATTTGCTCGCAAGTTGCGGAGCAACGAGCATCAAACCGAGTACGATACCGAGAACAGGGTTACCGCCAAACACACGCATGGCAGACCAAGTCACCAAAACTGGGATGAAGATAAAGGCGGTGTCGGTCAGAACCTGCGATAGGATGTTTAGCTGAGGAGACAGCTCAACCCCAAAGCCATTGACCAATAGGCCACGCAAACCCATAAGCAAACCGGTTGCGACCAAAGCTGGGATAATTGCGACGAAAATATCAGAGAAGGTGCGCGTTACTGCTTGGAAAGTGCTAACTGTCTCTTTTTTCTCTTCAGACTCGATTGTCTCTTCAACTGAGTCGTTACCTTTCATGATAGCGAACACCTTACCGACAAAACCTGTACCTAAGATCACTTGGTGTTGACCGTTTTGAAAGAAGTAACCGTGTACACCTTCTGTTGCGCTGAGTCCTTCAGCGTCTACTTTCGAGTCGTCCTTGGCGACAACACGTAGACGTGTTGCACAATGATTTAGCTGAGCGATGTTCGCCTCTCCACCGAGTAAGGCCATAACGGTATTCGCTACAACGTTCGCATCTCGCGCCATATGTTTTGTCTCCTAAGAGTGCAAAGAAATATCAACCTGTATTTAACTTGTATTTATGGTAATGCAGGTGGGATACAGGTTGTATTTTTCCTTTCCATTTTTTGTTGTTCGTCACACTTGTTATCTATCTTAAATGCATGTGATTGCTTATTTGTTGATGACGGAAATAAAAAAATAGCCCACATTTGTGGGCTATTAACTGTTCAATTAGACGCGTGCGGTGATTTCAAAATCGTATAAGCTCGACTTGTAATACACGATGGAGTACTCGTAGATTTTCCGCTCTTCATAGAAGTTCTGCGATTGGTTAATCAATATCGGCTCTAGTTTATCGGCGGCTAATAACCGCTGTGCATCGTCATCTGGTAGGGTGGGGATGAGTTTTTGTTGTGTCTTGACCATCTCAATGCCATGGCGGCTTAAGTATTCGAACTTGGAACCTTCTAAATCCTCTTTGGTGAGATTCGGTAGCAAAACACGAGGAATATAGAATTCTTCGTAGGATACCACCTGATCTTCGATTAAGCGCAAGCGGCGCGCGAAGTTTACCGGATCGTCCTGAGCGATGTTGAGCTTTTGAGCAACCAATTCAGTTGCTGGTAATACTTGAAAGTCATCGACGATGTTTTGTGCCTCATGGCCTGAGCCCGCAGCCTCTTTGGCAAAGCCCGACATCGACAAAAAGTCATGCTTAAGTTTGTTGGCTTTTACAAAGCTGCCTTTGCCTTTTTCGGAAAAAATGTAGCCAAGTCCGGTCAGTTGCTGCAGTGCTTTGCGCACAGTAACACGGCTGACTTCAAGCACTTCAACGAGTTGATTTTCCGAAGGCAGTTTACTGCCCGCCGGGTAGGTACCTTTGTCGATTTCTTGTTTAATCTTTTCCGCAACTTGAATGTATAAGGGTTGCAGTTTTTTTGGATCGAATAGCTCAGTCATAGTGGGATCGCAATAAAGGCTCCATTTAGAAGGAAGGCTTTGAAGATAAGCAGTGCGTTTGAATTGTACTTAAGTGGCTGAGATTCCGCCATCGATAGCTTATGACAGAGCAAGAAAAATGAAGGGGGGAGTGAAAGGTATCAATGATAATAATGCAGACTCGTGCCTTCGAGGCACGAGTCTATAGAACCCGAGTTGGGTTGTAACTACGCACTTAAGCGGTTTGCTTGCTGAGCTCTGGTGTTTCTTCTGCACTTGCTGGGGCAGTAGGTTCGCACTTGTCGACAAACCAACCCATGTAAGAAGTGATTACCGTGACCAAAATACACACGAAGCTTAGCCACATAAATGGCGCGTATGAAAGAGTGGCTACACCCAAAATACTGGCCATGTAGATACCGTTATCGCTCCACGGCACCATACCGGATGTCAACGTTCCACCGAATTCAGCGTTTCTAGAAAGGTTCTTACGTTTGTAACCAAGGCGATCATAATTCTTCGCGCAGATTTTTGGGGTAAGAATGAGAGATACATACATTGCAGAACCGAACACATTGCCTAGGAAAGCGGTACCAATGGTGCTGGTGGCCAGTGAACCTGGGCTTTGTACGCGTCGTTCAAATAGTTTAGCGATAGTTTCCAGTACACCAACTTTATCGAGCAGGCCACCAAAGCCCAAACCAAACACGATTACTGCGACTGAACCTAGCATAGAAGACATACCGCCACGGTTTAAGATCGAATCGATAAAGCCAACCCCTGATTCAATGTGGAATGGAGCCCATGCGGTGTTAAATGCTTGAAGGAAGTCGACATCTTGAATCATGACAGCCCAGATAATACCTAGTAATGATCCAAAACTGATCACTGGGAAGGAGGGCATACGCATCGCTAACAAACCAAGTACAATCATTACAGGGACAAACGAATAAGGTGTGATGTAGAACTGTTTCTCCATCGCATCAATAACTGATTGAACCTGCGTCATATCAACGTTGCCAGCATAGTGGAAACCGAATGCAGTAAACATAATGCCGGTGATGATGTAGCTGATCAGAGCAATCGGCAGCATTCCTTTAATGTGTTCAACCACTTCAACATTGGACATTGATGATGCCAGAATGACGGAGTCTGACAGTGGAGACATCTTGTCACCAAAGTAGCAGCCTGACAAAACAGCACCTGCTGTGATTGGTGCAGGTACGCCTAGCCCTTGACCTATGCCCATCATTGCAATACCCGCTGTACCTGCGGCACCCCATGAAGTGCCCGTTGCTAATGCTGTCAATGAACAGATGATCATTGTCGCAAGTAAGAAGATAGATGGGTGAATCGCTTTAAGACCGTAATAAATGATGGTTGGGACAATACCGCCTGAAATCCAAGTCCCCACGAGTGCACCAACAGCAAGAAGGATTAAAACAGCACCAAGACCATTAGAAATGCCGTTAAGTGCTGCTTTTTCTAAGTCTTTGTATTGGTGACCAAGGCGAATACCAAGCACCATAATGACAAACCAGCCAATATATAGGGCTAGCTGAATGGGTAAGTCGAGCTGAGCGGTGAATGAAAAAGCCATTAGCAAAAATAAACCAAGCGCAACGATAACTTGCAGCAGGCTTGGTAAACGGGGGGTGAGTTGCGTCATGCAGAGCCTCTTATATGTGTTATAAGCCATATGCTCCAACAAGTATGGGGGTGGAACATATTGAGATAATTTACTCATTTGGGTACGCAAAGCACTTTACATGAGTCAGAATAATATTTCGAACAAATACAACTCCGATGTGATTTAAATCTATTGATGTATTTATTTCTAGTTAAATATATTAACAATGGTTAAAGATAATGGTTTTAAATGATGGTTTTTGTAAATGGCTTGTAGCACGAAGATTTCTTCGTTGTGCGGTAAATTGTATGTATTGTTGTAAAAAGTCATGAATATGCAAACAAGAGATAAAAAGTCATTTGAGGCAGAAATTTAAAAAAAGGATGCAAAAGTGACAGAATAGGGGAATTTTTCCTTGAGATTTTGTTGGGAAAATTGAAAGATTGTGGAAGTCTTTTTTAAATAATGTACACGGAGAGTTGAGAATGAGAGTAGGTTTAGTCGGTTGGCGTGGCATGGTGGGTTCTGTTCTAATGCAACGCATGGTTGAAGAAAAAGACTTCGATCTTATTGAGCCGGTATTTTACAGCACTTCTCAGGTAGGTATCCCTGCTCCAAACTTAGGTAAAGATGCAGGCCTTCTGCAAGATGCTTTTGACATCGAAAGTTTAAAACAGCTTGATGCCGTTGTGACTTGTCAAGGCGGAAGTTATACAGAAAAGGTGTATCCAGCACTTCGTCAAGCGGGTTGGAAAGGCTACTGGATTGATGCTGCATCAACGCTACGCATGGCGCAAGACTCTATCATTACGTTAGATCCTGTCAATATGGCTCAGATCCAACAAGGCATCCATGGCGGAACCAATACGTTTGTTGGTGGTAACTGTACCGTGAGTTTGATGCTGATGGGTTTGGGTGGCCTGTTTGAAAAAGGCTTGGTTGAATGGACCAGTGCCATGACTTACCAAGCTGCTTCTGGAGCTGGGGCGCAAAACATGCGTGAGCTAATCTCGCAAATGGGTGTCATTAATGATTCCGTGAGTTCTGAACTGGCGAATCCTTCAAGCTCCATTCTTGAGATTGATCAGAAGGTGGCAGACACTATGCGCAGTGGTTCGTTCCCGACTGATAAGTTTGGTGTGCCACTAGCGGGCTCTTTGATTCCTTGGATCGATGTGAAACGCGACAATGGCCAGAGTAAAGAAGAATGGAAAGCGGGTGCAGAAGCAAACAAGATCCTTGGCTTCCAAGAGTCGCCGGTGCCTATTGATGGTACTTGTGTTCGTATTGGTGCGATGCGTTGTCATTCTCAAGCGTTGACCATCAAACTTAAACAAAATGTACCGATGGATGAAATCGAAGAGATGATCGCGACGCACAACGATTGGGTGAAAGTGATTCCTAATGATCGCGATATTACAGCAGAAGAGTTAACGCCAGCGAAGGTGACTGGAACTCTGTCGATTCCTGTAGGCCGCCTACGTAAAATGGCGATGGGGGATGATTTCCTTAATGCCTTCACTGTCGGTGACCAACTTCTTTGGGGGGCGGCAGAGCCACTTCGTCGAACGTTGCGAATCATCCTAGCTGAAAAAGCATAATCATTAGTGCAAATGTACCCCGCTTTTGGGTTTGGTTTGTAAAAATAGAAAGGATTGACGCTGAACGTCAATCCTTTCTCATTGCTCTAACATCTAATCTTCAACGACTATCCTTCGGTCAGGGTCGGCCAACTTACTTCCACAGTGTTTGCAATGTATAGCATCTGAATCATGCCCTGAACGAGAGCAGTTTGGGCAGCGGACTAGGCTTTTATGAGCATTCATCTCTTGATGCAGTTCAGCAGTGATAATGCCGGTTGGTACTGCAATGATTGAGTAGCCCATTAGCATAGTGATGGAAGCGATCGCTTTACCGAGAATGGTTTGTGGGACCAAATCACCATAGCCAACGGTCGTGATAGTGACAATGGCCCAATAAATACTTAGGGGAATACTGGTAAAGCCATTTTTAGGGCCTTCGATAACATATATCAGCGCGCCAAAAATAATTACTAGGATTGCAACCGAACTGAAAAAGACGAAGATTTTTCTCCGTGCCATCAACAGAGAGCGTAGCAATATATTCGATTCTTGTAGATAGCGCACGAGTTTAAGTACGCGAAAAATCCGTAAGACCCGAATGGCGCGAATCACTCCCATAAATGAAGCAGAAGGGAAGAATAGAGTCAGGTATGTTGGCAGGATAGCCAGTAAATCGATGACACCATAAAAGCTCTTAGCGTAAGCCACTGGCTTTGGCGAGCAGTAGAGTCGCAGTAGATACTCTAAAGTAAATAAGCCGGTAAAGGTATATTCCAGATAGCGTAATTCTGTCGCCCACTTAGCATGAATGGTGGGTACTGACTCCAGAACCAGAACAATGAGCGAAGAGATAATGGCAATAATCAACGCGATGTCAAAGGCTTTTCCGGCCCGAGTATGGGTACCAAAAATAATGACATAAAGTTGATTTTTCAGTGATTCTTTGGACATGATAGAAAGACTTACGAAAAGATCTTTCTATCATAGCGAGTTATTTGTTATCAGGCTAATCCTGGAAACAGGTTACGCAGGCCATTGGCAATGAACTCGATACCGAGCGCACCCAAGATAAGCCCCATAATACGTGTGATGACGTTAATACCCGTTTGGCCTAAAAACCGTACAATCAGTGGTGCTGAGCGGAATAGAAACCAAGAACAAAGACAGAATAAGCTGACGGTTATAATAATACCGACAGTATCTAACATGGTTGGGTAGCGTGCGCCATAAACAATGGTTGAGCTGATGGCACCAGGCCCAGCCATTAATGGCATCGCGAGGGGAACAACACCTATTTGTTCACGGCTGACATACTCAGATTTCTCTTGTTTGTTCTGTTTATCCTCACCTAATTTACCACTCATCATTGAGAAAGCGATACTAAGTAGTAGCAGACCACCTGCGACACGGAATGAATCCAGTGAAATGCTGAACATATCCAGCAGCATCTGACCGGCGAGTAAAGACACTATTAATATGATGGCAACAGCCAAATTAGCGGTGGTGGCCGTCTTATGTTTTTCTTCCAGCGTCATATGACCAGTGAGAGAAACAAAAACCGGCATGATGCCGACAGGGTTGACGGCGGCAACTAAGCCTAGAAAGAACTGTAAAAAAATCGCAATTTCGAACGTTTGCATTACGCATGCCTACACAAAGTAAAGACCAGAACAGGATCACAAGAGTGACAAGCGGAATATAGTCGAAAACTTGCTGAGTCACGAATGAAAAAATCTAAAGCTAATCTGAATTCATTACTGAGAAAATCTAATTTCTGACAGAAACGTAAACACAGATGACACAATTTGTTACGTACAATGTGTATAAGTTTCCATTTGACTTACACAAACGTTAACACTTACACATTTTTGATAAAAACAGAGAGGGATTATAGTGCCTCACTTTCTATAGGTTATAAGCTTAGTAGCACAATGTTAGTGGATCACATGTAAGTTCGTGGTCAATAAATGAAACTTTTTTACAGTTTGTGTTCGATTAGATATTTGAGATATACAAATGTTGGAAATTTTCTGAGTATTTTGTTTTTTCTTTATTTGTTTAATTTCAATTGCTTATGTGTAATCGTTGAAGTTTAATACCACTAAGTAGGTAAATAATTTTTCAGAACTGATCTGGGTCAATTTTTTTCACAACTTGAAATAATATAATCAGCTCTGAAAGCAATTTACTAAGAAGTACTGGTAATTTAGATAGCGATACGAGCACAGTTTTCTTACTAAAAAGTTTTTAATATTTTGTTAATTTTAGGAGAATCCCTATGCCTGTAACTAATATGGCTGAACTAGATGCAATGATTGCTCGCGTTAAAAAAGCGCAAGAAGAGTTCGCTACTTTCTCTCAGGAGCAAGTAGATGCGATCTTCCGCGCTGCGTCTCTTGCAGCTAACCAAGCTCGTATCCCGCTAGCTCAGCAAGCGGTTGAAGAATCTGGTATGGGTATTGTTGAAGATAAAGTCATCAAGAACCATTTTGCGTCTGAGTTTATCTACAACAAATACAAAGATGAAAAAACCTGTGGCATCCTAGAAGAGGATGACAACCTAGGTACTATGACTATCGCAGAGCCTGTAGGTATCATCTGTGGTATCGTCCCAACGACTAACCCTACTTCTACTGCAATCTTCAAATCTCTTATCTCTCTGAAGACTCGTAACGGTATCATCTTCTCGCCACACCCACGTGCGAAGAACTCGACTAACGACGCAGCTAAACTTGTTCTAGATGCAGCAGTCGCAGCAGGTGCTCCAAAAGACATCATCGGTTGGATCGACCAGCCATCTGTAGAGCTGTCTAACGCTCTCATGAAGCACGACGATATCGCTCTTATCCTTGCAACTGGTGGTCCAGGCATGGTTAAAGCCGCTTACTCTTCTGGTAAGCCAGCAATCGGTGTAGGTGCAGGTAACGTTCCTGTCGTTATCGATGAAACCGCTGACATCAAACGTGCTGTAGCTTCTATCCTTATGTCTAAGACTTTCGATAACGGCGTAGTATGTGCTTCTGAGCAGGCTGCAATCGTAGTTGACGAAGTCTACGACGAAGTTAAAGAGCGTTTCGCTTCTCACAAAGCTTACGTACTAAGCAAAGCTGAAGCAGAGAAAGTTCGTAAAGTTCTTCTTATTGACGGTGCACTAAACGCGAAAATCGTTGGTCAGCCAGCGCCAGCAATCGCTGAAATGGCGGGCGTTAAAGTTCCAGCAGACACTAAAGTTCTAGTTGGTGAAGGTCTAGGTAAAGTATCTTACGACGACGCATTTGCTCACGAGAAACTATCTCCAACGCTAGGTCTATTCCGCGCTGACAACTTCGAAGACGCAGTGGCTCAGGCTGTAACTATGGTTGAGATCGGTGGTATCGGTCACACGTCTGGCCTATACACTAACCAAGACGTTAACGCAGACCGCATCCGTTACTTCGGTGACAAGATGAAGACAGCTCGTATCCTAATCAACATCCCGACGACTCACGGTGGTATCGGTGACCTGTACAACTTCAACGTTGCACCTTCTCTAACTCTAGGTTGTGGCTCGTGGGGTGGTAACTCTATCTCTGAGAACGTAGGTCCTAAACACCTAATCAACAAGAAAACTGTAGCGAAGCGAGCTGAAAACATGTTGTGGCACAAACTACCTAAGTCTATCTACTTCCGTCGTGGTAGCCTTCCTATCGCACTGAGCGACCTAGAAGGTAAGAAACGCGCATTCCTAGTAACTGACCGTTTCCTATTCAACAACGGTTACGCGGATGACGTAGTTAGCCTGCTTAAAGCTCAAGGCATGGAAGTTCAAACTTTCTTCGATGTAGAAGCGGATCCAACGCTATCTGTCGTAGAGAAAGGTGCTGAAGCAATGAAGAGCTTCCAACCAGACACTATCATCGCGCTAGGTGGTGGTTCTCCGATGGATGCTGCGAAAATCATGTGGGTTATGTACGAGCACCCAGACACGCACTTCGAAGAGCTTGCAATGCGCTTTATGGACATCCGTAAACGTATCTACAAGTTCCCTAAAATGGGTCAAAAAGCTGAGCTTGTATGTATCACTACTACTTCAGGTACTGGTTCAGAAGTTACACCATTCGCGGTTGTTACTGACGACAAGACTGGTGCTAAGTACCCACTAGCTGACTACGAAATCACGCCAAACATGGCTATCGTAGATGCTAACCTAGTGATGAACATGCCTAAGTCTCTAACAGCATTTGGTGGTTACGATGCCGTTACTCACGCTCTAGAAGCTTATGTATCTGTTCTTGCGAACGAATACTCAGATGGTCAAGCTCTACAAGCACTTAAGATGCTTAAAGAGTACCTACCATCAAGCTATGCGAACGGTGCAAACGACCCAATCGCTCGTGAGAAAGTACACAACGCAGCAACTATCGCTGGTGTTGCATTCGCGAACGCATTCCTAGGTGTTTGTCACTCTATGGCGCACAAGATTGGTGCCGAGTTCCACCTACCACACGGTCTGGCGAACGCACTACTAATCTCTAACGTAGTACGTTACAACGCGAACGATAACCCAACTAAGCAGACTGCATTCTCTCAGTACGACCGCCCACAAGCACGTCGTCGTTACGCTGAAGTTGCTGACCACCTAGGCCTAAGCCAAGAAGGTGACCGTACTGCTCAGAAGATTGAGCGTCTACTAGCATGGTTGGATGAACTAAAAGTTAACCTAGACATTCCAATGTCTATCCAAGCGGCAGGTGTTGCTGAAGCTGACTTTGTTGCTAAGCTTGATGAACTAGCTGTAGAAGCGTTTGATGATCAGTGTACAGGTGCGAACCCACGTTACCCTCTAATCACTGAGCTGAAAGAAGTATTACTAGCGTCTTACTATGGTAAAGCGTTCGTTGAAGGTGAAACTTTCGAAGGTACGACAGTCATCAAGAAGAAAGCTGATCAAGTTGCCGCGAAAGCTGCACCAAAGTCAAAAAAAGCAAAAGCTAGCGCATAAGTAGGAGCGTTGGTGTTGAGATAGGTTTTCGCTAGCACGAAACCTAACAATCGGGAAAAGATCAAGCCCCAATCGAAAGGTTGGGGCTTTTTTCGTTGTGATAGAGATGGAAAGAAGTTGATACTAGTTGGTTGGTCATAAAACTTGCTCGCATAAAAAAGCCAATGTAAAAACATTGGCTTTTGAAACATGTCGTGTATACGTGCCTACGCATTGAAGTGAATGATAACTACTTCTCGTCGTCTGGAAGTTTGACATTCAGCTCTAGTACCGAAATGTCGTCGTCCTTATGCTCAAAAGAAAGATCAACCATCGATGGGTCTACGGCAACGTATTTACCGATCACTTTAAGGATATCTTCCTTTAGCTGTGGTAGGTAGGACGGTGATGGGTCACCCTGACTACGACGCTCTGCTACTATAATTTGCAGGCGCTCTTTGGCTAAATTTGCAGAGGTTTTTTTCTGCGGACGGAAAAACTCAAGTAATGACATTTAGCCTCCGAATAGTCGTTTGAAGATCCCTTTCTTCTGCTCGGTTAAGAAGCGGAAATCCACTTGTGAACCTAACAGGCGCTCGACAGTGTCGTCATAAGCCATCCCCGCATCTGTGTCGTTATCGAAGATCACTGGTACACCTTTGTTTGAAGCGTTGAGTACTGCCTGACTTTCAGGGATAACACCAAGCAGTGAGATATGCAGAATCTCTTCGACATCTTCTACGCTCAGCATCTCACCTTGTGTCACACGTGTTGGGTTATAACGGGTGAGAAGTAGGTGCTGTCTTACTGGCTCAAGGCCTTCTTCTGCTCGGCGAGACTTAGAGTCCAAAATACCAAGAATACGGTCCGAGTCACGCACTGAAGATACTTCAGGGTTTGTGGTTACAATCGCTTCATCTGCAAAGTATAGCGCCATCAACGCACCTTGCTCGATACCTGCCGGAGAATCACAGATGATGAAGTCAAAACCCATGTCATCTAATTCATCAAAGACGCGACGAACGCCTTCTTTGGTTAATGCATCTTTATCACGCGTCTGAGAGGCTGGTAGGATAAATAGGTTATCCGTACGCTTATCTTTGATCATGGCTTGATTCAGCGTCGCTTCCCCGTTGATGACGTTAACAAAGTCATACACAACTCGGCGTTCACAGCCCATGATTAAATCGAGGTTACGCAGGCCAATATCAAAATCGATAACTGCGGTTTTCTTTCCTTTTAGTGCCAAGCCTGAAGCAATAGCGGCACTTGACGTAGTTTTACCTACACCACCTTTACCTGACGTGACAACAATAATGCGTGCCATTATGTGTTCCTTATAATCTTAAACGGTTAACAACTCGAACTTGAGCGAGTCATTGTCCAAACTGAACATAATTTTTTTCTGCCAGAATTCATCAGCAAACTGTTCGGTAAGCCAATAGTGCCCGGCAATCGACATTAATTCGGCATTGAGCTTATTGCAGATGATCACCGCACCTGTGTTTCCACTGGCACCAGCAATCGCGCGACCACGAAGTGTTCCGTGAATATGAATAGAACCATCTGCAATAACCTCGGCACCCTCACTGACGTGGCTTAACACGACCAGATCACAGTCCTTGGCGTAGATCTGCTGACCAGATCGTACCGGAGTGCGAATTATCTTGGTTGGTGCCATTTTTGCTGGAGCCTGAGAAGGGGATTTACTGGCTGACATAACAGCAAAACCAGCCTCTGAAGCCAGATTCTGAGTGCGTTTATCGCGACACCCTGTCACGCCAACAGGAATCATACCCGCCTGTGAAATTCCTTGTTTTAGTCTCGCAAAGTCAATATCACCATCAACTTTTGAAATATTGATGACAACAGGGGCTTGAGCAAAAAAAGCCGGTGCTTGTTCGACTTTTTCACTGAGAAACTGAATAGTATTTTCAACATCGTTATTTGAAAGGTGTAATACGGACAAAGTAAAACTACTACCTTTCAGGTCCGGTGAACTCGACATCTTTTTTGGAAACCTCGTAAGGACGTTGCCTGAGACTAGGGTTGTCATGTTATATTCCCACATTAAGCACAGCAAGTTATCTTGCACTCATTTGAGTGTTTTGCTCTCAAAAATAGCGAAACATTGACGTTCTCTGAATCTCAACAGACAAAAGGCTTCCCATGCTTTGTGCAATTTACAAAAGTTCTAAAAAAGAAGGCGCATACTTATACATCCCGAAAAAGGATGATTTTTCACAAGTTCCTGACACATTAATGCAAATGTTTGGCAAACCTACCATGGTAATGATGGTGAACTTGGATGGGCGCCAACTGGCTCAAGTCGACATTGAGAAAGTGAAACAATCAATGAAAGAGGAAGGTTTTTTCCTTCAGTTGCCGCCACCACCGAAGAATCTATTAGACGAATATAAAGAACAGAAAGCGCGCCAGCAATCAGAATAACTTCTCTCTTCTATAATAGGGAAGTTATTGGCGACTCATAATGTTGCTCAAGGAGGGCAATGTGAAAAAAATATTGTCAGTCATACTAGGTGCAACGATTGCGAGCTCAGCTTTTGCCAATGAGCTGAGCTTTGAGCAATACGTTGAAGGATTAAAACAAGAAGCGCGAACCAAGGGCATTTCTGAGCGTACGATTTCAGCAGCCTTTGAGGATGTGGCATATAAACCACGGGCCGTGAAAGCCGATCGTAACCAACCAGAAAAAAAACTCACACTGGATGAATACATTCCGCGAGCGGTGCCTGACTGGAAAGTCAAACAGGCTAAAGAGCTTTACACCAAGCATAAAAGTGAGCTTGAGCGTATTGGTGAGGAATACGGCGTTCAACCTCGATTTATTGTCGCGCTTTGGGGCGTTGAGAGTAATTTTGGTAAATTTACCGGTAATTACAGCGTCATTGATGCCTTATCGACCATGGCTTATGACGGTCGCCGTGAAGCATTTTTCCGTAATGAAGCGATGGCGGCGTTAACTATCCTAGAAGAAGGCCATATCAAAGCTGAAAACATGAAGGGGTCTTGGGCTGGGGCGATGGGGCAATGCCAGTTTATGCCGAGTTCTTTCCTAAATTATGCTGCGGATGGTAACGGTGATGGCAAGAAAGATATTTGGAACAACGAAAGTGACGTGTTCGCTTCGGCGGCCAATTACTTAAGCCAGTCTGGTTGGACCGACTCTTATACTTGGGGGCGTCAGGTTAAACTACCAAATGGCTTCGATACCAGTATTCAGGGGCGCAGTGAGGCAAAAGGAAAATACCTTCAGGAGTGGAGCAAGCTAGGTGTGACGCGTTACGATGGGCGTCCACTTCCCAAACTGGATGAAGATATTAAAGCCTGGTTGATAGCCCCAGATGATGCGAATGGCCGTGTTTACCTAGTTTACAATAACTACAATGTATTGATGAAGTGGAACCGTTCGTACTATTTCGCTTTGGCTGTCAGCCATTTGGCCGACAGAATCGTATTGTAATTGTTCTGAACAGGAGCTCTTTGGAGCTCCTTTTTGTTTGTGATGCTTTGCCTGAATCTGCCAATAAGCCGTTAACTTATGTCAGTCTTTCAAGTTCGGTTATGTTGTCGAGCGCGTGTTGGTTGGTGTCACCACAAACGACAGGACAAGGCTTGAATTCATAACAAACTTTCGGCCTTTCAGGCTTACCAAATAACTTACACAAATTGTCTTCGTTGAGCTGAACACACCGTATTCCCGCAGGTTTGCCTTTTGGCATACCAGGAATTGGAGAAGAAATACTCGGTGCGATACAACATGCTCCACAACCCAATCTGCATTCCATACTTACGATCTCATTAAAAATAAGGGCGCGATAGTAGCAAAAAAGATCGCGTATAGCAGTATAAAATTTATGCGTTATTTCTATAGCCAATTTAATAACGCTGTGGATTTGGACGCCTGTATATTTTGTGTGAATAGTGGAAGAGAGCGAAAAATTGAATGGTTTGCTCTGATTTAACTATTTGTTGGTTTTGAACGTACTCCGCTAAGCTTAGAGGCTAGGGAGAGCGCTTTTTTGGCGTTTTGGAATGAAAAATATAATTAGGAGTGTTGTGTTAAATGAGCACTAAAAGCTTTTGGGCAAAGCATTCCATTAAAATACTCTCTGTTATTGGGTTTTGTGGATCGATTATGGTGGGTGTTGGCATCTACTTAATGGTTGATCATGAATACCAGTTGGCGCGTCAAGAATTACTGGGTGTCTGGGAAGAGTCGAACGTCGCAACTTATGCTGCAAACACACTTCACGTAGCAGAAGAGGGTATCTATTGGAACGAAGATTTAATTAGTACACACTTCTTGTTTGATGGTGAAACTCTGGCGTTCAATTTAGGTAATAGTCAACAGCGTTACCATTTGGATCGCTTAAGAGGTACTTTGGTACACCTTAATGGCACCTATAAAGCTAAATATCTCAAGCAACCTACAAAAGCTTACTCTTTAGGTCATCCAATGAGAGGCCGCTAAATTCTTTGGATGATGGCTTATCAAGCCGTTTTCGAAAGTGCTAAAATTACTGTTATCACGGCTTCGTTCAGTATGAAAATTCCCCTTGAACTTTACTCGCCTAAACGGTATAAATCGCTCCCCTTGTCCGATACGAAGTAATGTTATGAGTCAGCCATTTTGGGAAAGTAAATCACTAGAACAAATGACCGAGCAAGAGTGGGAAGCCCTCTGTGACGGCTGTGGGAAATGTTGCCTACATAAGCTCATGGATGAAGATACGGATGAAATCTATTACACCAATGTGGCTTGCAGCTGGTTAAACAGTAAAACCTGTTCCTGCAAAGATTATCCCAATCGCTTCACATCAGGAGAGGAATGCACCAAACTCACCCGAGAAGACATCGATGATTTCACTTGGCTACCACACACTTGTGCTTATCGCTTATTAGCAGAGAAGCAACCTATTCCTGAATGGCATCCTCTGATCACAGGGTCTAAGTCGGCGATGCATGCAGCGGGTGAAAGCGTACGCAATAAAGTAGTGTATGAGATTGATGTGCTGGACTGGCAGGACCACATCCAAAACTTACCTGAATGGGCTAAAAAGAACTAGCGCACTTTTAAACGTTGATCATGGTTTTTCAGTAAGTCTTACCTTTTAACCTGTGGCCATGAAATTTAATAAATTTATTATTACCAATAATAATGAAGCCACAAGTTACCTTGTGGCTTCATTTATTAACTAAGAGAAAGCGTCACTAAAGATATTTTTCGGCACTGCATGGAGTTCTTTTGTTAAACGTTCACGCAAAATATGCGACGTATCAAATCTACCCGATATGTATACTTCCGAATGAGCTAGCGTTTTATATTCATGCTTTATCTCTTCAAACAGAAGGTCGATACCACGAGGCGATTTTTCAGTTTTTACGACTGTGGTCAACTTCAAGTTCTGATACCGTGCAACCAAATCGTTCAATTCCTCTAATGCGTATAGTTGCTTTTCTTCTCTAGCGACCCAATAAACATGTACATCTCGGTTTGGCGAAATTGCAAGGGAGCTCAGCAAGATTGAACGAACATAAGAAAAGCCTACACCACCTGCGACTAACAGTACTGGCGCACAAGAGTCTTTTCTCAGAACCGCTTTCCCCCCCAGCTTGACTAGCCTTGCTTGCTTGCTCTCAAGTAACTTCTCTAACCCGTTTTTGCTGGTATGGGTTGATGCAATGTGTAACTCAATCAGCTCGGACTCCATTTCTGGGGACGCGATTGAATAATAACGACAATTATCAGAACCCACAGCAAGTGCCATGTACTGCCCAGCTTGAAACTCGAGGGGAATGCTTGGCTTTAACATGACTTTCTGCACATGCTGATTCAGTGGTTCTGAAGACACGACCGACAATTCAATATTACTCATGCTTACTCCTAGTGACTAGCGCCACCATCGATGACGAAATCGTGGCCTACAAAAAAGCTGGCTTCATCCGAGCTGACCCAAACCACTGTATTCGCAACTTCCTCTAGCGTCGCTATGCGGCCAGCAGGGATCAGTGGCGCAAAGCGTTTATTTCGCTCTTCCCGTGATTCTCCGGGAAGCAGCGACATATCGGTGTCGAAAGCACCTGGGCTAACAGTATTAATTCGGACTCCTTGACCGATATATTCTTTTGCAAGTGAGCGAGAAAGAGCCTCAAGTCCGGCTTTGGAAGCGGCATAAGCGGAAAGGCCGGGAGCCGTTAGGTTTCTGCCTATCAGTGAAGATATATTGACAATGACCCCCTTGTTGCCCTTTGACATCAAAGCTAGCTCTGCATTTAAACAGCGCCATGTGCCAGTTAAGTTGATATTTATCAGTTGCTCAAACTCTCCTTCACTTAACTCCCCCGCAGCAAAACTACCCGCATTGTTAATGGCAATATCGATGTGATCGATCTTTTTAGAAATGCGATTAAACAAATCTTCGACACCGTCTTGGCTAGCCATGTCAAATGGAAAAGTATGATAAGCCCCACCGAACTGCGCTAAGCTAGTGGCTAAATCATCCAGCTTAGCTTGATTTCTTGAGGCTAAGAGCAAGTTTGCTCCAAGCTGCGCATATGTACGAGCAAGCTGTGTACCAAGGCCACCAGCCGCTCCTGTAATCAATATATATTTGCCTTCAAATGACGTATTCATACTATTTTTCCATTTCCAACACTAACGAATTGTTTTTCAAATAAGGGAGTAGGCTAACTAAGCCAAGTAGTGCTAAGGCGACACCGAACCACAAAGGAGCACTCCAGCCGTATTTTGCTTGCACCAGCAGTCCGCTTAACCATGAACCTACGACAATGCCGAGATTAATCACAGACATGTGTAAAGAGTTAACCAATGCGCCATTGTTCGAAACACGCATGACACGAGTGACCATTGCTGGGTTCATTGGCAGTCCGACAAATCCGATAATTATTGCGCACGCTATTGCGATGGTTGCGTTAGTAATGTTTAACGCCATCAGCATTAAGGTTGTCGCGAGTATCAGCAAGCCGATAACCATGATTTGCATTGCGTACTTGTCAGCCCATCGACCGACAATGATGTTTCCTATAACCGTTGCAATACCATAACAAGCGAATAGAGCGGGTAACATGGATGGGTCGAGCCGCGTTGCTTGAGTGAATATTGGTGCAAAGAATGTAAAGGCAGAGAAGGTCGCGCCAATGATTAACCCACTGGTGCAATAGGCTGCCCATAGGCTCTTATTCTTCAAAGTGGCCAGCTCGGCTTTAATTGATACGTTCATTGGGCGGGGGGAGTTAGGCACAGAGAACATCACAATGACAGTACACGCTAACGTTAGTAATGCGACGAGCCAAAAACTGAATCGCCAACCAAAACTCTGATCGATTTGCGTCGCCATGGGTAAACCCACCACACTTGCTATCATTATTCCAGCCAAGACAATGGACGCCGCTCGGCCTTGCTTATCACTATCCACCATGCCAACTGCGATAGAAATAGCGACTCCAAAGAATGCAGATTCAGCTACGCCTCCAAGGACTCTAGACACAACCATCGTCGAATAGTTGTCTGCAACAGCACCAATAATCTGACTGACAAAAAACAGTAACATTAAAAATATCAGGGATGATTTTTGCCTGAACCTGAATAACAACAGGGTCAAAACCGGTCCACCAACAACAATGCTTGCTGCAAAAATAGAAACTAGGAAACTGGCCATTGGAACGCTAACGTTCAGAGCATCTGAAATAGAGGGCAACATACCCGCAACCATAAACTCTGAAGTGGTCATGGCAAAAATGCTGAGGCTTAATATGTATATAGATAAATGCATGTTTATTTTCCTATTGCATTAGTTGTATTTACAGCAGGTTGGAGGTGATATTTTTTCCCGACCGAGACAGCATGGTCATGCAGCTCAGGGGTGTACTCGATAGGTGCGGTGCCAGGCTTAGCTTTTACTCCCGCTTCCAAGAAGAATCGTTCTACGCCGCTTGGGTTAAAGTAAAAAAGTAATCGAGCAGCATATAGGCCGACGTTCTTGAAACCATGCTCCGTATGCTTAGGAATGAAAATGGTGTCACCTTCTCGTGCAATCTTTTCTTCACCGTTTAACATGATATTTACCTGTCCGGACACCACGTAAATAATTTCATCGGCATCTGTGTGGAGGTGACCAGGGGCTCCACTGCCCGGAGGAATCGAAGAGTCGAGAAAACTGATACGGCCATTAGTCGTGCTTTTATCAAGCTTTACGGTGTAGACATCCCCGCTAAGCCAAACGGACTCACCATCTGACGCCGAGACTAACCTGGGCTTGGTACGATTTGTTGTATTCATTGAATTTTCCTTAACCACTAAATAAATGGGTTATTGCTTTTGCTTGTCAGTAGTAATTCACCACTGGCGGTCAAAATACTTTGCTGGGCGACGGCATGCTGACAAATCGTATTCACATCACGGAGCCATTTATCCATAGGTGATTCTTGCTTGTAGATAGATGCACCACCGACCAAGTCATAAAGTTGCTGGATGATGTCTCTGCTTGTTTGAAATGCTTTAAACCTTGCCACTGCTGTCGCGACGCGCAGTTCTTCACTGAGTGGTTGCGACGTTTCTAGTGCATGCCATTGTTGCTGTAAGGAGCTGTATACCGCGCTACGAGCGGCCAAGAGATCGGCTTCACAACCTGCGATGACAGTCTGTACTCTAGAGCTTTCAAGCCAAGGAACGCTCAACGTACGATCAAACTTGGTTGGAGCTTTGGCTCTTACATAGTCAATGGCTGCTCTGGCAATTCCTAGCGGCACACCAGACATGTTTCTTAGAATCGCTTCAGGGGAGTCATGTAAAGGTCCTTTACGATAAGGTTCGCTGAAGCTAAAGCTATGTTCGTTAGGGACATACAATTCATTGGCACTGTAGTCTAAGCTTCCGCTTCCCTGTAACCCAGTTGTATGCCAACCGTCTGCAATTAGATATTCACTTGGCTTGGCAATCATGACGCGCCATATCGGCTGGCCATCTTCATCTAAAACTTTCTTACCGTGCTCATAAACGAAACAACCAGCGCTGACCAAATCACTATTTGAAATCCCACTACCAAATCGCCATTTTCCAGTCACTAGATAGCCCCCTTCAACTCTTTCAGCCTTACCTTGAGGGTGTATCCAGCCAGCGGTAATGAAGTTAACGCTCTTGAATAGTTTTTTAGCGACAGAGTCTTCTAGGTACCCAGAATAGATCCCAGAGTCACTTCCGATCATCACGCACCATGCGACAGCAGCGTCAACCTGAGCGATCCTTTCTATCAGTTGGGTTTGCTCCATTGAATTAAGTTCAGCTCCCCCCCAACTTCTGGGAAAGTTCATCGCAAATACGCCAGTATTTTTTAAACTTTGAGCAACATCCGCTGGTAGACGACGTAACTGCTCAATCTCATTAAGCCGAGGTTCAATATGAGGCAAAACTTCTTCTAGTGCGCTGAAAATCTTTAGGTATTCTTTATTTTGGCTCATCACTTATCCTTGATATCTGTCGTTACTAAATAGGTGGTTTGAATCGATTACCTCTTTCAAAGAAGCGATAATGTCACGTGATTGGGGATCACTAAGTAGATGCTGTGACCACTGGCTATGGTTGACGTCTAATCGGTAGGGCTTAAATCCAGCAGCGAAGAACATGTCGTACAGCATATCTAAAGCTTGATGCGCTCTAACCGCCTCCGGTGAGTACTTTTTAAAGCGAATAGCCACGACCAAATCAATCACTGATTCATCAAGTGCGTTTATCGTTGCACCACAGCGAATTTGGGTTTGCTGATAAATGTGCTCAAAAATCTGGTAAGCCTTGGTGATGCTTTCCCCTGAAAAGGGAAGTAGCGGCAAGAAAAATAACCAACCTGATTCACTACTATCGACATGATGATGATCGGTGCCCAATGTGGCCTGAAGCAAGTTGTCGTTCTGGCTCGCATCTCCGCAATGGGCGGCTGAGACTAAGTTAGCAACGGTATCCTGATGGTATTCGCCACTATTAGTGATTTGGCAGCTGCTGAAGTTTGAAGATTGTTCGATTAAGGTTTCGATCAATTGACAACGGTTTGCCACGTCACGCTCCATACCATCGATACACAGATGGACAGTAAACGTTTTGTCTTTACCGCCGTAAGTTTCATTTGCGGTATCATCATAGACTTTTAATACACCGCTATTGAGGCCCTGAGCGCACCAATACTGCAATTCATCAATCGCTTGTTCTAAGTATGGCTGCTCGAATTCAATGCGTACCACCTTGGATGCTTCACGTTTAGGCCAAAGCTTAAATACTCCAGCGGTAATGACTCCAAAATTAGACTGAGTAAATAGATGCAGCAGTGATGGCCCGACTCCAACCGAATAAATCGGTGTTTTTTGATTCTCTGGCCACCAACCAAGCTTCACTTTGCGACCATCGGAGAGCAACACTTCCAATCCAAGGAGATCTTTGATTCTTTGATGGCGAAGCCCAACACCTCTGTCCAGTGAGTTACCAAGCAAACTAGAGTGTGCTGAAGATGCGGTGAGATTTATCATCCATGCTTCATCTTTCAATTTTGCAGCTAGCTCTCCTTGTGATACCCCAGGTTCAATCACAGCATAACCTTGTGCAAGGTTTAGTTGACGAATACTGTTCAAGCCTGACATGGAAACTAATACACGCCCATCGGTTACATCTTCTTTGGAGCCCAATCCCCAGTTAAACCCCGTACTGACTGGATGAAGTTTTATCCCTTCGTGATGTGAAGCCAAGTCTATGAGCTGCTCGACGTCATCTACCGAGGTTGGATGAATTGACCCGCAACTCTTACGCGGGCGAAATTGGCTGACATTTTCCCCCAATGTATCGGCATAACACACTTTTTCACTACCAATGTGTTTAGCAACTTGCTCCAAATACTGCTGGCTCATGCGATTTTTTCTCCTTTTTAGCAATAAAATGGACTTATCTTGGTGTAACTTATTTGAGTACTGAAACTGCCATCTTGATTCTTTAATCGACATGGGCATGTTGACTCTCTGACATAACCGCATGACTTCGCGACTCTTTCAGAGGCTTCATTACCTTCTTTAATCCCTAGCTCAATGCGAACATAACCTGCTTCGGAAAAAATCCATTGCGTGAATAAGTTAAGTGCTTTTGTGGCATACCCTTTACCTCTATGCTCTGGGAAGATCCCATAGCCAACATCAGCCACTTTAGGCGGGACAACTGGACGCAGATGTACTCTTCCAACTACTTGTTGACTGCAGTTTTCAACTACAGATGCTGTAATGCCAATACCGAGAATGTTGTTGAGTCGTGCCTCTTGGCAGTAGTGCTTGACCTCTGCATAAGATCTAACGGGAAAGATTGACCAGAATGCGGCAATGTCGTCCTGTTGCTCTGTGAAAAATGCATCACAGTGTTCGCTGACCGTTGGGATAATGGTTAGTGAACCGTCAGTTACTCCACATTCTGGGAATATTGGAAATTGGTGGTAGGGCTCTACATCATCCGACAATACAAGGGTCAAACAAGTTTGTATTTTGTGTCCTATGGAACGCTTAAAAACGCCTACTGGGCTAAATCCAACTTCTATTGCAGAGGCAATTAGTGATTCATAAATAATCGGTATATGCGTATGAATTTTCTTCTGTTTGTCGTTCTGAAGTTTGACGAACGTGGTTTGCAAATCCTGATAGACAGTTTGAATATCTTCTCGCTCATAATCATCCCAATCCAATTCATGTACGATGATATCTGGAGCCTCACTATCAACAATTAATGTAGAGTGTTGTTCATAAGCGACGTTGGGTGTTTTAATTTTGGTTTGTAGCGATTTACTTTCAAAGCGGGTCACCCTAGCGTGTGACAGCCTACTTAGCATGCTGTTGTAATCTCCCCTTTCACTGCTAATCAGTGTTGTCAATGGAGGATTCTTTAGTATTATTTCTGAGGCCTTTCCATAATCGGTTTCGCTTTCTAAGCCTTGATGTGTGTTCATTTACTTCCTCTGTATCTTTCAATCAAAAGCCTAGAAAACATGCCTAGGCGAGAGGGAGTAATATAAAACGCAACAACTCAGTAAGGTACTATCCTTATAGATAGGTTAGTAAAAATATATCTAACGATGGTTTATATTCATAAATTGACAAAAAAGTCATTTTTAAAAGTAAGATGTTATTATTTTATTTGTCATTATAGGGTTTTACCAAATAGATTTAGATGATAAAAAAATCAATATATTAAGTTTTCCTATTAGGCAAAGTCTGTACTAATTTAGGTATTGTCCCTAAATGAATTTTTGCCAGGGAAATAATAAATTATAGGTAAGGTTATCGTTTAATAAGTCAATAAGGAGGGAGGTATAGAGTAGTTATGGAGCGAGAAGTTGAGCGATTGGGGCGCTCATTACCAGCTATATTAGGCCTAGCTCTGTGTATCTTCGAATGGCTTGTTTGATGTTATTGGCGTTTATCTTCTTACACAAGTTGGAGACATGATACTTTACGGTCACATGCTTGATACCAAGGATAATAGATATTTCTGAGTATGTTTTCCCCATACAAGCCCAATGCAATACTTCTCTTTCACGTTCAGTGAGGTGTATCGGTTTAAGATCTTTTTGAACTTGTTGTGATAGTAATGCTACGACTTGCTGATGGGTGTCAATCAGTACCATCTGTAATTTGTCCTCGCAAGCTTTAACTAAGTTATGAAATTCTGTCTCATGTTCGATATCACATACAGTCAATGCGGCAAAGTTGTTGAGGTGATCATGCAAAGTGAAAGTATACCCTGTCACCATGTCCTTTCTCTTGCTCGAATCAACCTCTACTCCTTTAATATCTTCAAATTTAGTGGAGTTTTCATCAAACCATGAAAAAGGTGCTATTGATTTTCGAGCATGCTTAATTATGGGATCTTCTTTATACAGTTTATCTTTCTTATATTTGGCTAACCAGAAATCTGGAAAGTTTGAAACCATTGCATGTGATGACATTTCTTTTTTAGAGTAAATTACATAAGAAAAGTAATGTATCCCGAAGAAATTCAACTTTTCAGCAATGGTACTTAACATTTTCCTGCTTAGCAGCATTTCAAAGTCAGTATAATTCATTTTATACACTAATATATTTCGTTACATCCATATCTTCGTCAGTATAACTCTATGTGTCATATTGTTTAAGTTATTTTTAGATAAAATAAATGTATATTTAAATAGCTATGATTGAAAAAATACAATAGTGGTCGCTTTTATTAAATAAAATATGAGGTAAGGCTACACTTTTACTTTTATGGGGTGATAGACCGTATTTTTTAATCGTGTTCGTCGTATACACATTTTAAATGTATATAGTAGATAGGCAAAAAGACGAGTAAGGTATTTAATACTAACAAACCAGCATCAGCGAAAATGGCTAGTGGGCTTCTATGTTGAACAAACCCATGGAATTGAGAATTAGATGAGGAGGAATAGCTCTGATAGGTAATTATCTTTACTTTGACGGACTAAAGCCCGCTTAAGTCGTATAGAACGCCTCTAGTTAGAGGCGTTTATCACAGGGCTAGTCTTGATTATTTTACCTGCGTCTTAATGTACTCGCCCAATTCTGAATGGTGCATGATTTTTGAGACAGGAATGATCGCTTCTGCTGGCCCCCAGGCAAACACGTTTACCGGTGTATGCGTGTGCGTACCAGTGCCCCACACGATGTTTTGGCTGGTGGCTTGCTCACGTGCAAGCAGGTTACCGCGGTCGTTATATGGGAAGAAGGCGTCGAAATCATTGATTGCTGGTACTTCCTCGGCGGCCAAGTACTTATGCCCTGCTAAACGATAGGGGTTGGGTTTGCTGGCCAGAACATTCGCTGCTTGACCGGAAGTGATTGGGAATTCGGTATTCTTGTTCACCAATTCAGCAAATTTAGCTGCAGTTTGTTGATTTTTTGCGAGTTTTTGGAATTCACTGACAATACCATAGTAACTTTTCTTTTGATTATAAAGGTTATCTAGGATCTGGAAAGAACCGAAATTAAAGTTAGGTGCATAGCTGCGCTCAGCAAACGCTTCTCCCTTTCGAGCTTCTGGCTTGGGTAGATCTTGAGATGAGTAGCTGAAACCAAATGACCCCGTTTCGTGATCAGCAGTGACAATCACAATGGTATCTTCACGGCCTTGTGCCCATTGGTAAACAGTATTGACGGCTTCATCAAATTTAAGCATTTCATGTAGCATAGTGCCGGCATCATTACTGTGTCCTGCCCAGTCAATTTGGCCGCCCTCAACCATGAGGAAGAAGCCGTCTTCGTCCTTAGAAAGGATATCCAGAGCTTTATCGGTCATCTCTTTAAGGCTTGGCTGCGTGCGGTCAGGGTCATCTTTGCTTACGCTGTAAGCAATTCCATCATTCATACCAGAGTATGAAAACAGGCCAAGTAGTTTGTTGCCTTGCACTTTAGACATCATTTCACGGTTAAACGCCAATTGATACCCGCCTTGCTGAGCTTCATTAAGAAGGTTACGTTCATCTTTACGTTTAGATTTAAGATAAACATCGCCCTGAGTCAGAGTCTTCAGTTGATTGTATGTTTCACCTTTTTCGTTGGTTGACTGTGGAATCCAGTGGCGAAGCCCGCCTGATAACATTACGTCGACGCCAGTATCTAACATGTCAGATGCGATGTCATTCTCTAACGAACGGTGAGGTTGATGTGCGGCAAAGGCGGCTGGAGTTGCATGGGTCAGACGTGTATCTGAAACCAAACCGGTGGCTTTGCCCATGCTTTTGGCTTTTTCCAGTACGGTCTGAACATGGTTGCCTTGAGAGTCAATACCGATCACTTCAGAGCCTGTATAAATACCCGTTGATAACATAGTTGCGGAGCAAGCTGAATCCACAACAATCGCATCTTCCGGGTGGGTCAGAGAGGAGCCAATCACGCCTTCCTGAGCAAGTTTAAATAATGCCGTTGGTTGGCCTTGATAAATAGAGTTGGGAGCTTTGTTCGCGTAGGTTTCAAGCAGGCCAACCTGCTGTGGGCCCATTCCGTCGCCAATCATTAGGATAACGTTTTTAATTTCTGCCGAAAGAGCGTTAAAAGAGAGCGCAGAAGTCGCGACTGCCGCGACAAGAGGTTTGGTTAAGTGCTTCATCGAATTGTCCTTATTTGTAAAAGCGTCCCGATTAAATCACTGTTACATTTCATATTTATTTCATCAATGATGTAATTTATAAAATAACCTCGATCATTGTATTTTGTGCTTGATGACACAAAAACACCTCATGGTAGAGGTTATCAGATGATAGGGAAGGCTAAGACGGTAGCGTCTACTATGAGTGCGGTGAACTCTACAACCTCTGTATGGTTAAAGTGTTGAATTCAGCTTTTACACAGGAGCTTGTTAAAAGACAAGAAGATACGGGGCAAACTAAAAAGGGCTGCTTGTTATGAGTCAGGACGAGCCTCATTAGTCATTATAAATCAGTCGCCAAGTCGGGTAGGGGGCCAGAAGCAGGGCAGAAAAATACAATGCTTGTTTTGACAAGCATTTGTCTTAATAGGAAGTCGCAATAGGTCGAAATAAATCTATATCAGCGCCAGAAGTATGCCGCCTACTGTTGCCGCAGCGGAAAGATATTGCCCCGCAGAATAAGCACCGTCATCTTCTTCTTTGATTTCGTCAGGCTTATCAATACCTAACGCTCCATGCGTGAAGGATTCAACTTTATCGCCGACCGTTTTATCTGCTTTTTCAGCGGCTTTGGCTTCTTTATCAATTTCCTGTAAAGCGGCAAGCAACGCTTTTCCTTCATCAGAAAGCGTGACTTTGTTTTGCTCCACTTTCAGTGGCGCTGGGCCATTATTTGGCTCACTTTGGTTCGCTTGAGGCTTGACCTGCTGGGCTGGTGTCAGCTTCGCTGGCTCCATTCCTACTGGTGTCATAGCGATCTCCTTACATCATCCTCATGGAATATATCGACCAATGAGTAAAAAACTTGTGCAAAATATGCCGATTTTGTATGAAATACATTCAAGCACAAAGTGTGCCTAATTTATTGGTTACCTACAAAAGCTGGTTATTAAGTGAAATTACATGATGTTAGCTCAATGCTTCTTGTGAAAGTGAGCAAAATAGAGGCCAATTCAGAGGCAAGATAAATCCTCATTCCGTTTTGCTAGGCTATGGTACGCTTTCATACGATTTTCCCTTTGAACATATCGTACTGGTGGGTTGAGCACTTGCAGTTGGTAATCCTCGCTGTCAGAAACAATTTCTCCAGTTGGAGTGATCACTATTACCTTGAGCTCAGGGCGTCTTGAAAGGATGGAAGCTTTTGTTCCCAGGCCTTGTTCTATATGAAACTTTCCGGCGATATGAAGGACTTGAGTGGCAGGGTTCTTATCTAGGTAGCGAGTGATACTTTCTGCCATGGTTTCATCCCATGTGATTTGAGCCGCAAATTGTTTTTCCGTTTGTTCTGGCTTACCGTGGTGCATAGAAGCCATGAATTTATCCTTGTATGGGCTTGAGCCAGTGTTGACTTGTCCAGCAACGTTAGAGCGTTGTTCTGGGGGGAGCTCGTCGAGGTAGTGAATACCGTGGCGCCCTATACAGCGTACAATGGGTTTCGGCGCATTAGCGGCAATGACATCGATTTGATTTGCTTTTGCCAGTTCAATTAAAGGGCGATAGTCGCTTTCATAATTTGGCCAAGCGTTGGTCTCTTTAATCAGAGTCTGTTCACCAATTTCGCCTGCGAGGTATTGATCAACAACATCTTGGTGATCACGCGAAAACTGCTCCATGGAGAGAGCAATATTCTGATCTTGCGATATCAGCATTTTTAACAGTTCTGTTTGAAAGCGGTGGATACCGGAGTGGGTATGCCACTCACCGATTAAGATGACATCGGCGTGCTTAACTTTATTGGGTAATTGCGTGAGAGAAATCGGCTTAGCATCAGGCGTAAAAAGCTGATAGTCGTAGAAACTGGATACCTCGTATTGAGGCGATGTTGAACAAGCCGATAATACCAAGCAAGTCAAAGGGATAGTGAGATGCTTATGCATGAAGTGCCTCCAAAATATGATGTGTGCATACTAATGGAGGCAGAGGGATAACTCAATCTAAATGAGAACTATTATCCTAAGTGGGGTTGCTTGCGATAGATACGAATCATGAAGTCTGCCTCGCATTCGAATAAGGTAGACGATTTTAGTGAATCGCGCAGTTCCTGACTCGCTTTCCAAGCAAAAGGTGTCATTTGAAGTAAGTCGTACGCATCCCCCTCTTTGAGTGACATCATGTAATTGAGTTGGATTTCTTCTTCAAGACTGAAACCTTCTATGGTTTCTACTAGTTGATTGTGTAATCGGACATCAGTATAGATGCGTTCACGAAGTTGATAGAGGTGTCGGCCCGCTGGAGTTACCGTGATAACGATACCATTTTCATTAACCACTCTAGATAATTCTTCAGCTTTACATGGCGCGTAAATACGCAGTACGGCATCTAAGCTCTTGTCAGCAAAAGGTAGACGAGTACTCGATGCCACACTGAATGAGCAGTTGGTGTAACGCTTGGAAGCATAACGGATAGCTACCTTGGAGATGTCTAAACCATAAGTGACTGCACTCGGGTGTTGTGCAGAGAGTTGTACGGCCACTTCCGCTGTGTAATAGCCCTCACCACACCCAATATCAAGTAATTGATGCTGGGTGTCAGTGAGATACTTGGCACAAATCTGTGCGACATTTTCTTTTAATGGACGATAGTAATCTTTTTCTAAAAAGCGACGTCTTGCTTGCATCATCTCTTTGTTATCACCAGGATCTTTAGAACGCTTGTGTTGAACGGGCATGAGATTGATGTAGCCTTCTTTTGCTAAATCATAAGCATGGTTGTTATCACATCGATATGTGCGATCAGTCAGCGATAAGCTCTGATGACATAAAGGGCAGGTATAGGACATAAAGCTCTCTTGGTGATAAGAAGAGCGCGAATTTTAACAGGAAGCAGGTTTTGAGACTAGCGTAAGAGCTGCGGCTTAAGGCTAAAAAGGCAGGATGACCTGCCTAAAGAAAAGAGTTATTGCGCAGAAATTACGGTGATGAGTTGATGTGACTCGCCGGGGTAAAGGGTTTTTCCGAGATCAACACTTGGTGCATACAGAGTTGATTCAACACACATCATGGTTTGGTAGCCATTGTTAGGCATGTCAGCCATGCTTTGTGCGCCTTCTGCCCAAGGGTTCCACAACACTGCTGAATTATGACCTCGGTTCTCCACGCTTAGTGTCCGCTCCAATACAGGGTCTTGCACCAAAATTTGCGCTTCTGGCTGAGTGTAAACACGGTCAATCGTATCGGTGAGCTGAAGAATTTTACCACCTTGGCAGACTTCGCCTGCTTTCAGGCTGTCGATGTATTCAGGGCCCATACCTGTTGTTTGCGTTTGCTTGATGTCGCCGACGTTTAGGTAAGTGTGCAGCGCGCCAGAGAAGGTCCACTCTTTGTCATCGATGTTCATGACTTGCAATGTCACTTTCAACTCATCACTGATTTCAACGATAAGACGAGCATCGAACATGTGCGGCCAGATATCGTGAATCTCTTCAGTCGGGAACAACGCCAATTCAACGATCACACCTTTGTCATTTTCACGGTGCTCTACCAGCTCCCATTCTGCTGTGCGGGCAAAGCCATGAGCTGGAGCGGCAATACGACCAAACCAAGGCCAACAAACAGGAATACCACCGCGGAGTGCCGTTTTACCATCAAAGATAGCCTGCTCGCTCATCCAGATCAGATCGTGTTGATCTGCTGGGGTAAACGATACGACATGACCCCCATGGAGTGCGATGCCTGCCGTTGCTTTTTCATGAATGACGCGGACAATTTTCACCTGATCAACTTCGACGATGGTGACATTATCAGAGAGCACGGCTAGAGCTGGGAGAGTTTTTAAATCCATGTATTGTTTCCTATCGCTGGGAGAGAGCTTTTTCGATACGCTAGCACATAAAATGAGCGTCGAGCTTTCTTCCTCTCGAATATCAGATACTAAAAAGGCGACTCTAAAGTCGCCTTTTTCAACTTCTTCAACGAAATTCTTCGCTAAAAGCTTACATTACTTAGAAATGTGAGCAATTAGGTCTAGAACTTTGTTTGAGTAGCCGATTTCGTTGTCGTACCAAGATACAACTTTCACGAAGTTGTCAGTTAGCGCGATACCAGCTTTAGCATCGAATACTGAAGTCTGAACTTCGCCGATGAAGTCTTGAGAAACAACTTGATCTTCAGTGTAACCTAGAACACCTTTTAGCTCGCCTTCAGAAGCTTCTTTCATTGCTGCACAGATAGCTTCGTAAGATGCGCCTTCTTTAAGGTTAACAGTTAGGTCAACTACAGAAACGTTCGCAGTTGGTACGCGGAAAGCCATACCAGTCAGTTTGCCGTTTAGTTCTGGAAGCACAACGCCTACAGCTTTAGCTGCACCAGTTGAAGATGGGATGATGTTCTGAGAAGCACCACGGCCACCGCGCCAGTCTTTAGCAGAAGGACCGTCTACAGTTTTTTGAGTTGCTGTAGTAGCGTGAACTGTAGTCATAAGACCAGATTCGATACCGAACTTGTCGTTAAGAACTTTAGCGATAGGCGCTAGACAGTTAGTTGTACAAGAAGCGTTAGAAACGATGTCTTGACCAGCGTAAGTGCTGTCGTTAACACCCATTACGAACATTGGAGTTGCGTCTTTTGAAGGACCAGTCAGAACAACTTTCTTAGCACCAGCAGTGATGTGCTGACGTGCAGTTTCGTCAGTTAGGAAGATACCAGTTGCTTCAGCAACAACGTCAACACCGATTTCGTCCCACTTAAGGTCAGTTGGGTTACGCTCAGCAGTAACACGTACAGTCTTACCGTTAACGATTAGGTTACCACCTTCTACTTCAACAGTGCCGTTGAAACGGCCGTGAGTTGAGTCATACTTAAGCATGTATGCCATGTACTCTACATCGATAAGGTCGTTGATACCTACAACTTCGATGTCGCTACGCTCTTGTGCTGCACGGAATACGAAACGACCGATACGGCCAAAACCGTTAATACCTACTTTGATAGTCATTATAGTTGCTCCACAACTTAATTTCTGATTAAAGATAACTGGTAGTAAAATTACAGAATCCAGTCAAAATCTGCAACAGATAATCGGACTTAACTTGTTTAAAGTCAAAAAAAAGCGTCGCTTTTTTTCACAATCAGCCGTATTTGACTATCTTTTGAACGGATTACAGGTTTTTTGTCTAACCAGTTGACGTAAAATAGATCAGATGCTTTCAATCTTGATGAAAGTTTAACCATCCTTTTATGGTTTCAAAGTATGTGCTACAAACATTAAAGTACGCAAGTTTTTACAAAGAAAAAGTCACAGTAATAGTGATAAAAGTGGAGAAAAAGAAAAGTGGAACAGGATATTAAAAAAGTTGTAAAACCAGATAAATACTGGCGTGAGCAGCTTTCTGATGAAGAATATAGAGTCTGCCGACTTCAGGGTACTGAAGCCCCGTTTAGTGGCAAATTACTCCATAACAAGGAGACGGGGGTTTACGCCTGTACTTGTTGTCAATCGCCACTGTTTCAATCTGAAAATAAATATGATTCTGGGTGTGGTTGGCCCAGTTTTGATGCTCCTATTAATGATCAAGCCATTCGATATTTAAAAGATCTAAGTCACGGAATGGTGAGGACTGAGATTCGATGTGCAGTATGTGACAGCCACCTTGGTCACGTTTTCCCTGATGGCCCCAAGACAACTGGCGAAAGGTTTTGTGTAAATTCAGTGTCGTTAATTTTCAACAATTCATGAAAAAGCGGTGACGAAATCACCGCTTACTGTTTTATCCTTTCAGATTGTTGCCACTCAGTTGAAGCTAGGAACCATATTCCTTTGAAAACTACCGCTCTCTAAAGCATTTTCAATAGTGTCGGCAATACCATCAAGCTGTTCATATTTTTCTTGGCTGAACCCGTAAAGGATCTGCATTTCTTGCTCTGAACCGATAATAGGGACATCGAATCGCTTGGCAACCATTGCCCAAACGTATGCCTGCTCTTTGCGATCAAGCTGATAGGTGATGCTGGCAAGTGTTTTGAAAATCTCAGTATTGAGGTTTTTACCTCCGCTCAATTCGAGAGATTTATTGAGTAAGTCGACTGTTTTCTCCAGATCTCGACTGGTATAGAAAGTTGCAAGTGCATACTGCATTTCTGCCGTTTCTAAGGCTGGAGTGCCTTCTAATTGTAGAAAGCTTCGCTGAGCTTGGTCATCTCCGGTTTGGCTCCAAAGAAAATAGAGCGATTCAGGGGAGTTAGATTGACGGATCCGTTCGATTAACTTTTCTAAGTCTTCACCTGAGTTCATTAAAGCATTAAACCGCCTTTCTTTAAGTCCAGCTTGCTCAATGGGCTGGATTTGAGAAGCGAGTTCAAGGCATTTTTTGTATCCAGCAAGGAAACGGTACTCCTCAATAATGTTGCTATCGGTGGGCTGTTTTAAAACTTCATAGCGGTGCCAAATCAAATCAGTTCGAGGTACTCGACATTGACCATCATTCATATTAAGTCGTTCGCATTGTAAACTCGGGTTATCAGCGCACAGCTTGTCAGTATTCTGACGATTTTCGAAGCACCCTATTAATGCTATGGGCATGCTAAAGATGAGTAGTGCTTTTATATGCTTCATATTTTGATTTGCTTGTGATCCGTTACACTTATTCTTTGGTGCAATCTTGACTCAGAATGCCAGCCAGTTATGTTCTTTCCATCTCGGTTACAACTTTAAGGATAGACCATGGACGCAGAGCAGTTAATTAATGCCATTACACCAGAGGCATATGAGCGTCTATTATATGCTGTAGAAACGGGGAAGTGGCCTGAGGGTACATCACTTTCTCAGGAGCAGCGAGATTCATGTATGCAAGCTGTGATGTTGTATCAATCTAAACATAATTCGGAAGCTCAGCATATGACAGTGGCTCAAGGTGGAGAGATCAGTTTTAAATCTAAAGCAGAACTGAAAAAGCAATTCAAGCAAGATCAAAACGATATAATGAGAGTCAACCCGAATAAAGACTCTTAATCGCTGATGAAATGTAAAGAGCAGGGACACACTAGCCCTGCTTTTCATTATTCAATACTATTTTATCCGCAGCATTTTTTAAACTTTTTACCACTGCCACAAATGCATGGATCATTGCGTCCTACTTTGAGATTTTTGACTGATTGAGTCAGCCTTGAATCGACCTCAGGTTTGGGAAATGTCCCATCAATATAGTACCAAAGCCCATTTTCTCTCACAAAGCGCGAACGTTCTTCCAAGCAGTGTTGCACACCTTCCTCGTTGAAATAGGCTCTGAATGACACAAAGCCTTCGTCTTTATTAGAGCCTGGTTCACAACTTGTGACTTCCAGTTTATACCAATCGCTTTCTACCGACTGTTCAATGCCCTCACGTTGCTCACTGGCTTGGCAAGTCGGATGGTATGTATTGATGACATAATCGACGAGACGCTTTACATGGGCGCTATAACGGGAACGCATTAATTGTTCTGGGGTGGTTGCTTTCGCGTGATCAAGATGAATAGGCTCACAGCATTCGCTGTATGCCTTGTTATTACCACAAGGGCAGTACTGCATGACGGCTCCGATGAACTGTTATTTGGTTGAAACTGAGAGCAGATCGGCTGTCCACTTTAGTGATTCTTCATAGCAATCGCTTAGGTCTTGTGGCTTGAGTCCTAAAGACTCACAAAGATGCGATACCTCTTCCCAATCTGCCAGCTCGTACGCTTCTGTTAACATAAGAATTTTGCCTAGTATGCCTGCATTTTGTGTCAACGCTAGTTTTACTGACTTATCGATGGGTATTTCGTTCACAATTTGTTCTAAGGGCTTATCGAGTAGGCTATCAAGTAAGGAAAAGATTCCAGTGAGGAAGGCTTGGCCAGACTCAGGCTGGGTGGCCAGTTTTGTGCCCAGTAGTTCACAGTATCGCGCTCTTTGTATCGATAAGCTGTAAAGGTAGTCTGGCTTATTGTCTTGAGTGGAAGCCAGAGAAACTAATGAAATAAACTTCCGTAGCTTCTCTTCGCCTAAATAAACCAGTGCTTGTTTAAAAGATTGAATTTGCGTCTGAACAATGGATGAAGAATTAACAAAAGACAGCAGTTTAAAGGAAAGGCTAACGTCTTTACTAATCAGGGACTCTATCTTTGTATAGTCCAGATCATCTTTGGCAATCTCTTGCATAAGCTGAATGACGGTAATGAAAGAGGCTTCTAGTGCTTTACGTGACAACACTTCGGGTTTACTAAAAAAATAGCCTTGAAAGTATTCAAAACCCGCTTTTTTGGCCTGTTCAAACTCTTCATAGGTTTCTACTTTTTCGGCCAAGAACAAAATATTAGAGCCTGCTAACTTCATCATAAATAAGCGGGCTTTCTCTATGGGCACTAATCTGATATCAAACTTGATGATAGAAACATAGGGTAAGAACGCTTTCCACTCTTTACTCGGGATAAAATCGTCCAGTGCGATTTTGTACCCCATTTTTGCCATCTCTCTGATTGCATCCAATAACTCTTGTGTGGGGGGGCAGTCTTCAAGCACTTCAACAACCATATTGTCCTTGGGAAACATGGTTGGGACTTTGTTAACGAGGCTTTGGTAGGGAAAATTAATGAACCCCAATTTGTCCCCGAGTGTTTCGTAATGCGTACTAAGAAAGTGGTCAGACAATAAACGACTGGTTGCGAGCTCAGGATCGATTTCAGGGAAGGTGTTTTTAGGACCGTCCCTGAAGAGAAGTTCGTACCCTACAGTTTGTTTATCTCTGTTTAGTATGGGTTGTCTGGCTATGTAAGAGTTTTTCAAAACCTAATTCCAACGTCTTATTAGTCATAAAATCGGCCGAATTCCAACCAATAAGTAAGAGAGATTAGTTGGCTTGTTTTATTGAAGCCTGAAATGGCCTCGCTTCCAACTTGAAGCTATTTTTAGCATAGACCAGAACTGAGCCTTGAGTGTACCAATCCCCTAAAACAACACGAGTTTTTTCAGTATTTTGAACTGTGAACACATGAATATTAGGGCGATGAGTGTGACCATGAATCATCAAGTCTACCTGATGTTTTGCCATAACCGCTTCAACTTCTGACTGGGTGACGTCCATGATGTCGAGGGATTTTGTCTGCTTGTCAGAACGTATGTCAGACTGAACTTTAGCGACAATCTTCTTTTTGATGAACATTGGAATACGGTTAAATATCCATTGTAGCCATGGTTGATGCACTTTCTCTCGGTACTGTAGGTATTTGACATCCTCAGTACATAGCGTGTCTCCGTGCAACACGACGGTTTTTCTACCATACAAATCAATCACGGTTTCATCGCCTAACAAGGTCACGCCA
This sequence comes from Vibrio sp. Isolate24, assembly GCF_022398215.1. Taxonomy (NCBI): domain Bacteria; kingdom Pseudomonadati; phylum Pseudomonadota; class Gammaproteobacteria; order Vibrionales; family Vibrionaceae; genus Vibrio; species Vibrio sp. Isolate24. Next base: position 160,328 of record NZ_JAKEUU010000002.1, read on the forward strand.
GTTTGTTTAGCGAAGCGCTTTCCGACTAAAAAATCACGATTACCTTGGGTGAAATAACATGGAGTACCTGAAGAGGTAAGATGCCTAAACTCGTTACGAATTTGGTTAGCAAAATCAGAGCTATCATCATCGCCAATCCAGAACTCAAATAAGTCACCGAGTACGTACAGCGCATCTGCATGAATGGCTTCTTCACGCATAAAACGGATAAAGCAATCAGTAATGTCTGGTGTGGTTGGGGAGAGGTGGAGGTCTGCGATAAATAGTGTGGTCATATTTTCTGAGCCTGAAGATAGAAGGAGGGAGAGCAATGTGCTCTCCCTCACAATCATTATTCTTCGATTGTGGTGCCAGTGATCACAACGTCTTCAAGAGGTACGTCTTGGTGCATGCCTTGAGAGCCAGTGCTAACGCCTTTAATCTGGTTAACGATATCCATGCCTTCAACCACTTCAGCGAACACACAGTAACCCCAACCGTCTAGGCTTTCGCTACGGAAATCTAAGAAAGTGTTGTTGTTCACGTTGATGAAGAACTGTGAACTTGCTGAATGAGGTTCCATAGTACGCGCCATTGCCAGCGTACCTACTTTGTTGCTTAAGCCGTTGTTTGCTTCGTTTTTGATGGGAGCGCGAGTTGCTTTTTCACGCAGACCAGATTCCATGCCGCCACCTTGGATCATGAAACCGTCGATAACACGGTGGAATAATGTGTTGTCGTAGAAACCATCACGGCAGTACTGCAGGAAGTTCGCGCAGGTTTCTGGTGCTTTTTCTTCGTTTAGTTCAACTTTGATGTCACCAAAATTAGTGTGAAGGGTGATCATGATGATGTCCTTTATTTATGACTTTGACTTAAAGTCTGAATTCTATATGAACTTTTACCACTTTTATACGTGAAAAGTGTCTATCTAGGAGGGATTAATGAGTTTGTTGACGTCTTTTTAAACATTTCAGGGATGACCTAATGGCTTGCATATTGGTATACTGAACCACTACTTTGTTTCACCTAAATAATCAGATAGAGATCATGTTAAAGATATATAACACACTCACAAGACAGAAAGAGGAATTCAAACCAATCAATGCTGGCAAAGTCGGCATGTATGTCTGTGGAGTCACCATCTATGATCTCTGTCATATCGGTCATGGTCGTACATTCGTTTCTTTCGACGTAGTGTCTCGTTACTTGCGTTACCTGGGTTATGATCTTACCTTTGTCCGCAATATTACGGATATTGATGATAAAATCATCAAGCGCGCGAACGAGAATGGTGAAAGCTGTGATTCTTTAACAGAGCGCCTTATCGGTGAAATGCACGCTGATTTTGATGCTCTGAATATGAAGCGCCCGGATGTTGAGCCACGTGCGACGGAGTTTATTGCTGAAATTATCGAGCTGGTTGAAAAGCTGATCGAGCGCGGTTTTGCATACGTTGCTGACAACGGTGACGTCATGTTTGAAGTTGGTCAGTTTGATGAATACGGTAAGTTGTCAAAGCAAGATTTAGATCAGCTTCAGGCTGGAGCACGCGTCGATGTAGAAAGCGCGAAACGCAGTCCGTTAGACTTCGTGTTATGGAAAATGTCTAAGCCTGGCGAGCCTACGTGGGAATCTCCATGGGGCGCGGGTCGTCCAGGTTGGCATATTGAGTGTTCAGCAATGAACTCATCTATTTTAGGCAATCATTTCGATATTCATGGTGGTGGCTCGGATCTTCAATTCCCGCATCACGAGAATGAAATCGCTCAATCATGCTGTGCGCACGACACTCAGTATGTGAATACTTGGATGCACAGTGGCATGGTGATGGTCGATAAAGAGAAAATGTCGAAGTCACTGGGTAACTTCTTTACCATTCGTGATGTGCTTGGTCATTATGATGCAGAAACAGTTCGCTATTTCCTAATGTCAGGACATTACCGCAGCCAGTTGAACTACAGTGAAGAAAACCTGAATCAGGCTCGTGCATCTCTTGAACGTCTCTACACCTCGCTACGTGGCTTAGACCTAACAGTACCAGCTGCTGGTGGTGAAGAGTACGTTAAGCGCTTTACCGAAGCCATGAACGATGACTTCAACACACCAGAAGCATATTCTGTGCTGTTTGATATGGCTCGTGAGATCAATCGCATTAAGAATGATAACTTAGAGCAGGCGAGTGCAATGGGGTCATTAATGCGTGAATTGGCGGATGTGATTGGTATCCTTCATCAAGAGCCTGAAGCTTTCTTAAAAGGTGATGCTGCAGGTAATGATGACGAAGTGGCTGAGATTGAAGCGCTTATCAAACTGCGTAACGACTCGCGTGCTTCTAAAGACTGGGCCAATGCCGATATGGCACGAGATAAGCTAAATGAGATGGGTATTGTTCTCGAAGATGGTCCAGAAGGAACCACTTGGCGTCGTAAATAACTGATCTTTTCTAGGGCTGTTAATTCAGCCCTTTTCTTTTTTATAACTTTTTATACGGGTAGCAACTAGTGGCTCAGATGTATTTCTATTACTCAGCAATGAATGCGGGTAAATCCACCACTCTTCTTCAATCCTCTTTTAACTACCAAGAACGTGGCATGACACCTGTGATTTTTACAGCCGCTTTGGACGACAGATACGGTGTGGGTAAAGTAAGTTCTCGTATTGGTCTTCAGTCAGATGCACACCTATTTCGTGCGGACTCTGATTTGTACCAAGAAATCGCCGCACTAAATGAAGTCGAAAAGCGTCACTGTATCTTGGTTGATGAGTGTCAGTTCTTGACCAAAGAGCAGGTCTATCAGTTAACTGAAGTGGTGGATAAGCTTCATATCCCGGTCTTGTGCTACGGCTTACGCACAGACTTCTTAGGTGAGTTGTTTGAAGGCAGCAAATACCTTCTGTCTTGGGCTGATAAACTGGTTGAACTGAAAACCATCTGCCATTGCGGACGAAAAGCAAACATGGTGATCCGCACAGATGAGCATGGTAATGCCATTGCTGAGGGCGATCAGGTTGCGATTGGAGGGAATGACCGCTACGTATCAGTGTGCCGCCAACACTACAAAGAAGCGCTTGGAAAATAAAGTGAATAGACAACAAAAAACGGAGCGTTAGGCTCCGTTTTTTGTTGTATTCGACTAATTCGGATTGCGCAAAGCAATCAGAGATTAACGAGCACGGAAGACGATGCGACCTTTGGATAGATCGTATGGAGTCATCTCTACAGTTACTTTGTCACCAGTAAGAATACGGATGTAGTTCTTACGCATTTTACCAGAGATGTGAGCAGTAACTACGTGACCGTTTTCTAGCTCAACACGGAACATTGTGTTTGGAAGAGTATCAAGGACAGTGCCTTGCATCTCAATTACGTCTTCTTTAGCCATTTAATCCTCTTTTAAAAATGGATAATTTCTACCAGCTTAGCGTGCCGATAAAAATGAAATAAGTAAAGTTGGGGCGTATTCTACCCTTGCCAACGCTGATTTACTAGCCTTTGATGACTCTGAAAGCGGACTTTGTAATTCATTGCCGGGCATTCGTCAATCTGATAACCCAAATAGAGCCACTGTTTTCCTTGTTGGCGGCAGTATTCAAGCTGAAACATCACACCCAGAGTCCCGAGAGATAATTCGTAATCTGGGTCGAAAAAGGTGTAAAACGCGCTGGCGGAGTTGGAAAGAATGTCTGTGACGGCGATAGCAATCAAACGATCTTGGTCGTAAACATGTAGATACTGAGTGTTAAGCCAGTGACATTGAGAAAATTTGGCAAACTCATTCTGCTTAGGAGGGTACATGGTTCCGTTACGATGGCGAACATTAATATAGTGAGAATACAGTTCAAACCAGCCAGGAATCATTTCATCTCGCAGTTCCCAAGTTAAATGCTGTGCTTTATTACGCAAGCGCTTTTGACTTTTGGAGAGCTCAATATCTGGGATAGAGACTCTGAGTGCTTGACAAGATTGGCAATGATCACAATGTGGCTTATAGATTGTATCTCCACTGCGTCGAAACCCGTTCGCCAGTAACACTTCATAGCTTGAAGCGGTGTGCATGGCTGGATCTAGAGCGACAGCCACTCTCTCTTGCTTATCTTTGAGATAGCTACAAGGGTGACTGTCGGTCAAGCCAATGCGGATTTGTTGCAGATCGGAACTCATTGATTCTCCTCTGATGCCAGCTTAAGCCACTGAGATTTAAAACTGTGGTCAAGCAGCTTTTCCTGTCTTAAGGATAGCAGGCTTTGCATAAACACTTCTCTCTCCATAACTTGCGCTCCTAGAGACTTTAAATGAGGGTTCATGACCTGACAGTCGATCAGTTTGCCGTTCATTGAGGTGAAATATTCGCAGAAATACCATAACGCGATTTTGGATGCATTGGTTTCTCGGCTGAACATAGACTCTCCACAGAATACTTGGCCAATCGAAAGCCCATACAGACCTCCAATTAACTCATCATGGTTCCACACCTCGACAGAATGGCAGTGGCCAAGAGAAGCCATTTGCTTATACGCGGAACGCATTTCCTCATTCAACCAAGTTTCATGTTCTGAGCGCATTGATGCACAGTGATCAATGACGGACTCTGTTGCTAGGTTGATACTGATCCGATATTGATGCTTTCTTTGAAACTTTTTAAGACTTTTAGCCGGTTTAAATGTCTTAGGATCAAATACAGCTCTCGGAGATGGGCTCCACCATAAAAGAGGCTCACCTGGCCCATACCACGGGAAAATCCCATTCTGGTAAGCGAGCAAGAGACGATCTGGAGAAAGGTCGCCACCGAATGCAAGCAAACCATTTGGATCATTCAGGGCTTCGCATGGAGGTGGAAACCAAAGTTTGTCTTCGTCGAGTTCAGTTAAATAAATCGCCATGACGCAGGAGAACTATGATGAAAAAATGGCTTTGGATCTTATTCATTTTTCCGCTCGTTGCCAATGCAGCATATGAGAGAAATCAGGCCAGACCTGTGAATCAAGTCGTGTTTGGTGAAGTTGATTCCGTTCGTTATCTCACTCAGCAAGATATTGTCAAAGCTGAATTATCTGGCTGGGAAACGCTGCTTGGCGCTGTCGTGGGCGGTGTTATCGGCAACCAGTTTGGCGGAGGAACTGGGAAGGAAGTCGCCACAGCAGTAGGCGCTGTGGCGGGGGCGGGCATTGCGCACAATCGAGCGAATCAAGAATATAAAATCGAGTATAGGTTGGTCGAACTGCTGATTAAAACAGAACAAGACAAGCTGATTGACGTTATTCAGGATGTCGACAACACCATGTTGTTTGAACGCGGTGACAAAGTACGGATACTGTATTTCGATAACGGTGTAAGGGTCGATAAAGAGTATTGATTCGCCCTATGTATTGCTATTGCATAAGCCGAATAAAAGATCGCGACTAATTGTGATTTTGGTCTAGTTTTAGGTGTCGATTTTAGATAGGCTGCAACTACGAAGAATTGTTCATCGCTTGCTTAGGAAGGCAAAGCGATCAAGGAATAACGAAATTTAATGGAAAGCCTTACGTTACAACCTATCAATAAAGTCAATGGTGAGGTCAACTTACCAGGTTCAAAGAGTGTTTCAAACCGTGCGCTACTGCTTGCAGCTTTAGCGAAAGGGACGACTCGTCTTACTAACCTACTCGATAGTGATGATATTCGTCATATGCTGAATGCATTGACAAAGCTTGGTGTGAATTACACATTGTCACAAGACAAAACGGTGTGTGAGGTTGAAGGTCTAGGTAAAGCGTTTGATGCGCCAGAAGCCTTAGAGCTCTTTTTAGGTAATGCGGGAACGGCAATGCGACCTCTCGCTGCTGCTTTATGTCTGGGTAGCGGAGAGTATGTGCTGACGGGCGAGCCTCGTATGAAAGAGCGCCCGATAGGTCACCTAGTTGATGCACTTCGTCAAGCTGGTGCTGATGTTGAGTACCTAGAAAATGAAGACTTTCCTCCACTGAAAATTAAAGGAACAGGCCTGAAGGGCGGTACGGTTGAAATTGATGGTTCGATCTCAAGTCAATTCCTGACGGCATTCTTGATGTCTGCGCCGCTGGCACAAGACGATGTAACCATTAGAATCGTTGGTGAGTTGGTGTCGAAGCCATACATCGATATTACTCTGCACATCATGTCGCAGTTCGGTGTTGAAGTAGAGAACAATGACTACCAGGAATTTGTCATCCGTAAAGGCCAGTCTTACGTTGCTCCGGGTGATTTTCTAGTCGAAGGTGACGCATCCTCTGCGTCCTATTTCCTCGCTGCTGCTGCGATTAAAGGTGGGGAAATTAAAGTAACGGGCATTGGTAAAAAGAGCATTCAAGGCGACATTCAATTTGCTGACGCATTGGAGAAGATGGGCACCGAAATTGAGTGGGGAGATGATTATGTGATCGCCCGTGTTGGTGAGCTTAATGCGGTTGATATGGACTTTAATCATATCCCTGACGCTGCAATGACCATTGCGACCACGGCCCTTTTTGCAAAAGGTACGACAGCGATTCGCAATGTCTATAACTGGCGTGTCAAAGAAACCGATCGCTTGTCTGCAATGGCAACGGAGTTGCGCAAAGTGGGGGCTGAAGTGGAAGAAGGTGAAGACTATATTGTTGTAACACCGCCAGAAAACCTGATCCATGCAGCTATAGATACCTATGATGACCACCGAATGGCGATGTGTTTTTCTTTGGTGGCATTGAGTGATACCCCTGTGACCATCAATGACCCGAAATGTACGTCAAAGACCTTCCCGGATTACTTTGACAAGCTGGCTTCTTTAAGTTGCTAGAAATAAAAGCCCTGACGTTGATTATCAGGGCTTTTATCTTCAGTCTTTTAAGGAAAACTCTGTCGAAAGGTGGTGCGCTAAGTACTTGAACATGTTGAACACTGCGGTGGTGTTTGCTGTCGGTAACCCTTCACTATCCAAGAAGTAATTCCCCTTAAACATTAAGACATCGTCCTTTTCTTCGACACTGTCTGCACGCATACCTTCAACATAATCTTCGTGTTCCTGAATGAGGTGGTTAGCAATCAACAGCAGTTCGAATTTGGAAATAGCTTTCTTGTCGGTCATGTTTTATTACTCGTTTATCAACGCATCTCTATAATAGAAGCAATTGTAAAAGGGTTGAAGCTCAAAGCCATTGCGACAGATCAATCCAGTGAACCTGACGGGATAACTTAGGTTTTGTGACCGGAGGCATAAATTCTTTCGTTGCAGTAGCAGAAGCAATGGAGCCGCGTTTAGTATGTGGCACTTTCGAAGCACCGAGACAATTGCCATTCGTCGATTTGTCGACCAGTCAATGTTGAATTTTAAAAAAGATATTGATCTTCTTGGTTTCTCGCTCAATAGTAAAAAAAGAAGCAATATTTTAAGTATGTCGTGCGTTAAATCGCGAAATCATATTAAGGACACTTGAGTCAATATGGGTAAGTCACTCGTTATTGTGGAGTCGCCTGCTAAGGCTAAAACCATCAATAAGTATTTAGGTAAGGACTTTATTGTTAAGTCCAGTGTGGGTCATGTACGCGATCTACCTACCGCCGGTCAGAGTACCGGCCAAAAATCAGCGGCTGTCTCAACGAAAGGTTTGAGTGTTGAAGAAAAAGCTCGAATCAAAAAAGAAAAAGACCGCAAAGCACTGATCAAAAAAATGGGTATTGACCCATTTAATGGTTGGGAAGCGAATTATCAGGTTTTGCCTGGTAAAGAAAAAGTGGTTGCGGAGCTACAGAAGCTCGCGAAAGACGCAGATAGCGTCTACCTCGCAACCGATTTGGATCGCGAGGGAGAAGCTATCGCTTGGCACCTTCGTGAGATCATCGGTGGCGATGAAGAGCGATACAAACGAGTTGTCTTTAACGAAATTACTAAGAACGCGATTCAACAAGCTTTCCAGAAACCGGGTGAGCTCAGTATGGATGGTGTTAACGCCCAACAGGCACGCCGCTTTATGGATCGTGTTGTGGGCTTTATGGTTTCACCACTGTTGTGGAAAAAGGTCGCGCGTGGCCTGTCTGCTGGCCGTGTTCAATCGGTTGCGGTAAAACTATTGGTTGAGCGCGAACGCGAAATCAAAGCGTTTGTTCCAGAAGAGTTTTGGGATATTCACGCGGATACGAAAACTGCTAATAAAACGGATTTCCGTCTTCAGGTTGCCCAGAAAGATGGTGTGGCGTTTAAGCCATCTAATGAAGCTGAAGCGCAGTCAGCGATTGCTGTTCTGGAAAAAGCAGCATACGAAGTTTGTAAACGTGAAGACCGCCCAACGTCGAGCAAGCCTTCTGCTCCGTTCATTACGTCAACGCTTCAGCAAGCCGCCAGTACTCGTTTAGGTTATGGTGTTAAGAAAACCATGATGTTAGCTCAGCGTCTGTATGAAGCGGGTTATATCACGTATATGCGTACCGACTCGACGAACTTGAGTGCAGAAGCAGTAGAAGCGGTTCGTGGGTTCATTGGTGATGAGTATGGTGACGCTTACCTTCCGGCTAAACCGAATGTCTATGGTAGCAAAGAAGGTGCCCAGGAAGCTCACGAAGCGATTCGACCTTCAGATGTGGCAGTGAAAGCTGATGATCTGAAAGGCATGGAAGCGGATGCGCATAAACTGTATTCACTTATCTGGAATCAGTTTGTCGCGTGTCAGATGACACCGGCGAAGTATGATTCTACGACAGTGAGCGTCAAAGCTGCTGAGTACACGCTTAAGGCCAAAGGCCGCATTCTTAAATTTGACGGCTGGACGCGCGTGCAGCGTCCATTGGGTAAGAATGAAGACCAGATACTGCCTGCCGTTCAGGTTGGTGACAAGGTTGATTTGATTCAATTAGATCCTAAACAGCACTTTACCAAACCACCTGCACGTTTCACTGAAGCGGCTTTGGTTAAAGAGCTTGAGAAGAGAGGTATTGGTCGTCCGTCAACGTATGCATCCATCATCTCGACCATTCAGGATCGTGGTTACGTTAAAGTTGAACAACGTCGCTTCTATGCTGAAAAAATGGGTGAAATCGTAACGGATCGCTTAGACGATAGCTTCCATGAGTTGATGAATTACGAGTTCACATCTCGCATGGAAGAGAAGCTTGACCAAATCGCGGAAGGTGAAGCGAACTGGAAGAAAGTGTTAGATAATTTCTTTGGTGACTTTACTAGTGATCTTGAAAAAGCAGAGCAGGACGAAGAGCAAGGGGGCATGAAGCCGAACCATATCGTTTACACTGATATCAAGTGTCCGACGTGTTCGCGTGAAATGGGGATTCGTACCGCCTCAACGGGCGTATTCCTTGGTTGTTCAGGTTATGCTCTTCCGCCAAAAGAACGTTGTAAGACCACCATCAATTTAGGTGATGAAGAAGGCATTATCAATGTTTTAGAAGAAGACGTTGAAACAGCAGCACTTCGTGCGAAAAAGCGTTGTCCGATCTGTGAAACCGCTATGGACGCTTACTTGATTGATGATAAGCGTAAACTACACGTGTGTGGTAACAACCCTAACTGTGATGGTTATGTTGTTGAACATGGCGAATACAAGGTGAAAGGGTACGATGGTCCAGTTGTCGAATGTGACAAGTGTGGCAGTGACATGGTTCTAAAGAACGGTCGCTTTGGTAAATACATGGACTGTACCAGCGAGACATGTAAGAACACGCGCAAGATCCTGAAAAATGGTGAGGTTGCGCCACCTAAAGAAGATCCAGTTCATCTTCCTGAGCTACCGTGTGAAAACTCAGATGCATACTTTGTATTACGTGATGGTGCTTCAGGTTTGTTCTTGGCAGCAAGCACTTTCCCTAAGTCACGTGAAACTCGTGCTCCTCTTGTGGAAGAGTTAGTTAGATTTAAAGATCGTATTTCTCCGAAATTCCATTATTTGACAACGGCTCCAGAAAAGGATCCTGATGGGCTTCCAATGGTGGTACGTTTCAGTAGAAAATCGAAAGAGAACTACGTTCGTTCAGAAATAGATGGAAAACCATCGGGCTATACTGCGCTGTACATTGATGGTAAATGGGAAATTACTGATAAACGTAAGAAAAGCGCAAAGTAGAGTAGTACGTTTAAATTGAATGGGAAAAGCAGCCTAGCAATAGGCTGCTTTTTTATTATCTGTAGGCTAGGTCGGAATGGGATTTATTGTTTGTTATAAGCCATGTCTTGAGTTCATTAAACTGCCATCTGTTTTTCATATAATTGTGACAACAAAACGCGAATTGCGATCTAAGTCATTACTTTGTAGGCGTTGTGTTAATGGTCTGTTTTATCTGACTATGAATGTGTGACTTACTTCAGAGCCATACAAAGCAAACTTTATCGCGTTCAAGGTATAGCATCTTTTAAATTGTAAATTTAACGAAATACGGTAATTTATAGTAAACCCTGTGCACAGTGAAACTATCAATTTCAGATGAAACATAAAATGGATTTATGTGCGATTGACAGGCTAAAAATTCCATTTCGTATGTCTGCATGAGTTCAGGCTCGCAACGAGGAAGACAAAGATAAGTCCCCGATATACAAGCTTATCTGCAATTAAAAATTATTATGGAGAATAAATAATGGCTGGTGTTTTAGGAATGATCCTTGCTGGTGGAGAAGGCTCTCGCCTTCGTCCGTTAACAGAGTCCCGCAGTAAGCCTTCGGTTCCTTTTGGTGGTAGTTATCGTCTTATTGATTTTGCTCTCAACAATTTCGTCAATGCTGACTTAATGCGCATCTATGTACTGACTCAGTTCAAATCTCAATCCTTGTTCCATCACCTTAAGAAAGGGTGGAATATAAGCGGCATTACTGATCGGTTCATTGACCCTATCCCGGCACAAATGAGAACGGGTAAACGTTGGTATGAAGGTACTGCGGACGCCATTTACCAGAACCTTCGTTTTATGGAATTAGCTGAGCCTGATCAAGTCTGTATTTTCGGTTCTGATCATATTTATAAAATGGACATCAAGCAGATGTTAGATTTCCATAAAGAAAAGCAAGCATCTCTGACGGTTTCGGCATTGCGTATGCCGCTATCTGAAGCTTCTCAATTTGGTGTTATTGAAGTCGATAAAGAAGGGCGGATGGTTGGGTTCGAAGAAAAGCCGACACAGCCTAAGCCGATTCCTGGTGATCCTCAACATGCATTGGTTTCTATGGGCAACTATGTTTTTGAAGCTCAGCCTCTGTTTTCTGAACTGATTGAAGACGCGGACAATCCTGAATCATCCCATGATTTTGGTAAAGATATCATTCCCAAAATGTTCCCGCGCGGTGACGTGTTTGTTTATGACTTTAGCACTAACCGTATTACAGGTGAAAAAGAAGAAGTTTACTGGCGTGATGTAGGGACAATCGATGCTTACTGGGAAGCGCACATGGATTTGCTTGAAAAAGACGCCCCCTTCTCTCTATATAACCGTAAGTGGCCATTGCATACCTTCTACCCAGCACTTCCACCAGCAACGTTTACCGACTCTGATAACGGTCGTGTGCAGATCATTGACAGTTTAGTGTGTAATGGCAGTTATATTCGCGGGTCCCGAATTGAAAAGTCTGTATTAGGATTCCGCAGTAATATTGCATCTGCGTGTGATATTAGCGAAAGTATCCTCTTGGGTGACGTGAAAGTCGGTGAAGGCTGTATGTTACGTCGCGTTATCGTCGATAAAGATGTAGACATCGCACCAGGTACACAAATTGGTGTCAATTTAACGGAAGACAAAAAGCACTTTCACGTGTCTGACGATGGAATTGTTGTCATTCCTAAAGGAGCACGAGTTGGCTACTAAGAATTTATCTATTCTGTTTGTAGCATCGGAAGTTGAAGGGCTGATAAAAAGTGGTGGTTTGGCGGATGTAGCCAAAGCACTGCCTGAGGCTCTTTTCAAACTGAATCAAGATGTACGAGTAACATTACCGGCTTATCAAAACATTCCTCATATTGACTCTGCCCCGATTGTGTTGGAGACGAAGCTGGACTATTGGCCTCATACGGAATATAAAGTTCGCGAATTGGGCCTTGTTGGGTTGAAGGTATACGCTATTGATTGCCCGAAATATTTTCAGCGCCCAGAAATGTACGCAGAAAATAATCAGGCATATAGCGATAATGGTGAACGTTTTGCTTTTTTCAGTGCCGCCTGCTTGGACATGTTGGCCAAGCTAGGTTTTCAACCCAATATTATTCATGCTAACGACTGGCATACGGGCTTCGTACCTTATTTGCTAAAACACCGATACGTCCAAGCTGAGTTTTTCGCAGAAACCAAAAGTATCTTGTCAGTGCACAATGCGGTGTTCAAAGGGGTATTCAGTTATGAAGAGCTGCAATTTCTTCCTGAGATGCATACCCGATATGCACCTGACGCTGCTGTAAGCCCAACGCATGTCACTATGCTCAAAGCCGGAGTCATGAGCGCGGACAAAATCAATGCTGTGAGCCCGACTTATGCTGAAGAGCTAAAGACTGAGCTGGGAAGCCATGGTATGGCAGCGGAGTTTAAGCACAGAGAAGGTGATTTAGTTGGAATATTGAACGGTTGTGATTACTCGGCATGGAACCCTGAAACCGATCCGTATTTGCCTGTTAACTACAAGCCAAATCATCAAAGTATGGTGACAGGGAAGAAGGCCTGTAAAAAGGCATTGCAAGAAAGGCTCGGCTTGGTCGATAGCGATGTTGCAATGTACGGCATGGTTTGTCGGTTGACGAATCAAAAAGGGGTTCACTATCTCCTGCCGATTTTAAGTCAGTTTTTACGCCATGATGCCCAACTTGTCATAGTGGGGACAGGTGATCCTGTCCTTGCATCTAAGCTTAAAGATATCGAAGCTTTACACAGTGAGAAGTTCAAATTCGTAGAAGCGTACGATAATGAATTAGCTCACTTAGTTGAAGCAGGTTCTGACTTCTTCCTCATGCCGTCAGAATTCGAACCTTGTGGCTTAAATCAGATCTACAGTATGGCTTATGGTACATTACCGATAGTGCGTGGTGTGGGAGGGCTGAAGGACAGTGTAAGTGATTATGATGTTGACCCTGATACTGCCACTGGTTTTGTGTTTGACTTACCAGAGCCAAAAGAATTGCTGCTCACTTTACAACGTTCTCTATTGCTATTTGTTCAGAACCCTAACGAATTACAACGTGTTCAGCTGCATGCGATGCAACAGGATTTTTGTTGGAGTAAAGCGGCTGATGAGTATCTGAATTTGTATCTGAGCGCATTCAAATAATACATTTTGCTATGAAAAAGGGCGCCTATTACGGCGCCTTTTTAGTAAAATTTAGGGTTAATTTGTGGTAATGATGAGTGCAATTCGCATAAGCTGACTTAAAACTGCATAAGTTTGTGATACTCTCCTGACACATCCCCTTTGACCTAATGAACTGAAGAATTTATGAGTGACCGTCTTCTTTTCCATAAGACATATTTGCATCCAACTAGCCAAGAGTGGGTGGTGTTTGTACATGGTGCAGGGGGGAGCTCATCCATTTGGTTCAAACAGATCAAAGCTTATCGCCAGCATTTCAATCTACTTCTGGTGGATCTGAGAGGACACGGCAAATCAAGCCCATTTCTAAAAGAACTCATATCCAATCGCTATACATTTAAGGCGGTGACAGCAGATATTCTTAAAGTTCTGGATCATCTGAAAATTTCTTCCGCTCACTTTGTGGGCATGTCGCTAGGCACTATTATTGTGAGAAATCTAGCCGAAATGTCGACAGGAAGAGTTAAATCGATGGTTTTAGGAGGCGCTGTAACACGCCTCAACACTCGATCTCAGGTTTTGGTTAGGTTAGGCAACATGTGCAAGCATATTGTGCCCTATATGTGGTTATATCGCTTGTTTGCTTATATTGTTATGCCACAACGAACTCAGAAAGAGTCTCGCCACCTGTTTGTTCGTGAGGCAAAGAAGCTATGCCAGAAAGAGTTCAAACGTTGGTTCATCCTCACGGCAGAGGTGAACCCCTTGATGCGTTACTTTAAGGAGCGTGAATTACCGATCCCAACATTGTACTTAATGGGAGAGAGGGATTACATGTTCATTCGTCCTGTAAAGGAGATGGTGGCTGCGCATCGCAGAAGTACACTGCTGGAGATTCCGGATTGTGGGCATGTTTGTAATGTTGAACGCCCTGAGGAATTTAATCAGTACTCGATTGCGTTTATCAAAAGTCAGAGCGCGCATGCTTAGACTGGGCTTGTTGCCCTACATTGCCAGCATACACCAAACTGAGCTTCATTTGATTCACCACACTTTTCACAATGCCACTCGTTACCGAAGTCGGACTGTTTAAGATGCTGTTCGACCATTGTGCAGGCTTGTTCTGCCATTTGAGTATCTATTAGCCAAACATAAGGTTGTGAGCTTTCACTGAAGGGTACTTCTCCTTGCAAGCCAAAAATGCCTTCTCCCCTTACTTCACAATCGATATGGTTCGATTTAAGAAGCTCACAGATAATATGAGCTTCTGGTGGGGTATTTGCAGTGAATATCTTCAAGAAGAGCTCCCATCTTGAGCTTGAGGTACACCTTTAATCTTACCCATCACCCATTTAGTCACAACAGGGAAAAGTCCTAGTAGGGCGAAAGATGCTAATACAGATGGAGAAACAATGCCTGATAAGCTATCAATTTGCGCCAGCTGTGTCCCCGCATTCAGGTAAACGGCAGTACCTGGTAACATACCCAATTGACTGATTAAATAGAACCTGGCTGTTGAGATCGGTGTTAACCCCATCAGCAGATTGATGAGGAAAAATGGAAATACTGGGATAAGACGCAATGAAAATAAGTAAAATGCACCATCTCGCTCAACACCCTGATTAATGGCCTTCAATTTGTCACCAAACTTACTTTGTACCCAGTCTCTGAGTAAGAAACGGCTGCTTAAAAATGCCAAGGTTGCACCTATGGTGCTGGCAAAGGAAACGAGCAGTAAGCTGGTCCAAAAGCCGAATAGCGCAGCGCCAAGTAAGGTAACCACGGCAGCTCCTGGAATTGAAAATGCGGTAATAGCGATATAAGCCAGAAAGTATGTAACGGCGGCCAATGTAAAGTTATTATTGATGTATTCGGATAGCGCCGCTTGCTGAGCTTTGGCGTTTTCTAATGTTAGGTATTGTCCGAAATTGATTCCGAGAAAAGCAATTAGGATAACCAGTAGGATACCTAACACAAGCTTCTTATTCATAACGACTTCCTCTGTTTTGAGCTTGAGGCAAACGCGCTCAATAAAATTGTTAACAAATAAGAACTGTTTAGCAAAGATTAAATTTCATCAGCTATGAAAAAGCCAACCTATTCGGTTGGCTTTTAAACAATTAGCGACTTAACTATTGAGTTTATTGACTAACTCCTGACGGCGCTCAGGAGGAATGACTGACCAATGTTTGCCATTGATAGCCCCTTCTAGAGCCCAGAGCAGTTCGAGTGAAACATCCGCTGAGTGGGTTGCCTGAATAGCTTTAAACGCTTCTACAGAGCCCGCTTCCTCTAGATTTTCCACGCTCTCGATTCCTGCTTTCTTGAGCATTCGCTCGGTTGCAAGGCGGAGGTTAGGTAAGTCCTTGAGGCGATTTGGTCGAGTCTTCGCTTGCGATGTTTTTTCTTTTTTGGCAATGGCCAACGCACTTTGTGCCAACGCAAGGGCACGAGTAGGGCAAGAAGCTACATCATCCGTTAAAGCAAAATATTTGGTAACGACGGGAAAGCCTCGTTTTTTATAAACGTAGGGTTCTAAGCCTTCAGATTTGAATTGATTAGCCAGCTTGTCGTCGGCGCGGATATGGAGTTTATCGTTAACTACCAATGCGAACATTGTGTCGTCTGCGAAGATTCCGAATCCACCGAACATCGAACGTGACTTTATACGACCAAGCTGATCAAAAAGTCGCATCGAGTCTTTAAGTATTGGTTTATCCATGCTGTGTTATCTCGGTGTATATTATTATACGCCACCAAATTCAGGTCCGAGAGATTAGCAAAATAATGCAGATAAAGTGTCAGTAAGGTGTCATACCGAAATAAAATTCACTCGCTAATCCCTGAGTTCTAGAAAGATTATAGAGTGTTGTTTTAAACGATACGGATCGTTTGCATCTTTGCCCATCGGCAACCCCGCTACCTTTCAGTCTCCTGAGTCAGGCCGGAAGCTTTGCGTCCCACTCTTTCGAAGTGGTTTGCCCTGTTCGTGGCATTAGTCGAACATTTTAAGGATAAATAAAATTTGAGGTAAGTATCACATCTTGATTAATCAAATGTGATCTTGGTTCAAGTAAATTGCTTTAAAATGATATGTCCGACCAATAGATTGAGCTATCAGTCGGATGACAGCTAATGCTATTTGTTTAAGTTGTATACGGTATCGCGCACAACGATCTCAGGGTGCATTTCGAATACACGCTTCTCGTGTTCTTTGTCTTTGATGCGCTCAAGTAAAATTTCAAACGCATTTTTACCAACGCGACGTTTAGGTTGGTGAACTGTGGTTAGTGGTGGTGAGAAGTACTCGGCAAGTTCAATATTGTCGTATCCAATCACAGAAATATCTTCAGGAACACGAATACCTTTTTGCTGAAGTCGACTCATTAAACCTAATGCCATGGTATCGTTGAAACAAAATACGGCAGTTGGTTTGTTGTCCATAGCGACAATTTTATCGGCAGCCAGTACAGCGGTATCACACTCGAAGTTACCTTCAAGAATCCAGTTTTCGTTGACAGAGAGGTTGGCTTCATCCATCGCTCGTCGGAAACCTTGGATGCGCTCTTGGCATGCAGCTTTTTCGAAGTGACCACTGAGACAAGCGATATCTTTGTGGCCATTATCTATCAGATATTTAGTCGCTAGGTAGCCACCTTCTTCTGAATTGTCGATGATTTTATCGGCTTGAGAGCTTTCAGGTCCCCAATCCATGACCACTTTTGGAATATCCTTATGGCGGTCTAGCATCTCACTTAATTCTTCTGTGAGGTCAGAACACATAACGAGGATACCGTCTACGCGCTTTTCCGCTAGCATACGGATATAGTCACGCTGTTTCTCGTAAATGCCGCCAGTATTACACAGGATCAATGTGTAGCCCTGACGGTAACAGTAGCTTTCTACGCCGTCGATGACTTCAGAAAAGAATAGGTTGGTCGATTGGGTAACAAGCATACCGATAGTTCGAGTGCTGTTACATTTTAAGCTTCGTGCGACCGCGCTTGGTGCATAATTCAATTCGGCAACGGCTTCCATGACTTTTTCTTGTGTTGCTTCAGCAACAAAGCGCGTCTTATTGATCACGTGAGAAACTGTTGTAGTTGACACGCCAGCTAGGCGTGCCACATCTTTAATAGTGGCCATAAGGTTCTGTCCTGTCGATGACTGCCAGGAAGTATATTCAGAGTGTAGAATAATTCGGCAGAAAGTATCAGAAACACAAAAACCGCTTTATTCAGCGGTTTGTCTCTAGTTCGTTCATTTTTATCGTTTGCGGTCACGATTCTAGACCGCAAACAGAAGAAGAGCAAATAAAAAACGAAGGTGTGATAAGTTTTAAATCACAGATTAACAATAAGGTTATTCACCTTTAAGATAGGTGCAATCAAGTTCAAGAAACGCAATCAGTAATGAAGCTGTTGCCGCATAAAACCCAAATTCATCCAAAGCTTGGCACTTTCTAGTGAATTGTGGAATCCAACTTAAAAGATGTTTATGAATAAACTGTTCCTGCTCGATAAAAGCATCTTCCATGTGGCGTTCTTGTTCTAACTCGTTGGAGCGGATAATCAAGTTTCCTAAAAAGTCGAGCTCAATCGCGAGGTGATCCGCAGGTTCATTCAGCGCTTTATCAACGTCTATGCCGTGTTTGGCCATTAGCTGTTCCATGTCTGTTGCAGGCTGATCATTGAGAAGCCCAGATTTGCCTATGTACACGGAAGCGTAGGGTAGCGCTGAGTCTTTGTCTGACTTTAGAAACAAATCGCAGAAGTCAGCGGCCAGTTCGAGCTGGGCATCTTCGCGATCGATAAGACGATTGAGTGTATCGACTAATTTGTTTATGGCCGACTTCAGATGAGGGTTTTCTCCCAGCCCAGTCAGAAAGGAACGGATTTCTGCTGAGTGATACTGCTGGAGGTTTTCTTCTGTTAACTCCTTGGCAAACAGGCTGGATAACCACCAGTAGATTTCAGCACGTTTTTCGTTGAATGCTTTGATTTCTTGCATTGGTTAAGACTCCTAGAAATTCTATTTATCAGTTTAACGAATAAAAATGAATAGCGGTAATGGCGGTTGTTTCAGATTGAGTGCAAAAATGGAAAGTTATTAATGGCCTAAGCGAGGTTTGTTTTGAATCAATAAAACATCGCCTTTCTGGTTTGAAAGCGGTCAAAAGCTAGAAATGTGACTGATTATGAATAGAATGAATCAGAGACAATTTCAAAATGTAATTAAGTGGTGTAAATGAGCTATCACGTATTAGTTGTAGAGGATGATGCCGCCACTCGCAGTAAACTGGTTGGTTACTTTCAGAATGAAGGTTACCAAGTGAGTGAAGCGGAAAGTGGAGAGCAAATGCGCGATACACTGCAAAATCATGCGGTTGATTTGGTGATGCTTGACATTAACCTACCTGGTGAAGATGGGCTAATGCTCACTCGTGAGCTTCGCAGTCAGTCTGATATTGGTATTATCCTCGTTACAGGACGTACGGATAGCATTGATAAAATTGTTGGTCTTGAGATGGGGGCCGATGATTACGTCACTAAACCGTTTGAACTTCGAGAGCTGCTTGTTCGGGTTAAAAACCTCCTTTGGCGTATATCGGCAGTACGAAGTGCTGGTGAGCTGAGTGAGCAGAAAAAAGATGATGGCAATATTGTACGTTTTGCGGAGTGGACCTTTGATGTGCAGCGTCGAGCATTGAGTAAAAATGGTGAGCCAGTGAAGCTGACTAAAGCAGAATATGAATTGCTAGTTGCTTTGTCATCATACCCAAATCAAGTCCTGAGCCGAGAACGTATCTTGAATATGATTAGCCATCGAGTTGATGCGCCGAATGATCGCACCATTGATGTTCTAATAAGACGTATGCGCGCTAAGATGGAATTTGACCCCAAGAACCCGCAGATTTTTGTCACGGTACATGGCGAAGGGTACATGTTTGCAGGTGATTGACCTAAACAGATAAGCAAAAAATACCGAGGCATGCCTCGGTATTTTCATTTGATTAAACGTTACTGTCGGAAGCGTGTACTGCTTTCTCTTCGTAATCGGATGCCCAGTCACGTAACGATTGCCAGATGCGGCCCAGCGTTTCATGCCAATAGCGCTCAGTTTGCTCAAGATAGACCGCTTTCGGTGTGTACTTAGCCCACGCCTGAGTGACATTATCATGAGCCAAATAGTTGGTTGGCGCAGGGTAAGGCTTAAGGCCGGCAGAATGGAATTCATTCAGTGCACGTTTCATGTGGCTGGCGGAAGTGACCACGACCAATTTTTTGCGCTTAACAAACGCAGCAGCTTGCCTTGCTTCTTCCCAAGTATCCTTCGCAGTTTCCAGCAGAATAATATCCGACTTTGAAACGCCTAATGCGAGCGCAACTTTGGCCATCATACGAGCATTACTGACTTCAGAACCGCCTGCGTAACCTGACAGAATCAGCTTAGACCCTGGGTAGATACGCATGATGCGTATCCCTTCCGTCAGGCGCATCAGGCCGGTGCGACTTAACTCAGACGTGGGAGGGATTCGGTCGTCCACCACGTGGCCACTACCTAACACCATGACATAATCGATCGTCTCATCGACCGGAAAAAACGCAGAATACTGACGCTCAAGTGGCATCAGGAGACGAGATGAAACTGGCTGGAATGCAATGAGAAAAATGCCAATGAAAGAGAATAGAACAACAAAACAGCCTGTTTTTTGCTTCCTTGTAAACATAATCAGCATCAGACCTAAAAAACCGATGATCAGCATTGCTGGCAAAGGCATTAAAAGGGATGACACTACTTTTTTCAGCTCAAACATACTTAAATAGTCCGAAAAAACACCAATTGATTTTAATTTAAGAGAATCCCTCTTTATATCTGCCTTTCTTATGACAGAATAGCAGCACGATTCGACATGATAACCTAAGCCGCCGTGACTGAAGACCGCAATTTCGACGATATTGCCCACAAATTTGTAAAAAACATCTACGGCTCCGACAAAGGAGAGATACGCCAAGTTATTGTTTGGGAAGAACTTGAACAACTACTATGTGCGGTTAATGGTAGCAGGAAAAGCCTCGATGTGCTGGATGCAGGTGGTGGATTAGCACAAATGTCGCAAAAGCTGGCTAAACTCGGACATCGAGTCGCTTTATGTGATCTATCTTTGGAAATGCTGCAACTAGCAAAGCAGGATATTGAAAAAAATGGCTTGCTTGAGCAGTATCGCTTGATTCATTCGCCAGTCCAGAACATTGCAGAGCATCTGGAACAGTCCGTTGATGTGGTCATTTTCCATGCTGTGATGGAGTGGTTGGCAGACCCTAAGCCCGCTTTAGAAACGGTGCTTGAGCAGGTGAAACCGGGGGGCGCAGCTTCCATCATGTTTTACAACCATCATGGTCTGGTCTACAAGAATGTCGTATGTGGCAACATTCCTCATGTATTAGAGGGCATGCCGCATCGAAAACGATTTAAGTTACAGCCGCAGAAAGGGCTTAAACCAGAAGAGGTCTATAAGTGGATTGAAGACGCTGGCTTTGAAATCTGTGGCAAAGCTGGTATTCGCTGTTTCAGTGACTATATCGGAAACAGAGAATACATGGGCGACTATAAGACAGAAGATGTGGTAGCACTTGAGCGACAGCTGTGTCGACAAGAGCCCTACCTCTCGCTAGGCCGATACATACATGTATGGGCCAAAAAGAAAGAAGAACAGGAATAATAATGAGTGAGATGACTCTCAACGCTGCTGAGCAACCCATCGATGAATTGGTTGGCTGGGTAAAGCAGCACGATTTCTCATTAAACCTGCCGACTGAACGTCTCGCATTTCTCATCGCTATTGCAGTGCTTAGCAATGAGAGGTTTGATGAAGAATTGGGTGAAGGTGAATTGCACGACGCATTTACTATCGTCACTCGATTATTTGAGGATACCGGAGAAGCGTCTGCTTTCCGGGCTAACAACGCAATTAATGAGATGGTAAAGCAGAGGCTGATTAGCCGCTTTACCAGTGAAGTGAATGATGGCGCAAGTATTTATCGCTTGTCGCCGCTCGCGATTGGAATTACGGACTATTATGTTCGCCATCGTGAGTTTTCTAAGTTACGCCTCTCTATCCAATTGTCGATGGTGGCGGATGAAATGGCGAAAGCGATTGAATCTGCTCAGCAAGGCGGGACGCCGGGTCACTGGAAAAAGAACGTTTATGGCGTGCTCAAATATTCCGTGGGTGAGATATTCGATCAAATTGATCTCAACCAACGTGTTATGGATGAGCAGCAACAATCCGTCAAAGTGCAGATTGCTGAGCTACTGAACAAAGATTGGCGTGAAGCGATCAACAACTGTGAAGAGTTGTTATCTGAAACGTCTAGTACGTTACGAGAACTGCAAGATACGTTACAAGCCGCTAGTGACGAGCTACAAACTCAAATCCTTGATATTCAGGAAATTGTTTACGGACAAGATGAACTGGAATTTATTGAGGAGGCCTTGTTTGGCTTACAGATGAAACTAGATCGCATCACCAGCTGGGGCCAACAAGCGATTGATTTATGGATTGGATACGACAGACACGTCCATAAGTTTATCCGCACCGCAATTGATATGGATAAGAACCGTGCCTTCAGCACGCGTTTGCGTCAGTCAGTCAAAGACTACTTCGACACACCTTGGTATCTCACTTATGCTGATGCAGAAAGGTTAGTCGATCTCCGTGATGAAGCACTGGTTCTTCGAGATGACGAAGTGACCGGACAAGTGCCTCTGGAAGTGGAGTATGAAGAATTCCAACAAGTGAATGATGAGCTTTCTGAGCGCATAGGTGACATGCTCAAAGTACATAAAGAGCAGGGTACAGCTATCCATCTTGGAGCCGTATTACGCGACTATCTAGCACAGCATCCGCGCACTCATCATTTCGATTTAGCTCGTATCGTCATTGATCAAGCAGTACGTCTGGGTTACTCAGAATCGGATTATCAAGCGATTCAGCCAGACTGGCAGGCAATTAACGAATACGGAGCAAAGGTACAAGCAAATGTCATCGACCGATACTAATGATTACATGTCAGAAAATCTGGCAAAAGCGATTTCAAATCCACTTTTCCCGGCGCTAGACAGCATGCTTCGTGCCGGACGTCATATTTCTACCGAAGATCTCGACAATCACGCGCTGCTGTCTGACTTTGAAGTTGAGTTGTCTTCATTTTACCAGCGTTACAACACTGAATTGGTGAAAGCACCGGAAGGCTTCTTTTACCTTCGCCCTCGCTCTACGTCCCTGATTAACCGCAGTGTGCTGTCTGAGCTCGACATGTTGGTGGGCAAGGTCTTGTGTTTCCTCTACCTAAGCCCAGAGCGCTTAGCCCATGAGGGAATCTTTACCAATCAGGAACTGTATGAAGAGTTGTTGGCTTTATCGGATGAGAAAAAGCTGATGAAGCTGGTCACCAACCGCGCGACTGGTTCAGATTTAGATAAAGAAAAACTGTTTGAAAAAGTCCGCACTTCTTTGCGCCGTTTACGCCGCCTAGGCATGATCATCAACATAGGTGAAACCGGTAAATTTAGTATCAGTGAGTCGGTATTCCGCTTTGGTGCTGATGTCCGTGTGGGCGACGACATGCGCGAAGCGCAGTTACGCTTGATCCGTGATGGTGAAGCTGTGGTGCATACCAAAGAGCCAAGCCAAGGCAGCTTACTGGCAGAATCAGAACAAGGTGATGAGTCATCTCAATCAGAAAAATTAGAAGAAGGTGAAGCATGATTGAAAGAGGTAAATATCAATCGCTGACCATGGTTAACTGGAACGGCTTCTTTGCGCGAACCTTTGACATTGATGGCTTAGTTACTACGTTATCCGGGGGTAATGGTGCAGGTAAATCAACCACAATGGCGGCATTCATTACAGCCTTGATACCTGACCAGACGCTGCTGCATTTCCGAAATACGACCGAGGCGGGCAGTAGCCAGTCTTCACGTGACAAAGGCCTCTACGGTAAATTGCAGCCAGGCGCGTGTTATGCGGCACTGGATGTCGTGAACTCACGTAATCAACGCTTACTATTTGCAGTGAAGCTGCAGCAAGTCGCGGGTCGCGATAAGAAAGTGGATATCAAACCGTTCGTGATTCAAGGGCTGCCAAGCAGTGTGAAGCCGACGGATATTCTGATTGAAAGTGTTTCTGCGACTCAGGCGCGTGTTCGTCAGATCAACGAAATCAAAGAGTCAGTCGCGCAACACGAAGGTGTTCAGCTTAAGACTTTCAATTCCATCGTCGATTACCATGCACAAATGTTTGAATTTGGCGTGATTCCTAAGAAGTTGCGTAACTCTAGTGACCGCTCTAAGTTCTATCGCTTAATTGAGGCGTCGCTGTACGGTGGTATTTCGAGTGCGATTACCCGCTCATTACGCGATTACCTACTGCCTCAGAATGGTGGCGTAAAGAAAGCTTTCCAGGACATGGAATCGGCGCTGCGTGAAAACCGCATGACGCTTGAAGCGATTAAAACGACTCAAGCAGATCGAGACCTGTTTAAACACCTCATTACTGAATCGACGAATTACGTGGCGGCTGACTACATGCGCCATGCAAACGATCGTCGCAATAAGCTGGAGCAGACTCTCTCTCTACGCTCCGAACTGTTTGGCTCGCGTGAAACATTGGTTGAGCAAAACAGCTTACTTAATCGAGTTCAAGAAGAGCTGGAATTGCTGGTGGAGTCTGAATCGGCTCTAGAGCAAGACTACCAAGCGGCCTCCGACCACTTACAGCTTGTCCAGAATGCACTGCGTCAGCAGGAAAAGATCGAACGCTACCAAGAAGATCTTGAAGAGCTGAGTGAACGACTTGAAGAACAGATGATGGTCGTTGAAGAAGCGCAAGAGCGTGTTCTTATGATGGAAGAGCAAGCGACGGTTGCGGAAGAAGAGGTCGACAGCCTTAAGACTCAGTTAGCGGATTATCAGCAAGCGTTGGACGTTCAGCAAACCCGTGCGCTTCAATACCAACAAGCCGTTCAAGCGCTTGAGAAAGCGAAAACCTTGCTGGGGGATGAGGACCTTACTGCTGAGCGCGCGCACTCGATGGTCTCTGAGCTGAAAAATCAGGAATCAGAGAGCACGGCAGCGTTGCTGTCGGTGAAACACAAACTGGATATGTCTTCAGCCGCCGTTGAGCAGTTTGAGACGGCGCTTACCTTGGTCCGTAAGATTGCTGGCGACTCAGTGGAGCGTAAAAATGCCGCTGAAGTTGCAAAGCAGTCGATTCGTCAAGCGCGAGATGCTGAGCAAATTGCACAAAATGAACAACAATGGCGTGCGCAGCATCGCGATCTTGAGCGAAACCTCAATCAACAGCGCCAGGCGCTTGAATTAGTCAGTGCTTATCAGAAACAGCATAATGTGGAATTGGTTGATGAACTGACCTTTGAGCAGGAGCGTGAACGTCATGCGATGCAGGTTGAATCTCTTGAGATGGCTCAAGAAGAGGTTCGCGAGCAGCGCAGTGAACAGCGCCGTCTCGAACAAGAGGCTGCGGCGGAAATAAAGAAATTAGAAGCCATCGCACCGACTTGGATTGCTGCTCATGATGCTCTGGAAGCGCTCAAGGAGCAGAGCGGGGCTGACTTGTATGACAGTCAGGCTGTCATGTCTCAAATGCAAATCGTACTTGAGCAAGAAAAGCAACAGTCATTGGCCAAAGAAAAGCTCGCAGAGCGCCGTACTCATTTAGAGAATGAAATTGAGCGGTTAGCGTCACCGGGTGGCTCCAATGATCCTCGCCTGAAAGGCTTAGCTGACACACTAGGTGGTGTTTTGCTGTCAGAAATTTATGACGATATTACCATTGACGATGCGCCTTACTTCAGCGCAATGTATGGTCCATCTCGTCATGCCATTGTGGTTTCTGACTTAACAGGTATTGAAGAAAAGCTGGTTGAGTTAGACGATTGTCCTGAAGACCTTTACATCATTGAAGGTGATATCGATGCCTTTGATGACAGCTCATTCGATGCGGAAGAACTGGAAGGGGCGGTTTGTGTTCGCATGAATGATCGCCAGATGCGTTACTCACGTTTTCCAGAAATTCCTCTGTTTGGTCGTGCAGCGCGTGAACAACGTTTAGAGCTGCTACGTAATGAGCGCGAAGAAGTGGTAGAGCAGCATGCGAAAGCTGCGTTTGATTCGCAAAAACTTCAGCGTCTATATCAGGCATTCAACAACTTTGTTGCCAAGCACATCCAGGTTGCTTTTGAGGCCGATCCTGAGCAGGCTTTGATGATTGTGCGTGACAAACGCACTCAGGTGTCTCGTGTGCTAGCAGACTTAGACGCCAAAGAGCAGCAGCAACGCTCTCAATTGTTAGCGAGTAAGCAGGCGTTGTCCTCGCTTGATAAATTAGTACCGATGATGGCGCTGATTGAAGATGATTCACTGACACTGCGTTTCGAAGAGCTTGAAGAAAAAATCGCTCAGCTGTCTGAAGCAAAAGCATTTTTGAGCAGCCACGCGAAAACAGTCGCTGAACTGGAAAAAATTGCCTCAGCACTTGAAGCCGACCCTGAGCAATTCGATGCGCTGGAAGCCGAATATAAGGCCGCGGATGTTCAGTTACAGGAACTGAAGAAGCAGATCTTTGCATTGTCTGACTTGGTGGAGCGTCGCCACTACTTCTCCTATTCAGACTCTGTTGATCTGCTTAATAAGAGCAGTGAATTGAGTGAGCAACTCAAAACTAAACTTGTTGAAGCAGAGAGGCAGCGTACTCGCTCTCGTGATGAGCTGAAACAGGCGCAAGGGCAAATGAACCAATACAATCAGGTATTGGCTTCCTTGAAGAGTTCTCATCAGGCTAAGCAGGAAACGGTTCAAGAATTTAAGCAAGAGCTTCAAGAGTTCGGTGTTACTGCAGATGAAGGCGCACAAGAGCGCGCCATGCGTCGTCGAGACGAGTTGCAGGAACGTCTGCATACGTCACGCAGTCGTAAGAGTGAATACGAGCGTACCATCACGTCGACTGAGCTGGAAATGAAAGGTCTGGCAAAACGTCTTAAGAAGGTTCAGAAAGAATACATTGAGCTGCGCACCTTTGTGGTTGCAGCGAAAGCAGGTTGGTGTTCCGTACTGCGCTTAGCACGTGAAAATGATGTTGAGCGTCGCTTGCACAAGCGTGAACTGGCGTACATGTCAGCGGATGAGTTACGTTCGATGTCAGATAAATCGTTGGGTGCATTGCGTCTGGCGGTTGCCGATAACGAGGACTTGCGTGATGCATTGCGTCTGTCTGAAGACAATGCACGACCTGAACGCAAAGTGCTATTCTATATCGCAGTATATCAGCATCTTCGTGAACGTATTCGTCAGGATATCATCCACACCGATGATCCCGTTGAGGCGATTGAAGAGATGGAAGTGGAGCTTGCTCGATTGACCGAGGAGCTGACGCAACGTGAAAATCGTCTGGCAATCAGTTCTGAATCTGTGGCTAGTATCATCAAGAAAACGATCCAGCGCGAGCAAAACCGTATCCGCATGCTTAACCAAGGATTATCGAATATTGCCTTTGGTCAAGTGAAAGGCGTTCGCTTGAATGTGAAGATACGTGAAAGTCACGAGATTTTGCTTCATGGTCTAGCTTCACAGCAAGAGCAACACAAAGACTTGTTTGAGACCTCTCGCTATACCTTCTCAGAGGCAATGGCGAAGTTGTTCCAGCGTGTTAACCCACATATCGATATGGGTCAACGTAGCCCACAAGTTCTGGGTGAAGAACTGCTGGACTACCGTAACTACCTTGAGTTGAGTGTGGAAGTCTGCCGTGGTTCAGACGGCTGGTTACAAGCTGAATCAGGCGCTCTGTCGACGGGTGAAGCGATCGGTACCGGCCAGTCTATTCTTCTTATGGTCGTTCAGAGCTGGGAAGAAGAATCTCGCCGATTGCGTAGCAAAGATATTGTTCCTTGTCGTCTGTTGTTCTTGGATGAAGCTGCGCGCTTAGATGCCAAGTCGATTTCGACCTTATTTGAGTTGTGTGACCGTCTCGATATGCAACTTCTGATTGCCGCGCCAGAGAATATCAGCCCAGAAAAGGGCACCACTTATAAGCTTGTTCGTAAGGTATTTAAAGACCATGAGCATGTGCATGTGGTTGGTCTACGAGGTTTTGGACAAGCAGAGCAGAATAAGTCAGAAGCTCAGGAGCTGATTGAAGAGCTGTAATAGATACCCATAAAGGCGGCGGTAAAGTCGCCTTTCTTTTATCACTCCAGCACATATCGTACATAAAAAAGCCTGCTTGTGATGCCAAGCAGGCTTTTTAATAATTGATGTGATTAGAACTGAGCGGTAGAGCCAAATTGTTTGGCAGCGTAAGCCACGCGTTCTTCCGCACTAGGGTATACCCTTGGAGCGCCAATGCTTTCGATATGGTGCAAACGTGGCAACAACCCTGCACCATTGGCAATTTGTATTGCTAAGCCAGGTCGGGCGTTGAGCTCTAAGACCATTGGGCCTTCTTCTTTATCCAACACCATGTCAGTCCCCATGTAGCCAAGCCCCGTCATTTCCCATGCGCTAGAGGCCAGCACTAAGAGTCGCTCCCAATGCGGGACTTGAAGAGTAGAGAGATCTTTATCAGTGTCGGGGTGATGAGTGATAGGTTGGTCAAACTGAACAGCACGGATCGCCTTACCGGTGGCGATATCGATACCGACACCCACGGCACCTTGGTGAAGGTTTGCTTTACCATCGGAAGCTGCAGTTGAACAGCGCATCATCGCCATCACTGGATAGCCTTTAAATACGATGATTCTCACATCAGGCACGCCCTCATAGCTAAAGCCATTGAAGCAGTCGTCGAACTTAATTAAGTTTTCTACGACGGCAACGTCATTTTTACCACCGAGAGAGAACAGGCCTGCTAATGCGTTACTGATATGACGCTCAACATCTTCTTTATTGATCGTTGAACCAGAAGGCTTAGTGTAAACCCCGTTTTCATGTGAGGTTACTACCAAAATGCCTTTTCCCCCGCTACCTTGAGCGGGTTTAATCACAAAGCCAGGCCAGTCTTTCACCATGTTGTGGATGGTTTTCACTTCCGCTTGATTGCGAATCACACCAATCAACTTAGGTACTGTAGCTCCTGCCGCTTCAGCAATAATTTTTGTTTTCAGTTTGTCATCCACCAGTGGATATTTAGAGCGATCATTGTAGCGACCAATGTAACTGTGGTTACGTTGGTTCATGCCCATAATCCCCTTATGACGAAGCTTATTTGGCGATGTAAACTGCGAAGTTAAACGTGTCAGCATCGTTTTAGTCCTCCGCTAGTGGTTTAAAACGACGTAGCTCTGTTAGGCGGTAGCCGGTGTAAGTACCAAGCAGTAGGATACCTGCTAACACAATCAGCTGAAGGCCGATAAAGTTGAAGGTTAGATGCTGAATGTACGTGTTGGTCATCGCGAGATAAACCAGAACTGCGGTAGCCAATGAACCACCACCTTGAAGCACCACCTCTTTCGCACCTTCTTCTTCCCATAGGATTGACATTCGCTCGATGGTCCACGAAAGGATGATCATTGGGAAGAAGGTAATCGATAGGCCTTCTGTTAAACCAATTTTAAACGCCACAACTGTGAACACGGAGATGATCATGATAACAGTGATAATTACAGCAGAAATTCTTGCGACCAGAAGCAAGTTAAGCCTTGAGAGATAACTGCGAATGACGAGACCAGTCCCCACAATTAATAAGAAACCCACAATACCAGTCACAAGCTGAGTTTGAACAAAAGCAACTGCAATCAAAACAGGCATGAAGGTACCAGAGGTTTTCAAGCCAATGATGACACGCAAAAAGACGACGATCAGAGCCCCAATCGGGATCAGCATGATGGTTTTAAACATCGCTTGCTCTTCAAGTGGCAGACTGTGAATAGAGAAGTTCAGTAGCCCGTCCGCTTCAACTTTATCGAGAGTTGCCTGCTTTGGAGAAACTTCTTGGGCAATCATAGAGAAGTGGACTTGGCTATTTTGGCCACCAATGATGTCAAGCAGCGAGACGTTTGACTCATCCCATACAAGGATGTTCTCAGCGATGACCTGGTTCGCATTTTCGGGATTGAAGAGTTGCCATTCTTTACCATCCCATACTTGGTTCATTTGCTGGATTGTCTGACGTCGACGGCCATCTTCGAGTTCAATGACACCTACTGCTTTGCTTGGAACTTTGGCATAAGCGAGAATCTTATCGACCGCATCCACTTTAGACATATTGTTTAGCAAGAGTGCAGCGTTTTGGTTGTCTGAATCGTTAAGGGTTTTAATCAGCTCACGGGTAAAGGTAATATCATCGGCGGAGCGCTTGTTAGCACGTTCAATGAGCGAAACGGCAGCGGCTTCTGTTGGGCCATCAAATGTTGGCGGGATGATGTCTTGATTAGGTTTGAGCGGTTCTACTTTTGCTTGTGGGTCAACAAGAAACTGGGCTTTGTAGTAGATTGTTTGAGCTCCCACTGCATGACGAATAGACCACTCCGCACGTCGACCTGTTTCGGTGTTGACATATGAAACGCCATAGCCAGGAGATGACGATGACTCACTAATGAGCGTGAATCCGTTTTGAGTATGAGGGGCGGCTAACGACGCCTTGACCGGTTTAGCTTGAGCATTGAACTCAATACGAGCTTCAATATCCCAAATTTGGCGGGTTTCTCCTGGAGTCCAAGGAACGCCGTAAGTCTGATGTCTGAACAGGCTTAAAGCGATGCCTGCAATAATCAGCAGGATGACCGATATGTAAAAGGGGACTTTAGACGTCATAAACTACCTTATTGTTTTTGTTCAATTTCCGTTTGGATGTACTTCTTGCTGACATCCACCACTGCAATATCTCGGATAAATTCACGACCCAATAACACAGGATGGGTCATTTGTGAACGATCTGCCAAAGTGAACTGTGTTTTTTCGTGAATCTTGCCCAATCTTACCCACAATTCGACCACAGCTCTGCGCTCCATCTCATCATTTGTGGCTTGGCGTATTTTTACGAAGCGAATAATTGGAGCTTCAATCCAGTTCGTATCATCCAATGGGGTCACACCATCAGATAAATGAAAACGCACCCAGTTTTTTCCATTGCGTTCAAATTGTTCGATATCGACTGCATTTAAAGAAGAGGTTTCAGCTCCGGTATCGATTCGACTGTCAAAAGTCTGCTTAATTGAATCGATAGTGACTCGTTCGATTGCGCCTAGCAACAACTCTTGGGAAGGAGGCGGTGTAGCTTGAAGTGAGGTCGAAGTGATGACTGGGTCACGGCTTCTCTTCATTTCAGCCATAGTCTCTGTTTTAAATTTGAGCAGTTCTTTATCTAACGAATCGATCTTGGTTTGTAGGCTTTCAATGTGTTGGGCTTGACTACTCACCTGTTGCTCTAGGTGAGTAAATTTTTGCGTGAGGCTTATTTCTGAAGATTGGATTGCTGCAAGGGTTTCTTGATGGTATTGCTCACCGTTAATAAGTGTGCAGCCTGAAAGTAACGCAATTGAAATGACCGGAGTCAACTTGGTAAACATTGAGAATCCTGCATGAGATGTAAGTTGTTTATAAAAATTAGGAGTTTAGAACATTCCTAGCCCAGCTCACAAGGCACATTGCCAACGCAAGCCGGATCGAGTAACGATTAGTGATACACTGCAAAAAATAGGATGCAGTGCGCATCCTAAATTTTAGAGTCTTTTAAGTTTCAGATTAAGTATTTGCCCGACCTAAAAAGTTAGGAATCTGTCAAGAATTAGTCTTAATTAGGTTTTTTCGCGACTAGGATGGCTCGGCGTGGTGCAGGGTGACCTTCGACCGTTTTTCTTGGATCATTCTGGTCGAGATAGTCGGGTAGAGAATTGTGAGTCATCCAGTCTGTGGTACGCTGTTCATCAACGGATGTGATATTTTCATCGACGATACGTACGTCCTCGAACCCAACTTGCTCAAGCCATACTTTGAGTGCTTTGGCCGATGGGAAAAAGTACACATTTCGCATCTGAGCATATCTATCAACAGGTACTAAAACCGACGTTTCATCTCCCTCAATGACTAAGGTTTCTAAAACAAGCTCTCCCCCGGCGATAAGCTGATCTTTGAGTTGAATAAGGTGATCGAGCGGGGAGCGTCGATGATAAAGTACTCCCATGCTAAATACGGTATCGAACGCTTCTAGCTTTGGTAGCTGCTCAATTCCTAATGGTAAAAGGTGCGCACGCTGATTGTTGCCCATTAATTTACGCACTGCTTCAAACTGGATCAGGAATAGGTGGGACGGGTCAATACCAACACACAAGCGGGCATCTTCGCCCAACATGCGCCACATGTGATAGCCATTACCACAGCCTACATCGAGAACACTACGGTTCTTAAGTGGTGAGATATGCGGTAGGACTCGATCCCATTTCCAGTCACTGCGCCACTCTGTATCAATGTGAATACCGTGTAGATGATATGGGCCTTTACGCCAAGGGTGGAACGTACGAAGCAGACTTTCTAGCTTTTTCAGCTCACCATCGTGAAAGGGTGTATCGTTGGCAATGGTAACTGAGTTCTTCAAATCAACCTGATCTGGAGAGCCTTCGGGAATCTTGTTGAGTGCTTTTAGCCAGCGACTAAAATCACCATGTTCTGCGTTTTGCCAATCGGTTAGTTGCTGAGGTAAAACATTAAGCCATGGCTGGAGGCGCGTATCCGTGGCAATTAACTGATAAAAATTGGCAAAGTTAAACATAGTTTTTCACTGATAATAAATTAAACAATTTAGCTCAATATGCTGAGCAAACGACTCATTTTTGCTACTTTATAGCGAACATTGAACCAAAGTTGAAACATTGGAACCAGACATCGAAGCTACTAAAACCGATTTCGGCAAAGCGTTCTTTGTGTTCTTTTTTCGAGTCAGGGCGCATGACGTTTTCAATCGCACTGCGCTTTTGACTGATCTCGAGTTCGCTGTACCCATTCGCACGTTTAAAGTCATGGTGAAGGTCAATAAGCAGCTCATTCGAGACTGGGTCTTCGAACACATATTTTTCCGAGAGAATCAATATCCCACCGGGGCGAAGGCCTGCGTAGATCTTCTCAAGTAAAGTATATCTGTCTTGTGGCGAGAGAAATTGTAGGGTGAAGTTAAGTACTACGACAGAAGCGTTTTGTATTTCAATATTGCGAATGTCTGCTTCTACCACATCCACAGGTGTATCGCTGCGGTAAGCATTGATGTGCAGCTTGCAGCGCTCAACCATGGCAGACGAGTTATCGACGGCAATGATTTGGCAACCTTCCTGCTGAATATGACGACGCATGGATAAGGTTGCGGCGCCGAGTGAGCAGCCAAGATCGTAAATATTCGAATGCGGTTTAACGAACCTTTCGGCCAACATACCAATAGCAGAGATGATGTTGCTGTATCCAGGGACAGATCGCTGAATCATATCAGGAAAGACTTCTGCAACACGTTCATCAAACGTGAAGTCTCCTATTTTATCGATAGGAGCGGAAAACATCGTATCTGGATTGCTCTTAGGGTTCATAATCGATTCTCTGACAAGTGTCGCAGTCGCATCAAAAAAGGCGCGTATTTTATGAGAAAATCGCGCCCGTGTCATGTGTTGAGACAATTCTACTCAGAACATCTGTAACTGCGAATTGCCATCGTTGGCCGGGAATGCTGATAAGTCAGGCAATTGAGTAGTGTTTTGCAGCATTTTGTACAAATTACCCGCAAGTTCTGGCGCAATAATATTGTCGGCGGTATGAATCATTACATAAGGTTGTTTACCTTCGGCTATCCACTCTGGTAGCTTTTTCAGCCAAGGGGTGAAAAAAGCGTAGTTTTCAGACTCCGTTGGATGACCGATAAAGCGAATCATGGGGTGTGAGGCTGTGGCGATGGCGTGCACTGGGACTTTAGGTTTCTTTTGCTGTGCGTCGATGATGGCTTCATTGTCCGGTTTTGCTGCAAACACAGGGCGGCTATCCATGATAATCCGGTCGTAGCCTTTCTCGTACAGCCACTGGTTTAATTGACGTTCTTCTTCACCTTTGGCGAAAAAAGCAGGATGTCGAACTTCAACGCCAATAGGGAAGTTGGGTGGGAATAAATCGCAGAACCTTTGCAGATCATTTAGATGTTCGGGGCCAAAAGCAGCTGGTAACTGAATGGTCCACTGGCCAATGCGGTCATGCAGAGGTGCCATGATTTGCATGAACTCGTTGAGTGGCCCTTTGCTGCCTCGTAGCATTTGTTGGTGAGTGATCGCTTTAGGCAGCTTAAAAGTGAACTTGAAATCATCATGCGTCGCAGCTCGCCAGTTCTGAACTGTCGACACACTCGGAGTGGCGTAAAACGTCGTATTACCCTCAACAGTATGAAAAACTTGGGCGTATTTTTCTAACCTTTCAGCTGGTTTGGTCCCACTGCCATAAAAGCTTTGTTGCCAGTTGTTATGTGACCACATGGTGAGACCAAGTCGAAGAGGTAATTCGTTCATATCTAAATGTCTTTGACTGTTTTGCTAGATACTTTACGAGAGTTTTGAAGAGAGTGATACTTTCGAGCTATAATCAGCGCCAATTTTTTCTGATTGATGTGGTTTTGCTCTTTTATTGCGCTAAAAAGCATCAAAACCGGATAAATAGCAATAAATTGTATTCTGAGTAGTCGATTTTGAATGACTTTCAGCGTATAAATGGATCTTTGCGCTATCAGCTAGGAAAACGCTGATATCGAGTAATTAACAAATTTAAAGAGATTGGGAAATTCATTATGCGTACCCATTACTGTGGTCACCTGAACAAGTCCCTTGCAGGACAAACTGTAGAACTTTGCGGCTGGGTTAACCGTCGTCGTGATTTAGGCGGTCTTATTTTTATCGATATGCGAGATCGTGAAGGCGTCGTTCAGGTAGTTGTTGATCCAGATATGGTAGATGCGTATGAAGTAGCTAACACACTTCGTAATGAATTCTGTATCAAGCTAACTGGTGAAGTTCGTGTTCGCCCAGATAGCCAAGTAAACAAAGATATGGCAACGGGTGAAGTTGAGATCATCGCGAAAGGCCTTGAAATCATCAACCGTGCTGACGTTCTGCCACTAGACTTCAACCAAAAGAACTCTGAAGAGCAGCGCCTGAAGTA
The DNA here is from genome assembly GCF_022398215.1 of Vibrio sp. Isolate24. Classification (NCBI taxonomy): domain Bacteria; kingdom Pseudomonadati; phylum Pseudomonadota; class Gammaproteobacteria; order Vibrionales; family Vibrionaceae; genus Vibrio; species Vibrio sp. Isolate24. Next base: position 194,722 of record NZ_JAKEUU010000002.1, read on the forward strand.
CCGTTACCTAGATCTACGTCGTCCTGAAATGAGCGACCGCATTAAGCTACGTGCTAAAGCGTCTAGCTTTGTTCGTCGTTTCCTAGATGACAATGGTTTCCTAGACATTGAAACGCCAGTTCTAACTAAAGCGACGCCAGAAGGCGCACGTGACTACTTAGTACCAAGTCGTGTTCACAAAGGCAGCTTCTACGCGCTTCCTCAGTCTCCACAGCTATTCAAACAGCTGCTAATGATGTCTGGTTTTGACCGTTACTACCAAATCGTTAAGTGTTTCCGTGATGAAGACTTACGTGCTGACCGTCAACCAGAATTCACTCAGATCGATATCGAAACGTCTTTTATGACGGCTGATGAAGTTCGCGCAACGACTGAGAAAATGGTTCGCGATATGTGGCAAGAGCTACTCAACGTAGACCTAGGACAATTCCCAGTAATGCCTTTCTCTGAAGCGATTCGTCGTTTCGGTAGCGATAAGCCAGACCTACGTAATCCACTAGAGCTAGTAGACGTTGCTGATCTAGTGAAAGACGTTGAGTTCAAAGTATTCTCAGGCCCTGCAAACGATGAGAAAGGTCGTGTTGCGGTAATTCGCGTACCAGGTGGTGCTTCTCTAACTCGTAAGCAGATTGATGGCTACGGTGAATTCGTTGGCATCTACGGTGCGAAAGGTCTTGCATGGATGAAGGTTAACGACCGCGCTGCAGGTATGGAAGGTATCCAATCTCCAGTGGCTAAGTTCCTAAATGAAGATGTGATCAACGGCATTCTGGATCGCACTCAAGCTGAATCTGGCGACATCATTCTATTCGGTGCGGATAAAGCGAACACAGTTGCAGAAGCAATGGGTGCACTTCGTCTAAAACTGGGTAAAGACCTTGAACTGACAGACGAAAACGCATGGGCTCCGCTATGGGTTGTTGACTTCCCAATGTTCGAAGAAGACGACGAAGGCAACCTGCACGCAATGCACCACCCATTCACTTCTCCATTAGGTGTGAATGCTGAAGAATTGAAAGCAAACCCAGCAGCAGCGAATTCAAATGCTTACGATATGGTTATCAACGGCTACGAAGTTGGTGGTGGTTCTGTTCGTATTCACAACGCAGAAATGCAGGCAGCGGTGTTTGATATTCTTGGTATCGATGCAGAGGAACAGCAGCTTAAGTTTGGCTTCCTACTGGACGCTCTGAAATTCGGTACGCCTCCTCATGCAGGTCTTGCATTCGGTTTAGACCGTCTGGTTATGCTGTTATGTGGTACAGAGAACATCCGTGATGTTATCGCGTTCCCTAAAACAACAGCGGCGGCGTGTCTACTTACCGATGCACCAAGTGTTGCAAACCCAGCAGCACTGGAAGAGCTTGCGATTGCAGTAACGGCTGCAAAAGAGAAAGACGCAGAATAAGCTTTTCGCTGATAGTGAATGTAAACGGCGCTTCAATTGAAGCGCCGTTTTTGTATGTTCGGAGTCACAGTGGCTGCAATTAGATCAGGATTTCTTTCCATTCACCTGGCTGTAATTCACCTAGCTTAATATCGCCCATTGAATATCGAATTAGACGTAGGGTTGGGAAGCCAATATTAGCGGTCATGCGGCGAACCTGACGGTTTCTTCCTTCGATAATGGTGATTGCCAGCCAAGTGGTCGGAATATTGGCCCTAAAGCGAACAGGAGGGTTACGTTCCCATACACTGGGCTCTGCCATCACTTCAACTTTTGCTGGTAGAGTCATGCCATCTTTAAGCTCAACACCCTTCCTCAACTTATCGAGATCAGACTCTGATGGTGCGCCGTCAACTTGCACCCAATACGTTTTCGGTGACTTAGATTTTGGTTGAGTCAGCTTGGCCTGCAGTATGCCATCATTAGTCAGTACCATTAGACCTTCGCTATCTCTATCGAGTCTTCCTGCCGCATAAACCTCTTTGACTGGGATAAAATCTGCTAACGTTTTTCTACCTTCTCCATCAGTGAATTGACTCAAGGTATCGAAAGGTTTATTAAACACGATCACCTTGCGATCTTCAGGGGCTATTTTAGGCTTAGTACTCGCCGGCTTTTTACGGTTCTTTGATGAATGATGTTTGGTTTTATTGGTCGAAGCTGGGCGTTTAAAACCGGGCTTATGTGAACGTGAAGAGGGCGAGGAGGACTCACGGCGTGAGCGTGTTGACATGTTAACTACCTTGCAAAAATGTAAACGAAGTGTGGGCGAAAATTTTCAAAGCCACCCATTTTAGGCTATGATGTGCGCGCCCGAAAACAGGATTGGTGCACAAGATAATAGACTATTCCTCCGATTTTGTTTAATTATAAAAGTACAGTTCTCATGGATCTTACGCTTCAAACAAAAAACGTAAGGAAAAAACAAAAGAGACAATAAAATCGCAACAAGTGAGGGGATGACAAATCAAACTTGTTAGCGGACACACAACCCAAAGCCGTTCATCCGACGGACTTTGTAAGAACAATAGGGAAATTTCATGCCTACAGAAAAACCTACAATTATTTACACCATCACTGATGAAGCTCCTGCACTAGCAACGTATTCACTGCTACCAATCATTCAGTCTTTCACGGCTTCATCTGGTATTGATGTTGATACTCGTGATATCTCTCTAGCTGGGCGTATTATTGCAAACTTCCCAGAGCATTTGACTGAAGAACAACGCATTGGTGACGCTCTATCGGAGCTGGGTGAGCTGGCAAAGACGCCAGAGGCTAACATCATTAAATTGCCGAATATTTCTGCTTCTATCCCACAGCTTAAAGCAGCAATCAAAGAACTTCAGGACAAAGGCTACAATCTGCCTAACTACCCTGAAGAGCCAAGCACGTATGAAGAAGAAGCTATCAAGGCAACATACGACAAAATTAAAGGCAGTGCGGTAAACCCAGTACTGCGTGAGGGTAACTCAGATCGTCGTGCCCCTCAGTCAGTTAAGAACTACGCCAAGAAAAATCCACATTCAATGGGCGCATGGTCGAAAGACTCCAAGTCGCATGTATCAAGCATGTCAGATAGTGATTTCTTTGGTAGTGAAAAGTCTCACACGGTGGATGGTGCGACAGAAGTTAAAATCGAATTTGCTGCTGCTGATGGTTCTGTGAAAGAGCTGAAAGCACCATTTGCTCTGCAAGATCAGGAAATCATAGATTGCTCAGTAATGAAGAAAAAAGCGCTAGTTGATTTCTTTGAAAAAGAAATTGCTGACGCAAAAGAGAAAGACGTTCTTTTATCGCTGCACATGAAAGCAACGATGATGAAAGTGTCGGACCCAGTGATTTTTGGCCATGCTGTTAAGGTTTACTACAAAGACGTATTTGCTAAGTACGGTGACGTATTTGAACAATTAGGTGTTGATGTAAACAACGGTATTGGTGATGTTTACGCTAAGATTGCCGCTCTACCTGCAGTTCAAAAAGAAGAAATCGAAGCTGCGCTGCAAGCTGTTTACGAAACTCAACCACCGCTAGCTATGGTTGATTCAGATCGTGGTATCACTAACCTTCACGTGCCAAGTGACATCATCGTTGATGCTTCTATGCCTGCAATGCTGCGTTCTTCTGGCCAAATGTGGGGTCCAGATGGTAAGCAGAAAGACACCAAAGCGATGATCCCAGATCGTAGCTACGCAAGCATCTATCAAGCGGTTATCGATTTCTGTAAAGAAAACGGTGCGTTTGATCCAACGACAATGGGTAGCGTGCCAAACGTAGGTCTAATGGCTCAGAAAGCGGAAGAGTACGGTTCTCACGACAAGACTTTCATTCTTGACCAAGCCGGTACAATCCGCGTTGTTGATGCTGCTGGTGTAGTACTACTAGATCAAGAGGTTGAGGAAGGCGATATCTTCCGTATGTGCCAGGTGAAAGACGCACCGATTCAAGACTGGGTGAAACTGGCGGTAACACGTGCTCGCGCAACGGGTGTTCCTGCAGTATTCTGGCTAGACGAAAATCGAGCACATGATGCTCAGCTGATCAAGAAGGTGAAAGCTTACCTGCCTAACCACGATACATCAGGTCTAGAAATCAAGATCCTAGCACCACTCGATGCATGTAAGTTCTCTCTAGAGCGTATCAAAGAAGGTAAGGATACGATTTCTGTTACAGGTAACGTATTGCGTGACTACTTAACGGATTTATTCCCGATTCTAGAGCTTGGCACGTCTGCCAAAATGCTCTCAATCGTGCCACTGATGAATGGTGGCGGTCTGTTTGAAACTGGAGCGGGTGGTTCTGCGCCTAAGCACGTTCAACAGGTTGAGAAAGAGAACCACCTACGTTGGGATTCTTTGGGTGAATTCCTAGCGCTCGCGGCGTCTCTAGAGCACCTAAGCACTGTTACTGGTAATGCGAAAGCTCAAGTATTGGCAGATGCACTAGACAAGGCAACAGGTGAGTTCTTAGATAACAACAAGTCTCCTTCGCGTAAAGTGGGTGAGTTAGATAACCGCGGTAGCCATTACTACCTAGCGACCTACTGGGCGCAAGCTCTCGCATCACAAACAACAGATGCAGACTTGGCAGCAGAATTTGCTCCTATAGCCGAAGCATTGTCTTCTAACGAAGATACTATTGTCGCTGAGCTTAATGGGGCACAAGGTGTTGCTGGTGAACTGGGTGGTTACTATGCTCCTGAGTTTGAGAAAGCATCAACTCTGATGCGCCCAAGCGCAACACTAAACGCTATTATCAATCGTTAATTCGTTGATTAAAAATAAAAAACCCGCCAATTGGCGGGTTTTTTGGTTGCGATCCACCGGTAGTTTACACCGATGAACGACATTGGCAGCGTGTTATTTAATGGCTTGAGCTTCTACGGGCACCACAGAGCTGGCGTGATACCCTTTAGGTCCTTCTTCTACTTCAAATGTGACTTGTTGACCTGCTTTCAGAGTACGATACCCGTCCATCTTAATGGTGGAGTAATGAGCAAAGACATCCCCGTCTTCACCTTCCGGACAGATAAAACCAAATCCTTTGGCATTGTTAAACCATTTTACTGTACCTGTAGCCATGCTATACATCCCTCATGCATATTGTTACTGAAGTTGTGTGATTACACGATGAATTCCGTGTGTAAACAGAAAGTGAATATCCATTCAGCCGCTGCCAAATTTTAAGTCACTATTTGACCAATGTAGCCAATGATTGAACTCAGTCAATAGGAAAAACGTATCACACTCAACATATTTGCAAACAAATCACCTTTGTGGTTTACATTTTTGCAAAGAGTTTCAGGGTAATCCGGTCTGTTCTATTAATGGAGTGAATGGTTTTTGGTGTCTTTTTAATCAATTAGATAGAGAATGCAGTTTAATAGAAATCTTTTATTTGCAGCGATACAATTGCTGCATTAGTCTCTAAGTAAGGGCGTAAATTTGCTTGGCTCAAATTGTTCTTACTTATAAGAGCTAAATCGATAACTTCTGCGCAGTGAAGTGGTAAAATTACCTTAAGCAACTTTCTAAACACGATTAGTCATGAGCAAGCAATTTGAATGGGTCACTCCAGACTCTGATTTACTGGAGCTAGAAAAAACAAAAGTAAAGCCGCCGTCCATGTATAACGTTGTTTTGAATAACGATGATTACACGCCAATGGACTTTGTTATTGACATCCTAGAGCGTTTTTTCTCTATGGATATAGACAAGGCAACACAAGTGATGCTCAAAGTGCATTACGAAGGCAAAGCGATATGTGGCACATACACCGCGGAAGTCGCAGAAACCAAAGTAGCGCAAGTCACTATGTATTCTCAAGAAAATGAGCATCCTTTGCTTTGTACAATGGAGCAAGCGTAAAGCTGAATCAAGCAACATGAGTTGCTGCCAAAGGAGGTACTTATGCTGAATAAAGAGTTAGAGTCGAGTCTAAACGGCGCATTCTCTCGCGCTAGAGACAAACGACATGAGTTTATGACCGTCGAGCACCTCCTGCTAGCATTGTTGGAAAACGATGCAGCAAGGGAAGCCCTTCTTGCTTGTCAGGCAGATATTAATGCCCTTCGAAACGAGTTAGATATCTTCATAGATCAGACCACACCACTTATCCCTGAAAATGATGAAACTCGTGAAACCCAACCTACTTTGAGCTTTCAACGTGTCTTGCAACGTGCGGTGTTCCACGTGCAATCGTCAGGGCGCAGTGAAGTCACTGGCGCTAACGTTTTAGTCGCAATCTTCAGTGAACAAGAGTCGCATGCGGCCTACCTTCTTAAAAAGAATGATATAAGTCGTCTAGATATTGTTAACTTTATTTCCCATGGAATCACTAAAGCTTCAAGCTCAAGTGATGATGCCTCTTCATCGGATTCTTTCAGTAGCAGTGATAATACTGAGGAAGCAGGCTCAGAAGAACGTTTGGAAAGCTTTGCTTCCAACTTGAACCAGCTGGCTAAACAAGGTCAGATTGATCCTTTGATTGGCCGAGATAAAGAGCTAGAAAGAACCATTCAAGTATTGTGTCGCCGCCGCAAAAACAATCCACTTCTAGTCGGTGAAGCGGGTGTTGGTAAAACTGCGATTGCGGAAGGCTTAGCGTGGAGAATTGTTGAAGGACAAGTTCCTGAAATTATTAAAAACAGTGTAATTTATTCTTTGGATATTGGTTCGCTACTGGCTGGCACCAAATATCGTGGTGACTTTGAAAAACGTTTTAAAGCAATTTTGAAGCAGCTTGAAAAAGAAGATGATGCGATTCTTTTCATCGATGAAATTCATACCATTATTGGTGCTGGTGCGGCGTCTGGTGGTCAAGTTGATGCTGCTAACTTGATTAAGCCTCTGTTGAGTAGCGGTAAATTACGTTGTATCGGTTCAACCACGTATCAGGAATACAGCAATATCTTTGAAAAAGAACGTGCACTATCTCGCCGTTTCCAGAAGATAGATATTGTTGAGCCATCTCTAGATGATACCACCAAAATTTTGATGGGCCTGAAACCTAAATACGAAGCCCACCATGAGGTTCGTTACACCAACAAGGCATTACGTGCTGCCGTTGAACTTTCGGCCAAATACATCAACGAGCGTCACTTGCCAGATAAAGCCATTGACGTGATTGATGAGGCTGGTGCTCGCCATCGTCTAGCGCCTGCAAGCCGTCGTAAGAAAACCGTTGGTGTGGCCGATATTGAGGCCATGGTAGCGAAAATGGCACGTATTCCTGAAAAATCGGTGTCTTCTTCTGACAAAGAGATTTTGCAGAATCTTGATGAGAAGATGAAGATGCTAGTGTTTGGTCAAGATGATGCGATCGATGTACTAAGCGAAGCCATCAAGCTGACGCGAGCTGGCCTTGGTGCCGATAATAAACCTGTAGGTTCATTCCTATTTGCTGGTCCTACAGGGGTAGGTAAAACGGAAGTTACGGTTCAGTTGTCGAAATTGATGGGCATCGAACTGCTTCGCTTTGATATGTCCGAATATGGTGAACGCCACTCAGTGAGCCGTTTGATCGGTGCGCCTCCTGGTTATGTCGGTTATGATCAGGGTGGTTTGTTGACTGATGCAGTGATCAAGCATCCACACTCCGTTGTGCTTCTGGACGAAATTGAAAAAGCGCATCCAGACATCTTTAACCTACTGCTTCAGGTTATGGATAACGGCACACTGACAGACAATAATGGTCGTAAAGCCGATTTCCGGAATGTCATTCTGGTCATGACTACTAACGCAGGTGTTCAAGAGACAGTTAAGAAATCCATTGGTCTTATCCAGCAAGATCATAGTCATGATGCGATGTCGGAAATCAAGAAAGTCTTTACTCCTGAATTCCGCAACCGTCTGGATAACATCATTTGGTTTAATAGCCTTGATGAACATGTTATTCACCAGGTGGTCGATAAATTCATTGTTGAGCTGCAAGCGCAGTTGGATGCGCGAGGAGTGTCACTTGAGGTATCGGATGATGCTCGCCACTGGCTGGCTATAAAAGGTTATGACAAAGCGATGGGGGCTCGTCCTATGGGACGTGTTATCCAAGAACAGCTTAAGAAACCTTTGGCCAACGAATTGTTATTTGGTTCCTTGGTTGATGGCGGTACGGTAAAAGTGAACCTGAAGAAAGATGAACTCAAGTTTACTTACTTAAGCGAGAAAGAAGAAGCTATTCATTAAAGTAGCGTTATTCAAGAGAAAAGCCAGAGCATGCTCTGGCTTTTTTGTATCAGCTAAAGATGCCTTTTAAAGCAAGGTAGGAGGTTTCGATATGTGCAGGAATCTCTTGCTCAATCTGAAAGCCCTTTTTGGGATAAGCTTTGATTCTTTCAAAGTCTCCTAACATGGCAGTTACCGTTAAATCTAAAGAAATGTCCTCATTGAAGTAGTCAACAAACATCGTCTTGGGCGAGGTTACACAGACATTCTCAACGGTATTCGGCCATTGTTTTATAAATGTGGCGTATGCACGTCTTTCCATATAAGGCTTTTGCACTAAGATAAACGAGCGAAGGTCTAAATTGAGCATATCTAAAACTTTAGCGGTATATAGTACATTTTCACCGGTATTGGTGGCCTTATCTTCGAGAATGATATCACTAGCTGGCACACCAAGATCTCTCGCGATAGCCGCAAATGTGTGTGCTTCTGATTGGTCAAACAGACCGTCTGTTTGACGCCCTTGACCACCTGAAAAGATGATTTTCTTTGCCCAGCCTTCCAGATATAGTTTCGCAGCGTACTCGGCAACGCGAATATCGTTACTGCCGAGTACAAACAAGCAGTCTGATTGTTGTAGTGGCTGGGAAAGTTGCATGTATTCCCATAGGCTTTCAATGTGCTGAAACAACTTTGTTCTCATTGTCTTTCCCTAGATTAAACGAGTTCAAGCGTGTGTTGATAGTGAAAGCGATAGCCTAAGCTTATCAAGCGATCAGCCAATATCCGTTTGTCTGCACATTGCACGATAGGGGGAAGTGATGCATCAGATTGAATACTGTCGAGGGCTGCTTGATAAAATTCTGCTTTGCTAACGGTATTTGGGGTGGTTGCATTGGCTACTACATTCTTACAGTTCAATGCTAGGAAGCTGGTGGCTCCAATGGCATCTGTTAGATGGAGCATATTAGCAGGGGCAAGGTCACTAACCTGCTTCAATTTGTTGACGAAGCGAGATGGGTGGCGATTTGGGCCAACTAATCCACTGCAGCGTACAATACCGTACTCTAGACCAGAATCAATCACATGTTGCTCTGCCTGAAGCATTACTCTTGCGTTGTCAGTAAACACATCGCTGTTAAGAGCATTCGATAAAGACGCATACTCTTCATCTAATGCTTGCGCCAAATTTGGATAGACAGTGGTTGAACTGACCATGACGATTTTGGTGACGCGAGCAACTTGGCAGGCTTGAACAAGTGACAACCATTGAGCTGCGTATTGTGTGCCGTTGCCTTTACGAAACCCAGGGGGGAAACAGCCAATCACAATCTCCGCATGCGTTTTTTCTATGGTTTTAACAAGGCTGGTAGATTCGCTTTGTAAATTTATTTTCACCCCCGATAGTTGTTGTGACTCGAGTTCTCTAACTCCATTGTCTGTTGTGCGGCTTACAAACACTTTGTGGCCTATGGTTTCGAGGTAATGGGCGAGAGGTTTACCGAGCCAACCACCGCCAATAATCAATATTGTTTTCACACTAAGCCCTTGTTCGATACGTTTTTATTTAACTAACTATGTGGAAGACCTATGAAATAATCAACTGTTAGTTTTTCGAGTTTATGCTGTGTGCCTATTCGTGTTGAATGTTTACAGAATGGCGTTAATTGTGTCTATGATTAATAGTGAGTGAGTTATCCGATCCTAGTTTTAGGGGCATTCATGAAATGGTATTTGTGGTTATGGGCCGTTGTGTTTTCTTCAATGGTAACGGCTAATCAGAAGATCTATATGACGTCATTGGAGTGGCCGCCATATTCTGGTACGGATCTCCCTGAGAATGGCTACTCAGTAGCGGTGGCTAGAGAGGCATTTGCGGCGATGGGGTATGAGCTGGTTGTAGATTTTCAACCATGGGTTCGCGCTGTGGCGTTAGCCTCAAAATCCGACAAATATGTTGGGTATTTCCCAGAATATTATTTTGAAAACTCAGAGTTTATTTTCTCGGATCCTATCGGTAGTGGGCCATTAGGCTTAGTAGAAAACGCTCGTTACCCAGTTCGGTGGGAGACGTTATCAGATTTGAAGCACTTTCGAATAGGTGTAGTGCAAGGGTATATCAATACAACAGAGTTCGACAATATGGTTAAAGCTGGTGAACTCCAAGTCGAGGCATCCGCTAACGATGCAAGGAACATTCACAAGGTGGCAAAAGGTCGATTGGATGTCGCGGTGATAGATCCAAATGTCTTAGAGTATCTGATTGGTATTGATGTAAGAGAAAGCTTGTTAAGGAAACGTTTACGAATGAATGCCAAGTTACTAGAAAATAAAATGCTATACATGGCATTTAAAAATCAGCCACAAGGGCAAAGCATCAACAAAATATTTAATCAAGGTTTAGAGAAAATTGATATCGAATCGATTGTCAGTCGACTATCAAAGTCAACTGACTAAGAATCTCGTGGTTAGAGTCATACGCTCGTTTATGATAAGACTAACTAGATAAAACTCTGAGGATTTTGTCTGCATGTTCAGCGACTTCAATCCCTTCATCTGTTAGATAACCACCATCAGGCAGAGTACACAAGCCTTTATCAAAGAGCCTTTTCACGGCCGTCTGCATTTCTTCTGTTGCTTCGTGGTGAACTTTAATACCAGTTGCAGAACTGCTAATGTCAAATTGCAGTAGCAGGTTGAGTTCGGCCATCTTATCAGCGGTATATTTCATAATAAATCCTTAAAGAAAGTACTAAAACAACCATATTCCTCATATTGTTATTCAGCAATTATAGGGAGATAGAAATGTTACCTACCACTTAGTTTGGATAAAAATTCGCTTTTGTTTGATTGGATTATGACCAGTTGATGGTTTGTATTGATCAACCTCCCTAATGCTAAAACTGCATAAGGTAAGGGGTTGATATGTAAATTTGAACTAATGCTTGAGGTCAGAGGTATTTCTTTTAAGCTATATTTCTTAATTGCTTGATAATCATATATATTTATTTTTCCTTTTCTTGAGTTATGCGCATTTTTCTCCTTTCATGTTAGGCAGCTTTGATTGAGTAACCTGTGTTTAAATTGGGTCTCAGCTAAGTTTGGTAATTAAAGCTTGAATTTGATCACTATAAGAGTAATTATCCGCGCCCACAAATCCACATTATTTAGAATGTCTTTGCATGATGAATTTAAACCAGTTTGATTCTTTACTGCCGCCACAGATGGCGGAACGTGCCGCTGAAATTGGGGTTGGTAAGGCAACGAAAGACCCAATGAAGTCTTTCCTATTGGCGATTTCTGCCGGTATTCACATTGGTATTGCATTTGTTTTCTACACTATAGTGACCACTGGTGCAGGTGACTTACCATGGGGAATCACGCGACTACTGGGTGGTTTGGCTTTCAGTTTAGGCTTGATTCTTGTCGTTGTCACAGGGGGAGAGCTTTTTACCAGCTCTGTGTTGACTCTTGTGGCGAGAGCTAGCGGCAAGATCACTTGGAAGATGTTAATGAAAAACTGGATCGTGGTGTACAGTGGCAATCTTATTGGCGCGCTATTATTAGTGATTTGTATGTTACTTACCAAGCAGTACATGTTTGATAGCGGGCAGGTTGGCTTAAATGCAATGGCGATTTCACAGCATAAACTGCACCATAGTTTTATCTCAGCGGTTGCGCTAGGCATTATGTGTAATGTCTTGGTGTGTATAGCGGTATGGATGACATTTAGCGGGCGCACACTCACGGATAAAATAGCCGTTATGATCTTACCCGTTGCTATGTTTGTCTCCGCAGGTTTTGAGCACTGTATCGCGAACATGTTTCAAGTACCTATGGCGGTTGGCATTAAGTTTTTTGCTCCCGATGAGTTTTGGCAGATGACAGGGGCTAATATCGCGGATTATGCCGATCTTAATCTTCTTAATTTTATTACCAATAACCTTATACCTGTGACCTTGGGTAATATCATTGGCGGCGGTGTTTTTGTCGGGGTGTGGTATTGGATGATCTACCTAAGAGATTAGTTTTGTTGGACTATATAAGATATAGGCTCGTTGAAAAACGAGCCTATTTTGATTCTTTTACTTCTCAGTGTATTTGACGCCAAGATTCTTCAATGATGTCATCCAAAGCCAGAATTTCTTCGGGCTGAGAAACAAGCCAATTTCGTGTTTCATTGTCTTCCCATTGAGAAGTCTCGGTTGGGTTAGAAGTAGCGCCAATTTGCATTATCTGTATCCTTACAAAAAGCTGACTACGGCAGTGTAAAGTTAGCATTTGACGTTTTTATGACGATAATTGGATTTGATTGGTAGGCATATGAATCTTATGTCCTTTTATTTTCTAGCTTATGGCGGTTATAGGATCAGGACTTATCCTGAAAGCGATGACATGGTTATCCACAGATTTTGTGGATAAAATCTTTCCTCCGTTTAAGGCATATCGCCTAGGCTAGGCTTTTCCTAAGCTCACTAAGATTTTCCCTTCCTTATTAATGCAATATCGGACCGTAAGCGACAGGGTCAGGCTGATTGAGATAGACAGCATGACAAAGATCGCAATCATGATCATTACTTGATATTTGATCGCGACGATAGGGCTCGCTCCTCCCAGTATTTGGCCTGTCATCATTCCAGGTAGTGTCACTAAGCCACTGGTTGTCATCGATGCTAAGGTCGGCGCAAGCGACTTCTGGATTGACTCACGAACAAATGGCAAAGTTGCAAATTTAGGTGCTGCTCCCAACGCTATGGCAGCTTCATACTCGCTATGGCGCGTTTCCATAGCGGTGAAAATGTTCTGCAAAGCCACAATGTTACCACTGAGAGAGTTGCCTAGCAGCATACCGGCCAAGGGGATGAGGTATTGGGCATTGAATAGTGGTTGTGGCTGAATGATCAAAAAACAGATGATAAACAACAGTGGTAGTAAACCAATGAGTAAACCTGCGCTGACAGGGTATATCAACCTTTGTTTGGGTAACTTTACTTTACTGATGATGGAACTGGCACCAATGAGAGTCATGGCCATCAGCCAAATACCATTGATAGTTAAGCTGTTGAGCTCAAATAAGTATTGAAGATAAACACCGACCAGCAATAACTGGATGGTCATCCTTGCCACACTGATGAGTGTTTCTTTTTCAATATTGAGTCGATAGTGTCGGCTGATTAACAACGGAATCGCCAATGTACAGAAGAATAAGGCCAGCATTGGCCAGGAAATATCGACAGCACCGCTCATAAGCCCTCCTAAAAAGCAATATGTATTGTATCCCTAAAATCTTATGAAGAATGGATTTCAGTGAAAAACTGTTCTCCAAAGCTTCACCAGCACCATCTTTAAAGGCAAGAAATCCGCTTATTTTTACTCTCGATTTGAAACAAAGGTGTAACAAGTTTGAGGATTTTATGTGGAGTGTCGCTTGCTGCAAGCCGGAATTTTTAGCCTGTTATTTCACTTTATTGTTGCTTAAGTGTTGCGTTTTAACAGTTTGTTTACTGTTAACAAGTTTTCATAATTTCAAGCATGTTGACATATGAATTATTAATCAAACACATATCTGGATGAGCTCAAAAAAGTGCTGAATAACAAGCTTTGTAAGGACGGATTTAATTGAACCCTACAAATAGTATGGTCTAACATTTTTATCTAGAGATTATGAAAAAGGCAAGCTCAGCGATAAGAGCTATCCAATAACACTAAATACAAAATAGGCAAATGTATGAGTGATGTTAACAAAATTAAGAGTGGCGAAAAACGCTCGCTGGAGTGGAAATCTTTCCTCTTTATCGCGGTTGTTCTCTTCCCGGTTCTGAGTGTGGCTTTCGTAGGTGGCTACGGATTTATTGTTTGGATGCTACAGGTGTTCTTTTTTGGACCTCCTGGTGCACATGGCATGTAAAGCACTGAGCTCATTTCCACATTTTGAAAAATTTAAGAGAGCAAACCATGAAATCATTGATTGTTAAATTGTGGCGCACTATGACGCGCCCAGCGGTTCATATCAGCCTCGGTGTGCTGACGATGGGCGGCTTTATTGCTGGTGTCATCTTCTGGGGTGGTTTCAACACAGCACTAGAAGCGACTAATACGGAAGAGTTCTGTATTAGCTGTCATACCATGCGTGACAACGTCTACGTTGAACTCCAAGAAACGGTTCACTGGAAAAACCATTCAGGTGTGCGAGCTACTTGCCCTGATTGTCACGTTCCTCATAACTGGACCGATAAAATTGCCCGTAAGATGCAAGCCTCTAAAGAAGTATTCGCCCAAGTGTTTGGTAACTACGACGAACCAGGTGTATTTGAAGAGCGCCGTATCGAACTCGCTAAACACGAATGGGATCGCTTCTCTGCGAACAAATCCTTGGAGTGCAAAAACTGCCACAACTATGAGTCAATGGACTTTGAACAAATGTCCCCAACGGCTCGCATCCAAATGAAGCAAGCGGCGGAAAAAGATCAGAGCTGTGTTGACTGCCATAAAGGTATTGCGCACAAGCTTCCAGCCGGTATGGACAGTATTGGTGGGATTGTTGGTGAGCTGGAGCAGCTGACTTCCAGCACAGATTACTCCGTGGGTAACGCCTTGGTGAGCGTTCGCCATCTACCTGTCTATTTTGATGAAACGGGGGCTGAAGAAGCAGGCCTGCTTAACCCAGCATCGACAGTTACAGTTCTAGAAGACAAGGGCGAAATGATGAAGGTTGAGATTGATGGCTGGCGCAAAGCAAAAGGCTTTGGCCGTGTCATCCAAGAAGACTTTGGTATGAACATCGCGGTGGGTTCATTGCTAAAAGAAGCGGCGACCAGCGATGAAATTGTCACTAAAGGCGAGAAGAAAGTCGATGAACTAACGGGCCTTCCTTGGGAGAAAGTGGCAGCTACAGTTTGGATGAGAAAAGAAGCAATGCTAAACGACGTGACGCCTATCTGGGAAAAAGCGAGCGAAGCCTATAAGACCAACTGTTCAGTTTGTCACACACAGCCTGATGAAGCGCACTTCGATGCGAACACTTGGCCCGGTATGTTCAACGGTATGTTGGCGTTTGTTAACTTCGACACAGATAGCGAAGCCCTAGTATTGAAGTACCTACAGAAGCACTCTTCAGATTTTGCTGAAGGTCATCACTAATAAGCGTCGGATGGAGTAATTGAAATGGCTATTACACGAAGAAGTTTTCTTAAAGGTGTAGCAACGACCAGTGCAGCATCAGTCATCGGTCCAAGCTTATTGGCATCGGCTTCTGCAAGTGCAGCAGAAACAACAGGAACATGGAAAGTATCGGGGTCTCATTGGGGCGCATTCCGTGCTCATATCTATGCGGGTAAAGTTCAAGAGATCAAGCCGCTAGAAACAGATACCAACCCAACTGATATGATCAACGGCATCAAGGGGGTGATTTACAACCCGTCTCGTGTCCGCTACCCAATGGTGCGCCTAGATTGGTTGAAAAAGCACAAGTACAGTGCCGAAACTCGCGGCGACAATCGCTTTATTCGTGTCACTTGGGATGAAGCTTTGGATCTGTTCTACCGTGAGTTAGAGCGCATTCAGAAAGACTATGGACCTTGGGCATTGCACGCAGGCCAAACGGGTTGGCGTCAGACAGGTCAATTCCATAGCTGTACCAGTCACATGCAGCGTGCAGTGGGTATGCATGGTAACTTCATTACAAAAGTTGGTGATTACTCAACTGGCGCTGGCCAGACGATTCTGCCGTATGTATTGGGTTCGACAGAAGTTTACGCACAAGGTACATCGTGGTCTGAGATTCTGGAAAACTCAGATAACATCATCCTATGGGCTAATGATCCGGTGAAGAACCTTCAGGTTGGTTGGAACTGTGAAACTCACCAGTCATTCCCTTACTTGGAGCAATTGAAAGAGAAAGTCGCTAAAGGCGAAATCAACGTACTTTCTGTTGACCCAGTGAAGAACAAAACTCAGCGTTTCCTACAAAATGATCACTTGTACATTAACCCAATGACTGACGTTGCGTTTATGTTGGCGGTCGCTCATGTGTTGTACAACGAAAAACTTCACGATCAGAAGTTCATTGATACCTACTGCCTTGGTTTCGACGAGTTTATTAAGTACGTTCAAGGTGAGACGAAAGACAAACTTGAAAAAACACCGGAATGGGCGGCTGAGATTTGTGGCGTAAGCGCTGACAAGATCCGTGAATTTGCGCGCATGCTGGTTAATGGTCGCACACAGATCCTGATGGGATGGTGTATTCAGCGTCAGGAGCACGGTGAACAGCCTTATTGGGCGGCGGCAGTTGTGGCGTCAATGGTCGGTCAAATTGGTCTTCCGGGTGGCGGTATTTCTTATGGTCACCACTATTCTGGTATCGGCGTACCTTCAACTGGCTTCGCTGCACCGGGTGGTTTCCCACGTAACCTTGACCAAGGTATGAAGCCAAAATGGGACAACAATGACTACAACGGTTACAGCAAAACCATTCCTGTTGCCCGTTGGATTGACTGTCTGTTGGAACCGGGTAAAGAAATTCGCTACAACGGTAGTAAAGTGAAGTTACCGGGTTACAAAATGATGGTGATTTCAGGGAACAACCCGTGGCATCACCACCAAGATCGCAACCGTATGAAGAAGGCCTTCAAGCAGCTTCAGACAGTGGTGACTGTAGAGTTCGCTTGGACTGCAACGTGTCGATTCTCTGATATCGTTCTACCAGCTTGTACTCAGTTTGAACGTAATGACATCGACGTCTACGGCTCATACTCAGGTAAAGGTTTGATTGCGATGCACCGTCTAGTGGATCCATTGTTCCAATCTAAGACAGACTTCGAGATCTTCACCGAGCTCAGTCGTCGATTTGGCCGCCATAACGAGTACACGCGTGGTATGGATGAAATGCAGTGGGTTCGCTCATTGTATGATGACTGTCGTGCGGCAAACAAAGGTAAGTTCGACATGCCATCGTTCGACGATTTCTGGGAACAGAGCGTTCTTGATTTCGGCGAAGGTAAACCTTGGGTTCGACACGCTGATTTCCGTGAAGATCCAGAAATTAACGCACTTGGTACTCCTTCTGGCTTTATTGAGATTACCTCCCGTAAGATTGGTCGTTATGGCTATGAGCACTGTCAGGAACACCCAATGTGGTTTGAAAAGACAGAACGCTCACATGGTGGACCGGGTTCAGACAAGTTCCCATTCTGGCTGCAATCGTGTCACCCGGATAAACGCCTGCACTCGCAAATGTGTGAGTCGGAAGAATTCCGTGCAACTTACGCGGTGCAAGGTCGTGAACCGGTTTACATAAACCCTCAGGATGCGAAAGATAAAGGCATTAAAGACGGTGATTTGGTTCGTGTGTTTAACGACCGTGGTCAATTACTAGCAGGCGCTGTTCTTATGGATAGCTACGCTCGTGGTGTTATCCGTATCGAAGAGGGTGCCTGGTATGGTCCTCTGAACGAAAAAGAAGGGGCAATTTGTACCTATGGTGATCCAAATACGTTAACAATGGATATCGGTTCTTCGGAGCTTGCTCAGGCAACCTCTGCGAATACATGTATCGTTGATTTTGAGAAGTTCACAGGTAAGGTCCCCCCAGTGACGTCATTCGGTGGCCCAATCGAAGTCGCCTAAGTGTGAGTAAAGCGAGCCTGCTATATATGAATTAATATATAGCAGGCTTAGTATTGTTTTTTAATATTTTTCAGTCTAAATAAAAACCACTTAATTTTATAAGTTTATATTAATTTCCCTTCGCATATATTTCGTTTATCAATTAAGTTTGACTTATATTGATGTTTTTATTATTTTGAAATATTTAATGAAAAAATAATTAAACTTAATGTCATGAAATTAAAATCTCACTTAACCAATATCTATTTCTCTTAATATTAATTAGTAGAGATTGTTTTGTGAAAAAGGAAATTTTGGCATTGTCAATAGTATTGACATTAATGGGTTGTCAGGAAGAGGATAATACTATCTCCCTAACGACAAATGGAAAAATTGATTTCATTATTCATCCATACCTTCAGATGCCTACTAGTAATAGTATGACGGTACGTTTTGAGGCCTTGGATGAACATACTCAAGTTTGGGCTAGGCCTAAGGAAAGCTCTGAGGAGTTTATTATTGTAGAGGCGGATTTGATCGATGAATCTATTTCTAACACTAAAACAGCTGTGCTCAATGACCTAAAACCATCAACTGTGTATGAGTATTATATCGTTGCTCTTAACTCACAGGATGAAGGAAAAATAAAATCCAAATCCCCTAAATTCGCCTTTAAAACTTTACCAGAGCAAGGGGATAGCTCAGAACTTAATATTGTTGCGATAGGCGATACTCAAAATGGTGATACGATTGGTGTTTTGAGCGATGTCGTTAATAAAGGGATCATTTCTTACGCATGTGAAGGGAACGAAGCCACATGTGCAGATAATATATCAGCAATTACTATTGCGGGGGATGTCGTCTCTACAGGTAACGTTATGGAGCATTGGCGTCATGAGTTCTTTGAACAAATGAAGAATATTACTCCTTATGTCCCTTTAATTACGGTCCCAGGAAACCATGACTACTATGATGGTTCAAACTTAGGTATATACAAGCATTTCTTCGAAAAGCCGACCAATGGTGTTGAAGGGTACGAAGAAACTTGGTATTCGATTGATTTAGGGCGTTTACGCATTATAGGTTTAGACAGCTTCCCCATCTCTCATGATCATTCGAATTTTCAAAGAGACGTCATGAGAACCCAACGTCAATGGTTGAAAGACAAACTCAACACAACGCAGAATAATGAAGATATAAAGTATGTATTTTCTATGTTCCATCATCCGTGCTTGTCTGAGCTGTGGATCACAGGTGAGAGCTTAGGTTCCTGTGAGTTAGTCGCGGAAACAGAAAACTATTCAAAAGCGACGGGGCATATCTCTGGGCACTTTTTCGGCCATACTCATGCTTATTCCCGTGGGCAGTCGATGGACACCAATCACCTTTGGGTTAATGCATCAACCTCGCAAGGCTATCGAGAGCCGATTCATGACACTCATATGCTATATGATGTACAGGATTACAATACATTTGCGATCAGCAGAAGTGAATTTGGTTTTAATATCCTGACCTTTAATGCCAATGGTAGTGAGAGTGTCAATATGAAGCGATACTCTGCAACGGTGGCAAGTAAAGTCGGTGGTTATGGCTCACTTCAAGACGGGTTTGAAATGACAGATGAAGTGACAGTGACGCCAGGCAAGACAGTGCTTCCTGCTCCACAAATTGTCTCACCGAATGGAGAAGTGGACAGCAAGGATATCATGCTTGAAATAAGCCATAGTGATCCTGATTCGATTTATGAAGTGCAGTGGCAGCTATCGAAAGACGCTGAGTTTGAAGGCGATGTCTATGATTTATGGGGCAACCATACACGTAAGCACAATGTGATGCCTCAGCCGAAAGAGGGGGAAGACCCGGGTGATGAAGTGGATCCAACGTGGCGTGAAGGCGATCTAGTCGATAGTCAAGAAGGAGTGGACCTTACAAAATTAGATCTGACTAATTTTATTAATAAGTTTTATATCGGTGGTGATGAAGCTTATAAATGGAGTGACCATATTTACACTCTAAAACATGAGATTATGAGCAAAACCGATTCTGATGAAGACACTTTAGTTGAAGCGGGTGATGTTCGTCGTGAAAAAGTGACTCATACCAGCGCATACGATCGATTCTTAGGTCAGGGCAACCAAGCGCCACAGTTCGACATTCAAGATGGTGATAGATGGCACTGGAAAGTACGTGTTCGTAGCGCCGATTTGAACTGGTCTGACTGGAGTGACACTGGGACTTTTGAGGTCAACCTTCAGCCTTAACGTATTATTCAATCATACGGTGACATACTCATGAGTATGTCACCGTTACTTAGTTCACGCTGTTCATTTAACAGATAGACGTATCCAGTCAAGCTTCCACTTCGGATTATGAAGAGCAGCTATAATGAGAGATACCACCTGCTGAGAAATACTCTAACGGTCTTAGCTTGTAGTATTTCTCTTCGACCTCTTTGGATTGCTCACCATACGGATCCGCTAATATCTCTTGTAACTCATGGATAAGCGCAAAATTTCCCTGTCTAGCTTGCTCATAAGCGGGGACAATAAGCCATTCGCGCCAAGTGTATTTAGGGTTCACTTGCTTCATGTCACGAGAGATAACCTCGATACCTTTTTCAACATTGAGTAACTCACGCCATGATGTTAACCACTCACTCCACTCGTTTTCTAACGTCTCATCAGGCTCTGCGTAAAAGCTCTTGGCGATTTCAGAGACTTCTTGTGGAATTTTTGAAAGCTCACGGAAAAATATAGTGTAATCGACATGAGTCTTCATCATCAGAGTCATTAGGGAATGAAACAACTCAGCATCAAACGTGTCGAGCCCTAATTTGTCTGCCCACATTTGAGTGATGTTGTCTTGCATCAGTGAAGAGAAATCTTGGCGAATCTCATCCAATTGATCGATAAGCTCTGGGGAAGACTTTAACAGAGGTTCTATTGCGCTACAGAAAGATTCAAAGTTTTTTTCCGCAGCTAATGGCTGGTTAAAGAAGGCAAAATGACGACCACCCCCTGTCCATGGTTGGAAGTAGGGCTCAAAGCGCTCGCAAAATCCGAAAGGGCCATAGTCCAAGGTGAAGCCACCTATAGCGCAATTGTCACTATTGAAGTTACCTTGGCAAAATCCCACACGTAGCCAGTTAGTCACTAGGAGCCCCAGCCTGTCACGAAATGCCATTGCCAGTTTCAGTACTTTGTCCATTAGAGGAAGCGTGGCATCGATCTGATCCTTATACTCTCGCTCGACCATATGTAAAACCATCATCTCCAGTTCTTTTAATGCATTCGGATGAGCTTGGCTTCGTGCTCTTCGTCCAAAGAGTTCAAGTTGGCCAACCCGTAAGAATGAAGGTGCAACACGTGTGGTAATCGCTACAGGGTTCGATACCATGATGTCGGGATCTTGTGAGCGGGAGCCTTCTCGGTACCAAGGGCGATCAACAGTATCAGACTGAGAGACAAATAAGCTTAAAGAGCGAGATGAGGCAACGCCGAGAGCATGCATATGCTCCTGAGCGAGAAACTCTCGGACACTGGATCGCAGCACGGCACGGCCATCTGCACCGCGGCAGTATGGAGTGGGCCCACCACCTTTTAACTGCATTTCCCAGCGTTGGTGGTTGAGCACACCTTCAAACACAGAAATCGCCCGTCCATCACCATAGCCATTGCCTGTTCGAAATGGGCACTGGTCGGTATATTCATTCCCGAAGATCGATAAAGCATAGCCTGTCGCCCAGCCGATATTGCGCATAGGAGCTGGGACACAGCTGACATCGCCAGAAAACAGGCGTTTAAACTCCTCGCTATGGGCAAGAGTATCGTCTAATCCCAGTTGTTTAAAAAACGCTTGGCTATGACTAACGTAGACAGGGTCAGTAATGGGAGTTGGTTTTACGGGAACATAATGACCTGAAAAGACCTGCCTTGGAAAATGATCTTCGCCGTTTTCTGTTGCGTCAGGATCGGGAAGAAGCGTATCGAGTAAAGAGTAGTCCGAGGCTTGAGCAAAATGGCTTAGATTATCAATAGCCGCAGAGCAGCCAGTCCTTTCTTGTTGACTCATGGTGTTTATCATCCCGAATATAGGTGTCATCTACCACAATGATACGTTGGTTAAGACTAAAAGGCATCATTGTGCTGTAAGGGGGAATGTTATTTGAGCTGAGCGGTAACATTTATTGTTTTTCAGGGGAAGTGGTATACGACACTTGGACACAGGCCGAGTCAGGCTGGAAACGCTAGTGATAACACGATATTTAGGCTCATAGTATTAACTAATGAGCCAAATCTATAACTTAAATAGAGGGAGCGTTATCTGGTTAAAATGTCACGTAACCGATCTTGGGCGACTTCTACCAGCAAATCAGGCTGGAATTTAGAAATAAACCGGTCACAGCCTACTTTTTTCACCATTGCTTCATTGAAGCTACCACTTAGCGACGTATTCAATGTGATGTACAGATCTTTCAATTTCGGATCACTGCGAATCTCGTGAGTCAGCTTATACCCATCCATTTCTGGCATTTCGGCATCCGTGATCATTAGCAGTAATTCACGAGGAACATCTTTACCCTCTTCACTCCACCCTTTAATTAAATGAAGAGCTTCAAGGCCGTCACGACATTCAAGAATATTCAGGCCAAGCTGAGATAAGGTTCCTTTGACTTGAGCTCGAGCGGTGGAGGAGTCGTCAACAATCAGAACATTACGACCGACCATCTGAGCGGCCAATTCTTCGTCCAATACGCCTTCAGAGATGGATACATCATAGTCGATAATTTCAGCCAACACTTTCTCTACATCAATGATCTCAACAATTTGGTGTTGGTCATTATCTTTGGTGTGAGTGATGGCGGTTAAATAATTCGCACGTCCTGCTGTTTTGGGTGGGGGCTGGATTTCCGTCCAAGCAGTGTTGACGATATTGCGCACTTGACCAACCAAGAAGCCTTGAACGGTACGGTTATACTCAGTAATGATCAGGTTCTGTTCTTGATCTTCTTGTCGAGATGGCGGGAAGCCAATCGCACTTCGTAAATCAATAACAGGAACTGAGACACCGCGTAGAGAAGCGACACCGGTAATGTTGTGATGTGATCCTGGCATTTTAGTGAGAGGTGGGACTTTGATCACCTCACGAACTTTGAATACGTTGATTGCAAAGAGCTGACGGCTGTTAAGACTGAACAGCAACAATTCCAATCGGTTTTCACCAACAAGATTCGTTCGCTGATCAACGCTATTTAAAACTCCGGACATACGATCTCTCAACTACTTTGTAATATATCAAAAATAGCCTAAAGCCAGGCTAAACAAAAATAAACCCATACAACTTGAAGGTTATATGGGTTTACATAAAAGATAAAGCTTCTTAGCTAGGAGCTTAGCCTTCTATCACTTTCATCAATAATAAACCGTCGTAAAGTGCCTGCTTTATCAAGGCTGCACCGGGCATGGTTGCCTGCTTATAGAAACGAGATTCGACCACTTCAAGGTCCTGATGATACACGGGTAAGCTTTGTTCCTTGATGCAATTTTGAATGGCTGGATAAAGGACAGCTTTCGCCTGGTTGATGGCTCCACCAATGAGGATTTTTTCAGGGTTAAACAAGTTAATGACAATGGCGATAGCAGAGCCTAAGTAACGGCCTAGTTTTTCAACTGCATCGACTGCAAGAGGGTCACCGTTGGCGGCGGCTTCACAAATGTCTTCAACGGTCAGTTCCTCGATTTCCGATAAAATTGACGCTTCGCCGTTGGCTAGTCGCTCTGATACCTCACTCCGGATAGCCTGAGAACTTGCGACCGTTTCCAGACAGCCACGATTACCACAATGACAAAGTTTACCATTCGGGTCGATTTGAATATGACCAAGTTCACCGATGTTACCGTGACGCCCTTGAAGCACACGGCCATCAAGGACAATACCGGCACCAAGACCATGGTGGATAGAAATCAGTACCGAGTTTTCGTTTTCCTGAGAATGACCAAACAGCTTCTCCGCCAATGCCCAAGCGCGAGTGTCATTGGCAATAAAAACAGGTAATCCCGTTGCTTTGTAAATTTCAGGGCCGAGAGAAAGGTTCTCAACATTATAATGCGGCATCTGTAAGACAATGCCTTTTTCTGAATTGACCAAGCCAGGTAAGGTGAGTGCAATACTGGTGACACGATCTAGTTGCTCAGAATAAGTCTGGAAAAACTCTTCTATTTCATGGAGTAAGCGAGCTAAGACGTCATCTTGATCAATTTCATGAATGTCGATTTTAGTGTCAATCAGAACATCACCACCCAACTCGTGCAATGCGATTGTCAAATAGCCGCGCCCAAGGCGCATCGAGAGAAACTGCCAACCCTCATTGTTCACCTGTAAGCCAACAGCCGGGCGTCCACGGCTGGTCGCTTCCTGAACGGTGGTTTCATGGATAAGGTGAGCATCAATCAGCTCTCGAGTAATTTTGGTGATACTTGCAGGGGCAAGCTCACTCTCTTTTGACAAGTCAATCCGAGAAATAGGGCCTTTCTGATCAATGAGTTTATATACACGGCCAGCATTGACCTGCTTGATATGATCAATATGACCTGGTTGAGCCATGTACATAGGGTGCTCCGAATATCAACAACTGAGCAATTTTTTTACTTTGCGAAGTAATTGTGAAGAGCTTTGATAGATTGCCGTGACAAGCATCACGGATAAACATGATTCTTTGGGCGTTCAATCAAATTGCAAAACAGATATCACATTTAACTCTGCATTTTTTTGCATTAATAAATATGTCTTTCGAGCGAGATAAATTACCCCTAAATCTCTCATAAGTCAGTATTTTGCATATACTCAATTAGGGTCTCTATTTTTTCATTAATGACTTACGGATCCACGGTTTGATCAAGGAAATCATCATGACAGCTATACAAAGAAGAACAAAAATCGTCACTACGTTAGGTCCATCGACGGACAAAGAAGGGATTCTAGAAGCGATCATTCAGGCTGGCGCTAATGTTGTCAGAATGAATTTCTCACACGGTACTGCAGACGATCATATTCAGCGCGCGACCCGCGTACGTAATATTGCAGCTCAACTGGGGACTCATGTCGCTATTCTGGGCGATCTTCAAGGGCCCAAAATTCGGGTATCAACATTCAAAGACAATAAGATTCATTTGACTGTTGGTGATACCTTTATCCTCGATAGCGATCTCGCACAGGGGCAAGGTGATCAAAATGCGGTGGGGCTTGATTATAAGGAGCTGCCACAAGATGTCTCAACAGGTGATATCTTACTTCTGGACGATGGTCGTGTGCAGCTACAAGTGACCAAGGTATCAGGTAATCAAGTCATTACGAAAGTCCTTATTGGCGGTTCACTTTCCAACAATAAAGGGATCAACAAGAAAGGGGGGGGGTTGTCAGCGGATGCCCTAACTGAAAAGGATAAAAATGACATCAAGATTGCTGCGCAAATTAAAGTGGATTACCTAGCCGTTTCATTTCCTCGCAATGGTGAAGATATGAAATACGCTCGCCGCTTGGCAAGAGATGCAGGGCTAGAAGCGAAACTCGTCGCGAAAGTAGAACGTGCAGAAACGGTTGAAAGCGAAGAGAACATCGACGATATCATATTGGCATCAGACGCTGTCATGGTTGCACGTGGTGACTTAGGGGTAGAAATTGGTGATCCAGAACTCATCGGTGTCCAAAAACAATTGATTCGCCGTGCGAGAAGTCTCAACCGTACCGTTATTACTGCCACTCAAATGATGGAGTCGATGATCGAAAACCCTATGCCTACTCGTGCAGAAGTCATGGACGTGGCGAATGCGGTTTTGGATGGTACTGATGCAGTGATGTTGTCTGGTGAGACGGCAGCAGGGAAATATCCCCTAGAAACTGTGCGTTCAATGGCTGAAGTCTGTTTGGGCGCTGAGAAAATGTCGGCAATTAACCGCTCTAGCTACCGTATGGACTCTGTATTTAAAGGGAGTGAAGAAACTATTGCGATGTCGACCATGTTTGCTGCAAACCACATGGAAGGCATCAAAGGTATTGTGACTCTAACGGAGTCAGGCCGGACGGCACTGATGATGTCTCGGCTCAGTTCAGGCTTGCCAATCTTTGCTTTATCACGCAATGAGAGTACCTTGAATCACACTGCACTGTATCGCGGGGTCACGCCTGTTTACTTTGACTCCAAAGGCGAGTCAGGTTTACCCATGGCCGTATCAGCAGTCGGCTGTTTGAAAGCAAAAGGCCTGCTGCACGATGGTGATTTAGTGATCATCACTCAAGGGGATGTCATGGATGTGGTTGGTTCGACTAACTGCATGCGAATACTTTCTGTCTAAAATTGCAGACAGAGTGAATTGATGGGATAAAAAACGCCTTGTGGAAACACAAGGCGTTTTTGTATTAGCGAATGATTATCTACTTCTTCGGCTGAGCATCAATACACTGACCACGCACGTCTTTGCTTTCGTTCGACATCAGGTGAAGATAAAGCGGCATGATATCCAGTGGCGTTTTCAGCAACTCAGCGTCTTCTGCTGGGTAAGCCTTCGCGCGCATGGAAGTGCGTGTACCGCCTGGATTAATCGCATTGACACGAATGTGTGTATCGCTCAACTCATCTGCCAGAATCTGCATCATGCCTTCCGTTGCGAACTTAGATATCGCGTAAGTGCCCCAAAAAGCACGGCCAGCATGGCCTACCGTGGATGAAGTGAATATGACACTCGCATCTTGTGACTTGTGTAGCAGGGGCAAAATCGCCTGAGTCATTAGGAATTGTGCTTTAACATTAACCTGCATGATATCGTCATATGTGTCTTCGCCAATCTGATCAAATGGGCTCAGTACACCCAGTTGACTGGCGTTGTGTAACACACCATCAAGCCGACCAAATTGACTACCAATGGTATCGGCCATATCAAGATAGTTTTGCTTGCTTGCGCCTTTCATATCCAGAGGAATGATCGCCGGTTGAGGGTAGCCAGCAGCTTCAATTTCATCGTAGGTTTGCTCAAGCTTCTTCACTGTACGACCTAACAAAATGACCGTAGCACCGTGCTGAGCGTAAGAAAGAGCGGCTTGCTTACCGATGCCGTCACCGGCACCAGTGACGAGAATGACTTTGTCTTTTAAAGCATCTGAGGAAACGGAATAATCCACGACATGCATCCTTATTGTAATGTTCTGCTTTATGAATCCGTAAGATGGTGGTTACAATACACTAATTCGCATATTAGGGGATATAACATTGGAATTTTTGTTGGACTACGGGCTGTTTTTAGCCAAGATTGTGACTGTTGTAGTCGCAGTGATTGCGATTCTTATTATTGCCAAAGCCGTAGGTGGAAAAAGTGGTGCTGCAAAGGGTGAGTTGGAGATCACCAACTTAACGGATCAGCATAAAAACACTGTTGAGCAGCTTGAGCATCACCTGCATGATTCAGCGTTTATTAAAGCGCGTGATAAAGCTGAGAAGAAGCAAGAAAAAGAAAAAACCAAGACACGTGAGAAAGAAATCAAGCAAGCCTCAAAAGACGGTGATTTGGACAGCAAGCGTGAGCCTCACCTATTTGTTCTGGATTTCAAAGGCAGCATTGACGCCAAAGAAGTCGCGTCACTACGCGAAGAAGTAACCGCAATTCTCGCGGTAGCTCGTGAAGGGGACGAAGTACTACTGCGCCTAGAGTCTGGCGGCGGTATGGTACATGGTTATGGTTTAGCATCGTCTCAACTGGATCGTATTAAGGCGGCTAAGCTGCCACTGACGATTGCGGTAGACAAAGTGGCTGCCAGTGGTGGTTACATGATGGCATGTATTGCTGACAAGATTGTTTCAGCACCATTTGCAATCGTAGGTTCCATTGGTGTGATTGCCCAGCTACCTAACTTCAATAAAGTGCTCAAGAAGTACGATATCGAGTATGAACAGCTCACAGCGGGCGAATACAAGCGTACCTTGACCATGTTTGGCGAGAACACCGATAAAGCGCGTGAGAAGTTCAAACAAGAGCTCGAAGAAACACATGGCCTATTTAAAGACTTTATTCGTGAGCGTCGCCCTGAGCTTGAATTAGATAAAGTGGCCACTGGTGAACACTGGTTTGGCACTCAGGCGCATTCACTGGGTCTGGTTGATGAAATCAAAACTTCTGATGATCTGGTTGTGGAAGCGTGCAAAGATAAAACAGTCTTAGCGATTCACTACGTAGAGAAGAAAAAGCTGACCTCAAAGCTTGCTGGATTAGCAGGTGAAGCGGCTGATAACGTACTGATGAAGCTGATTGATCGTGGTCAGCGTCCTATCGTGTAAGCTGACTTCTTTTGTTTAGTTAAATGAAAAGCCCCTCAACTGAGGGGCTTTGTGTATTTGGTTACTGTGCTTTAGGTTGCGAATGGTTTGGCTTGCGGTGTGCTGGTCTACGACGTTTCTGTCCATTATTGCCAGCCTTGTTTGAGGCTTTGCTAGTACTAGAGCTGCCATCCTGACGTTTACCACCATTATGACTCTTGGAGCCATCACCATTGGGTTTGTTATGGCCAAAATGACGCTTGTTTTTCCCCGCAGGCTTATGGCCACGAGCATTGTCACCTGAGCGCTGACCATCGGCATGGTCGACTTTTGGCTTCTTAGGCTTTTTCGGTTTCTTAGGTTTGATTGGGCGAGTGTCCAACTTAGATTCCGGCAGCACATTGACGGGCTTATAGCCTTCCAGCTCCAACCGAGGTAATACTTGCTGGATGAGTCGTTCAATACCAAATAGTTCACTGGCTTCTGCTGCTTCAACTAAAGAGATTGCTTTGCCGACTTCACCCGCGCGGCCAGTACGGCCAATTCTGTGGACGTAGTCTTCTGCTACGTGAGGCAGTTCGAAGTTGACAACCTGAGGCAGTTGAGGAATGTCGATACCACGTGCGGCAATATCTGTGGCAACTAATACACGCACTTCTCCGGATTTAAAATCAGCCAGTGCCTTGGTGCGTGCGCCTTGGCTTTTGTTACCATGAATAGGCGCCGCCGTAATACCTTGATCATTAAGGTAATGAGAAAGTCGGTTAGCTCCGTGTTTGGTACGGCTGAAGACTAGAACTTGTCTCCAATCACCATCTTTGATGAGCTTCACCAGCATCGGTGCTTTTTTACGCTTATCCGCTGGGTAGATAGATTGTTCAATGGTAACCGCAGTGGAGTTCTCAGGGTTAACAGAGACTTCGACCGGATCATTGACTAGACCTTTGGCTAGTTCGCGAATCTCTGCAGAGAAGGTTGCAGAGAACAGTAGGTTTTGGCGCTTCTCTGGAAGCAGGGCGAGAATTTTACGGATATCGCGAATAAAGCCCATATCCAACATGCGATCCGCTTCATCCAACACTAAAACTTCCAGCTGAGAGAAGTTAATTGCATTTTGCTGGTATAAATCGAGCAATCGCCCCGGAGTTGCGACAAGCACGTCAGTGCCTTTACGCAGCTTCATCATTTGTGGATTAATCTTCACTCCGCCGAATACTACATTCGACGTCAGGCGTTGATAACGGCTGTACTTAAACACGTTTTCCTGAACCTGAGCCGCCAATTCACGGGTCGGTGTCAGCACCAGTGCTCTCACATGGTTGCCTTTGACTCGGGTGCCATTATCTAATCGTTCTAGAATAGGTAATGTGAAGCCTGCGGTTTTACCCGTACCTGTCTGAGCCGCTGCCATGACATCTTTACCTGCTAACACTGCGGGAATGGCTTGCTCCTGAATTGGAGATGGTTTGTCATAACCCTGATCATCGATGGCTTTGAGGAGCGGGGCAGAAAGGCCTAAAGCGGTAAAACCCATAAATTGTTCTCTGTTTAAGGTGAGATAAGTGCTCTGGCGGCAATCGACCACCAGCAAAAGGGCGCCATTCTGAGCCCTTTGGTCAGGAACATCAATAGAAATTATCGCTGAGAGCGGTTAAGTCTTGTCTGAAAGTTTAGCTTAGTCGTGACAAAAGCAAGCACGAGACCTGCCAATGCGCCAAACAGATGAGACTCCACGGCTACACGGGCATTGATTAACTCGCTGGTCGATTGCGAGGCGCCCATGGTCATTTCCCAGCCCACTTTAGCTAATACGCCAATGACAAGTAACCAGCTACCTTTACGACCTTGTAAGGATTCCAGAAGCGCATAATAGGCAAAAATGCCATGTAGCACACCAGAAAGACCAACATAGCTAGTCATGCTTGTTGTCAGGTTTAGTACACCCACGGATAAGCTAATCACGAACAATACACAGAGCAGAGAAGTCACTCTTGGTTTAAACAGGTAAGTGATAACCCACAAGCCAGCCAGATTCATGCCTAAATGAGCATAGTTGGTGTGGGTGAAATTTCCTGTTAGGATTCGCCACCACTGGCCTTCAGAAATAAGTTGATAATGCCAGTATGTCAGGCTGGCTAACGGCTCGAACTGCACGCCTAGGCAGACTAAGCTGATAGCAATTAACAGAAGAAGTAAACGCACGCTATGTCCCGATATTGTTCTCAATGTGGTAAGTCACTCAAAGCTTGTATTTGTGAGTGGATACAAAGCCTAACATCGAATGTTGAGTTGGTCATCTTACAGCATCCGACAGAAACAAACAGGCCCATGGGCACAGCGCGTATTCTCAGACTCTCGCTTGAGAATAGTTACCTGTTTGAAGGTGAAAATTTTACTCAGCATAATGAGCTGAATCAGCTGTTGGCTGAGGAAAGCTATCAACATTTTGTGCTTTATCCGGGAGAAGTGTCTGTCAGCCATGAAGAGGTGACTAAAGCCGTCTTCAGAGAAGAAAAAGTACGGATTATTTTGCTCGATGGCACGTGGAAAAAAGCGTACAAAATGTGGCAATTGTCTGAAAATTTACAGGCATTACCTTTAGTACATTTGCCGGAGAACCTACAGGGAAATTATCGTATTCGCAAAGCTCCCAGTGACAATAGTTTATCTACCGTGGAGGCTGGCTACCATATCCTGACTTTGCTGCAACCAGAGCAAGACTTCACCCCATTACTTGATACGTTCAATCACATGATTGACTTTCAAATCAAGCAGATGCCACCCGGTGTGTTTGAAAAAAATTATCGGTAATAAACGCAAACTCGCCATTTGAGGTCTAAAATTATTTTCAAGCGCAGCGTTGTACAGTGAATCTTTGTCAGGATATGATTACGCGCAATCGTTTAGTTATGGCTGTTACGTCATAACCGATGCTTCGTATAATCCCACTGATAGGGTGTGGGAGTCTCTACCTGAAACCGCAAATTTCAGATTACGAAGAGTGAAGTGCATTGCGCTTTTCTCTTTGTATGTCTGATTATCTTCACAAGAGAAAAGCGTTTGTTGAATACCAATCGAATTGAATGGGGAGACAAGCGTGAACCAAACAGAATTTATTCGTCAGTTACCAAAAGTTGAGTTGCATCTGCATATTGAAGGTTCACTTGAGCCTGAGATGATGTTTGAACTCGCATTACGCAATCAAGTCGCGCTGCCATTTACCACGCCTGAAGAGGTCAAAGCCGCGTATGAGTTTACTAACCTTCAGTCATTCCTTGATATCTACTATCAAGGTGCCAACGTGTTGATTCATGAACAGGATTTTTACGATTTAACCTGGGCTTATTTGTTGCGCTGTCAGGCTGACAATGTCATCCACACCGAGATCTTCTTCGACCCACAAACTCATACTGAGCGTGGTATTGCGTTTGACACCGTGATCAACGGTATTCACCGCGCTTTGCAAGATGCGAAGACGCAATTGGGTATCAGTAGTCGAGTCATCATGTGTTTTTTACGTCATCTGGATGAGCAAAGTGCCTTTGTCACCTTAGAACAAGCATTGGCACACAAAGATAAAATCATTGGTGTTGGTTTGGATTCATCGGAAGTGGGCCACCCGCCAGAGAAGTTTGCTCGTGTTTTTGCCAAAGCACTCGAGGCTGGTTTTCTCACGGTCGCCCATGCAGGAGAAGAGGGGCCTGTTGCCAACATTTATAATAGCCTTGAATTATTGAAAGTGTCGCGCATTGACCACGGCGTGCGCTGCGCCGATGATCCGAATCTGGTGGTGTCGCTGGCACAGTCGCGTATGCCGCTGACGGTTTGCCCACTGTCCAACACTAAGCTCAAAGTATTTGAGGAGATGAAGCAACACAATGTTGTCGGTTTATTGAGGCAAGGGCTGTGTGTAACGATCAACTCAGATGACCCGGCCTATTTTGGTGGCTATATGACAGACAACTTTCTAGCTGTAGCAGACAGCCACATGTTGACGCAAGAAGAGTTGGCGCAATTTAGTCGCAATGCGATTGAAGCGAGTTTTATCAGTGACAGTGAGAAGCAACGTCTAATGAGCCGACTCGATGAATTTGTCGACAGGTGTTAGAAACAAGCGGAGCATAAACTCCGCTTTCTGTTAATGAGATGAGAACAACTGCTGGTGCAGTCTCTGAGCATGGCCGTCAGTCATCGATGAAATATAGTCCGCAATCACACGATAGCCTTCACTTTCACAGCTCATTTGTTGCCATTGATGGCGAATCGGTATTGGCAGTAATCGCTCAGGATCGGCACTGAGGGCTTCAAAGATATCCATAATGATCTGTTGCCCCTTGTACTCGACAACTTGAACATGAGGCACCTGAATCACATACTCACTGACAAAGCGCTTAAGTATCTCGAGTGCTTGTGCCATTTCAGGTTCTAAATAAGCATTAAATGCCAGCAGTTCACTTTCGAAAGGCGCGTCAACAGGCTTTATGGAAATACTGGTGAGTAATGCGTTCACCATGCCACCAATGGCGTCTTTACGCTGGTGGTGAGTACCGGAAAATAGCATCTCTGTAATGGAGTCGATATGGGCTTCAAACCAAGGCTCACCACTCTCCGAAAGCAAACTCGCCGCGCCTTCTATCCACTGGTGTCTTGTCACCATGCCAAGCACGACTGCATCTTCGAGATCATGCACTCCATAGGCAATGTCATCAGCCAGTTCCATAATGGAGCAATCAATGGATTTAAAGCGAGTTTTCTTGTGTTGATGCGGCATTACGTTTTCGTCACGCATCTGGCTGAACCGTTGCTTATCGGTTTCACTCAGCGGGGCAAGTACCCAGTCAAAGAGAGACTGGTCACAGTCATATAAACCCTTGGCGGGTGACCATTCCTTTGCTTTGAGTTGGCGCTGATGAGAGACGCTGTCTGGAGCGACATCTGCGTACGTTTGACTGATAAGAGCGGGGTATTTGATCAAACCAAGTAATGTCCGCCGTACGAGATTCATGCCAAAATTCTCAGTATAAGGCTCGAGCTTGGTGACAATGCGGAATGTTTGTGCATTGCCTTCAAAGCCGCCGTGCTCTCGCATCATATAGTTGAGGGCGACTTCACCGCCATGCCCATATGGTGGGTGACCGATGTCGTGGGCTAAGCAAAGTGAGTCAATTAAGCTATCACTCGGCAAAAGGTCGCGAAATTTTGGCTGTTTCTTTTTTATCTGCGCAACGATTCCCGTTCCTAACTGGGCGGCTTCGAGAGAGTGAGTAAGCCGAGTGCGGTGAAAATCGTCGAAACTGTTGCCATGAACCTGAGTTTTTGCCTGCAAACGTCTAAACGCTGCCGAATGAAGAATTCTCGCTCGGTCGCGTTGATAAGGACTGCGGTGATCGTCGCGACGGATCTTATGTTCGTCATCGTGGCGCTCATCCCATAAGGAGCTGATTTTGAACGTCATAATATGACCTTTGCTCTTATAACTTTACCAACCATTCTTTATTACCTAGCTAATCTCGTCCAGAGATAATTCAAAGCTTGGAGCGAATGTCGTGAGGAAGTAGTCCATTTCTGGGGTTCGTCTTTCCTGTAAAGTGACATCAAGGCGCTTCTTCGCCAGTGCATATTCGTGATTACCAGCGCTGAGCTCTTCAAGGCATTTCAGATAGGCACAGATAGTGTCGGCTTGCTTGACGATGATTTCGTCGTCGGGGTAGGCGGCTTGAGAGACCAAGTAAGGGGCAAAATCTTCTTGAAACTCTTCGGGTAACATCGACAGCAGTTTCTTTTCGGCGGCGGCTTCTATCTTCTTATATTCTTTTGCTATTTCTGGGTTGTAATATTTAACTGGGGTGGGAAGATCCCCAGTCAGCACCTCACTGGTATCATGGTACATCCCTAATAACGCAATCCGCTCGGGGTTGAGGTTACCACCAAATTTCTTATTTTTGATGAGTGCTAGAGCGTGAGCAACAAAGGCGACTTGAAGGCTATGCTCTGAGATATTCTCAGTCGATACTGAACGCATCAGAGGCCAGCGCTGTATCAGTTTCATTCGAGCAAGGTGGGCGAAGAAGTGACTTTCTTTGGTTTTACTTTCTGTCATATATCTCCCTCCAAAATAAAAAAGAGCACTCATTGAGTGCTCATTAAGCATATGAAAAATCGAATCTAATTACTACTACTGACTATAAGTCGATAGGAATCGTTCAAAACGACCAATCGCCATCTCAAGATCTTCTACGTGCGGGAGAGTGACGATGCGGAAGTGATCGGGTTTCGGCCAGTTGAAGCCAGATCCCTGAACCAATAGAACTTTTTCCTGAATGAGGAAATCAAGAACCATTTTCTGATCGTCTTTAATGTTATACATCTTAGTGTCAATTTTGGGGAACAAGTACATTGCGCCTTTGGGTTTGACACAAGATACCCCTGGGATCTGATTGATCAGTTCAAAAGCGCGGTCACGCTGTTCCAATAAGCGGCCGCCAGGTAGGATAAGCTCATTAATACTCTGATAGCCACCCAGTGCGGTTTGAATAGCATGTTGCATCGGTACATTGGCACACAAACGCATTGAAGCCAGCATGTCCAAGCCATTAACGTACCCTTGAGCGAGATGTTTCGGGCCGGTGAGGAACATCCAGCCACCACGGAAACCACAGACGCGATAGGCTTTGGAAAGACCGTTAAAGGTAACGGTTAAGACATCATCAGAGAGTGTTGCGACAGAAGTATGCGTTGCCCCATCATAGAGTACTTTATCGTAGATCTCGTCAGCGAAGATGATCAACTTGTGCTGGCGCGCAATTTCGATCACTTCCAAGAGAAAATCACGGCTGTAAACAGCACCTGTTGGGTTATTGGGGTTAATTAAGACAATTCCCCTCGTCTTTGGTGTGATTTTTTTGCGAATGTCATCGAGATCGGGGTACCAGTCTGCTTGTTCATCACATAGGTAATGCACTGCTTTACCGCCAGACAGAGCAACGGACGCAGTCCAGAGAGGGTAATCCGGCGCTGGAACAAGCATTTCATCGCCATTATTTAGCAACGCCTGCATCGACATGACAATCAGCTCAGAAGCCCCGTTACCGATATAGACATCTTCAACATCTAAAGAGCGAATCCCTTTACGTTGATAGTGCTGAACAACGGCTTTGCGCGCGGAATAGATGCCTTTTGAATCACAGTAGCCTTGTGATGTTGGTAGGTTACGAATGACATCAACTAAAATTTCATCTGGGGCATCAAAACCAAATGGGGCTGGATTACCGATATTGAGCTTCAGTATTTTATGCCCTTCTTCTTCCATACGCTTAGCATGTTTGAGCACAGGCCCTCTAATGTCATAGCAGACATTATCGAGTTTTGATGACATCCCGATATTTTGCATTGTATAAAACCTAGAAATGATTGTATTTCTTTATTAAAGTACATCAAAAAGCCCTTTGTTAGAATAAAAAACTGAGGTATGGCGCGTTTTTGTATGCACTTTGCTCGTTTGCAATCACAGGATCATGCAAAAGATGGGCTACAACCTTGATCTGAATAAGGTCTATTAATAGAGTAGCGAGATAAAATGAATAAGAATCCCTAGGCATACGAGGCTGATTTGTCACACTTTCATCAAGCCGTTACTGAACTGATTGAACGCGTAAAGGATGCAGAAGGCGGCGTAAACCGTCTGGTTCAAGTTCTTGAGGAAAAACCTGACTTTGCATTTATCGATTGGCTGGAAGCTCAGCCACTCTTCCCTAAGTTTTACTGGCAGTCTCGCGATACCCGTGAGGAAGTGGTAGCGCTGGGGCAGCTACATACCTTTGTCGACCCGGCACCCGCTTACACGATTTTAGCTGATGGCCAGCGAGTATGGGGGGGGCGTTCTTTCGACGGTCAGACGGAGAAAAATCGTCGCTGTATGTCCTCTTTCTTTTTCCTACCACAAGTTGAGTTAATTCGTTTCGATGACCGTTGGTCATTGGCCGTTAATCTCACTGCGGAGAAGCACCGTACTCTTGCAGGGCTGAAGAAACTTCAGATTGATGTTGGTGCATTGCTTCCCGTTTCAGCGCAGATCAAAAGCATCAGCCACATACCGGAAAAGCCGCAATGGTCTGAACTGGTTGAGAAAGTTCTGACTGGTATAGAGAATGACGACTTTAAGAAAGTGGTACTGGCCCGCAGAACTTCCGTGCAGATGGACTGCGCGGTAAGTGCTGCGCAGCTACTGAAATCAAGTTATCTGCAAAACCACCATAGCTTCCACTTTATGCTCTCTCTGGATAAAAAGCACAGTTTTATAGGCTCTACACCGGAACGTTTGTATGCCAGACAAGGTCAGGAGCTCTACACTGAAGCTTTGGCGGGCACGATAGGCCGAGGCGACAACGCCAGCCACGATATGGAATTGGCAAATTGGTTATCGCAAGACAGCAAGAATCTTAATGAGAACCAATATGTGGTCGATGACATTATCGATCGACTAACGCCTCACTCGGAGCATGTCGAGGTTGAGCAAGAAGTCCGCTTGGTTAGGCTGCGTAAAGTTCAGCACCTTAAGCGCAGTATTCACGCCCACCTCAAAACTGGAGTAAATGGGGTTCAGTTGCTGAGTGCCTTACAACCGACAGCGGCTGTTGCAGGACTGCCACGCAAAGAATCAATGAAATTTATTCGAGATAATGAGCCCTTTGCACGTGGCTGGTATGCGGGGTCGATGGGGTTCATCAGCCACCAGCGCGCCGAGTTTTGTGTTGCAATACGCAGTGCTCTTATTCTTGGTGAGGAGATCCAGTTATTCGCAGGTGCAGGTATAGTACCGGGGTCTATTGCCGACAATGAATGGCAAGAGTTGGATAAGAAAATGTCAACATTGCTGTCTTTGATTGCTGACACACCCCCGCTGGGAGTGGCGTCATAAATGAGTCTGCACAATCAAGCCATTATGAACCGTATTTGGTCTCAGGTACTGCTTGAAGAGTTATCTCGCTTAGGTGTCAGTGAAGTGTGTATTGCACCGGGTTCGCGTTCGACGCCTTTAACGCTGGAAGCGCATCAAAATAACAAGTTGAAACTGCATACGCATTTTGATGAGCGAGGTTTAGGTTTCTTAGCTCTCGGTTTAGCGAAGGCAAGCGATAAGCCAGTCGCATTGATTGTCACATCCGGAACCGCTGTCGCCAATCTGTTGCCCGCAATAGCAGAGGCAAAACTCACAGGTGAGAAACTGGTCGTGCTAACTGCAGATAGGCCCGTAGAATTGGTTGGCTGCGGAGCCAATCAGGCGATCAATCAAGTGGGGATATTCTCCTCTCATGTGAGTGCCACTCTTGAGTTACCCAGCCCTTCAGAGTCAGTAGCGCTTAAATGGTTGCTGACTTCCATAGATCAGAAAATGTCTGAACAGGCAGAGCAAGGCGGTGCGATTCACATCAATTGCCCATTTCCAGAGCCTTTGTATGGCTCTGAGTCGAAAGGAATATTTCAGGCCTATCTTGATGAAGTAAAAACTTGGCTTCACTCTGATATGCCTTATAGTTGCAAGGTTCGAACTCAGTCCTTGCCCTCGCTTCACGATGTCAGTTCTTCTGATAAACCGGGGGTGATTGTCGTGGGTAGTGTCACCTTAGAAGAGGCCCAACAGGCGAAACAATTAGCCGAAACTCTGGGCTGGCCTTGTCTGTGTGATCCGCAATCGGGAGTTTCGTCTCCTTTCGCACATTATGATCTTTGGTTGCAGAATTCTACTGCGCAAGCGGTGCTAAATCAGGCTCGTGTCATTGTGCAGTTTGGCTCGCGGATTGTATCGAAACGTCTCAATCAGTGGATATCTCAGCAAGTCGAATCGAGACAAGCGGATTACCATTATGTTTCTCCCCAAGTTGATCGCAACAACCAAAATCATTTACCACAAACTCATCACGTTGTCGGCATTGGGGTTTGGATAGAGAGTTGGCTGCGAGAACGTGTTGGCGGCAAGAATGTTCACTATGGCTGGGCAAAGGAGTTAGAGCATTATTCACAATGTGCAGTGGCACTATCTGAACAAAGCCACCAGTCAGTCAATGAAATTGCTTTGGCTAAATCAGTCAAAGACTTACCACAACCAACGCAGGTCTTTTTGGGCAACAGTTTATTTGTTCGGCTGGTGGATATGTTTGGTTCGATGCCAAACCTTGAAACGTTTAGCAACCGAGGTGCATCAGGGATCGATGGGCTGATTGCGACTGCTGCGGGAGTTGTACGTGCAAATCCTCAACCCAGCGTATTGTTTATTGGTGATACCTCAGCGCTGTATGATCTCAACTCGCTCTCTTTACTGACCCACGAAAAAACGCCACTGGTGATTGTCGTAGTTAACAATGACGGAGGGGCTATCTTTGATTTGCTCCCTGTCCCCCAAGCACAAAAACAGCCTCTCTATCAGATGCCTCATGGTTACACTTTCGAGCATGCTGCGATGCAATTTGGCATTCGATACCAAAAACCGACCACTCTTGCCGCTTACAGTGAGTTAGTGAGTCATCATTTACAGCAGGGTGAGGGCGCATTGCTTGTCGAAGTACAGACACCTCCTGAACAAGCCTCCTCACAACTGAAAGAGATAACTCAGCGACTTCATGCTCTATAGCTCCTTCCACAATACGGAGAGCCACGATAGCTCTCGACCTGTAATTGTTTATCTGCATGGCTTGCTGGGTAGCAGTGAAGATTGGAGTGCCTGCAGGCAATTGCTCCCCGAATATTCATCGTTATGCATCGATCTGCCCGGTCATGGCATGAGCAAATTGATGCATTGTCGCGATTTTAAAACGTGCTGCGATCAAATATCTGACGCTTTACTCACTCAATTTCCTCACCATCCCCCTATAGTGTTAGTGGGTTATTCAATGGGGGCTCGAATTGCGATGGTAGGGCTCACTCAACAGTATTTTTCCGCACATAATATTCAAATGCTTATTTCTGAAGGTGGTCACTTTGGGTTGCATGATCGTGCGGAAAAAAATGCTCGATTAAACAATGACTCTCGTTGGGCTGAGCGATTTCAAAATGACCCCATTGAACAAGTGTTAAACGATTGGTATCAGCAGCCGGTATTTAGTTCACTAAATCATGAGCAAAGACAAACAATCATTGATAAGCGCAGTGCTAATCTAGGTCCATCCGTCGCAAAGATGCTGATGGCGACAACCTTGGCAAAACAAGATTACTTGCTTGAGTCATTGGCTGATTTAAGCATGCCGATACATTACATTTGTGGTGAAAAAGATATGAAGTTCAGTCAGCTGGCTGAACAGAGTGGTTTGTCTTTTAGCCAGGTAGCGCAAGCTGGGCATAATGTTCATGTGGAACAGCCCGAAGCATTTGCCGCGATTATTCAATCTCAAATTCGCGCTTTCTTCTAACAGCGCAATCTCAACAAACAGGAATCACCATGGCAAAAACAGTCGGTATTTCAGAAGAAGAACTCTATGCTCCAGTGCACTGGAACGATTGCACGGGCGAATATGCAGATATTCAGTACCATAAATCCGAAGATGGTATTGCAAAGATCACCATTGCTCGTCCTCAAGTCCGCAATGCGTTTCGCCCTCAAACTGTCAAAGAGATGATTAACGCACTGGCTGACGCTCGTTACGATGAAGGCGTGGGTGTGATCATTTTGACAGGCCTTGGTGAAAAGGCTTTCTGCTCGGGTGGTGACCAAAAGATCCGTGGTGATTATGGTGGTTATCAAGATGATTCCGGCACTCACCACTTAAATGTATTGGACTTCCAGCGTCAAATTCGCACTTGCCCCAAACCCGTCATTGCGTCAGTAGCTGGCTGGGCAGTCGGCGGTGGCCATGTTTTACATATGATGTGTGACTTGACCATTGCCGCAGAAAACGCTCAGTTTGGTCAGACGGGGCCAAAAGTTGGTTCGTTTGATGGCGGCTGGGGTGCCTCATACATGGCTCGAATTGTTGGGCAAAAGAAAGCGCGCGAGATTTGGTTCCTATGCCGTTTCTATGATGCTCAAGAAGCACTGGATATGGGGCTAGTGAATACAGTTGTGCCTCTTGAAGAATTGGAAAAAGAAACGGTTCGTTGGTGTCGCGAAACTCTGCAGCACAGCCCGATGGCACTGCGTTGTCTCAAAGCCGCTCTGAATGCTGACTGTGATGGTCAGGCCGGTCTTCAAGAGTTGGCTGGTAATGCGACTATGATGTTCTATATGACTGAAGAAGGTCAGGAAGGGCGGAATGCGTTCAATGAAAAACGTCGGCCTGACTTTAATAAATTCCCTCGTAATCCTTGATGTGTTGTTTTGGGTAATACGTGAAGATAAAGGTGCTTAACTCAATACTTTTATCTGCCATTGAAGCCCAAAATAGTGAACAGCATAGATTGAAGATTACAAAATAATTAGAAGGGATATTGGTATGAGAACAGCCAAGCTGTATCGCTACAAGCTGCCGATGGACAGCGGTGTGATACTGAGAGAGCAAAGACTCATGGAACGAGAAGGCTTTGTGGTTGTACTAGAAAACAACGGGGAAATCGGTAGAGGTGAAATTGCACCTCTACCGGGGTTTAGTATTGAGAGTATGGATGAGGTTTCATCTCAACTAATAGAGCAACTAGCCATGTGGCAGAGTGGTAAACCCTTTGATGATAAGGAGTTGTACCCCTCTGTGGCTTTTGGGCTATCTATGGCTGAGCTGGAACTGAACAATGGCCTCCCTGACATGGGGTGCTATCAGGCTGCACCTTTGTGTTCAGGTGATCCGGATGAACTGCTGCCTAAGCTCCACAGTATGCAAGGTGAGAAAGTAGCCAAGATCAAAGTAGGGTTGTATGAACCTGTCCGCGATGGGCTCATCGTCAGCCTGTTTTTGGAGTCCATTCCAGACCTTACGCTAAGACTAGATGCCAATAGCGCTTGGACGGCCGAGAAAGCGCAACAATTTGCTAAAAAGATAGCGCCTTCATTGCGTCAAAGAATTGCGTTTGTTGAAGAGCCGTGCCAAGCACCGGGGGATAGCTTCTCTTTTGCGATTGATACGGGTATCGCGATTGCTTGGGATGAAACCCTTCAACACGCCATTCGCAAGGATGATTTTAAACTCGAGGACTTTAACGGTGCTAAAGCCATTGTGA
This sequence comes from Vibrio sp. Isolate24, assembly GCF_022398215.1. Classification (NCBI taxonomy): domain Bacteria; kingdom Pseudomonadati; phylum Pseudomonadota; class Gammaproteobacteria; order Vibrionales; family Vibrionaceae; genus Vibrio; species Vibrio sp. Isolate24. The sequence continues at coordinate 235,880 of NZ_JAKEUU010000002.1, forward strand.
TTAAGCCTACCCTTATTGGCTCTGTCGAACGCTGTGTCGAGCTCATAGAAGAGGCTAAAAAGTTGGGGATCAAGCCGATTATCAGCTCCAGTATAGAATCGAGTTTAGGTCTGACTCAATTGGCTCGCTTTGCCCACTGGCAATTGCCAGAAGAAGTTCCAGGCTTAGATACGATAGGTCTGTTTGCACAGCAGCTAGAAGTTACTTGGCCTGGCTGTGATCTTCCGGTGACTTCTCTGTCAGATCAGTCACTAATCTGGCAATCTTAATGCACAACCAACTCTCTCCTTTGAAACAATGGGCTCAGTCGAGCCCATCTTCATTTGCTCTGGATCATCAAGATCAGCAATACTCTTGGGCTGAGTTGGCTGATCTTGTCGATGAAGTGGCGTCCAATCTTTGTGAGCAGGGTCTAGTACAAGGTGATGTGTTTACCTGCATTAGTAAAAACAACTTAGATTTATTACTCGCGTACTTGGCTTGTATGGAGATTGGAGCAATATGCGCATTGGCCATGCCGCAAACACCAGCGGAGCTTGAAACCAAGCTAAAGTCACTTTACCCCTCTTGTATTGAGCCTAAAGTCTGGGTATCGAAATCTGATTCACTGCTATCTTCATTGTCGACATTTGATGTCGGACGTTCAAATTCTCATCACTATTGCTCAGGTTATCAGCCAGATAATATCGCCTCTATCGTGTTTACCTCAGGTTCAACGGGCAATCCCAAAGCGGTTGCACACACTAACGCGCAACATATTGCTTCTGCCTCTGGTCTATTGGAAGTGTTTTCCTTTAAACAGGACGATTGTTGGTTGCTAAGTTTGCCTATGTATCATGTGTCTGGGTTAGCCATCGTCTATCGTTGGTTGTATGTTGGGGCTACATTGAAACTAGGAAGCGGAGTTCTGGTTGAAGATATTCGTCAAGTGACTCACGCATCGCTGGTGGCTACGCAATTACAACGTCTTTTGGAGAGTGGTTCGCCACTTGATTTAACCCATGTCTTACTCGGCGGGAGCCATGTCCCATTGTCATTAAGCCAAAAAGCAGCACAGCAGGGGGTGGAAACCTGGTTGGGCTATGGGATGACTGAAGCAGCGTCAACCGTGACGGCAAAAAGAATCGACAATCGCGACTCAGCAGGCAAAACCTTACCTAAACGTCGAATCCGGCTTAAAGGGCAAAGAATCTACATTGGCGGTGAAACTCTGGCTTGTGGTTACTATCGATGTGGGGTTGTGGAGCCTATTACACGCGATGGGTGGTTTGACAGTAAAGACTTAGGTGAGTGGGTTGAAGGCGAACTCAAAATTATTGGTCGAGCTGACAATTTATTTATCTCAGGTGGTGAAAATATTCATTGTGAAGAAATTGAAGCAGTGCTTAACCGACTTCCCTACATCGTGCAGTCAGTCGTGATCCCTGTGGAAGACAGCGAGTTTGGCCATCGCCCAGTTGCAGTGATTCAAGGACAGCACTCTCTAAACGTTGTGAACATTGAGCAGGAACTCAGTAAAGCTTTGACACGCTTCAAATGGCCAGTTGCTTACTATGAGATGCCAGAATCACTGTATCAGTCAGGAATTAAAGTTTCTCGGAAAGCGGTAAAAGATTGGCTTTTGAGTCAGCTAGAGCAGTAAAGTGATGCGCCAGTTGTAGCGCCACTTCAAATATTGTCGTTAATGGACAGGCAACTTAGTTGAATTGGATCTTTCATAGTCCAAATCTGAATTTATCAAACTTATAACTCTATCTCATAATAACTTCGGAAATATGAGGATATGGATATAAGAGGCGTGGATGAAAGCCGTTATCGTGTTGGCAATATTGATTCAGATTCTGGTTGCTGTGCAAAGTGAAGGATTAGTACGCTCACTGGCGGAATTATCTGCGTTTGTTTTTGTCGTTGCTTTGGTACTGAGGTATCAAAGGCACAAGCGCAGAAAGCTGAAAGTAGAACCAGAAGAGCTTTAACTGAGCGTTAGCCATGTCAGTGAGCTGACAGAGATCACAATCCACAATGTAATACCGAACATCAGAGGTTTTGGCCCAGCGGATTTGATCTTTTCCACCGAAATTCCGCAGCCAATCAAAAACAAACACACTACCAACGTCCGTTTCGCGACATCAAATATCCCTTGATAAACCACCTGAAACTGAGGAAATAGATCGCTCATTGCAATAGCAGCACAGTAGAAAAAGATGAAGTAGGGGATAGTGATTTTCTTCGAGTCACTGCGGAATAAAAAGGCGCTGAACAATGCAACCGGAATAATCCAAAGTGCTCGCGCCAGTTTTAAGGTTGTTGCGGTGGTAAGTGCTTCCTCACCGTAGGCGGATGCCGCGCCAACGACGGACGAAGTGTCATGAATAGCAATCGCTGCCCATATGCCGAAAGTCTGTTGGTCGAGGTTTAATGCATGACCAATCACTGGGAAGATAAATAATGCGATGGAGTTTAGGACAAAAACCGTTGCTAGAGAAAGGCCGATTTGTTCATCATTTGCTTTGATGGCAGGGGAAACAGCCGCAATCGCACTACCGCCACAGATTGCTGTTCCAGAAGAAATCAGGTAACCCGTTTCTGCATTGAGGCCAATGGCTTTTGCTGCCCACCAGCCTATGAACAAAGTGCCGATAATAGTGGTAATGATAAGACCTATACCATCTGAGGTAACAGCAAGGGCAGTTTTGAATTGAATGCCGAAGCCCAAACCGACGATTGAATAAGCCAATAGTTTTTTGGTCACTTTTGCTAGATTAAAATCGTGCGGTACCATGCCCAATGAAGCCAACAGAAAACCAATCACCAATGCGGTTGGTGAGGTAATCCATGGTGTTAGGCATACGATTAAGGCTAACCAGAATGGCAGTGGCTTTTTCATCGTTGTCATTACAAAAAATAGCAGTCAAAGCAGTCGGTGAGTGTAACGAAATCCGGCCGATTAGTAGATTTGAATGAATTGAACATACGTTCAGATTTAATGAACGTATGTTCGCGGAATTATTTCCAATCACCTCGTAATTTAGCTACTTTCGCTTGCATCAGAGCTGTGTTAGCTGCGGATGGCTCGACGGGCTGACCTGCTTCGATCTCTAACTTAGACCAAAAGCGAGTAGGCAATCCACTGCAGGCTTTGCCTTTATAGCGGCTAAAGAAACTGCCCCACAACCCTTTAATTGCCATTGGGATCACAGGAACAGGGCTACGCTTGAGGATGATATCCATGCCGCGCATGAAGTCGTTCATCTCCCCATCGTCAGTTAAGCGGCCTTCTGGAAAAATACACACGAGGTGACCTTCGCTAAGCGCTTGTTCAATCTCACTGAAAGCTGTACGAATGGAACGGCGATTGGATGCGGAAATGGGGATAACACCTGCACGTTTGAGAAATCGACGCAGAGGTGGCAGGTTGGCGTAGTCTTCTTCCATGACAAAACGGATCAGTCTAGGGCAAACGGCACTCAATAGTAATGCATCCATATAACTCACGTGATTACAAACAATTAATGCCCCCCCTTGTTCAGGCAGGTGGTGTAGGTTTTTATGCTTCACCCGATACATGGTATGCGTGAGAATCCAGACGATGAATCGTACCGCAAAAATGGGTACGCGTAGGAATAGAGTCACCGCAACCACCAGATTCATTACTGCCAGTAGAAGAAATAGTTGGGGAATACTTATGCCAATGAGGGCAAGGCAGACAATGCCGAGGACCGCACTGCCCACCATAAACAGTGAGTTATAGATGTTGAGTGCTGCAATGACCTGAGCTCGTTCTGTGACTTTGGCGCGCTGTTGCATCAATGCGTATAAAGGGACGATAAAAACGCCCCCAGATGCCCCAAGTAGGAGCAGTGATATAAATACTGGCCACAGGGGCTGATAAGCGACAAAGTCGGTGAAAGTCTCAAATTCAGGCAAGTTAGCAGGGACAGACATCGCCATTAAGACACCAAACGCGCTAATTCCTAAACTGCCAAGAGGGACGATTCCGATTTCAATTCTATGGTTAGACAATTTATCACAAGCGAGTGAGCCTGCAGCAATACCGACAGAGAAAAGAGCCAACAAAAACGAGACTGCACTTTCGCTACCATTGAGGTAAATTTTAGTGAAGTTAGGGAATTGAGTCAGATAGGCGGCTCCTAAGAACCAGAACCAGCTAATTGCCATCAAAGCTTGGAAAACCGTCTTATCGGACTTGGCAATAGCGATGGTGTTACGGGTTTGCTTGATGGGCTGCCAGCGGAATTTCAAGTTTGGCGCACAGGCGGGGGCTTCGGGAATTGAGCGACTCGATAGGTAACCAAAGAACGCGAATACCACCACGCTTGCTGCGGCGATATATTTTGCACTCTCTGCAGAGGCGATAAGGCCTGCACCCAATGTGCCGAGAAGAATGGCGAGGAAGGTCCCTGTCTCAACCAAGGCATTACCCGGTACCAGCTCTTGTGGCTTAAGTTGCTGAGGTAATAACGCATATTTCACTGGGCCAAAAAATGCGGATTGTGTCCCCATAAAGAACAGCAAAATTAACAGGATGATGTAGCTTTCGGTAATAAAACCAATTGCCCCTAGGCACATGATGCCAATTTCAGCCAGTTTGACCTTCCGAATAAACCACGATTTCTCATATTTATCAGCTAATACTCCTGCGGAGGCAGAGAAAAGGAAGAAAGGCAAAATGAATAAGCCTGCCGCTAGGTTGATGAATAGATCACTGGAGATAGGTAAGGCTCCAGCACCCGCAAAAGCAACAAACAACAGTAAAACGTTTTTGAAGATATTGTCGTTGAAAGCCCCAAAAAACTGGGTGATAAAGTAGGGCAGAAATCGTCTCTGCCCTAAAAGAGAGGTTTGGCTGTTTGGCATGATGATCCTTGTTCCTTTAGGATGCGATTACCAGTTCGCGATGTAATGAGAGAGTAAGTTGTCTATCAGCTCTTTGCCGTCAATAGGCTCAGCTGCGAAGAATTTATCGTCAACGCTTAGTAAGGTAATACCATGAACACCAGACCACAGAACACGGCTGGCTTGCAACACTTCCTTTTCGGAGCGATGAGGGGCAATGATTTGCAAGAGCTGCTCGAGCATACCTGTCATATTATCAATGCGTTCAGCTTGCCATTCAGGTAGGGTTTCCCCATTCATGTTGTGCTCAAAGATCAGCTGCCAGCGGTGTGGGTGGCGCTGGGCAAAATCGTGATAGCAATAGGCGAGTTCATATAAGGCGGTTTTAGGGTTTTGGCTTTTTGCGACAACCACTTTTGCTTCATTGGCAAGTTCATCGAGAGTTTGTGCCACAGCGTGGAGTAGCAATAAATTATAGTTGCCAAAAACATTAACCAATGTGCTGGGCACGTAGCCGATCATATTCGCCACCTTTCGCAGACTTAACTCGTGATAGGAGTTTTCGCTCAGGAACTCTTTGACAGTATCTAAAGTGAGAGCGATAAGCTCTTCACGCGTATGATCGTTTCTACGGGCCATGACAAAATTTCAAAAATGAACAACGTTCAATATTCTAATAAGGCTGTGTGATAAGCGCAACTGACTATGTTCGAATTTGCAATACTTTGATACATGTATTCGTCTTTCGCATATTTCATTCTTTAGAGACAAAAGTTACTATTGCTCAATAAGTATAATTCTTACCTTATACAGGAAACCCTAAGGAAAAATATGAAACGACTTTTTTCCCTCGTTGCTTTGCTAATGGTGTCTGTTGCTATTACTCCTATCGCGGAAGCGAAGAAGTTTGGCGGCGGTAAGTCATTTGGTAAGAGCTTTAAAACAGCTCCTGCACCGAAGCAACAACAGCAAAACACAAACACGATTGGTAAAGATCAGGGCGCCAAGACGCAAGGGTCCAGTAAAAAAGGATTAATGGGGGGGCTACTGGGTGGCCTTTTAGCGGGTGGCTTACTCGCAGCATTCTTTGGTGGCGCGTTTGAGGGTATTCAGTTCATGGATATTCTTATTATGGGCTTGATTGCTTTTGTTATCTTCAAACTGATGAGAGGGTTGCTTGGCTCCAAGCAAGGCAGCATGAATCAGCAGAGACAACAGCCTGCATTTGGTGGTTCAGCACCAAAGTTTGAACAACCGAACGTTCATAACTTTGAGCAGCAGCCTCAAACAGGTGGTCAAAGTGGATTCGGCTTTGGCTCACAAACGGATATTCCACACAACTACCCACCAGGTTTTGATCAGTCAGCATTTATTAATGGTGCGCGTGAGCATTACCGTATTCTGCAAGGTGCATGGAACCACAACCAACTTGAAACGATTGAAGAGTATGTCTCTCCGAGCTTGTTTGAAGACCTAAAAGCAGAACGTGCGAAACTAGATGGTGAGCAACACACTGATGTGATGTACGTCGATGCAGAAATCGTTCGAGCTGACCATGATGCAAGCAAAGCGCAGCTTAGCTTACAGTTTAGCGGCCGCTACCGTGATGCAGTGGAAGATGTTGAAGAAAACATTGAAGACATCTGGCACCTTGAGCGTGACCTAACGGTACCTAACGCTCCATGGTTGATTGTCGGTATTCAAGGTTAAGCACAATTTGTAATAAACGCCCAAGCCAAATGCTTGGGCGTTTTTGTATTGGGCCAAGACTTGATAAGATAATCGATACAGAACAACAATAGGTAAGTAAAGTGGCTGAATTTAAATATAAAAACCTTTCACAAGAAGAGCAGGATAAACTGGATGCAGCGGTGTTTCGTCGTTTACTCTCTCATCTTGATGAGAATAAAGACGTGCAGAATATTGATCTGATGATCCTTGCAGGGTTCTGCCGTAACTGTTTCAGTAAGTGGTACAAAGCGGAAGCGGATACCCAGGGTTTTGAGCTGGATATTGATGATGCACGTGAACGTGTCTATGGCATGACTTACGATGAGTGGAAACAAAACCACCAGCCGAAAGCGACACCTGAACAACTTGCGGCTTTCGAAGCGCGCCAGAAAAAAAGCTGATTCGGGTATACCGATATGAAAGCGCCACTCAGATGAGTGGCGCTCGTATTTCCAACTGACGTTGTTATTGTTATCTAGATTTGGCCAGTTGCTTCAAACGTTTCTAATTTCGTGAGATAAGGTTGCAAATCGCCGATGTTTTCTTCAATCCACTGACTATTGTAGTACGTATCTAGGTATCGCTCCCCACTATCACATAGTAGCGTCACTATTGACCCTGTTTCACCACGCGATTTCATTTCGCTTGCCAGTTGAAGAACACCGTAAAGGTTCGTCCCTGTAGAGGCACCAACTTTGCGGCCAAGAATTTTTTCTAACCAGTGCGCAGTCGCAACGGAAGCAGCGTCTGGAATTGTACGCATTTCGTCAATCACACCCGGTATAAAACTTGGCTCAACACGCGGACGGCCAATTCCTTCAATCTTACTACCACAATCGCCTTTTAGCTCAGAGTTGCCGGTTTTGAAGAACTCATGGAATACAGAGTTTTCTGGGTCGACAACACAAAGCTTGGTTGAGTGTTTCTGATAGCGGATAAAGCGGCCTATTGTTGCGGAAGTTCCTCCTGTTCCTGGGCTCATCACAACCCAAGTTGGTACAGGGTTATCTTCAAGTTCCATCTGGCTAAAAATAGAATTTGCGATGTTGTTGTTACCGCGCCAGTCAGTTGCGCGTTCAGCGTAGGTGAACTGATCCATATAGTGACCGTTAAGCTCTTTGGCTAAACGATGTGACTCAGCGTAGATCTGATCGGAACGCTCCACTAGGTGAGCTTGGCCTCCATAGAACTCAATCTGTTCAATTTTCTTCTTAGCGGTACATTTAGGCATGACGGCTATGAACGGCAATCCAAGTAAACGAGCAAAATACGCTTCTGATACAGCGGTACTGCCAGATGATGATTCAATGATGGTGGTTTCGGGACCGACCCAGCCATTACAAATGGCATAGAGAAAGAGCGAACGAGCCAGACGGTGTTTTAGGGAGCCTGTTGGGTGTGTGCTCTCATCTTTCAGGTAAATATCAATACCTTCCACGCTGGGTAAGTCGAGCTTGATCAAGTGAGTATCCGCTGAACGTTGGAAGTCGGCCTCAATTTTTCGAATCGCATTATTAATCCAGTTGTGGTCTGTACACATGAAACATCTCCTTAGCATCGTTATGCTAATAATTTATCTATATGACAGGAGAAATACTTTGCCTTATTGCCTTTAATTTGCTTTATTTGGAGAAAATTTTTCTATCATGAGGCGGTGGGTATGGAACTGGACAAAGTGGACCGAAAGATCCTTGCGTTGTTACAACAAGATGGAACTTTGTCATTAAATGAACTGGCAGAAGCGGTGAATTTAACGACAACACCGTGTTGGAAACGGTTAAAAAAGCTAGAAGAATCGGGTGTGATTGAAAAGCGAGTGGCGTTGCTCAATCCAGAAAAACTGGATTTATCCTTTACTGCCTTTGTGTTGGTGAAAACCAGCGATCATTCTCATGAGTGGTACAGCCAGTTTGTGTCTACGGCCTCTGATTTTCCTGAGGTGATGGAGTTTTATCGAATGGCTGGAGAATACGACTACATGATGAAAGTTCAGGTCAAAGATATGCAGTGCTTTGATAAATTTTATAAAAAGTTAGTCAACTCCGTTGCTGGTATATCCAATGTGACCTCCACTTTTGCCATGGAACCTCTCAAATACACGACAGCGTTACCAATTGGAGATGCTTAAGAAAGAACGAGGTGGGTAAAGCTTAATAGGTCGTTGAGTAGTGAGCCCTGATGAGGGGCTCAAAGTAAACTTGATTTCTTTGAGCACTCAAGAGTTTGATATAGTGTCGCCTTGGGGAGGAATTACTTGGTAAACCTCATCACCCCTTCCTGAACCGCAGAAGCGACTAGGTGGCCTTGACGGTTATAGATCTCCCCTCGAACTAAGCCGCGAGTGTTACTTGCGGTAGGGCTCTCGATGACATACAGCAGCCATTCATCCATCTTAAAGGGCCGATGAAACCATATCGAGTGGTCGATGGTTGCTACTTGAAAATGCGGCGTCATCAATGACACACCGTGTGGGTGAAGTGCTGTCACTAGAAAACCCCAGTCAGAGGCGTAGCCCAGTAAGTATTGATGGATTAATTGGTTGTCTGGTATTTCTCCGTTGGCTTTAATCCACAGATACTGTTTCGGATCTGTTTTATGTGGTTTGAGTGGATTCACAACGTTAACAGGGCGTGTTTCTATGGGCTTTTCACCGCAAAACGCCGTTTTAATCTTCTCTGGCAAAAATTCAGCAATTTTCTCTGCGTGCTCTGATTCAGATGCATAATTCTCGGGGCCTGGGATATCAGGCATCGTATTTTGATGCTCAAAGCCCGGAGCCTCACCATGGTAAGAAGCGGTGAGGTAAAAAATAGGGCGACCATTTTGAATCGCCTTGACGCGACGAGTACTAAAGCTTCGGCCATCTCTCAAGTTTTCAACATCATATACGATAGGCTTCTCAGGATCGCCAGGATAGAGAAAATAGCTGTGGAATGAATGCACCGTACGATCGTCTGCAACAGTGTATCTCGCGGCGGATAAAGCCTGACCAATCACTTGTCCCCCGTATACTTGAGGCAGTCCTAGGTTCTCACTTTGGCCTCTGAAAAGCCCTTCCTCCAGCTTTTCAAGTTGCAATAATTCCAGAAGTTCCTTGAGAGGCTTGCTCATTCAAATACCTTTAATAAATGAATCAATATAGGTTATTTTAAGCATAAATTGATAAGTTAAACAGTTGATTGAACAATAAGTTATAAAAATATTTTTAATGTCGGCTCTGCATAGTGATTAGGGTTAGCGTCATGACAAATCTGAGCTTGAAACTTATAATCTTCAGAGTTTGAATGGTTTAGAGAGTCTCTATGAAAAAAGTATTAACGCTAATCATCTCTACTTTCCTTGGCTTGACCATGCTTGGTTGCCAGTCTCCTGAGAAGCCAGCAGAGGAAACCAAAGTGAGCTCGATTACAGGAACTATTTCATATCGTGAACGTATTGCTTTGCCTAAGCATGCACTGGTGACGGTGACCCTACAAGATGTGTCTTTGGCTGATGCTCCTGCTAAGGTTATTGCTAAGCATCGATTTGAGACGAGTGGCATTCAAGTGCCAGTTGAATTTGATTTAGCGTTTGATCCAAGAAAAATACAGGCTCGTCATACATACAGTGTGAGTGCTCGTATTGAGGTGGATGGACGACTTCGTTTCATCACTGACACTTCTTACCCAGTGATTACTGATCCACACCAAACTAGCCATGTCGATATGATGTTAATTGGTGTAAGAAACTGAGTTTGGCTGGCTACCGATGGCAGTCTAGGGCTGCCATCGGTACTTTCGAAGGCTGATTTTTCCATCGTTTGTCACTTCAACATCCTCAGAAATCAACAACTCCCTTTGTCTCACCAAATCTTCACCTTTGAGCGATATCCTACCTTGACTATTAATGACTCGGAACCAAGGCAGTTTGGAATCATGAGGTAGTTTTCCGAGAGCTTTTCCTACGTGCCTTGCGTACCCAGGGTAGCCAGCCAGTTTGGCGACCTCTCCGTAAGTGGTTACTTTTCCACACGGAATTTGGTGAATCACCGCAAAGATTTGCATTAAAAACTGGTCCATAATGATTTTGTCCTAGTTCGATTTTTCCATGGAAGGGATAAGGAGAGGGCATGGTATTTTCTACTTTTCAGTTCTTAGTGACAACCTTGTTGGCTGTTGTTTGTGCTCGAGCTATCAGCCTTAGTGATGGAGACATTCCAGTCTTGGCATTGGTGATTCCAGCGTTGTGGGTATTTCCGCAAGGAGGCGTTGTCGGACTTATTTTGATGGCCGCTCTGACAACCTATGGCTTGACATTACCCTATCAGCCGATCGCGCTGTCGATCAGTCAATGGATACTATTTCCATTATTGATGGTCGTCTTTTCAAGGCGCAGTAGCATCGGCGTGTTGCTTATGGCTGCGTTGATAGTCGTGACGCTTCAAGTCGGTATCATGGTCACTCAAGCTGGGGGGAAGCTTGGCGGAGAGCCCATGGTCACAGTAGTACAAACATTATCAGTGGTGGTGATTTGGTGGGCGGCAACGCACTGGCAATCTAACAATAAGCACAGTTGGTGGGCCTTGGGATTAATATTGCCACTTTGGATGGCAGACTTATCTTATGCTGCGTTAGTCGCACTTTGCATCACAGGCATCATCGCTGCAATGGAGAGCTTAGCGAAATTAGAGAGCTTTCGTTGGAGCAAACTATTGTGCTGGACATTACCTACAGTGGGGTTTGCAGCGTTAGTCGTCACACCTAGTGTGGATGTCCCTAATCCGGTCTTTGTGGTGTGGATATGCCTTCTCGGAACGGCTTGGATGACTGATTATATTTTGCGCAGCTCCGATGAGGAAGCGGATCTATAGTATTTAACAATGCTTTGCATTTAAACTATGTGCTAGAGCGATTTTACTTATCTATGCCAGAGTTGCGCATATTTTGAATATTACTGATTGTGTCTGCACGATAGTAATCACTGCAGTGGTGAAGCCTTTTTGTTGTTTTCTATACCTAAAAAAAGAAATATTAATTGGGTAGTGGGTCTGTTTCTGGCTATCTGTTTTTTGCCAGCTCAAGCACAGACTCCACCTTATAAAGTTGCGGTAGAAGCCGACGATGTTGTTACTCGCGTCTTATTTGATGCTGTTGCGTCTGAGTTTCGACTTGATATCGAATATGTTTATTACCCAAGTTTTGACGCTATTCTCAAGTCTGTGAAAACAGGGAACAGTGATTTTGCAGCCAATGTTACCTATACCCCAGACAGGGCGCTCTATTTCGATTTTTCCGGCCCGACCAATATTGAGTATACCTACGTATACAGCCTAGATAATGCCACATTAGATAAGTTATACACTGTAGGTGTGCCTAAAGGAACGATTTACCGAGAGCTGATAGAAGCTGCTTTTCCGTCGATGACTTTGGTTGAGTATTCAGGACAAGAAGAAGCTATGCAGTTGCTGCAGTCCGGCACCGTCGATGGAGTCGTAGATGCGATTAACCAACTTAAACCTATGTTGCTAGCAGGGTTTGATGCCCAACTGCTTAATCATCAGATCTCCATTAAACCGGTTTCCATTGTTTCCACTAAAGGTCGTCATACTCAGCTGCTTAGGACGATTGAACATTATATTCATGGTGCTGAGGTTCAGAAGCTATTACGTGAATCCATCCGTCAATACCAGTTTGAAATACGGCAACAAGCATTGAGGCAGGCCGTACTTAATAGCGGTATCAACTTTAATCGGCCGCTTAGGGTTAAAATCGAAAACATTGGTCAGTATGCCACTTATCATAGTGATGGCTCGATGACAGGGATCACCGCTGATATTGTTCTTAAAGCATGCGATATTCTAATGTTGAATTGTCAGCTTGAAAGTACCGCAGATGAATCTTGGGAAAGTATGTATGGTGATTTGCTTGCTAAGCGAATTGATGTGCTTTCTCCGATTGCTATTTCAGAAGCTCGCAAAGACTTAGTGTACTACAGTGATCCATACTATCGGCCTGAAGCGATACTGGTTAAACGTGAAGGCTATAAAGACAATGTATACAGTAATGTCTCAGAATTAATCATCGAGCGTATTGGTGTAGTGAAGGACGATTATTATGAAGAGTTGCTGAGAGGGCTACTTCCCAAGAAAGCGCTGCTGACGTACGACAGCAGTGAATCGCAGCTACAGGCACTAATCAATCATGAGGTCGACTACATTGCGATCAGTCGAGCGAACTTTAATATACTGTTGCGAGAGTCAAAAGACTTACTCCCTCTAACTGAAGATCCATTAATAGGGGGGTACTACACTTCTGATATTGCGATCGGATTTGCCAAAAATCAGGTTGGGGAATCATTAGCCCCCCTATTTAGTCGTGCATTAAAAATGATTGATACTGAGCGAATTGTAAAACGCTACGACTATCGGCCTGATTGGAAAGCTACTCTTCAGGCGGAGCAACGTTTTTCGCGTCAGAGCAGGGCGCTATTTATGTTGGTGCTAGGTTTCTTAGCCATCGTCGCGATTTATTTACACAGTCAGTCTAATACTGACAACCTGACTCGACTTAATAATCGACGTGCCATGCATAGGCGCTTTCGTTCAGGTATTAATGCTAATTACACCTTGCTCTATCTAGATATTAATCGCTTTAAGTTCATTAATGACACCTATGGCCACGAAATTGGTGATCAAGTTCTTCGAGCGTTGGCGGGCCAGATTGAACTCTATTGGAAGGGGTACGGCTATCGAATTGGTGGCGATGAATTTATACTTGTTGGCCAGCTAGATTCAGTCACACTAAATTCACTGTTAGGAAAACTTTCTAAAATTCATTTTGTTTCTGAAGATCATCAAGTCTCGTTGGATATTTCCATCGCGATTGGGGTGTCCTATCCACGAGAGCGTTTTATGGCGTTGCAAGAAGTTCTTAATGAGGCTGACCAAGCCATGTACGATCACAAAAGGAAAAAACACCACAGTATGATAAATCACCAGTCTGATGAGCAAAATGTTGTTCCTTTGACTAAGGGTGGTTAACGACTAAGCACTTGACACTAAAACGGGGTTAATATTAAGAATTTCCCTTGAATTACCCTCAGTGATGACTGATAATCCTCCTCACTCCTTAGCCGTGCTAAGGAAACAGAATCTATGGAGGCCCTGGTCCTCCCGCAACAATAGCTCGTGAACTCGGTCAGGTCCGGAAGGAAGCAGCCGCAGCGAGTGACTTGTGTGCCGGGATGTGGCTGGGGCTTCCACCCATTTGAAAGCCCGCAAAGTTATTTGCGGGCTTTTCTGTTTTACGCGAGTGATGATGGTCTGAGTTATACGTTCTAGCTCGATAAGTTACGTTGTGTAGGGATATCTGTTAGGTATTCGACAAACTCAACCTCAAACCCTGCAGGGTCAATGAAGTAGACGTTCTTACGATATGGCTCTTCAGCACCTGGTTTTGCAATTGGGAATCCAGCTTTGACAAGCCGTTCAATGACTTCGTCTATGTTATTAGTTACATAGGCAAAATGAGCAAGTCCAACTTGATGACCTTGTAGATCGCGGTTTGTGCCTTCACCATGATCGCTCATGGCGATATATTGGTAATCATCACCAAAGTGTAGCCAGTTTCTCTCCTTACTGTACCATTCTCCCGTACCTTCAGCTCGGATGTCCCAATGGGGAAAAGCGGTTTGATAAAACTTCAACATTTCAGGAATGTCCTTAACTACTAAGTTTATATGCTCTAGCTGGATCATGACTTTCTCCTTTATTCTCTTAGCCAACGAGATACAGCTTAAAACCTCAAGTTAAGTTTAGGTAAAGCGTTTTTTTCATTTTTTAACAGTGACACTGAGCAGAATTAAGTATGATTCTTTGCTTGTTATGACACATCACTTGATTGGGTTGTGCTGTTTGGATCGCTCAGGCAAGGGGCGTGAGCTAAAAAGTGTAGGTTGGTATCGGTGCGATGGAGCGCTATGATGTTGAGTATAGTGGATTTGTTTAGTAAGGTTCCTTTGATATGAAGTTGAGTTTTAATGCTCAAGATGCCAGCCAGATATTTGTGGGTGCCTTTGCTCTCGCTGTCCCCGTCGCTTTTTCTGAAGAAGCTTGGCGTTTAGGAGAAACGCTCCCTGGTGCCAAGCTATGGCTATTGTTCGGTCTCTCTGTGATCTTTCTTGCCTTATATACCTATGAAAGTGTTTTTCAACGCACTATCTCGAAGCGAAAAATGGTGTTTGTGTTTCGAATCATCACCGCTTACCTTATGGCAGCGTGCGTTGTCGCTTTAGTCCTTTATTGCTTAGATAAGCTGCCTTTCTGGGAAGAACCTATGGTGGCTTTCAAACGGGTGGTTGTCATCACTATGCCCGCTTCTATGGGAGCTATTATTGTTGATAGTTTTGATAAAGAATAACTATTTTGAAGGCGGTAGAGGCTCTGCTTTGCCTACAATTTTGATGACTCCCTTCTGCAACAGCAACGTATTGGGGTAGGTGATGATGTTGCCATTTTCATGCCGTAATAAAACATGAAACATGGTGATATCTATTATGACCCCACTGATGTCTTCATCTTTTTCACAGACTTTAACTTGATCGCCAATACGATAAGGGAAGACGAAAAAAATCAATACGCTAGCCGATATGTTGCTAAGAATTGACCATTGAGCGACTAAAGCCACGCCTAAGACGGCGAAGATTGAGGAAAGAAATAGTGAAATATCGCCGTAACCAATGCCAAGAAGTAGAATGAACATGGCTGCAAATAAGCAGAATGTTGACACGTGGAACACTTTGACCACAAATTGTGTCCGTGCCAAGGTCACCTGTTTTTTCTCTGCGACGGTGATTAGAGCCCGCTTACCGATACGGCGTAAACTGATATAAACCAATATTAACAAAGCGCCCAAGATAAGCTGTTGCAATATTGGCTGAGTATGGAGCCATGTTGTCATTAAAGAAACCTCATTTTTCTTAATAGTATTACTTCTGCAACTACAACGATCAGTATACACGCACAAAGTATCGTAAATGCGATTGGGTTATCTGTCCCAGGGATCCCTCCAACATTGACACCCAGTAGTCCAGTGAAGAAACCAGCAGGCAGAAAGATACCTGCAATGACAGAAAATAAATATGTATTTCTGTTCATTATCTGGGTCTGAACCTGATGAATATGGCTCAGAGCTTGATTAATCTGCTCTAGGTAAAAATCTATGGATTCGTTTAAACGAGCTACAGTATCGAGAGCGTTTTTTAAATGATGTTCTTGCTGTTGTAGTGAGGGAACATTGGCCTGGAGTAAGTCATCAAGAGCATATCGTTGAGGTTTTAGATAGCGACGTAGACGGAGAAGGCGAGAGTACAGCGCGTTCAGCTCATCCAGATCTTTAACGTCAGGGGTATCAAACCTGATCAGTTGCTCCTCTACAGGGTGTAGGAAGGCAGCGATGGCGTCACTGATGCGGTTAATCATCGACACTAAAAGCTCCGAGATATCACAAGGCCCAGCTCCTTGCTGAAGAGCCTCAATTAACGTTGCAACAGCTTTAGATGGAAGTTTCCTTGTTGAGATCAAAGCACCTCGATACCAGAGAATTCTTATACTCAACATATCGTCAGGTTCGGCGCCTGCATTTAGATTGATTCCGCGTAAAATAAACAGAAAACAATCTTTACCGTATGATTCAAATCTAGGGCGTGTATCGTCTGCAAGCAAAGAATCAATTAAAGGCTCTGGAAGATCTTGAGTTTGCAGCCATTCGCGCAGACTAGCTGCATCTCGTTGGCAATGGTACCAGTGATCAGGCAATACGTTATCTGTGAGAGTTGCTAATGGCTCAGATTTTCCTTGAGAAAAACGCCAGCCTGAAATCAAGAAATCACTCATAGTGATCCTCCTTAGTTGCGAATTACCCCTATGGTAGACGCTTGTTTTTCATTTAATGGATTTAGGGGTTGCTGTCAACTCTGTTCTTGACTAAGAAGATTGAAAAGCAGAAGGGAAGAAGGCTTTCACACATTTACCTGGCCAGAATATTTCGTAAAGCTTAACGCTTTTTTAAGCTTACAAATGAGAAAGGTGCACTTATTTAGGTGCACCTTGTTGAAACTGTAAGTGAGACTAACCAGAGCGATGCTCTATAGGCCCTGTCACTTGATCCGCTAGGGCTTGAATTAATGCCGGCTCGAACTTTAGCCATCTTTGCTATAGACGATACCAGATTGATTTTTTCCTGCATCGTATTGACTTTGTAAAACCGCAGGCAAGAAAACGTACATTTCTTCAAAAGGTTCCCCATCAGCTTCATAAAATACAGTTGCTTCGGTTTTGAATTCATCAGGTATAGTTAGTGTATTCCTTACAAACACACCTGGCGATGGGAAAAACACTAACACTAAATCAGCCATTCTAGGGAACAAAGGGTTTACCTCTGTCTCTGCTAATAAGCCGGGCTGCTGAAACTTTTGTTCGATCATGCAAACTCCATCGGTATAAATTCAATTCCACTGACGCCAGCGGCTTCTAATGCATTTTTAACTTTTTCGCTCACATAGTAAGGATCTTTGTAAGTTGTTAAAGTGAAGCAGTCATGTTCGATATGTGTTGATCTAAATTTTTCTACATCTAGAATTTCTTCCAAAACGCTAGTGTATCCGCCTAGTGTCTTACTCAAGTCCTCTGCTTCTGAGGCAACGGGGTCGAGAAAATCGTAATGAGCCGTAATGTTAATAAATGCATATTCACTTGAATCATCATCATTTTTAACATCAACAGGGATAAACTGAATACCACTGAATCCATTGTCAAAAAAGACTTCTTGCACTTTCTTACTTGCTAGCATCCCTATTGGGATTTTTAAAAAATCAGATATGCCTTTCTCACTATATTGCGTATTGACATAAATTAAGGGTCTGCCTTTTAAATACTTACAACAAGGGTGGTAATATTGAAGTACCGAATTCCATGGACTTTGAACGGTAAATGACCCTTCCCCTGATTCGAACTTTTCGAACATTAAATAATAGTTCATTTTAATAACCTAGCTTGGATATTTGAGGCCCTAAGTAAGGTATACGGATTAGAGCATTTTTAACGGGAGCTTTGATAAAAGTATGATGTTGGCTAATATCAAGCTTAGCTGCGTTTCTATGGCGACACGAAGCAGAGTCAGCTTTAATGTCAGCATGTTTAAGCATATTACAACATCCTTTGCCACCGCTTTTATATGTATCAAAACAAGTTTTGTCTAGAGCACCGCTTCTTTTGAACTGCGTCACTTTTTTGTATAGCATTAGGCTAATGGCCTTAAGTTTATTAACAATCAATTTTCCTGCTTGATGGCCCTTTTCATCACAGTATTCGGAGCTTTTTATTTTTGCCTCTAGTTTCTGGAGTTCTTTTTCCACCGTTTTTACATAAGGGGATGTTTTTGGGTGGCTACCTGAGTGTATAGGCATTTCGTAAAAGCATGCTAGCTCTGGAATACTTGGTAACACAACTATATTGTGCCAATCATTAAAGTCGTAACCCAAGTGAGGTAACTTATTGTATAGGAAATCATTCTGCCTCATTGCTTCAACGGTAATCAAGTGATGTGCTTGCAGGTTGGATTCTGCGCTGTCAGATTTTTTTTTAGTCTCTCCTATAGCTTTCATTTCATCGAAAAGTTTTTTTGCTTGGACTCTATCCCATAGTTGCTGGGGGCGTGTATATTTTTTTCCATCTATCGTTTTGTCATAGCAACGCCCATATAGAGGGTGGTTTTGAGGGGAAGCACTCACTCGACCGTTATGTATCTTCAATAAATCCCAGGGGTAATGACCGTTTCCTTTTATTTTCTTGCCTGTCTTTTTATCTTTTGAATCCTGAGTTCCTCGTTCAGTACATCCGTATTTTTTATCTTTTTCCTTATAATACTTACCCTTGAATCCATTTTTTTCACAATATGTAGCTGATGCCGCCTTAGGTTTATTTTTGCCTACTTTTTTCTCACATAACCAACATTCATCCGGCTTTTTGTTTTTCTTGTCTTGGCTGACTTTTTCATCGTGGTTACCAGCCTGCGCAGTACTCTTTTGTTGATGAGAGCCGTTTGTTGAGCGATGCTTACCACGTGATACTGACTGATCAAGCAAATCTTTAAAGTACATCAGTGCATCTGGAACATTTTTCTCGGCTTCTTTTTTGACTGTATTGAGGGTTGTTTGGAAACCAGCAATTTCTTCAGCGTAAACGGGATATCCAAACCAACCAGCGTACTTAGCTAGCTCGTCTAGTACGCTGTTGAAGCTTTCAATACTTTGGAAAATGATTTCCAGTATCTCGTATTTGATGCTGTCCCAATCAATATTTTTGATAAACTTATCAACATCGCCTTTTCCAAATCCACGCAAGACAGCAAATAACTCATCACGTGATTTTTTCTGCTGAATAGCTTTACCGATTCCTTTCATCACTGAGCCAAGCATAGGAATCGCGCCAATAGCTGAAATCACAAGATTGACCCAAGCTTCTGTTGATTTTCTCTTTTCTTCGTCACAGAGGAAGAATATGTTAGCCGTTATATCTCGAGCATCCATAACTTGATCTATACCGGGAATGACACCCAATACAGTGTTTAAGAAAATCTGACCTGAGGTTGCATTTTCATTGAAGTCATCCAATGATGACACCCCAGATCCAGCCGTGTACAGTTTGGTTTTGATTTCGTTGGGCTTCCCAAAAAGCGACTTGGCCTGTTTTGGTCTGTTCTATTAGCTCGTGAGGATTAAATTCCTTTTTGTAGTAAGGGTTTTTATTCGTATTGTCATATTGGGGATCTGGTTTAAATTCTCTTTTGTCTTCCCCAAAGTCTACTATAAACGTGCCAGGAGCAACGTTGCTTACTTGGGCTTTACCGTCTTTATCTAGTTGCCCTTCGAAAAGGCTTCCTGTTTGATCGGTTAACTTATAAGGAGCTTGAAAGCCTTCACCATCATCGTAGGTAACATGTAAATCAACAGTATAAGTCCCTTCAGCTTCTTCTGTGACAGTGACAGAAGGATTTTGGGCACCGCCAAGACACATAGTGTTGGCTTTGTTCATTGTCATTTGGTCTGACAAACGACAAACACCTTTTCCTTCCATTGAAACGGTTGGAGAGGCTGAGATGAACTCGGCTTCAGCTTCTATAGTGCCTGACGCGACACCTTTCTTATCGCCCCCCGCATCACCGGTACTTGCTGCGAACTTACTGCCTTTAATCGCAATACTATTGCCGCCATCCATTGATACGGTGGTTGTTCCATCTGCTAGATCAGCGGATTTTGCATTATTACCATATGGGATAGGTACAACGGCATTACCGACTGTGGTCAGACAAACGTCGGGCAATGTGGCATTGGCTTCACCGCCGGATCCCTTATGAACTATGCTGAGTCCATTTGCACAAACTGTTACACCCATGATGCACCTTGAGTCATTAAACAAATATTGATCAATGATATAAAATAAAGCGCACATCAATCTCACTAAATTCATAGTTATAGTGAATTTTCCGCACTTCTAATTCACCAAATCGATGGTTCTTGGCTGTATGTCTCACAAAATGGATGAAATTATGTTGTTGGTTTTTTTTGCGTGAACGATATTTTGATGGTATCCGGTTGGATTATTCTTGTTAATGACGTCGATGTATTTCTGTAGTGAAGTCACTTGTTACTAATGAATAGAAGTGCTGTGCTAACAGGATGGTCAGGGATTTGGTAAGTAAGCGCGTAATGTGAATATTCAAGGCTTGAGGGGAAAAGTCTCAAGCCTGTTTGCTAAAAGGATACTTCTACACTCACACCTTCAATCCAACGTTCTTCAGGGATAGGCTGATCGAAGCTCAAATTGACTTTTAGGTAGGCTGGTTGTCCTTCAAAAGGGCTTTGTAGCTCTTGCGGTAACTTGTTCACAACTTCAACTTGGCTTGATACTGTTGCTGTGTAGGTTTCTCCATCTGGATATTTCACTTTGGCACGAGTGCCAATGGTACTGAAGCGCAAATATTTTGGATCGAGAAATGCGGTGATCTCGGGCGTTGCATTTTTTGCGATCGTAATAAGAGGCGTGTTTTCGAAAACGCGCTCTCCTTCAAGGACATGAATGTCAATAACCCTTCCTGAAAATGGGGCCTTAATGGTTAAGCTTTCTTGAGTTGAACGCTTGACGATAAACGCTTTCATCAGAGAGCGGTATTCGGTGGCGATGGGGCCTGCCAGTTTGGTTTCAGTGTCGGCACGTTTTGATTCAGCGTAAGCAATTTTTTGGCTGCTTAACTGGGTGTTAAGAGCGTTAGTGATGTTGACCATTGAGACATAGTCGACCTCAGACACTTGGCCTTGTGAACGGTACGTATCGTAGTTTTGCTGGATTTCCTGAACTTTATCAAGGTTACGCTTTGTGTGGTTGATTGCCTCAGCATATAAGGCTTCAATGTTGAAATCTTGACCAGTCGGTAGTTTTAAAAGCTCACTCTTAATGAAGTTTAGCTCTTGATCTAAAGCAGGATCACTCAGTAGTAACAAGGTTTGCTCGTGGGACACTGTTTTTCCTACATCCGATGGTATCGGGCCGACAACACCTGGGTGAGTGGCGTTAATTGTCACTGGATGTGAGGTAATGATGGCTGGTGCCGTAACCAATACTTGTGTTTTAAACAGGTAGTAAGCCATCGCTATTAATGGGCTAATGACGATTGCTAGAATCAGGTACCAACGTAGGCGATAACCGCCACGCTTTGCCTGACCATAGACGACTTTAACGCCACCCTCAGATTGTGGGTTATTCTTTTTATCTAAATGAAAATTCACTTTCATATTAAAATCTCTTACCTTTCTTTAGTACCCACCAAGGCGCCATGCTTGATTCTTCATGACTTCTTCTGACGACTTCATTCACCACCGCAAACGCGGTAATTAATCGCATCAGAAATTGATAAATAGGGTAGAGTGGGAGCCATTTTATCGTTTTGAGATCTTGTCTCTTTCGTTCAGACACTAAGCCGATATACACAATAAAAATGACAAGTGATAAGAAAAGATAAACACAATACAACATGAGCGTAAGTGCTAAAACGAAGGGGGTGGGGTAGCTGTAAAAAATAAACAAAGTGAAGAAAGCGACCAAAAGCGGCAGGAGGACGTTTTGAATCACCCCATATACCATGATGGAAATGAAGTTTCCCCACCCCAATAGAGCAGGAGATAGGCCATCTTTGTGCTTACGAAGGAAAAGAAACAGTAAGTCACCATCCCAGCGAAGCCTTTGTTGTATCAGACCTTTTAAGGTATCTGGCACATCAGTATGACCAATAGCATGTGTGGCGAAAGCAAGCTTGTTTGTAGGGTATCTGCATTGATACTGCTTGAGACGCATGGTTAAATCTAAGTCTTCCGCAGTGTGAGTATCCCACCCGCCAACCTGTTTGAGAATACTCTTTCTGAACGCGCCAAAGGCACCTGAAATATTGTTGAGGACACCCCAATTAGCCATGCCGGTTTTCCCCGCTTGCATTGAAAGCATGTACTCCAGAGACTGCATTTTAGTCAGGATATTCTGGCTGTGATTCCTCACTCGTAAAGCACCACCACTGGCAATGACATCTGCTGAAGAAAATGATGTCATCATTTTGCAGGCCATATCGTTATCAAAAGAGGTATCGCCGTCAACATTGATCACTATGTCACCGGAGGCAATAGATAACCCCGCATTCAAGGTAGAAACTCTTCCTCCTCGCTGCCATTTGGGAATAACACGCACTTTTCTATTCTTCACTTGGGCATGGTGTTTGACGCCTTCAACAGCGGCTTGATATGTGGCTTGGTTTTGTACTGCGCCATCAACCACGGCAAGAATCTCAATAGAACCCGGGTATATTTGCTCAACGAGCGTATCAATCGTAATACCGATGGCTTCCCCTTCTCCGTAGCATGTGATGACAAAGCTAATGGCAGGAAAGTGTTGCGGTTCCTTTACTGGCGCACGGTACGCCCAACGAAAAATGCCAGTGAGAACTAGCAGATAAAGCGGGAGTTCAATGATGATCATCAGAGGAAAAAGCAAAAACCACAGCTCTTGGTTGTGTAAGAGCATTCCCCTGAAATAATCAAATAACGTCAGGCTATCAGACAGCATAGATTTCTCTCAGTAAAGCTTCTAACCAAGACTCAGGATCCCCGTTAAGTGCGTGGTCAGGTAGGCTTCTGGCAAACACATTTAGTTCGAAATCGTCTTCTTCAATGAGTTTGCTCAGAGCGGAAAGCTTATTCTGTATAGCTGACAAGCTAGAGTGGTGAGTTTTTGGCATGAGCACTAAAAGCACATCTTGCTTATACTGACAGCAGATATCGGTATCTCGAAACAAGCCGCTCAAACGGGCGGTAATTTGCTCGATCAAAGCGAAGAGTTTTGTATCCCCATGTTGTTGACCATAGTGGTCAATAGAGGGCAGATAAAGTGCAAGGATCAAATGGTTTTCATTATGCCTTAACGCGACTTTATTTAGCCAACTGATCAGATTAACAAAATAGCCAGCCTCGACTTTGCCTTTGATAGACAGTTCAGGAGCTTGGGTGGCTTTTCCATGTTGGTAGATGTATTGACCGGATTCACCCAGTTTATATTGGTAGATCTTTCTTTCGATCAGTTCATGTAGAGGAACTTTGGAATCGCAGCTCATACATTGAGTGATGGTCGACGCTTCGACAAACATATTTGAGCAAGTGTGGCACTTCTGGTTTTCCAATGGACGGTCATAATCAACCCCTATATGTCGAAGCTGGGTAAGGCATTTAGGGCAAGCTAATTTGCCTTTGCGAGTAAAGGCTTGTTGATCATCGACATGCCCACAGGTAAAACAGTGCAGCGAGCTTTGTGATTCGATGTCTATGCTTTGGCAGCTTGGACACACGTCGACATAGTTTAAGTGCCCACTGTTACACTGAGAGCAAATGCGAATTCGATCGATCAGGTGCTCTTTTTCTAAGATATTACGGCTCTGCTCAGACAAAGCATAGCGGTATGCGGAATCTAGCTCTGGATATAAAAATTCGATAAGAGGGTACTGATATATAGTCGGTTCGCTGACATTTTTGAGTGAAGTAATTCGGCGTTCACGATTGACTCCTAGCCAACCAATAATAGGGTCAAGAGCCTGAATATCTGATGCCGTTGATAGCTTTTTTTGCGTATTGTGCCATAGATCGAACGCTGTATTTTCGTCAAACAAACCGTCGGTTAAGCAAGTTGTTAGCGTGTTTTCTTCTGTGCTAAAAAGGCACCAACTCCATCTCAACTTTTGCTGATAGAATGCTTTGAGAGTTTCCTTTTGAGTGTCTTGATTTGAAAAGGCAATACAAGCCGCACCGCCAAAACCTTCAGGCAGTTCCTGAACCGAGCGAACATAAATCACTTTGTCAGTAAGATGGCTAGAAGGTGGAGTATCACTGAGCCAGTAAAAGTTTTTAATGGGAGTGGGCATGGTTAGTCTCATTAGGTCACAATTCTGACAGTAGAGCCACTAGATATCGGAGACGAATCGAGGGCGTACCGTCGCAAGTTTTTAGTTAAACAATCGTCGTGCAATAGATACACAAACAACGTAAATTACAGGCCTTTCCCTTGTGTATAGAAGGGAGTCAGAGCCAAGTTATTTCTCGTCTAACTTCCACAGTGTTTATCCCTAACGAACTTTTTCTCACCTTGGCCCAAAATTAAGTTGAGGCTGATTAAACAATAGGTGGCTGTCTCATTTCTGAGAGTTGTCGAGTTTTAATTATGAGTCATAATTTTTTAGGTATTTATATAAATTTTTATAACATAATTTAATCCAATAAGATTTTAAGTTATTGTTTTGTAATTACTTTTTTTGATGAAACTTGTTGTGTCAGATTGCATTGATCATATGTGTATATCCGCATTTATTGAATTAAAGCTTAAAAGTGCATTTAATTATGAGGTTTGTTGAGTACATTTATTCAATGTCAGGTACACGACAAGCAGTCACATGTTTTCAAAAGAAAAGCTGGAGGGGGGATCCTCCAGCCTTGTTTAATGTTCAGCTTGAACTAAGGAACCAGTTTCCACGCCATCTCCCAGTACAGTCCGACACCCGGTTCATACTGATTGGAAGATTCAGACCACTGCTTGCAGTAACCACTGGCTTGACCATCTAGGCATTGATATATGTTGCCATCCTTTTCTTGAAGCACCTGAGTACCAGCTTGATAGCTTTCTAAGCTTTTAGGAAAAACATAATCATAACGAGGCAGTGGATTGGTATTTGTCACAGATAATAACCAGTGTTTATAAGTCTCAGTCGCTTCAGGTTTAGTAATGAACACTAAGTGATCGCCATTCAACTGCAGAGCGCCATTGCCGGAGCGATAGTCTGGCGCAGTTTCAAGAAAACCTCGTGGTTCAAGCACCTCTTCGATCAGTGGTAGGTTAGCCAATTCCGCGATAGCTTCTCCAGTATAGGGAGGGACAAAACTGTCTTTCAGGCCATATAGCATGCCAATAGGAGTGACTTTTTCGTCTAGGTAACTGACTCCTTCACCTATCTCAAACTCAGTTTGCATCATTGACCAGAATAGCGACGCTTCGGATCCGGTTGCAGACTTTGGAACAATGCCTTGCCATGATACAGAATCTGATGTGTAGGTGACGGAATTAGTTAGAATACGGCCAAAGTTCGTCCCCGGTACTTGTAGGAAGCCACCGTTTAGCCCTTGACCGGCCGTCGTAGAGAGGAAGCCATGGCCTAAAATGGTGCCGAGTGATGTGCCAAGGAAAGTGATCTTACTTTTATCAAGGTCAGGTACACCATCAGGAGAAGGTAAGAAGTCCAACTCCTGCAGTGAGGTATTAATGGCGTTGAGAAGGGTGTGCATATCTAGGTTACTCTGAACGGCACCACCTGGTAGGCTAGCGGCATTGTCCGGTGTCATGATTGAGCCCACGTGATCAGAATCATCTTCTGCTCGCGAACCGTGCCATACCCAGTCAATGGCGATCACTGCATGACCATCTTCAAGAGCTGGTGCTGCAACGGATTTGGCATCAGACTGGTCGCCATTCAAACCGTGGGCGTATATGACAACAGGGGTTGAATGAGATAGCGACTCTTTAGGGAATAAAATGGTAAAGTCTAACCACACATTACTTGGCTTATTGGTGATGCGGCCTGTTTGTTTGTCTCTAAAGTCCATGGCCTGCATGCGACCTTTGAGTGAGTAAACCACTTCATTGCTGTCGTGTACATAGCCAGAGTTATCCCAGTCGAACTCGACTTTTGGTGTGGCCTTAAGCACCTTCTCTTTTAATGGCGCAAATTGCTTGGTTGCTTCTTCTTTTGTCACGGTTGTAAAGACGGTGAGCGATACAATCTCTTCTCTTGTGATCCCCTTAGCTTCGAGGTATTGAATGTAAGGCTCATAGAAATTGGAGAGTTCGGAACCATCCTGGCTTAAAGCTTGTGTGACACCGTTAGAGGGACGAAAGTCATGGCCGTTGTCGCTTTTCAATGCATTAGTGACCACCGCGATATGTGTATTGCCGTAGTTAAACCGGGCTCTTGGGTAGACTGACATTATGTGGCTACCATCGGCTTTAACCTCTGCAGGTTTGCTAGACAATGGTGCAACCGGTACCCTCTCATCAAGGCTGTAATCAAAAACCTGAACGCTATCTCCGCCATCACTTGGTAAACTTGATGGATCAAATGACTGGTGGAATTCGAACAGCACTGGCGCTGCGACGGAGAATCCATTTTTGCCATTGATGATGTCTTCAGGGGTAAAACTTTTTGGTAACTCGTGAATGAAGTTGTTAGAAAAGATTGCGTTCTTTATGTTTAGGCGCAGGCCTGTGTCAGACTGACTATCCTTCTTTGTAAAAGCCTGATTACTTGGCCATGGTAACCCACATGAGTCGCTAGTCAGCGGATTGCAGTGTGTAGTATCTGTCGCTCCCCATGCGCTGCCTGTTAAAAATGCCATTCCCAATGCTAACTTGTTTAGTTTCATCGCTTTCTACTCGCCTTCTTGTTGTCAACGTTTGTTAGTTTTGTCTTCAGCGTGCCTTGCTGGTGGGGTAAAATTACCCTTATGCATCCAGTTGCTTTTTGACTATATGGCGAGGAGAAGGTAAATGGTTCAGAATGATCATTAATAGTTATTAATTTTTATTTGTTCATTATTTGAAATGATTATTAAGGCTGTTTCTGATAGTTTTGTTGTTTCAACTATCTGATATATAATTCTATTTTTTATATTTGTGGTTAATCCAAGATTCAATTTATTCTTCTGTTTGTATAAAGGCCGTATCAGATTAAGCTTTTTGTATCGACACTTGACTCCATGAAGTCTTAGAGTCGTCATGACAAACTTCCAAATCATACGTCTGTTGCTTATCTTCACGATCTCTTTCCTTGTCAGTGGTTACTTACTTTCGACATGGTATGGGTTTATATTATTTGAACAGTGAATGTATGTTTGATAGCGTAACTGGCTGTTAAGTATAAACATTAGTGGATTTTTACTGAGTGTTAAGATAGTAATGATTCATTGATTCTGCTGTTTTAAGGATCGATAGATGCGTTTTCCCCTAACTACATTAGCTGTATCTGTGGCGCTTATTGCTGGATGCAGCTCTCAAGGAGTTCAAACTGTGGCTCAACCATCCCAAATAGAACTCGCGGCTCAGCAAGTTCCGGCTCCAGTAGCCCAAAAGCAACCTTATGTCCTTAACAATCATGGTGATCGCCGCATAGATAACTACTACTGGATGCGTGATGATGAAAGAAAAGATCCTGAGATCTTGGCGCATTTAGAAAAAGAAAATCAATACACGGATGCGGTGTTAAAACACACTGAACCGCTACAGGAAAAACTATTCCAAGAGATCAAAGGGCGCATTGCAAAAGATGACAGTTCAGTTCCAGTGAGAAAAGGGAATTATTTCTACTCGAACGAGGTGTCTGGTGATAATGAATACCCTATCTACCAGCGCGCTAAAGATTTTTCAGGAACGGATAAGACCGTTATCTTAGACGTCAATGAGCTGGCGAAAGAGCACGAATTTTTCAGTACGGGTGGCTTGTACGTTAGTCCAAATGAGAATTTGCTGGCGTACGGTGAAGATACCCTAAGCCGCCGAATTTACACCATTAGAGTCAAGGATATTACCACAGGCGAATACCTCAAAGATAAAATAGAAGGAGCGTCGAGCGGTGTCGCTTGGCAAAATGACAACCAAGCTTTTTATTACATTAAGAAAGATCCTCAAACCTTACTGGGCTATCAGGTCTATCGTCATATGTTAGGAACGCCACAAAGCAGTGATGAGCTGATTTACCAAGAAGATGACAGCGCGTATTACATGTCTTTAGGCAAGAGTAAAGACGGCGAACAAGTTTACATCTTCCATTCCAGTACGGAGACAAGTGGTGTCTCTGTTATTGACGCTAATGATCCCTATGCTAAGGCTGAACCTTTCTACCCGAGAGAGGAAGGCATCCAATATAGCATCGCGAAACTTAACGACTGGTATTTTATCTACACCAACTATCAGGCTGTGAACTTTCGTTTAATGAAAGTACATAAGGACCAGATGCATGATAGGTCGAAATGGCAGGACGTGATTGCCGCGGATGATAAAACTCAACTGGTCGATTTTACGCTGTTTGAGGACCATTTAGTTTATGAGCAGCGTAAAGACGGCTTAACCACGGTTAAGGTGCGTCAGCTTTCGACGGGCAAGGAATTTCCATTAGCCTTTAACGACACCGCGTTTGCGGCTTACATGACTGGCAACCGAGAGCTCGATAACTCAAAGGTTCGTATTTACTACAGTAGCCTGACGACGCCGGGGACGTATTACGATTTCGACCTAGAGTCAGGTGAATCCGAAATCATGAAGCAAACGCCAGTACTTGGTGATTTTGATGCCGATAACTACCAATCTGAACGTATTATGATCACCGCTCGAGATGGGAAAAAAGTGCCGGTTTCACTGGTTTATCGTAAGGATAAGTTCAAGAAAGATGGCACGAATCCTATCTACCAATACGGTTATGGTTCATATGGTCATACGATCGATCCAACTTTTGGTTCAGCGCGTTTGAGCTTGCTGGATCGCGGATTTGTCTATGCGATAGCGCATATCCGTGGCTCTGAAATGTTGGGAAGACCTTGGTATGAAGATGGTAAAAAACTGACCAAACAGAATACTTTCAATGACTTTATCGATGTGACCAAAGGCTTAACGGAAGCTGGTTATGGGGCCAAAGATAAAGTGTTCGCCGTTGGTGGATCTGCGGGTGGTTTGTTAATGGGAGCCGTTATAAATCAAGCACCAGAGCTGTATCGAGGCATTGGTGCTCATGTCCCGTTTGTGGATGTAGTCACAACCATGCTGGATGAGTCCATTCCTCTGACAACCAATGAATACGACGAATGGGGTAATCCGAATGATAAGACATACTATGAGTACATGTTGAGTTACTCACCGTACGATAATGTCAAAGCGCAGAGCTACCCGAATATGTTAGTGACAACAGGCCTGCATGATTCTCAAGTTCAGTATTTTGAGCCAATGAAATGGGTGGCGAAATTGCGAGAACTGAAAACGGACGATCATGTGCTGCTGTTTAAAACAGACATGGAGGCGGGGCATGGTGGCGCATCTGGCCGCTTTAAGCGTTTACGAGAAGACGCACTTGAATACGCCTTTTTCTTAGATTTGCTCAGCGAAGAGTAAAAGTTAGCCAAGTTACTGATATGCCCGCCTGTGCGGGCATTTTTATAGACTAAATAAACTTAACAAAAATAGGGTATTTAAAATAACCTTTTCATATATAAATAAAAATCGCTCTAGATAAAACCTGAAGTACCCAGCTTGATTTTTGTAGTAACCATTCACGATTCTAATGTTTGTTCACTTTTTGCGATTGATTTGCGGAACAAAGATCACCACTCTACGTGCCGTCCAGAGCTGAACTATCACTCTGGTTTATATAAAAACTAACAACGTAGAGCTTTATAATGAAAAAAATCATCACCTTGTTGTCTATCTCGGTGCCTTTGACAGCTGTTGCGGACAATGCACGCATAGATGCATTTATGACGGCGTTTCACGCCAATCCGCAAAAAGTCATGGATGCGTTACCAGAGAAAGAAGGAGACGAATATCAAACCATGAGTGCTGAAGAGCTTGAGCGCTTCAGAGATCAAATGCGTGAAACGGTTATGGAAAGAGCAGAGCCAGTGATTGCTCCTCGATTCTCAGCAAACCTGAACAACGATAACCCAGCGCGTCTGGTTGATGTGGGTAATGCACTGATTCGCAATCTGGTTGAATTGGATAGTGCGGCACCAGATTCAAAATATCTGGACGTTCAGCCTTGGTCTGATACTTACTGGCCTTTGTACTCCGGCGCAGCCGCGTGGCGTTATTCTGACCGTGAACTTTACGCGTCAGATTGGCAGGAATACTACGATTTTTCACATACCATCAAACCGTTGGATAGCTACTCGAGCGAGCAGCGCCACTTACTTTCTCCGGCAGAGAAGTATGACTTATTGGTCGGGGATAAAAACTTCACGCTGACTAAGCGTTCGTGGGACTCGGGTAAAGGTTACTATGAATCTCAGGGTAAAGTAGAGCGTTGGATGGGACTTTGCCATGGCTGGGCTGCGGCGGCTTACATGCTTCCTCGTCCTGAAAAGTCGATTACGGTACCTGATGCCAATGGAGAGATGCTTAAGTTCTATCCGTCAGACGTTAAAGCTTTAGGTACACTGCTTTGGGCTGAAGCGCCGTTCAATACACGTTTTATTGGTGGTCGCTGCAATATTCAGAACCCTGAAAAAGACGAAAATGGTCGTGTTATCGAACCTGACTGTGTGGACAACAACCCAGCAAGTTGGCATTTATCTGTACTCAACCAGATCGGTATTACGGGTCGTAGTATGATTATGGATGCGACATATGATTACCAAGTCTGGAACCAGCCGATCCTTGGCTATCAGGTTAAGTACTTTAACCCAGAGACTAATCGTTCATCAGGCAATCCAGCCGATGTGACCATCGCGATGGCGGACTACAAAAAAGACAAGTTCACTCAGTATCGTGCATCACGTGCAGTCTCAGTTGTTGGCGTACAGATGGTTGTTGATTATATGGTAGAGACGAATCCAACTCATCGAAACTACGACAAGCCAAAGCTTGATGGCGTATCGCGAGTAACGTATTACTACGATTTGGAATTGGATGCGCAGGGCAATGTGATCGGAGGCGAGTGGTATCAGAATCGTCACCCTGATTTCCTTTGGACACCAACCCCTGAAGCGGTAGCGAAGTCCTACTACGATGGCAGTGGCGAATGGGATGTGACTCAGTCAGTTCCACAGAGCTGGCAAGATAGAGCGCCTAAAGCGTCTCGTTATACTCAACCTATGACTTCTGTTGTTTCAGCTTTGTTTAGTGCGGCTTCAGGCGATGAAAAACCAGCAGAGCAATGGAAACAAATTGCTACTCAAGGTAGCCAGTGTCTGGACGTTGAAGGAAGTTCTGCCACTCCGGGAGCTCGAGTATACGGCTGGAGTTGTCACAGCGGTGACAACCAACTTTGGCAACTAACGACTGAAGGTAAGATGATCAGCAAGGTAGCACCTGGCCTATGTCTGGATCAGCAAGGTTCAAGCATCACTATGGAAACTTGTAGCCAGCGCCCGAATCAGACATGGCGAATGGAAAATGGCCAGCTTAAAAATAGCCTAGATAACGCGTTGAAATGGAATTCCAACAGTTGGTTGGTCCAAGCTGACGTCAATGGCAGTCAGTGGTCTTGGAAATAAATCACTAAAACAATAACAATGTTCTCCTTATTAAAGAGCCCGCGTGCGGGCTCTTTTTTCATCGATTATTGAAGGCAGCTGCCTTCAAATGACCAGTACCAGTAGTAACTGTAAGGATCGGCTCCCCAGTTAGTTTGAGTTGCGACAAAGCGGTTCCCGTAGGACTGCACCTCGGTGCCTTGTGGGTAATAGTAATAAGGTGACCATTCTTCTAAGTTGGCGCACAAGTCATGTGGTTCTGGCGTCGGTTCTTCGAGATAAGCACTAACGCCAACATAGGCATCTGAGGAGCTACGCGCACCTGTGACCATCACATAAACATCGGCATCACCTATACCGCTAAAACCACAGTATTCGTTGTTATCGCGGTTGGTGGAAGCACAATCATGATCCGACAGTGAAGCAGGACGATTGATCGCGACATACATATCAACATTGCCGTAGCCGTTATAGGTTTGTACCCAGATATCCTCAGCTGGTGCATTCTTCAACACAAAGTGTTGCTCGTCATTACCCGCTGATTCAATCGCATTTGGCGTATTGATTTGCAAGCTTACGATATCGGGGGTAGGTGTCGGCTCAGGATCTGGCTGTCCAGAAGCGCACTGTGTCACGTTAATACCCACCTGAGCGAACGCGTTGTTCACCGCGGAAGTGTCGTATCCCAGTTCATGAGCCGCTTTACAAACACCTTCAGCGCCCTGTTGAAAATCTGAGTTTGGTCGCCAGTAAAGTTGGTTAGCGGTAGCATAGGCGATGAACGCTTTTTTGATGTCCCAGTTTGAGCTGGTCGCGAGATGGTAAAACGCCTTGTTGAACACACCGGAGCTGTGGTGGACGTCGATACCGTTGTAATACTGGTTGATATGGTCAATGGAAACGCCGTCTTTGCTTGGCTGAATGAAGTAACGCATGGCATCAGAGTACTTCATGACATGTTCGCCCATTTTCCAGTTGAAGCTACCGTGAACGTACTGGCTGAGTGCCGCCGCAGCGACATCAGAGAAGGACTCATTCATCCCACCTGACATACCACGGTATTCCAGACCAGAGTTCTGCTCTGTAAAGCCGTGGCTGACTTCATGCGCAATCACATCCCACGTGGCCAGTGGATACATTGACTGGTTACCATCACCAAAGGTCATCTGGCGACCATCCCAGAATGCATTGCCATAGTTAGAGCCATAATGAACCCGCATGGTCAGTTTTTGCTGAATAGGCCGGGTGTTTAACCAATCCATGTACATATCGAAAACGCGTTGACCAAAATAGTGTGCGTCATTCATTGGAGCATAGGCCCCATTCACGCTGCGGTAGTTATTTACGTTACAGTCAAACTGATGAACTTGTCCACCGTATTGCTGGTTGTTCATATTGAGTGTGATGACATTTGGGCTGTCCATTTGGCAATACTGGTTAACTTCAAAGCCGCCGTATTGCGTGTTAGGGCCGAAGTAGTAGCGACCACTTTTGCGGTTACCACCTGGTCCTTCAGCTTCAATGAAAGCAATCCCTTCCCACCGGTCAAGCACGTCACCGGACTTAGCATCGACTAGAGTAATCGGCCTTGAAGGTCCCATACCATTCATCTGAATAAAGTCGACTTTGTAGACCAAACGAGCGATCTGTTGCTCATCTTGCCAGATCATTAGTTCAGCATTCGGATCGCGAATTGCTTGGGAAGCAAAGCCTTGGTTATTGCCTTTTGCCAGCTCTATCGCTTGCTTTGCGTTGAGCATAGGTAAGGTAGAGCCAATATCGGCATCAATGCCTGTTAAGACTTTTCCGTCAACAGGTATCACTGTACCTTGGGCGGAAACTTGAGCGACTAAAGACTGGCCGTAAACCGGCACACCATAGTGTAGCTGTTGCTTGCGAAGCAGTGTCTGCGGGCCAGCTTTCACACGACTTGCATCCTGATAAGCCAGCGGCTGATTGGGTGCTGAAAACGCCCGTGTTGTCGGCGGATTAAGGGCTTGGGAAAGGTCAACTTGAGAGTAGTCAACAACGTTGGCAGCTTGAGAAGCGAAAGCCATTGGAAACAGCATAAGTAAATTAACGTTACGCATACTTCACCTTTGTAGTTATTTTTCAATTGATTGGGGCAAAAATTGCGTGTGTAGAGTAGTGATATACTGCTGAAATTATAAGTGCAATTGGTTTTATATGATGCTTGGGTGCAAAACATTTAAGCGCTTCTCAAATAAATGAGAGGCTGAGTCGAAAAGTGGCTTTTTCTATTTCATGTTTGGTGCTTTATGGTCGCGCCTGACCAGGCATGATGGTGTGGTTAGTTGTGAGATGCCTAAAGTTAGCCAGTGCCTAAACCGGCATTCATAACTTGTTAGAATAAATTTAGATTAATTTACTGTCCGGTGGGCCAGCTTAGGTGTATTAGTTAAGTCTTTTGCATTGTCTAAACAGGCCTACAAACTCATACAATCTGTGACTGTATTCATTACACAAGTGTGCTGTATGATTTTCGGAACTTAATAATCTTAGGGTAGTCAGATGGCTACATATCAATCTCATTGGAAGTAAAGCATGGCGAAACGTTGGCTCTTGTCTGCTGCGAGCATCGCATTGCTCGGCGGTGGCGCGTATTTTTATCTGCAATCCTCGTCTCAACCTGAAAGCTTGCCCACCTTGGTGGTGGAGAAAGGAACGATTGAGAAAGAAGCCGTAGCGGTAGGTAAAATTGTTCCAGCGCATTCAGTCTCCATTAAATCTCAAATCGACGGTATTGTTGGGGAGATTTATGCGCAAGTGGGAGAAAAGGTTAAACAAGGGCAGGCGCTAATCAAAGTGCGCCCGAACCCTACGCCACAAGCATTGACCGATGCCTCTACAGAGCTGATGAGCAGTGAAGCCACCCTTGAATCGGCTAAGCAAAAACTAGCGAACTTAGAGAGCTTAGTTAAGCAAGACATTATTCCAAGCAACTACGACGATTACGTTAGCGCGCGATCGGAAGTTAAATCAGCACAAGCTGCAGTGCTGCAAAAACGTCAAAACCTTGAGTTGATTCAAAGCGGTGAGGCATCCATTGGTGATGCGCGTCTGACTTCGACCATTTATGCGCCGATTGATGGCACAGTGTTGAACCGAAAAGTGGAAGTGGGCGAACCGATCATTTCGACTGAATCGAGTCAGGCTGCGACAGAAATGATGTCTCTCGCAGACATGAACAGCCTGATTTTCAAAGGCAGCGTGAGTGAGCACGACGCAGCGCAATTAACACCGGGTATGCCAGTTCTGCTGACGGTCGCGCCATACCCTGATGTACAGATAGAAGGGGTTTTAACCAAGGTAGCGATTCAATCGGAGAACCTCAATTCACCTGAAGATACATCGACAGTAAAGAGCTTCGATAATGGCTTTGAAGTGGAAGTTGGTGAACTAAAAATTCCACAAGACGTTACATTACGTTCGGGGTTTTCTTCCACGGCACAAATCACGCTCAAGAAATCGGAAAACGTGCTGACTTTGCCAGAGCGTGCACTGCAATTTGAAGGGGATACGCCAAATGTGCTGATTCCTGATAGTTCAGAGCAGGGTTTCCATAAGCAAAAGGTCAAGCTTGGTCTATCGGACGGAATCAATGTTGAAGTATTAGAAGGTGTTGAGCTCGGTGAAGACATTATCGATAACAGTATGATGGGAGCTGTTCATGGCTAAACATCATCTCTCATATTTTGGATGCGTATTGCTGGCTGCAACCTTGAGTTTCCCCAGCTACGCCATTTCTATCGAACAAGCTTGGAAGCAAGCAAAACAAAGTGACCCCGATTACGAAAAAGCCAAGATTGGTGTCCAGATTGGTGAAACAGGTGTTGCCTCTAGTCGTAGCTCGTTGTTGCCATCTTTAAGTGCGACCGCATCAGCGAATTGGAACGAAGACAGTGACAATACTAATACTTACGGTGCAACGTTATCCCAAACAATATGGGACAGCAGCCTTTGGTCTGACTTAGATGAAGCACAAGCAAACTATCTGCGAACGGAGCTGGAGCTATCTCAGGCTCACAATGAATTAGCCCAGAAGCTATTGGCGACTTATCTTGATGTCGCTAGTGCACAAGGTGATCTTCTACTGGCAAAAAATAAGCTGGAAGAAGGTAATAAGCTGCTGAAGATTATCGAAAAACGTTACCAGGCGGGTAAAGTCAAATCGATTGACGTTGAAGAAATTCGAGCCACTCTGGTGACCGATAAAGCGGGAATCCTCAGCGCGCAGGCTAAGCTAGAAGAAAAAAGAGCCGAGCTTGGGGCGCTCATCAACCAGATGCCTGAGCATGTTGACCAAATTCGAACCGATAACCTGATTCAGCCTCCGATGTTGGTTGAGTCCCAAGAACAATGGCTTAAGTTGGCGAAAGACAGTAGCCCAGAGCTGTTAGTCGCCGCACAAAAGGTCAAAGCCAGCGAGTTCGCACGCCAATCAGCCAAAGGCGGCTATTACCCAACGGTAAAGGGTAATCTTGGCTACAGCGACGATGACAAATATTCTAACGGAGAGTTTAATGCCGGGCTCACCTTGAGTGTACCAATTGACCTCAACGGTGCGACACGCGCTAAGGTGGACGAAGCGTCTCTGAATATATTGAGTGCTAAGCAGGACTTGCGCAGGGTTGAAATTGATATTCAGAAACGCATTGTCCAGCAGTTTACTCAGGTCGACATCAATTGGAATCAGGTTCTGATGGCCAATGAGGTGGTTGAGTCCCGTGCTAAGGTGTTGAGCAGTAAGGAAAAGCTCTACGATGCTGGACTTCTCGAAGCATCGGAAGTAATTGATGCTCATAACAATCTGTTTGATGCGAAGAACAGTTTGCAAAACAACCTCTACAACTACTGGCGTCAACGCGTTGGTTTGCTGCAAACGGCTGGTAAGCTCGACGACAATACGATGGCCCTCATTTCTCAGGCCTTTCATTCATGAGTAGCTTGCTTCAGCAAACTTGGCAGACTCTGATCGCGCATCGGATGAAAAGCATTCTGGCCATTATTGCGATCGCTTGGGGTGTTATCTCTGTGGTGGTGCTGATTGCACTTGGGGAAGGATTCTACCGTCATCAAAGCCAGTCTTTTTCATTTATGGTGAACAACGTGCAGGTGGTTTTCCCGTCTCAAACCAGTAAGCCTTGGCAAGGATTACCATCGCGTCGTGAAATCGATATTCCACAAGATAAAGTCGAGATGATTAAGCAGTCGGGCTTTGTTAAGGAAGTTGCGTCCGTGTATGCCAAGTGGGATGCCAGTGTCACGAATATCAAAGGACAAAATTTAGCTCGCGCCGTGAGTGGGATTGACCCTGCTTACTTTGCTCTTGCAGAGCGGAAACTTCAGACGGGTTCCCGCAATATTTCACCGAGTGACATTGCGAGCCACACTCGCGTTGCAGTGCTGGGCGATCAGATTGCCAAAATGGGTGGTATCGGGATAGGTGAGGAGGTCAAAGTTAATGGCATTCCTTTCTTGGTTATTGGTGTACTCAGCGACGAAGACACCGGTATTTCTTTTGGTGATAGCCGCAGAGTTTTCATCCCGCAAACCACCTATCGCGATCTATGGAACGATAAACCTTGGATGCTGTTGATGAAACCGATAGATGGTATGGACTCTGCCTCGTTCCGAGAGAGTATTGTGCGCTTTTACGCTAAGCAGCTCCACTTTGACCCAAGTGATAAGGATGCGGTGCGTTTGCCTGACTTTAGTGAGGGAGCAGCTGTGATAAGCGGTATTCTTCGCGGGATTCAAATATTTCTTGGAGCCAGCGGTGCAATGACAATGGCGGTGGGGGCACTTGGTGTAGCGAACATTATGTTCCTTTCGGTCACTGAACGAACCCGAGAAATCGGTGTGCGATTGGCGATAGGGGCAACACAGGTGTCAATACTGAGCCAGTTTATCATTGAGGGGTTGATACTGGTCGCCGTTGGAACTGCCATGGGGTTAATGATCTCGTTTGCGCTGGTGGCGCTATTGGGCACTGTTGCATTACCAGAGTGGATTGGTTCGCCAGTGATTACCCCTGACTCGATTGCGTTGTCATTACTGGTCACCGTGGTATTAGCGTTAATGGCGTCTTACTTCCCTGCAAGACGAGCTTCGAGACTGACGCCGGTGTTAGCGCTGAGTGCGAGGGCTTAAACAATGTTGCTACCAATGAGACAGATTTTTCAGGAAATGGCAGCAGAAAAGCTGAGGTTAGGGCTGACAATATTGGCAGTTGCTTGGGCGACCTTATGTATTGCGGCCATGTTAGCTGTGGGAGAGGGCATTCGCCAGGGAGTGCTGAAAACCGCGCAAAATGGTAATGGCAATTTGATCTACCTGACAGGTGGGATGGCAACCGTAGATTATGGCGTGTTCCATCAGGGCAAGCCGCTGACGCTAAAAGTCGATGATGCCGATGTCGTCAGAGCGCTGCCGGAAGTCAAAGCTG
This sequence comes from Vibrio sp. Isolate24, assembly GCF_022398215.1. Lineage (NCBI taxonomy): Bacteria > Pseudomonadati > Pseudomonadota > Gammaproteobacteria > Vibrionales > Vibrionaceae > Vibrio > Vibrio sp. Isolate24. The sequence goes on from NZ_JAKEUU010000002.1 coordinate 273,783, forward strand.
TAGCGCCGACGGCACTATGGGATGAGCGCATCACGGTTGGCGATCGCGGTACATGGCGAGAGCCACTTGCAGTCACCACTGACTTTCGAGCTATGACCAACCTTGCTCCGCTTTCGGGTGGTCGCTGGCTCAACCCGCTTGATCAGAAAGAACAACGTAAAGTTGTTGTACTTGGCTATCTGTTAGCTGCAGATTTGTTTAACTCAGAAGATGACTTTAACTGGTTTGCGACTGTAACACTGAAAGTCAATCCGGTTGGGGAAAAGGTCAAAATCGGCAGTGAAGAGTTCACAGTGGTTGGAGTACTGGAAAAAAACAGTGCCGATATTGAGCAGGGTGATCCCATTAATTACTCCAGCTTTGTCCCGCTCTCCACGTGGCAGCGCTTTCATACTAGTGGTGATATAGCTGGTATTAATGTTCAACCAAAAAGTGGTGTTGATAGAGTCAAATTAGCGAAAACCATTCGTCAGGTGATAGCGCGCAAGCATGGTGCCAGTGTTACTGATCAGCAGATTGTTCAAGTAGAAGATATGTTCTTGAAGCAAAAAAGCATGCAGCAGTTTCTAGTTGGCTTACAAAGCTTTCTTGGCATCATTGGTTTTGTCACACTCGCGGTAGCGGGAGTCGGTATTGCCAATGTCATGTACGCTACCGTGAAACGTTCAACCCGAGATATTGGTGTGCGAATGGCTGTGGGCGCGACGCCCACGGCGATTCGGCTCCACTATCTGGTTCAGTCGCTCATGACGATGGTGATGGGTGGGGCTCTCGGGCTTGCAGTCACTTACGCATTGGTATCTGCAATTAGTTCTGTCAGTCTCGAAGGCAATGTTTTTTATGAACGCTTGGGCAAACCTGTCCCAGAGCTTTCTTGGGTTGTAGTGGCAATTGTGATTGCGACTCTGGTTGTCATAGGCGTGGCGTCAGCGTGGTTGCCAGCGAATCGCGCCGCTAAGGTGACACCTATGGAGGCGTTACAAAGTGAATGATGTGGTCAAAAAATCAGGAGTCACTATGTCAGATAATGCATTGGTTCAATTAACGAATCTTTGTAAGTATTACTCAAGCGGTGAAGTGGAAGTTCGGGCACTAGATGGTGTAGAACTGACGATTGAGCAGGGCGAGTTTCTCTCTATTCTCGGCCCTTCAGGTTCGGGTAAATCTACTCTGATGAATATGCTCGGCTGCTTGGATAAACCAACCGATGGCGATTACTTGCTTGATGGGCAGAACGTGGCAACACTGAGTGCTAATGAATTAGCGGGAATACGTAACCAGAAAATCGGGTTTGTTTTTCAGAGCTTCAACCTGCTTGAATACGCAACGGCGCTTGATAATGTCGCGTTGCCTTTAGTGTACTCAGGTATCAAAGCTAAAGAGCGTCGCCAGCGCGCGGCCAAACTGCTGGAACAGGTTGGGTTGGGCGATCGTCTCGATCATAAGCCGAATCAGTTATCCGGTGGTCAAAAACAGCGTGTAGCGATTGCACGAGCACTGGTTAACGATCCGCAGATTATTTTGGCAGATGAGCCGACAGGTGCTCTGGATTCCAAGTCAGGCGCTGAAATCGAAGCTTTGTTTAACCAGTTACATGCGGAAGGACGAACCTTAATTATTGTTACGCATGACAATACGCTGGCTGAACGAACCAAGCGTATTATCACCATCAAGGACGGTAAGGTGATATCAGACAGGCTACCTTTTCATAAGGCAGTGTAGTTATGGTGAGGTGACACAAAGAGCAAGTGCTCTTTCGCTGGACCCATCAATGGCCGTTGCCCCTGCAACGTCTGCGGTCGCACCGCCTGACGAATCCAGTGTCACTTCGACCCAAGTACTGCCATTGAGTAATGTGAAATATACCGCAGAGACAGGCCAAGCATAGGAACCCGAGGTATCACCGAATTCCGCCACACTATTGGCATTGATGAATGAGGTATAGTCTGTTAACGGCGGAACGCCGCTGTATACCCCATTACAAAAGTTTAAAATTTCAGTGGCGTTCATTAAGGCGTAGGTAACGGTGCCTTCTGTGATTGATGAGCTGTATGTGTAACCAGCAGTTGTTACCTCATCCGTAGTGGGAGGGCAATAATATGTTTTAGTTACGGATGCACTTGTGCTGTCTAAGTGTGTCCCTTGATAGGAGGCAACATTACAGCCCATATGTGTGATGGTACCAGTATCTGAGTCCGAATTAGAATCATCTAAGTTGAGTTCACCGTCATGATGACACGCCGATATGGCAAGCGCTGTGGCTAACATGAATGGTTTCCTTACCATATTTACACCTTATGTGAGCGATACCTATTAGGGAGTATAGATGAAGAATACCGCTTATTTAATTTTCATGTGGAGGAGATAAGTTGTGATTGATGGCATGAGCCTGATGAGCACTGTGCCACTCCTCAAGCTTTTTACGGGTTTCTTTTGAGGATGGCTGATTGAGGCAGTGTTCAGTGACGCACTGGTACTGCTGAATCAGCTTGTCACTGGCTTCAACTGATTGTTCAGAAATGTCAGTTGTTGCTTGCTTCAGACGTTTGGTCTTTGCTTTGTCGAATACTGATGTCATGACGCTCTCCTTAGCTGATTTTATATACGTTGACGCGATTCAAAGCGCAGTCAGGTAGGTAAAGGGTTTGATTGTGCGCATGGAGAAGGTAGGGCATCCATAGTTCGCCTTTGCTTGGATCTGCGCCAAATCCACTAAAGCTATCGATAAACTCGCCTTGTTGATCGAAGATTTTAATCGCGCGGTTGACTAAATCCGATACAAACAGCTTACCCTCATCAAAATCGATACTGGTCGGCAACAAGAAGTTGTCGTTGTCTGTGCCGTAACCTTGTTGGCCAAAGCTACCTATGTATTTGTCATGACGGTCATAAATGACGACTCGGTTGTTGTTCTGATCGGTAATGTATTTGTGCCCGTCTGGCGTGATGGTGATGTCTGTTGGAGTAAAGAAATCTTGGTCACCGTGACCTTTTTGGCCGAATGTACTAACTAAGCCAGCTATCCCTTGAGCATTCAGTCGCCAGCGACAGATACGGTTATTGCCAGAATCGGCAACGTATATATCTCGGCTGACTGGATCCACCGCGATTCCTTGAGGTTTAAACAATTGCCAGTCAGCGTGGCCTAAACCGCCAAAATAGCTAAAAGGCACCAATTCACCGATGAACTCGTCATATTGATAAATAGTGACAATACCGCTGATGTAGTTACTCACAACCAGTAACGGGAGTTCGGGGTTAAGATGACCAATTAATGGCATGGCAGGCGTAAGAGAGCAGATACCCAAAGACCCAGGAAGCAGCGGTAAGCTGTTTGGCATGGCAGTGTCTGGACGATTGTATTCAGTCGCTTGAAGCTGATAGTTACCTGCATCAACTAACCATAGCAGTTGACTAGAATCGTTAAACTGATCGCCAAGGAAGATGCGGACCCAAGTTTGCTGCCATCTTTGCGTCCATTCGAGCTGTGTGCTCAAAGCCATCGATACCCAAGACGGTGCATCAAGTTGGTGTATCGAGTTTAGCCACTTATCTTGTTGCTGGAAGTGCTGATCCCACCATGCATTGAGCAAAGGGTATTGGCAGGTGTATCCACTTTGAGCGGCGGGTGAAGTATTACCTGCCACTGAAGTGACGAAGTGAAGCTGGCCTTTTTGATCTCGCTCATCACTTAACTGGTCAACAACTATGGTTGTTGTCGGCAACTCAGGAGATAAATCAGCCCAATCAACTTTGTGAATTTGAACGGAAGCTAAGATAGGCTCAGTGATCAGTAATGTATCCTGATGCATTTTGGTGATCTGAATGGGGGAGAAGAGTCCATTCAAGCTGCCTGAGAAATGCCCATCGATGTCATAGACCGATATGGAATATGGTTTCGCGCCGGGTATAAGAATACGGTTATCAATAATTGATACATCACGAGCGAGGTCAATGCCTTCTAGATAGGTTTTTCCGCTGGCAAAGGGGACTGGCTTGCCATCCCAGTCGCAGCGAACTATCGTGGCGAATCCGGTATTCGCAACATATAAGTGGCCATTATTATCGCAGCTTAGGCCTTGTGGCCAAAGAAAGTGCACCGGCTCCTGTGCATTAATAACATTAATGTCCTTTAGCCAGTTTCCATTTTCATCAAACACGACTAAACGACTCTCGTTGTCAGGCCCTTCGTAAAACTCATCAGCGACACATAGTTTCCCTTTATAAAACGCGAGCCCATTAGGCCCTTCGAGGTTAACGGGTTCACCCGCACCGAAGCGGTGAATGGATCGAATGTTTAGCGCTTGATTGTATTCAAGGATATGGATGCGTTTGTTGGCAATGTCGCTGACATAAATCCATGGTTTTTCTGGGTGAGGAAGAAGGCGAAAAGGCATATTAAACTGTTGGCTGCCACTTCCCACTGAACCAAAACTGGCGAGTAACTTTTTCATTTTTCTATCAAACACCAACAAACGATTGTGTGCGGTATCTGCCAGCCAGATGCGGCCGAAGCGATCGATGCAATTGCCTACTGGCGTATTAAGAGAAACATTCCCTGCCGCGCGGCAGGGGAGGCTCGGCAATTGGGTGACCTGCTTGCCGATATAAGTATGATATGCAATTCCCATGGTTCTAGCCTTTTGACATAAGTTATATGTAACTCAATACATAACTTTAGCAGTCAAAAATGACAGTACCACGTCGCCACTAATATGAACGAACGCTGTTTATTTGGCCGCGTTTCAGTGTCACTTCTAGTTTTTCGTTTGAGATAGCGGGATATGCTGACTTTTATGAGCCTGATTTATCAAAATCCAACCCCCAAGGAATCATGGGGGGTGGATTAGCACAAGCAGATGTTGAGGCTAGACTAGCGCCATACACCCCAGTCTCCGGTAGTGCCCGGTTCTTCGCCCCGTGTCCACCATTGTGCTGTCCATAAACGGCCGTTATGAGTGACCACATCACCTTGCTCATAAGTGCTGTCGGCAGACCAAGCATTATCCGGTTGCGTTGGCGGTGGCGTATCACCTTTCACCAAGGACAACTGATAGCTGAAGTTTGCGGCTGGAGCGTGAACTTGATTGGCATGGATATTCGAAGAGTCATACATATAGTGGTTCATTTCAGCATGCCAGATGCCAATAAACCAAGCGCCCGTTGTCAGGCTGTTAAATTGCCCAGCCAACTCCGCAGACCAAATTTCTTCGCTGGTATTGTTAGCGGCGATCGCCAATGAAATATCGTGCTGCTCGCTGCCGTACTGGTCAAAGGTACGGAATCGAACGGTATCTCCAGATTCCACTGGCCCAAACCCTTGCGGGACATAGTAACCAAGTACAGAGAGGTTATTGCCCGGATCGGTTGGATCCGTCGGGTCGGTAGGTGTGCTGCCATCCCCATTGAAGGTAATGTCACTACAGTTATAAAAGCCTTCACCGGCTGGATCTTCACGTTGCCAGCGGGTATATAGGATGGCATCACCTGTTCTGTTAGCAGGCAGTGTAACTGTCATTCTGTATTTTTTGTCCGAACCGACGGCAAGGTTACCTGCAGTATCAACCAGATCCAGATCAGACCATGTTAGTGGTTGGCTAGCGTCGTATTCCGGCTTACTAAGGTAAAATTGCCAGTAAGATGGGTTGTGTGGAGCGGTGGCGTTAAACACCAATTCAAACTGATTGTTAGAATCCAGTGATAATGCTGTTTTTTGCCAATGTGGTGAAGCAACATCTAGCCCTGCTTTTGCACTGTCACCAGCACTACACAGTGCGCCATCCCTGACGATAGCCTGTACATGCGCCATGTCTCGATAGTTTGCTACATTGGCTGCCACTTCGTTACGCTGTACAAAAGGGTAGGCACCGGACTCATCAAACGCCGCCTGACAGGCGGCGTTGGGAATTTGGTCGTCCCAAAATCCACCATCGAGGTAGCAGGTATTCTGGCGTGCACTTGGGAATTCAACCCAACCGTGGGCGTTAACATTAATGGAAGCTAGAGCTGTCAGGCAGCCCATGGTCGCTAAACTGACATTCAAACAAGATTTCATAATCGTTCCTTGTAATGGTTATTGATCATCTGGAAGCACTAGCGATGTGCTATCAGAGATCTCAACCTAGCAAGGATTTTATAAATTGATGTGTTAGGTGACTAATAAGTCGTCGCATTGATGTCAATTTGCCACATTGTTCCCATCGATAAGTAATGTATTGCTGGCTGTTAATTTTCCCTTCGAGTCACTTCAAAAATTTTATTTACTCTTATTGGTATAGATTCATAAGTCATCATTAAGTTGATATTTACCAATAAAAATAGTTCGTATGACTGTTTTATTTTAAAGTGTGAAATAAATCCGTGATAACCATACAAAGAATGACTCTTTAAATGGGAGGCTCAAAGCGGGTACGTTATCTTTGCAATTGTGTAGGTGAGCAACTAAAGCTTAGTACTGCATGATGATAAAAATAATCAAACAAGGTTGTCCTATGTTTAAAAACTTGTCTTTAAAGAACAAACTGGCATTGTCAGCCAGTATTGCCATTATTGTTGGCGGTTTATTGGTAGAGCTATTGTCTTTTCGGGCTTCTTTACAGCGTTTAGATATTGAAGTGACTCAGCGACTAGAAAGTTCTACAGCTTCCTACAACCAATATGTGTCTGATTGGATCGAATCTAAAGAGCGAGCGCTGACGTCAATCGTGCCTGATGCCAATATGGATTCGATAGTCAGTAACCTCAAGCAAGTTAAGAACTCTGCAGGTTTAGATAATGTATTCCTTGCTTATCCCGACGGTTCTCAGGATAACGCTAATGGTGTCGTTTTACCGCCGGGTAATGACGATCCGCGTAAATGGGGGTGGTACATCAATGCGATGAAGAACCCATCCAAGGTTTTCATGGACAACCCAACGGTAGCGGCAGCGACAGGTGCAAATGTGGTCTCTTTAGGTAGCGTGGTCAGTCTAGGTGGCGAAAACGTTGTGTTGGGGGCGGATGTTGAAATTACCGACATTATCTCAGGGCTAGATAAAGTCATCCTTCCCGGTGAAGGTTACATGTTTATCGCCAACCAACAAGGTAACGTTTTCACACACCGAGATACAAAACTGCTTAATCAGCCTGTACAACAACTTGGACTAGACTTCGGTGTGATTCAGCAGGCGATGAGTTCAGGCAGTGTTGTTTATACGGATGTTAATGGCGAGCTAAGTGTCGTGTATGCAGCACCGATTCAAGGGACTCCGCTCATCACTGTTACTGTGTTGAATCGTGAATCCTTAGTGGCTCCTCTCTACAGTGCAGTGTGGGGGCAAATCGCTGTAACTGTTCTTGTGGTGATTGTCTGTACCTTCTTGTTCAATATGTTGTGTGGCATTTTGTTCCGCCCATTGACCAATGTCTCCAATGCGCTAGAACAAATCGCACATGGTAGTGGTGATCTTACTCAGAGACTAGAAGTTGATAGTAATGATGAAGTGGGTCAGCTTGCTAATAACTTCAACACCTTTGTCGGTAGTATGCATCAGTTGATTGCTCATATACGAGAGCAGTCCCAGCAATTATCTCAGCAATCGGAAGTTAGTAACCAACGTGCAAACCGTAATGTGGATGAGATAAACCATCAGCAGCAGGAAATTACTATGGTGGCAACAGCGGTAACAGAGATGGCCTCTGCAACTGCTGAAATTGCTTCTCATGCTGAGCAAACCGCGCACTCTGCGCAAGGTTCGGCGAAAAACACCGAAAATGGCCGTGCTGTTGTTCTGGAAAACAAAAACTCCATTAACCGTCTCGCCAACGAGCTGCAAGAAGCAAGCAATGTAGTTGGAGAATTAAACCGCCACTCTCAGGATATTTCAACCGTTCTGGCGACGATTCAAGGTATTGCTGAGCAAACCAACTTGCTGGCACTGAATGCAGCGATTGAGGCTGCGCGTGCAGGTGAACAAGGACGAGGCTTCGCGGTTGTTGCTGATGAAGTTCGAGTGCTTTCTCAGCGTACTCATGATTCAACTGAAGAAATAAAAGCGACGATCGATACGCTGCAAGTTACTACCGGTAATGCCGTTAAGTTGATGGAAAACAGTTCCGCTCTGGCGACGCATTCTGTGGAAGATGCGGACAAGGCGAGTGTGGCATTGGAAGAGATTAATACTGCCGTTCAAACCATTAGTGACATGGCGACACAAATCGCGACAGCGGCTGAAGAGCAAACCCATGTAACTAATGAAATCACACAAAATATCACCTCGATCAAAGATGTCGCTGATCAGTTAGTTCATAGTGCTCAGGAAAGCTCGCAGGAAGCGGGCACAGTGAAGGGACTTTCTGGCGAATTAATGGCTAAGGTTTCGACATTTAAACTCTGATATTTCAATAAATTATATCCAGATAAAGGCACTCTTCGAGTGCCTTTTTATTCACCTTAATAAAGCGACCTGTTCAATTTTCTTTACTCAAAAGCAATTATGCAATTGATTGCTTATTTGTTTTTTCCGCATATGTTTGTTTTTGGGACAACACAAATAAACCAAAAAGGAAAAAACAATGAAGACAAATTTATGCAACGTTGGGTTGGCTATTGCATGTCTTATCACTCCAGTCGCGATGGCAGACACAGCGTTGCCTGTCATTGCTGATGAAGTGAAATTCACACTGTCAGATGCAGAGCTGACCGGTATTTCGGGTCAACATCTGAGTCAAGTAGTGAAACATCAAGGGGCTGCGTTCATCAAGTTGCACTTCAAACAACTTTCACTGCCAAAAGGGGCTATTTTACGTGTTAAATCCGCCACGACGGATGAGGTGGTTGAGTACACCGACAGTCAGCTAGATTGGTTCGCACAATCTATCTCAGGCGATGCACTTGTTATCGAACTGATTGCGAATGCCAAAGGCCAGCAAGGACAGCTTGAGCTCGATTATTACATGGCAGGTAAAGATACGGCGGATCAGGAGATATCGACGCTTTCCACCTGTGGGGTAAACGAGCGAAAAGATGTGGCGTGTTGGGAAGATTCACATCCAGAGAAAGTCGCATGGACAACGCCAGTAGCGCGATTGCTGATCAATGGTCGCAGTCTATGTACCGCATGGCGTGTAGGCCCGGACAACCGCATGTTTACCAATAACCACTGTGTTGAGAGCGAAACCGAGCTGAAAAACACCGAAGTTTGGTTTAACTACCAACGCTCAACGTGTAACGGGTCAATGTCGACGACCGTCAAAGTGATGGGTGACCAAATGCTCAGCACAGATTATGAGCTGGACTACACGCTTTTTACTGTTGATGACTTCGCCAAAATCGCCTCGTTTGGTTATCTAGGTCTGGATGCGTCTGAGCCGACCTATGGAGATGGTATTTATATACCACAACATGGATCGGGTAACCCGAAAGAGCTCGCGATTGAAAGCGACCAAAATGGCTCCGGACTGTGTCAAATTGATGTTGCCTCAGCCAATGGCCGTGGAGTGAACACCGATACAGGTTACTTCTGTGACACTATTGGCGGCTCTTCAGGTTCGCCAGTACTCAAAACCAGCAGCAACAAAGCCATTGCGCTGCATCACTTTGGTGGCTGTGAAAACCAAGGGGTTAAAATCAGTAAAATCTGGCCAAAAGTGGCGAGCCATTTTAACAACACTCTGCCCGATGGCATGGTTGAACAACCAGGAAGTGATATCACCGAGCTGAGTCTAGATACACCGTTGTCTGGTATTACGCTCACGAAAGGTGAACAGAAAATGTATGTCCTTCGCTCAGATAAACGCACCTCTGACGTCACGGTGTCTATTGCATCGGGATCGGGTGATGCTGATCTGTATGTTCGTTCAGGACTTCAACCAACCAGAAGTGCCTACGACTGCAGACCATATCGCTCTGGTAATACGGAGTCGTGTGATGCAGTGGATGCGAGTGAAGATCTTTACATCATGATCAATGCGTACAGCAATTTTTCAGGTGTTACCTTGTCTGTAACGGCAAAATAGTCTGAGTCAAGCTTAGGGCACTTCGGTGCCCTTATTAACTATTCTTGGTATTGATATAAAGATGACAACTTATTGTTACGACTTGATGTGAAACGAATAATTCTCAAAATGTAAATAAATATCCTAAGTTTTGGTGATTTTATAAAACTCCATGGAGGAGATAATGAACTACACTAAAACGCTTTTGGCTATGGCGCTTTCCACGGCTTTCATAAATGCACACGCAGAAGACAAAGTATGGATATCAATCGGTGCTGATGCATCCAAAACAGTAGCGAAATCAGGGGCACAAGCTGTGCTGCCGAATTCACTGGCTAGTAGTGGGAGTGTTTGGATCGGGCAGGTTGATGAAACGGAACTGGCAGAATTGTCTCACAATATGCATGAAGAGCATCATCGCTGTGGTGGCTATATGGTTCACTCTTCCGCTCAGAGTGCAATGGCGGCGAGCGCTATGCCATTGTCCCTTAATAGTTTCTCAATCCCTGACATTTCCCAGCAAGCAACAGTCAATGCTTGGTTACCGCAAGTTGATCCTGCGCAGATTACTGGCACTATCACTTCGCTGACGAGCTTCAACAACCGTTTTTACACCACCACTTCTGGTGCTCAAGCGTCTGATTGGATAGCCAGCGAGTGGCGTTCCTTGGTTTCTGGCCTGTCTAATGCCAGTGTTGAGCAGTTTTCTCACTCAGGTTACAACCAGAAATCTGTGATCTTGACGATTCAGGGTTCAGAAAGCCCTGATGAATGGGTTGTGATTGGTGGTCATCTAGATTCCACTATTGGCTCACGAACGGATGAACACACAATTGCCCCCGGTGCTGACGATGATGCGTCGGGCATCGCAAGTGTGACTGAGATAATTCGTGTTCTGGCTGAGAACAACTTCAAGCCTAAACGCTCGATGGCCTTTATGGCTTATGCCGCCGAAGAAGTAGGGCTACGTGGCTCTCAGGATATTGCCAACTCCTACAAATCTCAGGGCAAAAATGTGGTGTCTGCCCTTCAGTTGGATATGACCAACTATCAAGGCTCTGCACAAGATATCGTCTTCATCACTGATTACACCGACAGCAGCCTAACGCAGTTTTTAGCTAGCCTGCTTGACGAATACCTACCAGCGTTGAGTTATGGTTATGATCGTTGTGGTTATGCGTGTTCTGACCATGCCTCATGGCACAATGCTGGGTATTCTGCTGCGATGCCTTTTGAGTCAAAGTTTAATGACTATAACCCTAAGATTCACACCTCTCAGGATACCTTAGAGAATTCGGACCCCACTGGTGCTCATGCAACCAAATTTACTAAGCTTGGTCTTGCTTACGCAGTGGAGATGGGGAATGCCTCTGGGGATACACCACCTGTTGATAATGTACTACAAGATAGTGTGCCAGTGACGGGAGTCTCTGGATCGGCAGGTAGTGAGCTTGCCTACCGTTTTGAACTAACCTCTTCAAAAACACTTGAGGTTAAAACATCGGGTGGCTCAGGTGATGTGGATCTTTACGTTAAGTTCGGTTCGGAAGCCAGTAAGCAGAATTGGGACTGCCGACCATACCGTTATGGAAATAGCGAGACTTGTACATTCAGTAATGCCACACCGGGTACTTACCATGTTTTGCTAAACGGATACTCTTCGTTTAACGGTGTCACGCTTGAAGCTTCCACACGCTAAGAGCGAATTATTGATGGCTCTTTATAGGGCCATCTTACCTAGCTTTCATATTGTTTAAGCCGCTGAATTAAAGCATAAAGAATATAGACTTCCCCGATTTTCTCATCGCTTTTTCCTTTCTAAGGATAATAAATTTATATAATAATTGTTGCATATATTTGTGATATCAAGCTAAGGTAATTGTGTTGGCTGGGTGTATAGACGGTTTGATGTGGGCACAAGCTCACGATTTGCTGATAATTGTTCAGCAACCTATATACAAATTAAAATGCAGACCGGAATTCATCCTTACGTTCTTTTTATCGCTCGTTCATGAAGTGAGGAGGCGTAATGAATATAGGTTTTAAAACGCGTATCTATCTCGGTGTCGGTTTGCTGGTGACCATCTCTTTGATTGTTCTTGGCACGCTGAACATCCTATCTATGAAAGAAAAAATGGTCACGTCGTTGATAAATGAGACTCGAAACAAGCTGAGTTTTCATGTGACTGAACTTGAGCAGTTGATGCAGTTCCGTATCAATGCTATTGCCACCGGTGCAGAGCAATTCGACCCTAGCTTATCTGATGCTGATAATCTGAAAATGGTTAATCTACTTGCCAAAAGCGCAGGGATTTCTAATGTCATCATGACCTATGAAGATGGACGTAACTATATGTCTGTCGAGAGTAGCAATCAATTCGACTTCAGAACTCGTGATTGGTACAAAGCGGCAAAAGTAGCTTCCTCAGTGGCACTGACAGATATTTACCAAGACAAAGTCACTGGTGAAAAGGTGGTGAGTGCGACCATGCCTGTTAAACAAGGTGGCAGAGTTGTGGGGGTGTTACTGGGTGATATTCAGCTCGGCGAGATCATCCGAACAGTTAGTGATATGCGTTTTGCTGGTGGTGCCGCGACACTCACTGATCAAAATGCCGTGTTTTTTGCTAGTGATGACCCTAATGATATTGGTCGTACACCATCGCAGGTGAGCCCGAACTTTATTGAAATGGAGCGGATGTTTAGCTCAAGACAAGCGGGGCACTTGACCTTTCCATACCTTGGTATTCAATTTGATGGCTATTTTCAGCGGGTGAATCTCACTGACAATATGTACTGGACATTAATGGTGTTTGTTGATCAAGCCACCGCCTTGGCCCATGTTGACCAAGCGGAACAAGAAGCGATCATTACAGGCTTTTTGCTTTTCCTTGTCAGCTTTGGTGCCATCTTTGTTATTCTTCACTACGCATATAAGCCGTTGCTAGGTTTAAAATCTGCAGTTCTAGACTTGTCACAAGGCAACGGGGATTTAACTCAACGCCTTGAAGTCAGCAGTAATGATGACTTAGGAGAAATCAGCCAAGGTTTTAATCAGTTTGTCGAAAACCTACAGCAGATGATGTTGCAAATTTCACAAGCGAGTCAAAGCATTTCTTCCAGCCTTGTCCAACTCGGTCAAACCGCAAAAGAGAATGAATCGAAACTTTTGAACCATTCGAGCGAAACTGAGCAAGTGGTCACCGCGATTACTGAAATGAGTGAGAGCGCACGGACAGTGGCTGAAAATGTTCATCAATCCAATAGAATTACTGAAGCGGCGAGTGGTGAGGCGCAATCGTCACTAGGTATTGTTAATACCGCAGTATCGACCGTCAGTGCGTTGGTCACTGAAGTTGATGATATGTCTGGCCGAATTGTCAGTATGAAGCAAGACGCTAATCGCATCAGTGAGGTTCTGACCGTCATTGGTGAAATATCCGAGCAAACGAATTTGCTGGCGCTGAATGCTGCTATTGAGGCGGCACGTGCAGGTGAGCAAGGCCGGGGCTTTGCTGTCGTTGCAGATGAAGTCAGAGCGCTTGCTGCCAGAACACAAAACAGCACGACCGAAATCTCTGACATGTTGAGCCAACTTCTTGATGGCACTGAAAGTGTGGTTCGTGCGATGGAAGCGACGAAAGAGCAGTGCCAATCTACGGCAGAGAAAACGTCAGAAGTGTCAGAAAGTCTTGGCATGATGAGTGTTTCGGTGAAAGAAATTGACGATGTCAGCACTCAGATATCGGCGGCGACGGAAGAGCAAAGTACGGTTGCTGAAGAGTTGAGTCGCAACATGTTATCCATCAGAGAGATTGTTGAATCGTTAGTGAGCAGTGGTCAGCAAACCGTTGCTGCGACAGAATCTCTCAGTGAGTCCAACCATGAGTTAGAAAGGTTAGTCGCCAACTTCAAATTAAAATGACTCTTTTAAGCCACTAGGAGATGAGGTATGAACCATACTGCAACACTCGAAAAAGATGGCTTAAAAGCGAATGCGTTATCCCCCCATTATGTGAAGAAATATAATGAGGTGATTCGCCGTTTTTTTAGTCGTGATAAGCGGTTATGGCCCCTATTTGCCTCCCCTGAGGTAAGTATGCTTGCCAGTAGAAAATCACCTTTTTCCACCCAAGATTATCGTCAATTGGAAAAAGCTCTGCGTGAGCGTGACGATATTCCAGAGCGGATGCATGCGCCTGCAGAGGCATTTGATCCATTAGCTTTGTTTGCTGCCCATCACTGCAAAGATTGGCAAGATCCAACGTCGGTTGAGAATGTTATCTCGACACCTTGTGACCCTGCAATTCATGGGGCGATGTTGGCGACATTGAAAAACCCAAACTTAGTCTACAGCGAGTATGCGGGTATGGCTGTAGAGCTAGAGAAAATGGTCGTACGTCAGATTGCCCGATTAGTTGGGTACGATCCGCAAATTGCTGGAGGCCTATTTACTCAGGGTGGCACCTTTTGCAATCTTTATGGGTACCTGTTTGGGTTACGTAAATCATTCCCAAAGTCGAAATCACAAGGAGTGGCGGGGCGGCGATTTTGTATGGTCAACTCTGAATCGGGGCACTACTCAAATATGACCAACTTGTCCCTTTTAGGACTTGACCTTGAAAGACAGGTTATTCGGGTACGTATTAATCGAAATAATCAGATTTGTCTTGATGATTTGGAGTGTCAATTAGAGACTTGTTTCAAGCAAGGGGTCGTCGTTCCAACCATAATGCTGACTTGCGGCACTACTGATACATTCGCGATTGATGATGTAAAACGAGTACGTGACTTGTCTGAGCGCTTGTCTCGCAAATACGAAATGACTCGTAAACCTCACATTCACGTCGATGCCGCGGTAGGCTGGAGCTTATTGTTTTTTCTGGATTACGACACTCAAGACAATCCACTCTCCATTAATAACGCCACTTTAACCAGCGTACGCTACCTAAAGAAGATGATGGCTGGTCTGAAAGAGGCCGATTCATTTACCGTTGATTTTCAAAAGTGGGGCTACGCGCCTTATACCTCGAGCTTGTTAATGGTCCGAGACAAGAAAGATTTTGAAGACTTGAGACAAGAGCCAAGCTACTTTTCTTACTTCGAATCTCAGCTTAAACAAAAGACGCATTTGCAATCAACTATCGAGTGTTCGCGCGGTGCGGTCGGTGTTTTTTCTGCCTACTCTGCGTTGCAGTTCCTTGGTAAAGAAGGTTATCAGGTTGTGCTAGCACATGGGCTACAAAACGCTAATTATTTTCGCCTGAGACTGAGCGAAATACCCGGATGTAAGGCGGTGTGTGAAGGTAACCATGGTCCATCTGTCGCGTTTCGACTTTATCCTAAAGACACGGTTTCAGTGTTGCACCTTCATGAGAAAGAACTGTCCATCAAGCAAGGTGATGCTACGGTCGATGATCTGGTTAAGAACACGTTTTATCATCGAAATCACTTTCTTAAGCGGCAAAGGCAGGGGCTTAATACTAATTGGGTAGAGTCCATCACTCATACCGACTACGACTTACTAGGGAATTGTTTGCCACTGCCGGGAGAAAAAGCCGTGTTTTTGAACCCGTACACCAAGCGATGTCATATTGATGAGTTTGCAGATTATTTGATTAGCTAGGGCGGTGCTGACTTTTAGTTCAGAAAAGCCAGCAGAGATGCTGGCTTTGATTGTTCACAACTCGCAATCTAGAACGAGTAGTTTAGTTGTGCGCCAAATAACCAAGCGCTGGCATTCACCGTTGCCTCGATGTTGTATTCGTCAACAATGGTTTGCGATTCATTGATTGCTGCTTGTTCGCCTTTCAGATAACCAATGGATAAGTCTAAGGTGAGTTGATCCGTTGCTGCGTATGAGCCACCAAAGGTAAACCAGTGTCGGTCTGTGTCAGGAATAGACAGTGAACTGATTTGGTCGACAGGTGAAAGGTCATACATATAACCTGCTCGTAACTCAATCTCTTTGTTTAGATAGTGTGTTACACCAACAGAAACATGACCTGCATTCTTCCATTCATAATCTTTAATCGATGTACTGTAGTTTTCCGAAGTCAGCTTATCAAACTCAGACCAAGCAACATACTGTAGGCTGTAGTGTGCGGCCCACTTAGCATTGAGTTTGTGATAGCCGGAGAACTCAACGATATCTGGAAGAGGAATATCAACACTATCAGTCTTACCTTGTTCCCAAGCGTAGACATCGCCTTCGGCTGTTAGCTCAGGGCTGTATCGGTACGACAGTCCAAATCGGTTGTTTTCATCGACAACATAGGCAACACCTAGGTTAAAACCAAGTCCTACGCCGTCTGCATCAATCCGAAGTGGGTTAGCACTATTAGGTGTCCGAGATATCTCGCCCTCACCGTAAATAATATCGATGCCACCACCAAGAGACCAAGCTTCATTTAACTGGTAGGCCGCAGAAAAGCCAGCATTGATGCTGCTAAGGTAAGTTTTTCCACCAAAGATCGGAGCTTCAAAGCTATCTTCAAATTCAACGTCGGTACCAAAGTTTGAGTGAACCGTCGCGCCTAGCGTCCACTTTGTTCCCTCAAGTGGGTATACAAGGTGAGCGTTAGGCACCAAGGTGCTGTTATCGAGTCCTGTATCGTCAATAACTTGGGTTGTTGAGCTTGGTGGCGTGTAGCGAATATTGCTGAAATCTACTTGGCTGGCGATATTCACTGCACCGACTGAAAACATTGGCTTGTCGATCAAGCTCATGGCTGCTGCGTTTTTTGATACAACAGAAGCGTTGTCGGCAATAATGGCATCGCCGGCATAGGCACGCCCTAAGCCAGTCGCTGACTGGGCGTTAAGCTGAAAGCCTGCTGCGTGGCTTTGCAGAGCAACGAGAGGTAATGTGTAGATTACGATCTTTTTCATGGATTAATTTACCTCTTCACTGTGGGCTATATCATCAAAGTCATTAGTATCAATAATGTTCTCATTATCAGTTGCGTCTAGAGTGATATCTTCACCTTTTGTCTGGATCATTTCCAAAACCGCATCTTGTTGGGTTTGACGAGAGGCTTCCACTGCACCCAGTTCAGAGATTGAAGGCAGTCCAGTTTCATCCATTGGCCCCTCATAAGGGAAGAGGTATGTGCCGTGCCCACCAACAGTTGCTCTGATTACTCCTCTAAGTCCATTTGGATCGTTTGCCGTCTCCAAAATAGGCTCCAATCCAAGAGCACGAATCAAAGGTTCTGTGCCGGTCATCGTATTATTGTCTGCTGAATTAGGTACCACAGTGTCAGGCATGTAGTCCCCTATCTCACAAGTACCTCGACAGGTGCCTTTTGCTTCAATCAGTAATGTTGGTTGTTTAGCTTCGCGTTGGCGAGAGACTTTACCCGCTGGGTCTGAACTGTCAATGGTCTGTTGAACACCCTGACGGAGGATTGGAATGACGGCAGCATAAATCTCGTCTTCTAACATAGTGATACTATCTGCTAGTGCATCAGAGTTTGCTTCAAGCGCTTCAATACATTCTTGGTTGCTGTTTTCAGGCTGACATAAATTAGGCAGCAAGGTTTCTGCAATGCCACGTTGAACATCCGGGGACTTCTTGACGGATTGTTCCATCTCTGGCCCTAGTGTTAATGAAGATAAAGTGACGTTAACTAAACCTTGACCAGGTACGGCGAAAGTGGACGTTTTTAATCCTAGGCCTTCGATGACCTCTGAAGGGGCAGTTGTCCCATCTGGACTAAAGGTGGCTTCAGTCGTCATCACTGACATAATACCGCCCAATGAGTGGCCGACGAGATGTACTTCTCGGTCTTGGTCTGGGTGACCAAAATTTAGGGCCCATCTCAGCCCAATAAAGTCACTGACGGCTTGATGTAAGTTCGCTCTTAACGCTAGCGGTGAAGAAATATTAATAAAGTAAGACTTGTCTATTGCGGCGCTAATCGGGAGACCGTTTGAGTCATTTACAATTCGACTGCCATGGTAAGGCATATCGATAGCAGCAACGATATACCCGTTATCCGTGTACTTCTTCGCCATCAACTCTGCCGATGTTCTATCCGCGGTAATACCATGATTAAAGATAACTACAGGGTTAGTGAGATCTTCAATGAATGACGCAGCTTTGTCTGGGGTATTGGTATCGTCATTCTTCGGTAAGTAAAAGTCGACGTCAATTAAAGTTGAAGAATCGTTGTAAACTTGGATTTTCGTATCGTTTTCTTCAAACCCTTTCTTGGTTAGTGCTTCCCCATTCTCACCGGTCATCCAGCGATACATAGAAGGGCAGCTTGCAATAGGGTCGAAGCGGTCTAAAGTACAGCCTTCACTATCTGCAATTTCTTGTGTGAAGGGTAAATAATTATTAGTGGTGAGTTTAGTGGAGACTATCACCCATCCCTTTTTTCTATCGATCTTGTGATCTTCGGTACTCAAACTCATATCAACCCTTGGAGCTGGGACACTTGTACGAGTTTGTTCCACTATGGTGTCAATAATGGCGTAACTATTTTGGGTCGTAAACTTAGCGGCATAAACGAGGCTGTGTGGGTTAGCAGTTGTGTGGTAAACATCGACAGCCTCTTGAGTGGTGCTTTGTAGCCATTGTTCGTGCTCATCTAATTCATTTGGAGATGTATTAAGTAGTTGAGTGAATCCGCTTGAAGGCTGTAATGGCGTGCCTTGAGTGGTTTTTACGCCATTTGTGACAGCAAGGTAGTAGGAAGTACCAGGTTGCAGGGCGGCACTACACTGGATAGTTAACTGGCGACCATCACTTGTCAGCTTGGTACCGTCAATTTCATTTCCTGAACTATCCAGTAGCAGTACGTTACCTACTAGCGACGATGGGTCTATAGCAGGTACTTGACCCGAATTTACGCTATCCAGTGGGATCTCGATAGGTTCCACACAGAGTCCCCAACCGTCAACTGCAGCAAAGCTGGTTTCAAAACTTTGGTAGTAGGCCTCGTACTCTTCGCGCGTTGAGTAATTTTGAATAGAGGAAGGTTCATTGGGTAGGGAGATAGTACCATCCTCATCGTAACCATAGCCATCGTTCGGCATTGGGATGCTGTTAGAGGAAAATGGAACTTGTACCGCAATGTTTTCTGTCGTGCTTTCTTCACCATCGCAGCCAGCGAGCATAAATGCGGCAGATAGTGAGATAGCTAGTATATTGAGCTTTCTCATAATAGAGGTGCCTATACAGTTGTGGGGGTAGCGGTATATGAATGCTCATACGGCTCTCTCACAAATGATTAAGCTTAAAAAAAGCTAATAAAAACCTAAAAATACTTATTTTTTATAAACTTAACCATTGTTATTGAGATGTTAAAAAATGTATGGGTCGAGAAGGGTGTCTAAGTGTGGAGCGGAGCATATATCTTGTGCAACAGAGTGATTAACTTCACAGAATGCTATTTTGGTAAGACGAAAGTAGTTAAATGTTAGCTTGCTTACATAACTTTTGTTAAAACTTTTGCACAATCTTTAGAATAAGATGCTAAAAACAGGTGTCTTATTAGATTAATTGGCATTTCAATCTAAGTCTGAATAATTTCTTATTCTAATAAACTGGGAATCCTTTTTTCAGTAGTGTTTTTTACCAAAATGTTGCACTGGTCGGAGAATTAAACGATTTTTCGCTACATTTTTATGGCAAATTACACCGATGATTGATAATGTGTGCTGCAATCTTTATAGGGCTTTAGATTTTTGTGCTTAATTTTTGCACTAAACAGATCTAAATCACTGTCCGTTCTAGTGGCCTTATGAAGACGTCATGGATGCAAATGAAAAACTTGGAGTTTTACTCATGTATAAGAACAAAATCACTCAAGCCCTTCTTCTAGGTGCAGGTCTGGCTGTCGCCGCTACTTCTACCGCAACACTCGCTGCAGATGTTCCTGCAGGAACTCAGTTAGCTGAAAAACAAGAACTAGTTCGAGGTAACGGTACTGAGGTTGCGACGATCGATCCTCATAAATCTCAAGGTGTACCTGAATCTCACGTTATTCGTGATTTGTTAGAAGGCTTAGTGAATCAAGACGCAGATGGTAATACTGTTCCGGGTGTTGCAGAGTCTTGGGAAACTACGGACAACAAAACATTTACTTTCCACCTACGTAAAGATGCGAAATGGTCTAACGGTGACCCGGTAACGGCTGGTGACTTCGTATACAGTTTCCAGCGTGCGGTTGATCCTGCAACAGCTTCACCATACTCTTGGTACATGGAATACACCAAGATGGTAAATGCAAAAGATATTGTTGCTGGTAAGAAAGACAAGAGCGAACTTGGCGTCAAAGCAGTGGATGATCATACTCTGGTTGTTGAACTAGAAACTGCAGTGCCTTACTTTGTAATGATGATGGGCCATACAACGGTTAAGCCTGTTCACCAAGCAACGGTTGAGAAGTATGGTGATCAGTGGACTAAGCCAGAGCACTTTGTTGGTAACGGTGCATTTGTTGTAGATAAGTGGGTTGTCAATGAGCGTTTGGTACTTAAACGCAACGAAAACTATTGGGACAATGAGAAAACAGTTCTTAATAAAGTGACATTCCTACCAATCGAAAACCAAGTAGCGGAAATGAACCGCTTCCTAGCTGGTGAAATCGATATCTCTTACGAGCTACCTATCGAGCACTTTAAACGTCTTAAAAAAGAGCATCCAGAAGAAGTATCAGTAACAGGCAACTTGTGTACATATTACTACCTCTTCAATACTAAGAAAAAACCGTTTGATGATGTCCGTGTTCGTAAAGCGATTTCTTATGCGATTGATCGCAGCATTGTGACAGATGCGATTCTTGCTCAAGGCCAGAAGCCTGCTTATTTCTTAACACCAGAGATCACTGCTGGCTTTAATCCAGAAATGCCTGCCTATGGTCAAATGTCTCAGAAAGAGCGTAACGCAGAAGCTGCTCGCCTTCTTGAAGAAGCGGGCTATGGAAAAGATAATCCGCTGAAATTCAACCTTCTGTACAACACATCGGAAAACCACAAGAAAATTGCTGTAGCGCTAGGTTCTATGTGGAAGAAAACATTAGGGCTTGATGTTACTCTTGAAAACCAAGAGTGGAAAACTTACTTATCTACTAAAGATTCTGGTGATTTCGAGGTAGCGCGAGCTGGATGGTGTGGTGACTATAACGAAGCGACGTCATTCCTAACGCTAATGAAGAGTAATAACACCACTGGTGGTGTTCATTACGACAGCAAAGCCTACGATGAAATCATCGATAAAGCGCTGAAGTCGACTTCAGAATCTGAGCGTGAAGCTCTTTACCTAGATGCAGAGAAACTTTTAGCTAAAGACATGCCTATCGCACCTATCTACCAGTACGTGAAACCACGTCTGCTTTCTCCAAAGGTTGGAGGCTTCCCAGCAAACAACCCTGAAGAGAAAATCTATTCTAAAGATCTATACATCATCAAGTAACCCTTACTTGATAGAACGATAAAATATTGGCCTGCATGTTATTGATGACATGCAGTGCCTTTATTCAATCTAAATTCGTAGAAATTTGATTGATTCCTTCATTAACTTTTAACCGTCACAGACTGAAAGAGTGAGTTTATGCTTAAATTCATCGCGAAAAGGATATTTGAGGCGATCCCAACCATGCTGGTTTTGATCACTGTATCTTTCTTTCTTATGCGTTTCGCTCCTGGTAACCCATTCTCTAGCGAACGTCCATTACCGCCAGAAGTTATGGCGAATATCGAAGCTAAATATGGGCTAGATAAGCCAGTATTTGAGCAATACACCACGTACTTAACTAACGTTATCCGAGGTGATTTTGGCCCTTCATTCAAATACTTAGACTATTCAGTAAATGAATTGATTTCAGTGGCACTGCCTGTATCAGCGAAAGTTGGTTTCATCGCATTTATATTTACAGTAATCATGGGTGTCAGTATAGGTACGATTGCAGCTTTGAAGCAGAATACTTGGGTTGACTACACCATAATGTCCACTGCCATGTTAGGTGTAGTAATGCCTTCATTTGTATTGGCTCCTGCACTTATCTATCTCTTCTCGCTACATTGGAACATATTTCCCGCTGGTGGTTGGCAAGATGGAAGCTTGAAGTATTTAGTGCTACCAGTTATTGGTATGTCACTGCTTTATGTTGCTACGTTTGCACGTATCACTCGTGGTTCGATGATTGAAACCTTAAACAGTAACTTTATCCGTACCGCTCGCGCGAAAGGTCTAAGTTACCGTTACATCATCATCAAGCATGCACTTAAGCCAGCGCTTCTTCCTGTTGTTTCATACATGGGTCCTGCATTTGTAGGTATCATCACAGGTTCAGTTGTTATCGAAACCATCTTTGGTCTACCAGGTATAGGTAAGCTATTTGTTAACGCTGCATTTAACCGTGACTACTCGCTAGTAATGGGGGTAACCATTCTGATTGGTTTCTTATTCATTCTATTTAATGCGATTGTAGACATCCTACTTGCAATGATTGACCCGAAAATTCGCTACTAACAGGGACGTTTGGTTATGTTAACGAAAAAAGAAAACCTAGAAGCGATTGAAAAGTTCTCAGAAAATTTAGAGATCGAAGGTCGCAGCTTATGGCAAGACGCTCGCATCCGCTTTATGCGTAATAAGGCAGCGATGGTGAGTTTGTTCATCCTATTCTTAATGACGCTAGCGGTTATCGTTTTACCGACTATTGCGCCATACACTTATGATGATACTGACTGGTACGCTATGCATGTTGGACCAAATGCAGAGCACTGGTTTGGTACAGACAGTTTAGGTCGTGACCTTTATGTTCGTACCTTGGTGGGTGGCCGGATTTCACTGATGGTCGGTGTAATGGGGGCGTTTGTAGCGGTGTTGATCGGTACACTTTACGGTGCAGCTTCAGGCTTTATTGGCGGCAAAGTAGACCGTGTCATGATGCGTATTCTTGAAATATTATACGCAGTACCGTTTATGTTCCTAGTTATCGTACTAGTGACCTTCTTCGGTCGTAACATCATTCTGATCTTCGTCGCGATTGGTGCGATTGCGTGGCTAGATATGGCACGTATTGTACGTGGTCAGACACTTAGCTTACGCAGTAAAGAGTTCATCGAAGCAGCGCACGTTTGTGGTGTGAGCAAGTGGAAAATTATCACTCGTCACATTGTGCCAAATGTACTTGGTATTGTAGCGGTTTACTCAACGCTTCTAATCCCGAGCATGATTTTGACTGAATCATTCCTATCATTCCTTGGTCTTGGTGTTCAGGAGCCAATGACAAGTTGGGGCGCCCTTCTTCAAGAAGGTGCTCAGACAATGGAAGTAGCAATCTGGCAGCTTGCATTCCCTGCAGCATTCATGGTTGTGACTCTGTTCTGCTTCAACTACGTTGGTGACGGTCTGCGCGATGCGCTGGATCCTAAGGACAGATAAAACTGAATAGCAAATAAAAACAAAAGCTATAAAAGATTAAGGAAGCAATGATGAGCTTATTAGATGTCAAAGATCTGCGTGTCGAATTTACCACTCAAGATGGTATCGTCACCGCAGTAAACGATTTAAATTTTTCTCTGAATCAAGGCGAGACTCTAGGTATTGTAGGGGAGTCTGGTTCAGGTAAATCACAGACTGTATTCGCTATTATGGGATTACTTGCTAAAAACGGCATTATCTCAGGTAGCGCGAAATTTGAAGGTAAAGAGATTCTTAACCTTCCAGAAAAAGCACTCAACAAAGTACGTGCCGAACAGATCGCGATGATCTTCCAAGACCCGATGACGTCTTTGAACCCATACATGAAAGTCAGCGATCAGTTGATGGAAGTACTGATGCTTCATAAAGGTATGGGCAAAGCTGAAGCATTCGAAGAATCAGTACGCATGCTTGAAGCCGTGAAGATTCCGGAAGCACGTAAGCGTATCACTATGTACCCGCATGAGTTTTCAGGCGGTATGCGTCAGCGTGTGATGATCGCGATGGCGCTATTGTGTCGTCCTAAACTGCTGATTGCCGACGAACCAACAACGGCACTGGATGTGACGGTTCAAGCGCAGATTATGGAGCTACTTAATGAACTCAAGCATGAGTTCAATACCGCTATCATCATGATCACTCACGATCTGGGTGTTGTTGCGGGTTCTTGTGACAAAGTATTGGTTATGTATGCGGGCCGTACAATGGAGTACGGTACTGTCGATGAAATTTTCTATAATCCTAGCCACCCTTATGCTGAAGGTCTGCTAAAAGCGATTCCTCGTCTGGATACAGAAGGTGAAATTCTACCTACAATTCCGGGTAACCCGCCTAACTTACTTCGTTTACCACAAGGCTGCCCTTACCAAGAGCGTTGCCACCGTGTAATGGAGCGTTGTAAGAAAGAAGCGCCAATCTTAACGCCATTTGGTGATGGCCGTCAGCGCGCATGTTTTTCAGAATGGGAGGCTTGGAGCAAATGAGTATAGATAAGAACCTAATCCTAGATGTTAAAGATCTTAAAGTCCACTTTAGCATCGCGTCTAAGTCGGCATGGCCATGGTCTAAGCCTTCGAATCTGAAAGCCGTCGACGGTGTTAACGTACGCCTTTACGAAGGTGAGACACTAGGTGTCGTCGGTGAGTCAGGCTGCGGTAAGTCGACATTTGCTCGAGCAATTATCGGCCTTGTTGAAGCAACGGACGGTGAAGTCGTTTGGCTAGGGCAAGACCTAACCAAGATGCAAGACGTTCAGCGACGTGAAACACGTAAAGATATCCAAATGATTTTCCAAGATCCTTTGGCATCGCTAAATCCGCGTATGACAGTGGGCGACATTATTGCTGAACCTCTTGAAACTTTTTACCCTGAGCTATCAAAGCAGGAAGTAAAAGATCGCGTCAAAGAGATGATGGCGAAAGTAGGCCTTTTGCCAAACGTGATCAACCGCTATCCGCATGAATTCTCTGGGGGGCAGTGTCAGCGTATTGGTATCGCTCGAGCACTTATCTTGAGACCTAAGATGATTATTTGCGATGAACCAGTATCGGCGCTAGACGTGTCAATCCAAGCTCAGGTTGTAAACCTACTTAAAGAGCTACAGAAAGAACTTGGCTTATCACTAGTATTCATCGCTCACGATTTATCGGTAGTTAAACATATTTCGGACCGAGTGTTAGTGATGTACCTAGGTAATGCGGTTGAGCTTGGTGAAGCAGAAGCACTGTTTGCCGATCCAAAGCACCCGTACACTCGCGCGCTGATGTCTGCAGTACCAATTCCTGATCCAAAGCTTGAGCGCAACAAACATATTGAGATGTTAGAGGGAGATCTTCCATCACCAATCAGTCCTCCCTCGGGGTGTGTATTCCGTACTCGTTGCCCGCAAGCAACGGAAGCGTGCGCTAACACCAAACCGTCGATTCAGGGTAATGATGTACATGCCGTATCTTGCCTACATGTTAGTGTCTAATCGATTCAGCCTGTGACGGGCTTAAGCGCGGCATCCTTCGGGAGTCGCGCTTTTTTTACTTCAAATAATTCGAACAACAAAGCCAACTTATTCTGCTTTAGAGTACGTTGGCTTTTTCTATACTTAGCCCATAAAGATGAACCAGTTGAGAGTGAGATATGGGTAAGTTAGTTGAAGGTAAATGGCATGATGTTTGGTACGATACGAAAACCAGCGGAGGTAAGTTTATTCGCGAAGATGCGGGTTTCCGAGATTGGGTAGAAAACAAAGCTAATGCGAAGTTTCAGCCTGAATCTGGCCGCTATCATTTGTATGTTTCTCTAGCTTGTCCATGGGCTCATCGCACCCTGATATTCAGAAAGTTGAAACAGCTAGAAGCGCATATTGATGTGACTGTGGTATGTCCAGATATGATGGGAGAGGGGTGGCAGATGGGTTTGCCTGAACCTTTATTCGGTCATACGCGCATGCACCAAATTTACACACAAGCAAAACCAAACTACACAGGCAGAGTGACGGTGCCTGTGCTGTGGGATAAGAAACATAATACTATCGTGAGTAATGAATCCTCAGAAATCATTCGCATGTTTAACTCTGAGTTTAACGAGCTTACCGGTAATTATGATGACTATTATCCAAGTGATTTGAGCGCTTTAATCGATGAGTGGAATAACTATATTTATCCTAATGTGAATAATGGCGTATATCGCTGTGGTTTTGCGACGACTCAAGATGCATATGAAGAAGCTTACGATAGCTTATTTGATGCGCTTGACCGTATTGATGCTCATCTTGCAACGCACCAATATCTTGCGGGTAGCCAGATAACGGAAGCCGATTGGCGATTGTTTACGACACTGATTCGGTTTGATGCCGTTTATGTTGGCCATTTTAAATGTAACAAACAGCGCATTTCGGACTACTCAAATTTGCATGGTTATATGAAAGAGCTGTATCAAGTTGAAGGCATCGCCGATACGACAGATTTCTATCATATTAAGCGCCATTATTACTTTAGCCACACAGGCATTAACCCAACACAGGTAGTCCCGAAAGGTCCTGAACTTGATCTAGAATCTGCTCATGGGCGTGAAAGCCTCTAGTGTCGGATTGAGGTATAAGTAAGCAGAGTGTGTTTAAGAGAAATAATGAATATAAAAAAGCCCTCTAAAAATTAGAGGGCTTGATTCGTTCAAAGGGATTATCAGTTAACCACTTTTTCTTCTGCTTGTGCGGCTTGATCGGCCTGAATCGCTGTGAGTGCGATGGTGTAAACAATATCGTCAACGAGTGCGCCACGAGACAAATCGTTTACAGGCTTACGCATGCCTTGCAGCATTGGACCGATAGAGACAAGGTCGGCTGAGCGCTGTACCGCTTTGTATGTCGTGTTACCCGTGTTTAGGTCTGGGAATACGAATACCGTTGCCTTACCGGCTACTGGAGAGTTAGGTGCTTTAGAAGCAGCAACGTTTTCCATGATAGCCGCGTCATACTGTAGAGGACCGTCGATAACTAAGTCAGGACGCTTCTCTTGAGCAATTTTAGTCGCTTCACGTACTTTATCTACGTCTGCACCCTTACCTGATTCACCAGTCGAGTATGAGATCATTGCCACGCGTGGGTCGATACCGAATGCCGCCGCAGAGTCCGCAGATTGGATAGCGATTTCAGCTAGTTGTTCTGCTGTCGGATCTGGGTTGATCGCACAGTCACCGTAAACCAATACCTGATCAGGTAGTAGCATAAAGAATACAGAAGACACGATAGACGCATCTGGTGCTGTCTTAATGATTTGGAACGGAGGAACAATCGTGTTTGCGGTGGTGTGAACTGCACCAGAAACAAGACCGTCTACTTCGTCGTTCTCAAGCATCATGGTACCAAGGAATACGGAGTCTTGTAGCTTCTCACGGGCAACAACTTCCGTCATACCTTTGTGACCACGTAGCTCAACCAGACGTGCTACGTAGTTCTCACGTACTTCATCAGAGTTGATAATGGTAACGCCAGTACCGAGTTCAACGCCTTGCTGCGCAGCAACGCGCTTGATTTCTTCTGGGTTGCCAAGAAGTACACACTCTGCAATGCCACGTTCAGCACAGATGGCTGCCGCTTTAACTGTACGTGGTTCATCACCTTCGGGAAGAACAATACGCTTACCTGCACGGCGTGCAAATTCAGTAAGCTGGTAGCGGAATGCTGGTGGGCTCAGACGGCGAGACTTTTGAGTGCCCTCCGTCATAGACTCAATCCAGTTGCCATCGATGTGGCCCGCAACGTGTTCGTTAATAAACTCGATACGCTCTTTATCGTCTGCAGGAACCTCAATAGAGAAGCTCTGTAGGTTTAGAGACG
The DNA here is from genome assembly GCF_022398215.1 of Vibrio sp. Isolate24. Classification (NCBI taxonomy): domain Bacteria; kingdom Pseudomonadati; phylum Pseudomonadota; class Gammaproteobacteria; order Vibrionales; family Vibrionaceae; genus Vibrio; species Vibrio sp. Isolate24. The sequence goes on from NZ_JAKEUU010000002.1 coordinate 301,529, forward strand.
TCTGCCATGTGTTTCCTTGTGCCTTAAAGATAGGCAAACCTGAATCGAACGCTGGCTGACATAGGCCAACGATCTCTTGTGGAATGTCATAACCGCCAGTGAGAAGAACTGCACCGATTTCAACACCGTTCATTGCTGATAGCGCTGCAGCTACAATAACGTCTGGACGATCTGCGGAAGTGACAAGTAGTGAGCCTGGTCTAAAGTGCTCGATCATGTTTGGCAAAGAACGTGCACAGAAAGTGATGCTCTTGATACGGCGAGTATTGATGTCGCCTTCATTGATGATTTCCGCATTCAGGTGCTTCGCCATGTCGATTGCACGAGTAGCAATCAAGTCGATGCTCCACGGCACACAGCCAAGAACACGAATTGGAGATGTGTTAAAGATCTCCATTACTTTCATTTCGTTCTGCTTCGCGCTATCTGCATCGTCAAAAATTTCAGATAGGTCAGGGCGAGTACGGCCTGCTTCATCAACAGGCGCATTAAGCTTGTTGATGATAACACCAGAGATATTTTTATTCTTAGTACCGCCGAAGTTAGAACAAGCGACTTCGATACGCTCTTTCAGCTGTGCTGGGTTATCTGTACCAGGTGTTGCGACAAGAACGATTTCTGCCCCAAGTGTTGCAGCAATTTCTGCATTCACTTGGTTAGCAAATGGGTGTTTGCGAGTTGGAACTAGACCTTCGATCAGCGTAACGTCTGCGTCTTTGTTGATCTGGTTATAACGTTCTACAACCGTTTCTAGCAGCTCATCCATGTTGTCGTTACCGATAAGGCTCTCAGCAACAGACATCGCCATTGGCTCACCGATCTTCACATCGCTATTATGGCCAACGATAGTGGAAGTGAGATCCGGTTGATCACCACCAGAGCGTGGTTGACAAATCGGCTTGTAGAAAGAAACTTTAACGCCTTTGCGCTCCATAGCGCGAAGAACACCCATGCTTACGCTAGTAAGACCAACACCAGCGCTGGCAGGGATAAGCATAATAGTACGAGACATTCGTAGAGTACCTTTAGCTATTTTAGATAAAGCCCAACTTCGTATTCCTAGAGTGGAATAGGAGTTACGCCCCTTAGTAAGAAAACCGGCTGACTTTACAGTCAGCCGGTGAAGTCAATTAAAGACCTGCTAAACGCGCAGTATCTTCCGCAATGACAAGCTCTTCGTTAGTTGAGATAACCATCGCTGGGATGCGGCTGTCGGCTGTAGTGATAGTACCTTCGCCACCGAAACGTGCTTTCAGGTTAGCTTCACCATCTACTTCAATACCGAATACGCCTAGGCGATTTAGAACCATCTCGCGAATTGGGCCAGAGTTTTCACCAATACCGCCTGTGAATACGATCGCGTCTAGACGACCTTCTAGAGTCGCAGTGTAACCAGCCACGTATTTCGCTAGGCGGTGGCAGAATACGTCCATCGCGCGAGTTGCTTCTTCTTTCTCGCCGTAGTTATCTTCAACGAAACGACAATCAGAAGTCACTTCGGTCAGACCTTGCAGGCCAGACTCTTTAGTTAGCATAGTGTTGATTTGCTCTACAGAGTAACCAAGTGCGTCGTGTAGGTGGAAGATGATTGCAGGGTCGATATCACCACAACGCGTACCCATTACTAGGCCTTCAAGTGGAGTTAGACCCATAGAAGTATCAACTGATTTACCGTTTTTGATTGCACAAACAGATGCACCGTTACCTAGGTGACAGTTGATGATGTTTAGTTCATCTGCAGGCTTACCTAGACGCTCAGCTGCTTCGCGAGCGATGAATAGGTGAGAAGTACCGTGCATACCGTAGCGACGGATACCGTGCTCTTTGTACAGGTTGTATGGAAGTGCGTATAGGTACGCTTCTTCTGGCATAGACTGGTGGAAAGCCGTATCGAATACCGCTGACATTGGCAGGCTAGGGAATGCTTTTTGAGCGGCTTTGATACCGATGATAGCCGCTGGGTTATGCAGAGGTGCTAGTGTTGCACAGTCTTCGATACCTTTAAGAACGTCATCAGTGATAAGAGCAGATTGAGTGAATTTCTCACCGCCGTGTACAACACGGTGGCCCACTGCTTTAAGTTGCTCGGCAAGTTCTGGCTTAGAAGCAAGAATAGTTTCAACGATGAAAGAAAGCGCTTCATCGTGTGCTGCGCCTTCACCTAATTGTGCTTCGTGCTTACCATCCAGTTTCCATTTGATACGTGCTTCAGGAAGGTGAAGACATTCAGCCAGACCTGTTAGGTGCTCGTTGCCGTTTTCTGCATCGACAATCGCGAATTTAAGAGAAGAACTACCGCAGTTTAAAACTAAAACTAGCTTTGACATGAGTGACTACCTGTAATAATCAGTTAGGATAAAAATTAATCACAAGAATAGACGAAGCGAGAAAGGCTGCGTACTAATCTTGGTCAAAAAAACGTCGAATTCCGTATAAAAGACAGCAGTGATTCCCGAACACTGCTCTTGCATCCGCTGCAGAAAGGTCCCGAGAGTTGCTTAAATTGTAAATAACGGCAACAATGAGATTGTGGGCCTGCAAAGGATAACGATAATAGCCAATAATAACAAAAAAATTTGAAAGAATATTAACTTTCATCAATTTTTTACGCTGAAAGTTGAATCTTTCAACTGAATTTTAGTTTGGGCCCAATACTGAAGTGAGAGAGTCCTATGAGTAATAAAGCCGGTTTAGTTAATAACCTACGTGACGGGCAGAAGTACATGGATACTTGGCCTATGCGTAAGGAACTCAATTTACTGTTTCCAGAACAGCGCATCATCAAAGCCACCAAGTTTGGGGTGAAAGTGATGCCCGCAATCGCAGCGATCAGTGTTCTCACTCAAATGGCCTTCAATAATTACTCGGCAATGCCACAGGCTGTCATTATGGCGTTGTTTGCTCTTAGTTTACCGGTTCAGGGGATGTGGTGGCTTGGTAGTCGTGCAAATACTCAGCTTCCTCCTGCGTTGGCAGGTTGGTATCGGGAAATTCATCAGAAGATAGTAGAGAGTGGTTTTGCGCTTGAACCAATGAAAAGCCGACCTCGTTATAAAGAACTCGCTCACATCTTAAATCGTGCCTTTCGACAGCTAGATAAAAATGCTTTGGAGCGTTGGTTCTAAATCAAAGCAGTACCACTACGTGAAAGTGATACACGGCCTAGCTAAATTTCTTATTTCAAACAAAAAAACGCTCACCTCGGTGAGCGTTTTTTTAGTTATTGCTATCCAATATTAGTTGAACATAGCGATAGCGTTAGCTGGTTCAACGTATTCTAGATCGAAGCTTTCTGCTACTTCTTTACACGTAACTTTACCGTGAATAACGTTTAGACCTTCTAGGAAGCCTTTGTCTTCAAGAAGTGCTTCACGGTAGCCTTTGTTCGCTAGCTTAACAATGTAAGGCAGAGTTGCGTTGTTTAGAGCGAAAGTTGAAGTACGAGCAACGGCACCTGGCATGTTCGCTACACAGTAGTGAACTACGTCATCAACAATGTAAGTCGGGTCTGCGTGTGTTGTCGCATGTGAAGTTTCGAAACAACCGCCTTGGTCGATTGCAACGTCAACAACTGCTGCGCCTGGCTTCATCTTAGCGATGTGCTCTTTAGTCACTAGTTTAGGAGCAGCAGCGCCTGGAATTAGAACTGCGCCGATGACTAGGTCTGCTTCTAGAACATGCTTCTCAATAGCATCTTCTGTAGAGTAAACCACTTTTGCGCGACCTTGGAACTCTTCGTCAAGACGACGTAGGGTGTCTACGTTGCGGTCTAAGATTGTTACGTCTGCACGCAGGCCAACAGCCATACGAGCGGCGTTAGCACCAACGACACCGCCACCTACAACCACTACTTTCGCTGGCTCAACACCTGGAACACCACCTAGAAGAAGGCCGCGTCCACCGTGAGATTTCTCTAAAGTTTGTGCGCCTGCTTGAATAGACATGCGACCTGCTACCTCAGACATTGGAGCAAGTAGTGGCAAGCGACCCATATTATCTGTTACAGTCTCATAGGCTATACAGACAGCTTTGCTCTTGATTAGCTCTTCAGTTTGTGGAAAATCTGGTGCTAGGTGCAAATAAGTAAATAATATTTGCCCTTCACGAAGCATAGCTCGCTCAACAGCTTGAGGTTCTTTAACCTTTACAATCATTTCTGCTTTCGCGAAAACGTCAGCAGCGGTAGGAAGAATGGATGCGCCTACAGCGATGTAATCATCGTCTGAAAAACCGATGCCAGAACCGGCTTTGGTTTCTACAAAAACTTGGTGACCTTGAGAGACTAGCTCGCGAACGCTCGCTGGGATCATACCAACACGGTACTCGTGGTTTTTGATTTCCTTAGGTACGCCAATAATCATCCTGAATCCTCATTTTATTTTGGTTGTATAAACTATATTAGTTGCATTAACTGCATGTAGGGTAATTCTATCGAATTAACAACTAGTATAGTTGGGTTACAATAAAATTTGATACTGAATATTAAAAAGTTGTAGTATATTTTTTTGCAAGGAAGTAATAAGGTGGAATAAAAAATGGCAGACAACAATAAGAAGCCGTCTAAGGATCTAGACCGTATCGATCGCAACATTCTAAACGAACTGCAGAAAGACGGTCGTATTTCAAACGTTGAACTGTCTAAACGAGTTGGCCTTTCGCCAACGCCATGTTTAGAGCGTGTTCGTCGTCTGGAGCGTCAAGGGTACATTACGGGCTATACAGCTTTGTTAAACCCGCAGTTCCTTGATGCATCACTTTTGGTTTTCGTCGAAATCACGCTAAACCGTGGTGCACCAGATGTGTTTGAACAATTTAATGCAGCGGTGCAGAAGCTCGACGATATTCAGGAGTGTCACCTTGTATCCGGTGACTTTGACTACCTGTTGAAAACGCGAGTGTCGGACATGAGTGCATATCGCAAGCTCCTTGGCGATACGCTTTTACGTCTTCCTGGTGTTAACGACACACGTACGTATGTTGTGATGGAAGAAGTGAAGCAGACAAACCAGTTAGTTATCAAAACGCGCTAATCTTTATTAGAGCAGCGAATACCTTTCGATATTCTGACTTAAGGTAATTGGGTTTTAAGTCCCAATATGGTTAAATCGATAGTCCGAGTGGCATAGCTGCTCGGACTATTTTTTTCCTTACTGATTAGCCGGATGGATGTTCCATCGTATGAACGTCTTGCTTGGAGTCAGTATCACGCAGTTGATTAAGTTGGTTATGTTCAAAGAGAACAAAAATAAAGTTGAAACAATAATCAAAACTGGAGAAGAGCCTCAGTCCTCTCGTCTTGATGGGCCTCAACGCCTTAAAGAGTGCAGTCTTATTGTGATTGTACTGTCTTCTATATTATTGTCTGTCGCATTATTCACCTTCAGCCCTGCTGATCCTTCTTGGTCGCAAACGGCTTGGGGAGGAGACATTAACAATGCAGGCGGCCTTGTCGGTGCATGGATTGCCGATACTCTGTTTTTCACGTTTGGCTCTCTTGCCTATCCCATCCCTGTGGTTATTACCGTTACAGCTTGGGTGATGCTCAGAAAGCGTGATGAAAATGAATCTATTGATTTGATGCTATGGGGCACACGTCTTCTAGGTTTAACGATACTTATCCTGACGAGCTGTGGTCTTGCAGATATTAACTTCGATGATATTTGGTATTTCTCGTCTGGCGGTGTTGTTGGTGATGTTTTAACTAGCCTTGCGCTGCCAACTCTCAATATTTTAGGTACAACACTAGTGTTCCTATTTTTATGGGGCGCGGGTTTTACTTTGTTAACTGGGATCTCTTGGCTCACTATTGTGGATCGAATTGGGGAAGTGGCAATCCAAGCGCTCACGAGTCTGGTTAATAGAGTTCGGGGTGAAAAGGAAGAAATTCTTGAGCCCCAGCTTGTGATGCCTCGAGAAGAAGCTCCTCAGGTGAATGATGCTGTAGAGCAAGAAGACGTCTTGTTCACAAGGGAACCTGATAAAGCACCACGTCGATTCAATATCCACATGCCTGAAGTTCATAAAGAATCAGTAGTCAATGTTCCCATTGCCGATTGCGCAGTGGTTGAACCTCAAGCCTCAGAGCAAATTACTGAGCCGGAGCCTGAAGTTGCTCATCCAGAGCGAGCTGACTTTTATGATGAAGTGTCTCAAGAGGAACGTACTAAGCAATTGGGTTCTACAATCGAAGAGCTAGAAGCGGTTGCTCAAAGTGAGGATGACTTTGCCATTCAAGAGCAAGCCACTACCTCAGAAGCTACCCATGTCGTGGAAACTGAGGAAGTACCCGATATGGCTGAAAAGCCAAAAACTATTGATGGCTCCGTTAACGAGATGCCGTGGAATAGTGAAGAGGGTCATGAAGAGCATGAGATTGTTGAACCAGTTATTGATCCTACCGAGCTTGAGCGCATTTCAAGTCATGTTGAGCCCGGAAGCACCCAACAGGAACCAGTGATTTCGACATTTGATGTGGCAGATAATGATACTTCGGATCCTGCATTAGCTGAAGAAGGCGAAGATGAAGATGTAGAGGCGTTCCAAAATATTGTCGCTGATGCTCAAGCGAAAGTCACCGCACAGCAGAATCCATTCCTCGTCCAGAAAGAAGCGAACCTACCAAAACCGAAAGAACCAATGCCGACATTGGAATTGCTTTATCACCCTGAGAAGCGCGAAAACTTCATCGATCGCGAAGCATTGGAAGAAATTGCTCGCTTAGTTGAATCTAAGCTTGCTGATTATAAGATCAAAGCCGAAGTCGTTGATATTTTCCCTGGACCGGTGATTACTCGATTCGAGCTAGATTTAGCGCCAGGAGTGAAGGTGAGCCGTATTTCCGGCCTTTCGATGGACTTGGCTCGTTCATTGTCAGCGATGGCTGTCCGAGTAGTGGAAGTGATACCTGGTAAACCCTATGTCGGCCTTGAGTTACCGAATATGAGCCGTCAGACAGTCTATTTCTCAGATGTTGTTGGCAGTCAGCACTTTATTGAAGCTAAATCTCCGACAACCGTAGTACTAGGTCAGGATATTGCTGGCGAAGCAGTCGTCGCTGACTTGTCGAAGATGCCGCACGTTTTGGTCGCAGGTACTACGGGGTCAGGTAAATCGGTTGGTGTGAATGTCATGATTTTAAGTATGCTTTACAAAGCGACGCCTGAAGATGTTCGCTTTATCATGATTGATCCGAAAATGCTTGAGCTGTCGGTATACGAAGGTATTCCTCATTTACTTTCTGAAGTGGTGACGGATATGAAAGATGCATCGAACGCGCTGCGTTGGTGTGTCGGTGAAATGGAGCGTCGATACAAACTGATGTCCGCGTTGGGTGTTCGTAATATCAAAGGCTTTAATGACAAGCTTAAGATGGCAGCAGAAGCAGGGCATCCGATTCACGACCCACTGTGGCAACCGGGTGACAGTATGGATGAAACTCCGCCATTGCTGGAGAAATTGCCATACATAGTCGTCATTGTCGATGAGTTTGCCGATCTGATGATGGTGGTGGGTAAGAAAGTAGAGGAGCTGATTGCTCGACTTGCTCAAAAAGCACGAGCAGCAGGGATTCATTTGATACTGGCGACGCAACGACCTTCTGTCGATGTTATCACCGGTTTGATTAAAGCTAATATCCCAACTCGAGTGGCGTTTACGGTATCGACGAAAACTGACTCAAGAACCATTCTTGACCAAGGTGGCGCTGAATCACTATTAGGTATGGGTGACATGCTTTATCTACCTCCGGGTTCTAGTCATACGGTGCGTGTACACGGTGCGTTTGCATCGGATGATGACGTACATGCTGTGGTAAATAACTGGAAAGCGCGCGGTAAGCCAAACTATATTGATGAGATCACCAATGGTGATCAAGGGCCAGAGGCATTGTTGCCGGGAGAAAAACCTGAAGGTGAGGAAGAAATGGATCCGTTGTTCGATCAAGTCGTAGAGCATGTCGTTCAGTCTCGTCGAGGGTCTGTATCAGGAGTTCAGCGACGATTTAAGATCGGTTACAACCGTGCTGCACGGATTGTCGAACAACTGGAAGCTCAAGGCATTGTGAGCGCGCCGGGGCACAATGGTAACAGAGAAGTGTTAGCTCCAGCACCTGGTCGTGAGATGAACTAATGCCATCTGAATAATGGATGACAAATCAAAATGAAAGGGTTGACCATATGAGCCAACCCTTTTTTAATTTCTAGCTTCTAGCTTCTAGCTTCTAGCTTCTAGCTTCTAGCTTCTAGCTTCTAGCTTCTAGCTTTTGTAAACTGCGCAATAACGATAACAGCCAGTGCCGCTAAATTTGCTGCAAAGATGACAACTAGCCATTGTGGCATGGATAGTGACAGGAATTGCCAAACGACTTTGCTACAGTCTCCAAAGGCTTCAAACATCCAAGGTGCCCATTGGTTAAGAGGTGCCCAATCTGGGAAAGTGACGAATAAATCGCAGGTGGCAAAGGGAGACGGATTGAACTGATAGTTAACGTGCTCTAATGCCAACATTAAACCTTTATAAGCGCTGGCACCCCATGCCGCTAAACCAAACCAACGTATCGCTGTATTGTTCGGAGCGGCTAAACCAATCAGAGCCGCTACACCAACGCCCAGCATGGCAACTCGCTCATAGATACACATCACACAAGGTGCGAGTAACATAACATGTTGAAAATATAAGGCAGCTGCTTCAAAGAAAACGACAAAAGCAAGTAATAGCAGCCAAGATAGGCGTATTTGGGAAAAATGCTTGATGTTAGAAAGAATGTTCACAGAGTGGTCCTGTTATAAAAAAAAGCTCTGACTAATCAGAGCTTTTTATCTTGGAAAAGTTTCGACTTCAACTAAAAGTTTTGATTTTTAGTGATTAATGTCCACCGGATACTGCTTGGATAACTTCACCTGTATGCTGTGCAATCCAACCTGCGTCATAGAACCATGCCGTCATTGGCTCTACAAGATAGATGATACCGGCTAAACCGACCAACGCTAAGACGACGGTATAAGGCAGAGCCATGATCACCATTCGCCCGTACGACAAGCGAATTAGAGGCGCTAATGCTGATGTTAGTAGGAATAGGAAAGCAGCTTGTCCGTTTGGTGTTGCCACTGAAGGTAGGTTAGTGCCTGTGTTGATAGCGACTGCAAGTAAGTCGAACTGGTCACGACTGATGATACCTTCGACTAAAGCCGTTTTGACTTCATTGATGTATACCGTACCAACGAAAACATTATCAGACACCATAGACAGTAAACCATTAGCAATGTAGAACAAAGCTAGCTGAGCACCTTTATCTTCGACATGAAGAACCGTATCGATAACAGGCTTGAACAGTTCTTGGTCGATAATAACAGCAACAACAGAGAAGAAAACAGCCAGTAGTGCGGTAAATGGCAGGGCTTCTTCAAATGCCTTACCCAAAGAGTGCTCTTCAATCACGCCCGTGAATGCGGTTGCTAAGATAATCACTGAAAGACCAATCAAACCAACGGCGGCCAGGTGAAGTGCCAGACCTACAATCAACCAGACTGCGATCGCACCTTGGATCCATAGCTTGGCGACATCTTGCTTGGTACGTGTCTTACGCTCTGCATTATCGAAGTCAACCAGAATCTGACGAACATTATCAGGAAGTTGAGCTCCGTAACCACAAATTTTCAGTTTTTCGACAAGAACACAGGTGATGAGGCCACAAACAAAAACCGGAGCTGTCACTGGCAACATGCGGATTATGAATTCGCCAAACTGCCAACCTGCTTGATCGGCAATAATTAGGTTTTGTGGTTCACCCACCATGGTCATTACACCACCGAGTGCAGTACCGACACCTGCATGCATCAATAATGAGCGTAGAAATGCACGATAGTTTTCCAAGTCATCACGCGTGAGCTCTGAAAGATGATCGTCTTGAGTGTGGTCATGTGAGGCGGTTGAGCCTTTTCCTGATGCAACTTTGTGATAAATAGCGTAGAAGCCCACTGCCACGCTAATAACAACAGCGATGACCGTCAGCGCATCTAAGAAGGCAGACAGGAAAGCCGCTGCGAAACAAAATGCTACTGAAAGTAGGCTCTTAGAGCGAATGCCGAGAAGAATTTTGGTAAAGATAAACAGCAAGAGCTGCTTCATGAAGTAGATACCGGCAACCATGAAGACCAGCAGTAAAAGAACCTCAATGTTGGCGACTAATTCGTGCTTTACTTGCTCGGGGCTAGTCATACCAATTGCTATCGCTTCAATAGCGAGAAGACCACCAGGCTGTAGAGGATAGCATTTTAGGGCCATCGCAAGCGTAAAAATAAACTCTGCAACCAGTAGCCAACCAGCAACAAATGGGTCAACTAAGAAAAAGACAATGGGGTTGATAATGAGAAATGAAATGATGGCAACTTTATACCAATCTGGAGCTTTGCCTAAGAAGTTCTTAATGAAAGCATTCCCGAGTGACATCGGCATGATACTAATACTCTTAAATGTTGTAATGAATAGACACTGCGTGTGCTTGTATCTATATCTGAACAAAATTTGGTTTGAGCTACCGCAATTAAGTGAACACGTAGCGGACAAAACAAATGTTGAAACAGACCTGATTCAACAGTGACTTAGAAAAACAACATAGAGAAATATGTCATGTGGCCTTGCCAAGTCACTCCCTGAGAAAGACAAGCACTCCTTACTTCGGTCGCAACTGTACTCCTCAAGTTAATTTAGTCAATAATAATGTTTATCTTGATAAAATACTCAGTGGACTTTTGTTTAAAAACGCGATCCGAGTGGCGTTAAAGTGGGATGAGAGTTGTGAAAAAAAACAATTCATGGCAGCTCAGGGATGAAAAGGCTGAATAAGACAGATTATGTCATTATATTGAATGGAAATGAGCCAGTTACTTTGCAAATATAAAAAATTAGTTTTTGCATTGGAAGTCAATACCTATAAGGGCTAATAAGTATTAACTTTTTATTAAATCTAAAATAAATCAGCTTTGACTCAAAGACATAATAACGCAATCTATCAGCTTAAATTAGAGCTTTAACTCCATTGTTGGTTTGGGGCATGTTTACTGTAGGTTTGTTTCCGATACGTGAGAACTAGTGGTATGATGAGTTCTATTCGACCCTATAAATAAAAATATTGGATAGTTAAGTTAATGGTCATTAAGGCAAAGAGCCCTGCAGGTTTTGCAGAAAAATACATCATTGAGAGTATTTGGAAAGGGCGCTTCCCTCCAGGCTCTATTCTTCCCGCTGAACGCGAGCTCTCTGAATTAATTGGGGTAACCAGAACGACACTGCGTGAAGTGCTTCAGCGCTTAGCTCGTGACGGTTGGTTAACCATTCAACATGGTAAACCGACTAAGGTGAACCAGTTTATGGAAACATCGGGGTTGCATATCCTCGATACTCTGATGACTCTTGATGCAGAGAACGCAACATCTATTGTTGAAGATTTGCTTGCGGCACGTACTAACATCAGCCCTATCTTTATGCGTTACGCGTTCAAAGCGAATAAAGAAAGTGCAGAGCGCACTATTAGCGGTGTCATTGAGTCTTGTGAAAGCCTGTTAGCTGCGGATTCTTGGGATACCTTTATGGCGTCTTCTCCGTACGCTGAAAAAATTCAGCAGCACATTAAAGATGATGGTGAGAAAGACGAAACGAAGCGTCAGGCTACTTTGATCGCTAAGACCTTTAACTATTACGACTATATGTTGTTCCAGCGTTTGGCTTTTCACTCAGGTAACCAAATCTACGGTTTGATCTTTAATGGTCTTAAGAAGCTCTATGATCGCGTAGGGAGTTACTATTTCTCTAACCCAGAAGCGCGCAATTTGGCTCTACAGTTTTACCGCGACTTGCTAGAAGTTTGTGAGACAGGTAACCGAGACAAAATCATCGTGGTGGTTCGCCACTATGGTATGGAAAGTGCGCAGATTTGGAATGAGATGAAAACGTCTTTACCGACGAATTTCACTGAAGACGATTGCTAATCGTTTAGTTTAAATGAAGAAAACCCGCTATCATGGCGGGTTTTTTGTATTATTAGAGTTATGTTTGAAGGCAACGTTAGCAGACATCACAGTCATCGTAACCACCGGCTTCTTTAAACCAGTTGGTAAGGTGTGTTTTGAGATCTTTGAGCTCATCAGGACCGATCAAAGCCAAGCCCAAATCTTCAGCCCGAGTGATATCGTTGTAGCGCAATGGTCGGAAGCTAACCAGCATAGCACGAGCCTGTAAACCGCCAAGCAAATCCCTTAGTGATTCCAGTTTGTACAAGGTGTCGTCACCATCGTCGCGCATTCCCTTCGTTTTACATTCAATGATATGAAGTTTGTTATTTGCTACAGAAGCCACGTCTAATTCATTGCGTACTTCGCGGTCTCCAAGCTGACGGTAGACTTGGACGTTGAGTGAATGATCTTGAATAGTAGGCATGTCTTTTTGGATTTGACGTACTGTGCTATGAACCAGAGTTTCTAACCATTCACCGTTAGAAAAACGTCGAGCATCTTCATCTGCGAAGGTCAAGATCCCATTCTCATAAGTGGCGATTTCAGCTTCTACTAGGTCACTGAGCAGCATGTTAAGCTCACGATAGCCTTGCTGCTTTTCAGACAGCGCCACATCGAGTTTTTGCTCTTTACGGCAGGTTGTGGCGAGGTAGTTAAGTGTAGCTAAACCAGGCCCTAGTTCAAGAGCGTTACTGGCCCAGCGTTCACCGAGTTCATAGAGTTTCTGATCAAGCTGCGGGGGGAGTTGTTGCTGATTGAATTCGCCACGGGCACCAAATACAGTGAGATAGTCGTCAATAGTAATACGATCTTCTACCTGAGTGTCTTCCTTTCCATCAGGGTATAGCCAACAAAGGCGATCACTGTTTGGCTCGACGACAAAAATAGGCCAATGGAAAGTACGAAATACTTCGTATACCGAGAGTAGGCGGTGACGTAGGCCACAACTTGCATTAAGTTTGACATCCTCCCCACGCACACTCAGGTCATCGGCAAGTATGCCGACGGCACGCTTTATTCGCGATGTATTGGCCACATTTGGAATCTCAAAAAACTCTGATGTGATGTTTCTTTTGGCCAGAACACTATGTAGACGATGGTACATATCTTTCTGGCTTTTAACGCCTATAAAAACAATGTGATCACTGACGGTTCGGTTATCCAATAATGGTGTGACTAAACGAATTGGGTCCTGATCAATGATGCCAACATGAACTGCCATAAACCTTCCTCATGATTGGCTTGCAAAAAATGTGAAGTGAGAAGTGGGCAAGCCTTAGTAACCATATAACGACAGCGCATATAAAAAACAAGGGCGATTAATAAAATTAACCGCCCGAGATGAATTATTTGCATTGTCTTTACAAAACTAGAGTTTAAAGCGATGTACTAATTCACCTTGCTGGTTAGCTAGCTGGGTTAAGTCGGTGCTGGTTTGCGCAATTTTCGCCATTGCTTGATAACTAGAATCAGCAATTTGATTGATCTCATCAATGTTGCGAGCAATTTCTCCAGTTGTTTCGCTTTGCTCTGCCGCAGCCTGAGAGATATGGCCACTCATTTGGCTAATTTCTATGATCAGTGCTTGAATTTCTTCCATGGCACTATTGGCATTGGAAGCCTGAGCCACCGATTGATCCATATCCTCCATACAACTTTGAATGACCTTGTTGGCAGAGGTGGAGCTATTTTGTAGGTTGCTGATCATGTTTTCGATTTCTGATGTGGACTCTGTCGTACGTTGCGCTAGTACTCGAACTTCGTCCGCGACGACCGCAAAGCCACGACCTTGCTCACCAGCTCGCGCAGCTTCGATGGCTGCATTTAATGCCAGCAAATTGGTTTGCTCGGCGATATTGCGAATCACATCTAAAATTGAGCCTATCTGACTGCTCATCGATTGGAGATCTTTGACGGCATCAACGGATTGAGTTAAGCGTGTTTCAAGTTGGTTAATCGTTGTAATGTTGTCGTTCATTATCTGGCGACCAGATTCTGAAGCGCTTTCAACTTGCTCGACCATCTGTTGAGAGCTTTGCGCACTTTGAGCAACCTCTTGAACAGAGTGAGCCATCTCAGTCATTGCCGTTGCAACATTCGCGGTTTGCTCGCGCTGTTGACTAAGTTGCGATTGTGCCTGAGAGGAGGTTTCTTGGTTAATACTGGCAGTATTGGTTAGGTTGTCTGACGCACTGTTTAATTTTTGCAAAATATCGTGGAGGTTATCCGCCAGAGAATTGATGTGTCCACTGACTCGGCTAAATTCGTTGTTGTAGCGTATCTCTATTCGTTTAGTCATATCACCTTGTGTCAAACTCTCTAGAGTTGAGAGGATACGAGTCAGAGGTGACCGTACGCTATGGGCAATGTGATAGCCAATACCTATAGCAAGGGCTATGACGAGAGCACCCAGTGCGACAGAATTGATAACACCTTGATCATATACCTCACTGGCTTCTGCAAGAGAAGCGTGAAGGCTGTCCTGAGCTGCTTGACCAAAGGAAGTTAAGACTGCCATTGTATTATCGACTTCTAAGGTCAGGTTAGCAATGTTAGCGTAAAGGGCTGCTTTCGCTTGAAGGTAGGACGCATGCTGGTCGAGTACGCCGCCTTTTTTTCCGATATCAGTGGTGAACTGCTGAACAGACGCATCGAAAACTTGCTTGATCTCTGGCATCTGAGCGGTCAAACCGCGGTAGGCATAATTAAGGTGGGTGACCGCCTTTTTGTTTTTGGCTACGGCCTTGTTGACGAATTCTAGATCATTGCTTGCCAGAGCATCAGAAGTAATGACCTCAGCATCTTTTAGTTTGATAAAGTAACTTTTAGCCATCACTTTAACCGAAATACTACTTTGGTCATCGACATATTCTTTCATACCCACACTGAGCTCAGAATGTAGGCGTTGGAAGCGGCGAGATGATTTCTGTACTTCGGCTTGAGCAACAAACATGTCGCGATAGTTACTCATAGCGTCGTCGGCTTCGGTGAAGTATCGCTGCTCCATCTCTTTAAGCTGTTCGATACTGGTCAGTAGTTCGGTATTTCCATCACTCGCTTTGGCTAAATCCAGAAGCGCTTGACCGTAGCGTTGTTTTGCTTGGTCAAATTGTCCGCGAATCTCCTCCATGCGACTTGAGCTCTGCGTTGTCAAAAAGTCCTTAAAAAGCTTGTCGGCAGAGAGTAGGTAAACGCTGGTCTGGTTAGATTGTGACACTAAAGGTAAAGCGGTGTTTGAAACACTGCCAAAGTTGGTGTGAATTTGTTGCATCCCTCGCATTGTCATAATAGTTGAAATAACAAACATTATGATGATCAATGCAAACCCAGCGTACATACGCTTGATCACTGAGCCTCTCATAGATCTCTCCCTAAAACTTACTTGTCTTAAAAAATTAACAAAAAGAGAGGTATTGTATTGAGGGTGAGACGCGCATTTTATGACGCATCATACAAATTTAGCCATCTACTACTATCAGTACGGTGTATATGTTAAGTGAACACTGTTTTTTATTGTGATCTGGACAAGCTTAGCGCATACTCCATGGAAACGATCAACGATAACAACGCTTAATGGAGTGCTTCATGGCTGAAGAAACCATTTTCAGTA
Organism: Vibrio sp. Isolate24; assembly: GCF_022398215.1. Classification (NCBI taxonomy): domain Bacteria; kingdom Pseudomonadati; phylum Pseudomonadota; class Gammaproteobacteria; order Vibrionales; family Vibrionaceae; genus Vibrio; species Vibrio sp. Isolate24. The sequence goes on from NZ_JAKEUU010000002.1 coordinate 317,147, forward strand.
AAATTATTCGCAAAGAAATCCCTGCCGACGTGGTTTACCAAGATGACCTCGTTACCGCATTTCGTGACATCAACCCTCGTGCGCCAAGTCACATTTTGATCATCCCTAATAAATTAATCCCAACAACGAATGATATTGAAGAGGCGGATGAAGCCGCGATGGGGCGCATGTTCACTGTCGCGCGTAAGCTTGCTAAAGAAGAGGGCATTGATGAGGACGGTTACCGTTTAATCGTGAACTGTAATTCTCATGGTGGGCAAGAGGTTTATCATATCCATATGCATTTGGTTGGCGGCCGTCCACTTGGGCCAATGTTAATGAGTTAAAGATATATTTCTTATAAGGATGGCGGTATTCATACAAACTTTTTATTAATGCCGTTGTCCAATCGCGACGATGATGAAAATCTAATAACTAATTTCGGAGTACGAAGTGCGTAAACACATTCGACTCGCATTCGTGATATTCAGCTCTGCTGCACTTTCTGCCTGTGCCAATTTTTCTGCTGGGAACTTATTTAGTCATTACAGCGCACAAAATGATGAGGTCTATCAGTCAGTCAAAGCAGGTCAATATCAAAAGGCTGAAGAAGCCTTACCTGAAAATGTTGCTGGCGATATTCTGGATAACTTTGAGAGAGGCAGAGTTTACTTGCTTAATCAGCAGTACGCTGACAGTAAGTCCGCGTTTGAAGCGAGTGACCAAGCGGTTCGAGTTCAGCAGGATAAAGCAACAATATCTGTCACAGGGACGGCGACAAGTATTGGTGCTTTGGCTGTCAATGATAATCTGGACATATATACACCGGCTGATTACGAGCTAGGCTTTTTACACCTTTATTTGGGCTTGAGTTACCTCAAGAACAACAGCCTTGAAGGTGCGTTGATTGAAATGCGCCGTGCAAATCAGGTTCAGGAGCAAGCTCGTAAGGACAGAGAAAGAGAGCTAGAGTCTGCCCAGCAGGACTTACAGGCTCAGGGATTAACATCGAACCTTGGTAGTATTTTATCGAGCTACCCAGATGCGGGTGAAACCCTACAGGCGGTACAAAATGGCTATCTGTTGTATTTATCGGCTTTGCTTTATGAAGCGGATAACTCCTTAAACGATGCCTATGTGGATTATCGGCGTGCATTAGCCGTGATGCCAGATAATGCTGAGATCATTGATGGCGCTAAGCGAGTTGCAAAGCGACTAGGCATGAATGAAGACCTCGTTCAGCTAGAGAAGTATTACGGTGAGGCCCGTTACTTAAGTGACGACGAAGCAAGAGTTATCGTCTTAGAAGAGCAAGGTATCGTCGAGGCGATGCGTGGCTGGAAGCAGTCCTTACCTCTTTACGATGGTCGTGGCAATGGGGCGTTGTACTCTATCGCATTACCTTATTACCCTCAGCCAGTTAGCCAGTCGTTTACTCCAGTACAGCTCAATAATAATAAGCTGCGTAGTGACTTGCTGACAGACGTTAGCTTGATGGCGCAGAGAGACTTGTCTGAGCGAATGCCAATGATCATTATCCGTCAGGCATTACGGGTTTGGGCCAAGGATGAGCTGCGTAAGAGTGCAGCCCAAGATGATGAACTTGGTAATGCCTTGCTCAATATTTGGAATACATTGACAGAGCAACCGGATACACGCAGTTGGATTACTTTACCTGGAGAAATTCGTAGTAGCAGTGCAGTCGTGAAGCCAGGGAAACAGGTGATTCATGTTGCGGGTCAGGAGTACCAGTTTGATGTTGAAGCAGGTCGTACTGCTTTAGTTTGGGTCTCTCGTCAGGGAGGCAGTGCTACAATTTGGCATAAACAGTTAGGAAAAATTCGATGAAAAAATGGCTTATTGCAGTAATGGCTGCTTTGGTGATGGTTGGCTGTTCTAGTAACACAGCAGGGCTGCGGATTGATGGTCAGTCGCAAACCGTTTTATTTGGTGACAACGTCCTCGCAGGGCGCCTGCAAATCGAAGATATCTCAACAACGCAAGTTGATGGCCGTGCTCGGGGGATTGTCCGCTTAGCGAGTCAATACCAGGGTGATCAACATATTCAGTATCGCTTTTACTGGTATGACGATGAGGGTCTAGAAGTGAATAGCAAGTTAGGTCCTTGGCGTCAGGCTATCGTCCGTGGCATGGAAACCATTGCTATTTCTGAAGTTTCAGTGAATCCGAATGGTACTCAGTTCCGTGTTCAGATTCGCGAAAATGAACACTAAACCGAACTAAAGTTCATTAACTTTAGTCATACACTCATAACATAAGATTCTATAAAAGTTTGAGGAACCAAGAATGAAAAAAAGTGTTATTGCATTACTTGGCTTAGCTGTCATTTTAGGCGGCTGTTCTAATAAAGTGAGCTACGGTGATGCACAAGCGGTGGAAACCACGACAATCGATTTTGGCTCAACCGATCTGCAAAAGATTGCAGGTGAAATGGTTGATAGCATGATGGTGTCTGGCTCTGTTTCTGCGATCACTCGTGATTCTCGTCCTATTGTTTTTGTCGAACGCATCAAGAATAAAACAAGTGAACACATTGATACTGAATCTATTACCGATACTATCAGTACTAAGTTGTTGAACTCAGGTAAATTCCGCTTTGTTGATATGGACCGAGTTGAGTCAGTTCGTGATCAGCTTAATTTCCAGAACAACGACGAATTAGTTAACCAGAGTACAGCTATCCAGTTTGGTAAGATGGTAGGGGCTCAATACATGCTATACGGCAACCTGTCGAGTATTGCTAAAGCTGGTGGCAGCGATAAAGATGTCTATTACAAAATGACCATGCGTCTCATGGATCTTGAAACAGGTCTTATTGAGTGGGCCGATGAGACTGAAATTCGTAAGCAAGAGTCTAAGAGCTTCTTAGGGCTTTAATTGATAGAGGAGTGATTTATGGCCAGGATGTCATGGCATGAAGCATGTCAGCTAGACGATTCATTAAAGTCATTGGATCACTTCTTTTCTATTGCTCCGGATCATGCTCAAACGTTAACCGGAGGATTGACCAATCGCTGCTGGAAGGTGGTTACCCAAAGCGGCGATTGTTTTGTTTGGCGACCTAACACACCAATCACTAAAGCCTTTTCCATTTCCCGCTTTCAAGAATATCAAATTCTATCTGCTGTCGAAGAGTTTCAACTTGGGCCTAAAGCTATTCAGATTAATGAGCATGGGCTACTAGTCAAATGGATTGAAGGGGAGTCGTTGGCTGATGGCTTACCTTTTGATTCGTTACTCAAAACGATGATTAAGATCCACAGTTTGGACACCACAAGGATTCCGGTTACTCCGTTTAATTTTACCGCTCGTGTTGACCATTACTGGATGCAACTACGAGAAGAGTTAAGATCTAACGACTATCTGGATATTTACCAGCAATGGCGCAGTTCACCAAGTCTGGCTGATGTTGGCTTAGCACTTTGTCACTTAGATTTAGCGGGCTATAACATGGTTAAACACTCAGAGGGCATTATGGTGATTGATTGGGAATATGCAGCGATTGCAGATCCTCGCTTGGATTTGACTCTCAGTATCGGTGTGGTAGGGGAAAAGCCACTAGAGTCAGTATATCGGTATTGCCAGCTAAGAAACATTGATGGAGTCGATGATTGGGTCGAGGGTGTCCTTGCTTGGCAACCCAGAGCAACCATGATGGCAATGCTTTGGTATTTATTGGCCTATCAGCTTTGGGGAGATGAGCAGTATTTAACCCAAGCCCAAGCTTTACGCGACACATTTTGTAGCTAAGATCACTGTTTGAACGTCTGACATACTTAATTGTTTACGCTGACTTTAAAACCTTTCTTTTCGTGGTAGATTTAATGGATAAGAATCGAGGGTGATATGAATGATTATTTACTTACATGGTTTTGATTCCACAAGTCCAGGAAACCACGAAAAAGTGCTTCAGTTGCAGTTCATTGATGAAGACGTCCGCTTTATTAACTACAGCACTTTGCATCCTAAGCATGATATGCAACACCTACTCAAAGAAGTTCATAAAGCGATTGAGCAGTCTGGGGATAGCGATGCAATTATTTGTGGTGTTGGATTAGGTGGCTACTGGTCTGAGCGAATAGGCTTTTTATGTGGTATCAAGCAGGTGATTTTCAATCCTAACCTGCACCCAGAAAAAACAATGCAGGGCCGCATTGACCGCCCTGAGGAGTACGAAGATATCGCCACCAAATGTGTTGAAGAATTTCGTACCAAGAATAAAGACCGTTGCCTCGTTATCCTGTCCAAAGAGGATGAAGTACACGATAATCGAAAAACGGCTGATGAATTAGGTCTTTACTATCAAGTGATATGGGATGAAACGCAAAGCCACAAATTTAAGAAGATCTCCCAACACCTACAAACGATGAAAGCTTTTAAGTCTGCAAGTTAATCGTTTTCTTCAATTCAGATGAATAATAAGCGAAGTGTGTCTAGCACTTCGCTTTCTTACTTCCCATTCATTTCAACATCGCGACAAATTTAAGAGTAATTGATGTAATCTTTTGTTGCGTGGCATATTTTGCTCTATATAATGAATCTATTATAAATTTTTTGATAAATATCAAAAAAAATTGAGAGCGAGTGTAGAGCTTGCCCACAGAATGTTAATTATCTGAGCAGATTGGCTTTGATCTCAGAAACATATTTTCCAATTAACGTGTCCAACATTACAAACGAAACCTCTAATTGCCTTGACGTCGTAAGACTGAAACCTTTTTCAGCAGACCGGCATGAAATCACACAATTTTATCGAGACGAATCATCGGCTCGAAACCTATTTTTTATTTCTAGAGGATTGTTGCTGTGACTCGAATTATCGTAGTAGGTGGTGGTGCAGGCGGGCTTGAGCTTGTTACTAAACTTGGCCGTACATTGGGTCGAAAAGGGCGAGCGAAAGTAACCCTTGTCGACCGGAAAGCAAGCCATTTATGGAAACCTCTTTTGCATGAGGTAGCTACAGGTTCATTAGACGAAGGGGTCGATGCTCTAAGCTATCGCGCACATGCAAAAAATCATCATTTTGATTTCCAAATGGGTAGCCTTGAGGATATCGATAGAGAGCGCAAAGTCATCAGGCTGGGCGAACTTAGAGATGAACATGATGAGCTTTTAATGCCAGAACGTGAACTTGAATATGACATTCTCGTCATGGCTCTTGGCTCTACTTCCAATGACTTTAATACTCCGGGTGTCCGTGAACATTGCATTTTCTTAGATAGCACTGAACAGGCACACAAGTTCAGAACTGAGATGAACAATGAGTTCCTCAAATTACACGCCAAGCATGGCCATGGCACTGTTGATATTGCAATTGTAGGTGCGGGTGCAACAGGCGTTGAATTGTCGGCAGAACTTCACAATGCCGTAAAAGAGCTTCGCACCTATGGCTTTGGTGATCTTGACTCCAGTAAGCTCAATGTCAACTTAATCGAAGCTGGTGAACGCATTCTTCCTGCTCTCCCACCACGAATTTCCAGTGCAGCGCATCATGAGCTGACCAAACTAGGTGTGAAGGTTCGTACTACGACCATGGTCACAGAAGTCGGTGATGATGGACTACTCACCAAAGATGGAGAAAAGATTCCTGCTCAAATTATGGTTTGGGCTGCAGGCATCAAAGCTCCGGACTTTGTCAAAGACATTGGTGGTCTTGAGACTAACCGTATTAATCAATTGGTGGTAAAAGATACGCTACAGACGACTCGTGATGACGATATTTTTGTTATCGGTGATTTGGCTCAGTGTACACAAGCAGATGGTTCTTTTGTTCCCCCACGAGCCCAAGCTGCGCATCAAATGGCAAGCTGCGCATTTTCTAACATCGTTGCGAAGTTGAATGGTCGAGATCTGAAAGCCTATGTCTATAAAGATAAAGGTTCTTTGGTGTCTTTGAGTCAGTTTTCGACCGTAGGGAGCTTGATGGGTAATCTAACCAAAGGTTCTATGATGGTGGAAGGTCGCATTGCCCGAGTCGTTTATATATCGCTTTATCGCTTACATCAAATGGCGTTACATGGCGTGTTCAAGACGGCTCTAATTATTTTGATGGGGCGGATCAACCGAGTCCTTCGTCCAAACCTCAAGCTACATTAATGCTGGAAACGACAAACAAAGAGCACTAACGAGTGCTCTTTTCGTATCCACTATCACAATATCCCACCGCTAAGCGTCTCGGGTTCAAGAGGAAGCTATCAGCGATTGTCTGGGAGGATTGAATAGACAAAACCTTGTCGAGGTTGACCGTTAAAGAGATAGCGGTTTGGAGCGCTGACTTCGTATTGAGCACCACACGATTCCGCTAACTTTTGACTCGGCTTATTCTCCGGATCGCACACCACCTCGATGCGAGTCACTTTTAGTTGAGAAAAGCAAAATTCAACTAATGAATCGAAGGCTTCTTTGGCATAGCCTTGTTTCTGATAAGCATCGCTTAGCCAGTAGCCGAGGCTTGCCATGTTGAAGGTATGGTAGAGTTCGTTAATGGCGACCATGCCAATCAGCGCATTATCACATCGGCGGTATACGCCAAATCCATAGGCTTCTGATTTCACCCAATTGAGGCGCGTAGCTAGAATGAATCTCTCTGCTTCTTTGGTTGAAAATTGGGCATGGCACCAGTCTATCCAGCGGTGTAGGCTCGGAGAGCTTGTGACGCAATCAGCCAACTTGGTAGCATCTTCTTGTGGAATGAGCTTTAAGACAAGCCGAGGGGTAATGATGTGGTAGTCTGGGCTCATATCAGTCCTTGATAGTAAAACAGCCCTATCTAGGGCTGCTTGTTATTTGGTTTTATTCTGCTTACTGAGCGACTCGACGTACTTGAATGATCATACCGAGTAGTGGGTGATCTAGGAAATGGGTTTCAGTACTTCGCATGCGTCGTTTTTGATCCATCCGGTAACTCTTTAAGAATTCCTCGGTATGAAGAGTTGGAGTAACGTCTTCCATTAAGCCAGCCTGAACTGGCTCATCTGTGAGTGTGTTTTCGGTCGTTGTTAAATCTACAGGCTTGGACTCGAAAGAGACTTCACGAACGCTCGGAGACTTCAAATCTAGTTTTAAGTCTGCATAAAGGTAGTGCTCGACGTAAACCTGAAGCTTACCATCTAACTCATAGAGTGGTTTAGCGATAGTTTCTTCTGTTACGCCATCAATAACTTCCGTACCTGCAGAGTATCTTTGTGAACCGTCAGCGTTAAACTGGCCGGAAAAATCGCGTCCAGCTTGGATGTGAAATGTAGGGGCAACGTGACGGTTACCGTCTCCTTGACGCCAAGCGGTATGTAGTAAGACTTTGAAACCCGCATGATTTTTCAACTTCTGAACCTGAGAGTTCAGCTTATAAGACGAAGCTGGTAGAAGCTCTACTCCTTTTCGCGTGCGATAGTTGGCATCATTTAAGTTACCCACCTTGTTCATGGAAATCTCAGGGAGCGAGTTCGGCCAAGATTCAGCGGTTTGCTCAGGGTTAACCGCACGCTTAAAAATGATCACTTCTATATCAAATTGGCGCTGTGCCCATGACGGCATAGCAACAACAAGAAGTAGTAGCGGGATCAGCTTTTTCATTACAACTCCATAATCAGGTGAATACACCTTGGAAAATTAGTCAACCTGATTAAATCAGGCTTGTGGCAGTAGGTTCAGCTTGAACTCAGACAACATGTCACCGATAAATTGAATTCTCTTACGTCTGTCGACCAATGGTACCGTAAACTTGAACTTAGTTGGGCCTTCCATTGCGAATTTTTGTGGCTGAGATTGCAATAGTTTAACTAAATACGCTGGATTTATGTCAGCGTCAGGATAGAACTCGATGAATCCGCCTTTGTCATGCGCTTCTATTTTCTTGACTTTAATAGAGGCCGCTTCAAGTTTCATTTCTGATACTGAAAGTAAATTTTTAGTGGCATCCGGTAATAGCCCAAAGCGGTCTATTAACTCGATTTTGAGATCATCGAGTTCAGCTTTATCGGACACGCTGGCTATTTGCTTATACATCGAAAGACGGGTGTTGATATCCGGTATGTAGTCATCGGGAAGCAGGGCAGGTAAACGCATTTCAACTTCCGTTTGCTCTCTGAGTAACTCATCCAGAGACGGTTCTTTGCCTTCTTTTAATGCTTCGACTGCTTGCTCAAGCATTTCCATGTACAAAGTAAAACCGACCGACTGTATCTGTCCGCTTTGCTCATCACCAAGGAGTTCTCCGGCACCACGAATTTCAAGGTCGTGAGTGGCAAGGGTAAAGCCCGCACCGAGATCCTCGAGCGAAGCGATGGCATCAAGGCGTTTGATGGCGTCTTTCGTCATTGCTTTAGGGTGAGGCGTAAGTAGGTAAGCGTAAGCTTGATGGTGCGAACGCCCTACACGACCGCGAAGCTGGTGCAGTTGCGCAAGGCCTAGGTTGTCAGCTCTGTCCATAATAATAGTGTTAGCTGTTGGGACATCGATGCCTGTTTCAATGATAGTTGTACACACCAGCAGATTAAATCGCTGATGGTAGAAGTCATTCATAATTCGCTCAAGTTCGCGCTCTCGCATTTGGCCGTGGGCGACGGTGACTCGGGCTTCTGGGATCAGTTTCTCCAAGTCAGCGGCCACTTTTTCGATGGTTTCTACCTGATTATGTAGGAAATACACCTGACCACCGCGCATGATTTCACGTAGCACGGCTTCTCTGACTACGGCATCGTCATTTTGGCGAACAAAGGTTTTTATTGCTAAGCGTCGAGCTGGAGGCGTGGCTATGATGGATAGATCACGCATGCCGCTCATTGCCATGTTCAAAGTCCGTGGAATTGGTGTTGCAGTGAGAGTCAGAATATCTACATCCGCGCGCATAGCCTTCATTTTTTCTTTCTGGCGTACGCCAAACCGGTGTTCTTCGTCGACAATTAACAGGCCGAGGTCTTTGAATTTGATGTCATTAGACAGCAGTTTGTGAGTGCCGACCACTAAGTCGACTTTGCCGTCTTCAATATCTTGTAAAACTTGCTTCTGTTCTTTGGCAGTTTTAAAACGTGACAGGACTTCGACGCGGATGGGTAAGTTGGCAAAACGATCTCTGAAGTTTTCGAAGTGTTGCTGGGCGAGTAACGTCGTTGGGACTAATACCGCTACTTGTTTGCCGTTATCTGTTGCAACGAAAGCAGCGCGCATAGCAACTTCTGTTTTACCGAAGCCGACATCACCACATACCAATCGATCCATGGCTTTAGCTTGACACATGTCAGACATCACAGCGTTGATCGCCATGGATTGGTCGTCGGTTTCTTCAAATGGGAAGCCTGCTTTGAACGTGGCGTATTGGTCTCTGTCTAGGGCAAACTTGTATCCCGGTTTGAGCTCACGCTTAGCGTATACATCCAAAAGCTCAGCCGCGACATCGCGTACTTTTTCCGCTGCTTTACGTCGCGCTTTTGCCCATGCCTCACCGCCTAACTTGTGTAGAGGAGCGGATTCTTCCGCACCACCAGAGTAGCGGCTGATTAAGTTCAGTGCAGATACAGGCACGTAAAGTTTGGCGTCATTTTGGTATTCAAGCGTAACGTATTCGGTTGTCATACCGCCGGCTTCAAGTGTTTGCAGGCCTATATAACGTCCAATGCCGTGGTCAATATGAACTACGGGCTGACCTGGTTTGAGCTCGGCGAGGTTACGAATAACCGCATCACTATTGGTTGCCTTTCGGTCTTTACGACGACGTTGAATGACTCGGTCGCCAAGTAAGTCGCTTTCGCATATCAAGGCAAGCTGATGCTCGCCAAATAAAAAACCATGTTCTGAAGCGCCGAGCACTAAGGCGAACTTATCTTTGCTCTCCATGGCAGCTGAAAAGCTATGATGCTCAACGGGACGAAGTTTTATTCGTTGTAAAAGTTCAAGAAGGGCCTCTCGACGGCCTTCTGACTCGACAGAAAAAATGATCTTACCAGTGAAACTTTCGCTGAACTGACGAAGTGCCGACATGGGTTCTTTGTTTTGGTGTTGAACCGCTAAGTCCGGTAGAGCCTGAATCGCTGGGTTAGTTCGACCTTGCTTTTCTACAACGGCATCACTTGAAAGCTGCACTTGTGGCAGAGATTTGAACTGGCTAAATAGCTCGTCTTTTTTCAGCCACAGCTCTTCAGGTGGCAATAAAGGTCGCAGAGGATCGATTTTACGTTGATCGTAGCGATAGTCGACATCCGCAAGAAAATGATCCACAGCATCTTCTAAGTTGCCGACCGTAATCAGTTGGCTATCATCTGCGATGTAATCAAACAGTGTTTCAGTTTGTTCAAAAAAGAGCGGCTGCCAGTATTCTATGCCTGCAGGCCAAGTCCCTTTCGAGACTTGTATATAGACGGATTCGGGTTCGCGCCTAGCTTCAAACCTTTGGCGCCAGCGAATACGGAAATCCTCAATTGCGCTTTCAGTGGTTGGAAATTCATGGGCTGGCAATAGACGAATTTCCTGAACGTCTTCAATAGAGCGCTGATTTTCTGGATCGAAAGTGCGGATTGTATCGATCTCATCATCGAAAAAGTCGATTCTAAATGGGTCATTAGCTCCCATAGGGAAGAGGTCGAGAATAGAACCACGACTGGCATATTCTCCAGGCCCAAAGACCTGATCGACATGTCGGTAGCCAGATTTTTCTAACTGAATACGCAGCTTTTCAAGAGAGTAAAGGTCACCAACTTTGACCATCAGTGTGTGTTGCAACAAAAAGTCCCGAGGAGACTGCCTTTGCAACAAGGTACTCACCGGAACGATGGTAATACCACTGGTTTGAGTCGGTAATTGGTATAGACGCGCAATACGATCGGAAATGATTTCCTGATGTGGTGAAAAGTTATCGTATGGCAAGGTTTCCCAATCAGGGAACAGTGCGATCTCTTGGTCAGTAAACTGCTCAACTTCTTGCAACAGTTTCAATGCTGTTTGCGGATCGGCAACAGCCAATAATGTATGGCTGGAGTGTTGATTAGCAAGTTCAGCAATCGCAAGCGCCAGGCTGGCGCCCTGCAGGTTACCGACCTGTTTTTTATCTCCGGCGCCTGTCGGGCTAGCCAGATTGAAAAGCGATGTAATAGGCATAATAGAATTATTGTTTGTCGCGGTTTAGTGAACGTTGACGAAGTAATTTTTGTTGCTGATAGAGAGCGGCTTTGATCAGAAGGTCTTCATCCTGATCACGCAATAGGTCGTATTTTACCGTAATAATATACTGGTCGTCTTGTGCTTGACAGTTTTCAACGTGGCCGTAGCAATAGATGGCTGCGGATGGGTGTTCCATGAACATTTTGACGCGAGCTTTGGTATTTAATTCAAGCCTGTGATTTGTGGTGTAGCTGAATTTACTGGCGCCAAAAGACAAGGTCTGATGCCTACATTGCTCATCATCTTGCTGAGAAAGCATAAAGGTTAACAGTAAATTTAGCTTTGCATTTTGAGTATCCAATAACTCAATCACATGCCTGAAATCATTATTCTTTAGTTCGGCACGAGCGTTGTCGTTTAGAAGGTCAAGGTGGCTGAACTCACTGGCGACTAAAAACGGTGCAGGAATTTCACTTTCAAACTGATCATAACTCGGAAATGCTCCGTCTTGAGCCAATGGCTCCACATTAACGGTCATTTTGTGGTGAACAGTGAAGTATTCTTGATCAGACATGTGAAAATTCCTTTAGGTTATCCTTTGATTATCGCTATAAGAAGCAACTAATCAAGGTATGTCATTGTTTATCACACATTTTGACGTCTAATTGGCATTTAGGGGCTACAACCTCTAGCTATAAATCGTTACAGTATCGCTTATCAAACGTTATTGGTTTTATATATGTTCCATCCGGTTTCCACCTTTATTGGCTTACGCTACTTACGCGGCCGCTCAGGTGATAGGTTCAGCCGTTTTGTTTCCTACATGTCTACCGCAGGTATCACGATTGGTGTGATGGCTCTCGTGACGGTGCTTTCAGTGATGAACGGCTTTGAAGCGCAGCTTAAAGGGCGCATTTTAGGTGTCTTGCCTCAGGCGATTGTGTCTGAAGTGGATGGCAAAACGCCTTATACTGAACAAGCTCCTGATTTCGCCAAGCAGTTATCAACAGCTGCGCATCCTGAGCCCATTGTACAAAGCGAAGCTGTGGTTCAAAGCTCTGACAATCTTTCCGCAGGCCTACTGATTGGCATTAAACCTAGTGATCATGACCCTATTGAGTCGCATTTGGTTGCTGGTCGGTTGTCATCTTTGCAAGCAGGCAAATATCAGGTGTTCATTGGGCATACTTTAGCGAGAGCAATAGATGTTTCGCTTGGTGACAAGGTTCGTTTAATGGTCACAAGTGCCAGCCAGTTTACGCCACTTGGTCGAATTCCAAGTCAACGCATATTTACCGTTGCGGGGATTTATAACACGGGGTCAGATGTCGATGGCCAGTTAATGTTGACCCATATTGATGATGCGGCACGATTGCTACGTTTCAAAAAAGACACGATTACGGGCTGGCGATTGTTTTTTGATGATCCTTTTGTGGTTGGCGAGCTCAGTAAGATGCCTCTTCCTGACAGTTGGCAATGGCAGGATTGGAGAGATCAACGAGGTGAACTGTTTCAGGCGGTCCGAATGGAAAAGAATATGATGGGCTTAATGCTAGGTTTAATCATTGGCGTCGCTGCCTTCAACATTATTTCAGCTCTGATTATGGTTGTAATGGAAAAGCAGTCAGAAGTGGCGATTTTGAAAACTCAAGGAATGACAGATAGACAAATTCTGGCGATTTTCATGGTCCAGGGTGCGAGCAGTGGTGTCATTGGCTCGCTCATGGGCGGGACTTTGGGTGTTCTACTCGCCAACAACCTTAATACGTTACTTGATGGTGCAGGGGTTGCTTTGTTCGCAGTAGGCGGCCAGTTGCCGATCGTTATCAACCCTATTCAAATAGCTATCGTGGTTGTTCTTGCTATTGCACTCAGTCTGCTGGCAACACTTTTTCCGTCTTTTCGTGCATCTTCCGTTAAACCAGCTGAGGCTTTGAGATATGAGTAACCTGCTTCAATGTCATAATATTTGTAAAACCTATCGCGAGGGTTCTCTAGATACTCAAGTACTTAAAGGGGTCAGTTTCGAACTGAAGAAAGGTGAGTTAGTCTCCATTATTGGCTCTTCAGGCTCAGGAAAAAGTACTTTGTTGCATATTTTAGGAGCGTTGGATGATACCACTCAGGGAGAAGTCACTTTTTTAGGGCAGAGCTTGTCTCAGTTGAGTTCGAATAAACAAGCTAAGCTTCGCAACCAACATCTTGGCTTTGTTTATCAGTTTCATCACCTGTTGGCGGACTTTAGTGCGCTGGAAAATGTTGCGATGCCACTGCTTATCGGTGGAACTAAAACAGCCAAGGCGAAAGAGGCGGCAAAAGCGCTGCTGGACAAAGTCGGTTTGAGTCATCGTATTGATCATCGTCCTTCAGAGCTTTCTGGTGGTGAACGGCAGCGTGTCGCTATTGCTCGAGCACTAGTCAATAATCCGGCCCTTGTTTTAGCAGATGAACCCACGGGTAACTTAGATCACAAAACAGCGCTCGCTATTTATGATCTGATGCGCGAATTGAATGAGCAATCCGGTACCGCTTTCTTGGTCGTGACTCATGATGGGGAGTTGGCTAGCAAGATGGATCGTCAATTACACATGCAAGATGGTTTGCTACTCAATGTGCAGGAGGCGTAATTTGTTCTCATCTCTTTCCCTGTTTATTGGTGGTCGCTTTAGCCGAGCAAAACAACGCAACAAAATGGTGTCGTTTATTTCCTTGTCTTCCACGATTGGTATTGCGGTTGGTGTGGCAGTGATCATCATTGGTTTGTCGGCAATGAATGGGTTTGAGCGCGAGTTAAAAAATCGCGTGTTATCGGTGATCGCTCATGGTGAGTTTGAAGGAGTTCGCGGGCCGATAGAGGGATGGCTGTCTGTGGTTGAGCAAGCGGAGAAACACCCTAAAGTGGAAGCAGCAGCGCCCTACGTAAAGATCACAGCTTTGGCGGAAAAAGGTCAACAGCTTAAAGCGCTTGAAGTCAGAGGTATCGATCCCGAACAAGAGTCAGCGGTTTCTAATATGAGCCAATACATTGATGCTCAAGTGTGGAAGCAGTTTAGAGCTGGAGATAAGCAAGTCATTTTGGGTCAAGGGGTAGCAAAGCTATTAGGTGTTTCTCAAGGCGATTATATTACGCTTATGATCCCGACATCGGGTTCGACTACCAAGGTTCAGGCTCCTAAACGCGTTCGTGTCAGAGTGGTGGGATTACTTAAACTTAATGGGCAGATTGATCATAATTTAGCATTGGTTCCTCTGAAAGATGCTCAGCAGTACGCTAAGTTGGGTGAGGCCGTTACGGGGGTCTCTTTAAGAGTCTCTGATGTCTTGAATGCAACGCAAATTGTCCGAGAGGCAGGGAATACACTGAACGTCTATGTTTATTTGCGTAGCTGGCAACAGACGTACGGTTTTCTGTATCGTGACATCCAGCTTGTACGAACAATTATGTATGTAGTTATGGTACTCGTCATTGGCGTCGCAAGTTTTAATATTGTCTCTACACTAATGATGGCGGTGAAAGATCGCGCTTCAGAGATTGCAATATTACGAACCATGGGGGGAAGTGATGGTCTCATCAAGCGTATTTTTGTCTGGCAAGGAGTCTTCTCTGGAGTGCTCGGTAGTCTAGTTGGAAGTGTCTGTGGCGTTTTAGTGGCAGCGAATTTAACTGAACTGATCAAAGGTCTCGAGGGGTTAGTTGGACACCAGTTCTTATCTGGTGATATCTATTTTGTTGATTTTCTTCCTTCTCAAATCAACTTATCAGATGTGGGGTTGGTTTCAGGAACGGCAATCGTTTTAAGTCTACTCGCGACTTGGTACCCAGCATCGCGTGCCAGCAAACTCAACCCCGCTGCTGTATTAAGCGCAAAATAGAAGTGCTAACGAAAAAAGGACCTAAGTGGTCCTTTTTCATTTTTAGTCGACATAACCGTTTCATGTTCTACTAAGTTTGGTCGAATTCTGATCAGATTAACTTCTACTTCTTAAGTAACCCGCCTAATCTAATCTTTCGTTGTTGCCAGCTACGCACAACAGAGTATCGCCACAGAGCTGTAATACCAAAGTAGCCAGCAATTGCAGAGGCGATACCGCAAATAATGCAGCCAAGTAGGAAAGGGGGGCCGATAGTGCTCATCTGGTGCAAGATAAACTCCCACGATAACTCAAAGTGAAAAGCCTGTGGAGGAGTGTGCATTACCCAAGCGCCCACTTTGTACGCAAAATAAAACAGCACTGGCATGGTAATGGGGTTACTTACCCAAACTAAAGCCACGGATAAAGGAAGATTAACGCCACAAAGAATGGCCAAGCCAGCGGACATGATCATCTGGCTAGGGAGAGGAACGAAAGCCATAAATAGGCCAACAGCAAATGCCCCAGACGCAGAGCGGCGGTTTAGACACCATAGGTTTGGGTTGTACAGCACGTTGCCAAAAATTTTGAGTGCTTTCTGACGCTTTATTACTTCGTGGTCAGGCATAAAGCGTTTGATGAATTTTCTTGGCATAGGGAAATATGACTCTCTACTTTAATTACTGGACGCTTATTTCGTTCTCTTTCCTTATATCAACCGCTCAATTTTGGTGGTACATGCCATCATGGGAGTGGTTGTTTCCCTGTCTCTTGACCCTGATGCTCAGCATAAGCTCAAAATCGCTGAGGTGGTGTGCTGGTTTTGTATTCGCATGCTTGATACTCGTGGTACACAGTAACCTTTTACGTCACCAGCAAGCAATCCTTTTCCAAGCTGGTCAGGATATTACCATAAATGCGAAGGTTGACAGCTTTTTTAAGCAAATAAGTCACGGTTTTCAAGGGGAAGCTGTGGTGAGATCAATTAACGGTAAAGACTTACACATTTTATTGAGGCCTAGAATATGGCTTGCCTCACCTGACATGCTTACCCTAGGTGATGAGATCACCGCGAGAGTTAAGCTTAAGCCTATTGTCGGTTTACTCAATGAGGTTGGTTTCGATCGCGAAACGTATGCGTTACAAAAGCGTATTGTGGGTAAAGCCACTGTCAAAGTGAAAGCGCATTATTGGGTTCGTCAGTTAAGTACTATTCGTTATAGCTTGTATCAGCAAGTTGCGGACTCTATAGATCTCCTGCCAAGCCGTGGGATAATTTTGGCCCTGACGTTTGGTGTTCGTGATGCTCTGACCGCTGAGTTAAAAGAACACTTAAAAGCCAGTGGGCTCAGTCATCTCATCGCTATTTCGGGGTTACATATTGGCATTGTTTTTTATGTCGGTTGGTTGTTAGGAAAGTGGGTTTTAAGAGCTTTGCCTAAAGCAGTACATGCTCCCTTTGTCATTGCGATTGCATTAGCAAGTACATACGCATGGTTAGCCGGGTTTTCCATTCCCACTCAAAGAGCACTTTGGGCATGTTGCTTAATGGTGCTCTTGCAAGTCTCCTTTAAGCGTCTTCCTGCTAGCTACAAGTGGCTGATGATTCTATCTTGGTTGTTGATGCTTGACCCATTTTCATCGACGTCTTCTAGCCTCTGGTTATCCATGTGGGCCGTCGCGATTATTCTTATTTTTGTTTCATTACATCCACGCGCAAGTTGGATAAATGCACTACGACTACAACTGGTATTAGTGGTTGGAATGACTCCGCTTGTTGCGGCTTCTTTTTATGGTCTTAGTTTAAGTAGCTTTTTATACAATTTAGTCTTTGTTCCTTGGTTCAGTTTCATTGTGGTCCCAATGACATTGTTGGCGTTGATGATGGAGTGCCTGTTGAACGCATCTTTTATGTGGGGATGGGTCGATGTAGTTTTAAAACCAGTATTGTTTGCAATTCCCCTTGCTGAGAATGGTTGGGTGACTCTTAGCCAACACCAAATAGCTTTATTATTTCTGGGATTTTTCTTCTTGGTGCTGACTCACTGGCTAAGCCGTCTAGGCATGGCAGCTATAGTGATTTGCTTGTTTATCCATACTATCAACTGGAGGACTCCCCCAGTATGGCAAGTCTTTGTTTTAGATGTTGGTCACGGCTTAGCCATTGTAGTGAAGCAAGGTTCTCACGCCATTGTTTATGACACAGGTATGGCTTGGAGCGGAAGTAGTATCGCAGAGCAAGTGATCACTCCTTTTCTCCACTACCATGGAGTCGATGAGATTGATATGTTGATTGTATCTCATTCGGATATGGACCATTCAGGAGGAATGGAACATCTCATTCAATATTGGCAACCAAAAAAACTGATTGCAAGTCAGCAAATAACGGGTGCTCAAGCCTGCCTTAGAGGGAGTGATTTACAGTGGGGAAACCTGGAATTAGAGTTTTTGTGGCCATCCAATGTGGTCAAGCGAGCATACAACCCGCATTCATGCGTTGTACGACTTTTTCATCCTGAGTTCCAGCAATCCGTTTTGTTATCTGGCGATGTGGATGCCATTGTTGAGTGGCTGCTGGTAAGAGAGGCTGAGTTACTTGACAGTGACATTCTCATTGCTCCTCATCATGGCAGCCGGACTTCATCAACTCCCCGTTTTATAGAATCAGTTAGTCCAGAATTGGCCATAGGCTCAACGGCCAAAGCAGGGAAGTGGTTTTTGCCTCATCCAAGTGTTGTAAAAAGATACCAAAAGTTAGGGGCTCAATGGCTCGACACTGGTAGTGCTGGACAAATTAGCATCAGCTTTTATCCACTAGAGTGGAAAGTGGAGGCAATCAGAGCAAGGAAAGGTCGGGCTTGGTATAGGCAGACGCTACGTAAGGGGGTAGAATAGCGCGAATATTGTAAGAAAAATAAGCAGTTCTATGTCTCTTAATCAAGATGAAACGACCCTGCAGACTTTTAAGCGTCTCTGGACCTATATTCGCCTGTACAAAGCGGGTCTCGCTGTCGCGGTCGTTGCTCTCATTATCAATGCGGTTGCGGATACTTACATGGTATCGCTACTAAAACCTCTACTGGATGAAGGTTTTGGGGATACCGAATCTAATTTTCTTCGCACGCTGCCTTTCATTGTTTTTGGCATGATGGTTCTTCGAGGACTGAGTGGATTTGTTTCTGCCTACTGTTTGAGTTGGGTATCAGGCAACGTCGTTATGTTAATGCGTCGGCGGATCTTTAGTCAGTTTATGCATATGCCGGTGTCTTATTTTGATAAAGAATCCACAGGTGGGTTGCTGTCTCGCATTACTTATGACTCAGAGCAGGTAGCAGGTGCCACCAGTCGAGCCCTAGTCAGTATTGTTCGTGAAGGTGCAAGTATTATCGGTTTACTGGTACTGATGTTTTGGAATAGCTGGCAACTGTCACTGGTACTTTTCATTGTCGCACCACTTGTTGCTTGGGCCATTGGTATTGTTTCAAAGCGGTTTCGTAAGATATCTAAGAGTATGCAAGACACTATGGGGCATGTGACTGCATCTGCGGAACAGATGTTAAAAGGGCATAAGGTCGTACTAAGTTATGGAGGCCAGGGGGTTGAACGAGAGCGCTTTGATACTGTGAGCAACCAAATGCGCCAGCAGTCGATGAAGCTGGTTGCTGCACAAGCCATTGCCAACCCTGTGATTCAGATCATTGCTTCTATCGCCTTGGTTGTGGTGCTTTTCTTAGCGAGTGTGGATTCGATTAAAGAACAGCTGACACCCGGTACCTTCACGGTCGTCTTTTCCGCTATGTTTGGACTATTACGTCCACTGAAAGCTCTCACCAATGTGACTTCAGAGTTTCAGCGAGGTATGGCGGCGAGCCAAACCTTGTTTGCCTTAATGGACTTGGAAACAGAGCAAGACAACGGTCAGTATGAGACTGACAAAGCTCGTGGCGAAGTGACTGTAAAAAATGTGACGTTTACTTATGAAGGGAAAGAAGCTCCAGCACTGCGAAATGTGAGCTTTAGTATACCTAAAGGCAAAACGGTCGCACTTGTTGGTCGTTCTGGTTCGGGTAAGAGTACCATTGCTAACCTCTTTACCCGTTTTTATGACGTTGATTCAGGCAGCATCGAATTAGATGGTCATGATATTCGGGATTACAAGCTGACCAACCTCCGTAGTCATTTTGCGCTGGTTTCGCAAAATGTGCATTTATTTAACGACACCATTGCCAATAACATCGCTTATGCTGCCACTGAGGATTACAGCCGTGAGCAGATTGAAGAAGCAGCTCGCTTAGCTTATGCGATGGACTTTATCGATAATATGGATGATGGGCTGGATACCATTATTGGTGAAAACGGGACAAGCCTTTCCGGCGGTCAGCGTCAGCGTATCGCCATTGCCCGCGCTTTATTGCGTGATGCACCAGTTTTGATTCTCGATGAAGCGACCTCTGCACTTGATACCGAGTCAGAAAAGGCTATTCAGTCAGCATTAGATGAGCTTCAGAAGAACAAAACGGTACTTGTGATTGCGCATAGATTATCTACGATCGAAAAGGCCGATGAGATTCTGGTCGTTGACGAAGGTGAGATCGTTGAGCGTGGTGATCATGCCACCTTGATAGAGAAAGACGGCGGGTATGCGCAATTGCATCGAATTCAGTTTGGTGCTTAAACGGTGATTGAAAAAATCTGGTTTGAAAACCATCCTATTCGCTATGTTTTGTGGCCCTTGTTGTGGCCACTTAGCCGAGTTTTTTGGATGATCAGCCGAGCTCGGCGTCAAGCATTTCAATCGGGTAAAAAAGACAGCTATAAAGCGCCTATACCTGTTGTAGTCGTGGGTAATATTACCGCTGGTGGTAATGGTAAAACACCTGTTGTGATTTGGCTGGTGGAGAAACTCCAAGCAATGGGATATTCACCAGGGGTCGTTTCTCGCGGTTATGGCGCGAAAGCGCCGTGCTATCCTCTGCTAGTGGAAGAGCAAACATCGACCAAGCATTGTGGTGATGAGCCTAAACTTATTTTCAAGCGCACCGGTGTGCCTGTTGCAGTATCTCCTGTGCGCAGTGATGCCGTGAAAACTTTGCTTCCTCTTGACGTAGATATTGTCATTACGGATGATGGTTTACAGCACTACGCACTACAAAGAGATGTTGAGATTGTGGTGGTAGATGGCCATCGTCGATTTGGCTGTGAACAGCTCATACCTCTTGGCCCTCTACGTGAACCAACAGAGCGGTTAGCCTCGGTTGACTTCATTATCACCAATGGTGGTCAGGTAAGAGAGAATGAAGCTGCCATGACATTGACACCTAAGCTTGCTGTTAACCTGAAAACAGGAGAAACAGTGCCTGTAAGCCATTTAGACCAGCTCGTTGCGATAGCTGGTATTGGGCATCCTCCTAGGTTTTTTCACACGTTGGAGGCTCTTGGCGCGTCTCCTGTTGTAACCCAAGGTTTTGCCGACCACAAAGATTTTGAACCGTCAGAGTTGAGAGCCTTGGCAAGTCAAGGCCAACATTTGATTATGACAGAGAAAGATGCAGTAAAATGCGCGAGCTATGCAGAGCTAAACTGGTGGTATCTTCCGGTCACTGCTAGTTTTAGTGCTCTAGATGAGACGCGTATTTTGAGTAAGATTAAAGAGGTTAAGGAAAAGTATGGATCATCGTCTGCTTGAGATTGTTGCTTGCCCAGTGTGTAAAGGCAAACTAACGTTTGATAAAGATAAACAAGAACTGATCTGCAAGTTAGATCGCCTTGCTTACCCTATCAAAGAAGGTATTCCTGTTTTGTTGGAACCAGAAGCGCGCGAGATGAGCATGGAAGAGGGGCGATAATGTCGTTTACTGTTGTCATACCAGCGCGATACGAGTCCACTCGTTTGCCCGGTAAACCATTAGCTGATATTGGTGGGAAACCAATGGTTCAGTGGGTTTATGAGCAGTCTTTACAAGCCGGTGCAGAAAAAGTCATTGTGGCAACTGATGATGTGCGGGTTGAGAATGCTGTTAAAGCATTTGGTGGTGAAGTTTGTATGACGTCTGCAGAACATGAATCGGGAACTGAGCGTTTAGCTGAAGTCGTTAAGGTCATGAAGATTCCAGATGATCATGTGATCGTGAATGTTCAGGGGGATGAACCGCTGATCCCGCCTACCATTATTACGCAGGTGGCTAATAACCTTGCTGCAAGCCAAGCTCCAATGGCGACCCTAGCGGTAGAAATCTCACATGAAGACGAAGTTTTTAACCCGAATGCTGTGAAAGTTCTAACGGATAAAGATGGTTATGCGATGTATTTTAGTCGTGCAACTATACCTTGGGATCGAGATAATTTTGCCAATGGTGGAAAAACGGTTGCTCAACCTCTGATGCGTCACATAGGAATATATGCCTATCGTGCTGGCTTTATTAATACCTATATCAACTGGGAACCAACCACCCTAGAGAAAATCGAAAGCTTAGAGCAACTTCGTGTACTTTGGTATGGTGAGAAAATTCATGTTGAGGTGGCGAAAGAAGCGCCTCCAGCAGGAGTGGACACACCAGAAGACTTAGAGGTAGTGAGAAAACTCATTGCTAACAAATAATGAAAGGCCCCAGCGGGGCCTTTTTTATGGTTAGATTTTACCATCGTAGTCGTTGCGTTTAGGGCAAGTACCGAGAATCTCTCTTCTACCTGACTCTTTGACCTCTTCAAGAATGACATCAAACCCCCAAAGGCGATATAAATGCTTCAAGACTTCATCATAGCTATCGTCAAGTGGAATACGGTCATGTGGCACATACTGTAGTGTGAGTGAACGATCACCTCTAACATCGACATTGAAGACCTGAATATTCGGCTCAAGGCTGCTTAAGTTGTATTGGCCTGCCAATTTTTCACGAATGTCCCGATAACCAAGGTCATTGTGGATAGCTGTGACTTCGACGTAGTTCTTCCTATCATCATCGGTAATGGCAAAAAGCTTAAAATCACGCATTAGTTTAGGAGAGAGATATTGACTGATGAAGCTTTCGTCTTTGAAGTTTTTCATTGCAAAGTGAACGGCCTCGAGCCAATCCGTTCCCGCGAGCTCTGGGAACCATTCTTTATCTTCGTCAGTAGGTTCTTCACAGATTCTGCGAATATCACGGAACATAGCGAAGCCTAAAGCGTAAGGGTTAATGCCGCTGAAGTAAGGGCTGTTATAGGCAGGTTGAGCCACCACACTGGTATGACTGTGAAGGAACTCTAAAATGAAACGTTCGGTCACTAGCCCTTCGTCATACATGTGATTGAGTATGGTGTAATGCCAGAAGGTTGCCCACCCTTCGTTCATCACTTGAGTTTGCTTCTGAGGGTAGAAGTATTGGCTGATTTTTCGCACTATACGAACGATTTCTCGTTGCCAAGGTTCAAGTAGTGGTGCGTGTTTTTCAATAAAGTAGAGAATATTCTCTTGTGGCTCGGATGGGAATCGGACTTTCGATTCTTCTTGCTCTACTTTCCCTTTGGGCACGGTACGCCATAAGTCATTGACTTGAGATTGTAGATAAGCTTCTCGCTCTTCCTGACGCATTTTTTCTTCTGCAATAGAGATTTTTTCGGGGCGTTTATAACGGTCAACACCAAAATTCATCAGAGCGTGGCATGAATCCAATAAGTCTTCTACCTCTTGTACACCATATTTTTGTTCACATTCCGCAATGTAGTTTTTGGCAAACAGTAAGTAATCGATAATGGAGCTTGCGTCTGTCCATGTTTGAAACAGGTAATTACCTTTAAAGAAGGAGTTGTGACCATAACACGCGTGTGCCATAACTAGTGCTTGCATAGTCACTGTGTTTTCTTCCATTAAGTAGGCGATACAAGGATCTGAATTGATAACAATTTCATACGCAAGTCCCATTTGACCATGTTTATAGCCTTGCTCCGTCTGGATGAATTTTTTGCCAAATGACCAGTGATTGTAGTTGATGGGCATACCGATACTTGAGTAAGCGTCCATCATCTGCTCTGACGTGATGACTTCGATCTGGTTAGGGTAGGTATCCAGACGATAGTGATCGGCGACACGTTTTATTTCTACGTGGTAGCGTTCAAGAAGGTCAAATGTCCAATCTGGGCCATCTGGCAGCGTCTTTTTCTTCGTTGCCTTTTTCGTTTTCGTTGTCATAGCGGCCTCCCTAAGCGGTTTCTTTTTTGAATAGCTCTCGGAATACTGGGAATATGTCTTCGACACTGCGAATGTTTTTCATTGCAAAATTATCAAAGGCACCTTCCAGTTTCTCGTACTCATGCCATAGGGTCTGATGAGAGCGGCGCGTGATTTCGATGTAAGAGTAATATTGACAGGTAGGTAGTAGATTCTTTGTTAATAGCTCACGGCAACGTGGTGAATCATCTGCCCAGTTATCGCCATCAGAAGCTTGTGCAGCGTAAATGTTCCAATCTCCCACTGGGTATCGTTCTGCGACAATTTCTTTCATTAACTTCAGAGCACTTGATACGATGGTGCCGCCTGTTTCCTGAGAATAAAAGAATTCATGTTCGTCCACTTCTTTTGCTTGCGTGTGATGGCGGATAAAAACGACATCCACGTTTTCGTAAGTCCGGGTTAAGAACAAGTACAATAAAACGTAAAAACGCTTGGCAATATCTTTGGTTGCTTGATCCATGGATCCTGAAACATCCATTAAGCAGAACATTACCGCTTGGCTTGATGGGATAGGGCGTCTTTCATAGTTTTTGAATCTAAGGTCAAAGGTATCGATGAAAGGAACTGTGTCGATTTTCCTTCTTAGGTCTTTAATTTCTTTTTTAAGTCTTTTTTCTTCAAGTAGCTGAGCAGGTTCACTCATTTTTACCTGATCAAGCTCCTGCTCAAGTTCTCTTAACATCCGCTTTTTACCTGCTGTCATTGCTGTTCGACGTGCAAGAGACTGCTGAAGAGATTTAACAATAGCAATGTTGGCAGGAACACCGGCAGTTTGGTAACCCGCTCGGTGTGTTTTCCATTCGGTGATTTTATGGATCTGATTTTTTTCCAGATTGGGAAGCTCTAGATCTTCAAACAGAATGTCTAGGTATTCATCTTTTGAAATTTGGAATACGAATTCGTCTTGCCCTTCACCGTCGGGGCTAGCATCACCCTCACCAGAACCTCCACCTTGACCGCCCCCTTTAGGGCGCTCAATTTTATCACCAGTAATAAACTGGTCATTACCCGGGTGGACCCGCTCTTTTACACCGCCTTTGCCTTGGTGAAAAATAGGCTCTTTTATATCTTTATGAGGTATCGCGACATCTTCGCCTGTTTCGGTATTCGTGATTGAACGGCGATTGACTGCGTCTGCGACAGATTCTTTGATTTGTTCTTTATGACGACGTAAAAAGCGTTGGCGGTTTACCGCGCTCTTATTTTTTCCGTTCAGTCGTCGGTCAATAAATTGCGCCATGAGTCACCCCTCTTTTGGTACATGCCTTTGTGACAGGGCATGCATCTTGTTCGCGTCCAATAACCTGCCAGAGCATGAATCTGGCAGGTACTTCATTGGCTTTCCTCTTCTAGCTCCGAGGAAGGTTATCTCAGCTATTAAGATGATTTACGCACGCGTAAATACCATTCCGATAGCAAGCGAACTTGCTTCTCTGTATAGCCTTTCTCCATCATGCGAGCGACGAAGTCGTCATGTTTCTTCTGATCTTCAGAAGAGGTTTTCGCATTGAAGGAGATAACGGGTAATAGTTCTTCCGTATTTGAGAACATTTTCTTCTCAATAACAGTGCGGAGTTTCTCGTAGCTTGTCCAAACAGGGTTTTGTCCGTTGTTATTTGCACGTGCACGAAGAACAAAATTCACTATTTCGTTACGGAAATCTTTAGGGTTACTAATACCTGCCGTTTTCTCTATTTTCTCTAGCTCATTGTTCAGTGCAGAACGGTCGAAGAGCTGGCCTGTTTCTGGGTCACGATACTCTTGGTCCTGAATCCAGAAGTCCGCGTAGGTGACATAGCGGTCAAAAATGTTTTGACCGTATTCAGAATAAGATTCTAGGTAGGCGGTCTGAATCTCTTTACCAATAAACTCAACGTAGCGAGGCACAAGATACCCTTTGAGAAACTCAAGATATTTCTCTGCGGTTTCTTGAGGGAACTGCTCACGTTCAATTTGTTGCTCAATTACGTAGAAAAGGTGTACTGGGTTTGCAGCGACTTCAGTCTGGTCGAAATTAAACACTCTTGACAAGATCTTGAATGCGAAACGCGTTGATAAACCTGACATGCCTTCGTCAACGCCCGCAAAATCACGGTACTCCTGATAGCTCTTTGCTTTTGGATCGGTATCTTTTAATGTTTCACCGTCGTAGACGCGCATCTTAGAGAAAATTGATGAGTTCTCGGGATCTTTTAGTCGAGAGAGAATGCTAAATTGAGACAGTAATTCCAGTGTACTTGGTGAACAGGGTGCTTTGGCAAGCTCTGAGTGATCAAGCAGTTTCTGATAGATTTTGACTTCTTCGGAAACACGTAAACAGTACGGAACCTTGACGATGTATACACGATCGAGGAACGCTTCGTTGTTTTTGTTGTTACGGAAAGTTTGCCACTCGGATTCGTTTGAGTGGGCAAGTATCATGCCATCAAATGGAAGGGCAGACAGACCTTCGGTACCGTTGTAGTTGCCTTCCTGGGTGGCTGTTAGTAAAGGGTGAAGCACTTTGATTGGTGCTTTGAACATCTCGACGAACTCCATCAAGCCTTGGTTAGCTCGGCACAAAGCGCCTGAGTAACTGTAAGCATCTGGGTCGTCCTGAGAGTAATGTTCTAACTGGCGAATATCCACCTTACCGACAAGTGAAGAAATGTCTTGGTTGTTTTCATCACCAGGCTCAGTTTTGGCAATTGCAACTTGATCCAAGATGGAAGGTCGTACTTTTACCACTTTGAACTTAGTAATATCACCACCAAATTCGTGTAGGCGTTTTGCTGCCCATGGGGACATGATCGATCGCAGATAGCGTTTTTCGATGCCATATTCGCGTTTTAGTAGCTCCCCATCTTCGCCTACGTCGAATAAACAGAATGGATGGTCGTTGACTGGGCTGCGCTCTCCATCAGCGGATAATACGTAAATTGGTACTTGCTGCATGAGCGCTTTCAGTTTCTCTGCCAAAGAGGATTTACCGCCGCCAACAGGGCCGAGCAAGTAAAGAATCTGCTTACGTTCTTCCAAGCCTTGAGCTGCATGTTTCAAGTAAGAAACGATTTGTTCAATCGCTTCCTCCATCCCATAAAAATCTTTGAAGGTTTCGTAACGGGAAATGACCCGATTCGAAAAAATTCGGCTTAAGCATGGATCTTGCGCTGTATCGATTAGCTCTGGTTCGCCGATTGCCATTAGTAGACGCTCTGCGGCATTGGCGTAAGCACTTTTGTCATCTTTACATAGCGTCAAGAATTCCTGTAAAGATAATTCTTCATCCTTGGCAGCTTCGTAGCGCGCTTGGTAATGGTCGAAAATACTCATAATGAATTCCCCTCTGAACCTGTCTTTGTAGACAATCAACCCGCATAGAAAAAACAAATCCTTTCCTATTAAAGACTAGTCGGTTTTTAGAATTTTGCTTAAAAAATATGTGTTTATTTGCAAATTGTGACATTTGACCACTTGTTAAATATCAACAAAAAATTAGAGGAATCGAATGCAAAGTGGTTGATATTTACTGTGTGAATAAATATGGCCAATGGATATCATTTTTGCCAACTAAAACAGAGGATTGCTTATTGATAATGAGTTCTTTTATGAAGTCTTGTTCTGTATTGAGTGCTTAGATGGCCATTTCTATTAGGAAGTCGGCACCTTATTGTGGAAAATAGCAGCATTAAATTGGCTGTTTGACTTGCTTTTCGTAACACCTCAAATTCAAGACAGCTGGTTGTCACCAGTTTTTGGTTTGGCGTACGTTTTTTAGAGATTGTTTCTGAAAACAAAAAGGGCTGCCAATTGACAGCCCTTTTCATTGAAACGATAGGTCAAGCATTAAAAATTTGTTTAAGTTCATTGCTGCACAGATGATATTGGCGAGGGCAGTTGCGCCAAGTTATCAGCATTCGTCGGTATTTTTCCAGCATTGGCATTTGTGCATTGAAATGATGATCGCCTTTATCAAACTGAGAATATAAGCCTTCAGAATCGACAAGAAATCTCACGTAGTGAACTTGCTGTGCCTCAGTCGCAATGTCGAAACCGAGGAAAGCCAAACGGCGTTGATCGATATCTCGCTGCTCTGTTTCAGACAGCATTTTGGCAGACTCTTGCATAGCATGAAACATTTCCATGATATCAATGATTTCTCGGCATTCCGCTTCTTTCAAGCAACCGAATTCTTTGTCCAGTTCTCGTATCTGAAGTTCGTAACCGCGTTCAACGATCGTTTGTAAACGGCTGTATTTCGCGGCGTTCTCTGGATTCAACTGAGACATGAGGTAATACTGGTTAGATAGGATCAATCGTTGAGCGTTAGTCATTTCCATGGTGGCCTCACTAAATAATCTAATACATCTTTAATGTGCTTAGGTTATCGTTTCATTCCACCATGAAACATGATCTCAAACCATGTTTATTATGAAAAATGTAAAGAAATTTCAGTTTTGATGGTTACTTTTTATGGTAGTGGTTATAGATGTAATCGCGGTCGGAGAAAACCCGTAGCCATTCAGGCTTGAACACTGCAAACATCGCCATCGTCATGCCGTTCAACAGCCCTTCAGGAAAAGCAAGTAATGGGACAAATACCATGTAGTTGTCGACTACGGTTTCCCAGTCGTATGATCCCTGTATCACATGGTAAGCAGAGTTGATGAGCAGATGTGCGCTTCCTGTTAACGCGCCATTGAAAAAACCGGCTACGAATATAAAGACAAATATGTTTCTAGGTAAGTACCGGTAGCTTGTGAGAAAGATAAAATAGCTAATGGCGATTGGTAATAGGCAGGAAAGAAGAAGATACTCTGGCAGTTCAGTGAAACTGCGTTGGCCAAATAAGGCTAATAACAAAGAAATGATGATGGATAAGCAATAGGCACTGCGCCAACCATACATTAGAGTCAAAGAGGTCAGCGCTAGAAAATGAATCGACAGCCCTTCTTTGACACCTGCTTGTGCAGACCAAAGAGCAAATAAGGCCAAGATGACAGCGAAAGTTAGGTGTTGAAAGCCTCGCTCTGCGCTGAGCTTAGGCCAGAAAGTGTAGTAGACATCTTTCCAGATAAAATTAATTGAAAGCAGGACGATAACGAGCGCGAATAGTTCGGATAGCAACAAAGTGACCTCAAAAAAATACCAGCCTGATAGGGCTGGTATTTTTTACGAAATAGTCACTAGATGGTATCAATATTTTACGTTTGAGTGATACTGCTCAAGGATTGAAACAATATTATCCATGGTTTCTTTTGAAGGTGGATTCGTCCCTTCTAATGGGTATTCAATGCCTAGCGCTTCCCATTTATGTGCGCCCAATTTGTGATATGGAAGCAACTCCACTTTTTCAATGTTATCCATGTCTTTAATGAAGTCTCCCAGCATGTGTGCGGATTCCTCATCATCAGTATAGCCAGGGACCACGACATAACGGATCCACGTTTTTTGACCAATGTTATGCAGATAACGTGCAAAGTCTAGGGTTCGCTTATTAGATACCCCGATAAAGTCATGATGAATTTCGTCTTTCATATGTTTAAGATCGAGCATGACAAGGTCTGTCGCTTCCAATACTTGATCAATCACTTCAGTATGTTTGCGAATATACCCATTCGTGTCCAAGCAAGTATGAATACCCTCTGCTTTTGCTGCTTGGAAGAAATCTCGTACGAACTCAGGCTGAAGCATAGCTTCGCCACCTGAACAAGTTACGCCACCACCTGAAGCATTCATGAAGTGACGATAACTTTTCGCTTCACTGATGATCTCATCAACCGTGACTTCCTTGCCTCCATGTGTGTCCCACGTGTCTCGATTATGGCAGTACATACATCGCATTAAACATCCTTGCATAAAGACAATAAAGCGAATACCTGGTCCATCAACTGTTCCACAGGACTCGAAAGAATGGATACGGCCGGTTGTTGACATGTGTACATCTCTAATTAGTGATTTGTTCGTTATTTTATTACAAAAAGTAGGGTTTAAATAGCACTTCAGGGTTTTATCGCTAAGTTTTTGCTGACTAATAAAAAAAGCGCACATAGACTAAAATGTATGTTATAAAAATGTTGCCATTAGTGATTTTTATAATAATTGGTATACATATAGGCTAGGCAAGTTATTGGCTACATCCGTCTGATGTTAAAGGATTTTCTATGAATATGCTTGCGCTTTCACAGAAACAAAAAGTGACTCTGTTTTTAGTTGTACTGACAATAGGGTTTGTCACTCTCGCTGTTTTTACTTCTTCAAGGCTGACTCATATGAGTGAGCAGTATCACCACAGCGGTGATATTTCATCTGGTTCGATTTCAATCTATCAAACTCAAAGTAAGATACTAACGCTGAGTAGCGAATTAGATAATTTGGCAGGCTCACAAGTCGCACAAGCGAAGCAGGATATAGCTGATATAGTTGAGGCTGTTAATAACGATGTTTCCTTTTTAAATACGCTTAATCTTAAGCGTTATGGAGGCGAACTAGAGCAGAGTATTAACAATTTTCAAACCACAGCAATACCATGGCTAGAGCTAAAACAGGAACTCGGTTTTAATATTGATGAAGGAAAGTTGGGCGAGCTGAAGAAGCTAGCTAGTATTATTGAACAGAAGATTGCTGAAACGGGCATGGTGACGCTTAACTCTGACTTCCAAGCTATGGTTAAGTCCCAACAAAACTACTTACTCCAGCCGAATGAACAAAACCTCAAGCTATTCAACAGGGCGATGGGGGCGTTTGAAAGTATGTCTAATGTCTACGCTATGTTGGAATTGTATGAGAAAGAGATAGAGCAATACAAAGCGACATTTGTTCGTGTCAGTGAGCTTTCTCAGCAACTTGGCAGTGTTGAGCAGCAACTTATTTCAAATAAAATTCAACTGACGCAATTGATTGCTTCTATTACCAGTGAATTAAGCGGCATCAGTTCTGAGTATCAAATGTCAGCTGAGAAGTCATCAGAGCAGACTCTTTGGTCTATTCTCGTTGCCTGTATTATTTTGGCTGTTTTCACTATTGCTATTTTCATCATGCAAAGCACTTCATTGTCGCGCTCTTTAACTAAGACCAGAGAAATACTTCATAACGTTTCAGCAGGCGATCTTTCTAAGCGTATGGTGTTAACAAAGAACCCTAATGATGAGTTTAATCAACTGGCAATTAGCATTAATGAAAGTTGTGAGAACCTTGGTGAGTTGGTTTCTGGGGTACAAGAGAGTGGTCAAGCGCTATCGGGCAACGCGGCTGAGCTTAATCAGGGGTTGGATAAGCTGGCGCATCACCAATCAGAAGTACTTGGACAGACCCAATTGCTAGCCTCAGCTACCGAAGAAGTCAGTGTGACAACACAAGAAGTGTCGAATTCATTGGAATTTGTCTCTGAAATCAGTCGTTCTTCAACTGAGTCGGCGGAAAAAGGTGCGCAAATCATCGGAGCTGCAATTGGCTCTCTGGAAGAAGTGGGCTCGATTTTGACATCTGCCGCAGGACACATTCAGCAGTTGGAAGAAGCGTCTTCCAAAGTTGACTCAGTGATGGAAATCATTAACGGTATTGCCGAACAAACTAACCTTCTTGCTCTAAATGCGGCCATTGAAGCTGCGAGAGCTGGCGAGCAAGGCCGAGGCTTCGCTGTCGTTGCTGATGAAGTTCGTAGCCTTGCTGTAAGAACGGTTGATGCAGTGGCGGAAATTTCGGAAACGATCGATACCATGAAGAAAGAGAGCGCTGAAGTGATTCAATACATTGGTCAATCCGAAACATCGATGCGTACAGGTCAGGAAAAAGGTCATGAGGCCATGCAGGCACTGCGAACCATTACGGAAAAGGCGGATGAAGCCTCTCATCAAACGGATGTAATTTTTGCATCAATTAAAGAGCTAGCAACAACCAGTCAGTCAATGGCCGATAATATGACTCAGATTTCCAGCGCAATGAAAGAGCTAGAAGAGAATAATGAACAGTTGCGTTCCGTCAGCCAAGTTGTTGAGCAAAGAGCTGGCAGCCTCAATAGTGACTGCCAGAGGTTCACGATTTAAAAGAATGCGTATAACGCGAGGCCACCTGTTCCGTACATTGAGTCTTTCGCTTCTTTGTAGTCAGGTGTTTTGGCCGTCGCTGTCACCGCAGCGCCAAAGTGTTCATTATACCAAGCAAAGCCAGCCATTGCGCTGGCTTGTTTTTCTTCTAGTGTTACATCATAGATACTTGGGTTTTCACCGTTGCTATTAGCGTAGTCGACCACACCTGAGCGGTCACCTTCGATGGTAATATCGTTAAAGCGGTAGCGAGCTTCAATGCCACCGAATACAAACCAACCGCCTTTAGAAGCACCTAGCATTCCTGCACGGAATGGGTTTTCGTTATCAATGTTGGCAGCGCCCATGCTACCGGCTAAATCTGTTCCCCAGCGGAACATAAAGCCTGTTGATACATCACTGCGGAAATTACCAGCGTTCACTTCTGAAACGTTCGAAATTTCCCAGTCTGTATTTGCCATTGCACGATCACGCCAAAGGTTAAAATGACTGAGGTACCCAATGCCACCTACAAATTCATCATCGACTTGATAGGCCCAGCCACGAGGTTCATCAGAGCCGGTAATACCGTGGACGATATCTTGTGCCTGGTCAGCTAATGAGCTTTCACCTGTTGTACCCAAAGTTAAATTGAAACGCTGGGCTTGCTGAGGATGAAGACTGATGTAATTAAATTCAGCATGAAGGTAGCCTGCGTAAGGGCGTTCATTGGGCATAGGAGTTGTCGCTTCAATATCTGAAGGGGTATACATTTTATGGCCAAGTGTGAATTCATATTTATCTAAAGACGTACCACCCCAAAATGATAAGCTCATTGGGTTGGTTAACCAATTGGGAGTGACAGCATCAGAGGTATAGGTGAGAAACAGTCCGTTGGTATAATCCTGATCGACACCGAATACGCCATCATTATCGATAGAAAACGATACAGTTGAACGTTCTGAAGCGACGGCGCTTGAAGCCAACAATATCAAGGGAAGAGTGCGTAATAGGTTCATTTCAATACATCATTTCTGAATGGAGCCTAGATATTACTCCATATCGTATTCATCAGAGAGGAAAGAAAGAAAATTGAAATATAAATGTGGCTTGAGTCTAACTTTTGATTTGCTTCGCAATAAAAAAGCCCCGCTTAATTATGAAGCGGGGCTTTAAAGTCAATCAACCAAACTTATAGTGATTCGGTGAAAGTACGTGCGATAACATCTTGCTGCTGTTCTGCAGTCAGAGAGTTAAAACGTACTGCGTAACCAGAAACACGAATAGTTAGCTGTGGGTATTTTTCAGGGTGCTTAACAGCGTCTTCTAGAGTATCGCGGTTAAGTACGTTCACGTTTAGGTGCTGACCACCTTCGATACCTGCTTCGTGGTGGAAGTAACCATCCATCAGACCAGCAAGGTTAGCACGCTGTGAAGTCTCTTCTTTACCCAGTGCATTCGGCACGATAGAGAAGGTGTAAGAGATACCATCTTTCGCGTGAGCAAACGGCAGTTTACCAACAGACGTTAGAGAGGCTACCGCGCCTTTTTCATCACGGCCGTGCATTGGGTTTGCACCTGGAGCAAACGGAGCGCCTGCGCGACGACCGTCTGGCGTGTTACCAGTTTTCTTACCGTATACAACGTTAGATGTAATAGTAAGGATAGACTGAGTAGGAACAGCATCGCGGTAAGTCTTAAGCTTACGGATCTTGTTCATGAACACTTCTACTAGTTCACAAGCGATGTCATCTACGCGAGCATCGTTGTTACCAAATTTAGGGTAATCGCCCTCGATTTCGAAGTCGATTGCAATACCATCTTCGTCGCGGATTGGTTTCACTTTCGCATGTTTAATTGCAGATAGTGAGTCAGCTGCGATAGATAGACCTGCAATGCCACAAGCCATAGTACGGTAAACGTCACGATCATGTAGCGCCATCAGTGCAGACTCGTAAGAGTACTTATCGTGCATGAAGTGGATGCTGTTTAGTGCAGCAACGTACTGCTTAGCTAACCAATCCATGAAGTGGTCTAGGTTATTCCACACTTCGTCGAAGTCTAGTACTTCGGAAGTGATCTTAGGCATTTCTGGACCAACTTGCATCTTCAGCTTCTCATCAACACCACCGTTGATTGCGTAAAGCATAGTTTTCGCAAGGTTAGCACGAGCACCGAAGAACTGCATTTGCTTACCAACAACCATTGGAGATACACAACAAGCGATTGCGTAGTCGTCTGACTCCATGTCAGGGCGCATTAGGTCATCATTTTCGTACTGGATAGAAGACGTATCGATAGATACCTTCGCACAGAACTTCTTGAAGCCGTCAGGTAGCTGCTCAGACCAAAGTACAGTAATGTTTGGCTCTGGAGAAGGCCCCATTGTGTATAGAGAGTTTAGGAAGCGGAAGTTAGTACGCGTAACTAGTGTACGGCCGTCAAGACCCATACCACCCATAGACTCTGTTGCCCAGATTGGATCGCCAGAGAATAGATCATCGTACTCAGGAGTACGTAGGAAACGAACCATACGCAGTTTCATCACGAAGTGGTCAATCATTTCCTGAGCTTGTACTTCAGTGATCTTACCAGCAGCGATATCGCGCTCGATGTAGATATCTAGGAACGTCGAAGTACGGCCTAGAGACATAGCCGCGCCGTTTTGAGATTTAACCGCTGCTAGGTAACCGAAGTAAGTCCACTGGATTGCTTCTTGTGCAGTTTCAGCAGGACGAGAGATGTCACAACCGTATTTCTCAGCCATAACTTTCATTTGGCCAAGTGCACGGTGCTGCTCAGCGATCTCTTCGCGCAGTTGCATAGTCATTTGAAGATCTTCGCCATTCTCAAATTTCTCTTGTAGAGAAGCGAATTGAGCTAGCTTGTCTTTAATTAGGAAGTCGATACCGTAGAGCGCAACGCGACGGTAGTCACCGATGATACGACCACGGCCGTATGCGTCTGGAAGACCAGTTAGAACACCAGATTTACGACATTTTAGGATATCAGGAGTGTAGATATCGAAAACACCCGCGTTGTGTGTTTTACGGTAATCTGTGTAGATTTCTTTGATTTTAGGATCCAGTTCACGACCGTAAACTTTACAAGAACCTTCAACCATGCGGATACCACCGTTAGGGATGATAGCGCGCTTAAGAGGAGCATCAGTTTGAAGACCAACGATAGTCTCTAGATCTTTTTCGATGTAGCCTGCATCGTGAGCAGTGATGGTAGAGATAACGTCAGTATCGAAGTCAACAGGTGCGTGAGTTGAGTTCTCAATTTTGATACCTTCCATTACCTTAGCCCAAAGCTTGTTAGTAGCTTCAGTACCTTCAGAAACTAGGAAAGATTCGTCGCCTTCATACGGTGCGTAGTTCTTCTGAATGAAATCACGAACGTTTACTTCGTTTTGCCAATCACCTTCAGCAAAACCTTCCCAAGCTTTAGCAAATTGCTCTGCCATGACATACCTACCTTTTTAGTAGAAAAAACACGTACCTGTCTGATCCGTTGAGCGAGTCAGGTTCCCATCGCTGGGGCGGTACACTCTTTATGAATAACAATATGTATAGTTTCTAATTGTGATTACTGAAAGCACTACAAACTATAAATATTGTTACTTTCTGATACGGTTTCTTATTAACTTGGTTTCAAGGTTAAACTAAAAAAAAGTTGCAAACCTTAAACTAAATCAATAAATCCTCAAAAAACTCGATAAAAATAGGGTGGCAAAGCTTGCCACCCACAAAATAATTGAATTGTTATAACCAAGCTTGGATGCCGTACTGGCCTTCAAGCATGCCAACCGCCAGCATAGCGACGAGACAGATAACGAGTACGCCAACTGGGATCACTATCTTGTCGACAAATGACAGGCGAGCAGCACGTTCTTTATCACCAATCAGGCCATTATTATCGAGTAGCATAGTCAGAGCCCAAGCAAGTACAGGGTTGACGACAGCAGAACCAAAGATACAGATACCTGCTGCTTGCGAATCTTTCGAGTCTTTCACCATCTGCATACCCGCTTCGAGTAGAGGAAGTGAGACACCAACAAGAAGAGCTACACGCATGACAGGAGGCCATACTGCGATATCCATTGGGAAACCAAGGATTGCAATAATCATTACTAGAAGACCTAGAAGGATAGCTCCGCCAGGGATAGGGCGTTTTGCGATCGCTGCTGGGATCATGTAAGTACCCCAAGATGAAGTGATGTTACCACCACCCACAGCTGTACCCACCATCTGACGAACAGAACACATTGTCATGGTGTCATCAACGTCCATCAGTACTTTTTCAGTCTTTTTAGGGTAGTTCAGTTCTTGGAAGATACGGTGACCTAGGAAGTCAGGAGACCACATAGCGACTGCTAGGATTGCAAACGGTAGTGATGCAATGAAGTGTTCCATATTAGGAAGACCTAGCATCCAACCTTCTTCGGTGCTGCCCCACCAGTACACTGGGTTTAGGTTAGGAAGACCTGTTTCCGTGACGAATTTAATGTCGAAACCTGCGCCAAGTACGAGTGCAATCGCTAAGCCTGTAAATGCACAGACGGGAATCGCAAGCCAACGTTTGTTTACTTTTGCCAAGAACGCATATAGAGCAATGGTTACGGCTAGGACAATCAGGCCAACGTAGCCCATGCTGCCAGCGGCTACTGTGTCCGATTGAAGACCTACAGCCCAAGCTTGGATTGAGTTTATTTGGCTCATGGTTCCAGTTAGGCCGAGGAAGATCAACAAGCCGCCAGCAGTACCTTGTGAGGTCAAATTAACGAGCTTAGACCCGCCTTTGAGGAAACTCAGTAGCAGGCCGAAGATACCGATAAGAATCGCCAATGCAAGAGGGTGCGCGCCAGCTAAAGCGATGGTACCGATTAGAGGGATCATTGGACCGTGGTTACCAGCTAGGTTTGCTTTCGGGTTAATAAAGCCGGAAGCCAGTACACAGAAGAGCAATGCAGGAATTAACATTTCTACACGAGCAACTTCGATAGCAAAGTCTTTACCTAGGTTGATGTGATCCCATGCTGCGGTCAGACCTTCAGCCCATGACATCATTACGGCGGAATACATTGCAATAATGCCGATGGTCCCTGCTAATGCGGGGACTAAATCTTCGAGCTCAAAGCGGAAGTCACGACCAGGTAAGTTTAAACCGAAGCGACGAGGCTTCATGATTTGTAGTTCATGATCTAGATAATCTGAACGGCTTACAAACTCGGAAGCTGGGCGGTGCAGCTCACGATAGCTCTTCTCTTCGATATCCGAATCAGAGTGCGGTTTATTGACTGCGTCTGACATAGATTCCTCATATTCTAAAAAGTTAATAATTCTTCAAAGAGTCGCCCGTAATTATTGTAGGTAGACGATCTTATTAAAAACCTGACTCAGCTTCCTGCATTTGGGTCCTTGAACTATTGTCTGTGCGGTGTGTTTAACGTGCTTAAGCATAGACGATAGAAAAGACAAAAATTGGCTTATTGAGGCTTTTATCTTTGTGGCGAGTGTAACGTGCTAACCCTAAAGAGTGATTGATTTAGATCACTTTATGAAAGAATGTGAAAGAAAACTACAGGGTGATTGAGATGATAATGAGTTATTGAAATTCAAAGTGAAAATAATTTTCACAATGTGATTTTTTCGACTTTTGAAACAACATCAATATTAGACTCTTTATCACTATTGAGAGAATTGTTGAGATAGATCTGGTTTTTATAAAAATGTTAATTTATCGGTTCGGTAGATAATGTGTTTATAAAAATGATTTATGCGCATTATGGAGATAATTGCACTATAAATTGAATGTTTAATCGTATAAAGTGGTTATATATCTCAAAAATGAAGGTTAATAATTTGTTGCATGTTGCTCTGGGGAGTGCTAGTTTGTAGCGAAATATGGGTGGAACCCAGCAGTTAACCAACCACAAGAGCCGTACAAAGGGTTGGTAAAATAATAAAAGACAGGGAGTATTAGCGCATGAATGATGTACCAGCGCTGGACATAAAGGAACTGCACAAAACATTCGGGCAAAATGAAGTCCTTAAAGGTATCTCGCTTGAGGCACACAAAGGGGATGTTATCTCCATTATTGGTTCATCAGGTTCAGGTAAAAGTACCTTTCTAAGATGTATCAACCTTCTTGAAACGCCTACCGAAGGTGAAATTTGGGTAAACGGTGAGTTGATCCAAATGAAAAATAATCGCCAAGGTGAGGCTATTCCAGCCAACGAAAAGCAAGTACAGCGCATCCGTTCTAGGCTTGCCATGGTATTTCAAGGGTTCAATCTTTGGTCGCACATGACCGTTCTTGAAAATGTTATTGAAGCGCCAGTACACGTGTTAGGCGTACCTAAAGCTCAGGCGTTGGAGAATGCCGAGCTGCTACTCAAAAAAGTTGGCCTGTACGAGCGTAAAGATTATTACCCTGGTCACCTCTCAGGTGGACAACAGCAACGTGCGGCTATTGCACGAGCATTGGCTGTTGATCCTGAAGTGATGCTATTTGACGAGCCTACCTCTGCACTTGACCCAGAGTTGGTAGGTGAAGTGTTGGGTGTAATGCGAGATTTGGCTGAAGAAGGCCGAACCATGTTGGTTGTAACGCATGAAATGGCATTTGCACGCGATGTTTCTAACCATGTCATGTTCTTACACCAAGGTTTAGTGGAAGAGCAGGGAGACCCTGCTAAGCTCTTCACTAACCCAGACTCAGAACGTCTACAGCAGTTCATCTCATCAATTTACTAAGCTTGCATTTACAGCAGGCTAACGACAGACACAATATAAGATAAAAATCACAATCACAGGAGTATGGAAATGAAAAAGTGGTTAGTAGTTGCAGCTTTGGCTGCTACGGCAGCAACAGGTGTGGCTCAAGCGAAAGATTGGAAGACAGTTCGCTTTGGTATTGAAGGTGCGTATCCTCCATTTAGCTGGACAGAAGCGGATGGCTCTCTTAAAGGCTTCGACGTAGACATGGCAAATGCTCTATGTAAGGAAATGCAGGTCCAATGTAAGATCGTTGCGCAAGACTGGGATGGCATTATTCCTTCTCTACTAGCGCGTAAATACGATGCAATCATTGCTGCGATGTCCATCACTGAAGAGCGTAAGAAGAAAGTCGATTTCACAGGTAAATATGCTCAGATTCCTAACAAGTTCATTGCGAAGAAGGGCGCAGGTCTTGATTTTGACAACCTAGATGGTCAAAAAATCGCGGTTCAACGTGCTACAACTCACGATAAGTATCTAACTGATAACTACGGTGACAAAGTAGAGATCGTACGTTACGGCTCTTTTGACGAAGCGTATCTTGATCTAGCGAACGGTCGTGTGGCTGCGGTTCTTGGTGATGCATCAGCTCTAGAAGAAGGTGTTCTAAACAAAGAAGGTGGTGAAAACTACGAGTTTGTTGGCCCAGCACTGACTGATGCTAAATGGTTTGGTGAAGGTATGGGTATTGCTGTTCGCAAGCAAGACAAAGACCTTACTAAGAAGCTAGATGCTGCAATCTTATCTCTACGTGAGAAAGGTGTTTACCAAGAAATTGCTGCTAAGTACTTCAAATACGACGTTTACGGTCAGTAATCATCGAAAAGCGACCGCTGGTTCTAGTTCCTAGAAGTAGCCAGCGGTCGAATTATATCTATAGCTTGTTGATGGTTATATAAGTCAGTAAGCTTTGAGTCTAGGGATCAGGAACTCACCTATGCTGGATTTACAAGGATACGAAGCCTCTATATTTAAAGGGGCCATTGTGACCATAGAAGTAGCATTGCTTTCGCTGCTGCTTGCGATGGTTTTAGGCATGCTGGGCGCATTGGCAAAAATGGCGCCATACCGCTGGGCACGCGCAATTGCAACACTTTACACCACAGTTATCCGTGGTATTCCCGATTTAGTTTTAATGATGCTGATTTTCTTCGGCGGACAAATTCTGCTTAACAATAGCTTATATGCCATTAATGAATCATTGAATGAGTGGTTTGCTTCTAGTGACCCAAATCATGAATGGACGTCATACCTGCCGGATTACATTGATGTCAGTCCATTTATCGCCGGTGTGCTTACGATTGGCTTTATTTTTGGTGCTTACATGGCGGAAACTTTCCGTGGTGCAATCATGGCTGTGGATAAGGGCGAATTAGAAGCGGCAAAAGCTTACGGGATGAGTCCAGTCTTGGCCTTTCGACGCATCCTTTTACCTCAAATGATCCGTCACGCGTTGCCTGGATTTGGCAATAACTGGTTAGTATTACTAAAGACAACAGCGTTGGTTTCCATTATCGGCTTGGAAGATATGGTCCGTATGAGCTCACTCGCTGCGGGTTCTACTAAAATGCCGTTTACCTTTTACATGGCTGTTGCGATCATTTTCCTTTTCTTCACCAGTGTATCGACGGGCTTGCTCAAGCTTGTAGAGCGCAAATTCAGTATTCATGCGAGGTAAGAAATGGATTTCTCACTGATTATCGAAAGTTTACCTATTTATCTCGAAGGGTTGTGGACGACTGTGTGGCTGGTGGGGCTCGCGCTGATTATTGGCTTAGTTGTGGCTATCCCACTGGGCGTGGCGCGTAACAGTACCAACTATTTAATCAATGGACCAAGTTGGGCATTTATCTACTTTTTTCGAGGTACACCGCTGCTCGTACAGCTTTATTTGATTTATTACGGAATGGATCAGTTCTTCCCAGTGAAAGACACTCTGTGGGAAAACGCTTGGTTTTGTGCTCTTGTTGCTTTTGTTCTCAACACATCAGCATACACGGCTGAAATTATCCGTGGTGCTATTAATGGTTTACCTAAAGGTGAAGTTGAAGCGGCTAAAGCCTATGGAATGGGGACATTTATGACATACCGTAGGATCATTTTGCCAAGCGCTTTGCGTCGAGCATTACCTGCTTATAGCAACGAAGTGATCTTTATGCTTCACGGTAGTGCGGTTGCAGGTATCGTCACGATTGTGGACCTCACAGGTGCGGCACGATTGGTTAACTCTCGCTACTATGCGCCATTCGAATCTTTCTTAACGGCTGGTCTATTCTATATGATGTTGACGTTTATTATTCTTTGGTGTTTCAAATACGCAGAGAAACGTTTCTTGGCATATTTGAGGCCGTTAAGCTGATTGGTTTAGAATTAGAAAAGGCTCCCATCTGGAAGCCTTTTTTTAGGTTTATGTAATCAGCTAAGAATGATCAAAATTGTACCGGCTAAGGTCATTAAAATGTTGGCAATGGCATAGGTGCCAGCGTATCCAAGTGCTGGAATGGTCGATTTAGCATAATCGTTAACGATATCCATTGCCGGAGCGCAGGTTCTAGCACCAATAATGGCACCAAAAAGCAGTGCTCGGTTCATTTTGAGGATATAAGCTCCAACCAAATAGGCAAGAGCGACTGGAACGACACTAACTAAGAAGGATAAACCAATCACCTGTGGGCCAACTTGCGCTAAATGCTCAAACATTTTACCACCGGCACTTAAGCCAATGCCAACCATGAAGAACATTAAACCTAGATCCTTAACCATGTTTAGTGCGCCTTGCGGTACATAGCCAAACGTGGGGTGATTGGCTCGTAAGAACCCCAAGGTAATACCTGATAGCAGCAGGCCGACGGCATTACCTAAGCCAAACGAAACTTGACCAAAAGTCATGGTAATGAGGCCGAACAGGATGCCGAGTATGAAAAAACTACAAAAAGCGAGCAAATCTGCCATTTGGCTGTGAATTGAGATGAAACCGATTTTTTCCGCTAAGCCACGAACACGGCTCTTTTCGCCACTGACCTGCAGCACATCCCCTTTCGCCAGAACAATGTCCAAATCCATAGGCATTTCGATTTGTGCTCTTACTACGCGGTTCAAAAAACAGCCGTATTCGGATAGATTCAAGTCTGACAGACGCTTACCGGCGATAGAGTCACTTTTTACGACGATTTCTTCTTCAACGATGCGTAGATCTAAAAGATTTCGGTCGAAGACTTCTTTCCCGTTTCTAAAGCTAGGATCCAATCGAGCATGGCTGTCTGGAAAACCAACCAGTGCGATTTCGTCGCCTTGTTGCAAAATAGCGTCACCATCAGGATGGGCGAGTATGCCATTTCGACGAATACGCTCAATATAGCAGCCAGTTTGTCGATAGATACCGAGTTCCCTCAGGTTTCTACCATCAATCCAGTCGATCAGCTCCTGACCGACACGATAAGCACGAATAATGGGCAAGTAGACCTTACGTTGTCCTGTGTTTCCTAACCCACGCTCTTGAGCGATTTGCTGAGCAGAATCTGATAGGTTCTGCTTTTGCAACTTGGGTAGCAATTTAGCGAACATAATCATGCTGATCAAACCAATCAGATAGGCCATGGCATAACCAACAGACAGGTTTTCAATCACTTGTGAAAAGTCCATCCCGCGAGGGGTTGTGGCTAGTCCAGAGTTCAGTGCATCTTGAGCCCCTACAAGTACTGGTGTCGCGGTTAAAGCTCCCGCCATCATGCCAGCAGAAAGACCGAAATCAAGCCCTAAGCCGTGGCTGGAAAAATAGGTAATACATACAGCGGTTGAAAGCACGACCATACTGAGAATGAAGTAGTGTTTTCCATCCCTAAAGAAAATACCAAAGAAGTTTGGACCTGCCTCAATACCTACGCAGTAAATAAAGAGCATAAAGCCAATCGTCAGCGCATCAGCATTAAACGTAAAGCCTAAATGCCCCATAATCAGTGAAGTCAGGAGTACTCCTATGGAGTTGCCAAGTTGAAGATTTCCAAAGCGAATTTTTCCGATTGCCAGGCCGATGGCAAGGACCACAAAAATGAGAAGGATAGGATTTTGCTCAAGCAAATTTACAACATCGATGTTCACTGGGCAGCTCTTGTTTCAGTGCCATAGGGTAAGTGTGCGAATTGTATCTGAATATTGCAAAATGATAAGTGAAAAATTTGATAATTTACTATTAGCTGACTTGAGTAACGAATTCACAATATTGATTTAATTCAAAATGAAAAGAAGCCGCTTAATAAGCGGCTTCTTTAATTCGTGATAATTACTCGTCAAAAAGACCTAGATGCTCTTTTGCATACGCTTCAAAGTCATCACAACCACCAATGTGCTCTTGATCGACAAAGATTTGTGGAACCGTTTCAACTGGTTTACCTACTGTTTTTTCTAGATCAGCTTTTGAGATACCTTCTGCATGGATATCAACGTAACGGTAGTTGAAGTCGTCGCGCTTAGCTTTAAGCGTTTCAGCATGTTCTTTTGCACGAACACAGTAAGGGCATGCTGGGCGACCAAAGATAACTACGAACATAATGTCTTTCTCCTTTATTTTGTTACGTGCAACTATGCACGAATAAAAGTAGGAAATAAAGATGCAATTACCTGTTGATTTGATAGGTAAAAGCTATTGACGTCTTTTTGTACGTTATCCGTACAAGTTTACCAAATGCATGTGATAGTTAACTTGAGGGCTTGCTCGCGAAAGTCTTATTTTTTATAGGGTTAATGGATGCAAGTTGCACTGAATCAATTTAATTTCTATCGCTTCAAGGCACTCTATTCGTTGTATGTATCAAGCAGGGAGTGTTCGGGTATGTTCCAATTCATGACTTCCACCCGAATTATTTTTGGTGAAGGTTCGCTGCAGTCATCGCTTTCTATTCTCAACCAATACGGTTATAGCGTGTTACTTGTTTCGGGTCAGAGCCTAGATAGGGCAAAAGTTGTAGTCGATTATCTAGAATCTCAATCAATGCGTTATCAACATGTGTCGGTGTCTGGTGAGCCAAATATTACAATGGTGGAAGAAACAGCGTTAATTGGGAGAAAGTTTAAACCTAATATGGTCGTTGCGATTGGTGGGGGTAGTGTTCTGGATATGGGCAAAGCGTTGGCAGCGATCATTCCCAATCAGGGCGATGTATATGATTATGTTGAAGTGGTTGGGCGTAGTGTTCCCTTAAAAGCCAAGCCTATTCCTTTCATTGCCATTCCTACAACGGCAAGTACGGGTTCTGAAGTCACACGTAATGCAGTTTTACGCTCCGGACAAGATCAAGTCAAAGTCAGCCTACGTAGCCCTGATATGTTAGCGGATGTAGCCATCGTTGACCCAACGTTGACCTATGGTACAGACCTTTATACATCGGGCAGAGGAGCGATGGACGCTTTCACACATTTGATGGAAGCTTATGTTTGCGGAGATCCGAACCCATTGACTGATATGATTTGTGAAGAAGGGCTTCGGCGATTGAGTACTTCAATTCTCTCTGGATGCCTTGACGATAAGCCAGATGCACGTTCTGACCTATCCTTCGCCGCTATGTTGGGAGGGATGGCGAGCACTAATGCTAAGTTGGGTGCTGCTCATGGTTTGGCGTCTGCTTTAGGCGGTAAGTTAGAAGCTCCGCATAGTGTAATTAGTGCTCGTTTAGCACCATATGTGATGTCGGAAAACATTAAAGCGGCTAAAATAGTGGGTCGGCATGACGTCCTTAAGCGTTATAAAAATATTGCAAGGATTTTGACAAGACGAACAAATGCTAGACGAGAGGATGCAATACTTTGGGTAAACATGATGCTAGATAAATTATATCTCCCAAAGCTGGATCAATTCGGTATCTGTAGCACTTCGTTTGATTTGGTTGCTGCTGACGCACTCAAATCTGTCGCTATTAAAGGTAATCCTCTTCCACTCACCCAAGATCGGTTAGTTTATATTCTTAGACAAGTATGCAATTGCCATGGCGAAAATGGTAGGCAAAAAAATATGACCGAGTCACAAGCAACTGCTCGTGTCTTAGGTGGTGAGCTTAAAAGTAGAGAAGTTAAGACACAAAACTCTTAGCCAAGATTTAGATGGAGGGTAGAGAAAAGGAGCGACAAGCGCTCCTTTTTTAAAACTGTGACAGCTTATCGTATCGAGAATCTTTAAGTGCATCTTTTACACGTTTTAAGTTCTCTCTGAAACCGGAACCACGGCGCAGCGTAAAGCCTGTTGCCAGTACATCGATGACCGTCATTTGTACAACACGACTTGCCATTGGCATGTAAACATCGGTGTCTTCAGGAACATCCAATGAGATTGATAGCGAGCTTGCTTTATCCAGCGGAGAATCTTTAGCGGTAATAGCGATAACCGTTGCGCCATTTTCGCGTGCTAGGTTGGCAATTTCTACCTGGCTTTTAGTACGGCCTGTATGGGAAATTAAAACAATGACATCGTTATCAGTACAATTGATGCAGCTCATACGTTGCATCACAATGTCTTCAAAGCAGGTAATTGGGATGTTAAAGCGAATAAACTTATTCTGAGCGTCTCGAGCCACAGCCGAAGAAGCACCAAGGCCAAAAAATGATATGCGCTTTGCCTGAGTAAGCAAATCCACAGCCCGGTTAATTTGCATTGAGTCTAGGCTGTTCTTCGCAACATCTAAACAAGCCATTGTAGATTCAAAAATCTTATGGGTGTAAGCATCCGGTCCATCGTCTTCCTCTACGTTACGGTTCACATAAGGTGTTCCGTTTGCGAGGCTTTGCGCTAGATGAAGTTTAAAGTCGGGGAAGCCTTTGGTGTCCAAGCGGCGGCAAAAGCGGTTAACAGTTGGCTCACTTACGTCTGCCATTTTGGCCAGTGTCGCAATACTAGAGTGA
The DNA here is from genome assembly GCF_022398215.1 of Vibrio sp. Isolate24. Lineage (NCBI taxonomy): Bacteria > Pseudomonadati > Pseudomonadota > Gammaproteobacteria > Vibrionales > Vibrionaceae > Vibrio > Vibrio sp. Isolate24. The sequence goes on from NZ_JAKEUU010000002.1 coordinate 361,976, forward strand.
ATTGCTGTCTGAGGAGAAGCCATAATAACTTCAGCCACTTTACGTTCAGACTTGCTAAAATTCTCTAGATTTTTCTGAATTTTTTCTAATGTATTCATAGTGTTCACGAGGGTATAGAGAACAACTCACTGGATATACCTGTTCATTAAAAGGTTACAAGTCGTCACCTAAAGGCAATAACTATCCAGCGCCATGGGTCCAGTATAAACCTAAGCAACAGATTTACAGTAATTTTTATACAGTTCAATTAGTGAGAATATGACAAGCCTCAAACTAAACTTTGCCAAAACTACACAAATTATCGTTATATGCAAAAGTTTTCGCGATTTGAGGCCATCGATGTTTGGCAAGTTACAGCTTTTTAGAAAGAAATTTTCAGTTTTCTTTGATTTTTTGAGCAGCTGATTGGATTCTTGCCATTAGTTTTGGCGCTTGTTGAGCAATTTCTCTTTGCTCATCCAACACCATACCCAAAATATCTCTTCCTGTCAGTGGGTTAGCTAACACAACTCGAAAAACTATCGTATTTAGCCTATCCCACTGCTCAGGATTTAAGCGAGTACGCGAAACAAACGATTTGCCCGTTTCTCGCTGTCGTTTCTGGATAAATTGAGTTAGTTCATTCAGTAGCTCATTGAGCTCAGACTTTTGCTGGTTGTTTGCTTTCTCAAGAGCGCGACGAATGTCGGAAGGAAGATAGCGATAGGTGAGTAGGCAAAGTTCTGGTTCCGATACCAATTCGAAGTCGTCTTGTTGTTTGATCAATTCGGCAAAGTACTTGGCTTTCTCAATACTTTGGTCGATCAAGAGCTCATAGCCAGGCCGACTAATAATATGCATCGCAGCATAGACTAACATGGCCATCCCAGATCGAGAGCCTTCAAGTGTATGGCTGCCAAGATCTTTAGAACCTTTCCGCAAGATATATTGTGCGTGGTGCTCGATGGACTTCATCGCTTCCGGATCTTTGAATAGCACCATACCGGCGCCCATTGGAATATATAGTTGTTTATGGGCATCAATGGTAATTGAGTCTGCAAGCTCTACACCATTGAGAAGATGACGATAATTGTTCGACATCAAGGTTGCGCCACCCCAAGCTGCATCAATGTGGAAATGGCAGTTTTCATTGCGACAAATTTCTGCAATATCAGCAATGGGATCGATTGAACCTGTTTCCGTTGTTCCCGCGACACCGACCACAGCAAAGGGCTTGATGTTTTGTTGCTTAAGCTGAGAGATGCTGTCTCGTAGTGCTTCTGGGCAGATACGATTGTTAGCATCGGTTTTTACCGCGACTAGGCCTTCCTGGCCAATCCCAAGTACATCTGCAGCCTTCTTTAGTGAGTAATGCCCACGCTCTGATACGAGTACCGCTAATCCTTCGTAGCCGTAATGTTTCATCGCTTTGAAAAGGCCTTCTTTTTCTACGCCTTTAAAGTGACCTTGAGCTTTTAAAGCGTTGTTGCGCGCAACCCAAAGGGCGGTAATGTTGGCAATGGTACCACCAGAGCAGAACGCACCTAGTGAGTGATTCGCACTGTGCATCCATTGGGCGTAAAACTCATCGTTTTGATTGTAAATAAGGCGGTGCAGCATGCCGAGCACTTGGCGTTCTAAGGGGGTAAATGCTTTAGAAGTCTCGATTTTTACTAAATTTTGGTTTAGCGCAATCATGATCTTTGACAGCGGCATCAAGAAATAGGGTAGTGCCGAGGTCATATGACCAATAAAACTTGGTGCAGAGGTGTGCACAGAGTGGGAAACCAAGGTATCAAGTAAGTGCTGGGTATGTTCGGAAACAAACTCGGGCTGCTCTGGAAGCGAAGCGTTAGAGAAATCTTTCTCAATTTCCTTAAGTGGTTTTTCTTCCGCGACAATATGTTCTCGCAAAAACTGGTTTAGATTTTGCGATAGCTTCTCTTCAATTTTCGTTAGTGTTGAGTCTGGCCCTTCAGGGACTGTGAAGATTCGGAGTAAACTCTCGAAACTCACGTCAGCCGTTTTGTGTTCCGATACCATACAGCTCATTGCTCTTATCTTTTTTGTTGCAGCGCGACAATCTAAACGAAAACGGGCGCAAAGTCCCGTCTTAATTATTTGAAATTCTTTTCTGCAATAAGAAGTTTGCCACCAGCAAACTGGCTTGGTGGCAAAGCATATTACGTGTCACAGGCAATGGTTTCTAACTCTTTAATTGCCTGATTGTAGCGCTTAAGTGCGTCGTCTATTTTAGTGGGGTGACTTAAGAGATCGGCAAACGCAGAGCGAAGGTCGTAGTTCTTCTCATGTGGCTTAGACTGACGATCGCTAAAGGTTACCTGAGCTAACCTGCCCAATTCGTCGCTGCGTGAAGACAAGGTTTTGATGTCTTTTTGCTCTAGTTGAAGCCATGCTTCGACCGGTTGACTGGTTGCTATTTTGGATGGGTCGTTTTCAAGGTAGTAGTGAACCGCTGCACGGTTTAACTCAAAATGGTTTTTTCGACCTTCCAAAAACCACTCACTGACTTCTTTAAGATCAGGATATTGCTCAGAAGTTAGCTTTGCTAGATCTTCGTACCAATGTAGAGAAGCATCAACATAAGCGTCGTATTTCTTGGACAAACATGCATTGTCAGCAGCGGCAACCATAGTAGAGGTCGCGCCTAACAGCAATGCAATCAGTAGACGTGTCATAATGTTTCCTTTTGAAGAATAGTTATTATAAAACCACTAAATTAGCAATCGCTAAATTATTATGTGTGGTCGAGCCTTAATATAGTGAATCTAAAGATAAAATCATGCGATCTAGCCTGCAAGAGAGACAAAGAAAAGCATCAATACGGGCACTAAAAGGCTTAATATAAATCCACTCACTATCGCAATGGGTACACATCGGACACCTCCTGTAGTTTGGATGACAGGCAATGTGAAGTCCATCGCCGTTGCACCTGCATAGCCAATTGCAGTGCAAGGCCGAGAGCGTATTGCGAGGGGAATCAATACTAAGGCAATCAGTTCTCGAAGGAGTTCAATCATAAATGATGCACCTCCATAAACGGGGCCAAAAGCGTCACCCATCAAAATACCCGCTAGAGAATACCAGCCAAAGCCAGAGGCCATTGCCAAGCCACGGTAAAGATCGATATCTAATAGGACGGCTGCCACAATACCCCCAATCATAGAGGTTGCGATGATCACTAAGGCGATGATCATACCGTGTTTGTTGAGTAATATTTGGCGAAGCGTCAGGCCACTATTGCGCAGTTGGATGCCGATGAAAAATAGTAAGACAAACAGAATCCATTCGCTGGCTGTGTCTACCCAACTCAAATCGATCGGCAACATTAATCCTGCGAACAAACCACCTCCGACAACAGCAATGAGTTTGACGGACTCCATGGCCATGCTTGAGAGAGGGATCTTAGTTTGTTTGGCATCGGTTTCTATAGGCAAAAGCTTATCGAGGATGGGCAGAGCAGCCAAATTACTCAGGCTAAGACAAGTAAAGAATACGGCAACGTATTTGAGGATGAGCTGTAGGTTTTGCCCGAGGTTATCCAGCGCAGCAAGACTTAAGCCCATTAGTGCTAAGATGACATAAATCAGGTTTGCAGTAGTTGCGTTGATTTTATCAAGAATGGACGACGTGGAAATCGATATTAAATACCCTACAACAAGTGGGGCAAAGATGAATATCATCCCTGAGAACATGTGGCTTCCTGTGTACTGGTACGTTAAGCGCTAAAGTCCACTAGCGCTGATTAACTCATTGATCTGTGTATTGAACTCAATATCACTTAAATTACTGAGCTTGTACAGTATATCTGCGCCAGTTAGGTCAAATTCAACCGTGTGCTCGTCGATTTCTTCATCTTGTCGACGGAACATCAGAATGTGATTGGCAATGCGTGCTATATCTAGGTAACTCACATCAACACTTTGTCTTTGATGCAGTTGATTGGTTGCGACTTCCAAGAAATCACTGTCAAATCCCCAATGCTTTAACACCAGTCGGCTCGCATTGGAACATTGGTTATTGAAAATCTGAAAAGCGATATCTTCATCAAGATAATTACCTTGTTCAAGATACATGTGGTATTCATTTACGATACAAAATAAGCCGATATCAGCGAGTAAACCAGTGAGGAGGGCTTTATCTGTTTCGAGATTACTATACTTAGGGGCGTTAGCTTCTTTAAAACCCTTCACAACCATCACCATGGTGGCTGCCAACTCACGTGAGTTATGAGCGCTATTCACTAATACTTCATTACAGCCGCGACTCAAATTAACGGAGTGTTTCAACTGCTCTATAGCCTGCGCTGTTACGATATCGCGTACTCGTAGAATACCCAAGCGAGATACCGCAGTGACTAAATCGGTGCAGGTTATGTTACGGCGATTAAATATGACAGAATTAGCCACGCGAATGACAATAGCGGCAAGGCCAGGATCTTCAAGCAGGCGGTCTGCAATATCCAACACTGTGGTTGAATCTTGGGTACATAATTTTTGAATGTTTAAAACAACATCGGAAATCGGCGGCAGTGTAATTTTGCCCGAGTTAATGGCGTGTTCAACTAACGTTGAGAATTCAGACTCGATGCCTTTGACTAAAAGCTCATTGTTTTCCGGAAGCCAATAAAAGGATAGGTGGTTCATGCATGATCAGCTAAAGATTGTACTTGTTACAGTTTAACTTCCATATCTAATGTTATGCAAATTATTGATAAGTTAAATGAGAGTTTTTGTCCGGTGTATTTTAGCCAGTGAAGTCTGTAAACCCTACTTGTGTGATATTAGTCTCGATTTTATATGAATTTAGTTTTATTGGTGTGAGCTGTGCACAGACTTATTTTTTATCGTTAACTATCATTTATTGTACTTGCAGTCAGTATGCTAATAACAACATAAACCATAGCTTTGCTGGCTGATTTATCTTTTTCGCTTAAAGCTGCTGCTATCTGGTGATCGAAAATAATCGGGGTTTTCTAGATTAGAAGGATCAATGGATATGACAGAGCAACAATTTATTAATTATGTTAACAAGTTTGGTAATTTCCAAAAGCGTTCAATGTTTGGTGGAACGGGGCTCTTCAAGCAAGACGCTATGTTCGCATTAATCAGCGCTGATAAGGTGTTTATTCGAGGTGGAGAATATCTAGACGACAAATTGGCTACACTGGGCTGCATTAAGTACCGTCACGTGAAGAAGCAAACAACGGCAACGGTCAATTACTACGACATTACTCAGCTATTTAATAATCAAAGTGAGGTGTTGGATGAGATTGTTGAGAACTCAATTAAGTTTTCAGTATCTCAGCGTCACTATAAGAAATCATCCGCGAGTCGACGTTTACGTGATTTACCCAACATGCAGTTGACTCTTGAACGCATGGTAAAAAAAGCAGGCGTTGGTGATGTTGATACGTTCTTGCAGCTAGGTGCGCCAGAAGTATTTTCCAAGGTCAAGGCGACTTACGGTAATGATGTTGATGTCAAATTACTGTGGAAATTTGCAGGTGCGATTGATGGCGTGCATTGGAAATTAATTCAAGAGCCACGTAAACGCCAGTTATTGGCGAGCTGCGCATAGTCAGTGTGAGGAAATACCATACTGGAAAAGAAAAGCCGAGGTCTGAGTACCTCGGCTTTTTTGCATCTTGTTCTTGATTAGAACTTGAAGCGTGTGGTGAACATGAGCTGATCACCATAGAAATCATTGATGCGAGCTTCAGCACCAAGAGAGAACAGCTCTGTTGAGTGAAAACGAACATACGCTGCACCAATCCAGTCGTCATTGTCTTCGATGGAGACATAACCGGCTTTACCACCAACTTCAAGCTGTGGCCCTAACCATTGGCGTACGCCAAGATTGAGCTCCATGCCTGTATCTGTGCCTTTCCCTGCTTTGCCACCGAAATCCACTAAACGAAATAGCATTTCACCAGTGAAATCGGCCCAGTTGTTGATTGGGGCGTGAAAGCCAAAACCAGCGGCTGCGTCGTAGTCGCCTTCGAATTCTGAATCAACTCGACCAATAACGTGAGCATTCGGGTGGATAGATTTGCTTGCAGCCGCACCAAAGGTTACAGGGCTTGCACCAATGCGAGCTTCCAGATAATCGTAGCTGAAGTTACTCATTACGGTTGGGCTGTTTGGGTCGGTCTCTGCAAAAGCTTGACCAGATGCTAGCACTAAGGCTGCAGCTAAGATTGTTTTACGCATACAAAAGAAAACCTATTCTTGTTAATTTCCTTGGTCAGGTGCAACGGAGTGCTGCCATATCGCGACATGATAATGCATTGTCACAGTCCGACACTACAAAAAATGTCATTGTTCTGTCGTCATTTACATGTTTAAGCAATCAATATGCCAAAAAGTATAAGAAATAGTGACTTATTCACCAAAACTCATTCTGTTTTTTGCGACGGCATTTAAAATTTGTTCGGTATCGAGCACTGCAGACCAGGACATTAAATCGTGACTGTTCTCGATCATATATTGGGTTAGTTGATTTTTAATGACATCACGTAACTCTTCGCCGCGCCAAGGCTTAGCAATGTAAAAGTGCAGACTCGAATGATTGACCGCTTCCACAGTGTCTTCTAGGCCTGCTTGACCAGTTAGCAAGACTTTCCGCGCGTTTTTTGTGGAAGGGTTATCGCTTAGCTCAATCAAAAAACTGATCCCAGTTTGCTCTGGCATAATGTGATCACACAGGATCAGTGCCAGGTGTCCGTTTTCTTTTTCTACATCTTCAATAATAGATTTAGCTTCCGATACTGACTCGGCTGCTTCGAGAACGAAATACTCTTCGAAGCATTCTAAGTCTTGAATGACACTATCTAAGACTTCACGCTCATCATCGACACATAAGATTAAGTATTTTGGCATATTAATTCCTTACTATGACTTGTGCGTTTTGAAAGGTAACCAAACGGACATACGGGTAAAGCTTCCCGCTTCGGATTGCACTTCAATCTTACCGCCATGCTGATTCACAATTTGTTGGCAGACCGATAGCCCAATACCTAACCCGAAATTCCCTTCTTTCTTGGTCGTAAAATTAAGGGCAAAAATTTGACGCTGTAAATATTGAGGTATTCCTGAACCATTATCTTCAAAAGATATCACCACCCATTTCTGATTTTGCGCGTGATGAATTTCAGAGCGGATAGAAAGCTTTCCTTTTTTAGGTAAAGCATCAATGGCATTCGAAACTAGGTTGGTCCAAACTTGCTGAAGAGCAATGGGCATACATTGTATTGGGGGTAAGTCGCAATATTCTTTCTCAACAGTATGCATCTTGAGCTTGTTTTCAAAGATAACTAAAGTATCCTCGATGCCCTCATGGATATCGGCTAGGCGAAAGGTCTCATCGTCAGGGCGAGCATAGCCTTTCAGACTCTTAACCATATCGGCAATACGCTGAGCACAAACATTGATTGATCTTAAAGTTGAACCAACCAAATGATAACGTTCTAGTGTATTTAGCTCATCAAATATTGTAGTACTGGCTTGCTCAGTATTGTTTAGCCAGGTTTGGTTTTCCTCTAGTCCAAGCTTTACTAATTTTTTTGCAATACGTCGATCACCCACTTGAGACTCAATCTTTTTCGCTAACAGGCGCTCTTCAGAGGTAGATCTTGGTTTGGACACAAGCGAATTAGATAAAATATCAGCCCCTAGTACCGCCAATGGCTCATCCCTATGATCACTCACCAGTTTACCAATGTTGGTTGTAATGGTCTCTGTACCACGCAAAATAGCAGCGATAGGGTTGTTGAGTTCGTGGGCAACTCCCGCGACTAACTGGCCGAGCATGGCCATCTTTTCTCGTTCTATCAATTGTTGGTGTGCTGACTCTAAGGATTCTAGAGTCTTTTGCAGTTCAAGTTTGGTATTGATGCTACGCTGCAATCGACGATTAAAATGCCGTAAGAGAAGGTTGGTAAAGAGGGGGAGCAATGCTGTGTTTGAGTGCATTACTTTGGCGAACACGTCTCTATCCAGCTTTATCACCTCGGTCTTTTTTAATGTGAGTGCCGTAGAGAAAGAAGGCTCGCCAGTAACAAACGACATTCCTCCAACAATGTTCCCTTTTGTGTGGCGGACGACCTCTCTTTGTACTCCTTGGTCATCTTTTTTATAGAGAGCGACTTCCCCTTCGGTAATAAACCAAAGAAATCGATTCTCTTCACCTTCTTTCGTCAGTAAGTGTTGTGAGGAGTAGGTACGGCATGCACGTGTGTCGTCGGTATCTGAGAAAAAATCATGAAGAGCGGAGATAACCTGTTTTGCCAGTTCTTGATCTGAGAGTTTGTGATGGTCGGTGATGAACCCTTCTCGGTAGCTGCGCATCTTCAACTCAATATGTGAGCGAAGCAACCGCTGCTGATCAAGTATCTGACTATAAGAGAGAAGGTTATCCTTATCGTTTTCTAGTACGAAGGTGGTCAACTCTTTCTTAACCGTTTTGTATACGAGGTTATCTTGGAGAGGCTTGGTTAGGCAGTGGTCTAGTCGCCCTTCGTTGACAGCAGACAAGATGGCTTGGATATCTTGTCCGCAGCTGATTAAAATTTTACGCGCACTTTGAGTGTGAGCGCTTTTGTCGAGTTGGATTAAAAAATCAGCCCCATTAAAGTTTTCATGATGACTGGCAAGGACGAGGGCGACGGATTGTTGGTTTTCCTGACAAAAGGAGAGTGCGGCATGAGCGTCGTCGAGCGTATCTGCAGTGTGGATATCGAACCTTGCAGCGAATTGACTCAGCTCTCGTCGCAGTTGCTCTACACTAATGGGATTGTTGTCTAAACAAAGTAAGGCATACTGATTCACGATTCTCGTTCGTCTCTTTCTGAACTCACCAATCTGGTTTTACTCTAACAAGGATTGAACAAGGGGACTGAGACACAGGTTTTAGATTCCTTTACGATTTGTGAAGAATGCCAATACTCTGATTTAACTCAATGTTTTTTGGTGTAAACTGCAATAAATACTTAAGTGAAGATAAATACATGCATCAGTTGAAAAAATACGGCGCTATTGGTGGCGCCATCTCTTTGGCTTTGTGTTGGCCGTTGGCGGTTGGGCAGATAGGGCAGAATGTTATTCATGACGGGATTGCCCATTTGAGCAATGACTCCCTGAAAGCGGAAATTGTTTCTTACGATCGCGGTTATCTGTCTTCTGAAGTTCAAACTCGCTATACCATCGTCGACCAAGAGCTTGCCAGCCAACTTGGCATGGATGGTCTACCAAGTGAATTTGTCGTAAACAGCCATGTGTCTCACGGTTTGCTGAGTTTGAAAGCAACGTCAACGCTGAACGATGTCGAACAGTTTCCTCTGACATTGACCACGGTCACACAGCTAAATGGCAATACGGATTACGTTTTGGATCTTGATAACTGGCATCAATCGACGGAGGGTGAAGGTGGAGCTATGGTGTCTGTGACGCCTTCTTCGCTCAAAGGGCACGTTACCGTCCTAGGTGAGATGAGCTACGATCTCGATATTCCGTCAGTGGAGATAGATTTCAATAGCGGCGAGAAAATGTTGCTTACAAATATCAAAGGTTCAGGTCAGGGCAGAAAGCAAAATAGCTTTTGGTTAGGTGACCAAGAAATCAATATCGCCGATATCTCTGTACTTGATTCGAGCCAAGCGCGACTTTTCTCAATGAAAAGTGGCCAGTATCAATTCTCTTCTTCCCTTGATGATGTTTCTCAACGTGTGAATAGTCAACATATTGTCAGTGCAAGTAAACTCCTGATGTCTGAGGGTGAAGCGGATAACTTAGTTTTGGATCTAGAGTTTGGTGATTTAGACAGTGACTCATTTGAACACTTAGTCAGTATGTATCAGAACAATCCTGTACTGACTACTGATGATATTCAAAACGCGATTCCTTATGTTGAGACGTTATTCTCAAAAGGTTTCTATCTCTCGATGAACAAGATGGCGCTGACTTTGGGGGATGATGGTGAGTTTGAGAGTACATGGAAAATTACAGTGCCTGAAGGAACCAGTAACGTTACACAAAATCCCGCTATGATTCTTCCTTCTTTGACCGGTAACCTTGACACCTTTTTCTCAAAGGGGTTAGTCGATCAGTATCCATTTATCAAGCAAGGTATCGATGACGCGATTGTTATGGAGTTTGTCAGCCAAAATGAGCAAGGCTATCAAATTCAAGCAGAGCTTAAAGATGGTAATCTTGTATTTGAAAATGGTAAGCAAATTCCTCTTATCGGTATCTTATTACCTGCAATGATGCAGCAATAAATAATAGTGTTTGTTGCTTACAGGGTAAGATTCCTTCATCCATTGATGGGCCTGCTTTGATTGCTGAGGTTCATCTTTTTTATGCAGGTAGGTCGCCAATACGACCTACCTTTGAGCTGAGGTTGCTCCATGGGTTGTAGTTGTCTCAAGGATGGTTTGGAGTAAGGCGGTATATATTACCTCGGTCGGTACTAAAGAAGAGTTCATCTTTGGGGCTGACAGTAATATGTCGGATACGCTCATTGAGCTTCTCTAGAATACGAGTTTCACCAACGGCTCGATTATTGTCATCAAGAGTGACCACATTTATATGAGTAAGCTTCAGCGATGGGGCAAGCAGCTTTCCATCCAAGTCTGGGTAGTTCTTGCCTCGATACAATAGTAGGCTTGATGGCGCAATAGAGGGTACGTAAACCTTAACCGGAGGCTCTATACCTTCTTTTTCCTCAGACTCTCCGACATTGATAGGGCCCCAGTACTCTTTTCCGTGAGAAGTAATAGGCCAACCGTAGTTTCTTCCTTTCTTGATCCGATTAATCTCATCCCCACCTCTTGGCCCATGTTCGATAGACCAAAGTGTTTTGGACTGGGGATCGTAATACAGGCCTTGCGGGTTTCGATGACCATAACTCCATATCTCCTTTGCCGCTCCTTTTTGTTTGGCGAAAGGGTTGCCGTTAGCAGCTGAACCGTCTGGCAATAAACGAAGGATAGAACCTGCGTGGGTATTGCGGTCTTGACCGTTATCTCTTTCCCCCCGATCACCCACACTCATGTATAAGAACTGCTCATCAAACGTAATGCGGCTGCCATAGTGGCGGTTGGTAGATGAGTAGGAAGTGGAGGTGAAAATATTCTTCCAGTGAGATAATTTGCCTTCAGAGAACTGAAACGTGGCAAGTGCGGTGTCCGAACCATTAGTAGTACGTTTGCTGTAGGTCACATAAACTTGGTTGGCATCAAATGGTGACATTGCAATGTCAAGTAATCCACCTTGACCGTTTGCGTATAACCCTGCTGGGTTGCCCATCAATCTTGTGCTTTCCCCTGTCGTGATATCCACTGACAATATGTGTCCATTACGCTCTGTGACAAGCAAAGTATTGTCATCTGCGAATGTCATTCCCCAGGGAACCAATAAGCCAGATGCCACTTTTTCTACCGCATAGTCCATTGCCAATGCCTGATTTAACCAGCATGTGAGAGTCATTAAGGGTAGGGCTAAGTATTTGATCACGTTAGGTTGTCTCCCTAGCTCAGATAGTTCATAGAGTGTAGCACGATAATAAATCATCGTTTTTATGTATATATTTCACATTACCCCTTTTGTTTGGCTAATGTTTGGTCTATTATGACGAAGTGTCAAAAATGACGATTCGTCATGAATGGTGTTTATCACGTATTTAGTATTCGTGTTACAATTGGAGAGTTGAGGAGCAACGAACGGGTACGGATCGAAATAATCATGTTTGGGTTTAACTGCAAAAAAAGTGATAAGAAAGACAATGCAAGTTGTGGCTTTGGGTTAACCAAAAAACAACAAGCGATTGCCGATAGAGAAGTGGAACTGATATTGCTCGCGAAAAAGCTAGTTCAAAAGGAAGGGTGGAGCAACCTGACCATGGACAAGCTAACGGCGGCCAGCCCTTACTCGAAAGGTACAATTTACAATCACTTTAGCAGTAAAGAAGACGCGATTGTTGCGCTATGTATTCATTCTTTGAAAAGCGAAGCGGTGTTATTTGCCCGTGCCGAAGAATTTGAAGGCAAGACTCGGGAAAAGATCATGGCTATGCATGTAGGCTATCGTATCTATGCTCGCATGGAGCCGATTTTGTCGATGTGCGCATTGATGGCAAAAAACCCGTGGGTGCTTGAAAAAGCATCGCCTGAACGGGTTCGAGAGCTAAATGAATTGGAAGAGCAAGTCATTGAAAGTGCAGATCAGCTAGTCAACTATGCAGTGGAAACTGGAGACTTGAAGTTTTCTCCGGGAATAAGCTCAGATGCAATTGTGTTTGCTAACTGGTCAATTGCCTTCGGCTCAAATGCTCTGACGCAAAACGCGTCTAATAGCCGCTGTATCAATCGCTTACAGGACCCATTCTCCGTGTTACATAATGCCAATATGTTGTTGGATGGACTGAATTGGAAACCGCTTTCAAGTGAGTGGGATTACAAAAAAACTTGGCGCCGGGTCGAACAAGAACTTTTTAGCGAAGAGCTAGAATACCTAGAATCGGTCGGACGCTAATACCATTCAGTTCAAATAAAGCCCGTTATGGGTTTTATTTATCACCCTAAGTGACGAATCGTCAAAAAAGGCACTCAGTAGCGCTTGAATTTTTCAAGCGTGAGCTTTGTTACTTAAGCACCAGCATCTGCTGGTTTTTAAATAACAACTTTTGACGAAACGTCACAAACGGAGAGTGTGATGACATCTGCCAACTCTAATAATCATCAGCCGCATTCGTGGCTCACGTTACCCACACGATTCAGTGTATGGGTGTTCCTATTGACCTTAGCACTGGTCATTACTGCGACTTTAGGGGGAAAGAATCTCTATTTTCGCGGAGACTACAACATTTTCTTTGATGGAAAAAACAAGCAATTATTAGCGTACGAGGAGATACAAACTACCTTTGCAAAGTCCGATAATCTTGCGATTATCATTTCCCCACAAAGTGGTAACGTCTTTGAGCCGAAAACGCTCGAATTGATACAAAAACTCACCCGTGATGCTTGGCAAGTTCCTTATTCAAGCCGAGTTGACTCCATTGCTAATTATCAGCACACCGAAGCCATTGAAGATGATCTGATAGTCGAGGACCTTCTGTTGGAAGATTATCCTCTGACCGCCGAACGCATCGAGAAAGTGAGAGCAATAGCCTTATCCGAACCTGTGATAAAACATGCGCTTATCTCTGAAAAAGGAGATGTGACCGTGGTGAATGTGACTGTCCAATTACCGGAAGTCGATGAGACTACTGAAGCACTTGAAGTGGTTGAAGGGGTCGACCAGCTGTTGAGCAAATACGGTGAGTTATATCCGCACGTTGAATTTCACAAAGCAGGGATCATCGCGATGAACCATGCCTTTATGGTGGCTGCTCAAGATGATACTTCGACCTTAGTGCCAGCTATGTTGTTAGTGATACTGGTTTTCCTGACGATTATGCTGCGCTCTTTTCTCAGTGTGATTGCTACGTTAGTGGTGATCATTGGTTCAGTGGCAGCAACCATGGGGCTATCAGGTTGGGCCGGTATGTTCCTGAGCACGGCGACCGTCAATATTCCCACGTTAGTGATGACTTTGGCCGTCGCAGACTGTGTTCATGTCATTGCGACAATGCGTCAAAGCATGCAGAAAGGTCATTCAAAACAATATGCTATTGATCAAAGTGTCTCGATAAACTTCATGCCTATTGTCATCACTTCGGTGACGACTGCACTGGGCTTTCTGATGATGAATATGTCCGATTCTCCAGTATTGAGGGATTTTGGCAATCTGGCGGCACTCGGTGTCATGTTAGCGTGCTTCCTTTCAGTCACTTTGTTGCCAGCGCTTCTCAAACTGTTACCCATCAAGGTGAAGGAGAAAGCGTTAGATTCTGGTGAGACTTACGATTCCATGGACAAACTGGGGGATTGGGTTGTCAGCAATCGAAAAGTTTTGTTGCCGCTGTCTGTCATTGTGATTACTGTCTCTGCCGCTCTGATACCTTTGAATAAAGTTAACGACGAGTCAGTGAAATATTTTGACTCGCGCAATGAATTTCGACGCGCGGCTGACTTTATGGAAGAGCGTATCAGCGGCATGACAACCATCAGCATTGCAGTGAAAACACACGAATCTCAGGGGATAGCCGATCCTGAATTCCTCACAACCATCAGTGAGTTTACTGATTGGCTGCGTACCCAGCCGGAAACCGATCACGTGGCAACGCTCTCCGATGTGTATAAGCGCCTTAATAAGAACATGCACGGTGATGATGACAGTTATTACACATTGCCATTACAAAGGGAGTTAGCTGCACAATATCTTCTGTTGTATGAGATGTCTCTACCGTATGGATTGGACCTCAATAATCAGATTAATGTAGATAAATCATCCATTAAGCTTGTCTTGACAGTTGATAATTTAGGCAGCGTTGAACTGGTTGCCTTGGAAAACAGGATTTATGACTGGTTCAAGGAAAATGGTCAACAGTACGAAGTTGTTGCCTCAAGCCCATCTTTGATGTTCGCACATATCGGTGAAACCAACATGACGAGCATGTTGTCGACGTTGCCTATCACTCTGATACTGATCTCTGGACTGATGATATTTGCACTACGCTCTGTGCGCCTTGGGATGATCAGCATCGTGCCTAACATGGCACCTGCAATTATTGGTTTTGGTTTGTGGGCTTTGTTATCGGGGGAGATCAATCTTGGCTTATCTGTCGTTGTCACACTCACCTTGGGTATTGTGGTTGATGATGCTGTTCACTTCCTCTCTAAATACCAGCGCGCGCGTAAACAAGGACAAAGTGCTGAAGAGGCTGTGCGTTATGCATTCCATACAGTCGGTCGAGCTCTATGGATTACTACTATTGTTTTGGTCGCAGGTTTCACAGTTCTAGCTATGTCCACTTTCAGACTTAATGCGGATATGGGCCAATTGAGTGCCATGGTTATCTTTATCGCTTTGGTGGTGGACTTTGTTTTCTTACCTGCACTGTTAATGCGATTTGATACCGCAAGTTATGCGCAGGAAAACCAATCGCAGCCATCAGCGGCCACGCCAACTCAGCCATCAGCGGCTCCTCAGACACAAAGTTAAAGGAATACACTATGAAACGTTCAAATTACTCATTGTTCAAATCGATTGCATTGTCTTCACTTCTTATGCTTGGTGGTCAGCCCGTGGCGCTTGCCAACGTAGAAAAAGGGCTTGAAATTGCCACTGAACGTAAAGCACGTGATGAAGGTTGGGGAGACTCAGTCGCAACTATGCAGATGATCCTCAAGAATGCTCAGGGGGAAAGTAGTACTCGTGAAATGCGCCTTAAGTCATTAGAAGTAGCGGATGATGGCGATAAAGGTTTGACGATTTTCGATCAGCCGAGAGACGTCAAAGGTACAGCATTCCTTAATCACTCGCATACCACAGATGCTGATGACCAGTGGTTGTATCTCCCCGCTCTAAAACGGGTTAAGCGCATTTCCTCACGGAATAAGTCTGGCCCGTTTATGGGTAGTGAATTTGCCTACGAAGACCTAAGTTCGTTTGAGTTAGAGAAGTATACTTTCCACTATTTGCGTGATGAGCGAGTGAATGGCAGTGACACGTTCGTATTAAAGCAGATACCGACTGATAAGAATTCGGGTTACACCAAGCAGCAGGTCTGGTTGGATAAAGAACATTATCGACCAATCCAAATTGAGTTCTATGACCGAAAAGGCTCATTGCTGAAAACGCTCAAGTTTGATGATTATCAACTTTACCTAGATAAATATTGGCGTGCTCACAAAATGGCAATGACGAACCACCAAACGGGGAAAAGTACGTTACTCACCACCAGTAATCTTCAATTCCAGACGGGTTTGAGTGAGCGAGATTTTGAGAAGAATATTCTTAAAAGGGTGAAATAAGGGGCGTTATGAACAAAGTATGGAGTAGAGCAGGTCGCGTGGCGGCCTGTATTTCACTGACAATGCTTGCGATGCATTGTTATGGTTTTGAGCTCTCAGGTCAGATGAACCTCGAACATCGGCAGTTCTTTTCGGATGGATTGCAAGGGCAAGATAAAGGTCAAAGTTCTATCGTCCTGCAGCCTGAATTCTATTGGGAGATCAACGATAGCTCTGATTTTACCTTCACGCCATTTTATCGCCTAGATAGCGAAGATGATGAGCGAAGTCACGGTGATATACGAGAAGCGCTGTATTTAACCTACTGGGATGACTATGAATTACGTGCTGGAGTGGGAAAAGTTTTCTGGGGTGTCACTGAGTCTGCACATTTGGTCGATGTCGTAAATCAAACGGACTCGATTGAGGCGGTAGACGGTGAAGACAAATTAGGACAACCCATGCTACATCTGACCTCAGTCAAAGATTGGGGAGTGCTTGATACCATGGTTTTGCCTTACTTCCGCGAACGTACTTTTGCAGGGCAGGATGGCCGTTTAAGACCGGCATTGCCAGTATCAGAGGATGTGATTTATGAGTCTTCGCGAGAAGAGCAACATGTCGATTTTGCGGCGAGATATTCTCAAATGCTGGGTGACTGGGATCTAGGGCTGAGCTATTTTCAAGGCACCAACCGAGAGCCGTATTTCCGGCTTCAGGGGACAGACTTGAAGCCTTATTATGCACAGGCGAAGCAAATCGGTGTTGATGTTCAGGGGATTGCTGGTGATTGGTTATGGAAACTCGAGAGTATCTATCGTGACAGCTTTGATCATCACATTGGATTGGTTTCAGGATTTGAATATACCATTGTCGGCGCATTAGGCAGTGTTTGGGATGTTGGTCTTATTACTGAGTACCTTTATGACAGTCGTGGCAATAATGCTCAAAATGCAGGTCAAAATGATGTGTTCGTTGGCTCACGATTTGCACTTAATGATGAAGATGGTAGCGAAATATTACTGGGATTCACTCAGGATCTGGATAACAGTGATGTGTTCAGCGCTAAGTTGGAAGCCTCAAGCCGGCTAACCAATCACCTAAAATGGCGTCTTGATGGGTGGTGGTTTGAGAATGATACACCGGATGACTTATTGTACTTCGCTCGTAAGGACGATTTCATTGAAGTATCGTTAGAGTATTACTTCTAAGTCGTTAGCCAATAACGCTTATTAGTTGTGTATTTTTTCCTAAAACAGGGAGCTCAATTTGCTCCCTTTTTTTGCTTTTAAACATTTAGCGTATTCTGTAATGGCTGAGCCACACAATATTCTGCAACGTATGTGCTATACCTAAAGGGCTTACTTTCCTCTACCCAGTTCCCTCAACGATTAAGCTCCAAATTGCCGAGCTTATTGAACTCGAACAATCATTAAGCTGATTTTTTACTCAAAGAGCAGTCGAATCCCGATTTCAGATTGGATTTAGACCTCGCTTTCGTTACTATGTAAAACTATTTAAAAATACCAAAAATCCCTTGTGGGAACCCTTATGGACACTACCAAAAGGTAGATGAGGAAACGATGCAACATCTAGAAGAGATCATTGCTAATGCGAGCGCAGCAATTGAAGCTGCTGATTCGCTAGTCGCACTTGATGAAGTGCGTGTTCAGTATCTAGGTAAGAAAGGTGAGCTAACGGCTCAGCTTCAAAGCCTAGGTAAACTACCACCAGAAGAGCGCCGTACTGCTGGTCAAGAGATCAACAAAGCAAAAGGCGCGGTTCAACAAGCGATAGCTGCACGCAAAGACGCACTGCAACGTGCAGAGCTAGAAGCGAAGCTGGCTGAAGAAACTATCGACGTGACTCTACCGGGTCGTCGTATCGAGAACGGTGGTCTTCACCCTGTGACTCGTACAGTTGAGCGTATTGAACAATTCTTTGGTGAGCTAGGCTTTAACACTGAGTCTGGTCCTGAGATTGAAGATGCATTCCACAACTTTGATGCATTAAACATCGCAGAAGATCACCCAGCGCGTACTGACCACGACACGTTCTTCTTTAACCCAGATTTAATGCTACGTACGCACACGTCTGGTGTTCAGATCCGCACGATGGAAAATGGCAAACCACCATTCCGTTTCATCGCTCCGGGCCGTGTTTACCGTAACGACTATGACCAAACGCACACGCCAATGTTCCACCAAGTGGAGGGCATGCTAGTAGACGAGAACGTAAACTTCGCACAGCTTAAAGGCATCTTGCACGACTTCTTATGTAACTTCTTTGAAGAAGAGGTTGAGGTTCGTTTCCGTCCTTCTTACTTCCCATTCACTGAGCCTTCAGCAGAAGTAGACGTGAAAGGTAAGAACGGCAAATGGCTTGAAGTTCTAGGTTGTGGCATGGTTCACCCTAACGTACTACGCAGTGTAGGCATCGACCCTGAGAAATACTCTGGCTTTGCATTTGGTATGGGCGTCGAGCGTCTGACTATGCTTCGTTATGGCGTAAACGACCTACGTGCGTTCTTTGAGAACGACCTTCGTTTCCTAAAACAGTTCAAGTAATCCAGAGGGTTCATCACAATGAAATTCAGCGAATCATGGCTTCGTGAGTGGGTAAACCCTGCGGTATCGACTGACGAACTTACACACCAAATCACAATGGCAGGTCTAGAAGTAGACGACGTACTACCTGTTGCAGGCTCTTTCACTGGCGTGAAAGTAGGTCAAGTGGTTGAGTGCGGTCAGCACCCAGATGCTGACAAATTGCGCGTGACTAAAGTTGATGTAGGTGGCGAAGAGCTACTAGACATCGTTTGTGGCGCATCTAACTGTCGCCTTGGTATCAAAGTTGCGGTTGCAACGGTGGGTGCTGTTCTACCGGGCGATTTCAAAATCAAAAAAGCAAAACTACGTGGCCAACCGTCACACGGCATGTTGTGTTCATTCACTGAACTTGGTATCGACGTAGAATCTGATGGCATCATGGAGCTAGCAGAAGACGCAGTCATTGGTACGGATTTCCGTGAATTCCTTGGCCTGGACGACGTAACCATCGATGTGGATCTAACGGCTAACCGTGCTGACTGTTTCAGCATCCGTGGTCTAGCTCGTGAAGTCGGTGTTCTAAACCGTGCTGATGTGACCCAGCCGACAGTTGCTCCAGTTGCTCCAGCGATTGACGACACGGTTTCTATCGAAGTGAAAGCGACAGCAGCATGTCCACGTTACCTTGGCCGTGTGGTTAGGAACGTAAACGTTCAAGCTGAAACTCCACTATGGATGCAAGAGAAACTGCGTCGCTGTGGTATCCGTTCTATCGATCCAGTCGTCGATATCACTAACTATGTTCTTCTAGAACAAGGTCAACCAATGCACGCGTTTGACCTAGCAAAAATTGAAGGTGGTATTGTCGTTCGCATGGCGGAGCAGGGCGAAAAGCTGACTCTTCTCGATGGCAACGAAGCAGAGCTAAACGCAGATACTCTAGTGGTAGCAGACCACAATAAAGCACTGGCTATAGCTGGTATTTTCGGTGGTGAAGAGTCGGGTGTAACGGCTGAGACCAAAGACGTACTGCTTGAGTGTGCATTCTTTGCCCCTGATCATATCCGTGGTCGAGCTCGCAGTTACGGTCTTCATACGGATTCTTCAATGCGTTTCGAGCGTGGTGTGGATTATGCACTACAAACGAGTGCTATGGAGCGCGCCACAGAGCTGCTTGTTGACATCTGTGGTGGTGAAGTTGCGCCTGTTGTAGCTGTTGAGTCAGAAGTTGACCTTCCGGTTCCTAACACTGTGGCACTACGTCGTACTAAGCTAGACAACCTTCTTGGCCATCATATTGCAGACAGCGATGTGGTTGAAATCTTAGAGCGTCTTGGTTTAACTGTTGAAGCTACAGAAACGGGTTGGACTGCGACCGCACCGACTTGGCGTTTTGACATAGCTATCGAGCAAGACCTAATTGAAGAAGTAGGTCGTATCTACGGTTACGATAATATCCCTAACCAAAATCCAGCAGCAGCACTTAAGATGCACGACCACGTTGAAGCGAACATTCCGCTAAAACGCGTCCGTAACCTACTTGTTGACCGTGGTTACCAAGAAGCAATCACTTACAGCTTCGTTGAGCCAGAGCAGCAAAAGCTTGTTGTTCCAGGCGTAGAGCCGCTGATCTTGCCATTCCCAATTTCTGCGGACATGTCAGCAATGCGTCTAGGTCTGATCCAAGGTCTACTAAACACTGTGGTTCACAACCAGAAACGTCAACAGCCACGTGTTCGTCTATTCGAATACGGTCTACGCTTCATCCCATGTGAGTCTGCTGAAAACGGCATGCGCCAAGAGCCTATGCTTGCAGGTGTTATCGCAGGTACTCGCAGCGAAGAGCATTGGGACATTGAAACCAACACAGTTGATTTCTTTGATCTGAAAGGTGACCTAGAAGCGGTTCTTGAGCTTACAGCCAACGAAAACGCGTACTCTTTTGCTGCGCTTTCTGCTGAAGATAAAGCAGCGAACCCAGCACTTCACCCGGGTCAATCTGCTGCAATCATCGTTGATGGTAAGCAAGTAGGTGTAATCGGTACAGTTCACCCTGAGCTAGAGCGTAAGTTTGGTCTAAACGGCCGTACTATCGTATTCGAAGTGGAATGGTCTGCAATCAGCACTAAAGTGATCCCTGAAGCAGTTCAGCTTTCTAAGTTCCCATCAAACCGTCGTGATATCGCGGTAGTTGTTGATGAAGCAGTAGCTTCTGGCGACATCGTTGCAGCATGTCTAGAACAAGGTGGCGAGTTCCTGAAGGATGCGAAACTGTTCGACGTTTACGTTGGTAAAGGCGTTGAAGAAGGTAAGAAGAGCCTAGCAATCGCACTGACGCTACAGTCAGTTGAGCGTACGCTTGAAGATGTAGATATCGCTGGTGCGGTTGACGCTATCGTCGCTCACGTATCTGAGAAGTTTGGTGCGTCACTGCGTGACTAATCACTTCTGATTAGATAGAAAACCAAAGGCCTCGCAATTGCGAGGCCTTTTTGTTAGATCAGGAAACGGATGCTAACTCATTATTGGACAGAAACGGGTTAGAGTCGGTACTCTAAGCCGTTTGGTTCGGATTAGGTTTTATTGGGCAAAGCGAAGAAGATAACTTTGTTGTTCGAGAGCATTGGCTGCTGGCGCAGTCAAAAGAATGCTATTGCCTATTGACCTGAGAGAGGGTCGTGTATTCAATGAGTTGATCGCCTGTTAGGCGTAGTACGCCCGTTCAATGAATGTGCCAATGACCTTGTCATGCATCTCAGACGATTTCGAATAACCCAGCGTTTTCCGATTTAACCTCTTTAGCCGAGTTCGCAACGTAAGGTTTTCTCGCTCGATTCTTTGTGTGAAAAGCTTTCCAACCAAGTGTTTCTGCTCCGGCAGGCTGTCATAAGCATTGAAGCCGTCGGTACACCAAACTTCCACCTTGAATGCTGAAAGCCGCTGCATTAATTTGCCAAAGGTTCTTCGGCTCCGGTTACCAAACGCGTGGGCAATGATACGTTTCAAACGCAGCTCCCTGGCATACCAGATCCAACGCTGCTTTTTCTTGCTGCCGACAAATGACCACTGTTCATCTACTTCGCAGATTAGCTGAACCTCTACCTTGTCCAGGGGCAGAGTTGTTACGCACCGTGGTGTGAGTTTTTTAAGGCGCGAACGACAGTATTGATGCTGATATTCAGCACCCGTGATGTGTCTCTGATACCCGCATTGTTCATTGCCAACTCGACAACCTGCGCTTTGAGCCCCGGCGGACAGGCTCGGTAGCAATAGTCGAGCTGAAAGGTTTTGCGTCAGGACTGGCAGCGGTACCTTTGGTGGCCCCCGCTACCTGTCCCATGTTTTCTGACGAATTCAGTTTGCCGGCAGAACCGGCACTTCACTTCAACAACGGCCACTCTATCTCTCCCCTTAAAGAGAAGGATTTTAGCGCCAAATCAACCGTTTGAATACATGACCGATTTCCCAGCAAATAGAATTTTGCTTTTATCAATATCGTCTCGATTTCTTATTATGTTAGGAACTGCTCGACAATAGCTCTTAGATAAACCAATATCAGAAACAAGTTCAGAAACCATGACTGGTTTTTCTCTTTTATCCAAATACCATTTTATTCTATCTGCTAGTTGATAAGGAATGCTCTCATATTTTTCAGGAAGAATCGTTAACTTATCACCACATTTAATAATACCTTCATGGACGATTTGTCCCAAATACCCTCTCTTATGGGCCACTTTTCTTGTACTTACTAAGTTTTTTATTTTAGCACATGGCTCACAATGAAAAGTCAACCTTATCTTTGCAGATCCTACTTGTAGAACTGTACCAGAGGGGAGGGAGTGAATATTAATCTCTTCATCATTAATAACTATGTTTTCTTTAAGCTGTCCAGCTTTAAGATTAAACTCTTTCAAAGTAGAGCTGGGTAGTATCAAAACTTGTCTAAAGGTATGACACTTTATATGACCATCAATCCCATCGTTATTAACCGATATTTGTTCTTTTCGTGTCATGAACGAATCTTGGTTACTGTTTTTTATAAACAAAGAATCTATCATTACTACATCATCGTTTTGTAAATTTTAATGAAATACCACATTGGATTACCTACTCAATACTATCAATCATGTTATCTACTTCTGAAATAAGGATACTGGCCATGTTTTCTAAAATTTCCTCGTCCATTGTATATTGAGGAAGTTTATATGCAAAGTGGTACTCATCTTTACTCCAGGTTTTAATCCCTGCCTCATTGTGTTGTGCCTGAGCTTCTATTTTATCTAATGCATGTGCAACTCGTGCCTCATAACTTTCGTTGGATTCATATTCCCACCATAAACTGTAAATATCTTCCCCTAACAAGCTAGGTAGATTTGATTTTATTTTGTCTATAGCCTCTTTTTCCAATAACTCTTTGCGTTTTTTAGCTTCTAAACTAGAAGATGACTCAGTAATCGGCATATCACCAGCGTATATCTCAACTAAGTCATGCACGATGATTATTTTTAAAAATCGAGCTACATCAAGCTCTTTTTTTAGGTAAGGGAGTACCATAATACCTAATAAAGACATTCTCCAAACATGCTCTGCAACACTTTCTATACGACCATCCGATAAAACACTATGACGTAACTCTTTTTTTAGATTTTCTGAATCAGAGATAAAATTCCGTAGCATTACTGCCGTTTTAAAATTAACGCTACATTCTGTACTTTGTTCCATTTAACATATCCAATGAATGATTTATATAAGTTAAAGTAAAAAATCGAAGAGTGTAGTGATTTATATGAAATAATATAACCTAAACTAGATCTACTACACTCGAAACGGCATAGCCGATTTATTTCTGTTAGTAAACTACTATGTTTCCAATAATAAAAACAATGTAAGTTGATTAAGCTGCATTCTCTACTTGTTCTCTTGGAATTGAAAACGATGTTTTAGCTGCACTAATAAAATCAGGTTTATGACCAAGTCTTTTTTCAGTATTCTTCAAAGATGAATCCCAATATTTTTTAAATGTTTTCTCACCGACATTTTTGATATCCATATGAGCTAGGTGTAACACATCTTCTGGAGATTCTTTTAGTTCGTAGTCATATTGTGGCTTAGGCTTGATTCTAAATGAAATTTCTGTAAAAGGAGCTTGCCTTGTTTCAGGAAAAAAAGAAAATGGGCCAAATCCTGTAACCCAAGACACTTTATCTTCATATTTAACACGAATACCAAAGCAGTCATAGTTATTATACTTTGCTTTTTCTATAATAATGTTCTTACATTTTTCAAGTGAGTATATAAGAGTACATAAATCATACATACTATGAACATTAGGAAAGATAATTGAAAGAGTGCTCACTTCAGAAGATCTTTTGTAAAAATCTATTACATGATCAATTTCGTGCGGATCAATGGATGTTAAAACAGTTTGCCCCCATTCATATTTTTTAGGGTCTTTCGCAGCAACAGCTGCAAATACACACCCAGCCTTGCCAGAACGGTAAAACTCTAGTTGTTTTTCTTTGATTTTTTTAATATTCATAATGACTTTTTTGTATTTAAAGGTTAAGGGTGATAAGTTCAACCTATACAAATACTCTTAAAGTGTACCAAGATAATACTCACTTTTGGCACTTCAATTCATTGCATAAATCCGGCGCAAACATATATAAACCACAACCAAACCTCAACAATACAGTTACAATGAATAACATTAATGTGACAGGTGATAAAAAAACATATGCCAACAATTTATCAAAATAACAACAATCACTCATTTCAAAGAGATTGAATTATAGTGGATCCAACTAATCTTCCCTAAATAGCCCTTTGGCACTCAACGACGTTTAACTTCCTCCCAATAAGCGTAGCCGCTCACCGAATATAATGATCTGTTAAGACAATAAGTTAAATTGGGTTGTGTAAATCCTTTACCTGTGAAGCTACAAAATCAATCGTTGTGCATGTCGCATATGGAAAAACTTGTTTTCAAAATGGTAACAAGCCAAACAGGGCAATGTTGCATATCATCCTCGTAAACCCAATTCGTCTGCGAGGTAAGAATGGAAGAAGTTAATTTACCCCGATATCTAATGTGTAGCTTTGCCTTTGTGTTGCTGTATCCTACGGCAATAGATCTCTACTTGGTTGCTTTACCACAAATCGCCAATGACCTGTCTGCGAGCGAATCACAACTTCATATTGCTTTTTCTATTTACCTTGCTGGTCTAGCTTCGACTATGGTTTTTGTTGGGCGAGTTGCTGATTGTTTTGGGCGCAAGCCTGTTGCCATTTGCGGTGCAGTGATATTTACCCTTGCATCAATGTTCGCGGGTTCTGCTGAGACTAGTGATAGTTTCCTAATAATGCGCTTCTTCCAAGGTGTAGGTGCCGCATGTTGCTATGTCGTGGCCTTCGCCATTTTGCGCGACACTTTAGGTGAGCAAAAGCGAGCTAAGGTTCTGTCGATGCTCAATGGAATTATCTGTTCTATCCCGGTACTTGCCCCCGTGATCGGTAATCTGATTATGATCAAGTTTCCTTGGCCCGTGTTATTCACTGCCATGGCGATAATGGGTGTTGTGATAGGTTTAATTGCTTGCTTTGTCTTGAAAGAAACCTTACCTAAAACCAAGCGCACAACTTTAGATGTGAGTGGAGATTCGAACGAATCACTATCTAATCGCTTTTTCATATCGCGCGTTATTTATACATCTTTAGGCGTCACAGCGATTCTCTCTTATGTAAATACATCACCAATGATAATAATGGATTCGATTGGTTTTACTCGAGGCGAATATTCAACCACGATGGCACTACTCGCGATGGTTGGTATGACTACATCGTTTTCAGTCCCATTTGCTCTGTCTTACTTCAAACAAACCACATTGATGTTCGCTGCACAAATGACCAATTTTTTGTCGGCTATCGTTATTCTCGCGGCTCACTTGAATAGCGATAGTCCGACACTCTATATGGTAGGGTTCACTCTGCTCAGCATGAGTTTCCCTATGGGGTTTGGTGTGGCGATGAGTCAGGCGCTAAGTCAGTTTTCTCGTAAAGCTGGTCAGGCAAGTTCTATGCTTGGCATAGGGCAGGTTTCTTGGTCTGCACTTTACATTTGGTTGATGGCGACGTTGGGTGTGTCGGCTGTGATGATGTTAATGATAGCGTTGGTTGCCAGTAGCGTTATTGGGCTCTCTATAATATTATTATTTCCAAATCATAATGTTAGTGAGCCTCATGAAGAAATCTCTTGCCCGACTTGATCTTAATTTACTGCTCACTCTGCAATTGCTACTGCAAGAGCAGAGTGTCACTAAAACGGCGAAAAAACTTAATGTGTCCCCCTCCTCGGTGAGTAAGTCTTTAGGCAAATTGCGCGCTTGGTTTGATGACCCGCTTTTTGTGAATACGCCGCAAGGCCTAAAGCCAACAAATCTCGCGACAAATGTACAAGAGCTTTTATCAGACTGGATGCAGATCGGTAACCAGATTGTTTCACTCAGAGGTGATGATGTTCCAAGCGGAGTGAAATTTAATCTTGGAGTAGAGTCGCCATTGTCACTCATCATGGTCGACGAACTTACCAAACGAATCCATGATTTTTATCCAGACTCAACGGTGAAGTACCATAACTGGGATGAGGACTCATTAGATGCCATTACTAGCGGTGAAGTGGATATTGGTTTTACTGGCCGCGAAAGCCATCCTCGCTCCAAAGAGTCGTTAGAACTTCTACCGTATTTCATTAACTTCGAAGTGTTGTTCTCAGATTTACCTATGGTGTATGTCCGCAAAGATCATCCTGCGCTCAAGCAAGAGTGGAATTTAGATACTTTCTTAAGCTATGCCCACATCAATGTAGCATGGGAGAAAAATGACAGTTGGGTATTGGATGAGATTTTGGCTGAGCAGGGATATACCCGAAACGTTAGCTTGACGATGGCAAGCTTCGAGCAAGCTTTATTTGTTGCAGAAAAGCCCGACCATCAAATGTTAACCACTGCACCAAAATATTGTCTGCGATACTGCGAACAGCTCCATCCAAACTTAATCGCATTGCCTATCCCAATTGCTGAAGACTATCAGCACAAGCTACTGATTCCATTTACTATGATTTGGCACAAGCGCAATAACCAGAACCCTAAAATCGTGTGGTTGAGAGAGACGATAAAGAGCCTTTATGGTACAAGGTGAACGGTTAATTGACAGCTAAAACGAAGGAGCGAGGTCTTGCCTTCCCTTAGGTTAAAATTTTGAACTATAGTATCCACCTCGATGTTGGTCTCAGCTTGTTTGGGGGCATCAACGTGCCAGAACAAAGCGGCCTAATGAGAGGCTGGGCAATAATGATGTAGATGCAGAAGGGATATTTACGGGAGTTGCTGGGCTTTGAAGCTGTAGATATGCCAATCATAGTTCGTGACTGGCGAGCCGAATACAATTATCCCTGAACAGAATGGGCTTTTTGGATAGTTTTGTTCTGAGACTCTGTCGCTGCGATAATGACTCGTTTATAAACCTTACTTTTATCACCAACAGATGCGTTGCGAACAAATCTCGCAAGTGGTGAGGTAGCATTGTTGGCTTTAGAATCAATCATCACGCTTCTCCTGGTGCATGCTAGCACCTACGATTTCTCTTACAACTTCCAGAGTATACGCTGGATCCAAATACGGTTGCAAACTGCTCACGTCGCTGTGATGGCTGTGGGTCGTTCCATCGTTATCTTTAAGAAGCAAATCCACCTGGATGTGAGTGCCATATTTTTCTTTAAGTTGTTCGATAACTTGCTGAGAACCAAAGAACTGTTCAACAAAATGCTCTGGTAAGATTCTTCGCCCTTCGACCTTCTCTCTTGCCTTTACAAAGTTCCACGCCAGCTCCGGTCGTTGATAGACAAAAACCACTAATACCATCCTGTCCTTTCTTAGCGAGCGGCTAATGTTTTTATCCGCCACATGAACGCTAGCCAACGCTCCATCCAGAAGAAAGCTCTGGTTATTCTTAAAAATCATATCCATGGCACGTTCAACAAGAGTAATCACCGCCGCTTGGAATAAGTATGAATTGTTACCATTGTAATCTTCAAACTCCTCCCTTAAATCATCGGGATCTAAGCGCAAAACATGCCCACCATCCTCGGTTAAAGCTGCGACCAACTCCTTAGAAGACTCAGTTTTGCCTGCGCCTGGAGATCCACTCATAAACACAGACACTGGCTGCTGCTCTGGAATGTAGATACTGGTGTCGGTCAGTCTGCGGCAAATCCTAGTACGATTTTTCTTAGCAAAATCCAAGGCCTTTTTCTGAATAGCCAACTCGCTGGGTGAAAGTTCCAAATCATCTTCTCCAGTGGAAAGAAATCGCCTGCAACCCAAAGAGGCACAGGCAATTTTCACGTTGTATCGTTTATACAGCTTTTAGCTAATCAATATATTCAAAATGGATTATATCAACCACATCTCTATATATCTGTACCGCCCTGATATTTTTTGTTCTCGTATAGATCAGTGTTGCCTTAGTCCTCCGCATGGAGTGGGTCCCATACTGCGCAGCGTCAAGTCCAAGTGTCGTTGCCCACTTTTTTATGATGTGGGCATAGAAGGAGTAGCTCATTGGCACCCCAGTTTTTCTGGGCCTGGGAAAGATAAAGTCCTGCGGGGAAAGTTGACTGACAAACAACCACTGGCTAAGTGCGTGTTGAGTTTTTGCTGTTATCTCAAACTGAACATCCCGTTGCGTTTTGCTTTGCGTGAACAGAATTCTGGGATGAATGATGCCTGTCGACGAAATGTCGCAAACTCTAATTCTAAGTAAGTCACAAGACCGGAGTTTACTGTCAATCGCGAGATTTAAAAGCGCCAGTTCCATCAAATTGCCCTCTATCTCAAGGCGTGTGCGGATCCGCCAGATATCTTCGAGTTTAAATGGCTTCTTTTGTCCTAAGTGTCTTCTCTGTTTATTAGTAGTCACCATGCTCCACCTCCATCGGTTGTTTGAGTGACTAGATAATTTTAGAAATGACAATTTTGGATAATATTTCCTAATGCGAGCTGGGAATCAGCACTTTACTTGGGGCAAATACTCTAAGAAGAAATGGGGCAAAAATGAGCTAGCTGTTCATCACCTCAGAAACCAAAGGCCTCGCAATAGCGAGGCCTTTGTGTTTTTCGGAGATAACCGAGAGGTTAAATTCCCACTGGCTTCAACCCGTACCTAGCGGTTAGCGAAAGCTAGGGATAATCGCTGCTATCCCTGGCAGAAGTCCAACTAACGCCATCACACTGGTTAGCACCACAGCCCGGCAACACCCAGCGGCTCATCTTGCTCAATTCACCGCTACGTTCTTTGCAACCGACTAAACCTAAGTTGTCTAACAGCATAGTGAGCGACCAACCAAATGCAGGGTTTACTAGCGCTGATGAAAATACAACGATGGCGGCAGATTGAGTGGTTTTCCCTTCGCGCGTCATTTCCATGCCAGCTTCTAGTAATGGGACGAATACACCAACGATTAGTGCAACACAAAGTACAGGTTGCCAGATAGCTAAATCCATCGGGTAGCCCCAAATTGCGGCGATGATGCAAAACAGAGCCGTTAGCAAAGCGCCAGCAGGAATCGCAATGTAGATCTTTATTACTATTGGTAATGAACTAGTCGTTATTTGGTCTTGGCATCAGGACATAAATCAACGTCAGAATGATAAACATAGCGAAGGTGTATGCCTTCATCTGGCCATTCCATGAGTTTGCCCACATCGAGAACCACTCAGCGCCAACCACGCCAAAACCGAAATACCACACACCTAAAGCGACGGTGACACCGGCTACATAGAAAGCCTGACCTTTGGAAAATCCGGCCGCTTCACGTTTGAAGAACATAATTACCGCGCCGATAACGCACAAAGCGCCCGCAAGGAACTCAAGTGCGATGATCAGATTGTAAAACACAGTGTGAAGTGTAGGAGAAGTGATCGCACGTCCATACAGGTTATCGCCTGTAAAAAATGCCTTCATTTGGTCCATAGCCAATACGTGTTGCACAAATTGGAAGTTTGTATTGTAGTCAATCACATTGTTATAGCTGACCAGTACGCAGAATACCCCCACATACATCGCGACAACGGCTTTCGAAATATCGAGAACCAAGCTTAATCTCATAGCACAACCTCATTTACAGTTATTGTTTGTTTTGAAATAGTAAATTTGTTCATTCCGATACGTTCACTTCGATTGTATTCGGGAATGGAGTGATCAAATCCATAAGCGGTTGCTGGCGCCATGTACTGCGTAACACCTTCTTTGGTGCAGGTAATATGATCATGGCCATGACCACAAATAACTTCTCTGACGCCAGATTGCTTAAGGATGTTGAATATCTGTTGGTCGTTCTCAAGGCAGATAGCCTTCATCCACTCAGAGCCAACACGAATGACAGGGTGATGTACGACCACAATAGGATCTTTCTTCTTACGGATTTGCTTTCTCAGGTGAGCGATACCGCGATTGTCAATTCTGCCAGAGCCGAGAGGGTGCTGAGCATCAATAGGTTTCTGACTTGAGTCGAGGAAGATGAAATCGCGCCCTGCAATCTCACATTGATCCACCACCTGAATCAAAGAGCCCTTCAACTCATCTTTCATCAAAACGATATCGTCATGGTTACCTGCAATGGCATAAACCTGTTTTTTGCTATCAATGTGTTGGGAAACGAAACTCAGCAGCTTTGCATAATCGCCTGATTTAGGGCCACAGCAGATATCACCGGTCAGCAGAATTGTGTCGCAATCACTATCAGCATTTGCAACATTCAGCGCCTTCTTAAGGTTTTGAAAGCTCGATTCATCGCTCAAATGGCAATCGCTAATTTGAAACACAGTACTCATGTTTATTCCTGATCAGATTAATAAGTAATAGGGTTGGTCCTAGCAGAATCAGCTGCGCAACCAGCTTTTTAATGCTCGCCCAGAACATAATGTTCATTAGTAAGCTGCTTTCTTTGACACCTGAGAAAGCTAGGATAAGGAAAAGGTTAACGTCAGCGAGAGCAACGATCAGTGTTGCCAGCACAATTCTGATGCCAATGCTTTCAATTTTCAATGAGTTAAATAGCACACCAAACAGGAACATTGAGACGAAGTAGGCACACAATGAGGATAAGTAAATTCGGTAATTACTGAGATTGTAGATTAAATCGAAGCTCTGGTTGTATGTCGATTCAGTATTCACTCCAGGGAGCATTGCCGCGATGTACATCAAGCTTATAAATGACAAGTAGCCAAAGTAAGCGAAGGTAATACATTTGAAGTACACGTCTGGAGAGCGTGTGGCCATGATAATCGATGAGAAAAGATAAACAAACGGGTAGGTGAAGAATCCCGCCGTAAGATGGATACCAAAGAATTCGACCGCTTTTGCTGCAGCTAGGTTTGATGCAGTTAGGAAACAAAATAGCCCTAGAGTCGCAAGCATGGTTGACTTTTCTAGTACGTTCATTAGTTATTGTTCCATTTGGTGATAGATAGCAACAAAGTTTTCATTACTTATATTGAGTTTTTTCCTGATTGAAGGAGTAAGTAAGCTTTTCATCGTTACGGTTACCGGAATATCGGAGATTTCCATTTCGACAGTTTTTTCTTTTACATTGATCGCACGAATTCTTTTATCGGTAATGGAATACTGTCCTTTGTGAAGATTAACATCGTGCTTATCGATATAAGCGTGCCTAAACATCTCCTTGTCAATAAATCCCACCAATCCATCGATAGAATAGAGTCGAGAGCGTTTTTTCCTTATTTTGAAGAAGTTATATTTTGACATTCTTTAGTTGCATTATTGGATAATCATTCTTGTGAATTATTCTATTTGAAGAGATAAATAGAAATTTATTATCTTCTTCAATGGCTTTTCTCAAGACAATTTCACCAGTTTCTGTGAGGCAAATATAATGATTTTTGTTTTTCAAAGGCGGAGTGAACTTTTCAAAAATCAACTGGCTACTTTTGGGTAAACTGTCAATAAGGTGGTTATTTTTAATAAAAACATCGACACCTTCATGTTGAGATAGTCTAACAATTTCAGATTGCAACGAGTCAAAGTGATGAGATGAAGTCACTTCATCTGAAAGGTCAGAAAAGGTGATGTTGTAGTAATCACAGATCTTTCCGACTGTATCAATGGTGGGGTTACTGTTTTTTCCTGAATACAGGCTGTATAGAGTGCTGTATTTTATGCCCATTTCCTGAGCGAGGAATTTTACACCGCCTATATCATGCTTACTCTCTGTAATAAGCTTTATTATCTTGTTTATCATTTAATAGTCAACCAAACGTGATTTAATTCATGCTTGTAATTCATTAAGATAAATTATTTTGATTTATTTTAATGAAATATGTAATTTTTATTTGTTTTCCGTGAATCTAAATGTTTTTAGGCTATTAATCCAGAGTTAATTATCAGTTAATTGCTCTGGTTGAAGTCGCAACCTGTTTAATCGGGAAATAATTATATTATTGCCAATTGTATTCTTATTGTTTGGAATCACAGCCTGCCTTTTGGTGGGCTTTTTTCACTTTCTGGTCCTAAAATGTGAGTTAGCAGTACTCCGATTTTAGTAGTGGCTACTCCATGATGAAGCTAAACGAATATAAAACGTGTTAGTCTTATTAGGAATAACCTTAAAGTTTCTACCCTATGAAAGCTAGCGTTTAATCATGCACATAGATGGCTCAGTGGTCCCATTAACTGGTATTCGAATGGGGAGCACCAAAAAGTAAAATACCCCGCCTGAAGCGGGGTAGGAGTGAGCTAAAAACATGTTTTAGCTACGGGGGACTGTTCTCTGCTATGTTGTTGCAGCGTTGCCTGACTCTTGGCCGGAGCGAATACCGTTTTTACTATTCTGAACTTACCTCTGAATATATTCCTCTAGAGCCTGATAGGAAGGCAGAGCAGTCATAGCGCCTTTCTGAGTAGTAGCAAGTGCGCCACAGCCATTAGCCCATTTTACCGCAGACTTAATGACCTCAAGCTGCTGCCAGTCATTATATTGAGACAACTTAGCGAGCAAGCCTCCGACAAAAGCATCGCCTGCACCTGTAGTATCAACGGGTGATACTGCTTGGCTAGCAATAAGCTGTTGTGTTTTTTCAAACAGGACTAACGCACCTTTCGCTCCCTGAGTGATTAAGACTAGTGTATTTTTAAACGGTTTTAGTGCTTCCACACCTTGTTCAAGGGTATCGCTGCCTGTCAAAAACAGCAGCTCATCATCCGAAAACTTGACGACATCAGCCAGCGCAATTGCTTCACGTACGATAGGTTTGAGCTCTTCTGGATTTACCCACACCTCTTCTCTTAAATTAGGGTCAAAACTTACATATCCACCTGCGGCTTTAATCTGACGCATCGCTTCCAGTGTGCTGCTGCGACTTGGCTCGTTCGCTAGCGCAATTGAGCATACGTGCAGCCACTGATCCTGGGTGAAGGTCGGTAGGTCACTGCTTTCAAGGAATTGGTCTGCACTAGGCTTGACCATAAAGGTAAAGCTTCGCTCACCAGAATCATCAAGGTCAACAATAACGGTCGAAGTGCGCTGTGCTTCGTCGAGTATCATCATCTGCGTATCGACTTGCTCTTGCTTGAGTGTCTGTTGCATAAAACGGCCGAGGGGATCTTGCCCGACACGACCAACAAAAGCGGCGTCACCGCCCAATCTGGCGATGGCGACTGCCACATTAGCAGGCGCGCCACCTGGGCATTTCAAGTAGCTGGACTCGCTATCTGGAATTAGGTCTACAACTGCATCTCCTGTTACCCAAACTCTGTTTTTCATCATTGCATCTCTTACTTAACTAAATTAAGCTGATTGTATAGCTAAAACGATTTAGCGATCTAGGTTTGCAGAGATCATTTATCACGATAAAGATCAAATTGTGATCATTGTCAGAGTCTAAACATGAGAGCGCAGTGGCGTTGATTGAACTAGCAGCAAGGCAGGCTGATAAAGACACCGAGTAGGAAAAGAGAATAATGGCAGGTAAAAAAMTAAAGTTGGCAGACATCGCTGCATTGGCGGGTGTTTCCAAGTCAACAGTGAGTTTTGTGCTCAATGGACACGCAAAAAAGCACCGTATTCATGAAGACACGGTGGAGAAAGTACAGGCTATTGCTGAACAGTATCATTATAAGCCGAGTATCTACGCCAGAGCGCTCAAGTCTAAGCAGACCTATACCGTAGGCTTAGTCATTCCGGATCTTGCGAACATGGGTTTTGCGAACATTGCTAAACGGTTGGAAATACTGTGTCGGAATAATGGTTATCAGCTACTGATCGCCTCGTCCGACGATGATCATGAACAGGAACAGCAGGCAGTAAAGAGTTTGATTGAACGGCAGGTGGATGTCCTGCTAGTGGCAACTTGCATGATGGATGACACCTTTTACCAACCTATCAGTCCAAGCACTCCAGTAATTTTCTTTGACCGTATATTAGAAGATAGCGATTTCATCAATATCAAAACCAATGCTGAACAAGCGACGAAGGAAGTGGTGGCTCAATTAGCCTTAAGTGGTGAAGAGTGCGTGTATATCGGTGGTCAGCTTAACTTGTCTACGAGTCGAGATCGTTTTAAGGGCTATCAGCTCGGGCTTAAGGATGCAGGTGTGCGTTTTGATGATCGCTACGTGTATACCAAGGATTATCAACCTGAGTCAGGCTACGAGCTCATGGCACTGGCTGTAGAAGATCTAGGGCGTCTACCTAAAGCCGTGTATACCGCCTCGTATTCATTGTTGGAAGGGGTTTTGCGTTTTTTGACCGAGAAGAACATGCTGGATGAAGATATTCGCTTGGCGACCTTCGATAACTACGACATTCTGGATTGCTTACCTGTGAAAATTGACTCGGTTGAACAGGATTGCGAGCTGATTGCTCAGACACTATTTGATTACGGACAAGCCATTCTAAAGCAGCCGGAGATGAAAACAGGAATTACGGTATTGCCCGCTAGAATTAATCGTAGGCGCTAATCCCTTGATTGGCCTTACATCTCGATATTTGCGGCTGTGAACCTTGATATCGGTGATTTGTCTTTGGATTGATACCAAAAGGCTGGCATTGCGTTGAGAAGGCCTGCTTGTTTTAAGACGTTCTTTTCTGCTTTGGTAATGGTCGCGTAATACAGAAGGCTGTCGAGAATACGGCGTAATGCTCTTGGTGTGAGTAAACCATCACGCCAGTAACGTTTGATTTCTCCGGTGATCACTTCGTGCGGAACCAGCGGCTCAAGCTCAGCGTGCTTAATGATAGTGAGGGAGCGAGAACGAGGGCAGTGCTGGCGAGCAAGCTCCCAATCGGGCTTACCTTTCTTGGTGAGGTAATTTTCCCGGAAGCAAAAGTAGCTGAAATAGAATCGCTCGATGCTGTGCCAGCGTTCGGCTTTTACTTCCAGAAAAATATGTTCAAATTCAATATCGAGGTCTGTCATCGCTTCTCTCACTCATGGTCGAAGCGATACTACCGACTAACCCATGGCTACGGCAAGAGAATCTGTATTGCGTTGCTTTTTAATCGCCAGCAGAAGCTGAACAAGTAGCAACACACCTGTGACGCCTAGACCAATACCGATACCGCCCCAGATGCCGCCCAAACCAAAGTCTGGCAGTAGAAGCCATGCAGCAGGTAGGCCAAACAGCCAGTAGCCAACAGCCGTCACTACAGTCGGCCCAACAACAATCTTCATGCCGCGTAGCAGGTTAATCGCCAGTAGCTGCCACGCATCAACAATGAAAGAGAGCGCGACTACCCATAGAACGGCGACGAGCAGTGTTGAAAGCTCAGCATCCAGATTGAAAATGGAACCGATCAGCTCAGGCCATAACGTGAACACACCTGCTAGTACTACGCTGATCACTGTCGTCAGGCCAAAGCTACGCAGGGCTGTGCGCTTAATACCATCATAGTCTTCCGCACCGTAGTCCTGACCGACCAAAATTGCTGCGGCTTGCGAGAAACCAAAGTTGATGTTCCAGGTGAAGCTCAGGCATTGCAGCAAAATTTGGTGCAATGCGAGCGCGGCGATACTGATGGTGCCTGCCATCAAAGTGCCACCGTAAATCAGGCCGTGTTCAAGCAGCGCAGCCAGTGCAATAGGCAAGCCCATCGCCAGTAAAGGTTTAAGCAATGATAGCGAGTATTCTTCTGTATTTTTCCACGGCGCAAACGGCTTGTATTCAGGGCGCTTAAACACCCAGTAGCCGTAGCCCAGCATCACAATGAATGCTGCTAAAGCGGTACCCGCCCCAAGTCCTGCCAAGCCAAGCTCTAGCTGGAAAGCAAGTAAATAGCTGATAGGTACGTTGAGTGCAACCGTCAGTAACGACATCACCATGATTGAACGTACATTACCGAGCGCACTGGTTAAGCCGCGCAGCACCAGTAGCATCAGAGACGGCAACATGGCCCATTTTAATGCGTCTAGGTATTCCATAGCTGGGCCAGCGAGCTCTTGAGGCTGCTTCGCCAGTGCCAGTAGTTGCGGTGCATATGCAAAACACAAGGTTAAGATCGCAGACAGGATCACCGTCAGTAGTACAGCCCCTTTTACGGCTAAGCGGATTTGCTGATTGCCGTATTCTGGCCTCGCAATACGTTGACCATAAGCAATTGCAATTAGATTCGCCACACAACCCACGGTGCTGCTCGCCACAATAAAGACGAAACTATAGATGGACGCACCCAATCCTCCAGCTGCTAGCGCAGACACACTGAGTCGCGACATCATCCAGACATCAGTCAGAACCAGTGCCATTGCGATGAGCTGCGAAATTATCAGTGGAAATGCCAGAGAGAGAATTTTTTTCATTGTTTGCCTCGTGATCGTTATCACAATAAGGTACGAGTTTGCTGGCTGGCCTTCAAATGACATTTATGCCACTCTTACATGAGTTCAGATCATGCGAGTGAATTATGTCCCCTTATAACCGTCTCCCTTATTCACACAACGGATTGAAAGTCTTTGAATCTGTGGCGCGCCTTATGAGCTTTACCAAAGCAGCTGATGAACTTAATGTTACCCAAAGTGCAGTCAGCCGTCAGATAAAGCAACTTGAAGATGAGCTAAAAGCATCTCTAGTGAGCCGAAAACATCGAGCGATTGAGTTAACAACGCAAGGGAAAGATCTCTATGAAGTGCTGCGCAAAAACTACGTTGCGCTAGACAGCTTGATTGCTCAGTGGGCGGTGCCGAATAAGAAGCGTATTGTGATCAAAAGTGCGCTAAGTTACGCCACGCGTATTCTGATGCCTAAGGTTGCGATGCTCAACGAGCGATACCCTGAACACGAGATTGTCATCATCCCATCGATTGAAGAAGATCCACCGCTTGATTCTGAAGACTGCGATCTGCTGATCGTGAACACGAGAAAGCGTGAGCGATACCAGAATCGCTCAGATGTGACCTTTCTTCGTGATGAGTTTATGGCGCCGGTTTATGCTGAATCCCTCTCTAAGCAGCATATTCAGTTAAGTGACGTTCTGACGTTGCCACATCTGCATGCCACTCTTGATCATCAGGATTGGAAAAACTGGTTAAGCAACGCTGATCTGAAAGGGGCGAAAAAGGGCAGGGATACCGTGTTCTTCAGCTTGGATTTAGCGCTAAGTGCCTGCCTATCCGGCCAGGGAGTGACAGTGACGGATCTGTTGTTGGTATTACCTGAACTCAAGCGTGAGTTTCTCAAATGCCCTGAACAGCTTTCACTTCAACATAGCGACTGGCAATACTACTGTTATCAACGTAATCATTCTCCCATGATCAGTGAAATCCTTAACTGGTTGGTCGAACAGACTCAAAATGAGCTGAACCAACTCAAAGTGCTGTGCGACAAATTTGGCTGGAGCCAGAATAACGTAGCTTTGGGGTAATGTAGCAGAGGGATCGTGAGAAGGTCTCTGAGCTCTTTGAGTTAAGAACTGAAAAAGCTCAGAGTGGGTCTTATTTTAAATAAGCCTGTTAACTGCCACAGCAGCTACAGTTACGTTTGTACTTACTCATTTTACCGATACCCGGGTTAAAGGTATTGGTTGGATCCAATGAGTGGTAGAACTCCTGAAGCTGCTTTTCGGCTTCATAGAGGTGGCCTACGTTATGCTCTGCTGGGTATTTGGCGCCTTTATGAGTTAAAAGCTCAAGCATTTTCTGTTTGATCTTCTTCGTATCCGCGCCTTTTCTGAAGATGTAATCCTGATGGAAAACATGACACATAAAGTGACCGTAGTAGAGACCCATAACCAAGTCTTTGGTAATCTCTTCTGGTAGCTGTTCCACCCAGTCAATGTCATTTCGGCGCAGAGCAATATCCAACGCCAGAATGTCTTCCACTTCATTGGAGTGAATGGTTTCATAGCGAATCGCAGCACCCGCAGCCGCAAAGCGATGAAGCAGAGCTTTCTTGCCTTCATCAGCATCACAAACAAAGTATTCACACCCGTCCTGCTTAGACCAGACGTTCTCCAGGTACTCTTTCGCTTCATCGATACCACCATCACTCATTTTTAGGATCAGATGGTGCTCGTACTTATCTCTGAATTCCAGCATGCGCTTAGGAAGGTGCTGTGGGAACAGTTTGGTGAGCCAGTAAAGCGTAATATCTGGCAAATCTTTAGATACAAACGGAATGCGTTTCAGGATCGACTCAACTTTTGCTTTTAGCGCAAAGAACTTAGGCAATTTGTCAGTGCCTAGATGATGAATCGACAGGAAGACATCTTTACCGTAAGTTTCCGCTAAATTGAAAATGTCACGATGCATGTATTCGCCCATTTCTGGTAAATGTTTAAAGCCACTCAGCATGTCACGGCGTAGCATCGTCATCTTTGCTGGATCGCTACAGCCGATATAGAAAAGCTGCTCTTTTTCAGCGACAGGGTTAGTATCGACACGGACTGCAAACACTGCCAGCTTACCTGCACAACCACTGGCTTCAAACAGGCGTCTGGAATCAGCATTAAAACGGGAAGGGGTTTCTGCATCGACGTCACGGACGCGAGCCTCGTACTCTTTGTCTGATGCCATCGCGTCACTGTGGATAATCTTAGAAGGGTCAAAGTTACCTTGTTCAACATTGGTCAGAATCTCTTCTGGTGTTTCACCAAGGCCTTCGATGCCTAAATGATTCACCAACTCCAGTTTGCCTTCTTTGGTGACCTGGCCAAACAGCGCTAATTCCGTATACGCAGGGCCGCGTTTGACTAAAGCACCACCGGAGTTGTTGGCAATACCACCAACAACTGTTGCGCCAATTGAAGAAGAACCAATCACGGAATGAGGCGCACGGTTAACGGACTTAAGCTTCTTCTCAAGTTGGTGAAGACTCACACCCGGTAAACTGATGATCTGTTTGCCGTTTTCAATCAAATGCAGCGAGTTAATACGCATGATGTTGATCACCACAACTTCACGGTCGTAATCGTCACCACTTGGTGCAGACCCTTCAGTCAGACCGGTTTTGGCGGCCTGCATGATCACAATGCAGTTCGCTTCTACCGCGGCCTGAAGCAGGCGCCACTGTTCAACTAATGAACCGGGAAACAAAACGGCCAGTGCTTTGCCTTTACCCGAGCGGAAGCCTGAGCGGTAATATTCGGTTTTTTTGTTATCGGTTAACACATGGTCTTGGCCGACAATGTCGATGAATGTCTGAATTAGCGCTTGATTACTCATGGCGTCCCTTTGCTTCCTTTGTGACGTGCTTGTTATTTTCTGGTTTTGCATATTTTAAATTCGAAACTCAATTCGAACCAGAAGCAGAAATTCACACTTGTGTGTTTTCTCGGTCAATAAAACACGCTTTGGAAGCTGAATCTCCAAATATCAATCACTTAAGCTAGTATTATTCTTCGATTATTGGAAGAAGTATCATTGTCTTTTTCCAAAATTGACATAATAAGTGAGGGGCTAGAGGCGTTGAATTGTAAAAAATAAGTGATCAAACCCTCACTTGGCCCAATGATTTGACGTTGGTAGGTATAAAGAAGAAATAAGCGGCAGTGAACCATCAATGCCACTTTTTATAGCAAATCGAGGACCCACTAGGGTAAAGACGGCAATAGCATTTTTTTCATTGTTTTTCTTACCTCTGAACCTCCAATGATAGCAAGAAACAAAAGGCCGCCTGGTATCAATATTGCCATCAGTATCGGCCTTAATATGTAAGAGAAACAAAATAAGCTTGGGATAAATACTGTCCATCTGCATAGCAGAGTCATGACTTCTTTGAGGGATTCTTTCATTACGATTTCCAAAAATAATTGAGCGCGCTCAATTATTAAGTGAGCGTGCTCAATTTGTCAACTCGTTTGGGTATAGGTATGATCTAACAGCGATATTTGGGATGAAAAAAGCATGGGTAAGAGAGAACAAACAAAAGAGCGGATTCTTAGCGCTGCATGGGAATTGTTTGAAACGCAGGGGTATCAGGAAACATCTACTCGCCAGATAGCAAGGCAAGCAGGCGTTGCTGATGGTACAGTCTTTAGTCATTTTGAAAACAAGTTAGCGATCTTACGTGAAGGGATGCTCAATCAGCTTACTCTACTTGCTGAACAAGGGCAGTCCAGGCCAGTTAATGGCATGTTGGAAGCGGGGATGCAGTTTGCGGCAACCTATTATGGTTATTATTTTTCCAATATAAACCTAAGTCGAGCTCTGCTTAAAGAGGTGATTTGGGATATGGACTATTACCAGTCTTACAATGATGCAGTGTTCGCATACTCAAACTTATCTGCCAATCCAGCAGAGAAAATACCCCTATTTTTAGACTGCTATTTTATGACTTTGATTACTCACCTGAGTAAACCAGAGCCAAGTATAGAAGCTGCCTTGAAAGAGCTAGAGTGTAAATATCGCTCTATATTAAATAACACAGCGTCAGAGGACATGTAGGCTGCTGCGAACCGAAGACAATATTATGACAAAGTCATACAAAAAGAATATACAACATGTTGAGTTGTTGTGTTATTTTCCGCTCCTGTTTCGTGTCTATGATTAATAATCAGTTATGAAAAAAGCGCTTTTATTATTGCCATTATTACTGTCTTCAACGGCATTTGCAGGGAATCACCAAATTGGATTTGGGATTGGAGGAGGTGGTACGGACGGTCCTAACGATTGGAGTGACTCAGGTTTTGCGGGCAAGATTGATTACGCGTATCAATTCCACCCGAACTTTGCTGCGGAGTTTGGTTACGCTGCGGTTGAGGGAATGACCAGTAACATCGTTACTACCGTGTTGGGGACAACCAAGCAAGAAGTGACATACTCCACGGGGTTTGCAGGTTTGAAAGCGGGTGTGTCTCCTATCTCTTTCCTTAACCTCTATGCGGTTGGAGGCGTGAATTATTCCGATGTTGAGAAAACTTATACGCCTTCCGGCGGGACGGAAAGAACGGATTCTCACACCGGATTGCACCCATACTATGGAGTGGGTACTGAGCTGATATTTTTTAGTACCCTTGGTCTAAACCTAGAGTATAGGAAGTTTGTGTTGGCTGATGATTTTGAGTCCGATGTCGTCTTTGCTGGTATGAATATTAAGTTCTGATTTTAGTGCAAGTTTATAGAGATAATGAACGGGAGTAGCATGAAAATGCAACTCCCGTTTTTGGTCACCTAGCCAGTCTTGTTATGTGGACGTAACCTAGCAATCAATCGACTGGCTTCATGGCGGTTTACCATGAGTCGGTTGACGAGTTTTTGCAACAGTTCGAGCTCTGGTATTTCTCCTTGCCTCGCCATATCTTCTGCCTGTTTTGTCAGGACTAATACCTCACCCATAGAGAATTCAAGTGCGATACCTTTAATGGCATGAAGAATGGCATGAAGTTCTGTTGGTGTAGCATTGGAGTGAGTATCGATGAGTGAATCTGTTTTGGTATCCAGTTCAAATATCAAGGATTCAAGTAGCTCGATTTTTTCTATATCTTGCAGTTCAAGCTGGTTGAATAAAGGGCTTTGAGAGACTTCTTCTTCCGTAAGTGGCAGTTTGTCAACTGAGGTACGAACCAGCGTCGACACTTTATGGCTGGTATCTTGTGGAAGATGCTTCAGGGCGTCCGCCACTTCACGATGCGAGATAAAGTCTTGCAAAAATTGATGGATAGCGTTTTGCAAGCTGCTTTTTTGCAATGGTTTCGTCAGGACAAAGTTTGCCCCACGACGAATAAACTCGTCGTGGGCTTCCTTAAATACATCGGCGGTACAGGCAAAAATGACGGTGTTGAGTTTGAGTTTGGTGCGTATATGTTCAATCGCATCAAGGCCGTTCATATTTGGCATGTGGTTGTCCATGATGATCAAATCATAGTGGGAGTGTTTAAGGCGGCTAATCGCTTCTAACCCATCATTGGCATGATCGACGAGTAACCCCATAGATTCACAGAATTTTTTCGCTACCATTGCATTCACTCGGTTATCTTCAACCAGCAGGATGGTGAAGTTGTCTAACCGGATATCGTTACTGGGAGCGGGCGCTTCTTCCTCGTTGATTTCAAGCTCTTTGATCTCAAAAGGGATAACTAAGCTGAACTGAGTACCTACGTTGACTTGACTGGAGACCGAGACTTCACCTCCCATCATTTCCACCAACCGCTTCACAATTGAAAGGCCTAAACCTGTGCCACCAAACTGGCGTGTTGTTGAAAGCTCAGCTTGCTCGAACGGAGTGAAAATGGCGTCGAGTTTATCATCTTCAATACCAATGCCGCTGTCTGTAACTCGAATACAAACATTGGCAGGCGTCTCGTTATCGAGTGAGAATTCGATTTCAACTTTACCAGTATGAGTGAACTTTATTGCGTTGCCGACCAAGTTAAAGAGTATTTGCCGAGTTCGAGAGAGGTCGCCGTGAAGTTCTATATTAGGTGGAATCTGATTACGAATGACAAATTGCAAACCTTTATTTATTGCTTGAGAACCTAAGGTTTTCTCAAGGCTAAGAATCAGCTCGCCAATAGAGAATGGATGGATTTCCAACTCAAGTTTGCCTTGTTCAACTTTTGAGAAGTCCAAAATATCATTAAGAATAGTCAGCAGGTGCTGCCCCGAGTCGATGAGTATTTGAGCCTGCTTCTTTGTCTCAAGTTCTTGAGATTCGTCTTTGATGATCTGAGCAATACCTAAAACCCCGTTCATTGGCGTACGCAATTCATGGCTCATCGTTGCAAGAAAAATCGACTTGGCTTCATTGGCTTTTTCGGCATTCTCGGTGGCCACTTGATAAGCGAGGTTATTACGGTTGAGTTCAGCAATACGTGCGATAAATCCAAGAGTAGCTAGTGCTGAAAACAGTAAGGCAATACCGATTAAAACTTGTGATATCGTGTTTCTAAGCTGCGTTGAAGTGGTTGTTAACCCAAACTCTGTCTGTTCAAGAAATTTGATACTGTCGTGCGACAAGAGTTTTGAGAGTAAGTTTTCTCTTTGGGTGTTGAGTTGGATAAAGGTTCGGGTAAAACGTGCGACCTCTTCATCGGCAGCGATGACGTTTTCATCCAATAAATAGGTGAGAAGCTGATCGAGTGGTTGGTTGTTGGTATCGAACTCACCTTCATTAGCTAACTTGTTTTTTAACGAATGTAATACAAACTCCCTAGCCACAATTAAACCTATGGTTTGATCGAGCATTTTTATCAGGCTGGTGGCTGAAGTGTGGAAGTCATTGAGAAGAACTTCCGTCGGTAAGTGTTTAAACCAAGTAGAATGTAGAGCGGTGGCTTGGTGTTGTTGATGAAATTGCTGCAGTTCTCGTTCTAGGTTAACCAGTTGGTTTGTGACTTGGTAGGGCTCAGAGATACCTTGGATGGAGGCACTGATGATTTCATCTCTCAACTCGATGACTTCATTGCCCATAATTCGTACTCGTTTATCATATTGAGCCAGCTTATTGAGTTCGACATAGGCCAGATAAACATATGTGCACGACCCAATAAAGATAAGGGTTGCAAACGCAAAAAGGAGTTTGATTTTATTCATTTTCAAACTCCTGCAAAATACTTGGCCTGTCGCCAGTTAAGGCATGGAGAAAATCTTCTATGTGGTGAACAGTCTGGTCATCGAATGTTTTACCCAATTGACTTTTACCCATAATTTTTATCGCTTCTGATAAGTGCTGTGTTTTACCATCGTGAAAATAGGGTGGAGTCAGAGCGACATTTCTCAGGCTAGCCACACGGAAGAGATAGAGATCATTTGAGTCTTTAGTACTATTGAAACGCCCTTTGTCTGCAATACGGCCTTTGCCGATGGTGTCTTGTCCAAAATAGCCAAAGCGCATGACCATGCCGCCACCAACATTTTGCCCTTGGTGACAACGTATGCAACCTTCAGTTTGAAAGGCTTCCCAGCCGAGTTTCGCGTCTGCGCTTAGTGCACTCTCATTGCCTTTCAAGTACTGGTCAAAGGCGGAATTTGGTGTGTTCAAAGCTCGTATGAATTCCACCAGAACTGTCTT
Organism: Vibrio sp. Isolate24; assembly: GCF_022398215.1. Taxonomy (NCBI): domain Bacteria; kingdom Pseudomonadati; phylum Pseudomonadota; class Gammaproteobacteria; order Vibrionales; family Vibrionaceae; genus Vibrio; species Vibrio sp. Isolate24. The sequence goes on from NZ_JAKEUU010000002.1 coordinate 405,929, forward strand.
GATACTGTATTCGTTGATTTCCAAATCCGCTTTGGTGAAATATTGTTGGTAAACCGGAGATTGCCTGACATATGCGATAATATCAGGCCAGTTTGAATCCATTTCAACGACATCATGTATAGGGCCATCAAGCTGATCATGCAAGCTGTTGACTCGTCCATCCCAGAAAAATCGATAGTTGAACCTGGAGTTGAATACAGTTAAAGAGTTGCGGGTACCTTGCCCGTTCACGCCTGTCGAAACTGCTGTCAGTTCTGCGCCATTGGTTCGCAAATTGTGACAGGACTCGCAGCTGACTTTATTGTTGGAAGAGAGATTGGCATCGCGAAACAGCACCCAGCCAATTTTGGCTTTCTCCCGATTGAATTCGACATCTTGGGGGATTGGAGTAATCAAACCATAGTCTACCGCCTCTTCTTTAGGTTCATCAGCATCATGGCTGTCTGGCTGAGAAGAGTGAGTATGAGCTTCACCGAGATCAGAGTGAGTTGAGTAGGAACGCACATTTCCCAGCAGTAGTAAACCGATTGCTGCTGAGACAAATAAGCCTAACCATAGTAATGTCCGTTTTTTCATTTTATGTTCCGCTGTACTAGATCTAAGCTTCGTCCTGTAAGCCTTACTCAAAGTCTAGTTGCATACTATTTTTGAAGTAATATCAAGCCAGTAAAAAGTATAGATTACTACTTTAGTAGTGGTGGCCCTATCTTAACCCCTTCGTTTGTTACCTTGCTTGCAGATTAGCGGGAGATAACAACGATGACATTGCGATATTCTATTCTTGCACTGACGCTAGTAGGCGTTATGGGTTGTGTGTCGGGAACTAGTGCAGACTTTGTCAGACAGGCTGAGCAGAATAGAGCCCAGTCTGTAGAGCAACTGCTGGGGCAGGTGGTAGCCGAGCGACAACTTTCACTTGAGGCTGACGAAATTAGCCCTCCGACTCAACTAACCGACTTAGTCCAACTGCCTGAGTTAGAGAAATACCTTGATGCGGCTTTCGAAAATAGCCCCAGTCTGCAGCAGAGCGTGATCGCGTTAAAAATTGCTTATGCCCAGCAAGGAGTTACGGTGGCAGACCAGCTGCCTACGGCGAATGCCAGCTTTACAGGTCAATCGAAAGAAGATAGCGACGACAGCTACACTGGTGAGGTGACCGTGAGCTGGGAGCTGGATCTATGGCAAAAACTGGCAGATAGCAGCGAGGCAGCACGAAAAGATGTTGCGGCCTCTCAGGCAAGCCTGCAATCAGCAAAAGATTTGTTGGCGGCCAATATCATGCGTAATTGGTTGGAAATCAGCGTCAACCAGCAACTACTTGATATTGAGCTGAGAAGGTTGGATGTGTTGGAAAATAACGAGGTGTTGGTACTAGAGCGCTATCAAGTGGGACTAGGCAGTCTGGAAGACTTAGATAACGCGAAAACCAGCACGGCGTCGACGCGCTCAACTGTCGCTGAGTATCAAGAAAATCTAGAACAGAGCAGACGCAGCCTCCAACTGTTAACCGGGCAATGGCAATCCGAGTTGCAGCAACCAGAGGTAGCGATGACGTTTCCACAAGTCGTCAACCCTCTCGATTCTCTTGCCCAGCAGAATATGGCAGGCCGGCCAGATCTACAATAAGCTTTCTACAATATCGAAGCAGAAGCCCTTCGTACCGACGCTGCTTACAAAGCTATGCTGCCATCGTTCGGCTTGACGGCAAGTTTAACGGATATTGCCCAGTCACCCAGAGAAGCCTTGCTAACAGATCCACTGTGGAGCTTACTCGGAAAACTATCGGCGCCACTATTTCAGGGTGGAAAGCTTAAATCTCAGGCCGAAATTGCTCAACTTACCACAGAGCAAAGCTATTGGGCTTATCAGGAAACCTTGCTCACAGCGATCAATGAAGTGGAAAACGCTGTTGGGCAGGAGTATTCGCTTGAACAGCAGCAATTGCATCTTAATCAAGCCTTCACAAGTTCGAAGCGTAGCTTTGTCAGTTACGAAGAGAAATATCGAAAAGGGCTGGTCGACATCTTGAATCCAAACGAACTGGTTCTCAATGAAGTACTTAAAAAAGTTGTTGGAGTCCCTCTTATTGAATCGCCGAAAGCGGGCTATTTCGCAATGAAAATGGAGCACAAAGGAGACGTCAGGTACGCGTCGGTGTTGTTTCTCGATAATGAATTTTCTCCGGGTGAAATGCCCCAGTTTATCTACATCGTGTTTGTTGCCATCGCTGCAATCTTGGCGTTTTCTTTGATACTTATTGCTTTTATTCGTAGTGTCTCGACTCCTGTTGAAGAACTCAAAGATTGGGCAAAATCTCTGGACAAAGAAAAGCTCAGCCAGCCAATTCCGGGGTTTGACTACAGGGAGCTCAACACATTAGCAGAAATTATTAAATCCAGTCTCAGCTCTGTACAGGAAGGCCTTGAACGAGAGCAGCGCTTTTTGGGTTATGCTAGTCATGAACTAAGAACGCCGATTGCTGTCACCCGTACCAATTCAGAGCTACTGAAAAAGATGATCCTCAAGAAGTTGGATGAGGACAAGCAGCTTGAAGTGTTGGAACGCATTGAGCGTACAGGGTACACAATGACAGATTTGACTGAAACGCTATTGTGGCTCAACCGACAAGAAGACAAGACACTGCCATTCAGTGATCTCGTGATTGGTGACCTCATTACTCAGATCGATCATGAACTCGAATATTTACTGCAAGGAAAAGCGGTCAAAGTTAGCCTCAATGTAGATGAGACGAAGCATTCATTACCACTTGGGCTATGTCGAATTGTGATCACTAATCTCGTTCGTAACGCGTTTCAGCATACCTATCAAGGCGAAGTGTCTATTGAACAAGCCGAAAGTCGTCTGGTTATCACGAACCGCAATCTTTCCCATGGTGAAAGAGAAGAAGAGCTGGGTTTCGGCTTGGGGTTAGAATTGACCGAACGGCTGATCAGCCAATACGGGTGGTACTATGAGAATAGTGCCATCGAGTATGGCCGACGTGTTGAAGTACACTTCACATCTCTCTGATGTCAACCACCCCTTGAATCCGTACCAACATGTGCACTGGTAACGATTAATCGTCTGGTGTGTCTGAGTCAGTATGACTCGACAAAAATAATGAGATTGACATCACATAGTTTGGTTCATCTCTAAAGACTAGGATTGGTCAAAATGACGGTCTTAACTTTCCTTATGGTGGCTTCGGTAGGTGTTATGAGTGGTTTGTGTTGTTATTTTCCTTGCATATAAATAAAAGTCTTTCTTTTTTGACATTACGTGATCGAATCTCGTATCGGTAGAATAATAGGTTCTAATATTATCATGCGATCTTTCAATGATGCTGGAACCTTTTACTGATTCTTCAACGTTAAAGCAGGATGCTCGTATTGGCTGGGTAAAAGAAGTACACCCAGAAAGCCACCGAGTCAAAATCGACTTCTTTGGGAATAATTACGGGCAGCCTGTTTGGGCGGCTTTGGGCAGAGGCTTTACGCGCTCAGAGATTCATTTGGCAATCGATAATCAACTTGATTGTCGGATTGAATTTGTTGGCGATGACCTTGATGTCCCCATCCTGACGGATATTTATCTCTCATTAGCAGAGCGAAAAGAGCTGGTGATCAAAGCCGAACGTGTAGTTCTAGAAGGCACAGAAGAAGTCACGATTGGATCTGGTAACGTCACAACGAAGTTCAGTGGTAATGATGGTCGTATTACGACTAAGGCGACATACATTTCGAGTCATGCTGAAAAAGTTCATAAGATTAAAGGCTCAAAAGTCACGTTGAACTGACTGTAGATAAGAGATAACTAGGAGTAGATATGTCAGTCACTATCAATGCGAATGGGCTCAGTATCGTCCATAAAGGCTCGGGTGGGGAGGCTAACGCCACTTTGCCTGATGTGTGCCTTACAACTGTAGGCCCTTCAGTTGTGCCTATTCCATATGGTAACAACGCTAAGTCAGCGGATCTAGTCGAAGGTACTACGACAGTCACAGCGGACGGTGGTAACAGCATTGCTTTAAAGGGCAGTAAATTTGCTAAAAGTACGGGTGATGCCGGAGGGGACAAAAAAGGTGTGGCATCGGGTACGATAGAATCCGAGGCGGAATTCATATCCGCATCACCGAATGTGGTCATCGAAGGGAAAGGTGTCGCAAGACTTTCTGACCAAATGACGATGAACAAGGCTAACACTATGTGCCTTGGTGGAGTGCAAAACCCATCGGTTACCGTGAGTGAAGATGAAGAAGGGACTTATACCGTCTACGTTAAGGCAAGGTACCCGGATGGAACGCTACTGAAAAATGCAGACTTTGACATTACCGATGTTTCTGGTGGCGCTCTGTCTCCTGGTCATTTTGATGACTCTGGTAAGAGCAAAGTATCAGGCTTAAAGCCCGGTCAAATCAAAATTCTTGCCAAAGAGAGTACCGATGAATTTGTCACAACTCCTGTTCGTATCACCAACCCGCACTACTTGCCGGATTACAATGACTATGACTTTTTTGATAGGTCTGCTCAGGGACAGCAAACTTTCTGGCACCCGAACCGTATTGCCCCGCCAGTAGAAGGCTGGGGAACCATGGGGCCTAGCCTCACCGCTGACCGGTATTTTGCCGATATTGTAAAAGCCGAAACGAAAGCCCACTTCGAATTTAGACACCCTGATTTTCAGTTCAGCGTATTGGCAGAATCGCTAATCGCGGGAATTGATAGTCTCTCTGATACCAGTTTTGACAGTGTACTGGCGAACGGCTTACCTATGGTGATGGAAGAAGGGGANACGAAAGCCCACTTCGAATTTAGACACCCTGATTTTCAGTTCAGCGTATTGGCAGAATCGCTAATCGCGGGAATTGATAGTCTCTCTGATACCAGTTTTGACAGTGTACTGGCGAACGGCTTACCTATGGTGATGGAAGAAGGGGAAATACTCTCTGTCTTATTTCGTTTACCTAAGCATGAAACGGCTGACCGTATGCTGGCTTACATGCGTGCTCGTGGCAAAGGTAACCCGCAGGTTTTTATCAACAACTACTCTTGGGATAAGGCTAAGAAGACACTCAACACTGAACTTGAAGGTCTACTTAGTAAGATAAAGGGGCGTGTTGAGTCTCTGAAGTCTGAAGCGAGTCGGTTGAATTACGTTTACTTGTCTTCCGATATCTATGATAAGCATGTTAGTACCATTGATACTTACGCTAAAAATCTGGCCGATAACCTCAGCCAAGCTTTCAAGCGTATGAAGAAGAAAGCTAGCCAACTTATGAGTGATGTGTCGGCTGTCTCGGTCATTCAAGCGCCCGATCATGTTTATTCTGCCGAAGCAGGAACGATTGAGGTGGTGGTAAATGCGATACCGAAGATAGATTTAGAGGAGCAGAAATGGGTCAAGGTCCGTGCAATATACTCTGATCGATGGCAGACACCTATCTATGCTCAAAACCTCAAAATAACCGCTAACTCGGTGGTGCATGAAGAGAACGTATCACTCAATGCTCTACCCTTGAATAGCACGGAATCTGAAACCATAGATTTGGCTGTCGAAACAAATCAAGTCGAAGGTGGTGTAGCGGTATTTGACACATTAAAGCCTAACACAGATATCGTGACTGCAGAGTTCGTTGGTGAGCCAGGTATTGAGGAGCAAATAGTCAATATCCAAGACAGCGTTGAGGCAACACTTGATGGTACATACAACGCACTTGTTGAGGACATGAAAGGGTTCCAACAACAATGGGATGAAGAGGGTTACTGGACTTTAGGCGATGGTGTGATTGACGGTGCACAAGCTTGGGGCGCTGATATTGTTGATATGTTGTCTCCTAGTTTTTGGGGAGATGCTGCGGACACTATCTCAGATTTATCTTCTTCTGCTGTCGATAAATTGGCGATTTATTCAGTCGATAAGTTCAATTCCATCACCAAGGCAATGCTTAATGAGAAGGGGCAACTGAAAAATCCGACTTGGGTATTGGAGACATTAGGAAGAGAGTTTGACTCATTCCAAGATAGTGTTTTTGAATCTGTCGATGAAGCGATTGAAGATGTGAGTAAACTATACGCGGAAAGTCAAGATGTGGTGCGAAAGCTAGAGTGTATTGCTAAGCATCGACAGACGATTCTAGAGCTGCCGCAGAAAATCTCTAATGGTGATGTCGATGCGGTCGAAACCTTTGTTGACACGGTGTTGATGGAGCTTGACTCTGAATGGGCACAGGAAATAAAGAGCCACGAGCAGTTCCCTAACGCAATGGCAATCATAGAAGATCACGACACGATTCTGACCTATGTGACTTATCTGTCTTTAATGCTTGAGGCTATTCCACCTAACTTCTATTTCTACTACGGCGGTAAAGCGGGCACATATTTGATTCTTGAACTGATTCTCACCGTTGTGCTGGCTATTTGTACGTTAGGCACAGGAGCAGCGGCTCGTATTGCGACACTGGTAGCACGTTTTGCGGGAGGTGCTAAGAAGGTCAAAGGAATAAGAAATGCGGCTAAAGCATTGGATTCATTTATTAAGGCTGTGGAAAGCTTGATTGATGTACTGTCTGATTATCAGGAGCTAGCAGAAAAACTGGTTAAACGCCCACTTGGGAAATTTAAAGGCAAGCCTGTTACAACCATGACAGCGAAAAAGAAAGCGGTTAAACGAGACGCAAGCTGTAGGCTTTGTCATTCCAACCAACATAAAACGCCTCGTTATAAACGGGGTGAGTTAGAGTATATATAGAGTTCACTATGGCTAAAGGATATAGAGAAGCTGTAATGGATCCGGCTAAATTGGATCCTAGTCACCCCACAAACCATGGTTTTCAAATGCAGGTGCACCACCTTTTATCAAAACAAGGTGTAAAAAAAACAGGTAACGGCGAAAAGCTTAAGTCTTACGGATATGATATCAACTTGCCCGGTAATTTAGTTGCTTTACCTTGCACTTTGGAAGGAGCATGTCATTTACAAGTTCAATTACATAGAGGTGATCATCCTGCTGTTATTGATACTAACGATAATGATGGCGAGCACCCCAAGAGTTACCATAAATTTGTTACCAAGCGAGTAAAAGACGCCTATATGACCATAAGTAAGCGTTGTGAAAAGCAGGATAACCCTGGTATTCAGCGTTATATGGACTACCACAGTTTGTTGATATTACGTAAGATTCGTAGTTTTGAGTTGCCCTTAACTAATGTTGCCAAAGCTTTTAAGCGTGGGGGCGTTGGCTGCTTGGGTGCTACAACAGTGCCAGAGCTAAGGTTAAAGTTGGAGGCTAACCCCAAAGAGTGTACATGCAATGGAAGAAAACATGACAAATTCAGTTCTTTTACAGAAATACCCTATAATCTAGCAAGAGGAAAATAACTTTGAGTGCGCTGAATATTTATGATGAATCTTATTACATTATTTTTTCTGATGATGACTTTGAAGAGTATGATAATGACTTAACTCCAACTCAATATACGGCCAATACTCATTGGGATTTTGAAAAGCTGACCTTTGGTATAAAGCCACTCACCTTTGTTGCCGATAATGAGAATTTGGATTATTTGCAGCAAGATTACGCAATAGCATTTAACGTTCCGAACTTTGTGGTCACAGCCAAACTTAAAGTACTGCTTGAAGATGGCCTTTACGGCAGTCAGTTTTTCCCAGCAATTATCCAAGATGAGAACAGTAATGCTGTTGAAGGCCTCTGGGCACTGAATACTTTTCAACGCTTAGATTGTGTTGATTTTAAAAGAAGTCAATATTTTATGCCAAGTGATGGAACCAAGGAAATTGATGGATTTACTATTAAACCCGATATGGATAACTATCGACTTAGAAAAGATGTTCTAGATTCTATTCCAGAAAATGAACGTTTGATTTTTCAAGTGGGAAATACAACTTCAGGAGAAATTTTCTTCCATCAAAAAGTCGTCGATGTTTTTAATAAGCATGGTGTTAAAGGTATTAGATTCTTCAAAGTGAGCGAGTATCATGTAGGTGATGAGTTCTAAAATAGAAGTGCTGCATTCTATTTATGAATGGTTAAATTACTTATTTTGAGGAGTAAATATTTTCTATTTAGGTTTGAGTAAGCCTCAATTTAAAGGAGAATATTCTCCATTATTGGTTATATGATTGACTATATTATACAGTCGATATATTGATTTAAAGGTCCTTATTAAGTGAACAATTACAATGAAGATTACTATTTATTGTTTGCAAATCCAGACTATGAAGAATATGACATTGAACCTGATGACTCTTCAGCAAAGCGCAACTATGACTCAGAAGAGCTTGATTTTGGACAAAAACCTTTAATCTTTACAACCGAAACATCTGATTTGAGCTTTGCTAGTGGTGATTATGAGATATTTTTCCCAATAGGCAGTATTGTTGTTACGGACAAGTTAAAGGTTGAGTTAGAAGAAGGCTTATACGGTTCTAAATTTTATCCTGCCATTGTAAAAGGTGAAGATAAAGGAATCAGAGAGGATGTATGGGCGCTGAATGTCTTTAAACCTTTGGATTGTTGGGACCGAAATAAATCAATTGCCATGTACCCTGGAGGGGCTAAGTCCTTGCAAGGAATAGATGTTCTGCCTTCTATTAAATCATTTCATCTTTCTCATGAAGTTCTAGATGAAATACCTGAGAATGACAGGCTGATTTTTGCAATGGATAATACTGACGTTACAAATATATTTGTTCATAAACTAATTGTTGATATTTTCTCCAATAATAATATCAAAGGAGTAAGCTTTTTCAAAGTTAGTCAATATCGTTTTGGAATGGAATTTGTTTAGAATTTCACTCAAACCCTAAATAAGTTATTTATTATGGGTTAAGACAAGGTAATACTGTGAATATTTATGATGAATCCTATTATATTATATTATATTTCCGGATTATGAATTTGAGGACTATGACAATGACCTCACACCAACCTCATATACGGCAAGCACTCATTGGAAGTTTGAAAAGTTGAGTTTTGGTATAAAGCCACTTACTTTTGTCTCTGATAATGATAATTTGGATTATTTGCAGCAAGATTACACTATAGCATTTAGCGTACCGAACTTTGTGGTCACAAACAAACTTAAAGAGCTGCTTGAAGCTGGCCTTTACGGCAGTCAGTTTGTTCCTGCGATCATTCAAGATGAACAAAATAATGCTGTTGAAGGCGTTTGGGCACTGAATACTTTTGATGACTTAGATTGTATCGATCTAAAGAGAAGTCAATTCTATATGCCAAGTGATGGAAGTAAGGACATTGATGGGTTTTCTATTAAACCAGATATGGATAATTACCGACTTCGAGAAGATGTGCTGGATGCTATTCCAGAAAACGAACGTTTAATTTTTCAGATCGGAAATACATCAAGAGGAAAAATCTTCTTTCATCAAAAAGTAGTCGATATTTTTAAAAAATACGATGTTAAAGGCATCAAATTCTTTAAAGTCAGTGAATTTGAGTATGGGGACCAACATTAAAAATTCGTGACCCCAAAGACAACTAATATTGTTGAGCTTGATATGAGATGCTTCAGAGTATTAAATATATGTCTAACCCAATGAGGAAGGGAGTTACCGCTCCCACCTTTTGTCGTTGATGGGTTCTATTGCAACATTATTAAATATCGGGCTAAGACTATTCAGCATTTAATGGACATTTAACCATCTGACGTATGTTCTTTAGAAGTTGGGACGTAAAATGAAATACGATCATGAATACTACATTATGAGTCCAGATTATAATGTTGAAGGATATTCAGTAATACCTTCTGATTCTACCAATCTTCGCAGGTTTCATTACCGTGAACTCGTCTATGGAGAGCCGGCGTTAAGATTTAGCACCAAGAATGGTCAAAAGTTAGATGCTGATGTAGAAATGTTATTCTGCACACCTAGCTTTATTATATCTGAAGATCTAAAAGAGGTTTTTGATGACGGCATTTATGGCGGAAAACTGTATCCGGCAATAATAAACAACACCAAAGATAATTACTTTTTAATTAATATATATGAATCTCTTGATTGTTGGGATAGAAATCGCTCAGTTTATGAGCATGATGATCCTGATGATGAACCACATGTTATAAAATACAGCCTAAATCACGTTATTCTTGATGAAATTCGGGAATCAGAGAGATTGGTCTTCAAGATGGGGGGAGATGACTTAGCTCCAATAGTTGTACATAAAACCATCAAGAGGAAGCTGGAGAAAAAAATTCCTTATCTCAAATTTTATTCCATTGAAAGTTATCAACTTGGAGATGAATACTAAAGGGCATGGTATTTTGTTGATTCGTTTATCGTGGAATACCAAAACGATCAGGTATCAAGTCAGACGTCTAAGGTAGGAAAATGAGTCGATTTAACGACCAATACTATATTGTTTTTAAAAACTATGATGAAAATACTTTGTACCTCACGACACATGATAGGTCCGACCATCGTGACTATGAGTTTACGAAGCTAAGTGGTAATGAACCTATGTTTTTTGAAAATGGTTATCGTGAGGAAGACTTGGCGAGAGGAATATCTAGGCCGATTACAAAAGCACACTTGGATTCTACTTACCCAGTGATTGCGGATGAAGTTAAACAGTCTTTAGGTGATATTAGCAATGATTGTTTTCAGCTGTATCCAGCTATCATTGTTGATGATCACGGTAAGTATCATGACAGTTATTGGGCATTTAACTTATTCCAAAAGATGGATGTTTTGAATCTAGAAAAGTGTCAGATTGATGATTATGACCCGGAAGATACCAGACACACAATTGACCAATATTGCTTAGATAATGATAAGCTGTCAGCGATACCTGAGAATGAGCGCTTGGTCTTTATGCCAAAATTCAGCGATTACCCTCATATTATGATGCATGAGAAAGTAGTGAAAGTGTTTAAGAAACACAACGTCGATACGCTTAACTTTGTCAAAGTGTCTGATTGGGTGATGGGGCTACAGTTTGTAGAGTCTTGATAAGTGTGCATCTCGGCCGCCATGCAACAGTGGTCGAGATGCAGACCTGAGTCGATAGAAGTTATCATCGTTTTAAGTAGATTGTGCTTATTTTTAACTTGTTGATTTGTAAAGATATTAAAAATAATCAAATAAATAGGTATCTATTGTGCTCATACAGTGTATAGTGGCTACCAGCTCAAAACAGTGAGCTATTGATAACTTATTTAGTTCAAGATCTTCTCAGTTTTTTTCGATTTGACTCGTCATATCTATCCTGCGATACCTTTTTCTTCATTCCTTATTTAGTAGCTCTATTTTCAACTCAATCTATCGAGATATACATGTCAAATAAAACAACTGGCGCAGTAAAATGGTTTAACGAAACAAAAGGCTTCGGATTTATCACACCTGATAATGGAAGTGCTGATCTATTTGTTCACTTTAGATCTATTGCTAGTGATGGCTTTAAAACTTTAGCTGAAGGCCAAAAAGTATCTTTTAACGTAGAGCAGGGCGGCAAAGGCCCACAAGCAGCTAACGTTACAGTACTGTAAGAATTTTGGTGAGATCTTGCTAGCTTCCTAGTTATGGCGAGATCTCTCCCTTTAATCACTTATTAAGGAGTGAAATGAATAGAAGAAGTAATCGAAAAACATATTGGTATTACGTATTGCGTGAGCAGAGAATACCTAAAGAGAAAAGTTAATTGTACCAAATTAAATATTACCTTAATCACAATAAAGACTCTTGGTCATCGACCATAAACCAACTCAATAGCGACGTTTTAAGGCGTCATATCCTCCCGAGAGTACATACTCACTGCCTTGACTTGAATTTCACATTCTGTGAATTCGAAAATACTGGGGAAATAAAAAGTTCACAAGGTATGGTCTTGGGACACTTTTATCTTTCATCAGGCAAAGGAGATTAGGCTTTGAAAAAAGCAAGTGGTCGTAAATCGAAAACAGAAAATTTAGAAAGCGATGCCAATGGTGATCGTAAAGAAAATATTCACACAGTTAGAAAAAAGATTGAGAATATTTTATTAGAACGAGAACAAAAAAAGCTATGGGAACTGTGAGATGAAAATGAAAAAACCTTTAAAAAAATCAAGTAAGAAACTTCGCAAAAGTAACTTCGAAGAGCGATTTTCTCTCATGGTAGCCGAATATAATAAAGCGAAAGAAGTGCTTGATTCTATGGCCGAAGGCAGCCCTGAGCATATTAAACAGAAAAAAAAGTGTGAGACTTTGTTCGCAAGTGCTGAACGTTTCATCAACGCAAATTAGAAGCTTCTTAATCGCTTAATATCCCTCATATTGTAGGTATCTTATTTGGTAAAGGTACCACTTCAGTTACCCAACCTCAGCTTTACCCATTTAGCATTCAGAATCATTCTAGAAAAGCATGAGCCGCGACTCACTCACGGCTGGTCGTGCGTCGTTCAATCCGTTTAACTGGCACCATCATTTTGACCATGCTGGTGTTTTGCTCGTTGATTTGATCTACCACAATTTTGACGCTTTCTCTGGCTAGGCGTTTGAAGTCCTGCCTGAATGTTGTGAGTTGATAGCTAAGCCACTCGGTTTGAGGGATATTATCAAAACCGATCACCTGTAAATCTTCAGGAATACGTAAGCCAAATTCATAGCGAGCGACATCCATTAACGCCATCGCCAGATTGTCCGTCGCGCAGAACACTGCATCAGGGCGCTCTGTTCTTTTTAGCAGCTGACGAATATCGTCAAGCGCGGCGGTATAGTCGTAGTTTGCTTCAACAACTTGAGGAAGCGTACTTGTCAAATCTTCAAACTCACTACAGAAGCCTTTTTGGCGTTCATCATTGGTGAAAGTTGGTACTTCGCCTGTTAGATAGACGGGATGTTTCGCGCCGCACTCAACTAATAATTGTGCGGCTTGTTGGCCTGCTTCATAGTTATCGCTGATCACGTAACTACTTTTGGTTCCCTCGACGACACGCGCGTATTGAACAATGGGAATATTGAACTCTTCACACTCTTCATAGAGGCTTTTGTTGAACGTGGCAGAAGCCGCAATCACGCCGTCTACTCGGTACTGGAAAATATTCGGGATAGAATGATTTTCTTTGTCGTCAACTTGCCACGGAATCAAAACTGCTGAGTAACCCAGTTTTTGCAGTTCTGACGAAATGAGCTGCAGGGTTTTCATATGAATTGGATAATCAGCATCAGGAAAAACCAAGCCAATCAGCTTTGATTCGTTGGTTGTCAGACTACGTGCAAACGCGTTAGGGCGGTAATTGAGCGCTTTCGCCGCTTCGTAGACTTTCTGTTTCGTTTTCTCTGACACTGAACTGCCAGGGATAAAAACGCGTGAAACGGTCGATTGAGAAACACCGGCGAGTTTTGCGACATCTTTCGAAGTCACCGTCTGCTTAGTTGAGTTCATGGACCATCATTCATTTGGTAAGAAATTCACAGCAAGCCTAACATAAATAGGTACGTAGTCATAAAAGGAAAAAGCCTTACTCTATTCAAAGTAAGGCTTTTTCACTTTGATTGGGTACAACCCAGAACTATTCAGCTGTTTCAATCTGCTCCGGTTTGGCCGTTTTAGAGCCTCGTAGTGAGTAGACAGCGTAAGCGACAACACTGATTGCAACCACAATTGAGCTGCCACGAACAAAATTAATAAGCATTGGTGCATTATCGGTAAAAGCGTTAATGCCCCACAGCAGAATCAATGAGAAGACAAACATGACCAGCAAGCCATAACATGGTGCGTCAATCTTTCCAGGGATAACGTACCAGCCATCTTCTTTGACAGGCTTGTTCAGACGAGCGTATTCCGCCTGTTGTCCTTTGATGGTGTATAGGTGCATCTCTTCCTGTTTTCCTGCCAGAAGCAAGCTTGCAGCATAAGCCACAACAGCGTTGACCACGACACCAATCACGCAGTACCAAGGCCAAGCGATATCAGTAGCTACCGCGACATACCAGATGGCGATAAAGCTGGCGAAAACACCGATAAGCAGGCCTTTTTCTGTGATGTGCTTTGAGTAGAAACCCAGTACAAACATACAGAAGCTCGCACCCACGAAATAAGAACCTGCTTTACTCAACACTTCAAGCACCGAGCCTGTGCTGGTTGCGAACATCAGAGCGGGAATGATGACCAGAATCGCCCAGGCAACAGTGAAGACGCGAGATGCTTTCAGATAATGCTCTTCAGATTCGTTCTGCTTGTAAAAACGCTTGTAAAAGTCTGCTACCGATACCGTCGCCATAGAGTTGAATGCTGAGTCAAGGCTCGACATACTTGCTGCCAGAATCGCTGCAGCAATGATGCCCATAAGACCCGGCATACCATACTCACTGGCGTAGTGAAGAATAATTGTATTGCCGTTTTCAAACTCTTTACCGTCGTAATACGCGTTGAACAGAACACCAAGTAGAATGAACACGAAGTAGATGAAGAAGGCGACGTAACCCATCATCAGCATGGCTTTCTTCGCATCACCCATGCTTTTCGCTGCCATACAGCGTTGAACCATCATCTGGCTGCCACCGTAGACCGTTGTGTGGAACATCGTCATGGCGATCACCCCAGCCCAGATAGTCGTTACCTGACTCAAATCCATGCTGGTTTGCAGAGCATCTGTCATGCCTTTGGCTTTTAGCTCGGCCATTACATCGGTCATCGGCTCTGGCATGCCATTCCACACGGCTTCGATAATGATGAATGCACCAATGAAAAGAATCACGGCTTGAATCACATCGGTCCAGATAACAGCGGCGATGCCGCCCATGACGGTATAAATCAGCGCAATGGCAGTAACGATCATGATGCAGTACACCACGTCTATTCCTGTGATGAACTCCAGTATTATCGCTGTCGCGTACAGTACCGCAGCTGAGCTTAACGCCTGTTTTATCAGGAAAATGAATGATAAAGTCACACGTGACGCTTTGCCGAAACGTCTTTCCTGATATTCGTAGATAGAAGTCAGACCGTTGTTGTAAAAGAATGGCATAAATACAGCAACGATGAAGAAGATCACCAACGGGTAGTTGAGGTGAATTGCGATAACCGACAAGCCTTCTTTGTATGACCATGCCGGACCGCCCAAGAACGACATCGCACTGACATAGGTACAGACTACAGAAATACCTATTGCCCACCATGGGATATTTTTATCACCGAGCGCGAACTGATTCGCCGAAGTCACTTTCTTGCCGACCACAGCGCCCAGTACTAAGGTTAGGGCGATGTAACCGCCAAGAATGGTCCAGTTCAGTACACCAAACTCATGCATAATTAGGTCCTTCTAATTGTTCTTTCATTTGGCCGAAGACGTCATAACCAAGTTGAAGCAGAATATGGATGATATCAATCGCTACCCAGTTTTCTTTCAGCAAGTTACCTTCTCGTCGCCAGATATCCATGACGCGAAGTTCGATATTTTTTCCTGTTGGAGCAAGGCCTAACCAGCCACTGTGACCCGTATGAGTACCATGCATGTGAGGCCAGCCTCCAGTGGATACGTAGTCATTTTTAGCCAAAAAATTGAGCTCTATATCAACACTTCGATCGGGGAAGGCGAAGACAAAAGGAGCTTGATGGTGGTTGCGGAAGCCTTTGATGCCGCGTGTGGTTCCGATACCTGCTGGGCCATACCACATAAAGTCTTTATGCCAGTAGTTTTCCAGATCCATAGAGTAGAGATCTTTGCCGTCAAAACGACCAAGACATGCCAGCATATCATTGACTAGTTGACCACTTTTGGCACTGGCCTCGTCACACACTTCGGAGCTTTGTATGCCGTCAGCAGTAGCGGGAGAAGGAATCAATCCATCGTGACCTAGACTTTTACGCAGAGGATTAACATTAGACTGGTTCATGACATCGATAAAATCTGGGATCATGTAAGATTCAGTGATCTGATCATTTTCGATACACACCATCTCTGTGTATCTGAGATACAGGGTTTTTCCTGTTGCCGGAATACCGAACAGTGGTTGTTCAAAAGTACCTACAAAGTAACCGGTTGAGTTGTACCAAGTACGACCTTCAAACTCACCGTTCATCACGATCATTGGGCGCCGCTCAACATCAGGCATTGCCGTGACCAAAGGTGATAGAAACGAAGTGTGTGCAGCATCTGGGCCGTTCAGGTCATTGACTGGGTGAGCGACACACCATTTTACATCAGGGTTCAGCGCTTGCTGAGCGACGATTGCTTGCTCGCTAGGGCTGGCTTTGAAGTATCGTTGATAAAAGTGTTCAATGATATTGAGTGACATTTTGCTTCCTTACTGAATGTGGGTTTATGACTGGGCGGCTTAGCCTTGCTGAATCAGAATCTGCTTCCAGATCGCGGTTTCGTCGATCAGCGTAAACTCGCGACGCAGTCCCCATGGGCCAAATTCAGCATGGCTGATGCCCATGATGTAAACGTCTTTACCTGTTGGTTTACCAAATGCGCCATAACCTTCGTGCTTACCATGCAGAGACCAGCGAATCGCGGCGCGTGGAGACATCATTGGATCTTCTCGACCAATGCGATGGTGAACTTTGAACTCGGCATTTGGGAATGAAGAACGTAGTGAAATCCAGAAATGATCAATTTCGCTGTGTGATAGAGCGGTACGGCCGCCGCTGTACTCACCGATACAAGCTCGGTCGTATTCACGTGGGATGGCGGAAAACTCAGCATTCATGATGCTGTTAAGAATGGCTTCGTATTGCTGACCATATTGATTGTCATTGCCAACGCCAGTGTATGGGCCCTGCATATCGACATCTGGAGTAAAAGGGAAGGAAGCTTTTTCGACGCCACCTTCGAAATCAATTTGTTTTCGGGCGAACTCTTCGGACGTCATGCCGAGCTGTCTGGCGATGTCTGCTTGGTCGCGTACTAGCCACTCATCATTAATCTGATTGTTGATGGCATGGCAGTCAGCGATGATGCGAAAACGCAACTTGCTGTTCGTTGCTTTGCCATAGAAACCATCGCTGCTGTGTGTGGCTGTCGAAATGATACGGTGGGAGGACAACATGCCTTGCTCTGGCGAACCAGACCAGATGACATCTTCTCCGTAAAGCGTACGGTCAGGGAACTCGGCCAGTGTGGCCATGGTCGCGCTGATAACATCGTCGTTACCTTGCACAATAGACAAAGGTGTACGCACAACAATATCGGGTGAGTAATAGTGCTCAAGGGTATTTAGGCCGCGATCCTCCCAAATCTCTTTTGTAATCCCCAAAATATAATCGGGAAAATCACGCCATTTTTCATCAAAGCCAACCATGGCCATACCTCACCTCCTAAACTGGTCATTTTTTTTGGTTACGTATCCAAAATGAATGCTTGGGGTGTTATTGTCAACGAGTTGTTAATGTAATGTTTTAATATCGTGCTAAAGATCGGGTTTTTAACATTTGTTCGAAGTTTGTTCAGGTTAATTACTCTAATACGCACCAATGTATCGAGTCTCGGTTGAGGTAATAACTGACTTTAAATGATATATAAGGATGATAATCAGAGAGTTACTGTTTATCTCGTTGATGGCTAAGGAAACTAAAAATGGGTATTTGAGGATTTGTGTTCAGAAGAAAAAAGTGGATGCTAGAGCCCATAAGGTGGCAATAATCGTACATGTTTCTAACCTAACTCAACAAGAATTACATTGCATACGAATTCTTTATGACGCCACCTAGTGATTTGAGCTAGGTGGTGAAATCTGTTCGGAGAGTTACGAGAGCATTTCCGGCAAGGACAGAGAAATAGCGGGTATGAAAGTGATCAGCATGAGTGCAACAATCATTGCGCCAATCCAACCAATGATGGCTTTGGATAACGATTCAATCGGTACTTTGCCGACCTGACTGGCCATAAATAGGTTGGCTCCGAGTGGTGGCGTTACAAACCCAATCGCTAGGTTAACAATCATTACAATACCAAAGTGAACAGGATCCATGCCCAGTGCGGAGGTTATCGGCAGGAGAATAGGAGTCAGAATTACGATCGCAGCTAAGGTCTCCATGAAAGTTCCAACAAGTAGTAACAAGATATTGATACACAGCAAGATCAACAGTTTGTTCTCAGTAATGGTTAGAATGAATTGAGCGATTTCAGTCGGTAGGCGTTCGAGGGTCAAAATTCGACCAAAGGTGACGGAAGCGCCGACAATAACCAAAACGGCACCGACCAAAAGTGAGGACTCTAAGATGATCTTGACAACTTGCTTAGCGTTCAGTTCTTTGTAAACAAACATGCCGAAGAACAAGCCATAGAGAACGCCAATGGCGGCTGATTCGGTTGGAGTAAAAATGCCTGAGTAGATCCCCCCTAAAATGATCACTGGCAGTAACATGGCCCAACTTGCGTCTTTGAGCGCAGACAGACGTTCGCCCCAACTGGCTTTGTGATCATTTCCAGCATAGCCGCGAATTTTGGAAACTATCAAACAGTAGCCGATCAATACCAGACCAACCACCAGACCTGGGATGATTCCCGCCATGAACATCTTAGTGACAGAAACTTCCGCGGTAATCGCGTAAACAATCATGACTACAGAAGGAGGGATAATCACACCGATACCACCTGATGAAGCAATCAGAGCACCTGCGAAGCTGCGGTCATATCCTTTTTTTACCATAGATGGAATCATTGTGAGGCCGATGGCGGCAACGGTGGCTGATCCTGTACCTGAAATGGATGCGAAGAACATACAGGCAACAATAGCGACAATACCCAGCCCTCCGGTGAAGTGGCCGAAAAAGACTTCTGCCACATGAAGGAGGCGCTTGGATATACCTCCTTGACTCATCAGGTTACCTGCCAGAGTGAATAGCACAACAGCTAGTAGGGGGAAAGAGTCTAGCCCCGTCACTAAACCTTGAACTAAGAACTCTACGTTAAGGAAAGGTAGACTCATGATGGCTATCATACTGGCGGTTGCCAGCGCGATGCCAACTGGTACACCGATCAGTAGTAGCAGACCGAAACTGCCGAATAAGAGTGCGGATGTCATGCGTTTAGCTCCTGCAGTCGATTAGGTGCTTTGTATTTCGCTTGTAACTGGCGATACCTATCACTGCAAAATCGCGTTGGCTGAGAGGGGGATGACAGCCTGCTGATGCGCTGATAGATACTGATGATTAGACGCAGGATACTCAGAATCGCACACACTAGTACTGAGGCATACAAGCAGGCCACAGGGATCTCCATCGCAGGTGCAATTTGACCGAGCTGAAGGCTACGGCTGATAACCTTAAAACCAAACCAGGCAACGACACTGCTGAAGATCAAATAGATGATGTCTGAAATGATCAGGCTGATTTTGGGTAAAACCCCAGGCAACTTATCGACAAATACTCGGATTCGGATATGTCGGTCATGTTTGATGCAATAGCTGATACTGAGGTACATCGCCCACACAAACAAATAACGAGATAATTCTTCAGCCCATGCAATAGTGGCGTCGAACAGACGTAAAGCAATTTGCAGGCAAAGAAGGCCTGTCATGGTGGAAATAGCAATGACAATCAAGCTAGGTTCAAAATATTTATCCAGTAAGCGAAACCACTTCATGTTCAGCTCCCAAAGCAAAATCATTGGCTTCCGAAACTATGTCCTCGGAAGCCACAGAGTGAAAATTACAGGCGGTCAATTTCAGCGATAACGCTGTCAAACAGCTGTTCGCCTGTCTTACTACGCAAGTCTTGGTAAACGGCAGCGTTCATTTTGTTCTTCATTTGCTCGCGTACAGCCTCTGGCACCTCATTAACCGTCATGCCTTTCGCTTTCAAATCTTCAATCACGTCCCGATTCTGTTGCGCTGCCCACGTTCTTTGTTTTGCGATGGCTTCTTTTGTTATTTCATTGATAAGAGCTTGTTGGTCAGCCGGTAGGGAATCCCAGAATGCTTTGTTCATGAACAACACATAGTTGCTATATATATGGTTGGTTAGTGACAGGTAGTTCTGTGCTTCGTAAAAACGCTCTGCATAAATAGAGTAGATAGAACTTTCCTGAGCATTGATCAGACCTTGTTGTAGCGAGGTGAAAATCTCACCCCAAGACAGTGGTGTTGGTGCTGAACCGATGGATTTCCAAGCATTGATTTGACTTGGGTTCGGCGCCGAACGAATTTTCAACCCTTCAAGATCTTCTACGGTGTTAATCGGCTTCTTGTTGTTGGTGACATTACGGAAGCCTAGCTCCATAAAGCCTAAACCGTGAAAACCTTTTGACTCCATTGCTTTCAGTAGAGGCTGCCCGATTTTATCGCTATCTAGCGCTCGGTGTGCCTGCTCTTCACTGTCAAACAGGTAGAAGGTATCAAGAACATTGAATTCTGGTACATAAGGCGCGAGGAGAACTGAGGCTCCGAACGTCATTTGCAAGTTACCTTGCTGAACCAATTCTGTTGTTTCGCGTACATCACCAAGTTGGCGCGCAGGGTAAATTTCTACTTCCAATTCACCGTTTGAACGCGACTCCAGCTCTTGTTCGAAGTAGAGCATAGCCTTGTGTACTGGTGATGTTTCCTGACTATCGTGGCCAAGACGAATTACATTGCTTGCAAACGTATTCATGCTGCTAATGGTTAACCCAAAAACAGTTAATGACGTAATGATGGTTTTTTTCATGGTTCTTCCTTGTTTCTGGTATGACCTTTGAGCATTCATTTAAAGATCACACACGCTTTTTTGCTTTATCAGTGTTTTTAGCAATTCATATCCATTTGCATACGAATCCAAAAATAAAACATGAAATTAACAAGTCAATAACAAAGTGGAAAACTTGATATGAGATTCAGTAATAAATAAAGAAAATACAGTAAGGATCACATAAAAAAAGCCTCGTCATAGAGACGAGGCTATAAGATGTGATGAATTTATTATCGGGTGGTACTGCTACGTTCAATTAGCCTGCCTTGCTCCAGAAGATACTCACCCGAAGCATCGGCATTGTCATTGATACGCGCCATCAAATCTTCGACTGCGCGACGTACTATTTTATCGACAGGCTGAGCGACGGTGGTTAAGTCGTAAGCTGGCCAGCCAGCCATAGGGATGTTATCGACGCCCATCACCGCATAATCTTCCGGTATTGAAGCGCCTGCTTTTCTTAGTCCATCCATCAACCCAAGAGCGATGATGTCATTGGCACAGAAGATCGCTTCCGGTTTCACCGTATGTGCCTGAATCTCTGCTGCGGCCTCCATCCCTGCATCAAAGCAGTATTTTGCTTGAATAAATACAGGGGTTGGAACACCTAACTCTTTGAGCTTTGATGAGAAGCCAAGCCAGCGCTCTTCGCTGGTCATTGAACCTGAATCGCCACTGACATACGCCAGTTGTTTGTAGCCTTTTTTCACCAGATACTCGGCTGCATCTTGGCCTGCCTGGCGGTTATCGACACCGGCACAGTTAGCATTGATGCCATTGGTATAACGGTTGATAAGACTCAGGTGAACACCAAATTTTTCGCACTGGGCAAAAGCGCGTGAAGTCAGACGGCTGGTGGCGATGATCAGGCCATCAACCTGATACTCAATCGCACGTGAAATCGCTAGATCAAGGTCGTCTTTGTCAATTGGACACAGAACCACCTGGCCGCCACGTTTCTGGATTTCCATCGCTAGTGCACGTGATTGCAGGTCATACATCGGGTTTGACTCACTGTCTAACGCAATAGCGACAAGGCCAGAACGATTTGAGATCAGGCTACGAGCAATGGCGTTGGGTGTATAACCGAGCTTAGCGGCGGCATCCATCACCATCTTACGTTTCTTCTCGCTGATGCTAGCGGTCGGGCTGAACGCTCGTGATACGGTCGACTGAGAGACGCCGAGCATTTTCGCGACGTCTATCGAAGTTACTTTCGCTTTAATGGTGATACTCCTTTCCGTGGGTTTGCTGACCCTTTATCTGCCAGAGTGTATGGGGTAGGGGATTTCCCTGTCTAGCGTTGAGCATTGATAGAGATTAAATATCGGATAAAACTCAGGAATTCATCACACTTCTTTCTTGCCTGAAGCCATCGATGATCATTTTGTGCTCTGACCCGACGCCAAAGAAATTAACACCAAGCTCGCTCCAGTCTTTTGCTTGCTGCGCTGTGGCAACGAACATACCGACGGGTTTGCCACAGGCTTTGGCGGCTTCAATAATCTTGATGCTTGCTTGTCGCACCTGATCGTCATTTACGCTTTTAGCGCCATACGCCACGGTGAGGTCGACCTGACCAATAAACAGGGCATCAATACCATCAACTTGAGCGATGGCTTCCACATTGTCGACACCTTCGGGATCTTCTATCTGAGCCACGACCACAGTATTCGCTTTACTGTCAGCTAGGTGTTGAGCCATAGGTTTGGTTGCGTAGCTTGCAGCGCGGCTGGAGCCCGCATAGCCGCGTCCCCCTTTACCGTAGTGGCATGTCTTAACGATTTTCTCTGCCTGTTCTGCATTGCAGACATGTGGGATCTGAACACCTGTCGCACCACAATCCAAAGCATTAAGAATGGTGGCGGGCTGGCTGTCTTGAACCCGAACCAGACAGGGTAGCTGATTAGCGCGGGCAGCAAGGACACACAGGTCAAGAGACTGACGGTCAAACGGAGCGTGCTCGGCATCGAGAATGATGAAGGATAATTCAGACAGTGCCAGCACTTCAATAATGTGGGGGTGAGGGGTTTTAACAAAGGTTCCGAGTAAGGCTGGCTGGGCCAGCATAGATTTGAAATTAGTCATAGAAAACACTCCACTGCAAAGGTATGCAAAAGTTAGCACGAACAAATGTAAATGATCAGTGAGTTTTATGTGATGTAAATAACGTTTTTGATTATTGAATCATCGATTGATTATGTCTTTGATGCCTTTCTTTGTCTTTTAGTCTTATTAAAACAACTAATTAGAGAGGCTTTTAGGCTTGCGTACGATTGTCTTGAAAATTGTTAAATTTATGTTTAATCTAATTTTGCATTCGTATCCAAAACTACAAAGAAGCAATTGTCAGTCTAAACCCTCAAGGAGAAAATCGCATGGCACGCATTTTAAAGAACGGAATCACTGAAGAAGCATCAGCATCAAATGACGCGAAAGTACGTCAGATCGTAGAGAACATTCTGGCTGATATTGAATCGAAAGGTGACAGCGCCGTACGCGAGCTTTCAGAAAAATTTGATAACTGGTCACCAGAGCAGTTTCGTTTAACACCAGATCAGATTCAGGCATGTGTTGATGCGTTAGATGAGTCAACTCGCCACGATATTGAATTCGCTCAGGAGCAAGTACGTAACTTTGCTCAAATTCAGCGTGATTCAATGAAAGATGTTGAAGTTGAAACCATGCCGGGTGTAGTTCTGGGTCATAAGAATATTCCGGTTAATAGCGTAGGTTGTTACATCCCAGGTGGTAAGTACCCGCTAGTTGCGTCTGCTCACATGAGTGTACTCACTGCAAAAGTGGCAGGCGTAAAACGAGTGATTGCTTGTGCCCCGCCATTTAATGGCCAACCAAATGTGGCCATCGTCGCGGCGATGGCGATGGCTGGCGCTGATGAAATTTACTGTTTTGGTGGCGTTCAGGCGGTAGGTGCAATGGCGTTGGGTACTGAAACCATTGCCCCTGTCGATATGATTGTTGGCCCAGGTAACGCGTTTGTTGCTGAAGCCAAGCGTCAGTTGTTTGGTCGTGTGGGTATCGATTTGTTTGCTGGTCCAACGGAAACGCTGGTTATTGCTGATGAAAAGGGCTGTGACCCAGAACTGGCAGCAGCAGACTTATTGGGTCAGGCTGAGCATGGCTACAACTCTCCGGCTGTTCTTCTAACAAACAGCGAGACGTTTGCCGAGGAAACGATCAAAGAGATTGAGCGCCAGTTGACGATTCTGCCAACGGCGGAAGTCGCAGGCAAAGCATGGGCAGATTACGGCCAGGTGATCGTGTGTGACAGCTATGAAGAAATGGTTGAAGTTGCAGATGATATCGCCTCAGAACACGTTCAGGTGATGACGGAAGATCCAAAGTATTTCCTCGACAACATGTCTAACTATGGTGCGCTGTTCTTAGGTCGCGAGACCAACGTTTCTTACGGTGACAAATGTATCGGTACGAACCATACGCTTCCGACAAAGAAAGCGGCTCGCTACACCGGTGGTCTGTGGGTAGGTAAATTCATCAAGACTTGTACGTATCAGCGTGTCACTGAAGCGGCATCTCTGAAGGTCGGCGAATACTGTTCTCGCTTGTGTGCACTGGAAGGTTTTGCTGGGCACAAAGAGCAAGCGGATATTCGTGTACGCCGTTACAAAGGCAAAGTAGAAGAGGCTTAATATGTCGAAACTTGCCTTAGTTACAGGCGGCAGTGGCGGTCTAGGGGCCGCCATATGTCACAAGCTGGCTGATTCCGGCTACCGAGTTGTCTTAACGTACAACAGCAATCAACAGTCGGCGCACAAAGTATTGTCAGAGTTGTCTGGTGAAGGTCACTTAGCTTTTCAGCTCAATGTGTCGGATTCGCAAGCGATAGATTCGTTAGCCAGTCAGGTCAATGAAATTAACGGCCAACTGGATTTGCTGGTCAATTGCGCCGGTATGACAAAGTTTGTCGCGCATTCAGATTTGAGTGGTTTGAACGACGAGCTGTTTGACCAAATTTTCCAAGTCAATGTTCGCGCACCGTTTGCCATGGTTCGCGCCTGTGAATCTTTGCTACGTGAGGCCAAAGGTTGCGTGGTGAACATTACTTCCATCGCTGCGCAAACCGCGATGGGTAGCAATATTGCTTACTGTGCGAGTAAATCCGCCGCAGAGAATATGACTCGCTCATTGGCAAGAGCGCTTTCACCGGATATTCGCGTCCTTGCAGTTGCTCCGGGGCTGGTGGATACCGAGTTTGTTAAAGAGCTCGATGACAGCTGGCGCAATCAGCAGGAGCAGTCGACACCACTGAAACGTCTTGCCAGTGATGAAGAGGTGGCGAATGCAGTCTACGCCGCCGCGGAAGTGCTGACGTTCTCAACGGGCAATACAATTGCTGTCGATGGTGGCAGACCTCTTGGTGCCTGATTGCGGTGATTTGATACCCAAGAAAAGAACAACTACTAGGATTATCTATGACTCTACAAAATCGAATTAACGACAATCTTGTTCGTTACATGGAGCTGATACCGGGAACCAGTGCGTTTATCGATGCACGTACTCCGGGCAGTGACCTAAAAGACAACTTCTGCATCATAGGTGCAGGCGTCGCTGAAAGCAGCCGTCAGCATGTTCACATCCGCGAAACGGCGGGCTTCAATATTGGTGCAGCGGGCCAGCCTCCGGGTATTAAGAATTCGCTTCATTCTCACCGAACCGCTGAGCTGTTTGTTGTATTCAAGGGACAATTCCGCTTCTATTGGGGAAATGAGGGTGAACATGAAGCGGTACTGTCTTATGGTGATGTGATTTCAATTCCGACCAATCTTTTCCGTGGTTTTGAAGTTGTCGGCCGTGATTATGGTTTCATGTATTCCGTACTGGGTGGTGATGATTCAGGCGGTGGTGTGGTTTGGCATCCTAATGTGATCAAAGACAGTCAGGGCTATGGCTTGTATTTAAAAGCGGACGGCACATTAGTTGATACTGTTGACGGTGACCCTGTCCCACAAGAATCAGAGTTGATGCCGTTGCTGACGAAAGAGGAAATGGCTTCCTTTGATAACTACACCGCTGAGCAGATGAAACCATTTGTAGCGCTAAAGAAAGACTACCGCCCGATTGAGAATGATTTTTCCGCGCCGAACGTCAAACAATACGCGCTAACTGGTCATCCTCTGGCTGATTACGATTTTCAGGTGAAAAGTGAAGATGATGTTAGCATCATGGCGTATGAACTCACAGAGGGTGGTTCCATTCCTCAGCATAGCCGTGATGAAAAGCAAGTATTGATTAACTTTGATGGTGACACCGAAGTGGTTGTGAACCACCAAGGCGAACAAGCCAGCCTTATCCTTACTCGAGGTGATGTTTTTAGTGTACCGGAAGGTGCCTCATACTCACTGATGAACTTGCGTGGTAACAGCTTCACATACTGTGTACTTGGCTCTGACAAGCCAGCTAAACCTTAAGGAGTGCAACATGACACAACCACTGCCTTTGATCTGGTTACCCGGATTACTGTGTGATGGTGCACTGTTTGAAGATGTGAATCAGGCACTGCCTCAATGGGTAGCGCCTGAGTGCGTTTCACTGGGTGCATTGCCTACCATGGAACAACTAGCGGCTGATGTGTTGGCTAAAGCCCCACAAGAGTTTGTGCTTGGTGGTTTATCCATGGGGGGCATTTTGGCGTTTGAGGTGTATCGTCAGGCGCCGGAGCGAGTCAAAGGTTTGATTCTGATGGATACCAACTCGGCGGATGAAAAACCGGAAGTCTCAGAGAAACGCTACGCACTGGTTAATAGAGCGTTAAAAGGTGAGTTCGACCAGATTACAGCTGAGGTGTTGATGTCGGTGTTGATCCATCCAAGTCGTGTTAACGAGGTGGAGCTGACGGCGAGAATCGAGCAAATGGCGCTCAATGTTGGCCTTGAAGCTTTCCAAGCTCATGCTGATGCGTTGGCGACAAGGCCTGACGCTCGGCCACTTCTAGCAGACATCTCGGTTCCAACCCTCGTCATTACCGGCAAAGATGATTTGCTGTGTCCTATCGACAATCACTTACTGATGGCTAAGCACATCCCAGATGTGACGTTGCACGTATTACCAAGCTGCGGTCACCTCTCCAGCATGGAGCAGCCAGACGCCGTAGCACGGCGCATATCCGACTGGCTGACACTCAATCAGCCACAATGGCTTTAGCCATGACCCCGCTCATTTTGGCGGGGTTACTTTTATCGACCAAACAATCAATCCTGACTGTCATGATCCTGATAGCTTAAGTACTCCACACATAAATCGTGAAACGCTTGTGCCTGCGGAGAAATGGTTCGGTCGCTGAGAGTGAAGATACCGATTTGTCTTTCCAATGGCGGATCGATAAGTGGTATCCACACCAATCGGGTTTCATTGGTAGGGAAGGCCAATTTCGGCAGGGTTGTGACACCGATGCCCAGTTCTAATACGGAAAACAGCGAGGTAATGTTCTCTACCGAGTAAAGGGCTTGCTGACTTAGAGCTCGGGCAGGCGTCGGGTCAAGCAAAGTGCAGGTCCCGTTACGAATAAATGGCTGCTTGAGCAGTGTTTGCCACTCAATGCCTTCTCGGCTAGTCGCAATTGGGTTATCACTCAAACACACCACACCAATCGGGTCGGACAATAATGGCGTGAACGTCATGTTGTCATCATCGAGATGAGAAGGGTTTCCCAGTGCTAAATCAACCTCGCCAGAGAGTAATCTCGCTTCGACCCCTGCGGCATTGTCATCAATCAAACTGACTTCTACGTTTGGGTGCTGCTCGCAGAATGCCCCTAAAACGCTCGGAATGAGTTTAGCGGCGACAGAGGGCACACTGGCAATTTTTACCCTTCCTTGCTGGCCGGCTGCAGCAGCTCGCAAATCATTGTCTAGCGCTGTGTAGATATTGAGAAACTGAACGATTTTCGGCAAGCAGATTTCACCAAATGGGGTTAACTTGGCTTTGTTACCCGCTTCGAATAATGCTTGTCCCAATATCTTTTCCAGCTCTTTTATTGATGTGGATAATGCGGCCTGAGAACGGTTGGCGCGATGTGATGCTGCGCGAAAACCGCCTTCTTCGACCACCATCACAAAATGCTTTAATTGTTGAAATTTGATGCTCAACTCGGACTCCTTACCATCCCTTTATTCACCATAGTCTCAGTAAGGTGATAAGTTTTTTTTATCGAATGTAAGAAATTTACCGTTCGATTTATCGTCTGTCAAAGTGCAAGATTTAACTATTACGAAACAATTTTGTTACAAAAGGTTGAAGGCACGTGAATACTCAAACTCAAAAACACCCAGTCAAAACATCACTGTTCGCCTCAAAGGCTCCTCTGGAATGGGCGATTGTTAATAATGGCACTCTCTATACCGCGCAAATCCCGATTGATGCCACTGGTGCTGTCGTGGAAGGGGGTATTGAAGCGCAAACCCGTCAGACATTTAACAACTTGGTGCACACCCTAGAATGCGCAGGCGAGTCACTGGACTCTGTTCTACAAGTGCTGATTTACGTGACTGACCGCGAATATCTCAAAACGGTTAATCAAGTTTACGCCGAGTACTTCAACGCGCCGTACCCAAATCGCGCTGCCATGGTCGTTGCTGGCCTGGCAAGAGAAGAAATGTTGGTGGAGTTTGTCGTTTACGCTTCTGCGAACCAAGCCCAGTAACCCCTTATTACGAATAACTGCCTGATGGCGAGTAAAGCCGTCAGCAAGAACAAAGGAAGCAATCATGACATCATTAAACAAGGTTCAGGCCGAAAAATCGCTCTACATTGGCGGCGAATGGCAATCAGGCATCAATACCGTTGCCAACATTAACCCATCCGACATCAGCGAGAATCTTGGTGATTTTGCTCAGGCGAGTGAAGCTCAGGTTCAAGAAGCTATTCAGGCGGCTAAGCAGGCTCAACCGGAGTGGGAAAAAACACCCATCGAGCGCAAACAGGCAGTACTGCAAGCGATTGGTGATGAACTGATTGCCCGTTGCGATGAGCTAGGAAAGTTACTATCGAGTGAAGAAGGTAAGCCGTTTGCTGAAGGTCGCGGTGAAATCTACCGTGCAGGCCAGTTCTTCCAATATTTCGCTGCTGAAGTGTTACGCCAGATCGGCGATAACGCTGCCTCCGTCCGTCCAGGGGTCTCTGTTGAAGTGACTCGCGAAGCCGTAGGTGTTATCGCCATTATTTCTCCTTGGAACTTCCCGACTGCAACTGCTGCTTGGAAGATAGCACCAGCGCTGGCATTTGGTAACAGCGTTGTTTGGAAACCTGCCAATTTGACGCCAGCCAGTGCCGTTGCACTGACTGAAATTATTCATCGCCAAGGGCTGCCGGCAGGCACATTTAACTTGGTATTGGGTAGCGGTTCTCAAGTTGGTAACACACTGATTAATTCAACAGACGTGAATGGTGTGAGCTTTACTGGCTCCGTCGATACAGGGCGCAAAGTGGCGGCGGCAACAGCACCAAACTTTGTTCGCTGCCAGCTTGAAATGGGCAGCAAAAACGCCCTAGTGGTTGCCGATGATGCAGACATTCAAATTGCAGTCGAAGCAACCATCGCGGGTTCATTCTCCGGCGCGGGTCAGAAGTGTACAGCCTCTTCACGTTTAGTGGTGATGGACGGGATCCATGACGCTTACGTAGAAGCGCTGATCAAACGCATGAGCGAACTTAAGGTAGGCCATGCGTTGGAAGAAGGCATCTTTATGGGCCCTGTCGTCGATGGCAATCAGCTAGAGGCAAACTTCGAGTGGATTGAGAAAGCACGTCAAAGCGGTGCTGAGCTAGCGTTTGGTGGCGAGCGTTTGAACCTCAAACACGATGGCTACTACATGTCGCCAACGTTATTCCTCAACACGCAAAACAGCTGGGAAGTGAACCAGGAAGAGGTGTTTGCACCAATGGCGAGCGTGATTCGAGTTGCTGACTTAGATGAAGCGATTGCCGTCACCAACGATACTCGCTTTGGTCTGACTGGCGGGATTGTGACGCAAAGCCTGCGCACGAGTGCCATCTTCAAACAGCAAGCACAGACCGGCTGTGTGATGGTCAACCTACCAACTGCAGGGACAGACTACCACGTTCCATTTGGTGGCCGTAAAGAGTCTAGCTTTGGTCCTCGCGAGCAGGGCCAATACGCCAAAGAGTTCTACACCGTAGTGAAAACGGCATATCAACGTCCGTACTAAGTCTGCATTGGGCAGCCGCTGCGCTGCCCGAAATAGAGCGGTTCTAAGAATTATTGAGGAATGGTTATGTACCAACAACGAATCATCATTGATGGACTTCAGTACTGCAACTGGGACAGAGAGTATTTCCAAACTCTCAAGGCCAGTGGAATCACCGCAGTACATGCGACCATTGTTTATCACGAAAATGCACGTGAAACCCTGAGCCGATTTGCTGAGTGGAATTTACGTTTTGAACAAAACTCCGATCT
Source organism: Vibrio sp. Isolate24 (assembly GCF_022398215.1). Taxonomy (NCBI): domain Bacteria; kingdom Pseudomonadati; phylum Pseudomonadota; class Gammaproteobacteria; order Vibrionales; family Vibrionaceae; genus Vibrio; species Vibrio sp. Isolate24. The sequence continues at coordinate 436,016 of NZ_JAKEUU010000002.1, forward strand.
CATCATGCCCATCTACTCAATGGCCGATGTGGAAACCGCTAAGCGACAAGGCAAGGTCGGTATCTTCTTTGGTGCGCAAAACTGCTCGCCAATTGACGATGAAATTGGCCTGATTGAGGTGATGCGCCGCCAAGGTTTGCTGATTATGCAGCTGACCTATAACAACCAAAGTTTGCTTGCGACCGGATGCTACGAGGCGAACGATACGGGCATTACTCGCTTTGGTAAGCAAGCCATCGCGGAAATGAACCGAGTGGGGATGATCATTGATATGTCCCACAGCGCGGAACGTTCGACGCTGGAAGCGATTGACCTTTCTTCCCGCCCGATTTGCATTAGCCATGCGAACCCGAGCTTTGCTCACGATGCGCTTCGTAACAAATCCAACACAGTGATTAAAGCGCTGACCGAGCGTGGTGGCTTGATTGGCTTCAGCCTCTACCCATTTCACTTGCCAAACGGCAGCCAATGTTCACTAGAAGACTTCTGCCAGATGGTGGCGAAAACGGCCGAGCTATTCGGTGTTGAACACCTTGGTATTGGCAGCGATCTATGCCTCAACCAACCACAACAAGTGTTGGAGTGGATGCGCAATGGGCGCTGGTCTAAGGCGATGGATTATGGCGAAGGCTCTGCAAGCAATTCGGGCTGGCCGGATGCGCTGCCGTGGTTTAGCGGAAGTAAAGGGATGGAGAACATCTACAACGGATTAATTCGTCATGGATTCAGTGAGTCCGAGGCGGGACAAATACTGGGTGATAACTGGTTTAACTTTCTGAAAAAAGGACTTGAGCCTATTTCATAAACCTTAACCCAAACATGGAGCAGCCCACCACTACAACTAAAATAAGGTGGGTCGTTGAATACACTCGTGTAGCTGGCCTGATGGCCACTACCGAAAAACTTCTGGAGTCAGCATATGTCTGATTTAACCAATAGCATGAAAGCTGCCGCACTGAACATGGCATCTGACAAATCACAGGCTAAGCACAATACGTCTGCCAATGAAAATTCGCCTGACAAGCTTGGGCTGAGTAATCCCGCTTTCTGGTATAGCGGTGGGTTTATCGCTCTGTTTGTTGCTTTAGCGCTCTATGATGGCGAGCTGTTGTCTAATCTGGTCAATGCAGGATTTGGCTGGTCAGTGAAAGTGTTTGGTCCATACTGGCAGTTGCTACTGCTTCTCACCTTTCTTATTGGCCTTGGGCTCGCTGCAGGGCGAACAGGTAAGGTGATACTCGGTGGCACAACCAAACCTGAAATGGATACTTTCCGCTGGACGGCGATCATTTTCTGTACCTTACTCGCTGGTGGTGGTGTGTTCTGGGCTGCGGCAGAGCCAATTGCTCATTACGTTAGCCCACCACCACTTTACGGCCCACAAGATAACCCTCAACAGTTAGCCGTCAACTCACTGTCGCAATCCTTTATGCACTGGGGATTCCTTGCATGGGCCATTGTTGGCAGCCTGACAGCTATTGTGGTGATGCATCTTCATTACGATAAAGGTCTGCCGCTGAAACCTCGTATTCTTCTCTATCCGCTTCTTGGTGAACGTGCATTAAAAGGCCATACGGGTGCGATCATTGATGCGTGTTGCATCATCGCGGTTGCTGCAGGGACGATAGGTCCAATTGGCTTCTTAGGTCTACAGGTTAGCTACGCGTTAAACGCATTGTTTGATATTCCCGACGGCTTTACTACTCAGCTGATCATTATTCTGTTTGCCATCGCACTTTATACTTTGTCTGCTCTGAGTGGTCTGAATCGTGGAATGCAGATGCTTAGCCGTTACAACGTAATTTTGGCTATCGCCCTGATGATCTATATCCTTCTATTTGGCCCAACGAACTTTATCTTCAACGGCTACATTCAGGGTGTGGGCAGCATGCTCGATAACTTCATACCAATGGCGACTTATCGTGGGGATGAAGGCTGGCTTAGCTGGTGGACGGTCTTTTTCTGGGGATGGTTCCTTGGCTATGGACCTATGATGGCAATCTTTATTGCGCGCATTTCCCGCGGTCGCAGTATCCGCCAGTTAATCTCGACTATTAGCATTGTGGCACCACTGGCGACCTGCTTCTGGTTTACTATTGTTGGTGGTTCTGGTCTGGCATTTGAAATTGCCGAGCCGGGCAGTGTCAGTAAAGCCTTCGAAGGTTTCAACCTGCCAGGTGCGCTATTGGCGGTTACTCAACAACTACCGTTACCTATGGTGGTGTCGGTGCTGTTCCTTATCCTGACGACGATCTTCATCGTTACAACCGGTGACTCCATGACGTACACCATCAGCGTGGTGATCAGTGGAGAAACCGAGCCTAATGCCATCGTTCGCACATTCTGGGGTGTCGCCATGGGTGTGACGGCGCTGATTCTGATTTCACTGGGTTCAGGCGGAATCTCCGCATTGCAGTCTTTTATCGTGATCACTGCGGTTCCGGTGTCATTGATACTGCTGCCATCACTTTGGAATGCGCCACAAATCGCAATCAAGATGGCGAAGGCGCAAGGGTACTAGTGACTACTTATTAACAACTAATAACGTGAACAGTGTGCGGAAATTGTCCGCACACTCCAACCATTCTTACAATAACAACAGGTGGTGAGCAAAATGGATGCACATCGTTCTACTTACACTGAAACATCGCTGCGCAATGCAGAGGTGGTCATGGCGCCAGAAAGGCTAGGAGCTATGCACCAGAATCGAATCAGTTTTGTACGCAGTCTGATTCGTAAAATGGCTAGACAACAATGGCAGGTGAGTCGTCATGATTGGCAACTTTGCCCGCAAGGGTTTGGCCATGTCATTTACCGACTTAACACCCCACACCATGTTTATCATCTCGTGGTGTTTTGTGATCAGATTGCAGACGAAGAGCGCAATGACAGAGTCATCGCGGAAAGGTGGGATGTCACGTTTGCCTTGGTTTACGGTGATGTTGATGTGAGTTTGCTTGAACAGTTGCGTGCCAATGTTCCGCTTCAGGAAGCTGGGCGCAACCCGAACAATGTGTTGGTGCTGGCAAGAGCAAATAAAAGTGTAAGAGTGTTCGAACATATTGTCTCGGCGCTGGCTAAAGGCCTTCAACCACAAGGCGAAGAGTTGGCACAGGTGGGTTATATCCTCAGAACAACAGCCGTGTATGGCAACGGTAAGTTTGGGATTGCGGACTTCAAGCTACTGGAGAACAATCCGGACTTCAGTCTGTCCTTCAGTGCGCAGATGTGTGCTGTGTACCTGCTACGTGAGTTCAGTCTCGATTGGGTGCATTACCTTGCACGTCAGCAAGGTGGCAATAATGCAGTTGAGCTAGACCGAGGACTGCAACGCTATCTTGGCGTCGGCAATGCCACTGGGTTGGGCATGGCGCCTTATTTGATTAATCACCCATGTATCGTTGATCAATGGATGACGGCCCGTGAAAGTGCTTTAGCGCTTGTTCTGGCAAAGCCATGCGATTCAGAGATGCATGGGCCTTTGAGTCAGTTATTGAATAAAGCCATCAAACACTTAGAGCAGGTCGTGACCATCAATCCGCATCAGGATACGTTGAATCAACAGGCGATTGCTGAGCTTACTATTATTCATAAAGATCTGGCGAACATCACCTCACAGCAGCCCAACTGGCAGAGTGTGATGGAGGGTTTGACGACCTACAGTTTGGAAACTCAAGAGATTGTCACTACTTGTTTGATTGAGCTTTACCCAGAACTAGTTAACGGTTTTGAAGAGCAGATGAACACCGACGAAACTTTGTCTGTTGCTACCGGCAAAAGTGTTGGTGATTTGCTTAGTGTGTTAAACGATAAGTATCGCTGGGCGATTGACGCCGATTACTCGCTGGCAGAAAATAACTATTGGTTCTGGTATCGCTCTCAGGATAAAGAAGAACCGAGACTTGGGGTTCGCGGAGAGGAATCCGGTGAAGACCGAGAGCTGCCGCTTGATATCGGTCGTCAGGTCAACCGCCTGTTTAACGCAGCCTCTCAGCAGCCGAGTGAGATGTCACTGGCTCAGTTTCTATTACAACATCCTCAATATCGCTCTGTGGCGCGTCGAGTCTGGACCTTGGGGCATCGCCAGATGGGCGATATTCAGATGAATGTGTTACGCCAAGATGCACTGCCTATGCACTTGCTGCGCTGTAAGCTGGCTTTCTTTGGTGCGACGAAATTTGATCCCCGCTCAGATCGCTGGGTACGGGTGACCTTTTTTCAAGGTGCGCCTTTGCTGGACGAAATCGGCTCAGAGCAGCACAACGATAATTGGATTTTCCCTTTGATGCCAACCGAAAGTGAGATCCAGAGTCGTCAGTCGAACAAGGTTCAAGGGGGAAACGCATTATGATCGTGTCACACAATGAGCTGGTTGCAGCAGTCAATAAAGCGTTCTTAGGCGCACGTCGTATGTGTGGTGAAGCGGATGTTATTGCCAATATGGTGGCCGATTTACAAATGGCGGGGCTGCATGGTGTTCGTCACTTTAATAATGCCAGTCGTTTTCTCGGTTTAGACTCTGACTGCGCGGTGTCGATTTCACAACGTTCTGATGAGAGCCTAGAGGTGGATTTGCACAATAGCAGTGTGGCTTGTCACTTACCTGCCGTGTTGGACTTTGCGCTGGAGAAAATGGCCCAGTCTAAAACCATTACTATTGAGCTTAAGCAGTGCCATAACCGTTGGCTGGCGTATAGCGAGTTTGTGAAGTTGGCAGCTAAAGGTATCGCGTGTCGTGCCCGCTGGACCAATGGCACCAGCCCTAAAAATGTATTGTACGTGTTAAATCGAGGCCAAATTGCACCGGAACTGTATTTCTCAGAGGAGAGCCGTGGTTCGATAGAAAGTTATCACTCGATGACGATTGAATTAGCGGTAAGTGATTTTGATGTCAGTGCTAGTTCGCAAGGCTACAACGTGTATGTTGATGCTAAGGAGCTCGTCGATGCACAGCAGTCCTCATGGCGAGAGGGTATTTTCGTTGAAGACGAAGAATGGGAATTACTAAAGCAGACCGCGACTGTGTTTCTGGTCGAGAATAGCGAACGTTCAAGGCAGGGTGCCGGAGAGCTTGCCTAATACTGAAAAGCCAAGGTCAAGACCTTGGCTTCCAAAGCAGTGAACTATAGGGCTAGTAAAATAGCGATGCTGTGCGTCGCTATTTTTGCTCAGATGACGATGGTAGTGAAAATCTCGCGCTCAAGTAGTAACATTTCGGCTGTTTCGCAGAATTTGTCGAAGAGAAAAGAGGCGCTAATGTTTTTACCTGCAAAGTATGCCATCACAAGCGATGCTAAAAGCCTAGATAAGTTGGCGCAATTACTTGCTTTGCAAAGCGTTGACAGTTTGTGCCAACTGAGAGCCAAGTCGTACAGTTTATCGTCTCTAAAGCAAGCAATTGGTCCCCATGTGAAAGGGGTTGTTTTGGTCAATTCTGCTTCCTACGATGGCACGGACTTAGCTCCTTTTCATGGCGTGCACCTTACCTCGAAAGACCTCTCAGATAAGGCTTTGATTCAGTCGATTCGTCACAGCGGCGCGCAATTTTTGGCGGCATCGTGTCACAATGAGCAGGAGATTGAGCTGGCGAATCAAGCGGGGTGTGACTTCATTACTATTTCGCCAGTGGAAGCGACGAACTCTCATCCTGATGCCACTCCGATTGGTTGGCAGCACTTTGCGGAGCTATCCAAACTGGCGAACATGCCAACCTTTGCCCTCGGTGGGCAAAGTACCCATAACGTAGAACATGCACAAAGCTACGGTGCGCACGGCGTTGCTGGGATTTCAGACTTTTGGAAGGTTGAGAAATGAAAAAGGCTGGTGAATTCACCAGCCTTAGCATTTAGCCTAAGTAGCGATTCTTGAGATGATCTTTAAAGAATTGCGCGTTGAGAGTGTCACCTGTTGCTTGCTTCACTAACTCATCTGTTGTGAGTAAGCTTCCCTTGCTCCAGATATTGTCTGATAGCCAGCTAAAGATTGGCGTTAAATCGCCAGCTTGAATGGCTTCATCAACATCAACAGTTTGCTTCATTGCCGCCATAAACTGCGCGGCATACATTGCCCCTAATGTGTAAGATGGGAAGTAGCCGAATGCGCCGTCGGTCCAGTGGATGTCTTGCATACAACCGTTCTTAAAGTTGTCTTTGGTCGACAGTCCAAGGTAAGCCTGCATTTTTTCATTCCACAGTTCAGGAACGTCAGTGTGTTTGATCTTACCGTTGATCAGGTCGCGCTCAATCTCGTAGCGTAAAATAACGTGAGCAGGGTAGGTAAGCTCGTCGGCATCAACACGAATGAAGTCTTTTTTCACGCGGGTGTATAGTTTGTGGAAGTTTTCCTGCGAGAATAGCGCTGGGTTATGGCCATCGAAATGCTTGGCCGCAAAACCTGCCAAATGAGCGATAAAGGCGTCGCTGCGCCCGACCTGCATTTCAAAAAATAGCGATTGAGACTCGTGAATACCCATAGAGCGAGCTTCACCAGAAGGTAATCCAGCTAGAGATTTTGGTAGTCCTTGTTCATAACGAGCATGACCCGTTTCGTGTACAATGCCCATCAGCGATTGAACGAACTCGTTTTCGTCGTAGCGAGTCGTAATACGCACATCCGATGGTACACCGCCACAGAATGGGTGCACACTCTCATCCAGACGACCATGTTCAAAGTCGAACTGCAGTAGCTTCATCACTTCGAGACCAAGTGCTTTCTGCTTGTCTGTTGCGAATTTACCTTCAGGTTGAATAAACTGCTCAGAAGACTGTTTTTCAATCACTTCATCGATAAGTTCTGGCAACCAACTTTTCACATTGCTAAATAAGGTGTCTAGAGAAGCAGAGCTGGTACCGGGCTCGTAAATATCCAACATAGCATCGTATGGAGTGAGTCCGTTTGCGTCTGCTCGGATTTGTGCTTCTTCCTGAGAAAGCTTCACTACCTCAGCCCAGTTCTTCTCGAACCCAACCCAGTCATTGTCACCACGTTGTGTACGCCATGCATGTTCACATTTAGAACCTGCAAGGGATTTAGCTTGCACCAATTCTTCTGGGAGAAGATTGGCTTGCTGCCACTGGCGTTTCAACTCGCGAAGTGTCGCCTTGTCATCTGTATTGAGCGATTCACCTTCGGCTTCTGCAAACCAGTCTGCCAGTTGAGGTTGAGTATGAAGGCCGTGAATATGAACCGAGAGTTCCGCCATGGCTTCAGAGCGAGCTTGGTTACCGCCGCTAGGCATAACCGCTGCTTGGTCCCAACCACAAATAGAAGCAAGGTGGCTGAAATGAGAGATTTTTTTAGAATGTGCTTTGAGTTTTTCGAATGCGCTCATGGGTCGCCTTCCGTGACTATTTAGGGGAAGGAAAGTGTATCAACCTCGCGTATTCAGACCAAGTACTATCCGGTTACATCCATTGGATTGAGTTCCTGTTAAATCACACTATTTCGAGTATTTAGTGATTTAAATGTTATTGGCGTGTCGGAAAAGAATTCCGTTTCGTTGTTTATTCACTGACGTTTTGATGATAGAAGAGGATTATCAAATGGCCTCGATGAATTCGAGAAGAGGCATAGAAAGGAGTAGATGTGATTAACAATATGGAAGCGTTTCTGATCGCCATTACCATTTTAACGCTAACACCGGGTCTGGACACTGCGCTGGTGCTACGCAATTCTTCCCGAGGTGGAGTGAAAGATGGCGTTGCCACCAGTCTAGGTATTTGTTTAGGTCTGTTTGTCCACGCGACGTTTTCTGCAATTGGTATCTCCGCTATTTTGGCTCAGTCGGCAGAACTGTTTAATGCAGTAAAGATGGTTGGTGCCGCTTATCTTATATGGCTGGGGGCGACAACTTTAAGAGAGGTCTGGAAAGGAGATGTGGCTCTGTCGAATATGGAGTCTCATACGCATAATCTGGATATGAAACGCTCTCTTCGAGAAGGCTTTCTGTCAAATATTCTCAACCCGAAAACAGCAGTTTTCTATCTAGCGTTCTTGCCGCAGTTTATCAATCCCGAGGGTTCGGCATTTTTGCAATCCAGTTTGATGGCGGCTATCCACTTTGTGATTGCCATGATTTGGCAGTGTGGCTTAGCAGGTACTTTGAACTCAGCAAAGAACCTACTTAAAAGCCCTAAGTTTATGCGCCGGATGGAAGCAACAACGGGAGTGGTTCTTGTTGGCTTGGGTGTGAAACTTATGGTGGAAGAATAAAAACAGCGGCTTTTAACCCGCTGTTTTTTTTATTGGTTAGCTCTGCATCTGAGGCTGCTTTATGTTATCGACAGCGGCTGAGAAATACGCTTTCGTTTCCTCAATCACGACATGACGTAGCAAGATCAAACCGATCAAGTTAGGTACCGCCATCAAGCCGTTAACGATATCGGCGATAATCCAAATCATATCGAGGTGTAGGAAAGCGCCTGATGCCACCAAAGCAAGGAAGATAACCTTGTATGGTAGAACGGCTTTGGTGCCGAACAAGAATACGACACAGCGCTCACCATAGTAGTTCCAACCCAGAATGGTTGTGAAGGCGAAGAAGATCAAACCAACAGAGACCAGAATAGGGCCAAGCGTTTCAGCATTCAGGCCAACAGCAAAAGCGTGAGTCGTCATCGCTGCACCGGCAAAGTCACTTTGCCAGGCTCCAGTCAGGATCAGTGCAAGGCCTGTCATCGTACAAATGATGATGGTATCGAAAAAGGTACCTGTCATCGAAATCAGACCTTGTCTCACACACGAATCGGTTTTCGCAGCCGCTGCTGCCATGGGAGCACTACCAAGACCAGATTCGTTAGAGAAGACACCACGAGCAATACCCGATTGGATGGCTAGCATGATGCTCGCACCAAGGAAGCCACCTGTTGCCGCCGTTTGTGTGAAAGCAGACACCAGAACCAGCTCGATAGCATTGCACAGTTGATCGCTATTGATGACAATCACGCTCAAACAAGCCAATACGTAGAACAGCGCCATCGTTGGAACGACTTTGCCAGCAACTTTAGCAATTGACTGAATACCACCCAGCGTGACAAACGCGACTAGTAGCGTCAGTACAACTGCGGATGCTTCGCGCGGCACGCCAAAAGAGATTTGGCTGGCGTCTAGAATCGCGTTTACCTGAGGGAAAGTACCAATACCGAAGCAGGCAACACCCAAAGCGAAGAAGGCGAATAGCGAAGCGAGCGTACGAGAACCCACCCCATATTGGAGGTAGTACATTGGTCCACCAACCATCTGGCCTTTGTCATCTACCTTGCGGTATTTAACAGCTAATAAGCATTCCGCGTATTTAGTCGCCATTCCGAACAGAGCAGCAAGCCACATCCAGAATAGTGCACCCGGACCACCAAGTTTTATTGCGGTTGCGACACCAACAATGTTACCTGTACCAATGGTGGCAGAAAGTGCGGTACAAAGAGCGGCGAAGCTTGAAACATCACCTGGTTTTTTAGAATCATCTTTGCTGAAAACCATTTTCAGTGCAGTCGGTAGGTGTCGAAACTGAAGTAAGCCTAAGCGAAAAGTAAAGTAGACACCGGTCCCCACTAACAGGATAAGCAGTGGTGGGCCCCAGACAAAGCTGTCGATAGTTTTAAGTAAAGATTGAAGGTTATCCATGATTTCCCCTTAATTGATAAAGCATTACTAAGGAGAAGAGTGAAAGGGTAGAGACGACAAGTCTCAACAAACGCTACAGGCAGAAAAGCGATCATAGCTAGGTTGTTCTTTTCACTCCTCTGTCCTTTTGCCTGAGAGTTTCACTACACACATTAATAGTATGAAGCTTGCTCCTTCGGCGACCGATTTAACGGTTCTCTCCAGAGGTTCCTCCAACTACAGTCCTCGCTGTTTTCACAGCACCTGAAAGATTTACTTCTTCGGTAGGTTATTTTGTCCAAATGTTAAAACTTGGTAAATAACCACTCTCCTGCAGTCTTCATTGGAACGATTGCTCGTAAATTAAGCAAAAGTTGGTTGATAGCACTGGTTGCTGTCAACGTGTGAACTCTATCATTATTTTTGTGTAATTCAATAATTATTTTGCATGTTCTACAAGGTGGGGAAACGATTGGAAATGTGAGGTATGGAAGAGCCTCTAATAAATTTAGAGGCTCAGTTAAAGGATTATTCTTTGTGTCGTGCATTGACGCTATATCTTACATTGTCATCCACGAAGTCATACTCAATTTGCGCGGGAGTAACGTCACATACTTCAGAGACAGGCGTTAAAGTGCCGCTCGTACCATAGCGAAGATCAAATTGAATAAATCGACTAGAGACATTATCTTGATCTCCTCTAGGAATTTCCTCTATGTACATTTCAGTATCGCGGCAGCGTCCCGAGATGTAAATGGTGGTAGAAAACATAATCGGCTCTGAAATAGTAAAGTCTTCGAGTGTGACATCTTGATATGTGCGACTGAGATCAATGGTTTGACTGGTGTAAGTCATCCTTCCAGCAAATTTTTCCGCGTAAAGGCTGCCACTCCAACCTCTTGGTACAGGTAAAGTGTATGCGCCATTAGCATCTGTTTTAGCGATGGAGAAGTAACCCCTTACGTCTGCGTTTTGAACGGGGATACCATCCTGAGAATACACATATCCTTCAATGTTCACTTTTGAAGTAGGGCGCGTAAATAGGTGCGAATTACTAATATCACCAATCAATAACGTGCCAGATTGAAACCCAAAACTAGATCCATATTGACTGCTTCCGTCTCCAGTCTGAAAGATGTCAGCCAATTGCCAAGACAACTCTTTACTTTTTTGGATATCGAAACGATAAACTTTACCTAGCGTGTCATCACCGATCATGAAGGTGGTACGATCTAGCTCCACATCATGACCGAAATCGCCTGTTTCGGTATCGATATCCGCTTGCTTGATCGTTTGCTGTAGGCTCCAAGATTCGTAGGGGTGGTTTCTTATGAAGATATGCACGTACGATGTTGTGTAGCTACTTACGACTAAAAAGTGTTTATTCACGTCAAACGCGAAGCCAAACTGACTGGATTGAGTCGGGGTTTTATCTGGTGACTCAATGACATCACCTAAGTGCCAAGTATTAAGATCTCTACTTCTGAAAATAAAGATACGCTCAGCCGAAGATTCGCTGATGTACAACTCGTTCGCATGACGGCGAACAGTAAATCCTAAAGATCGAAAAGTAGGGTCGGGGAAGCTATTGACGTCTAGTTTATCGACCAGTTGCCATTCCCCAGAGTTTCTGAGGTATACATAAACGCTTCTTTGTTTGGGATCGGAAATTGTGAGTAGCTGGTCATCAAGGTAAACAGACTCACCAAATAGAGAAAGTTGTGGATCAACGTCGTCTGGCAATTCGATTGTACTAGATAACGTCCAGTTCGGTTTGAATGCGTTCTCGCGCTCGTACAGCCAAACTTTGTGCTCAGAGTTGGAGCCGATAGCAATAAAGCGGTCTGTGTTGTAGACGTATTTATCGGTATCCACTGCCGGTAACCGGAAGCCTTGGGCCAAACTTCCAAACGCCAAAATCTTTAAAAATAATTTGGTTTCCGATGACACCGACGTTACGTGAAAGTGATGTTGTTCCTGCTACTTTGTCGATTTTTTGATAATCGGATAAATCAGGAAAATTGGGTGATGCATTTGTACTTAATGAAAATAAGGCAGCGAATAAGGCTAAATATCGCATGGAGGTCTCTCCTCACTAATGAAGTAGGAATTCATGGCGGAATGAGACTTACAACAAGTTGACTGCGGACTAACTTAAGCTCTCGATGAATATCAGAGCATGAGAAAAGTTAGATCTCGTTGCTCTGAAGAAGCCATACTACATATAAATCAATTGGCATATCAATAGCATTTCGAGTATTTATACTAGTTGATATATATAAAATTTTAACTAATTAAAATTATTGAGTTTTATTTGATTTAAAAACTATTGGATGGAGTGTGTTGAGGGTTTTAAATTGAGTTTAAACAAAATGACTATTTAGTGTCTTTTTGACTTTGTTATTGTTGTGTCTTATTGACTCAGATTAACTTGATGGAATTTTTATTTTATTGATTATATAGAGATTTTCAAGTTGGCAGGAAGAATGCTATGTAGAGAGAAAAACAAAATAATCTAGTGAGGTCTCTATGTTTGCTCAACCAACTCGCACCGCATTTAAAACACTTTTGACTGTTTCAAATATTGGACTGGTTGTCACTTTTCTCGCACTGGTGGTCAGCGTGCTGATTTCTTATCCATACGCTAACTCCTTCAGCCTGAATACTCAAATTGCGGCGCATATCAGTACCATCGTAATAGCTGCGTTTTTGAAAGTGAGTTATGTCACCCGATGCTTGGCGCAATACAATCTAGGTTTGGAAGTGAAATAGATATGACATAGTAATAGCGCCCTGAGTAGGGCGCTACTGCAAAGCTTAGAAGTAGTTCGCGTCAACCAGCTCGCTCACCTGCACTGATTTCACATCAGCTCGCGCATCAAGCCATGCAGCAACTTTGGCTTGCTGCTCTTTTGTTACGCTTTGATATCTTTCTGAGTGACAAATAAAGCCTTCAAACAACTCTAGGCCACCTCCACCAAAACTCAATCCAAGTGCATCGATGTAATCAATGAACTCGTCAACAAACGCGTCGTAGCTATCAAAGTCAGTGATCGTTGTTTCACAGCTGATTTCAAAGCCAAGCATCGCGAACTCACCCAAAAATAGCTTCTTCTGGATACGGCGTTTCTTATTTTCTAACTTATATGGTTTCATTATTTTGCCTCAAACTTTCGAGATAGTCCGTTATACCTTATATTTGATGCAGGCCCAAATTTAATTCTGTTAAAGCCTAGTCTTAGCCGTTTAGACTGAAAAGGTTGTGTTTTGTTACGATTAGCTTGATATCACATAACGAAACTGGAATGGGAATGTATATAATTGAATCAAATGGGTGTAAAACAAACTGAACTCTGACCCAACGCTCTTAAAAAATGGTATAAATGAATGAGTTAACAGGCTATTGAGGTTCTCGCAGAGTCTGGCTAAGGAGAGGGCATGACAAGATTGATTGCTATAGTTTTTTTGGTGGCGTTAGCGTTTGTGCTGATACGATATAGAACCAATGAAAAACTGCAAAAATACGTCGTCATAACACTGGTCTCTGGCTTTTTAGTTTATACCACGACATTAGTGGTTACGGAACTCATGCGCTAAATCTGTAGGAGCAAAGAATTGAACAACGAGTCTGAAGTTGAGAATGATGATGTTGTGGTCATCGAAGAACGGGACAAGCGCAGCTATTTGTATATTGTCATTGCAGGTGTCATAGGGCTAGCGTTAGGCGGCCTTGCCGGAGCCGTTGTTACGGCTGATAAATGGCAAAAAGCATATGATGGGCTGGAAGAAAAGTATCAGTCACTGGTTGAAGATAAGAAACAACTCGTGAACCAAGTCGAAGTTAAGGTTGCGAAAGTCGATGATGAAATTGCCGTTAAACTTCAGCAAGCCATTGATGAGCAGCAACAAGAGCATGAAGCGGCTCTGGCAGCGCTACGTTCTGAAGTGTCGGAGCTTGAGAAAGTCAATTTATCTCTTGAAGAACAACTGAATCAGCAGAAGCAGAAGATTGCTGAAGCGAACCGAGAGAATAATCAACTGAATCGACAGGCTGATATGCAAGCCACGATGTTTGAGCGGTCACGAGAGTTATTCCAACAAGAGCTCAAAGTTAAGCAGGAACTGGAAGCATTAGAAAAAGAACGGGAAGAGCTGGAGCCTAAAATCAAGCAACTCAAAAAAGACTGTGATTTGTATCTGGCGGGGACTTCTTGGGAAGCAAAATCTGACTCATGTGACAAGCAAGATGAAGCCAACTCTCGTTTAAGTCAGGTCAATCAGATGATCAGGGTACATCAAATGGATCTCAAGCAGATGAAAGCGTTGACTGACGAGTTAGGCTTATAGTCAAGTCTAACGAACTTGATATGAAACCTCTCTTATGAGAGGTTTTTTTACGCCTAAAGTGGGCAAGAAAACATTTTATTACTAATTTTAAGAGGTGAGGTAGTTAACGTTGCTAATGCAGTAAGGAAGCGGTGTGCATAAGAATAACAGTACAGAGTGGTTTCAAATTATTGCCAACCTTGCTTTTCTTTGTGCTGTAGGGGTTGTGTCTTATAGCCTAGTCAATCAGGATCACACCTGGTCGAGGATCTTCTTCTTATTCCCGATACTAATGATACTGTCTTTAATCTCGTCTGATTTAACACTTCGACATTTATTTTCATTCTCTGGTGTGGCTATGTTCTTAGTCGGCGGTCTGATTGAACCGTTTGATGTAGCTTCCATCCGAGATAGTTTAATGCTCATTCCTTTGTGCTACATCGTATTGTTCCCAGGTTCTTTGTGGCCGATCGCGGTGGGAGCGGCGCTCATCAATGGATATCTTTACCAATTAACGACCACTGACTTCGAGTTATTCGTCGAAGTGGCTACCGAAGTCAGTGCTATTACCATTGCATTGACCGTGATGTCATATTTCTATGTTAAAGCACGAGAACAAGCACTTACCTACAAGAAAGAGAGTGTCACTGACTATCTAACTAAACTGCCAAACTTGCACGCTTTTTACAGTGATATTAAACAAGTCAATGCCAGCAATGCTGACCATTTTGGCTTGCTGCATATTGGTCTTGAAGGGTTTAAGAATGTGAATGACCGTTTGGGGTATCGTCATGGTGATGTGTTGTTGGTGGCGTTTGCTAATCACATTAAGCAATTAGTTGGTGGCTATGGAAAACTGTATCGGTTGGGGGGAGATGAGTTTGTTCTTATGGTTGAGTCCACTGGGGTGGAACTGGTGCTTGATGAAGTAGTCGAGATTCTTGTGAGGCACAAAAAAACCTTATTTAACATAGATAATACCAGTCATAGGCTTGGGTTTTGCATTGGCGTCGCTTTTGCGAGAGACGTCTCTGAAAGTACCGATGTTTGGATTAAAAATGCCGATTTTGCATTGTACAAAGCGCGCTCGGAAGGAGCGGGTACAGTGTGCTGGTTTGATGAAGCCTTGCTGAATGAGACGATTCGCCAGCATCAGATAGAAACAGAAATTAAAGAAGCGTTAGCCAAAGATCAATTTGTGCTTTGTTATCAGCCGAAAGTTTCTACGACCACGTCGGAAGTGGTTGGTGCGGAAGCTCTGATTCGATGGAAACACCCACAGTTAGGGGCGATAACGCCAGCGGAATTTATTCCGGTTGCTGAGAAAACAGCGCAGATAGTTCCCTTAGGGCACTGGATTTTACGTGAAGCCTGTAAGCAAATTAAAGCTTGGCATGATGAGGGGATTGATATCTGTGTGTCGGTAAATGTGTCCAATGTACAGTTTGCTCACACCGATTTGTTTAAAGTGATCTGTGAAATTCTTAGAGAAGTGCAACTGCCTTCCCACTTATTGCAGATTGAGATCACGGAGTCCACATTGATGAAAGATCCTGAGAGTGTGACGGATATTTGTGGACAACTGCGAGCGTTGGGGATCTCAATTGCGATTGATGATTTCGGTGTGGAATACTCGTGCTTGAAGTATCTGAAGCAACTTCCGGTTGATGTATTAAAAATTGATAAGTGTTTTGTTGATGATTGTGCAATTCACGATTCCGACAGAATGTTGCTGAGAACGATAGTGCAGATGGGGCACAGTTTAAACATTAAAGTGGTCGCAGAAGGAATAGAGGATGAAGATCAACTGGAGGTTCTTCGTCAGGAGCGATGTGATGAATATCAAGGTTATCTGTTTTCTCAACCCCTGTCTGGTAAAGAATTTTTCTCTTTGTTTAATGTGAGTGCTAATAAAGCCTCGGCATAAATATCAGAGTAGGTTACAGTGCCCCAGTGTTATCCAATTGAGATACTAGATGCCTACCGATAAGCTGATTATTCCCCTCCCTTCGCTGATTCGTCGGATTGGTAGTGAACAGAACAAACAGTTACGTGTCATCGCCAAACAACATCACTGTGAGCTAAAGCGCATTCGTCGGTCTAGAGATTGGCAACTGATTGGCGAACCTGAAGCGTTACGTGAGCTGGTTAATTCTTTACATCAGCATGCATCGAATTTAGAGTTTGTGTTGAACAAACTAGAAGTGTTTATTGATTTCCATGCACCGCCTTGTGAGTCTCTTGCTGCACAGCTTGAGTACTTATTGCGTTCTAACTCTGCTATCACCTTAAATGAATTGATGGAGCAAACCGGATGCTCTCTGTCGGAAGCACGTAGCGCTCGGTTTGCTCTAGACGTATTATGAGCGAACTAGTTGAGGTGATCTAATGGGCTTATTGTGCCCGCGTAGTGCTGGCCTATCACATGGGTGTAGATCTGTGTCGTCTTAACGTCGTTATGACCCAACAGCTCTTGAACACTGCGAATGTCTCTGCCAGCCTGCAGTAGGTGTGTCGCAAAGCTATGGCGAAATGTATGGCATGATACCTTTTTGTTGATATCGGCTTTAGCTACAGCTCGACTCAAGGTTTTTCTAACGACACTGCTGTGAAGGTGGTGCCTAGAAGGGCGGTGATTGTGTGGGTTGTGAGAAATAGAAGGTGAGGGGAAGATAAACATCCAGCCGAGTTGTTGAAACGCGTTAGGATACTTTCTATGCAGTGCATTTGGTAAAGATGGGCCAATACCATGCTGGTTGTCAGCTAGCTGTAACTTTTTAGCTGCATCTATTTGTTGGTGTAACTGACTAACACACTGATGGCTGAGTAATGTCTGACGGTCTTTCTTGCCTTTTCCATCCCTCACGGTAATAGACAAGTTGTTTAAATCGATATCTTGTACCCGAAGCCTTAGGCACTCTGAGATTCTTAACCCACTTCCATAAAGTAATTCAATAATCAGTTTTTCTTTTCCATCTAGATAAGAAAGGATTTGCTTAATTTCACTCGGCGTCAATACAATCGGTAACTGTCTCTGCTTACTGGCTAAGCTAAACCCCAAATCCCCTAAATCAATTTTTAAATAGCTCTGATAGAGGAAAACCAGCGCATTAAGTGCCACCTTTTGTGTATTTACGGCCACATTACGAGAGTTCGCGAGGTAGGATAGGAATTGAGTTACTTCATATGCGCTCATATCTTGAGGGTGTCGTTTATCGTGAAAGAAAATAAACGAACGAATCCAGTACAGATACGATTTCTCAGTACGAATGCTGTAGCCACTTAACCTCATATACTCACATACCTCTCTAAGAAACGGGCTTTTCTCAGGCATTGAATCATCTTCGGTTCGTTTAGACCTGTACCTTTATAGCGACTTCCGTGAACAGAAAAGTGTGATTTTTGGCTTATTGTGAAGATTAAGAATGTTGTACTTGAAGTGACGTTCACATGTAGAGCTGTTCATGAAGAAATGAAGTGGTTGGATACTGGTTATCTATGTATATCCTCTTTATGTTACCAATTGAGTAATAACCTTTGATTCCAAGTGGAATCATTCTATATAATTCCTTTTATTTTTCAGATACTCAGTACCTAGTTTTAAGCTAATTATCATGCCTTTTTTTATTCTTATTACGCTCCTTTTTGTTTTATTAACCCTCTTTGCCTTGTACTTCTATTTTGAAGCTAAACGGAAAAAGGAAGCACAAGATGCGAAAAAAGCACTGACCGTGCGTGTCGAAAAAATGAAAAAGCGATTCAAGTCAGAAGCTCAGCAATGGATGTTTTCTGGAGCCTTGTCCAAGCAGGATGAGAGCACGATGATTCGATTGCCGAACTATTTTTTTGTTTTTCAGCCGATAACGCCTGAAAATGTAGAACATTACGAACAGTCATTAGAAAGCGTGTTATTGACGGTTAATGAAAAGGTGTTGCTCGTCCCTAATAATAGTGATGATGTCACTGTGACATGCGAGCCATTGTGTCAGTTTGTTCAGTCTCTACCATCTGCTGCTCAAGGCTACAATGCCAGCTTTTATCGTAATGATCTGCCTGTGCTCATTCAAAAGCTAAGAGATGCTGAGATTGAGCCAGTAGATGAGCGGAACCAAGAAGAGACAGAAGTTGCCTAAGGGCTTTTCACTTAAATAGAGAGCGCCTGTTGGCGCTCTTTTTACTGGCTAGCGTTTATTTCTTTGTTCGAAAATATTGAATGACTTGATTTAAATATGTGTGTTGTTGCAAATTTTTGTTGTTTTATGATTTCTCATCAATAACTTACATAATAAGGAAATGAAATGGCAGCATTAACCAAAGGTATACATCACGTAGGATTAACCGTATCTGACTTAGAAGCCAGTGCTCAGTTTTTTATTGAGCACTTAGGTTGGAATGAAGTAAAGAGGAACCCCGATTATCCAGCCATATTTGTTAGTGATGGCAATATCATGCTGACGCTATGGTCCTCCCAGGTTGCTAACCCTACTCCGTTTGACCGAAAAACGAATGTCGGCTTACATCATTTAGCCTTGCTTGTTGAAAGTGAAGGGCAATTAGATCAATTACGAGAGCAGTTCCTCAAATCAGGGATTGAGGTTGAGTTTGGTCCTGAGCTTGTTAAATCCGGCCCAGCCAAACATCTTATGTGTTACGACCCAAGTGGTATTCGAGTAGAGCTATTCTGGACTGGCTTGTAAAATAAGCATCTCAGAGACTATCAATGTGTTAAATATCCCCCTTTTGGGGTACTTAAAAAGCCTTTTCGTTGTTAAAGGTAATGGCTCGCTTAGAGCTAAAACTCGCAGTATCATATTGAAAAATAATTGTAGAGAAGTCTTTTAATATGTCATTTCCCCCATGTCCTAATTGCCAATCTGAGTATGTTTATCAAGACCAAGATCATCTGATTTGTCCTGAGTGTGCTTATGAGTGGAATCCAGCCGAAGTATTGGAAGCTGAAACTTTGCATGTGAAAGATGCCAATGGCACACTCCTCGCTGAAGGGGATAAGGTGACATTAGCGAAAGACCTTAAGGTGAAGGGAAGCTCACTGGTCTTAAAAATTGGTACGAAAGCAGTGATTCGACGTATTGTCGATGGCAAGGATCATCAACTGGACTGTAAAGTCGATGGAGCAGGGGAAATGATGGTAACGGCGCAATTTGTTAAGAAGGCTTAATCCGACCATGGATTAAACGCATTACTTGGAGAAAAGCTCATCAACAATCCGTTACCTTATTCCTGTTTGCTCGAGATTCATGTTGTTTTAAGATTGTCTAACAACATACAAGGCTAAAAAGGTTATTCATGAAGAAAACAGTGAGCTTAATTGTGATGCTAGGGGCTCTAATTGGTTGTGATGATGCAACGAAAGCCATCGATCAAGCGCAAGAAGCCGCCAATAAAGCGGTGGATGATATTCAGCAGCAAGTGGAGTCAATTGACTTGGATAAGTTAAACCTTGATCAGCTTGGCGCTGCAACTGAGTCTGCTAAAGAAATGGCGACATCTATAGAGGAGGCCATTAGCGTTGATTTTGATAATCCAGAAGCTTTGACCCAAGCTAAGGAGCATATTGCAAATGCATACAGCTGTTTGGTTGAAACTTCCTCTGAAACCACCGCTTCTGAACTAGTAGATCAATTGTTGTCGTCGGTGAATAGTGAAGATGCTATCGCTTTGATTGAGAATGGGGTTGAACAAGCCAAATTGTCACAAGAATGTATCATGTGAACTTTTTAATCCTATTCCCTTTCATATCTAAGTGATCCTTTATTGGCACTAAAAGGTTTGTGATTTTTACACCAAGGTTATAGACGACTGCGAGATATGATGAACAGAGTAATTTTTTTGCTAGCGGTACTTTTTATCAGCGGCTGTTTAGGAATGCCGAAAGATGTGAAACCTGTACAAGGCTTTAAAATCGATAGGTATTTGGGAAAATGGTATGAGATTGCAAGGCTCGATCACTCTTTCGAGAAAGGGCTCAGCCAAGTTACCGCAGAGTATCGCTTAAAACATGATGGGGGCATTAAAGTGATTAACCGCGGTTTTTCCGAAGAGCTTAGCGAATGGAAAGAAGCGGAAGGCAAGGCGTATTTTGTTCGAAGCGCAGATCAAGGCTATCTAAAAGTGTCATTCTTTGGGCCATTTTATGGCTCATACATTGTTTTTGAGCTTGAGAAAGAAAATTACGATTACGCCTTTGTGTCTGGGCCTAATAATAATTACCTATGGTTGTTAGCTCGCACCGCTTCAGTAGAGCAAGATGTCATCAACAAGTTTGTTGCTATGGCCAAAGAGAAAGGGTTTGACACGAACCGGCTTATTTTTGTTGAGCACAAATAGTATTCACTTGCTTTAAACTTTTCTATTTAAAATCAATGCTTAATTGGTTTTTCTCCTTGGTTTCTCCATTGTCCTCTATTTCTCTTTGAATGAATTTGAGCGGTTTTCTTATTCAGCCGCTCTATTGTCAAACCGATAACTAGCTCACTTATTAATATTTCTAATAGTTAAGGTGATCACAATAATTACAGTGATTGCTTTCCTTGGTCTACTTATCACTTCAGGATGGGATCGATCCCATGGGATTGTTCCCATAAATCATAAAATATACAAACTTGAGTGAATCAATTGAGCTTTACGCTACAAGGAAAGAATTATGAAACTATTACCTATTGCCAGTGCACTTTCTGTTGCCATTCTATCAACCAGCACGTTAGCCGCCACTTCTCCCGTCGAATTTTACGGCTACATGCGTGGTGGAGTCGGGCTAAGTAATGAGGGCGGTTCTAACAGCAAATGGGAAGTGAACAAGGTCGGTCGTCTTGGTAACGAAGATGATCTGTATGGTGAGTTTGGCCTGAAAAAAGAAGTCTATGCAGAAGACGAAGTCTCCTTTGTGGTTGACTCGATGCTTAAATACTGGGAAGGGCAAGATGAAAACTCCAAAGATCGCAGTGTTGAGTTAGCACAGCTGAACGTTCAGGCAACAGGTTTATTTGAAGATAAAGACATTACTATCTGGGCGGGTGAGCGTTACTACCAACGTCACGACGTTCATATCGTAGATAACTACTACTGGGACGTCAGCGGTATCGGTGGTGGTGTTGAACACATTAATATGGGGCCGGGTAAGTTGTCCGTTGCGCTTCTACAAGATACTGTGGCTGACGACTTAGATGATGGTCAGGAAACGACGGCTGTTATTGCCGATGTTCGATACGCTGGCATCCCAATGTGGGAAAATGCAGATCTGGAAGTCGGCTTGGATTATCACGCGGGCAACGAACGTAGTGGTCAGTCACTGGATGCCGACAACAGCCTGATGTTTACGGCAAGCCTTCAGCAATCACTGGACAATGGTTTCAACAAAACAATCCTACAGTTAGCGAACTCTGGTTACGCGGAGCAAATGACGACATTTGGTCACGGTAATGGTCTGGTTCGTGATGCTGCAAACAACGATGCGAAAGGTTACCGCCTGATCAACTGGGGTGTTATTTCTGTTGGAGACAAAATTGAATTTGGTCACTCTATCCGTTATGCCGCAGCCACAGATGTGGATGGTACTGCGACGGATGATTCCACACTCAGCGTGGTAGTTCGTCCGCTATACAAATGGACAGATAGAATGCGTACCATTCTGGAAATTGGTGGTTTCTCAGAAAAGATTAATAACGTAGACAGTGCAGGTAGCAAGTTTACTGTTGCACAGGCTTGGGTACCTAAAGCGGGTTTTTGGTCTCGACCTGAGATTCGCGTATTTGCTACTTATCTGAATGATGCAGAAAATGATAATGCTTTTGGTACAGGTAAGGACACAGAAATCAGTGTTGGTATGCAGGTAGAAGCTTGGTGGTAAGCGCTTCGTAATCGACTGACTTTTCTTACTGGGCGGGATAAAATTATCCCGCCTAAACTCTTCAAGGTAGCTCTTCTCAGATTTCACTTCTTTCTTGATAACACCTCATTGCTGTACCATTAGTTTTTCGCTAAGTCTCAATTGTTTGGCTACACCTTAACGGAAGTACCGACAGGTACCGTTGAACAACGATCACGATTTGTTCTTGATGCGCTAAGCTCTCGTTAACCTCTATCAATAAGTGACTGAAGAGATAAGCATGACTTACGAGCAGTTTAATCAGTTTTGTTCTGAGCTTCCCGCGACTACCCATATTGTGCAATGGGGGGATTCTCATGTTTGGAAAGTAGGAGGCAAGGTATTTGCTATCGGCGGTTGGGGCAAATCGGACAAACCCGCATTTACGTTTAAAACCTCCGCGCTAAATTTTGATTTTCTCAGCGATCATGATGGGTATATTCCTGCGCCTTACTTTGCGAATCGGGGTATGAAATGGATTCAGCAAGTGGAAACGTCAGGTGAACTCGATGAAGAGCTGGTGTACTACCTGCGAGAGTCTTATCGGCTGGTGGCTTCAGGTTTGAGTAAACGTAAGCAAAGTGAACTTGGGTTGAATCTGGAAGCGAAAAGCTAGCATCCTGTCATTTCCTTTCTCCAATCTATACTTTGTTTCTCGCGGTTGTTAGGATCCGCATTCGCGGCTGCACATGGATACAACTTACGAATTAAGTGACTCATTATGAATGTAGAAAATGTGCTTCCTGAAAATTTCGCAGAGATGCTGGATGTTTGGGAAAACTCAGTCCGAGCGACTCATGACTTCATAACAGAAGAAGATATTGAGTTTTTTAAACCTATTATCATTGAACAAGCTTTTCCGGCCGTCACACTGAAGTGTATAAAAAACGAAACCGGCAACATTCTCGGCTTTGTGGGTGTTCATGAAGCAAAAGTAGAAATGCTGTTTGTGTTAGACGCCGCGAGAGGCAAGGGAGTGGGGAAAGCATTATTGCAATATGCCATTAAGCATCTTGGTGTAAACAAAGTAGATGTGAATGAGCAAAACCCAATCGCGGTCGACTTTTATAAACACATGGGGTTCCATGTTGAGTCGCGCTCACCTGTTGATGATATGGGAAAACCATTTCCAATTTTGCATATGACGCTCTAAGTCTCGGTTTGTCGTCACTCAATCTGTTAGAAGAAACGCTCAAAGCTAATAACTTTGAGCGTTTCCGTATATATTCATTGTTTACAGTGACTTATATAGCCTAAATGATAGGTTATTTGCGCAATCTAATTTTCACATAAGGAACCTAATGGCTGTCTTAAAGATTCTTACCGCACCAGATCCAAAGCTAAAGATAAAAGCTGAAAAAGTATCGGACATTCAATCCGTTCAGACCCTAATCGATGACATGCTGGAAACACTCTACGCGACAAGTAATGGAATTGGTTTGGCGGCAACTCAAGTTGGCCACCGTGAGGCTATCGTGATTATTGACCTGTCGGAGAGCCGCGATCAGCCACTGATATTAGTGAATCCAGAAGTAGTAGAGGGTAAGAATCGAGCGATGGGACAAGAAGGGTGTTTATCCGTCCCGGATTATTATGCTGATGTTGAGCGTTACACATCTGTTGTCGTTGAAGCTCTAGATAGACACGGCGAACCTGTGAGGATTGAAAGTGATGATTTTCTTGCGATTGTCATGCAGCATGAAATCGATCACTTGGCAGGTAATCTGTTTATCGACTATCTTTCTCCATTAAAGCAGCGTATGGCATTGAAAAAAGTGAAAAAACACATCAAAACAATGGCAAGCTAAACATGAAAAAATGATAAATACAGGGAGTGTAATTAATGCAGCCTTTTGAATGTGTGTCATTTCTTTTAGTGGATAACAACCAAATACTGCTAGAAAAGAGATCGATACATAAAGCGAGTGACCCTGGCTTAACCTGTATTCCCGGTGGACATATAGAAGATGGCGAAACTCAGCCACAAGCCCTGTGCCGTGAGCTAAAAGAAGAATTAGATATTACTGCAAATCAGTACCATTACTTGTGTTCTCTTTACCATCCCACCTCTGAGCTACAGCTACTGCATTATTACGTAGTTAGTGAGTGGCAAGGTGAGATTAAAGCATTGGAAGCAGAGAGCGTAAGTTGGGAAAAGCTTGAATCAGATTCAGTTTCGATTGAGGCAGATAAGCGAGCGATAGAAGAATTCAAACGAGTGAATCATCATCTTTGTTAGTTAGGAGGGGGACTATGAACCAAGCTGAGGCATTGTTACCTCTTCTGCCATCGAATACAAAAACGGTGATCTACACTCATATCTCAAGCTCGCTCAGGTTAAGCCAAACTAGTGTTTTAGAGGTAGAGGAATCTTATCTATGTCAAAAGGCCTCATTCTACTGACTTCTGCCGTATTCTTTTTCTATGGTCTGGCGTTCGCTATTGCCCCGAACAGTATGCTTAGCCATGCGACTGGTGGATATGCGACTTCTGCATCCATGCTGGTTGATATGCGGGCAACCTATGGGGGTATGTCTGTCGGTGTCGCGCTTATCCTGTTCCTGCTTTCGCAAAAGCCGTCAACACTCACTGTAGGCTTGCTGGCTGTTATCTTTGTCAATGCGAGTATGGCGACAGGGAGAATCATCGGCTTGGTAAGCGATGGTGAAGCCAACAGCACGATGCATTTCTATCTCATGCTGGAAATTGGTGTGTCATTGTTCGCCCTGTATCTGTTTAAATCGGAAAAAGCAGGGAGTTGATATGCCAATAGCACATTGCACAATTTTGTCGGATTTGGTTTCCAAAGCAGAGACCGGTGAAGTTATTGAGCGCTGGGGCAGTTTGTCTGAGCAGCCTACCACAGATATGACCATTAATTTTGTTCGGGCTGAGCGGCAAGAGGGAAAGTCGTACCAAATCATTGCCAACCTTTTCTTACCGTCAGTCTGGTCAGAAAAGTCAGTGAGCGCGCTACAGTTGGGGTTGGCAAAAGCCTTATCAGAGAGTTTTTCTGTCGAGCCCAAAAACATATTGGTTATGACAACGGTTCTAAGTTCAGGCTTCGTGGTGGAAAATGGGCGTGAAGTGACTTGGTAACGTCGCGCCCAGATTTGTACCTTCGCTATGAATTTAGTTCTTCATATTAAGAATGAGTACCGCTGCTAACGCTAGAAAAGCGGTCATCATCAAGAAGACGTCGTTGTAGGCCATGATCGCGGCGTCGCGTTGCATGGTACTGAGTAAACTGGCTTCAGCTTGCATCAAGGCTGTTGCGGCGTCACTTCCAGATTGCATAAAGAAGGCTTGCTGCTGGTGCAGCGTGTCCCAACCTAATGTACTCACCGACGGCAGAGATTCTTTAATATGTGCGAGGTGTTCACGGGTCTTGTTGTCGAGCAAGGTCGCAATGATAGCAATACTAAAAGCACCGCCAAGGTTACGCATAACATTGGTCAGTGTTGAGGCATCTGGAGTGTCTAGCTTGCTGATGTTTTTCATCGCGACCAGAGATAACGGCACCATAATGAACGGGCTGCCAATAGCACGTAGGATCATCGACAGAATCAACTGGTGACCACTAAAATCTATCGTCATGTGAGTATTAACATAGCAACTCAAACCAAACATCGCGAAGCCAAAGGTGACTAAGTACTTAGGCTTGATGATTTGAGTCAGCTTCGGAACCAGTGGAAAGATCAGGAGCTGAGGAAAGCCCATCCACATCAGGACTTCACCAATCTCCATCGCGTTGTATTGCTGGATCTGAGTTAGGTAGAGAGGCAGCACATAGATTGAACCTAGTAAGGCCATGCCCAAAATCAGATAAGCAATACACGACATGGCAAATTGCCCATCACGCAGTAATCTCAAGTTCACTAGTGGTTTCTTGTGCTGTAACTCATTGATAACGAAGTACACTAAACTCACGGCGGAGATAATGCTTAGCGTGATGATAAAGCTAGAGCTGAACCACTCCTCACGGTTTCCTTCTTCCAATACTACTTCGAGACAGCCCAAACCTAACGCCATAGTCGCAATGCCGAACCAATCGGCTTTTTGGAGGGTATTTAGGCTGAGCTTCTCGTCATCCAATCCATAGCGAATCATTGTAATCACCAGGAGCGCTGGTGGAATATTGATATAAAAGATGTAGTGCCAGGAAAGATTTTCCGTTAGCCAGCCACCAAACGTTGGACCAATGGACGGAGCAAACGTAGCGGTAACACCGAACAACGCCATACCGACGGCTCGCTTGTTAATCGGAAGTAGCTGAATAACCAGAGAGAAGGCGAGAGGAATTAATGCACCGCCACTAAAACCTTGCATTGCACGGAAGACGATCATCGAGGTCATGTTCCATGAAAAAGAGCAAAGCAGTGATGACAGTGTGAAGATTGCTGTTGTCCAAGTCAGGTAACGACGCTTGCCTAGGGCTTTAGACAACCAGCCACTGAGTGGGATAGCAATCATCTCCGCGACTAAATAGGATGTCGAAATCCATGAGCTCTCATCCAGAGTCGCAGACAAGGCACCTTGTATGTCTTTCAGCGACGAGTTGGTGATCTGAATGTCGAGAATAGCCATGAAGGCGCCGATCAAGCCACCAAATAAAGCGATCCAGTGGCGTGTTGACACTTCATTCTCTTGAACGGCAGGTGAGTTTAAGGTTGCTTCCGACATGGATTAACCTCTGGTATCAATGGTTGCCACAACTGATAACCCCGGTAGTAATCGGCCTTTCAATGCTTGTTGGTCGGGGATGGTGATTTTAACTGGTACGCGCTGAACAATCTTGGTGAAGTTACCTGTCGCGTTCTCCGGAGGCAATAGCGCAAATTTAGCGCCAGTGGCAGGTGAAAAGCTGTCTACGATGCCTTCTAATGGTTGGCCTGGAAAGGCATCCAGCTCGATCTCAACTTTTTGTCCCTGATGAATGCCGCTCAACTGAGTCTCTTTGAAGTTAGCTTCTATCCAGACGTCACTCGTCGGCACCAAGCTCATTAATGGTGTACCAGCTTGAACCAACAGACCTTCACGCACACTGCGCTTGCCTACGATACCATCTACCGGCGCATAGATTTTGGTGTAGTCGAGGTTGAGCTGAGCTTGCTCGACGGCTGTTTGAGACTCAACAATGGATGCCTGAGCTTGTTTAATGTCGCTATCGATGACCGTGAGCTGATCGTGAGCAGCAACCAGACTCGCTTTCGCTTCATCCAGCTCGGCCTGAGTGACTTTTTGTTGAACCAGCATGTTGTCGACTTCATCTTGCGAAGCGTAGTTGCGTTTAAGAAGGCTGCGTGAACGTTGTACTTGCTGAACAGCGCGATCATATTCCGCTTTTGCTGAATCGACGCGGCTTTCTGCTTGATGGATTTGGCTTTGTTGCAAGGTTTGCTGTGCTTTTAAATTCTCTACACTGGACTGTGTGACGGTGAGGTGTGCTTTCGCTTGTTCGAGAGCAGTGCGGTAGTCACGGTCGTCAATTTGGACTAACAGATCGCCTTTTTTGACTTTTTGGTTGTCATTGACAAAAGAGTGTTCAATGTAGCCAGCCACTTTAGGGCTAATCGTGGTGATCTCTCCCTGAAGGTAGGCGTTGTCGGTGGATTCGAAGTACTGACCGTATCCAAACCAGTATCCACTGCCCAGCAAACCCAGTGAAAGCATAATGGCTGTCGCGATAAGAGGGGCTTTTCTGGTTTTTGCTGGCTTAGTATCAGTATGTGTATCTGTCATTATTTTTCTCGTATTCAGTTTTCATCTACGGCGGATGTTACAAATTGTAAATAATCTGGATTGATTGATAAGATAGGAAAAAAGAGAAACACTGTTGCAAAAATTTAACTAATTGAAGCGTAAGGTGATGAGATGGATTTGAATGCGATTACCGTTTTCGCACAAGTTGTTGATTGTGGGAGTTTTACTCATGCAGCGGATGCACTAAATATGACCAAGTCAACTGTGAGCCGAAAGTTAGTTGAGCTGGAAAAGCATCTAGGTGTGCGCTTGATCACGCGTTCAACGAGAAGTTTAGTATTAACACCGGAAGGTGAGCGGTTTTATCAATCCAGCCTGCAAATGCTGGAGATTATGAATCAGGCTGAGCTCGAAGTCTCTGCCAATCAGGATTTGATTCGTGGGCCTTTAAATGTGGTGTTGCCGGTAGAGTTGGGTCATCAAATCATGGGCTCATACATCAACGCTTTTCTCAAAGAATACCCCTGCGTCACCATAAACCTTGAGCTGTCGAATCGAGAAGTCGACATCATCGCTGAAGGCATTGATTTGTACGCGCAAATTGGTGAATTAGAAGACTCTGCTTTGGTTTCTCGTCCACTGACAAAATCACAGCGTGTATTGGTTGCCAGCCCAGAATATCTTGAGGAGCATGGAGGAATTGAGTCTCATCGTGACTTAATTCCACCGCATCAAATGGTTGAGGTATTTAACCGCGCGGTGAGGTTACCTAAATGGCATTTGATCCCGGAAGACGGAGACTCCTTGCAAATTGACCTGCCACACCGATTACGAGTCAACACCATTACCGCCTGTCTGAAAGCCTGTCTGGACGGGCTTGGCATTGCAGTACTACCTGAATTCATTTGCCGAGAGCACTTTGCTAACGGGCGACTTATACAACTGCTACCTGAGTATCAAATGCCAGAAGTGCTTGTGAGTTTGGTCTACGCAGATAGGCAACTAATGCCGAAGCGTAAAAAGGTCTTTATCGACTTTTTATTAGAGGCATTTAGCAAAGACCTTGTTGCACGTGGGTGAGCCAAATTCGCAAGCCTCTGTTATATCTGCTGGACTAGACTCTATTTAGAAGGATTGATAAAGGTAAGGTTTGCGAATGAGGTTGAAGTCTTGGCTTGTTAGTGTGGGACTACTGATGGTTACTTCAGTTTCCTACGCCAGTGATAGTGAACGAATTAAGATAGTTAGCCAAGAATGGTCCGGCTACACCAACAGCGACGGTACAGGCTTTTACTGGGAGATTATTAAAGCCGTTTTTCAACCTTTGAATGTTCCCCTTTCCCTAGAAGTATTGCCATGGAAACGAGCCAAGCATCTTGTCCGAAAACAGGAAGCCAGCGCTTATTTGGGCGATTACTTTTATCCAAACGCGGATGCGTTTCTATATCCACAATGGCACCTTAGTGTGGAAGAAGATGTAATTGTTGCATTTGCTCGAGGCTCGCTTGATTGGGAAGAGCTGCAGCTTTCATCATTGGTAAATAAGAAAGTCGCATGGGTTCGGGGTTATGGTTTTGAGAAGGGCTTCCTTAAAGATATTCCGCTTGAATTGGTAGAGGTAGACAGCGCCGAGCAAGGGATGAAACTTCTAAAAAAGGGCAGAGTGAGTGCTTTAATAGATTATCCATCAAGCATGGCTAGCTCAGAATTGTTAGTGACAGACGCGTTTGTTACTGAAGTTGTCAAGAAAGGGGAGAAACTTTACGTCGTATTTTCTAACACCGAGTCATCAAACAAGCTCATTGAGATGTTTGATACCCATATGCCACAACTTATCCAGTCTGGTGAACTAAAACAAATTTATCTTACTCATGGTCAAGATTATGAGGCTTACATGTCATCGATTGGGGAGTGATCTGTCAATTTAATACTGGCAGATCACTGGTATCACTATTCGCACTCTGGAAAATGTTCCTTTAAATCTTCAAGATCGGTAAGTACGGCTAGGTAAGTTGAAGTGTTGGCCTCTGTCTTTGGTTCTACGGTAGTCTTAGTTTTTTTTAGCATTCCCATGCTAGAGATTGTACTGGCGGATTTTAATGAAAGTTCCAAAGCTAGAAGTTCTTTCGAGAACCCTTTTAGGTCTTTCGCTAGTTCTTCGGTATTCAACGTTGCGGCGAGTTCTGATATTTTTGATTGGGTGTTGATGAAAGAAATAGAATCAGCGGCAATGGTTTTAGTAACGACTTTCAAATGATCCGATTTGCTTGCAGTAATCGCTTTGCTGTTGATACATGAGATCTTGAGTTCGTTGATGCTGTAGCCATTAACGATGGTGATCCCCTGAGTGGCGGATTCTCCTGAGGCTTTTAGGCTTTCCGAACCGCTGTCGGCGGAATGCTTGATAGTATCACTCCAGTTGTAGACCCTTACGTTTGTTCTATTCAATTCTTCCTGAAGAGTATTGGCGGCTTTATTGATGCTCTTACTACTTGAAGTGAGCGCTTTTTGGCATTCTTCTTCGTTACATGTGGCTAAATTTAATGTAGCGTTTGTGAGGGCCTGGTTGAGGTTAAAGGCGAGGGTTGAAATCGCGATTGGATCTTCGCTATCCGATTTATACTCATGTTGAATTACCGTTGCGTTGACTGGGTTACTACCTGATGATTGGTTAAAACAGTTTGAAGTCATTGGCGAGCGGTTTCTGTCTGAATAGCACAAATCTCCAATCTGATAAGTGAGCTGGCCATCTAGGCTTATTTGAGTCGTTTGCAGAGGATAAAAACGTATCGGGTCGTTAATCCCTCCTTCGTTTTTGGCGGTGTAGGTTAGTCCGTCAAAAACAGTCAGTTGGTTTGAGCTACTGCACGCGGCTAGGCTGGCAAGGCAAGCTGCGACTATGATTCCCTTATTCATTTGAATCCTTCCTTGGTGTTATATGAATTGAGATTAATATTGAAAGCTAATTATTATAGAAAACTCAATATTCATAAGTGATCTGTATCATAGTGTCTGATTTCTAGACTTCACCTTTGTCTAAATAGATTGTCTCCTCCAATGTTGTGCCTTTTCTTGCAGGTTATGATCTACTGCTAAAGAGTGGTGTAACTTAAAAGAGCAGGGTAAGACTCTTGATAAATCAGTAATAATGCCGCGCCGTTGCTAAGCGATGACGCGGCATAAAGCTTAAGGTCGTTGCAGAGGACGTGCTGTTGTATGAGTCAGAGCATTGAGACTGCTGCCTTGCGCAGCGAGAAACTGCTCAAAGGTTCGAATTCCTCCGCGATCGTCAATCCGTTGGATCGTCGCGATGGAGGAGACAATTCCTGTAAACATAGGCGTTACTCCTTACGATCAGCTGGCTAAAGCGCTGGTGTTTTGTAGTCGATAGGCGACGATGTCTTCGATCGTTAATACCGGCATCCCATGCTCTCGTGCGAACTCAACAATCTGTGGAGCGCGAGCCATGGTGCCATCAGGGTTTGTTACTTCACATAGAACGCCAGAAGGAGCTAAGCCCGCTAGAGTCATTAAGTCGACCGTTCCTTCTGTGTGGCCGCGGCGACTTAAAACGCCACCAGAGCGTGCACGTAAGGGAAATACATGCCCAGGGCGCGCCAAATCCTGCGGCTTTGCATCTGGCGCAATAGCGGTCTGGATAGTGGTGACGCGGTCATGGGCTGAGACGCCGGTGGTAACGCCTTTTTTAGCTTCAATTGAAACTGTGAATGCCGTCTGATTCGCACTGTCGTTACGGCTAACCATAGGCGGTAAATCGAGTTGAGTGGCTTTGTCATCCGTTAAGCACAGGCAGACAATCCCGCTGCATTCTCGAATCATTAGTGCCATTTGCTGGGGTGTGAGATGTTCAGCAGAGTAAATTAAGTCACCTTCATTTTCTCTGTTTTCATCATCAAGTAATAAAACGCCTTGTCCGCGCTTTAGAGCATCAAGAGCCGCGTTGACGCGGTCGATAGGAGTGCCAAATTCGGCAAGTAAAGATGTCTGATTCATGGTGTTTCCTTATTGTTTACCAGAATCAGGGCAATATGGGATAGAAGACAACGCAAAATGCACCAGCGTTTCGCAATGAAACATCTGGTGTGCATCAATTCTCTCTCATCCGGACTATAACCGTCGGCTCTGGCATCTCACCAGATCTGCTGACCTCGACGAATCGAGCGCTCGCGGGCTCATCTTGTTAAAGATATACCGCCGGTGGGGAATTTCGCCCCGCCCTGAGAATAAATATATGTATTAAGTACCCATTGTTATGGGCGGCCTTAGCATAGTGCATTTCGGGATTGCAGGGAATGGAAAAGTGACACAGAGTCTTTAGAGGCCGAGTGAGCAATTTGGACTCTTTCGTAAACAAGGTGCATCTAAGAAATTGGTTCTTGATCTCAAGTTAGGTTGAGGTTTTATCCTGCGTTTTCTTAGTTTCAAGGAGGCCCAGAGATGGGCCATCGCTGAGCACAGGATTTTGATAAGGAGCAACTATGATCCCAAGGAACTCAACATTGCGTGTCGCTCGACCAACGAACGAATTAGATACTCTCACCAATATGTATATCAACGGCTTAGGCTTTGAATTGCTGAGCAGCTTTACCGACCATGAAGGTTTTAGCGGAACCATCATCGGTCATCCAGCTCATCCCTATCATTTAGAATTTACACACCACTACGGCAGCCATGTTGCGCCTGCACCAAGTCAAGATAACTTACTGGTGTTTTACGTACCCGACGAAAGTGATTGGAAGCGTTGCTGTCAGAATATGCTCGATGCGGGTTTTCAGAAAGTGACCTCATTCAATCCTTATTGGGAAAACGTTGGATGTACTTTTGAAGACATCGATGGTTACCGCGTTGTATTGCAGCGTCAGGTTTGGGAGGCGTAATGGGCAATTTAGAGCATGTAAAATTAGATCGAGATATGCGAATCGCGATTGTACTTGGTTCGTCAAAGGCAGATGGCAATACACATCAATTCGCTGAAGCTGTTGCTGCGGTTTCCGGGGGGCGCGTGTTTGACTTGTCAGATTATGACATCACATATTACGACTACAAACATCGGAACGAATCCGATGATTTTCTTGAGTTGATGCATACATTGGTGGATGCAGAACATATAGTTTGGGCGTCCCCTGTGTACTGGTATTCGATGTCAGCTCAGATGAAAGTGTTTTTTGACAGGTTGTCGGACTTGACGGAGAACGACAAGCTTTTAGGTCGGCGATGGGCAGGAAAAAGCATGTCGGTCATTTCTACGGGTTATCAATCTACGTGTCCATCGTGTTTTATTGAACCATTTGTGATGACCGCTCGGTATTTTGATTTAGATTTCAGAGGCCACCAATATCTCTCTATTCAAACGGAAGCTGATCTTACGCATATAGAATCGGCTGCTAGAAAAGCGGCAGCGCATATCAACAGCCAGCAAATTCGTGAGAAAGACGTCAGCGTACAATAACTGTGAAAGCGTTCAATCTGGGCGTTGAAACTTTCGCCCAGATTGAAGCCGAGCTATTCGGAGTCGCTAATGATAAGTGACTGTTAAAACGGGGCCCATTCCCAGTTCGCGGGAGCTGATATCAAGACCATTGAGGCTCTTGGGTACAATGATAAGCCCAGTGTTTTCTCCGTTAAGCCAAGATTGAAGTAAGCCCGAGTTGGTCAAATCGATACGGTAAACACCAGTCTCTTTTGGTGAGAAGGTGGTTAGGTAGTCGCCAGAACCGCCATTATCGTAAATCGATTGCCAGGTCGCCGTCTGCTCATTCCAATTTTGATTGACGCGATACAATTCAAAATTGCCAGTCGAAGCATTGGTCACGTGTAATGCCAATATCACTGAATCGAATTCAACGCCTTCAGGTAATGCAGAGACATCAAACTTCATCAGCGCATTGGTTTTTCCATATTTGGTATCAAGCAAGTCAGCAAGTAAGCCGTCTGCATGATTGTTGAAGTTTTCAGAAGCTTTGCTGGAGGCGATAAAGGTATCGTCGCTGGTTGGTAACGATAATGAGTTAATAGGTGTCTCACAGTCTTTGGGTTCGTTATAGCTCACGACTAGTGCTGGTGGTGTACCTGTTTCGCTTGAATCAAAGTCAAGGCCATCTGTCGTACCGGCTGACGCGATGACTAGGCCAAAATTGCCATCATGCTCCCATAAGTCGAGTAGGTGGCTGTCGGTTAGATCAACATCGACCGTTCCCGTTGATGATGGTATGAAGTGGGTCAGTGTTCTTCCGGCGATTTGTTCACCATCCACTGAATTCCAGGTCGCCGATGAGTCTTTCCACTCCTCTGCAGCGACATGAACGCCATACTCTCCATAAGATTTGTTGGTGACTTGCAATTCAAGCTTAACACCGGCTATATCGACACAAGTTGGAATTGAAGATACGTCAAAGGCTATTAGGCTCATAGTACGGCCGTAGGTAGAATCGGATGCATCAGCGAGTAAGCCGTCTTCGTGTCCATCAAAGTTAGTCTCTGGCTGTGATTGTGCGACAAAAACATCTTGTGTAGCGGGTAGGCGAATGAACGAAGGGGAGGTATCAGGATCTTGATTTTTAAGTATCGAGAGACGATCCGCGGATTGAACTAATTCCATCGTTTCTCCGACTTCGTTGAGTGACCACCAATTCACGTTCTCGGGTAAACGGAGGCTATCCGCTTCTCTCTCCTCTCTTGTCAGCGTTGAAGCTGAAGCATCAAACTGCGCAGTTCGGACGGTCATGGAGTCTTTCAACACTTGAATGACTTTTACTTGCTGAATACTTGCTGCATCTAGCGTCCAGCTTTTAGGGTCATTAGCAGAGCGGGCTGCTGCCCCCCAACTGCCTTCACCGATGTACACTGTTCCTCCGGTTGGCGAACTAACAAAGTTGTTACCGTCCGGTTTTAGTTCTCGGGTCGCTTTGGTTAAGTGACTATCTGATTCGACAACGAGATTCATACTGTGCTGGTAAAACAACTCTGCCCACCAGCTAAACAGATCTGGGCTATCAGACTTGGATGAAACGTGAGGAAACATTGGTCTGTGGTATTGTGCCACGCGCCAGATGTTCTCTTCGCCATGAGTGGCCAAATCTTGTTCTAGCCATTCGTTCATTTGGGATGCATAGCTTGACCAGCCACTTTTTCGAAACTGGCTGTTCAGTGTATAGACGCGAAGTAATGGCGAAATGTTAACAACGTTGTAGGTATCAAAAGGATTACACTCGCCATTACCGTCAGCATCGACTCCAAACACTTTACACAGTGTTGAGTAATCGTAATCTTCGTGGTTGCCGTGGGTTGGAATGAATGGGTAGGTACGTTTGTACGCTTTGCCATCTATCTGATCACTGGAAAAGGTCAATGCCCAATCGTCTAAGTACTGAGCCATTTGCGACGCGCTGTTTTGGCTGGTGTAATCGCCGCCGTGAAGAATGAATAAGGGGCGAACCTTTGCTACTAGCTGATTCCCCATTCTTCGATTGGTCCACCCTGTGCGAGTATCGCCCCCAGCGATCATGACAAACTCACTATTGTCTATAGGAGCGGTGCGGAACCAAAAGCGCTCACCACAACCTTGTTGGTCACAGACACGATAGTAAATGGGGGAATCCGGCGTCAGGTTATCCAATCGGACAAAATAGCTGAGTAAGTCGCCAGCAAATACATGATCGTAGCTAGGTTGTTTGGTTAGCCATGTGGCTTCATCGGTTGACGTTCCATATTGCACATAGGGTTGTTCACTCTCGCCGTTAGGAGAGAATCCAATGACCGCTTCTCGCGCAGGGTCACTGTCCCAGACTACTCGATGATATTGTGTCGCGGCTCCCGCATTCAGGCTGGTGAGCCCGGCTACGGCTAAAAGTGACAATGTTGCAATCCTTCGAATCATAATAAAGTCCATAGTTTATGGGTTAGAGTCGGTCTAAACTGACCATGAAAATTCGACTACCGATCTTGAGTGACCAAGATTAAAAAGGCGGCATTTCGATAGGGAAGGGTTTTCACTTGGCCATCACGAAAGTCAACGGCGTTTGCCCCTTCGCCCAATCGAGAGTAAAAGCCGCTTAAAGGAATCGAATGGTCTGCTGTCCAGTAATCACCTTTGCGCACCCTAGGAAAAAATCCGCCACTGATTTTGGCCTGCCCATTTGGAACCGAGAGGTTAATCAGTGTGGAGAGCTCGTCCGTTGTGGGGACTCGCCAATCACTGCGGCCACACAAGGATTCGGCGTTGGTTCGAGTGACATGGTCGAAACTGTCGCAGCGACCATCGTCAAAGAAACAATCGCCGCGATCTGGGACACCTCGCGTGCCATCAAACCATGAGTACGACCAATACGAATCATGGATGTTTTCAGAGTCTGTTTTTACTTCCCAGAGTAATCCCGTTTTCTTATCCAACACGCAGCTCCAAGGCCCACTCCAGATATCGATGGGTTGACCTCCCATAGTTATCTTTTGCCATCGTGATGGTTGTGGTTCTTCTTGCTCAATAGGGTTGAAGTAAGCGATGACTACTAAGCTTGAAATCAAAGTAGCGAGTATCGACAGTCGTTTGATCATTGTGTTACCTCAAGTGCTAAACGTATGCCTTGAGCATGTCGCGTGTGTGCTATTTGGGAATGGTCAAAAGCGGCAACCCAAAGGCATACACCATCACGTATTGCAATGTCCTGAGCTGATCCTGTATCTAATTTTCGAGCGATTTCGAGTGACCATGCTCCGTTGTTCCACTGCCCAAATGCACGGACATCACCTCGGTCACCTTCAAACTGATTGGAGTTATGTAATACCGAAGGAAGGGTCGTCTTGAGGGGAGATTGCTCAATGTTATGTGAGTAAACCTTAGTGTCGTGCCAGCTCAGGTAAGGAGCGTGATTCGTAGATTGGTTGATAGACGAAAAAGAGCCGGTTAGGTCTGTATTAGGCAGTCGTTTCGGGGTGACGCCATTAGGTGAATACCACTGCCAATTCATGACGTAAGCCCCAGACTCTTTGCCGTCAGTGATATAGCCTGCGGTATAGCGCCTCTTAGCTGGGTCAACTTGCTGAGGAATAGTGAACGAATTGTCATCCGCCTGATACATGCCATTGGTTCGCACAGCCTTCCAATGCCATAGATCACGAAGGTTGTTATCTGGCGAATAGTGATAACCTTTGCCGTGCCAATTGGCAGGTTTTCCCTCTAGTGGCTTAGGCCCAAGGTGAGCGGTTCCATCGGCGCCTAGGTTGCATGAATTGGAGATCATGATTGCAAGTTTGTCTTCATAGAATTGCTTTTCGTCGAAGCGATAAAAGCCGTCTTCTTGGACTTGCCAACCTTTGTCTGTTTTAACTAGAGGGAGGTGATCCAGACTTTCAGTTGGATCATCCCAAGTGATGTGGAAGAAAATATCCTGCTGGTTGTGGATCGCTTTGATGCTGATGCGAGTATGGCCATTTTTAAACCCTTCTCCACCATAGGTTTCTACGTAGGTCGACGGTGTATTTTGCCAAATGGGCTCGTCGGCAATGCCATCAATGTTGATAACTTGCTCTGAAGGTAGGGTTGTGGCCGTCAGCACTGAAGAGGAAGTCAGAAAGATGCCCGCCCAAGGGAGAAGGGTAAGCGTTAGTACTGCTAATATTTGCAGTATTTCATGCTTGGTTATTCGAGTTGAAAAGATAGTGAGAAATGCCGCCACACCATATTGGAGAAAGTAACCGCCAGCGTGCAGAAATAAGTAAAGTAGTGCCCCGTGTGCAAGATAAAAGTGAAGCTTGCTTGCATCACCTGCGTAACCGCTAAGTAGCAGCCACCCAGTCACAATTAATGCAGGGAAGAGCACGTAGCTCACTTTAATGAAGCGTTTGTTAAATGCGTTGATGCCTCGATGCTGGCTCGATTTAACACTCGGCTTGAGCCTCCAACGATAAAGACAATATGAGAGCGCCAAAGCACTTAACGCAATACCGGAATAGATGTGGATGGAATGCAATTGCCCTTGAGGAAGCCACACTGAGAAGAAAAGCCATTGCGGATGGCTTACTGTTGCAATGCGAAAGCCTGTTAAAAGATTCATCAGAACACACAGCATGGCAAAGCCATGCAGCACGACCCAAAGTAGTGTCCGTTTCATTAAGCAGATTGAGTGAGTTGACAAAGGTGAGCCAACTTTAAAGTAAATGATTTAAAAGGATAGGATATGAATCACATATGAACTATGTTTAATATGAATTTCTTGTCACTGTAACAATTAGGGCGATGCGGAGACATCTATTCTATCAACTTAATAAACAAGGGTATTAGCCTTTAGCCCATATCACTCGTGGATTACATTGCTGGCGAAGCTACTTTAGTGCTGATTTATAGCAAAATGGTTCTTTAGAACAATGATGAATGGCGAGTAAAACTATGTGAAAAGGAAATGGCTCAGATCTAATCTGACAGGAACGAGTCGAAAAGGGAGTAACTGTCAGATCAGGTCTGAATTAATACATCAGTTCAGAAAATATTTAGTCCAAAGCTCCCTTTAATATCAAAAAGAACGGTCTCTGTTTTCTCTCTAGATGTTTGGCTTCCTTTCCTCAAAACATCAATTAATTGGGCGCGATCATTAAGAAACATCTGTCTTCTTTCTCTGATGGGCTTAAGTAGCTCTTGTAAGCATTCTTCTAGTATTTTTTTTGTTGTGCCGTCACCCAGCCCACCGCGTTGATAATGTTCTTTGAGTTGGCTGATATAATCCTTATCTGGATGGAAAGCATCAAGGTAGGTAAACACGACATTACCTTCGATGGACCCTGGCTCTTCTATTCTCAGGTGATTGGCGTCGGTATACATGGATTTGACCGCTACAGAGATTTCTTTTTCACTGGCACCGAGATTAATGGTATTGCCCATCGTCTTAGACATCTTATTTTTACCATCTGTACTAGGTAAACGGGGAACGTTACTGAGTAAAGGACGGCATTCATTTAAGACATCTTTTCCAGCTAATGAGTTTATTTTCCTCACTATCTCATTGGTTTGTTCTAGCATGGGTATCTGGTCATCGCCAACGGGAACTAGAGAGGCATTAAAAGCTGTGATATCAGCAGCTTGAGATATAGGGTAGGTCAGAAAACCTGCTGGAATAGAACGTTCAAATCCTTTGTTTTGAATTTCACTTTTGACTGTTGGGTTCCGCTCTAGCCGGCTGATAGTAACGAGATTACTGTAATACATAGTTAATTCGGCAAGAGCTGGTAGTTGTGACTGTAGACAAATGGTCGTTTTAGACGGGTCTATACCGACTGCTAAGTAATCTGCAACTACATTTAGGATATTCGAAGATACCTTTTTCGGGTTATGAGCGTTATCAGTAAGGCCTTGTATATCCGCAACAAGAATGGTTTGCTCATGAGTGTTCTGTAGGTCGACACGTTGTTTTAAAGACCCGACATAATGTCCGAGGTGCAATGGGCCGGTCGCTCTATCTCCGGTTAAGATAACTTCTCGTATTTCAGTTGATTGCTTTTTCAGCATGATTTTATCTCCTAGTTAAATAGGTTGCTACTGGAGATAAAAGAAGTGACATACTTAGCTACCTTCCAGCAGCTAAAGAATGTAAGAATTCAGTGCCGCTCTAATTAGAGCGCCACCAGAAGAAAGATGAAGTGAGTGCAGAAATATTGTTCATTCGAACAAGTTACCAATAAACATCCATAAAAACAAATCGTTGAAACCCCATTTTCAATAGAAAGTTCATGTCAGCAAGGGGTGACGCGTAACGAAAAATTCCCCTTTAAGTTGTAAGGGCACATACGTACTTTGAGCGTTCTGATATACATAATGTGGCTTGAGCTCGTCACGTATAGGCTCATTTCTGGACAACAATGATGTAAGTGAATGCGTGAGTTAAGTCATGGCTATCTTGTAGGATAGACGTTCAACAACATATAGAGTATTACTTACACGCAATGATAGGTATGTGTTGCCAGTTCGTTGTGTATTGTCTAGTGAGCAAATCTCTACGCATCGCCCATTTTTTCTGTATTCCCTGAGCGCCAAGAAAAACAGTATCTCTTCCGTATCGGTCATTGATGTTATCAAACACAGACATAAGCTTATCGTTATTTGGTTCAGGGTTGAAAAGGTCAGGTTGAGCATATCTACCATCAACCAAATCAAGCAAACCCACCCCAATTTTATAGTAAGGCACACCAGGCTTATAGATTTCTTTAGCCATGGCAACACAAGCTTTAGTTATCTGGTTCACGTCAGAAGTCGGGTAAGCGAAGCGGTGTATGGCTCTATATGAAAATGTTTTTTCATCATAAGAGCTACTTGCAGCGAAACAAAGCACCACTTTACAAAGTGACTTTTGGTTACGTGCTTTACGGGAAGCGATGTTTGCATGTTGGCTTAGTGCCTGAGTCAATTCATCAAGTGTCTTGATTCGTTCACCCACAGAGCGAGTTGAGTAAATCTGTTTTTTATCTTGCTGAACGTTATCCCATATTTTACAGCTTTCACCATTTAATTCTCTCACTGTTCGTTCGACTTCAACGTTAAAATTTTTACGAGCAAGACCAACAGGGTAATTCTTTAACTGCAGGGCAGTAGTAATGCCTAAGTGTTTAAAGTGAGTAGTTAAGCGCCTGCCAATACCCCAGACGTCAGAAACTTCGAATAAAGACAGAACCTTGTCTATATCTTGCTGATTTCCTAATACGCACACTCCCTGATGATCACGAATGTTTTTAGCGCAGTGGTTCGCGATTTTTGAAAGGGTGAGGGTAGGTGCAATACCAACGCAAACAGGTAAACGGCACTCTTTCCAAACAGCTTTACGCAGTTTTAAGCCATGCTCTTTTAAGTCAGGAATTGCAGGGTAAACACGCTCAAATGAAAGGAATGACTCATCGATTGAGTAAATATACTGTTGAGGTGCAAAGCGTCCTATTACGTCCATCATCTTTGATGATAAATCAGCGTAAAGCTCATAATTAGATGAGCAAACAATGACCCCTTTTTGCTCACACAGGTTTTTAACTTTGAAATAGGGCGTAAATTTAGGAATACCTGCTATTTTTGCTTGTCGGTTTGCCGCCACAATCACACCATCATTGTTTGATAGAACAACGACAGGTTTTCCTCTCCATTCTGGCCGAAACACTTGCTCTGCAGAGCAATAGAAGCTATTAGAGTCAACGAGAGCAAACATATTAGTCCAACAAGTAACAAGGCCTAAAGCAGCGAATGGAGCGTATAACGACGCCTTCTATCGAAAATGTGTCATATTCCATAATCGGAACAGGTCGATACTTTGGATTGGCAGAAAGTAGTAATCGCTTGGTTAAGTCGAATTGCTTGCACACAAACTCACCATTTATGTTTGCAACGATTATGTCAAGATGTTGAGCGGTAGGGTAGCGGTCTACAATCAGAATATCATTATCAAAAATACCAACCCCCTGCATCGAATCGCCTTTAGCTTGACCGATAAAAGTTGAGCTTGGGTGATCTATAAGGAATTCATTCAGGTCACAACCAAGTTGAGCGTATTCAGCGGCAGGTGACTCAAAACCTGATACACCTGCGCTTGCGTAGATTGGAATTACATGCATACAACCAAGTACTGTTTAAATACACAGTTCTTAGTTTGAGCCAAAGAGAGGCACAGTTCAAGCCGAAAGTGTAGGAAAGGGAGTCGGTTGACCAAAAAGACAGGTGACAAGAGAGCTGCGAGGTGTTTTTTAATCGTAGTGCACCAACATCCACACAAAACAAAAGTAATCATAGAATTATGATTATGAGTAAATATTGTTTTTGGGGCCCAAAACGGTGAAACCCCGATGTTGGTAGCTCTACGGGTGAAATCAAAAAATACTCATCTATTTCAACTAATTACGGGATGTTTTGCTTGTTAGTGTACTAATGAAAAATGCACAAAAACGGAAAATAAAAAATAATTAGAAATCATAAAGTTACAAATTAGAGACTACTGTATATCGACACCACTAAAATAGAGGTGTTAAAGCAAGCTAACTACATTGTTTGATGTGTCGATATCTGCCCCTTTAACTAACTCGTGTTCAGCTTTTCCATCGTAAAGCAGGGTGTAAGCCTTGCCTTCCAAATACGTCCCCACAACATAATGATGATTGGGGATCGTATATCCAATATATTCAGCTTCACTATCTAAGCAAAGGGCCCTGATAAACATAATCTTGACTCTACGAAGTCCAATGATATTTGTTGTGGGCAGGAACCCGCCAAACGGAGCTTTGAAGAAACTCCCGTTCTTTAATAGTAGGTCGACAGTGCCATCACAACTACGGTTTGCACCAATGACGCCGTTTGGACCAATCTTGTCAATACGATAATTTGAGCGAGCTTGAATGGTTTGAAACATATTAAAATGCAAAGTTATACTGTTCAAATATACAGTATAACTTCAAGGGAGTGAAAGTCGAGGTAGATAAAACGAGGTTAATTGGTGCTTACAGTGATTGGTGTAGCCTCATTCCAGATTGGCTTATCGCTACCAGTATAGATCTTAGTTGTCTTCTCATTTGCATGAGCCATTCTGATGGTTGCACTTTCTCCCATCTGCTCAATCAAGCGCGCGGATAAACCCCTAATCTCGTGATAGGTGGGCCGAAACTTCTTGTCAACATCAGAGTACAAGCCTAAAGAATCCCTAACTCGGCTAAACTCTTTGCTAATGTTCTGATGGTGAACCTGGTATGGATGATCGCAATCTTTTGCTACACCTCGGGTTGATTGAACAGGTTTGCGATGAACAACATAAGGGCAATGCAAGCGATCAGTTTTTGAAAGATCGATAATCTCCTTGATTGCTGCTGTTACAGGAATAGCAACTAACGAAGAGTCTGACTTCTTCACCTTTTCACGATGAATATAGAGCGTGCCATATACCTCATGACCATCCACATGGTGCGGAGCTTGGTCCTGATTCCAAACAACCCCGCACACACCTTCTTTTGGTGCGTTGATCTTATACTTTATCCGGTAAATCTCTCTAACAACATGAGTAGTTTGTAACGACAAAGCCATAGCCACCTTTAGATATAAAGGGGCAGCTTCGTAAATGGCCTCATAATCAGAAGGCAACAGATCTCTGCGAGACTTCTTGAAATCCTCCTTGGATACCTTGCGTAACTTCTTATTCACCATAAAGTTTGATTCGATGGCGCTTTCATCCGCTAAATAAGAAAACACCTTCTTCAAATTACTCACCTTGCCATTAAATGTACGCTTGGAGCTGTTCGAGTAGTTATCGTTTAAAAATTTATTTATATCTGCAAGAGACAAGTCCTTTGAATGCACATTACCTAAGGCTTCATTTAGCTTTTCGCATTCACTCTTAAATTTACTCAAAACCCCTTGAGATAGACCTTCTTCGGAGGAAACACGCTTAATCACAATAGGAAGCCATTCCGCTAAAGGCTTGTTGAAAGGATCTTGGGGCCTAGTGTTTCTTTTATTTGATGACTCCAAACTAAAGTGAGCTGCATTAGCACGATATTTCTCGTTGTATGCCAGCGCTGCTTGAATTGCCTGCTGCTCAGTTGTACCAGGAGGAAACATTTTAAGAGAACCGTCTATAACCTTGAAACGGAAGCGAACTTGACCACGATGTTTAACTTTGAGGAGAAACTCAGGATAGTGGGCGCGATCGCTTCTTCTTCGTTTGGGTGCCATTGATTAAGACTCCAAAAAGTTTAATAGCGCACTAGTAGTATCGCTCATAGGAGTTTGGGAGTCGATCAACACCAAGTATCTCCCCGTCGGGGTAGTTGTTCCTTTCAGTTTACCCCGCTTAATCCAATTAATAATTGTACGCGGACACATACCTGAGTCTGGGTAGAATTCCTCAATATATTGTTTTGGCTTAAGAGTTCTCATTGCACATCTCTCTATTGTCAGTTTTTAAAGCCGCTGGTCAGGCGGCTTAGCGTTTATGCGGCACGGCTTTGGATTAGCTCACATTCAACAAAGTTTGCTTTTACTAAAGCTTCTGGGATTACTGGAGAAACAGAGTTGCCAACTTTGGCTACCTGGTTCTCTTTAGTTAGCTTATTGCCTTGCGTGTCATGTGAGATCTTGTAGTCGCAAGGAAACCCTTGTGCTTTAAAGAGTTCGTGAGGCTGAAACATACGCAAACCGATATCTACAATTTGGTAGTCCTCGCCATTAATCTTAACGATCACTAGGCCGTGACGGTCTTTAGTGGTTATGGCATTTAGCGGCGCTTCAATGTTTTGAGCCCCACTAGTACCATAATAAGAAATCAAAAAGGCTCGGACTTCACCAAGATGGTTTCCACCGGCTGAAATAGTATGAAGAGGTTCCTCCATACTGTGCCCGATGTTTCCGTTCCTGAACTTGATTACATGACTGGTTACCAAAGCGAAGCTGCCACCTTTTGGGTGTGATGTGATTGTTCTGAGCGGCTCATCAATAGGC
Organism: Vibrio sp. Isolate24; assembly: GCF_022398215.1. Taxonomy (NCBI): domain Bacteria; kingdom Pseudomonadati; phylum Pseudomonadota; class Gammaproteobacteria; order Vibrionales; family Vibrionaceae; genus Vibrio; species Vibrio sp. Isolate24. The sequence goes on from NZ_JAKEUU010000002.1 coordinate 479,995, forward strand.
ATGTTTCTTTGACTGGAAGCATTAGCACACTCAGTGATGAAAGGAACTTGTGCAACTTCAGGAACTAGAAATGGATTTTCCGCGTTAATAACGTACTTTTCGATCCCTTTAGCTATGCGTTCTAATGTCTTTGGTGCAAGAGGGCGTTTTCTACCGAATATCGAGGTTACTGGAATGCTCCAATCCACACTATCGGCAGCCGTTAAGTAAGGCTTCAGCCAATCTCCGTGAGTAGGTGACGGCCAGATTATTCTCTGATTATCATTTCGAGCGATCATAAAAAAGCGTTCTCGATTGGTTCCCGCGCCGAAGTCATTTGCTTTTATTAGGCGGTGACCTAAATCATATCCAAGTCCTTTGAAGATTTTTAGCTTAGCGTGCAGATTATGCTCTATGCCAATTGCTCGACATAGCTCAAGCCAATCTGGGTGCTTAGGTGATAGTCCGGTAGTTAGTGCAGAAATAAACGCTTTGAATGTTCTTCCTTTGCGCTTAGGACAAGGGCGATACTTCCCGTTAACTTCGATAAGCGGCCCCCAAGTTTGAAACTCTTCCACATTCTCAAGCATCATGACGCGCACTGGTACAAGTAAAGCCCAGCGAACTGCCACCCAAGCAAGCCCACGAATGTTCTTATCTACAGGACGATTACCTTTAGCTTTACTAAAGTGCTTACAATCTGGTGAAAACCACGCTAGGCCAACAGGGCGACCCGCGCACGCTTCAACAGGGTCAACATCCCAGACTGATTCACAATAGTACTTTGTTTCTGGGTGATTCATCTTGTGCATGTCAATTGCTGCTGGGTCGTGATTTATCGCTATATCGACATGGCGGTTTAGGCCGAGCTGCATGCCGATGGAAGCACCGCCGCCACCTGCAAAGTTATCTACTACTATCTCGTTTGGTCTTAACATACTTATCTCATTGCACTAGTTTGTCTGAAAAAGGCCGTTGGTCAGACGGCCAGAGTTAGGTTTGATTATCTGTATAACGCTTGCCAAATTTCGCTTACGTATCGGGCTTGAAACTTCGCATCGGCAAGGGCAGAGTGGTGAACACCTTCGCGCTCTAGTGTCGATTTAGGGTCAATCCCAAGAATATCGCGCCCTAACTTCACAATGGTGCGAACATCCATGTCGTTCCAGTGAGAGAAGTTAGGTTTGATGCGGGTAGATTCAAAGGCATTCTTAACAATCACGTTGTCGAACTCTTTGCCGTTGCCCCACAGGTACAAATCATTAGAGTGGCCCAAGTCAGCTAGCCATTGGTTGAACTCAAGTAAAGCGTCTTTTAATGATGATTTCGGAGTATCTTTTGCGTAGATGGCGCGCGCTTCTTCACTTTGCTGCAACCACCAAACGACTGTTGAAGAATCGATTTCGCCGCCGTAGTAAACTGAGCTATTAAGGTTGATGATTTCTTCAAAATCAGCGCCTAGTTCTCCGGTGCGCGGGTTAAAGACTACAGCGCCTATGCTTGTGAGTGGAGCTTTACTGCCTTTGCCCATGCATTCAACATCTATCATAATCTCGATTGGTTTAGGAACAGCCCACCATGCGAATGGTCCATCTTCTGTATCGTGAATCGAGAGAAGGAAAGAGCTTCTTGAAGGTGGTGTTGGTTCCCACTTAATGCAGGTTTCACCATCTTCAAACCATTCATCTATCATCTGTTGCTCAGCATCGCTCTCCATGGAGATGACTTTCATAGTTATATGGTTTTCAATTTCGAAAGCTCTAAGTTCGTCTTTTGAAACAATCTCGCCAAAATCTGGCAGTTCTGGATGAGTCCAAAAGCCCATTTCATCGCGTTCTACTGGTAGTTCTTTAATCTTCATTGCACTTAATTCCTTAGTTACTAGAGTTGGCCGTTGGTCAAACGGCCAAGATTGGGGTTAGTTGCGATTAGAGGCAATGCCTCATAGTTGCACTTATACAAAATTTCCTCAGGCCAATATTCGCCACTGCCATCTACGAGTTCTTCATCGAGCTCTTCGTCACTTGGGCGGTTTGTCACGTTGGTTTGTTTTGTTGTGTGAGTAATTTTGCCAACTTGTACTTGGTTTACTTGCTCATCCCAAACTTCATCCAAGTAGTAACGGATAGCCTTTTTTGATGCTTCTAGCGCTTCATCTTCCGTTGCAAAATACTCACTCTGGTCGCCATCAAAGCAAAACCAAGGTTTATCTGGTGTAGGGGTAAGCTGTCTTTTCATTACTTCGCCCTCACCAATTGATCACGCAGATTCGGTGGAGTGCCTTTAATCGTCAATGTATCTGTTTCTGCATCATAAAAAACGCGTTCGGCCAGTAGCTGGCGGTCAAAAGAAATATTCAAACCGCCTCCGGCACCTTTGAACTCCACCAACTGTTTGGCTATCGCTTTATTGGCAGGGAAGCTATCAGAAAGCTCATAACCGTTCTTTTCAACATAAGAGGCAAAGTCAGCGCCGTTAACCGCAGGAAGTTCACCAGACAACTCAGCTACCATAACCTCTTCGCCAGAGTTCACAGATTCAAAAATAATAAACTCCTTTACCGACTTACGAATGCAGTGGGCTTCGTCTGGGTCGTTGTTACCACTAGAAATAAAGTCTTCAACGGCTTGTTTGAGTACGGCGTTCTCAACCTTTGGCTCTAAACCGTTTTCGATCTCAAGAAAATCAAAGAAGAAGTCACTCACACCACGCCCAGAACGGCCACTTAGAAAGCTGACATAACGTTTTGAGTTTGGATTGCAGTTGAACTCCGTAAAGTCGATTCGAGCCGCGATAGTGATCTTCGAAACATCGATGTAGTTGGTGTGTCGAATATGAAGCCCTTGGTCAACTGTCATGCCATCAATAAAAGGTATGATAGACACCACTAAATACTCAGTAGCTAGAGACTGGTAGTGAGCAAATACGAGCAAACCTGTATCAGCAAAAGGGTATTTGCACAGTTCGGATAGAAGTCGGTTCGCTTGACCTTGAGTAAAGTCAGTAAAAGGAGCCGCTTTGCTCGATAGAGTGAGTTCAGAGCATTTAAGAAAATCACTCTCTTTCTTAAAAAAACCAAAGCCCTTATTGGTTTTCTCGTTGATGGCGCGGTGAATATCCATCACCAAGAATTCAGATTTAGCGTTAATACCACACTCAGTGGTTGGCATTTCAATGATCAGCTCGTCATGTTCATTTTTCACAAGGTTGAAAAGGCTGATGGCGATTAATTCAAGACTCATTGCACAAAGTTCCTTGATTGGTTGATGTTAGCCGTTGGTCAGTTCGGCATATCCGCAATAGGATTGCGGTTGTATTTTCGGTTAAACAATCGTCGAATCACGTAACTACGAATGATCGACACGATGGTAAAGAAAGCGCCAATTAGCAGGTTGTCGGTAAGTGGAAGGTGAACCCCAAAGAGCGGGAAGATAGTGAGCTGGCTTAACAGAGCCACTACATAACCGATCACCACGTTAATCACGCTTTCAATTAGGCTTTGTTTCTTACTCTGCATCGCGCTGGTTCCATGAGTAGCAAAGATAGAAAATGCTCACCACTAAAACATAAAGACCTAGTGTCATGATGCGTTCTCCTTTGCGCGTGGGTTCATTCTTTGAATAAACTTATTGGCTATTTTGATAGAGCGGTTGTAATCCACGCATATACCGGGATTGGTCGCTCGCTTGATTTGAGGGTATGGGCTTAGATCTTCGGGTATAGAAATGAGTATTTCCGAGTTTATTGAGTCTTTCATATCAAAGTTCCATTTGTGGTTGATAAATCCGAATACGGTTAATGGTATGCCAGCATGTGGCGTCACCTTTGAACAAGCCGCCGTCGCGTAACTTGGCGCAGCCTTGTGGTAGTTGCTCGCCACACTTGCTGCATTTGCCTAACTTGGTTTCAATCTTTGGAATCTCAGCATGAACACGGTGAATCAAAGATTGAAGCGCTTCCTCTTGAGCGTATGGCTCGGCAGGGTAGGCAAAGAAAGCACAAATATCGTCCAACTTGCTTTGCTCCTGCTCATTCAGAGATATACGCAAATCATGGTTACCACTGGCTTTGCGTTTGTCCCGCAACGTTTGAGCACGCTTGGCGTTCTGTTTGCGCTTGCGTTCCTCCGGTGTCATTTTGCTTTCGCCTTCTTTGAACGCTTAGGTTTAGAGGGAGAGAGCATCTGTTTCGCTCGTGCTAAGCACTCGTCAAATACTTTGCCTCGTGCAAACCCTGCGGTATTGCGATAAAAGTTAATGGCATGCTGAACAGCGCGGCGAATATCGGTGGCTTCGTGGCCGTCTTGCTCAAGTTGTTGGGCGATGTGTTTCCCAATGAACGCCTCTTGGTTATTGCGAAAATCAATAGAAAGAATACTCATTGCACTAAAATCCTATTTTGGGTAGGTGAATACCCGCAATCAGCCTAAATCCTTGATATTGGTGGTCAGCCAGATATATACTGATTGCGAGTCTTGGTTTATCTAAGTCTCATTGCACAAAGAACGCCCCTGTTGGTTTGGTCACCGATAGGGGTTTTCTCTTTCTAGTGGGTATTAACCCGCGCTTGTACCTTCGCTTGAAGCTCCACTACATCACCGAACAGCGCTTGAGCCTTTTCGAAGGTTTCTTGGTCGATCTGCAACTCTAAATGTTTAAACTCTTCAGCCCCTTCAAGAATAGAGTTGGCCGCCACACGAACGGGGTCATCTTTGCTAAAGCCAACAGTGCAGCTTCCAAGTTGACGGCTTACCGTATTGAGTAGTTGGATCTGGTTTAGAAACTGGTGCGTTTCATTCACGTCTAAAGTTTTCATAGTTAAGTTCTCATTACACAAAGTTCTCGAAAACCGATTGGTCAGGTCGGTTATTACCAAGCCGCTATAACAATCACATAAACCGTTGATTACCTATGAGTTGCTTCTCATATTTGGTGTTATGCAATCAATGTCATTGTTATGTTTGATAAGCTAAATTGTCTCTGACATTTAAGATGTATTTAAAAAGTACATTTTGGTTGTGTATGTGTCAAGTTCAAAATGGTTATTTTTTGGAAGGTAATATGAAAGTAAGGAATTTAATTGTCTCAATTGCGTGCTTTTCAACGGCTATAACTCTCTCGCCAACAGCAAGTTCTTTTGTAGTCTGGGGGTTGATTTTGGTAGGTGTGTTGAGCTTTCCTATAGTACTGTCTGGTTTAAATAGGTTACGAGAAAAGCAGGGTTTGAAAAGTTTCACCAAATTACATCAAATTGTTTTTGGTGTCGGTGGGATGGCGATATTTATAGCCATCTACAATATCGCTGGTACGAGCTTCAGTAACTTTGAGTCGAAATCTTTAGCAGAAGCTAAGGCTATGGCGATACATGATAGGCACAGCATTGTTGAGTCATATGTAAACGAGATTGGCATTAATGCTGAAGACAGTCATCTGATTTACAATTGCTTTAGTCATTTACTTAATACAAAGTCTGTCGAGCTAACCGTAGGAAAGGTTCTAGGCTGGTGCAAAAATGATTACTCAGATAACAAGCAAAAGTTAGCAGCCTACCTAAACTTTGATGAGTTTGAGAAAAATCTTAGTGGATGGGATGGTGCATATCGCCCATTAGAAAAGCAAATTAAAGCAGATATGCATGATAAAGACTCGTATGAACACGTAGAAACAAAATTTAGATTTGTCCTAGACCAAAAGCCTAGAGTGCATTTGGTAACTACATTTACAGGGAAAAATACTTATGGCGCTACAGTACGGCAGAGGGCGTTTGTCAATGCAGATATTGAGAGTGGAGCTATAGATCTAAGTACACTAAGTTACTCAGACATATAACTACCGATCACCACTCCGCAAACCTCTATCCCATCATCAAATATAGGTTGGTGATGTGGGTTGAGAGCTTTCAAGTAACGTACACCGAACTCATTTTCTGCTAGCTCTTTAAATGTATGGCCTTGTTCCGTACGAGCCACCACTCGTTTACCTGGCGTTGCTTCAACCTCTGGATCTACATAAATAATAGTCCCTTCTGGGTAGCTCTTGCCAAACGGGGCTGTCATGGAGTCACCAACGACCCTCAGTGCAAATGTACGACTAGAAGCGCTCGGAACAGGGCAAAGAATCATGTCGCAATCATGCGGTAGCACTTGAGATTCAGAGTTGCAAAACGCACCCGCTTGAACCCAAGATAAGATTGGTACGCTAAGCGCGGTAACTGGAATTACATTTTCAGTACGATGTTGCACTGTAGGTTCCAGAAGTTCCTGCTGTTCAGTTAGGGAGTTGCTTGGAAGTGAATACAAGTACTCTTTGGTTGTTCCCGCAATACTAGCAAGTTCTTCAACTCTGTTCCTATCTGGAATGCTTTCCCCTGACAACCATTTACGTATTGCAACCAGAGAAACTTTTCTGGATAAGTGCTCTTGAATATAGGTAGCTCTACCACGCTCTGGTATACCATGAGTTTCGCAAGCCTTGTTTAAATTTTCAGCAAACTTAGCTTTGTCAAAACTTCCATAGCTATGATCTATATCTAGCCAGCCTTCATTCTTGTCAAAACAAGTTTCAATATGACGGGCCATCTTAGGGCCGATGGCTGTTGTGGGGTTGCTCCCCATAAACCGACTAGTCTGCGTCACTGAACGATCAATTTTAGAAGCGAAAGCACTGATCCCCCCCTCTAACTGGGCTAGGAATCTTGCATTGTCGACTCTAATTTCTTCTGCTGTTTTCATACTTTAAAAGTAAACTATGTATAAATAAAGTACACGACGTTGAAAGGGTAATGTAATTACTTTAATATGTATCTCGGAGGTACTAAATATGTACGCAAACTATTGGCGTCAACTAGACGCTCATCAAAGAGAATCCCTAGCGAACAAACTTAACACTAACGAAGACTATCTTCGCCAAGTGCTATACGGCTATCGCAAGGCGGGAGCAAAGCTAGCAAACAAGATTCATCAACTAACACAAGGCGAGATAAGTAAATACAAGCTTCGTCCTGAGTACTTTTAATACTAGCGCATGCGAATCTCGCAGCATGACTGCGCGTGTTCTGTACAAACAACCAGCAAAGGAATCACCATGATATTAAGTTTAAAAAGCGTTACGCGTAACGCCATAGAAGGTTGGCGAACTGAAGTAAGCAAAGAATACATTGCAAACCGAATTGCCAGCATGTACCACCGTTTCAACCTCAAATTTGAAGTAGATGCCCAGCGTAAGGAGTTGTTAAAAGTACCCGGCACGGATGACAAAAATAACGCGCAAAATTTCTTCCGCTACAACGAGCGTACCAGTATTGAAGCCAAGGCCACTATCTTGGATCTACTACCAGCCATCATTATGGCCCTGCCTGTTGATAGAGCGTGTGACATGCTCAACAAGTTCTTTAACCCGCTTGGCTTCTCTGTCGTCAAAATTGGCGCTAGCCATAGCTCTCAAACTCGTGACCAGTTACTTACCGAACACAGCAAAGAAACCTCTGAAGCTTTTAGAGCTGTGATTTCACTGGGTGAGAACGCGAACATTGACCAAATTCGTGATGCTTACCGAGAAGTGCATGAGGCAAAAGAGTCTCACGAGCCTATCTTGGAGTACTTAGAAACACTGATCACCAAGAAAGCGGCGTAACCGGCTGACCACCATGATTACGCAAACACTAACCAACCTAAGAGAACTTTGTGCAATGAGTCTTACATTAATTATTTACCACGGCTGTAAAGTCTGGGTGGCCTGTAACGGCACCTGCCGTTTTGTTGTATCCCGTCAAAAGGCAGCGGAAATATTCGCATCAATGAAAGCGGGGGCGGCAGTATGAAAGTTGTCCCTATGATTTTTAATACCGAAATGGTTATTGCGCTCATGAACGGTCGAAAGACGGTGACTCGCAGACCAGCCAAAGGTGTTTCGTTTTCTGAAAGAGCAGGTTACGCGTTCAACGGCTTTTCCTACGGGATCGGCGCTAACCTACGAGAAACAATGAATCACATAATCAATCGACCAGCAAAAGCGGGTTGCCCTGCCAATATCGGTGATTTGATTTACGTGCGAGAGACTTTCGCTGCTCTAGGGCATGATGATTATCAACCAGTTAGCCCAATGTGCCTAACGGAGATACACGAGTATCGATACAAAGCGAGTGAGCCAGTTGGGCTCGCCAATTGTTCAGACCATGAGGTTCGAGGTTACAAATGGATCCCTTCTATCCATATGCCTCGAAGTGCAAGTCGATTGACTCTAAGAATCACTGACGTTCGAATTGAGCGGGTGCAAGACATTACCGAGGAGGAATGCTGGAAAGAAGGTATAGAAGACACCATTGGTATGTTCGATATCTATGAACTTTCCGACATGGCCAAAAGATGGGGCGGTACATTCGAGGATGCAAAGTCATCTTTTGCCTGCCTATGGGAATCAATCTACCAAGACTGGGATCAAAACCCTTACGTTTGGGTGGCTGAGTTTGAAGTTATCCATAAGAACGTTGACAAAGTATTAGCAGAGGTGGCCTGTGATTGAATTTCTAGATCGGCCCATCGCGTTTCATCGCTCCTTTGTCAAAATGGGCATTGGTATCACGGGTGCGCTAATGCTTAGCCAGAGCATTTACTGGAGCCGCAGAACGAACGCTTCTGGGTGGTTTTACAAAACGCAAGACGAGTGGCAAGACGAAACAGGAATGACTCGCAGAGAGCTCGATACAGCGCGCAAAAAACTGCGTAGTTTAGGCATTCTTGAAGAGAAAAAACAAGGCGTTCCTTGCCGAGTTTTCTACCGCATTAATGAGCCAAACTTGATTGCACAAATGGAGCAAACTAGTTTGGCGGAATGCGCCAAACTAGACTGCACGAATGCGCCAAGCAGTGGCGGCGGAATCAGCCAAACTAAAACAGAGACTACACAGAGACTACCAGAGACTACTACAGAAAAAGTAAACAAAAAGTCTTCCATCAAAGGGAGCTTGGTTTCTGATGATCAAGTTCCAACCATGCTAGTTCGTGAAGCATGGGCAGAGTATTTGGATTTCCGTAAGCGAATCAAAAAACCATTCAAAACAGAGCGAGGTGAGCGAACCCAGATGCTCAACCTGATAAAGCTTTGCCAAAACGTGGTAGGCATGCAACGGAAGATAATCGAACAATCCATCGACAACGAATGGCAAGGATTATTTGCACTCAAGCAATCGGGGTTGGCTCAATCTCGGGTAACTCAAGTCGAAGAATACTCAGAACAAACCAATCCTGAGGATTACGCACCGCCTCAGTGGTTTCGGGACCGAGAGTCAGGAGGTGAGCAATGAGCTTCTACCAAAAACTGCAGCAGGCTATGCCAGCCCATGTGGCTCCGTATACTCGTGAGCAAATGGCCCAAATCAATCAGCAAGCGGTGGAGTCTAAGAGCAAAGAGGTTTACCAAAACTTTCAGCAAAGCAAGGTTCAAGACTTGCTTGGCCGTAGTGGCGTAGGCAAAAAACATCTCAAATGTCGCTTCGATAATTACATCACTGAGAACCAAGGCCAGCGCCAGGCGTTCAATGTTTCGCACCGTTGGGTGTCGGAGTTCTTAGAGGGGAATCCAAAGAATTTCATTTTCTCTGGTTCTACGGGCACAGGTAAAAATCACCTAGCATGTGCAATGGCAAATGCTTTGATGAAGCGTAAGAAAACTGTTTTGGTGATCACCGTAGCCGAGCTGATGATGAAAATCCGCGATAAGTACAACAAGCAATCTGAAGTGACTGAAGCTCAATTTTTAAAGTACTTATCCCAAGTGGACTTGTTGGTTATTGATGAGGTTGGTGTTCAGCGCATGAACGACCACGAAAACATCATGATTAACACCATCATTGACTCGCGTTACACCAACGAGAAAGCAACGGGCATCCTCACCAACTTAAAGTCGGATGATCTAAACAACACGCTAGGTGCTCGTGTGATGGAGCGGCTACTAGAAAGCTGCGAGTGGGTGAGCTTTGCATGGGGAAGCTACCGTAAACAAACAACGCAATTGAGAGGGAGAGCATGAAAAAATACCAAGTTATTTATGCCGACCCTCCTTGGGCGTTTAACTCAAAGCGCACTGGCGGAAACATGAAGTCAGGTGCTGGGCAACACTATGGTTGTATGTCGATGGAAGATCTCAAGGCGTTACCTGTTGAACAACTGGCTGATGAAAACTGTTTGCTTGTGATGTGGTGGGTAGGCGCTATGCCACAAGAAGCCATCGATCTAGTGAAGGCATGGGGCTTTACTTTACGAAACATGAACGGTTTTGTATGGGAAAAGCTGACGGTGAAGCACAACCCGTTTTTTGGTCTTGGTTACTATACAAGGGCAGGAAGCGAATCAGCCATTATTGCTACCAAAGGTAAATTCAAACCTGCTTGTCGTAGCGTTCGAGCAGTGAGGCGAGCACCAGCAGGAAAGCATAGTGAGAAACCAAATGAGTTTCGTGAAGACATAGTTCGATTGGCCGGTGACGTTCCTAGGTTGGAAATGTTTGCTCGTGTTGCTGCAGACGGATGGGATGTTTTCGGAAATGAAGTAGACAACTCAATACAACTACAAGAGGTGGTGTAATGCGACCAGAAACGTTACTGGCTAAGTTTGGATTGAAAGGCATCAACTATTCGCAAAACGGTGGCGGTAAAGGCACATTTACCCTAGAAGAACAGCTAGCGATGGTTGGCGTCTCTTGGAATGAATCGCCCGTTGGTTTTTTGGTGTTGTTTGCTGAAATCCATCAAGACTTCCATTCTCGCCAAATGTTGGAGCAAGCGGTCATACTAGAGCTGATAGGTTTGACTGCAAAAACTAAGGGCCAAAAGAGCGAGCTTGCGTACAAAGCGATAGTGCAGGCGGCAATTACCGAGGCAACCAGCCCATTAGGTCAAATATGCCCAACGTGTAACGGCTCGGGCCATTACACAACGGAACGACGCCAAAAGCGCAATTGCACCTTGTGCGATGAAGGCCGTATCCAGTGGGATGAGCACAGCCGCTTTGCAGAGTTATGTTCTCACGAGTTTCGTTGCACTTACACCATGTTCAAGCGGAAATACTTGCCAATCTTGGTGCAACTTACTCGATGGCTGTCGGATCAGCGAACGGCGGCGGTATTGGCCTTAATGAAAACGATTGAAAGGGAGGAAGCGGCGTAGGTGCTAGCGGGTTCATAGACTAATTGAATACGATGCAACTCTAATATGGTTTATTTGGATGCAGAGTTGAAGATTGACATGTGTAAGTTGCGAGGTAGGGTTAATCACCTTAGGCTAATGGTGATCCTTACGTACTGATGTACAACACTTTTCTTGCTGCCTATAACCTAAACGCCCGTAAGGGCGTTTATTCTAATTGATTCATATTTTACTTAGAATTTTTTTAATGAAAACTTTAAAACTTAAGTTTTATGGTGTAAATTCGGGATAAGTAAATTCATTAATCAAGGATACTAAATGCAAGACGTTCAATCTCAACTGCTCTCTTATATTGTTTCCAATGTCCAGAAAGAGTTTTTTCAGGAGTTCCAAGAGCAAATTTTAATCAAGTACGGTGTTGCTGAAAATTTCCTGTCTGAAAACATTAAACATACACCCAAGGCTCGCTTACGGCCTCAGTTAAGACGTTATTTGATTGATGAAGCAATGGCTGAAATTGGTGGGCAGGTGATGTTTACTAAGCCTCGTGGTGAGCACTATCTAACCTACGAAGAAAATGGAATCGTAGTCTCTCATGTAGAAGTTGTTGCGGGGACGAAAGTTAGGAATGCGGTTCACAGAAAGCTGTTGTCATTGAGTAACGAAGCTCTTGAACCTCTACAGTATGATTTATTCAATACAAAGCTTGTAGAAAGTCAAACGAAATTACACATCGTAGTTATGGTGATTCATCCTACGGTTAAAGAAAGTTCTCAAATGACCCCGCAAGACATTTTGGTAGTGGTTCCATTTTCTAACTGGAAAGACTACCATGCGCTGCTATCTATAAATGAGTTATTAGAATCTTATGAATCCGAAGAGATTTATGAAAGTGATATGGCATGGCCTACACTTAAAATTGCTTTGGACGAAGAAGAAAGCAAAACAAGTAACGGTGAGTAAATCATGAAAACAGGTGTGGGTGGATTTCAGTCGAATAGATTAACTCAGGCCAGAGAAGCTCTAGGTTTAACTAAGGTGGCTCTGGCTACGTTAGTTAATGTATCTGGAGCGACTATCACCCAGTGGGAAAGTGGAAAACAGAACCCACAAGAAGATAAATTACAATTGCTGGCGAATGCTCTGGGTCAATCGGCACATTGGTTTTTGAAACCGATGCCGCATAACTCAAGTACACCATACTTCTTCCGGTCTCTATCGGCAGCGACAAAGTCTGGAAGGACTGTAACCAAGATAAAGTTAGATTGGTTAGCTGAAATTGCGGGTATTTTAGAAAAGTATGTAGATTGGCCTAGTTTGAATCTACCTAAGTCTGAAAAGTCAGTTCAAGCTATATCTGATATAGAGATTGAAGAGCTAGCAAATCAGTTTAGAGATAAGTTGAAGCTAGGTAGAGGTCCAATTAAGGATTTGATGCTAGCGGTCGAAAGTGCGGGTGTTATTTGCGGTAGAAGTGAAATTGGTTTTGATAAACTTGACGGTTTATCGAATTGGCAGAACGGAGGAAAGCGAGCATTTATTTTGCTTTCAACAGATAAACAGAATGCAATCAGGAGTCGCTTTGATCTCGCACACGAATTAGGACACATGATTCTTCATGCAAATGTAGCCGTACAAGATATAAGTCCTACTATCCACAAAGAGATTGAAAGGCAAGCAAATTTGTTTGCAGGCGCTTTGCTTATGCCTGCAGAGTCTTTTGCTCGCGATATAAGCAGACCAACGCTAGAAACCTTCTTGACACTAAAACCAAGATGGAAGGTATCAATTGCAGCAATGATCTACAGAGCTCATCAGTTAGAGATTATTTCAGAACTTCAGAAATCAAACCTCTACAAAAACCTTTCAGCTAAAGGCTGGAGGTTGAAAGAACCTTATGATGATCAGGTGCAATCTGAAAAGCCAAGGCTCCTATCAAGGGCATGTAATATGTTGATAGACGCTGGAATAACAAAAGATGATTTGTTAGATCAGCTTGGGTTAAAAGCGAATGTTGTCGAGGAGTTATGCGAGTTACCAGAAGGTTTCTTTAAGCCAGTTGACTTAGATAGCAATTTAATTTCATTTAGAGGTGCTTCTAAAAACAAGCTTCGAAGCACCCAGTCTTCAGATCTGGAACCTAGTAATGTGTTTAGCTTTGCTGCGAAGAAATAATAGATATTGTGGGTGAGTGTTGACAATCACCCCTAAATGGAGCACTATTACCACGATGTAAAACCTCGCCCACCTCGGCGGGGTTTTCTTTTATCTACGATTTATTACTTAAATGCGCCCCTTTCTTAACCGAAAGTCGGGCGCTTTTTTGTGGGCGCTATATATGTCAAATTCATGCAGTGATAAACATACTCAAGTTCATCACGATTCTAACCAAACTAAAATCTTAGTTACCGTTGCTTCTGCAGTGATTGCTGCACTACTTCTTTGGATTGGTGGAACGGTGAGTAGTAATCAAGTTTCTCTCGCAACACTCCAAGCTGACATGCTCAACCTTCGAGTCGATATTCAAGAAGCGACTGATAGAAGTGATCAGTTTCGAGAAGAATACAACTCAGATAAGCGAGATTTAGAGCACCGCCTACGAGCATTGGAGAGAAAGCAATGACTCAATTCTACTTAGGCAAGCGCAGCTTGACTCGTTTGCACAAACTCCACCCTAAAATGGCAGCATGTGTAGCACTGGCTATCACCTTCTTAGAGGAAGTGGATATCTCAGTTAGTGAAACGGTTAGGACCAACGAACGCCAACACAAGCTTTATTACGGAACACCGAAGAAAACTTGGACGCTAAACAGCAAGCACCTCATTCAAAGTGATGGCTTTTGCCATGCGGTTGACCTTGTTCCCTTGCTTGTTGGCAAAGTCGCTTGGGATAAATGCCCAGTAGTGGCAGAGGCCATGTTTAAAGCAGCCGAGGTGATCGGCATTCGTATTCGGTGGGGCGGTGACTGGAACCAAAACAGCTCTAGCAAAGATGAGCACGAAAGGGGTAGTTATGACGGCCCTCACTTTGAGCTCTTGAATGAATAGATAGGAATCTTATAACCAGCAGCCAATTGGCTGCTTTTTTTATGGAGGTGATCTGTGAAGCAGACGATCCTATTTGTACTAGCGACCTTAGCGATGTTTGTTACGTCAGTCGCCGTTGCGGCAACTGGTTTAACACCAGATCAAGAAGTACCCACATGGGTATATGCAGCTATTGGTGTAGTAACCACCGTCGCGGGTTTTATCGCTCATGTAGATGCTCAAGTGAGTGAAGAATTCAAAGCTAAGTGGCCTTGGTGGCTTCGCCTAGTTTGGGATTTTGCCGCGGGTAACTATAAGCACTCCCAAAACATTGGAAGTTTGTAGATGAAGAGCATAGTGGAGCTGCTAGCAAGGTTTTTTGCAGCAGTACTTAACCTGTTTAATCGAAAAAAGGCCAAAGAGTATGCGGATGATCCTGCTACTGCTATCGCTAATTCTGATGATGGGGTGCGCAGGTCTGACAAGACCTTTGCCGAACTGGCCGCAGAATCTAAACGTGATAGAACTGAGTGACGGCGGCGTCTGCCTCGACAAAGGCAGCGCTATTCGCCTCGCTGAGCTCCGGGCTCAGTTAGAAGCGATGTAAGTCACTTCGAGTGTATTACTGACCGCACTTGTTATCAGTTAGCGTCAGCATGTGATTGCAACGTATCCCGCATGTAGCCAATAGGCAGGGATGAGGTAGGAGTAGCGACCCTTTAAGGCATAAGTGAGCTAAAAGAAAAGACTGTGTTTTACAAATGGCTTTCGAACGAGAGCCATTGATAAAGCACCAATAATCACCACTTGGGCAGTCAATGCTAGTGACATTGCGATGCCGCCGTGCATTGCCAGGCTTCGGCCATTTAACAGCAGTGCCCAAAAGTGGTGACCCTATTCCTACGCCTCCCTAGGCAAGCGTTGGTTTCTCGCTGTTTCTCTATGTTAGCTAAGACCATGAAGTAACCTGACCCGTTGCTTACTCCTTACATGCGAGCGCACAGAGAAAGTCAAAAAGAAACAAGCCAAGGGCGAAATACCCTCATTACGGCTAACGTCAAGCTCAGGCGAAAAAGGCGTGACACTCGGAGAGACGAGACAACCAAATTTAACCTGTTCAGGGGTCATTATGAATAATGAAAAGCGCCTCTGGAATCTGACTGAGCTAGAGGTTTTCGGTTATCACCGCTCTACGATACGCAAAAAACTTAAAGCGGCAGGGATAGAACCAGTGGCTTACAAAGGCCAAACACCACTATATGACATTGTACAAGTGATGCCTTTTTTGGTTCAGGCCTCACGAAAAGAGTCTGATGCACCTGATCTAATGGGCTTTAAAACCGCCGCAGAGTTTCGCGCATACATTCAAGCTCAAACGGAAAAAATCAATCTTATGGAAGCTGCAGGTGAATGTGTTGCCAAAGTTGACTATGAGCATGAGATAGCGACTTGCATTGCAGACATTAAAAAATTCAAAGACAAGGTGATTACTCGAATTGAATCGGCCATCACCACTGTCACTCCTCAACAGTTAGAGGATTTAGAGAAGTTGTTAGATTTTGACTTAAAGGCGGTAGCAGATGAGCTTGAACACGTTTGATCCGCGTTTAGGTGTGCAGTTTGCTGATGCAGCTGCGATACGACGTAAGTATGCTCACTTGTGTCGCCCAACAGATAAAACGCCCGTAAAGGCCGCCGATGATGGTTTGTGGATCTCAGACGGAACAGACGTAACAAAGTTCTTGTCTAGCCAAGTTCCTTACATGCGCGAACCAATGGATTGTTTAGCTAGGCGTATTTATGAAGCGACTATCTTGATGGGGCCAGCACGTAGCGGTAAAACAAAAGGGCTTGTCGAGGGCTGGGTAAACTATACGGTCACTCAAGCACCTGGTGATATGTTGCTAATCTACTCCACCAAGAAGAAAGCAGAGAGCATGTCCAAAAAGGATCTGGCGCGCTGTTTTTTAGCAACAGAAGAAATCAATAACCTAAGAACTGGCCGCAAGTCAGACGATACTCTGACCTTTAAGCATTTTATTAATGGTATGAATCTAACGCTAGATTCCGCAACAGAAAGCAGCCTTTCCGCTGAAACCTATCGTTATGCAGGTTGTTCGGACTACGACCGTGCAGATGATGGAATAGGGCAAGAGGGTAGCAAATTCCAGCTAATGCTAAAGCGTATTCAAAACGCTAAGTCTTCCGGTATGGCAATGGCTGAAAGCTCTCCCGGTCGCGTTGTTCGTTCACCAGTTCCCGTTGAACAGTTGGGTATGCACGAGGCTCAGCCCTGCGGTGGAATCGCGCAGCTATTTAATCAAGGGGATCGTCGCCGCTTTTATTGGCAATGCGATGATTGTGGCTTTTGGTTTATGCCTTTGTTTGAAACTCTATATTGGGACGACAAATATCAAGATCCGCTTGATAAAGCCAAAAGCACAGTGTGCCGCTGCCCACGCTGCGAACACGTTTTTGAAGAAGAGCAAAAACAGCAAAAAGGGTTAGATGCGCGATGGTTCCGCGAGGGTGCTATTGATCAGTATGGTGAGGAAGTCACCGATGAAGACAAAATTCGTCAATCCAAATGGGCTTCCTTTTGGTTTGAGGGAGTGGTTGCCACATACCAAAGTTGGGAAAACCTAGTTTATCGTTACCTGACGGCTCAGAACTTGTTTGATGCGAGTGGTGATGAAGATTCGTTAATGTCCTTCTATAACGTTGACGTCGGTAGACCTTACATTCTCCAAACTGAAAGCAACGATATTGGCGCTCATGAGCTGATGGAAAAAGCGGTGGACTACCCACGCGCTGTTATTCCTAAAGATGGTCGATTTCTCATTATGAGTATTGACGTACAAGGCGGCAAAAAGAACGCTCGCTTTGTGGTTCAGGCCAAAGTCTATGGTGAAGGTTTGCAACGTTGGGTAATCGACCGTTTCGAGATCTTAACCAACCCAAACCGCAACAATGAACGTTTGAACCCGGCAGTGTATGCAGAGGACTGGGAACTACTCATTGAACAAGTGATTAAGAAGACCTACCCGCTAGCCGATGGTTCTGGCCGTGTCATGAAACCAGTTCTTACGCTATGTGACTCGGGTGGTAGTGGTGACAAAAACAAAGACGGCAAAAAAACCTCGGTAACCGATCAGGCTTATCAGTTCTATAACAGCTTAAAGCCTAAGAACTTGGCTCACTTGTTCCGTGTGGTTAAGGGAGCAAGCCGGGATATTGACAAGCTAGTAAAAGAGACCCATCCCGACAAGCGAAGCAAAATCGCCCACGGTGAAGTGCCGCTGTTGTTGCTTCACACCAACCGATTAAAGAACCGCGTTGCGGCCAGCTACTCTCGCCTAGAGTTTGGCTCTCGTTATTTCCACTTACCCAAGTGGGCAAGCCGAGAGTGGTACGAAGAACTCACCGCTGAATTTATCAATGACAAGGGCGATTGGGAGTGTCCAGCGAACACGGCCAACGAAACCACAGACCTTTGTTCTTACGCAGAAGCAGGCATGCACTATTTAGGCGGTGATGATATCGACTGGTCAAAACCACCTCATTGGGCTGCAGAGTGGCAACTTAATAGCAATGTGGTAGACGCCGATGTTCAACCTGAATTCGAACGCAAACCAAAGCGTCGTTACAACCATTCAAGAGGCATTTACGGATGACACCAATAGCAACCAATCGTGAGCGCCTTGCATGGTACTTAGCTGCTGAACAAAAGATCTTAATGCAACAGTCGGTAGAAACGGCAGAGGGTGAAAAGTTGACTCTTGCTAATCTCGGCACTGTGCGCGGTGAGATTCAACGTTTACAGCAGTTGATCGCCAATGAAAGGCGCAGTGTGGTGCGGAGGAACTACCTTGAATAGTCGATTAAATATGGTTGATCGCATCGTTGCTGTGTTTAGTCCCGAACGTGGGTTAAAGCGGATGTATGACCGCACGTTACTTAATAAGTATCGTGCGTCACTTCCAGTCGATCCGAAGACTAAGCAAAAGCGTTCATTCTCCAAAGAGGCGCCAAATCAGCTAAACAAAGGGGCAAAAGCGATTGCCCAGCGAGCGCGAGACGGGGATGAAAACAACCCGTTTGTGACTGCAATTCTTGATGAGTTGTGCGCCAATGTGGTGGGGCCGAACGGGATTATGGTTGAGCCTCAGCCGTTAGACCGTGAAGGCAATGTTCATATTGAGTTTGCGCAAGAAATTGCTCGTTGGCATGAGCAGCATTCGCTTAACCAAAACATTGATGCCGAAACATCCCGAAGTGAAACAGAGCTGCTGGCCTGTCGAACATGGTTACGGGATGGCGAAGTATTTGGTCGAATGTATTTAGGAAAGCACAGCGATATTACTTATCCTGGTGAAACGCCTTTTGCTATTCAACCATTCGAGCCTGACTATATCCCTCGCCACATTACGGAAGAAGAGGGTGGAGTCATAGAGGGCATTAAACGCAATGCGCTTGGTCAGGCGATAAGCTACCTAATCCAAAAGAACGCTAAGGGTTTTGAGTTTGTGGATGTGGGCGCAGAGTTCATGTGCCACCTCAAGTTTACTCGTCGTCTTCACCAAAATCGCGGTATCTCATTGCTGCACTCAGCTCTCGATCTGATTGGTCGGATTGAAAGCTACGATCTTTCTGAAATGGTCAGTGCAGAAATTGCTTCTCGTTTTGCTTACTACATTAAGCGAGATGTGAATTCACCTGACAATGATGATATCTCACGTGGTGGTGACATGTTCTTAGGCATGGGCAACTCGTTTGAACTCGGGCGAGGTGAAGATGCAGGGATTGTTGAATCAAACCGCAAAGAGGCCATGAGTTCACCGTTTCGCAGTAGTCAGCAACGTTTAGTGAGTGGCGCCGCAGGGGTAAACAACTCTTCAGTAACCCGCGAGTATGACGGCAATTACTCATCGCAACGACAAGAGCTGGTTGATTCTTTTGGTCGCTATCGCGTACTGCAACGTAAGTTCGTACTTAATTGGACCCGTCCTCAGTATCGCCAAGGGTTAACGATGGCGATATTTAATGGTGAGCTGCGTATTCCGAACAGTGTTGACCCAGCAAGTGTGCTTAATGCTATCTATCAAGCGCCAGTCATGCCGTGGATAGATCCAGCAAAAGAGATGACAGGCATCGAGAAAGGCACGCGTTTAGGTCTGGTTTCACTTAGCCACTCTCAGCGTGAGCGCAATATCAACCCACTTTCCACTCGCAAGGAAATCAAAGCAGAACGAGAGCAAATGAATAACGATGGCATCGTTAGCACCTCTGACCCTGCTCACAACCTTGCAGATAAAGTTCAAACCAACTCCAAAGGTGAGGGAACCTTCAATGCCTAAACAAACGGCACCAACTAAGAGTTGGTACACCTTAAAAAATGAAGCTTCAGATAAACCCGCGCAGCTCTACATTCATGGAGAGATTGGCGGATGGGATATCTATTCGATTGATTTGGTGAAAGCGCTTCAGCAAATCGGCGACAAAGATTTGATGATGCGTGTTCAAAGCTACGGTGGCAGTGTCTATGAAGGCTTAGCGATGTTCAATGCCATCAAAGCCCACAAAGGCAAAACGATCGGTGTGGTTGATGGTTTGGCTGCGTCTATCGCCACTTACATGTTGATGGCTTGTGATGAAATCCATATGCCAGAAAACTCAACGTTTATGATTCATAACCCTAGCATTGGTGCTTGGGGCGAAGAAGACGAGATAGAGAGCGCATTAACTCAAGTAAAAAATGCGAAAGCCACGGTTTCAAGTGCCTACGTTGAACGAAGTGGTAAGCCTCTTGAAGATGTTCTTTCTGCGATGGCTCAAGAAACATGGTTCACCGCACAAGAAGCACTAGACTGGGGATTGATTGATAAGGTCATTGACCCTGTCGATCTGACTAATTGCTTCAATGAAAAAGACGCCACTGAAATTGGCAAGTTCAAGAACGCGCCAGAATCTCTATTAAATCGCATCACGCTTGGTACGCCAGAGAGTAGCACCGAGCCTGATCTATCTAACCACACGGCACCTGCCGAACACTCTCAACCAGAACCAAACCAACCTTCTGAACAGGTAAGCGACATGCCGAAACCAAATGAACTAATCAATGCTGTAAAGGCAGAGAACCAACGTCAACAAGCGATTCGTACACTGTGTAATAAACACGGTGTTAACGCTGAGCTGATGAACACCATGCTTGAAGACATGGACTGCACTGTTGAAATGGCCTCCGCTCGTATTCTTAGCAATATGGACAACGACCGCGAGAACCTGCGGAACCTCTGTAACACGCTCAACCTGAGTGAAGAGCAAACTAACCAAGTGTTAAGCGATCCCAACTTTACGATGGAAAATGCTTCACAAAGTTTGATGAATATCATCGGCCAACAAAGCGCAGATGGCGGAGCGAACGGCATTACGCCAACACACGTCCATGCAGGTAATGGTAATCACGTTAAAGATGAGCTGCAAAACGCACTCAATGCGCGTTGTGGTGTAGCTAAGCTCGAAAAAGACAACAGCTTTGGTTACGAGTCTCTGTTAAACATGGCGCGAGCAAGCTTAGGTGTGAATGCTCGTAGCGCTATGACTAAAAACGACTTGGTCAACCGTGCAATGAATACTCAAGACTTTGGCGATATTGTTACCGAGTCTATCCGAACCGTCATGCGTGATGAGCGCGAAGCAAGCTCGCCACTTTGGCGTGAACTGGCGAACGTTGAAGAATTGCCAGATTTTCGTGAAACCGAACTGACCATGGTGAACGACGCACCGGACCTGATGGATGTAGGTGAAGACGGTGAGTACAAAGAAGCGATCTTGAAAGGCAGCGGAGAGCGTATTCAGCTAGCCACATTTGGCCGTGAGATTAAGTTCACACGCCAGTTCATTATTAACGACGACATCGGCCTAATTTCCAAAGTGCCGCGTAAGTTTATGCAAGCCGGTTATCGCTTAGCGGATAAGCTGATGTTTAACGCAGTTCTTAGCGGCAAAATGGGTGACGGCGGTGATGTTTTTAAAGACAAGGCGCAAGGCAATTGGGGCAACCTGAAAACAGGTATTACTGCAGGTGACTATCAGGCACTGATCATGGCGCTGCATAAAGTCTTTGCTACTGCAACCACCATTCCTCTTGATGGCAAGAAAGAAGGAGACCCACTGGATCTACGTGGTCAGATTCTGGTTGCCAGTCCAGATCATGCGTCGATGCTTGAGGCGGTTCTGAATACGGCAAGTAAACCCGATGAGTTCAATCCAGCCTATAAGAAGTTTGACAAGGTTGTTGAAACTGCGCGAGTTAACAGTATCAATGGTGCAATGGCGTTGACGGGTAAAGACTTCGATACCGTGTTAATGGGCTTCCTAGATGGTCAGCAAGACCCTTGGCTTGAAACGGGTGATGGTTGGAGTAGTGACGGCGCGAAATTCCGCATTACTTACGACATCACCTCCAAGGTATTGGATCGACGTGGTATTGCGAAAGCCACGTTCGCTGCTGCTAGCTAGTTGCTCGAAGTTCTAATCGAAGAGAGTACTTAGGTGCTCTCTTTTTGTTTGTCATTACAAAATTCAGAGAGATTCCTATGCAGATTGCAGAAGGTAAAAAAATTGCCGTAGTGGCTCCGGCAAGCGGCTTTGTGAAAGATGTGCCTGTACTCGTTGGGGCACTGGTTGTGGTACCAAGTTTTAAAGCCGAAGTTGGTGAAGTGGTCACTTGTACTTATCAAGGCTTTTACGATGGGCCAATTAAAGAAGGTGACTCGCCATCTTTTGGTTGTGAACCCGCTTATTTAGAAGCGGGGGCATTCACCAAAACGAAGCCAACAACCTCGGGTGAAGTTGAACAGCCTGTAGGCGTGTTTATTGATGGTGGTGTGTTGCTTACAGGTGAGGTAATCACCCAACTGGTTGCGTAAAATGAGTAGCCTTTTTGACAATGCCCGGGCTCTTGTTCGGGCATCCATTGCGGATTGCTTTGGCTCGCCTCAAGAGGTGTTTGCTAGTGATGGCTCACCAATAGAGGTGACGGGATACGTTAAAAAGCAGCAGCAAGGCGATCATATTGTTAGCCGCCTGCTAACTCACCAGATTGTACCTGAGAGCTGCTCGATGCAATACGAAGGTAAAACGTATGCTCTGGTGTATGAAGCCCCTCTAGAGAAGCAATCTAAATCTAGCCAAATCACCAATGAATATACCCTAGTGATCAATGTGAAAGGTTCATCTAATGGCTACTCAGAGTTTGACTAATACTAACCGCGCACTGCTTGATGCCGATTTTATTCAGCAATATTCTGCGTTCGAAAAAGAGCTACCGCAAGTTGTTCAACGGGCGGCCAGAGCGACGAATATGTGGCTGAGAACGGTGGTAAAAGCTGAACTTGGCTATGAGCTAAAGATCAGTAGTAAGGCACTTCAGTCTCGTTTTCGCACGTACAAAAACGGGCGAATATCCAAACTGTGGATCGGCCTTGATGACATTGCAGTACACCGCATAGGCACGCCAGTTCAAAATAGTCAGGGCGTGCGAGTGGGTAGCCGCTTTTACGAAGGTGCATTTATCTCGCCAATGGACAGCGGCGAGCTACTAGTGTGGCGTCGTAAGAGTCGCGCACGTTCTGATATTGAGTTGGTGAAAGAGGATATCTCACAAGATTTTGAGCATATCTTAGATTTCTATCTTCCCGAGATAAACCGAAAATTTCAGGAGTTCTTTAGCCGTGAGTTCAGAACAGTATTATCGAAAGCCGCGTGAGTGGGTGAAAGTCGTTGTTAAGCATCTTGAAGCAAAGATGGGTATTAAGATTGGAACTATCTACAAGCGCTCCGCTGAAGAACTAACCGAGGTAACGTTTACCTACCAGGTGGGTGAATCTGAGCCATTTAACCATTTAAGTCATGAAGAGCGCGCGCAACACCGTATAGAGCTGCGCATTATGGTAGAAGTGCCCACGTCAGTTCATGAGTTTGATCTCGAAGCGTTAGATGCCTCCTGTCGTATTGAGCGAGAGATTTGTAATGAATTTTTTGGTGATGGCTTTAATCATGAAGATGCAGAACTGGTGTCAAACTTACCTAGTAAGTTTGATCCAAGCATGGGTGTATTTGCTCGCACTGTGACCATGCGTCAGCAAATCTACCTAGGCCCGCTAGAAGAAGACTATGTAGAGCTTGTAGAGGAAAGCTATGAACTTAATTCGGAGACTTTTGAGCCTTGAGAAGAAGTTCAAGCAATTCATTGAGCAGCTTCAGGATATTGAACGGCGACTAGCAAACATTATCCGCATTGGGACAGTTGAGGCGGCTTATGAAAATACCGTCGATATTAAAAGCAGCTCGAATGATGCTAAGAACATTCCTTTCTTTGTTCCTGCGATGGGGCGCGTTCGTGATTATCGTCGCCCAACGGTCGGCGAGCAGTGCATCCTTATCAACCTTGGTGATGGTGACAACCTTAACAATGCCGTTGCTCTAATGGGGCTTCGTTCTACGCTGTTTCCTTTCCCATCACTCAATGAGAATGAGGTGGTAAGGGACTACGGCGGTGGCATGAAAGAGATCTACGATCTTGATGCAGGCTCACTGACTTGTGTTTACCCAGGTGGGAAAACGCTTCAAGCCGATTTAACCCATGAGGGTAACCAAGAACACACTGGCAACACCAACCGAACTGGGGACACGATCTCTACAGGTAGTATTGTGAGTACCGGATCGTTTAACCACCAAGGTGCATTTGCTGTTTCAGGCGGATCAGGTGGTGGTGCTGCGACCTTTGCAGGCGGTATGGATGTGACAAACGGGGATGTGGTTGTTGATGGTTACAGCGTTAAGTTGCACCACCATATTGACGACGAAGGCCGACCAACAAGCGAGGCGAAACCATGATTGGCATCGACCAAGAAACAGGTAAGACGGTGTTTAACCTTGATGCGTTGAGATGCAGAATTAAACGCGTGTTGACTACGCAATTAACTGAGCGGGTTAAGCGGCGCAAAATGGGTAACCGAGCACTTAGCCGGTTAGGTAAAAATCAAACGCCTTACGAAGCTTTAATTGTCCAAAACCTTTCTATAGAAGCGCTCACCAATCCACATAGCCATATTAAAGATGTTGTGATAGTCCGTTGCAAAGCTACCCCAAACAGCAACGGCTTTCGCGTGCAGGTATGGGGCAGTTGGAATGGAGAGCCGTTTGACGTGAGTACGAATGTATGACCGCATCAACCCCACAAGCTTTTAAAGTGCCAGATTTTGAGGAAACGCTGGACGCTTATATCGACTTTGCTGTTTACCATTGTGCCGGTCAAGATAAAGAAAAAGCTGCGTTGCTTCGTGAAAGTTTAGAAAACGATAGCGAGCTGCTTGCTCAAGTGATTCAGTCCATAGTGCTGAAATACATCTCTGATGTTAGAGAAAAGAACTACTGGTCATTGCAGATGTTCCGTAAGTATGTAACTGAATCGGACATGGTTGATTTACTTGCTCTGCAATATAGGTTGAAACGCCAAACACTGGTGAAAGAAGATACCAGTGTGCATCCTCCTAAGCCGGCCGTAATGGAGTCAAATGAAGACTTGCTAATGCGCTTTGACATGGCACCTTTTCAATTCCATACCACAGGGACGCGCATGGGGTATCGCTTTCATGCGTTAACGTTGGATGAACGCCCGAAGATCACGATGGAATCTCAAGAGAATGTAGTAACGGTTCGTTATGAGTTCCCAACTGATGTTGTGAGTAACCCCGTTAAAGATGCGCAGCCGAGAATGGTCGAGCCTAACTCGGGTAAAGTGTGTAACGCAATTTTAAGCCGAGAAACACCAACGGGTGAGCCTTCTCAAGAACTACTCGATAGAGTTAAAGCCTACCTAAACCGTGATGATATTGCGCAAGAGTCAGATGAGATTTCGGTTAAGGCGCCCAAGTTCAAAGATTACACCATCCATGTTATCGCAAGGACAGGGGCCGATCCTAACAACGACTTTACCCAAGAGCAGGGGACTGCCATTGCTAATGCGTTCGCAGAGAGCAAGTTTAAGCTGGATACGGACGTAGAAACGGATGAACTTGCCCACAAGTTCTACGAACAAGGCGTTCGCCCTATCATCGTGAAGCCAACGCAGGATATCGCTTGCGATTGGGATGAAGTGCCACGCTGCACAGGAGTGGTGATTGATGTCAGAGCAGAATGAACCATTCAACAGCGTTCAGCCTTCCAACCGGACCATTATTGAAGAGTCTTTGGAATACGCTTGGGTAAAGGTGCTCGAAAACCTTGAGTCTCCTTACCCAAACCTCAAGAATCCGTTACTTTGCCCAGACGAGTTTGTTTCATTGCTAGCTAGTGAGCGAGGTGTGCAAGACTGGCAACCCGGCGATACGTTAGAGCAGCAACGATCAACAACTGACAAAGCCTTTGAGATACATAGCAAAGCAGGAACGCGCTATGGGCTTCGAACGTCGATTGATGCGTTAGGTTTTAACTCCCAAGTGACCAAAGGTGCATTGGCGTACTCATTGGATGTCAGTGCAGAAATAGAGAAGGGTGAACTGAGCGAAAAGTTACAAACCCGCTTGTCTAGCCGTGTAAACACCTACAAGAGCGAGCGCGATACCGTTTCGTTAGAGCTTGCTCGTTCAGCTTTTGTTACTCCTTTTATTGGTGTATTCGCCGAGACGGGTGTGCTGAGTGATAGCGCTCCTTATACGTTCCAAGATTCAGAAGGCTATGTAACACCAAAATTGGGCGTGTTCCCAGAAACTTATGTATTAAACGATTCACAGGCCGCAACATGACGCAATTAACCGATACAGAACTTAATGACTTGGATACCCGTGGTTATATCACGACATTAGGTATTAACGCTGAAAAAAATGCTAAGTTGAACAATGAGACTGTAAAAATCACTCACCTTGTGGTTGATGGTGGTTTACTACCTAGTGACAAGTCTCCAGTCGATGTTACAGAGCTTGTTCATGATTATGGTGAACAAGCCAAGTTTGCCGCTTCTGTGGTTGAAGATGATCAGAATGAAGGTGGCTTCATTGTTCAGATTAATATCACTGCCGATCATCATATCAACAACGCAGGTTACAAGATTTGGGGCCTAGCCGCGGTGACGGATAAGGGCATCATCCATTCGTACCGCCGCGTTGAAGGGGATTTCAAAACCTACAATCCCAATAGCTCTAAAAGTTACACCTATCGTTTACGCTTTCTTACCTCGAATGCAGATGTGATCAGCTTTACTGTGGACCCGACGATTGTAATTGCTACCAAAGATGATTTGGATAAGGCAGTGAAAGAGCATGAAGATAAGCAAGACCCTCATCCTCAATATGCTACAGATGATGACCTCACTCAAGCCATGCAGCAAGCTGGAACTGACTTGTCCGACTTAATTTCTATTAGTCAGTTTTTGCCTTATGACGAAACGCGAAAGTATAAAACTGGCGAAATTTGCTACACCAAAGACCAAGTGACTAACGAGCTAAGCTATTGGCAGTGGTACTCAAACGTTGAATCTCTTGCTGGTAAATCACCACTACTAGATGCTAACCGTCACGTAGGTTGGTCAGATAACACCAAGCCGTTCTATTGGGTTCCATACACTGGCGATCAAGTAGGTATGCCATTTTTATGGCTTGATAATTCTGCGCCAGAGTGGGCGGTTATGGAGATTAACGTTGACTTGCCGATTGCTGTTTATTGGCGTTTAGCCCGCCGCTATCCGCATCTAGTAAGTGGTAATGTGATTAATACGGGTGAAATTCGTGGCGAATTCTTGCGTGTGTTAGACCAAGGTCGCGGCATTGATCCAGGTCGAACGATTAATAGCGTTCAGGATGCGTCAAAAAACTATTATACAGGCAGAGTTGGTGGTTATAACGGGGCTGCATGGGCAGATGGACTTGGATATGAAGAGTATACAGGCCGGAAAGAGAACGCCAAATCAACTTTGGTTGAATCAGGAAGTCGCGGTGAGTTGAGCCTTGCAGGGGGGACGCAAAATACGATGAGACTGTATACATGGGATAACATATCTAGAAACGTCGCTCGTCCAATGGCAATAGTGATTTAAGGTGATGAGTATGAAAGAGAAAGTTTATTATCCAATAGATAAAGAGACTAAAGAAATTCTTTCCCCTGTTAAAGCTGAATACCGTGGTGGTATTCATCATATACCGAGAGATGCTTTGGAGTCTGAACCTTTGCCATCAAAGCAAGGCTTTGCTGTAGTTGCGGTTCTTGATGAGTCTGGAAAGGCTATTGATTCAGAATACATCGAAGATCATCGAGGAAAGGCGATTTATGATGAATCTGACTGCACGAAATCGGAAGATGTTTCTGAACTTGGCCCCATCAAAAAGGGCTTCACACCTGATAAGCCGCAAACTGAATTCGATGAGCGTATCAATGACGCTTGGGTTACAAACGAAAGCAACAAATACATTGCTGAATACAACCAGGTTGATGATGCGCGTCGTGCTGCTTACTTTCAGGTTGTTACCCCGCTCATCGATGAGGCAAAAATCAAACGTGACTTGATTAAAACGCCGGAAGCCATCGCCGAAGCGGACGAACTAGATAAGCATATCTTAGCCGCTCGGCAGAAAATACAAACAGAAAACCCGTGGCCCACACCACCAACTAACTAAAGCCTGCTAACTGAGCAGTTTTTTTATACCCACTACACCGAAACCCAGACATTGCGCTGGGTTTTTTCTTATCCGAAGACTTTTACCGAAAGAAAAAACCGGAGCTTATCTATGGCGATGATCGCTAAAACAAAAAGCAAAACGCAGGATTACCCAATCCTCAAGCCATTGCGCCTGAATGGCCGTTGGTATCCGTTGGAAGAGAAAACCATCTCTCTTTCACTCGCACAAGCCCAGTTCCTGCTGTTAAGCGGAAAAGTGGGTAAGCCAGGTACTAAGCCGGCTATCGAAACCCAAACACAAAAGGAGGCTAAATAATGGCTGAACCAGCATTAGCTCCGATTCAAGATTTTGAAATGAATGGCGCAGAGGTCAATACCATTGAACCTCTTGTTAGTATGGGGCCGCTTGCTCAGCAGGTGGTTCACCTAACCGGTACTGCGACAAACAAAAACGCAGGGTTACCGCTTAACGAATCAACACGACTATGGGATTACGCCCATGCCATGTTGATGCTTGATAGCACAGGTGATCGTTCTGGCTCTCTGCCGCTTGTGGTTGAGTACCTGCTCAAGTATTGCCAGTGCATTTTATATGTCACGGTTGTGGCTGAAGGTGCAGACAACGCTGCGACTGAAGTAAACATTATTGGTGGTACTGATGCTGCGACAGGTGCCGTAACAGGTATTCGAACCGCTACATCGTGCGCGGAAACCCCAACCATTATTGCCGCTCCGGGCTTTAGCTCGGTCACTTTAGGGCAAGAGCTTTCGCTGATTGGTCGTGATGTGCGCTGCCGCCCAGTGATAGATGGGCCAAACACTAACGATATGGCAGCGGCGGAATTTGCTGCCAATTTTGGTGCAGAAGGCACAGGGCAAGACAAGCTAGCGATCATCGATCCTTGGTTTGTTACTAAGAGTAATGGTCAAGAGGTGACCTTACCTGCTTCCATTGCATTAGTTGCGGCCATGGCCTCTATCGAGGGGCATCAATCGCCACAAAACAGAGGGGTGAACTGTGAATACACATCACGCCATGTTTCGTACGTGATCAACAACAAAACGACACAGGCTAATTTCCTGAATAAGCATGGTGTGGTGACGATCTGCCGTACCCGAATGGGTGGTTATTCGATCATCGGTAACCGTTGTAATACAGGCCGCTTTATAGCTCATGTTGGCTTAGAAGACCTAATGGCCCGTAAGGTTGAAGAAACCTCTCAGCCGTTGATGGGGGAGCTGCTCACTGCTGACTTTATGAAGCAGGTGATTGATCGCTTAACCAACTGGGGCCAAGGGTTGGTAGCAGAAGAAGTCATCCCGAAGTTCAAAGCATACATTCACCCAAGCAAAAACACCGTTGAGAACTACACCTCTGGTCGTTGGTTTATTTGCTTGGATTACGGGCGCTACTCTCCGAATGAGCACATGGTCTACGAGATGTCGGTAGACAATGGCTTAATTGCACAATTTCTTGAAGAGGTGACACAGTAATGGCAGCTGATCGCATTGCAAGACGTATAACGGCACTACTCGAAGGTGTCCCGTGGATGAATGAGATTGTTGAGATCTCTATGCCGGAAATCACATTTAAAGAGCAATCGACAGACGGCTCTTTTTTAGAGATGGATGACATGGTTCGCCTTAACAAGCTCACCTGGTCGGTGAAAGTTCGTGGGGATCGCAAAGCGATTTCCCGTGTGCTTCGCAAGTTTATGATGAAGCCCGGGCAGTTTAACGTGACAGAGAAAGGGACCACTCGAACAGGTGAGCGATATGAAGAGTTGCACTCTCTATACACCACTGTTAAAAGCGTTAAACCAAACCCTAAAAAGATGGGCGAAAAACCAGAGATGACCATCGAAGGCACTTGTGAAGCTTACAAGCTCATTGATACAGGTGAGTTGATCCATGATATCAATGGCCAGACCGGACAGATGGTTGTATTCGGTGAAGACTTAATGGCTGAGGCGGGCATTTAAACATAGCGGCAAGTGTTGGATGCACCAATGCATGCCGCTAAAGTTTTGTTTGTTTGTTTGTTTGTTTGTTTAGTAAGTTGTGACTTATGGAGGGTAAAGCATTGGTTGACTATAAAGGCTTAGTAAACACAACTTATTTACCCGATTTGCGCTATATTTATTTACTAAGTTAGTGGTTTTAAGAATCTTGGTTGGTAATTAATATTAGTAAGTACGAAGGTTTATACCCATTATGGGGGTATGTAAATGTTGCTTTTGACCCTTTGCGGGTTAAATTGAAAGAATGTGCTAATTTTAGTAAGAAATGGGTTGCCAAAGGCAAGTGCCGATGATAGGTTTTGTCACGGTTTTACGAAACCGAGCGAGATAGAATTTTATTTAGTCATCCACTCATAATGAAATTTGCAGCAACAAATTTCGAGTGGATGACTAGGTCGAATTAAACCCGAATAAGGAAAAATTCAATGAGTATTCTAAGTCCCGAGCCCTTAGATGGCAACGAGATTCTTTCTGATGCACTACAGCGTGTAGAGTGCATTCTTCACTTAATGATCAACAAAGACAGTCGGCTAGACCTAGATGATACTTCAGTGGTTCACCTGCTAGAAGCATTACGGGATAAGCTCACCACAACACTTCATTAATTTTACGTTTTAGTTTTTAACCAAGCCCTCGCATTTGCGGGGGCTTTTTTTATGGAGCAAATTCAATGCTTAACAATACCAGTACCCTTAAATTCTTTAGTCGTGACCACGATCAGAGCAAAAAGTTGGAAGCGCAGCTTGCAGAGCTAAAGGCCAAATTAAAAGCAGTAACCGAAGAAACCCCGGAGCAAGAGCTAGAAAACCTGCAAAGCCAGATTGATAGCGTGCAAGCAGAAGTAAAAGCGCTACGAACTGTGGAGCTAAAGATACTTCCCATCGCCGAGTTCAAACGCTTGCCTCATATAAAGCTGGATGAAAAGAAAATGACGCACTTGCAAATCTTTGAGCAGCGCAAAGCAACGATTCTTAAGTGCAGCGAACTGACAGAAAAACAGTTTTCGGTAATCAAAGCGCCTGACTTTCACAAGATCTATTCAGATATTTGCGATTACATCCTAACTCCGTCTGACCTTGCTCAAGGTGATGTGTTAAATACCGACAAGTTTGAATTTGATTTGCTGCACCCATTCTCTAACGAAGTAGAAGAACAAATTAAACACATTCGTTTTAATGTACCTCTAACCTCGCATTCCGAAGCGTTGGCCGAACTGGTTGATGATGAAGAGCGTGAAGACTTTATGTTCCGTGTAGTCACTGGGCTAGAAAAATCAGACTTTGAATTCCTTTCTACTAACGATTACCTCGCGCTAAAACCGCAGGTGGGCGCTTTTTTTTAACGATTGGCGGCATTCTCGCGGCTGAGGATGTCGAAGCACTGATCGACTATATCCCCATGTACCGAAATACATCTGAAAGCGAGCTGCGTAAGTGGCCGCAAGATGTTGCGGTGCGTCGTTATCACCTCATCTTAGAGAAGCTTGGGGTTAATAAAGATGTCTGAAAAAATCAGCATAGTGCTCGATACGGTCGTAAAGGGCACTGAAGATATACTATCCACTACCTCTGCGACCGAGCGTTTAACCGCGGCCATTGCCGAACAGCGCAACGAAATTAAGCAGGTTAATGGTGACTTAAAGAAAGTCGAAGGCTATCAAGCCGCGATCAAATCGATTACACGTACTCGCGAACAGTATAAAAGGGCGACAGAGGATGTCGCTCGGTTATCCAAAGAGCAAGAAGAGCACAAGCAACACACGCGCGGGTTGTCAGTTGAGTATAAGAAGACTGAAAAGCAGATCCAGTCACTCAACACTGAGCTTAAAAAAGCCTCTCGTGATGGTGCGATTAAGATTCAGAACGAGTTAGATGCGGCAAACAATCGCTTAAACTCTCTGAACCATAAGATGGCCGAAGGTAAGGTTCGCACCTCTGAACTTAACCAAACCTACAAGAATGCGACCAAACGAGTCACCAAGTTAAGTGACAAGCAGGTTAGCCAAACGGATACACTCCGTCGCCTTGGTGGTGAGCTGAAGAAAGCGGGAGTTGATACCAAGAAGCTTGCTACGGAGCAATCAAGGTTAGAGAAGCAATCTAAAGAAGCGACTGCAGCCATTGCTAAGCAGAATGAACACTTGCAAAGGCGCAAAGCGATCACAGATAGGATTGAGAGCCGAAACGCCAAGCTTAGCCAGATTGGTGGTGATGCGACGAGTTTAGCGATCAAGGCCGCGCCGATTGGTGCCAGTGTTTGGTCTGCTGTTAAGAATGAGTCACTGTTCGCTGATATGAAAAAGGTGATAAATGCAGACCCAGAAGACGCGGCGCGGTTACGATCAATAAACTCATTAGATGATTGGTCTCTGAGAGTTGCTGCATCGGAACAAGGTGGTGGTCTAAGCAATTCAGAAATAAAAGCTATGATGACAGCCACATTTCAAAGTGGCGTGCAAGATATCGAGCAGGCCAAAAAAATAACGTTAGACACCATAAAAATGGGTGTAGCTCTAGACCTTGAAGGTGGGGAGGCTGGTGAAAAGCTGGCTGCTGTAGGCAGTTCATCGGGTTGGACTCATGATGAGTCCATGGAAGCGATCGCAATGGCAAACACGCTTTCTAATAATTTTAATGCTAAAGGTCGCGATATAGTTGATGTTATCGCTGCTCAAGGCTCAATGTTAAAGATGGCTGGTTTTGACAAAGCAGAAGGTGAAGCGCTTACAACTGCAATTTTAGCTACAGGAGCACAAAAAGATGTTGCTAAAACAGCGGTAAAGAACATATCTGGACGTTTAACTACTGGCTCTGCTGCTACCTCTTCACAACGTGCAGGTTTAGCCAAAATAGGCTATGTCCCGGAAGAGTTAGCAAAAATGATGCAAGAGGATGCGTCTGGGACTCTGATGGAGGTTCTTAACTCTATTGGTCAGCTTGATTCTGCAGAGCAAGGAGCAACAGTTAGTCAAATATTTGGTGAGGAAGTTAAAGGGGCAGCGTCTTCGTTGATCAAAAATACTGACTTGTTCAAGAAGGCTTTGGCTACAGCAAGATTATCTCCCGAAGATCACATGCGTGGTTTTGAAGAAGAATTTCAAACTCGTATAAGTTCTACTGAAAATAACACTGATAAATTTTTGAATAGCTTAAACAGGCTGAGCGTAGTATTTGGTGATGCGTTGCTGCCGACTTTCAATAACGTTCTTGATGCCGCAACAGTTGCTACAAATTGGTTAGGAGATTTCGCCAAAGCTAATGAGAAGGTTACTACCGCAATTGCTCTTGGCACAGCGGGATTCATCACCTTTAAAAGTGCGATGCTCGCGGCAAAGGCTGCCTCATTAGTGTTCGGCAACTCTATTGATAAAGGCAAACTGTTCCGCAACGGTTTAGAGCGAGAGACAACGGCAAATGGTAAAGCCGCTGCGTTTGCGGCTAGGCAGATCCGCAAAATGA
This sequence comes from Vibrio sp. Isolate24, assembly GCF_022398215.1. Taxonomy (NCBI): domain Bacteria; kingdom Pseudomonadati; phylum Pseudomonadota; class Gammaproteobacteria; order Vibrionales; family Vibrionaceae; genus Vibrio; species Vibrio sp. Isolate24. The sequence goes on from NZ_JAKEUU010000002.1 coordinate 513,294, forward strand.
ATGCTGCTATGTATGACGTTGGTTCTGGCGGTCGTTCAGGAAACCTCGGTAGCGAAGCACGTAAGCGTTCAAAACGGGGACGAAGAACGCGCACACGTTCAAAGGGTTTGTTGGGCAAAGCGATTAATTTGGGCTCATCTGTATTTACTGGCAACCGCGGAGCAATCCCTCTCTCTATGGCTGGCGGTGGTTTAGCCATGATGCCTATGGTAGCCGGTGCGCAAGATGCAATTGATATTGGTGGTGACATTGCGCAAGGCGCAGGAAAGTTTGGGCTGAGCAAGTTACTAAGGCCACTTTCTATGGCGATCTCAGCGGGCAACATTGCGAGTGCCTTAGCAGGTGGCGATACCAAAGGTGCCATCGAAGAAGGCGGTGGATTGTTGGGTGGCTTAGGTGGCGCAGCAGCAGGGGCGGCTTTGGGCACTGCAATATTCCCCGGTGTGGGGACTTTGGTTGGTGGGTTAGCGGGTTCGTTAGCTGGTGACTTTTTCGGTGGTTCAATAGCTGGCTGGATTGGTGACGGTCTTACACCGGGTTCACCAAACAAACTGATGCCCCCTGAAGAAGTAGAAGCTCGTTTAGCGGAGAACCGCAAAAAGGAAGCAGCAGCAAAAGTGGCTCCCCCAGTAAAGGTTGATGCTCCTATTCAGATACATGCCGCACCAGGTATGGATGCGGAGCAGATCGCCATGGAGGTGAAACGTCAGCTAGAAGAGTCTCTTCATGTTGCTGGCCTTACCGTCGAAGAATCTTTATCCGTTTCATACATCGATACCTAATCATATAAATCCATTGGAGGTCTTATGTATCACTTAGTTGTCGGTGATGAGGTGTTCTCTGTTCAAGATCGAACGCCTATTTCTCGCTTAGCTCGTACCGATTACGGCCCTTACTCCGAAACCGCATTGATTGATGATGCAGATTCAGAACCCACCGGAAAGGCGCTCAGTAAACTCGCCTTATCTGCTACGTGGACACGGCCAAAAGCGGCGGATGCCGTAAATCGTATTCGCAAGTTGCTGAATGAGCCGCAGCAAGTGAGCGATGGAGACGGCTATAACCTTGGCCGTTGGACAATCTCATCTATCGAGGAAGTGAAGACTAGTTTGGTTCATAACGGTAAGGCAATGAAAACCGAAGTTAACATTCAGTTCTTGGAGAAACGCGGTGCAAGTACCAGCTAAAGCGGGTGAGCTAATCACCGATCTGCTACTCAAAAAAGTTGGCTCGGATAGCGATGAGGTAGAGGCGGAGTTTTATCGCCTTAACCCTCATGTTCGGGTTGATATCTTTCCACATGATTGCGTAGTGACGTTGCCACAAAATGTCACCAGTTCGCGCAAACAATCAGTAACAAGGAGTTGGGACTAATGCTCAAACTTGTCGGTAAGCATTCAGAGATGATCATAGGAAGTCTAAAGAACTGGTCACTCACAGACGGAAACGGAACAGAAGGGGATAGCTTAACGCTGTCCCTTTTTTCTGAGGGGATCACAGGCATTCCACCAAAAGGCGAAAAGTACAAGGTCTACCTTGGTGACGTGTTCCGTGATGAATTTCAGATAAGTAATCGCAAAGCCAAACTAAGCCCCAAAGAGGTGGCTTTGGTGTTATCAGTGGCGCCATTTAATAGAACGGATAACGATGGCTTTCGTGCTAAAAAATCTAACAGTTGGCATGACACACCGTTGGCGAAGATCATGCAGGATGTGTTGTTGCCACACGGCTACTCAGTTTTTGTCCATCCAAAATTACAAAATATTAAAATCGACATTAGCCGAACGGACGAGGGAGCTTCGGCATTTTTGAATCGTTTAGCGAAAAAGTTCGATGCGGTCGCCAAGCCTATTGGCTCAGTGTATGTGATGGCACCAAAAGGGGAGGTAAACAGTGCCAGTGGAAAGGCAATAGAAACGATTACGCTGTCACTTCCTTCAGACAACAACCCTAAGCTACCCAATTTTGTGAATGTAGAGATCGATCTTGATGGCCGCGAAGATTTTGACGGTGTTCGAGCTTTCTACCTGTCTACTGATGATGGTAAGCGGATTTCGGTTGAAACAGGTAGTGCTCCTTTTAAAGAGCTGGGTAAAGACTTTGATACCAAAAAGGAAGCCGAGCAAGCGTGCTTAACAGAGCTAAGGCGTATCTTGCGAGAAGGGCGAAAAGTCAACATTACCGCACCTGCCAACGCCGCTGCGTTTGCTGAAGGTATCGTTGTTCTGGATGAAACGTTTGAAAAGCTCTATCAGGGTACCTGCTCGATAGACTCTGTTCAGTTCAACGGCCAAGGCAAGCAGGCCAAAGTCATGACTATTCAAGCAACACTCACGGGGGTATAAATGGGTATTCGATTAAATTCCAATGCGTTAGTGGCACAAACGGTTAAGTGCAAAATCTCAGACGCGAAGATCAGGCAGTATGCGAAAGTACCTGGTGTGAGGCAGTTGAAGGATGAGCGCTATTCTCTCTACTTTATCTATAAAAAAGACCGCACCAAGGGAAGCTGGCGATTGATGTCATATAAAAATGGCAAGCAAGCAAGCGAAGTGTTTGCTAGCTATCCTCAAACTCCAGCTTTAAAAGCCACTAAGTTGGTGAAGCTGAATCGAGAGACTGGTGCCGCATTAGTTGAGCATGATTATTTTCCTTCACTTAACCACCTATTGGAGTGGCACATAAAACGTCAGGAACGTTTAAGCAAGCTATCGAAAAACAGAATTGTTGCCATGAAAAGCATGTTTGATTCACATTTGTGTCGATGCTTTGAAGGGTTAGGGGTAGAGAACATTACTCATTCTGAAATTGATGAACGCCTGATTGTTCCAATGCTAAGTGACAATTTTTCGTTGAGCTATGTGCGTAGCATGTTCCAGTTCGTTAAGGTCGCGGTGAGTACAGCCTACGAAGTTAAGAAGTTGAGTACGAACCCGATGGGCGATATGAAATGGACGAACTTCATCAAGCAGCCTATCAAACCTAAGCCGCCTAAGTTACTTCCGTTGAATGCTTTAGCAGCACTTGAGCAGATTGGTGGTGCTGAACCAATGGCTCATGCGTTGTGCATTATGATGCTTTATCACGGAACTCGCATAGGTGAAACACGATTGGCTAAGTGGTGTCACATCAATTTGGAAGCCAAGCAATGGCACATTCCAGCGCGTAACACGAAATCGAAGAAAGATATTGTGTATCCGCTATCTGATGAAATGGTTGAGTTCTTGGCTTCATACAAACAGTGGCAATTAAGCCAATACTACAAAGGAAACAATGTTTTTCCTTTAACAAAGCGAGACAAGTCGCCTATCCATGCTTCATTAGCCAGCAAGATGGTACGTGATGTAAGTAAAGGACTGTGGTCAGCTCATGATCTTAGGAAACTGGCACGAACAATTTGGGCAGACTTGGGGATTGATTATTTAGTGGCAGAGTCTTTGCTGAATCACGCTAAAGATAAGTTGGATATCGTCTATATCCATTCAAAGGTGGAGTTGCAAAAGAAAGATGCCCTAAATACCTATCATCATTGGCTAAAAAATTGCTGGCGAACCTGTCAAGCGCCAACATTTTTGTCTTCTATTTTTCAGTAGAAAGATCTTTTAAATCAGATCCTAATCTTATTCTCATTAAATATTAAAGAGGAGTGTCAGAGCATGGCATTTTTACACAAAAACGCACCAATCAACGGTGCTCTCATAGCTGCTGCGCGCAATTGTCCTCACCAGGTGGTACGAGTGAAGCCAACCAAAACCCAGCTTAAAGTTCTCGATGCGATCAAAATGGGGGAAAGTGTGACAGCGTTACAAGTGGCGGAACGATGTGATTTATCGTCCAGTTTCACAAGTACTTTGTTAAAAGGATTGGTTGAAAAAGGTTATCTCTCTCGTTACGGAGGTAGCCGTTCGCTTGGTGGAGTAGAGTTTAGTTACTCAATACTTGGGTAATCAAGATTGAAAATAGAGTATGCATACATGATTTCGAATGCTCAGTTGAAATTCACGCTGGATAGAAAATTTTATGTCTTTAAGCTTGGCTAGCATTGTTAGTGGTTTAAACCACTGTTAATATTCAAGTAAATAAACGTGGCTATATAAAGGCTTATAATTATTCATCTTTTGAATGTGTGATTTACTGTCTAGTAGCTGTTATTTGAATTAGAAGAGATAGATTATCGTGAGAAAAATTTTATTAAAGTCTTGTTTTATCACATGCCTTTTATCCGCTTTGACTTTACAAAGCTTCAATGTGTTGGCGGCTACAGGTTCAATCACTGGCAAGGTCCAAAAGCTACGGACGCATCAGTATTTAACTGGTGCATCATGGGATGGCGCTACTTGGTTTTGTTTGGATTCCGACGTTACAGTTGGCAACTGTCCTACAAGTTCCTGTGAGAGTGGGACAAAGTTAGTTATTGCTAGAAATGCTGAATCTGACCTTTTTTCTTTATTACTTGCCGCAAGGTTGAGTGGACAAGAAATTACTGTTCACGTGGATGATTCTTATAAGTATCTCGACACTTGCTTGGCAAGAATTATAGATATGTAGTTAAAGTTATGGACTTGAATCTAGTGAAAGGATGATATCTTAGTAACAGCGGTGAAGCTGAGCAAAGCTTCACCAGCCTAGATTGTAGGAGAGAATGGGAGAGCATTGTACCCACCCGCTTAAGCTGCTTATCTTAGTAAACTCAATGAGTTGTTTGCCACTTCAGTAATTTTATCTACCGCAGTATTTGCGACTTCCTTAAGTTGATCCACGGTAAAGTACCCGGGCTCTCTAAGAAGTTTAGGGATTTCTTCTAATCTGAACACCACGGAATCTTCGGGAACGATTTGCGTGCTAACAACATGGCCTTTCTCCATCACCATAAGTAAACGCATCGTCTTTGGTGGCATCACGGGCATGATTGGGTCTTCGTTCTGCTTGCTCCAGTATTTCCACAGCACATCATCACATTCGTTTTGGTATTGAATGACTTTGTCTCTGATGTCTACACGAACGCGATTAGGTTGCAGTGTTTGAAGCCAACCGAAAAGCTTACGTAGTGGAAGGCATAAAGTGTCGCGAGTTTTATTGTCTTGAGCAACTGTTGCTATAACAGCAACACTCCATCGTGATGAATTGTTTGAGAGCTTGCGAGATTGATAGCTCCACTCCATACCCATGCCTTCAACAATAGGCTTCATTGGGGTGTAAGGTTCGCCGTTGTGTTCAACGATAGTTAGGTTTGAACCGTGGAATGGAACTGTGATTTGAGAACTAGACATAATATGTCTCCTTGGGAAGCAATGAGTACATCACCACTCAACGAGACCAACCATTGGTGGTGAACTGAGTGAGATTGGTCTTGCCGCTCCCAAGGTTGCGGTGTGCCGAAGCACTCTCACCCAGCCCACCATAATTTGGATGTGCTGAAATGCACGCATAAAAAAACCAGCAAGAAGCTGGCGACTATGCGCCTTGGGAAATCAACGGGAGACCAATCCCGTCATTGGATTTTGCCAATGAGCTTTCATTATGATCGCTGTAATACGACAAATCAATATTGATTTATCTAGAGGGTATATATTCGACACATTTCTTAAAGTTCTGTTTTGCATAGTTATTCATTTGAGTTTGAATAAATACGATGAGTGCAAATTTAGTCACTGAACAACAGGAAAAGTTGGCACGATTCTACGAGCCCCAGAACGCCCACCAAGGTGGTTATTTTTTCGAGTGCTTGCATTCATATTTACTCTAAACGTAACCTTAGGTTAAACACTACAGAGCCAAATAGGTTCTTTGTGGGTGATCTATAGTGCACGCGCACGAACTGCGCATGAAATAAAAATTTTTCGGTCTCCTAAGGCACCACCACCAAGGGCTTATGCATGGCAATTCTGATTAATGAATTCTTATGCGTGATGCGTAACGCTAGATTTAATTGATTAGTTTGAGTGGAATTTAGGTAGGTGCGCTGTTGCGCTTATTTTTTGAGTGTCTTACCTAGAAGAACGAGAAACTTTAAATGAGCCTCTTGAACATCTGCAGGTAAAAGCTTTGCGGCTGCTTCAATATGGTTGGCTTTAGAGTAGTCGCCAGTATGAACAGTAACAGCTAAGTCAAAAAGAGTTATATCTAGAGCTTTTAGGTACTGTTCCATATGGAAGACAGTCATAGGAGTTTCGCCAGTTTCAAATCTTTGTAAAGTTCTTAATTTGATCCCAGTTTTCATAGAGATTTCTTCTTGAGTCATCTCTGCTTCTTCCCTATATCGCCTTAGTACAGCCACAATTGATGAAATCACTCTAACCCTCATCCGTCACATGTGGCGGTGTGTTACAGCAATCCCGCCATATCTGGCGTCCCAATTACAAAACATGAATTCACCCTAATAAATTAACAAGTAAAGTGTTTATTCTACGAGCTGAATGCAATGCTATTTTTGATATTAAGGATATCAATAGCTTACTTGTGGCAGAGCTTCTAAGTGCAAACTAAAAAATAAAACACTATTTACATATTAGTCAGTAATAATATAAATGAGCTAGGACGTAAGAATGACAACTGATGTAACAGCAGTGAATATGGATGATATTGAGGCGGGTTTAGGGCACCTAAGTTCTTTGGCCTCAGAGTTACATGACCAATCTATTGAGAGCGGCGATCACGATGTAGCGGTTAGGGCGGAGCGAATAGCCTATTTGGCTTGGATGCTATCGAGGCTGGGGAAACTAGCTTAACTATAAAAAGGCACTCAATTGAGTGTCTTTTTGTTTGCTACCATAAGCAGAATTTGAAGGTCATAGACTACTGTATAACGACACCATAACGACACCATAGTGACACCCATAAAATCTATGGTTAATCTAAGTGTTTGATTATTAGAATTAAACTGTGTTTTTGAGGGCTTAGAAACGGTGAAACCCCGATGTTGGTAGCATCGGGGTTTCGAATTTTTAGAAGTCTCGGTTGGTAAGGCCGATATTCTTTATGCAAAAGGCTGGATGTAATCCTATTTAATTCCTTGGTAGGGAATTAGATGCGGATGAAGTCCATGTGCTCAACTTTTGGCTTGAAAGCGTGACGTTGAACGTCTTGTGGCTTAACTTTTACTTCAGCGCCATCGATCACTAGAACGATACCTTCGTAAAACTCAGGCTTGTCCATTTGGTTAACAACGTCGTCGTGGTTAAGAACGATAGATACTGGCGCAGCCTCACCACCGTAAACGATAGCAGGGAATTGACCAGCGTGACGTAGGCGGCGGCTCGCACCTTTACCTAGTTCAGTACGTACTACTGCTTCAAATTTCATAGTATTTACTCTCAAATATGAAAAAATAACGTCACATTCTGCGATGCGACCTCGCGTGAATGTGGTAAGCGCTTTCGAGTAATTGGTAGTAACTCTTCAAGCGAGCGCGGATACTATCACTCTCTGGTTTTTCTCGCAATAGAAAACCCGCTTAACAAGGTATCTTTTGAGTAAATATTTTCAGTCGCTTACTGTCGATTGGACCAAATGCAAGATAGCCAATTGTCATCTCCAAACAAGTATTCAAATGAACCGAATCTGAATGTCTTTCTCACGCGTGATTAAGTCTCACCACAGTATTGTTCATATCGTAAATGATAGATCGACTGAGGAGTTTTTATGAGTCCAGTAAGTATTGTGGTTATCGCGTTGAATGAAGAGAAGAGAATTGGCCGCCTAATGGAAGATTTGAGCAAGCAGACACATCGCGATTTTGAAGTGATTCTTGTCGATTCAGACAGTGAAGACGCGACAAGAGAAGTGGCGAGCGCGTATGAGGCTTCTTTACCTGTATTGACCGTGCATAAGATGGATACACGCGGTGTGAGTCTAGGGCGTAATACGGGCGCATCTATGGCAAAGCATGAGCGTTTGTTATTTCTCGATGCCGATGTGCGACTAGCGCCAAACTTTTTAGCTAACGCCGTCAGCCAGTTAGAAGAAAAGCAGCTTGAGGTTGCGGGTGTGTATATGGGCGCCAAAGCTCTGCCTGTGGTACACAAGCTGGGTTATGGTTTGTTTAATTTAGGTCTGTTTACGACCCAGTATATTTTTCCCACAGCGGTCGGGGCGTGTATTTTCTCGACCAAACGTGTTCACGAGCAGTTGAATGGCTTTGATGAGCAAGTCGTTTTGTGTGAAGGCTGTGATTACGTGAAGCGTGCTAGCAAAACATGGCGCTTCCGCTTCTTGAATCTGACGTTCGGTTTTGATCCTCACCGCTTAGAACAAGAGGGTATTTTCAAAGTGGGCATGACTTACTTCAAAGCCAATGTGCGCCGATTCTTTTTCGGTGAAATGCGTAATAAAGAGATGGGAAATAAGTTTGGCCATTATAAAGAGCAGTAAGACTCAGGGTATAGTCACGTTTAAAGTGGCGCGTAATGAAGGGGGAGGTGGAGTACCTCTCTACGCGATTAGACTGGAATCTCGCTAGCAAAATCTCTAATAAAACTCAGCTTCAATCAGCTGAGTTTTTCTTTTTTATAATTTTTAAGATATGGTTAAGATATATAAATTACCTATATTCAGTCTATTACGATGCTGATAATTAATAATAATCATATTCTCAACTTGCTTGCGGGCTCAGTGGAAGATGCTGAATCCGGACAAAAAACTATGCTTGGCGGTAATGAAGTTGCGTTGCTTCAATACATGATCGAACACCCTCATAAACCTTTATCTAAGTCAGAACTTCTGGAACAGGTCTGGCACAAGAAAGGGGTTATTGTCGAAGAAAGTAGCTTGCTTCATTGTGTGTCAAGCTGTCGAAAAGCGCTTCAAGACAGAAACAGTGAAATTATCAGCACCATACGTGGTGTTGGTTATCAATTTAATGGTGATGTCAGAGATTATGAGCCTGAGGAAAACAGTGATGAGTCAGCTCAATCTACATCATTGAACGTTTCTGGAGAGGCGGATGCAGCGTCATCAGTATTGAGGAAGCAGAATGCACGCTATTTAGTGGTGTTTAGTTTGAGTGCTCTGGTGGGCTATCTTCTTATCTCAGCTATTCGTTCACCTTGGGTAGAAGCTGAGTATATAGAAACGCGTTACTTAGGGTGCACCGTACAGACGGATGAGCCGATTACTTTAGCTAACGTACGTGCCTTTCAAACAGGAAATCAGGTGATACTGGTGGATCAGGATGGGACGTCGGTCAGCTACCTTCCGGAAGAAGTGGAGGTGGTGTGTGAATAAGAAAATAACCCTTTTTAGTGTGATAGCAGGCCTACTTATTGGTGGACTGGCTGCTTACGCCAATTCACCTACAATGAATCAGAACTTTGATAGTCATACGCAAATTGTGGTGCCTGATCGAGAAGGGAGTGAGCTTGTTAAGATGCGTGCCTCACTGAATTTAAAGCGCTCTGGCCAATACGAGTTGTACTTCTTAACAGATAACATGATTGGATTTAATACGACGGGTCAGTACGATTTTAACTCTTATGGTTTATCGCTGATGCCCACTTCTGCAGAACGAGTGATCCCTGAAGGAAAAACACTGAACTTAATGGAAACGATGTTTAGTCAACGAGGAATGCATTCAATGGAAGAGCTAAAAGTGATCCGGATTGGTAAAGAGCAAACGATCTTGGTGGCGCCGAGATATTCTTACCTGTTTGTAACCGCTGAAAAATAATGTACAAAAACAGTGCAAAGCCAGCATCTTGATGCTGGCTTTTTTTATGCTATTTTTTCTTTAAAAACATGGCTTTGAGGTTTTTTTATAATGGTTCATGATTAAATATCATTCGCCTGACAAAGCCCTAACTTAGCAAGAAAAATCTTAGGTATAACAAGCGGCAAGTTTCATCAATTAGAGACAAATCATGAAAAATTACAAGGCGTTGCCACTGTCTATTTTATGTACTGCTAGCTCCGTGTTTGCCGTGAACGTGACAGCAGAAGAGCAAGCTCCAGCCACTCCGGTGACCGTAGAGATTGTTGCTGAACAATCCAGTACGGCTTCAATTAATGAAGTCGGGAAAATTAAAGCTACAGACTCAGCCGCGCTGACTTTCAGTGCAGGTGAAAAGCTGAAAGCATTGAACTTCAGTGATGGTGATGTTGTTAAGGAAGGTGAGTTGATTGCTCAGCTTGATGATGATCAAGCAAAAGCTGAACTGGATAAAGCAGAGAGCTCGTTGGCACTCGCCGAGTCTAAATTGAATCGTGTTTTGGCCCTCTTAAAGAAGCAGCCTGACTCCATGTCTGCGCAGGATGTTGAAGAATTAAAGCAGGAGGCCAACCTAGCGCGTGCTGATTTTCGCCAAAAGAAAACCGATATGCAAAATTATCAGTTGATTGCGCCCTTTGATGGCCAGTTAACGAACTTTACCCATTCTGTCGGTAGCCGTGTAGAAGCAGCAACAGCACTGGTTAGCCTTATTAAACTTGATCCGGTTGAAGTGCATTACTCGATCAGCCAATCAGAAGTTGGTAAAGCTAAGCTAGGTCAAACAGTGTCATTGACCGTGGATGCTTACCAAGACCAGACTTTCACTGGTACCGTTAATTACATCGCACCACTTGTAGACGAAAGCTCGGGTCGAGTCGAAATTCACGCGCATCTGGACAACCCTGATAATGCGTTGGTCCCTGGCATGTTTGCTAAGGTCTCCCAGACCGTTAGTGAGGAGCATGCTGAAGTGGTCGTTTCTCAAACGGCAATTGAGACAGACGGTGATGAACGCTTTGTTTGGGTAGTTGAAAATGAGAAGGCCATCAAGCGTCCTATCACTCTCGGTGAAAATACCAACAATGGCTATGTTGTGATCGAGTCTGGCTTGAATCTAGGCGAAACAGTGGTTGTTACGGGGCGTCAAAACCTAACTTCAGGCTCTCGCGTAGCGGTTAAGCAGACCAAGTCACAGCTCACACTGCCTTCTCGGACTCTACCAGCCCAACCTGAAAAACAGGTAGAGGAAGAAAAAACAGTAGCGGAAAATGAGACGCCGGTAAGTTCTGAAACTCCAGAAACAGAGGCTGCTGAAGTTAAGACAGAAGAGTCACAAGCGGTCGTGGAACCAACGGATACCAAAACTGAAGAGGTGACGGATGAAGCTTCCTGAGATATGTATTAAACACCCAGTATTTGCATCTGTTTTAAGTATAGCGATCGTTTTATTGGGTATTGTTTCTTATCAGAAACTGGCTATTCAATATTTTCCTGAACGTCAAACTGCTTCTGCGTCAGTAAGTGCTTCGATTACGGGAGCAAGTGCTGAGTTTATGTCGCAAAATGTGGCAGAAGAATTAATCACTGCTGTCACTGGTCTGGATAAGATTAAAACCATGACCACAGATTGCCAAGAGGGCAGCTGTTCTCTCAAAATCCAATTTGAAGATGGGATCAGTGATGTTGAGTACGCAAGTTTGATGAATAACTTGCGAAGCAAAGTGGATGGTATTTCTGATTTCCCTCCAGCGATGACTGACAAGCCAACGGTTACCGATGACTCTTCTGAGACATCGATGCCAAGTAATATCATTACCTTTGTCAATCGCAGTAGTTCGATGGACAAACAAGAAATGTTTGATTACATCAGCCAACAGCTTGCGCCTCAATTTAAGAACGTACTTGGCGTGGGTGGTGTATGGGGTCCATATGGTGGCTCTAATCGAGCAATTCGCGTCTGGCTGCAGCCTGAGCGTATGGCGGCGTTGAATGTTAGTGCGTCAGATGTGGTTGGGACATTGAGTACTTATAATGCCACATTTACTGCTGGTACGATTAAAGGCGAAGTTCGTGATTTCTCAATCAACCCTGTCAATCAGGTCACGTCTATCGAAGATGTTCGTGACTTAGTGATTCGTGTCGATAATGGCAACATCATTCGCGTTAACGATGTGGCTGATATTCAGATGGGAGAAGAGAGTTTAGAGCCTAGTATGCTGCACGTTGACGGCGATGTGGCTATGTCTTTGCAGGTTCTTCCTTTGAAGACTGAAAACCCAGTGACAGTGGCGAATCGCGTAAAAGATGCAATGGCAAGGATGGAAATGCCAGAAGGCATTGAGATGAAGATGGTGTACAACCAAGCGGACTTCATCGAAGAGGCTATCGACCAAGGGTTTATGACTTTGGTCGAAGCAATTGTCCTTGTATCTGCGATAGTGGTGCTGTTTTTAGGCTCGTTACGCGTCGCAGCGATCCCTCTGATCACTATTCCAGTTTGTGTCATTGGCGTATTTGCAGTGATGGCTTTACTAGGTTTTAGCATTAATGTACTGACCATTCTTGCCATTATTCTCGCCATCGGCTTGGTGGTCGATGATGCTATCGTTGTTGTTGAAAACTGTTACCGTCATATTGAAGAAGGGTTGTCTCCTTTCCAAGCGGCGCTTAAAAGCTGTAAAGAGATCGTTTTCCCCGTTATTGCGATGACTTTAACATTGGCAGTGGTTTACCTTCCAATTGGCTTAATGTCTGGTTTGACAGCGGATTTATTTAGACAGTTTGCCTTTACGCTGGCAGCGGCCGTCATTATTTCAGGATTTGTCGCTTTAACCTTATCTCCGATGATGAGTGCGTACATGTTACGTTCTGTTACGGTGTCACCAAAGTGGTTCCAATGGGTTGAAGTTAAGCTCAATGCAATGACAGATAAGTATATGGCTTATTTGAATGCTTGGTTTAAACGTCCACGTATGGTGATGTCAGGTACGGCTGCTTTGATTGCTTTGTCCATTGTCGCGGTCTGGTTCATGCCTAAAGTCCTTCTGCCAACAGAAGATACTGGCTTTATAGAAGTCACCTCTCATGGACCTGCTGGCGCTGGTCGTCTATATGACCTTGAAAATGCTGGTCAAATCAATGAAGTCTTTGGAGGAAATGATGCGATTGAAGCCAACCTTGCTTATATCGAAACCGCTCCAACTAACCATGTATTGTTGAAGCCTTGGGAAGAGCGCGATAAGAGTGCAGATGAAGTCATTGCAGAGATGAGTGCTAGAGCGAGTGAAATTATCTCCGCTTACACGACCTCTTTTTCAGTACGTTCTGCAGATAACCTTGATGTTGCGGACAATCTGATTCTGCAGATCACAACAGTCAACCGTGATCTGGATGAACTGTCTAATACTGCAGAAAAAGTGGTGAAGCTGCTTGAAGACTATGAAGGCCTATCGAACGTTGATAACTCAACGCATCGTGACCAGTTAAGGTTCGATTTGTCAATTGACCGTAATGCGATTGTATTATCCGGTGTTGACTACGCTAACGTTACTAATGCGATTTCAACTTTCTTAGGTTCAGTGAAAGCCGCGGATTTACAAGCCGATGATGGTTTTACTTACCCAATTCAGGTTCAGGTTAACCGTAAAGCGCTGGGGGACTTTAAAGTCTTAGATAAGCTTTATGTGAGCTCTGAATCGGGTCAGAGGTTGCCATTGTCTCAGTTTGTCTCAATCAAACCAGTAACTGCAGAATCGAACATCAAAACATATGGTGGTAAGGATGCAGCGGAAATTACGGCGGACTTAGTCCCTGGTTACAGCGCGGATGATGTTCAAGCCTTCATTGATGCTCAGTTGCCAGAGTTGCTAAAAGCGGGGCAGAGCTATGAATATGACGGTGTCATTAAAGAGCTTAATGAGTCCTCTGCGGGTATGCAGATGCTATTTGGTCTGGCATTGATCTTTATCTTCCTGATCCTTGCTGCACAGTTTGAAAGCTTCGTTGACCCACTGGTTATTCTGATCACCGTTCCTCTATGTCTGGTTGGTGCGATATTAACGCTCAGTGTATTTGGGCAGAGCCTGAACCTATACTCCAAGATTGGTTTGCTGACTTTGGTAGGCTTAGTAACCAAACACGGTATTTTGATGGTAGAGTTTGCCAACCTTAAGCGTAAAGAAGGGATGGAAGTTATGGAGGCGGCATTAATGAGTGCGCGTTCTCGTCTTCGTCCTATCTTGATGACGTCTCTGACGATGATCATTGGCTCTCTGCCTCTTGCTTTAGCTGAAGGCCCCGGTTCATTAGGTCGAGTGAATATTGGCCTTGTTCTGGTGGGTGGTTTGACAATTGGTACTTTCTTCTCCTTGTTCTTTGTGCCTATGGCTTATGTCGCTGTTGCTAAAATCCGCGAAAAAAGCTTGGCGCGTAAGCAGCTTGTGGAGGGCTAAGACGTGTTAATCATTAATGAAAGTCATATTCTTGATATTGAACAGGGGTATATCCATAGTCAGGGAAGCAATGTCCGCCATCCAATTGGAATCAATGAAATTGCGTTGTTGACTTACATGATTGATCATGTCGGAGAAACGTTAACCAAGCATGAACTGATGCATGAGGTTTGGTTGAAGCGAGGTATTGTGGTTGAGAGCAGTAGCCTGCTGCACTGTATCTCAAACTGCCGACGAGCCCTGGAAGATCGTGCGGGTGAAATCATCCGCACGGTTCGTGGAACAGGTTATGAATTTGTTGGTCGTGTTGAAAAGTATCAACCGGAGTCTAATCCAGAACCTGCTGAGGCCGCAGCCCCTGAGGTTGTCGAGGTGCCCGCTTCTTTGGCGCCAGCTAAAGAGACGTTAGGCAGTCGAATTGCGCAGTACCGTACCCAATTAATGGCCGTCGGTTTGTTTGCTTTCGGTGCTGTATCGAGTTACTTGATCGTCGAACACTCGCATTCGCCATTAGCGTACACGTCTTTCGAACAGCAAGAGTTTGCTTCTTGCTGGTTCACGCCCGAAAACAACGGAGCGAAAGTGAGCTACCAGAACGCGACGCTATATGATTTTGGTGAACTCACCTTGTTAGTGGATAGCAAAGGTCGGTCTTTGAGTTTCAGTGCAGAGAGTGGAGTAGTGAGTTGTGAATAAGTTATTGACCATCATTCCTCTTATCGCTGGTGCGGTTGTCGGAGCAGCGGTGTCTTACAGTGACGATAACCAACTGAATCGTCATATGATAAGCCACACGGTGGCACATGTGACTTCAAGTGATCCAGATGATAGTTTCTCTGCCACGTTGCCATTGCGTCTTGAGCTTACCTTAAAAGAGAACAGCCGTTACGACGTGTACGCGGTTTTACCGAAAAGCCGCGTGGGTTACACAGGTTCGGGTCGTTATGAACTTGATAGTGATGGTGTGTTCTTTGCTGTAGAAGAGCATGAACCGTTGGATATTGAACCTTTACGTCAAGGCATGGTTGAACAATTGTTTGTCAGGCCTGGTTCTTTTGACGGCCATATGAAAGTGGCTAAGTTGGGTGAAAATAGTGCTGCTCTGGTGGGGCACAAAGTCGTTTTGCATATGACTTATTAATCACGGGCTTTAATGGGCACAAACGGCAACTTTTCGTTGCCGTTTTTTTTAGCTTGAGGCTGTATCTGGAGAGAATCGATAAACAATAATACCTGGTTTATTGCCTAAATATTCCAGCATCGGACTATCAACGACTTTCCCTTCCTTAGATGAAGCATGTCTCAAAAGAGGAGTGTCTCCATTTTCTATGAAAATGCCGGTATGGGATACGTCTAATCCTCGCTTATGACTATAAATGCCGATCAGGTCGCCACTTTTTAGTTCTCTAATCAAAGCGTCATCGACAAATTCACGCGGAATAAAACTGATATCTTTGTACTTTATGGGTACAGAAGGGATCCAACGTTCACCCTCTGGGGTCTTTTGGTTGATTTGCTTGACCGTCGTAACGGCTCTCGCATCTAGCTGACGGGTGACATCCTGGACATGAAATGCACTGTCGTCTAACCAGTCAGAAAAGAAATGGCGACGTGTAATGAAATCAACGTTGCCGTAGAGATAACGTGCCAGCTTAAGGTTTTGGTCGAACTGGTTGAAGGAGTCCGAGAAGGCGAGGGAAGTCACGTAATCAAGTAGGGTAAAACAATCGACATGATTAAAGTTTCTAACCAACTCCTCCTTCTCTGAGTTGATGGAAGTGAGAGTGTTGGTTTCATAGTCGACTCCGATAAACAGCTCCGAAGTCTGAACGATACGCTCAGGTGTTGTGAGTTGATTGTCATTCTGAATCGCGGTTAGCACGTCCTGTTCGTCTATGCGTTTATCTTGAGTTACGCGTAGGTAGCTGGTGACAATACTGCCACCAACTATAGTGATGCCGGTAATAGTTAATACCAATAGGGCTTTATTCATTCGATCATCCTTGTCTCGCCTCTTGTTTTTATCAGTTTTGATGTTGTTTCATAACTCAAACCTAACGGAGTGTTAATCTAATTAATAAATGAAATAACCTTAAAAATCGTAACTGAGGCTCATGGTTGAGTAGATTTCATCGTTAGATTGGTCATCTGCCACTGTGGTGTTGTAGATATATTCCACATCGAAAACCAACGCTAAACTGCCCATGAGAATATTCTTCATATACGCTTTGGTGTTGTAATGGGTATTTTCTTCACCGTGCGCGACGTCAACGGCGGCCCCCACAGAAAAGGTTTCTGAAAACGATACTGAGCCATCAATATTCGAGGTTGCGATCACTTCGTAGTTGCGTAAAGAAGGGAATTCACTGTCGTTTGGCTGACGTTCAGATATTCGATAACCCGGACCGAGTGATACAGACAGTTTGGCTGTCTCTGTGTTATGCAGATAGAAACCGAGACCACTCATTAAAACCCATTGCTTGCGATATGTTCCGTATAGGTCATTCTCAAATCGTGTGGCAGCTTTTAAGAAGCTAGTCTTGGTATAATCGTAGGTTGAGCCTGCGTTGATCGTATAGCGATTGGCACCATCATCGTCGTTGTCAGCGTCTGTATAGTAACTCTCAAATCCACCTTTATGTTCCCATTGGTTCTCACTGTATTTTAAATTCAACGCAGTATTGTAAGACAGGGAGGAGCTGGTGTTTTCAGTGTAGATAAAGCCCAGTTTTGTTTGAGCTGTAAAAGGGTCTTTAGGAAGTGCCTCTTCAACCTCCGCATTAACTGTACTCGTACTTAGAGCGGCAGCAAGAGCAATAATTAACTTTGTTTTCATGAGAATAAAATAGTTCTTGAACAATATTTGCTCATTATGTTTGCCCACCTGAAAATGTTAACTGAATCATCATGAATAATGATTTGTCTCAGTGCTGTTGTTCTCAAATGATGTAAATGAAAGGCGCCGTTCAGAGCGAACGTACATAAAGATGTGGCGGCTGAAATCGGTTCAGATATGAAAAAGAGCAGGAGCCTGCTCTTGAGTTTTTAGTCGTTTTAGTGGGTGATTTTTAGCGATAATATGGCTTTCAGCCCTCCCATAGAACTTCGATCTAGTGTCAATTTACCGCGATAACTGTGGGCCATTTCACTGACAATGTTCAAGCCTAACCCTGTGCCTGGAGTCGTTTCATCTAGACGAACCCCGCGTTTGGTGACTTGTTCGAGTTTTTCATCAGGGATGCCTTTACCATCATCTTCAACAATGATGTCGATGGTTTCTGTATTGTGGTGATTTTGAGCGGAGTGAACGCGAATGATACTGTTAGACCACTTGTAAGCATTTTCCAAAATATTACCTATCATTTCATCCAAGTCGGTTTTATCTACGGCGGTAACTAACTCTGAGTCCAGTTCGTTGATCAAAGTAATATCACGCTCTGCATAGACTTTGTCGAAAGCCATTGAGATCGCATCCACACGTTTAGAAGGGTAGGATTTAACAGATAAAATGTTCTTAGAGCCCGCCATTCGAGCTCGGCCTAAGTGATAGTCAATCTGGTTTTGAATTTGATCGAGCGAAGGTTGAAGCTGTTGCTTTGTGTGTTCGTCTTTGTTGGCGACCTCATTTTTAAGGACAGAAAGTGGAGTCTTCAGTGCATGGGATAAATTCCCCGCATGGTGACGCGCCCGTTCTAACAACTCTTGATAGTGGAAAACCAAGGCATTTAAATCCGAAACGACAGGAGCGACTTCACGCGGATAATCTTCTTCAAGCTGGGTCTTTTTACCTGAACGCAGTTGAGAGAGCTCTTTGTGCATCTTGGTGAGTGGGCTCAGAGACCACTGCACTTGAATAATGATAAGGGTCAGGATGCCAAGATAAAGTAGGGCGAGTATAACCCAAAGTTGGCCCATCAGACTGCGTACCGTGTCTTCTATCGGTTGTTCATCAATACCGATAGTGACTTCAATTGGGCCATCATAATCTGGGTAGTACAGTGTGGACTCAATGTAAATGAGCTTTTCACCTCGTGCACCCAGCAAATCATGCTTGCCTTTTGGGGTTAGCACTTTATCCCATAGGGAGCGAGAGCGCAGTAAGTCTTTATCTGTTTTGGCGGACCAGTAAAGTCCACTGTATGGGCGGTTGAACCTTGGGTCCGAGAGAGGAGTGGTGATGGTTACATTGCCTTCCTCATCCGCCTCAATCGTAGCCGCGATCTCATCCATGTAAGTAGCAAGCTGAATTTTAGCGTCATCTTCCATGTAGACGTAAACTTGAGAAGGTACTGTAACACCTGCTGCGATGATCATGGCTGTTAGCCAGACAACAGCGGCCAGCACTAGACGGCTCTTTAGACTGAGCCGTTTGAGTAAATGCGTTTTTTTATTCGGCATTAAGCTGATATCCCAGTCCTCGTACCGTTTTGATGACTTTAGGGGCTATTTTTTTGCGAATGCGGCCAATAAACACTTCGATGGTATTTGAATCGCGGTCAAAGTCTTGTTTATAGATGTGCTCTACCAACTCGGTACGAGAAATAACCTTCTCAGGGTTATGCATAAAGTAAGCAACAACTTTGTATTCGAGTGCGGTTAGATCAACGGCTTGGCCTTGCCACATGACTTTAGATGAGCGTGTATCTAAGCTGAGGTTGCCGACTTGCATAACCGGTGAGGCATTACCCGAGGCTCGGCGAAGCTGGGCACGAATGCGAGCGATCAGTTCAACCATTTCGAACGGCTTAGTCTGGTAGTCGTCGGCACCTGCATTAAGGCCTTCAACGCGCTGAGTTAGGGTATCACGCGCACTCAGAATAATGATGGGTGTGTTGATGTTTTCATCTCGGATACCTTTTAGGACGGTCAAACCATCAAGCTTTGGTAGGCCAAGGTCGAGTACAATCGCATCCCATTCTTCGGACGTCGCACGGTAGAGTGCGTCAATGCCATCTGCTGACAGTTCAGGTACCCAACCGTTCTGTTCAAGGGCTTCTATGATTTGTTCTCCAAGACGAGGTTCATCTTCCACTACAAGTATTTTCATGGTGTTCTTCTTTTAGTTCTTAAGAGCTTGTTTGAAATTGCGGCCTTTGATGAGCATCATCTCGAGCGTTTTCGCGTTGTACTCAACTTTGATGATGTTGTTGTTGTAATTTAACTTTAGTTCGTAAATCCAGATGTCATCATCTTCTTCAAGTTCGACTTTGATAATGCGTCCGCGAAGGTCCTGTTCTACTGCAGCATAAAGATCGGAAAAGGGACGAATATAACCTTTACGAACAGCGTCATAAACTTCATCTTGATCTTCTTCGAATTCAATTTCTGTCCCAGCTTTATGGACATCTTGCACGAGAGCGTGCCCATCATGGTGCTTGTCCGCATAGGAGGGATAAGCAAGCACAACACAAAATGTGACGGCAAGGGCGCAGACTAACTGCTTATGATACATAGTGTTACCTTCTCGGAAATTCTATGGCTGAGTATAATAAATCTTTTCTGAATACAAAGTGAATAATATTGACGGAGCCGCTTAGTTGGTCAGCTCATCCTCAAAGATTTTATCGCGCATTTTCCAGAACCGGCCAGCTTTACGCGCGATCACAAACTGGGGTGGGCGGAAACGATGTTGATTATTGACCACTTTGGCCGGAGAAGTCTCATCAAAAGGACGATGTTTGTCCGCTAGGTGAGGGCGAACAAACATATTTTTGAATGTCTGCTTCTGTTTCTTGGTCGTTAAAGACCAGAATTCGTGCACCTGAGCCTGGTTTTCCCCCACATAAGAGACCTTGAGGCTACTTTTGCCTTTGTCATCTTTGTGAACACTCAAATCCATCGACAGGCACTCGAATACCAAGGCGTCTTTTAAATTTAACGCCTCTTTAAGCTTCTTGTCAGGATCCACTAAGGTTGCGTCGCATTCGTGACAAATTCGCGCAGCGATATCATTGTCTGCGCCGCACTCGCCGCAGTATTTGGCGCGGAAACGATAGTTACAGTGTTCTCGTTCACCTGTCTCTTCGTCTTCGAAAAAGCCCTGACATTTTCGGCCATAATGTTCAACTAAGAAGCCATTGTTATCCAGTTTTCCCCAGAAATTGTTGTTAAAGCCACAAGCCGGGCAGGGGATGGTAATGATTTCGCTGTCGGAGTCAGGTTTGGCATCACCCACTTCAGGCTGATAGAGATCGTAGCTGTTGCCTGCATAATCCAATACCAGACACTCTTCTTTGCCCGGAGAAAGACGTAGCCCTCGTCCAACAATCTGCTGATATAAGCTGATTGATTCGGTTGGGCGAAGAATGGCTATCAGGTCGACATGAGGAGCATCAAATCCTGTCGTTAACACGGATACATTAACCAAGTACTTAATTTTACGGTCTTTAAAATCTTGGATGATGGTGTCGCGCTCAGGTGTTGGGGTGTCGCCAATCACAAGAGCAGTTTGGCCCTCAGGAAGCAAACCGTAGATTTCTTGAGCATGCCGGACCGTTGCCGCGAAAACCATGATGCCTTGTTTGTCTTTAGCGAGGTGAATGATTTGCTCGACAATTTGAGGCGTCGCCCGTTTGGCTTTGTCGATCACCATGTCCAGCTCTGCTTCTTTGTAGCGGCCAGTCGTCGCGGGCTTGAGCTGTGAGAAGTCATAGCTAAGCACAGGAGCGTCCATCATGCGAGCAGGGGTGAGGAACTTTTCATCAAGCAAATAACGAATAGGCAGCTCGAAAATGCAGTCTCGAAAGAACCTAGGCTCTTCTGTTCTGACTAGGCCGCGTGTGTGATATTGGTAAATCCAACCCATGCCAAGTCGGTAAGGCGTGGCGGTTAAACCGAGCACTTTGATGCCCGGATTCAGCTCACGCAGGTGAGAAATCACTTTCTGGTAGCTGGTGTTTTTGTTATCAGGGACGCGGTGACATTCGTCAATCACAAGTAGCGAGAATTGGTTTTTGAAGTCATCGAGATTTCTGACCACAGACTGCACTGACGCAAACACCACTTGTTGGTCAGTTTCTTTACGGCCTAAACCCGCAGAGTAGATTGACCCTTTGAGATCGTACCCTTCGTATTTAGCGTGGTTTTGCTCAACCAGCTCTTTGACGTGCGCCATGACCAACACTCGACCTTTAGCCAATCTGGCGAGTTCAGCAATAACCAGACTTTTTCCTGCTCCTGTTGGTAGCACAAGGACGGCTGGGCTGGAGTGCTTGCGGAAATAGTGGATAACGGCTTTCACCGAGTCGGCTTGGTATGGGCGGAGTGTATACATAAATTGTGTGAAATAGCTCAACTATTTAGTCTAGTGGCTCTATAATACCTCACCTGATTAAGATGAGGTATTCATGCGTTTAGATAAATATTTGTGTGATGCACTGGGTGCGACACGTAAAGAAGCAACAAAAATCATTAAAAGTGGTGACGTCACCGTCAACGATATCGTGCAGAAAAGTGGTGCAGTGAAAGTGACGGACGACTGTATTGTCGAATGGCAAGGACGTGAGATCCAAAAGCCAGGTCCTCGTTACATCATGTTGTTTAAACCCGATGGTTTTGTCTGTTCGCATGAAGATGGATTTAATCAAACAGCCTTTATGTTACTCGACGAAGTGAAGATGGAAGATCTTCATTTTGCAGGGCGCTTAGATGTAGATACAACGGGTCTAGTGTTGATCACCGATGATGGTCAGTGGTCACACCGTATTACTTCGCCGAAACACAAATGTGAAAAAACTTATCGCGTTTGGCTGGTTGACCCGATTGGGGCTGATTATGTGGCACAGTTTGAGCAGGGCATTGAACTTCGCAATGAAAAGGCGGCCACTTTGCCAGCGAAACTGGAAATTGTTGATGAAGAAGAAAAAGAAGTACTGCTGACCATCACCGAAGGGAAATACCATCAGGTAAAACGCATGTTTGCGGCGTTGGGTAATAAAGTAGAGCACCTACACCGTGAACGTATCGGCAATATCATTCTGGATGACGAGTTGGAACCTGGTGAATATCGCTACTTGACGCAAGAAGAAATTGAATCAGTCTGGAACTAATCATCTAAGTTGGAAATAGTTTAGTTCCTACTAGGAACTAGTCTTTTATAGAGATATCGCTCAGTATAGATCGGCTATAAGACTCGTGGATGCGAGTCTCTCTTTTCTGTTTGGTTGCAGCACGGAAGCTGCATATCTAACGCAACCGAGTAGGAGATTTATGTCTGATACTGCATTAGAGCAAACCAAAGCACCCCAAATCACTTTTCTTCTTTTTCTTGTTCTGGGTGCCATCGGCGCATTGACGCCACTAGCCATCGACATGTACTTGCCCGCGATGCCGACCATCGCCCGTGACCTAGGCGTGGCAGACGGGGCAGTGCAAATTACCTTAACCGCATATACCGCAGGTTTTGCCATTGGTCAGTTGATTCATGGTCCACTCGCTGACAGTTATGGCCGTAGGCCCGTTCTGATCTTAGGCGTTTTGTTTTTTGGACTTGCATCTGTAGTGAGTGCCACCACAACGGGCATAGAAGCCCTGACTTGGGTACGTACAGCACAAGGCTTTGCGGGCGCAGCGGCGGCTGTCATTATTCAGGCTGTGGTTCGCGATATGTTTGATCGCGAGGATTTTTCTCGTGCTATGTCGTTTGTGACCTTAGTTATTACCATTGCCCCTTTGATAGCCCCTATGATTGGGGGGTATGTGGCGGTTTGGTTTGGCTGGCGTGCGATTTTCTGGATTCTGGCTGCATTTGCTGCGGTAGTGATTGCATTAGTCCTTTGGAAAATCCCAGAAACGTTAAGTAAAGAGAATAAGCAACCGTTTCGATTTGCTACCACAATGCGTAACTATGTCCGCTTATGTCGAAACCCGATTGCCATGGGATTAATTCTGTCTGGTTCATTTTCGTTTGCAGGTATGTTTGCGTTTCTCACCGCAGGTTCGTTTGTCTATATCGATATTTATGGCGTGCAACCTAATCATTTCGGCTATTTGTTTGCACTGAACATCGTGGCGATGATCATTATGACAACGATTAATGGCCGTCTGGTTAAGAAGGTCGGCTCCCATGCCATGCTCAGATTTGCTCTTTTGGTACAACTTATCGCCGGATTGGGACTATTTTTGGGTTGGATGCTTGACCTAGGGCTGTGGGGCACTGTACCTTTCGTGGTCCTTTTCATTGGTACCTTGTCGACCATTGGTAGTAATACCATGGGCTTATTACTCAGTGGATACCCAGCTATGGCAGGTACGGCTTCTTCACTAGCAGGAACGCTTCGCTTTGGCACAGGTTCTATTATTGGGGTTGTGGTTGCTGTGTTGCCAGATGGCGTCACTTGGCCAATGATTACTGTTATGACGGCGTGTTCAATTCTGTCCGCCGCATTTTACTGGATATTTGGAACAAAGGCGTAATGTCTCAGTACACTGTTGAAATACAAAACTTGGTCAATACCGCTCTAGAAGAATTGGCCGCTGATCATAAATCAGGTAAGGCTGTAGATGCGCCTGTGGCGAACAATCATTATCTGGTGCGTTGGGTGACCCGTGCTCTCAAATCACAACGCTTCCATCGCTGCGTGGTTGATGATCTCACTCGCTGGCAAAAAGCGGGGCGCTCAAAAGGTAACGAAGCTGGGCTGATGTTTACCTTCCAGCGTATTTCTAAGTTTTATGCTGACTTTTTCCCTCAAGGGGAAGCAGAGCGAGTGATTAAGGACAGTGAAATCAACACATTTCTTGATCAGATGGAAGAAGATGGTTGGGAAGTGTCAACGTCGGAGCAGCTTCTTAACTGCGGTAAAGTTCAGATTTTTACTGAAGGTCCAAACTCTTTCGCGTTGTGCACTAACCAGTGTGACGACTGCTTTGACGGCGAAACACTGATAAAGCCAATGAGTTGGTTTGTTCGTGGTAACCACGCGCAGTTTGTTGAAAAAGCATCAGCCGCAGGGTTCATGCTACACAAGATTACAGACTACAAATCAAACGTTAAGTACCATGGCGAGTATCTGGTTTATCCAGGTAACCAAGGAAATCATTTGGCTGAGATTCCAATCGGCTATCAAGTTTAGCTTGCTGTGCTTTTGGATTAGAAAAGAGCTTCCGTTAAGGAAGCTCTTTTGCTTTTCGAACAATGGCTTTCACCATGCCTTTAAATATAAACAGATGTGCAGGCATCATGGCAAACCAGTAAAGTAAGCCTCGTAGCCCTTGCGGGTGCCACCAGGCCGTTACGGTTAGCCTGCGCTTTTCTCCTAGATCTTCTAATAGGAACTCTAAGCGCCCTAGGCCAGGGCCTTTCATACCAAACAATAGTGACAGAAATTGCTCTTTTTCGCAGCGAATTACTTTCCAAGAGTCAATATAGTCACCCACTTGCAACTCAGGCCCAGGAGGAGAGCGCCGCACCGGTCGCCCCCCGCCAAAAAACAGATCGAGCCACTCCCTTGTACGCCACATTAGGTTGGCAAAAAAGTATCCCTCTTTTCTGCTGCCAATTTGCTTAATCACCTTCCATAGTTGCTCAAAACTCAAGTCTGTTTCTAGGCTGGCGCCAGTTTGTTTGGGGTAATAGCCGTAGCCTGCTTGCCAGCGGGTCAATGCAGCAGGATCGAAGCCCCAGACTTCACTGCGAACAAAATGACCTTCTTCGTCGATGCTTTTTTTAACCATTTGTTCGTAGCCGATAAGTGTTTGAGGGTAGCGTTGACGAATGTCATCTGACTCGGCGATAAAATCGTGTTCTAGACCAGAGAGCAACGCGGCACCTATGCTTGATGGAACTGAAGTGACAATGCCCAGCCAATGGGATGCGAGTTGGGGCGTCAGCAATGATGTTGACCAGAGCTTGATAGGTTTTCTAATTACGGCGCTAATGGTTTCAAATTGTTCTCGATAGCTAAGAGTATCCGGCCCTCCCACTTCGTAAAGCGCATGGCTGGTAGGGGATTCTTCGACCAGCTTTAGCAAGTAGTGATTGAGGTTTTCTAAAGCGATAGGGTTGGCTTTCGAGTCGACCCATTTCGGAGTGATAAGTAGAGGCATGTTATAGACAAAGTCTCGCATAATCTCAAATGCGGCAGAGCCGGGGCCTATAATCACTCCAGCTCGGAGTTCAGTCACGGGTACGCCTGCTTTGCGAATAATGTCGCCTGTCACTCGGCGTGCTTTGAGATGCTCGGAATTACCTGTCTGAGGTTGAATTGCGCTGAGATAGATAACGTGTTTGATATGGCTGTCTTTTAAGGCCAGTTTGAAGTTTTCAGCGAGGGAGAGTTCGTATTCAAGGAAGTCATGGCCGTGCGCCATCCCATGCACCAAGAAATACACGATCTCAAACTCTGGTACAGTACGAAGAGTTGCTTCTTGATCAGCGAGATCAAGATAAATGAGTTCAAGGTTGGGATGGGGAGTAACTCGTGCTTTCAAATACTCAATTTGCCGAGCCGCTGCTGTTACATGATAGCCTTTGTTACATAATTGAAGCAGCAATTGCGAACCCACGTAGCCGGATGCGCCCAGTACTAGCACTTTTTTCATCTCGACCCCTTATTAATAATATGGTTTATGAGCAAGGCTGATCATATAATAAACGGTATATTTTTCCCTTTCTATCATAGTGTTGTCGTTTGAGGTGAGTAATTGAGCACGGTCTCACAGATTCTATTCCATACACGCGGTGAGTTTTTGCGACGAATGATCGCTATCGCCTTACCCATTACGCTTCAAAGCATCATGTTCTCCAGTCGTGGCCTAGTGGACGTATTAATGCTTGGCCAATTAGGCGAAGCCGAGATAGCTGCGGTCGGCGTAGCAGCCAGAGCTACGTTTGTTACTACTATCATGCTAGTAGGAGTAACGACTGGTGGGGCTTTGCTTACGGCTCAATACTGGGGGGCGGCTGATCGGCAAGGCGTCAAAGAAAGTACTGCTCTAACTTGGCTGGTAGCAATGATTTTTGCTGCGTTTACTGTGGTGATTTTCATCCTGTTCCCGAGCGAAATTATGTCTTTGACCACCGAATCTCAGGAAGTGAATCAGTTAGGTAGTCAGTACTTGGTGATCACAGCAGTGACCATGTTTGCAGTAGCTTGTGTGGCCAGTATGTCTGTCGGTCTGCGTTCGATGCACAAACCCGGTATCAGTACCTTTTTCAGTGGTATTGGTATTGTGTCCAATATTTTTCTTAACTGGGTGTTGATCTTCGGTAAGTTGGGCTTCCCTGCAATGGGAATCAAAGGTGCCGCCATAGCAACTGTGATGAGCGGAGCGATTGAAGTAGCCACGTTGTTTGGTTATATCTACGCGAAAAAGCATCTTCTAGCGTTTGGAATTCAAGACCTCAAAGCAGTAGTGGAGTGGTCGCGAGTTGTACGTTTTCTAAAACTTTCTCTGCCCACCACGTTTAATTTCCTTGCTTGGGCGGGGGGGCTGTTTGCCTATCACGCCATTATGGGTCAGTCTGGTGTTCAAGGTCTTGCTGCGTTGTCTGTGATGTCTCCCGTTGAGTCCATTGCTTTGGCATTACTGATCGGCATGTCCAATGCAGCAGCGGTCTTGGTCGGTAACCAAATCGGAGCAAAGCACTATGAGGCGGTTTACTATCAGGCGATTGGCATGACCATACTGAGTTTGATGGTTGGCATTGTCGTTGCCTTGATCTTGTACTTATGTCAAGGCGTGGTGCTCGATGCTTTTAGTGCATTGACTGATGAGACTCGTGAACTGGCCGAGAAGTTTATGGTGATTCTCTGTTTTGGCATCATTTTACGTTCAGTCCCGATGATGGTGATCGTTGGTGTGCTCAGAGCGGGGGGAGATGTAAAGTTCTGCCTCTATCAAGACTTGATTGCTCAATGGCTAATTGGCATACCCCTAGCAGCATTTGCGGCCATTGGCTTAGGTTGGGAGCCTGAGTGGGTTTTCCTACTCTTTTTAACAGAAGAAGCCATTAAATGGGGCGGCTCTTTGTATAGAATGAAAACCCAACGCTGGATGAAGAATTTGATCGAAAATTAGACATGAATCGTTCATCTGATGTGTTTTGATGCATATCTTGTGATCCAGTATCCAAAATACTTCCTCCCAGCGTGGTTTTAGTGTAGATTCACAGTCCAATTTTGAACGATTAAGAGACTTTTAATGCTTCAGCTAACAGACCTATGTAAAGGCTATGTCGATGGTGGTGAGTTTCACCCTGTCTTACAAGGTGCTGAGTTGACATTAGA
Source organism: Vibrio sp. Isolate24 (assembly GCF_022398215.1). Taxonomy (NCBI): domain Bacteria; kingdom Pseudomonadati; phylum Pseudomonadota; class Gammaproteobacteria; order Vibrionales; family Vibrionaceae; genus Vibrio; species Vibrio sp. Isolate24. The sequence continues at coordinate 540,677 of NZ_JAKEUU010000002.1, forward strand.
ACAAGGTGATCAAGTCGCTCTGATGGGCGAAAGTGGCTCTGGCAAGAGTACGCTACTGAATTTGATCGCGGGTTTGGATACGGTCGATTCAGGAGAAATATGGTTTCCTAACTTCTCCATGCATGAAATCGCTGAAACGAAACGTACGGCCTATCGACGAAATAATATTGGTCTTATATTTCAGCAGTTTAACCTGCTTCCTACCCTTAATGTCGCTGACAATATTCGCTTCTGTCGACAGCTTAAAGGGCTTCCTGAGGACAAAGGGCTATGGCGCCAGATCCTCTCTGCTCTCGATTTAATGCCATTACTTGGGCGTTACCCTGAAGAAGTTTCAGGTGGCCAGCAGCAACGAGCCGCTATTGCTCGTGCGCTTTATATGGAACCCAAGATTTTGTTGGCTGATGAACCAACGGGAAGCCTTGACGAGCGTAATGCTGAAGCGGTTATGCGCCTACTTACCACACTGACTCGCCAGTTGGAATGTACATTATTGCTCGTGACACATAGTGAGCGTGTTGCCGAACATATGGAAGGGAGAATTCGTCTTCAAGGAGGGCAGCTTCATGTTATGGCCCGTAGTTAAAGCACTGCTTGGGCACTACAGACGCTATCCTTTTCAAATTCTTCTTGTCTGGCTTGGTCTTACGTTGGGTGTATCGCTGTTAGTGGGAGTAACCTCTATCAATGAACACGCTAGACAAAGTTATGAGCACGGTGAAAAACTTTTCTCTAATCCTCTTCCTTATCGTATACGCCCTAAACATGTGACCAATAAAATCCCACAGGGCTTTTATGTTCAGCTTCGCCGTGATGGGTTCAACCAATGTGCTCCCTTTGAAAGTCTGCGCGTGAGCATGGCCAATGGTACAGACCTTATGTTAGTGGGAGTGGATCCAGTTGCGATGCTGCAGTTCCATCCGGCGACCAGCATAAATGACTTCTCTTCTCTTAAGTTAATGAACAGCCCATATCCAATTATGGTGAGTTCAGATCTTGCGGCACATATGAAATGGCAAGATAACGATTTTATCGTCTTGAGTGATGGCAGCAAATTAGGCCCTATCGTTGTTGACACGCAAGAGCGATTAAATGGTACTCGAATTATTGCTGATATTTCTTTACTACGTATGCTAGAAAGAAGTTCAGGTATTTCTGTCATTGCATGCGGAGAGATGCCCCCTGAAAAGCTTGCTCGTTTGAAAGAGTACCTGCCTAATGGCATGAGTATCATGCGTAATTCTCGTGCAGAGTTGGAGTCGCTGACGAAGGCTTTCCACATGAATTTAAGCGCAATGGGGATGTTGGCGTTTTTAGTTGGTCTTTTTATCTTCTATCAAGCGATGTCATTATCTCTGACTCAAAGACAGCCTTTGGTCGGTGCGATGCGCCAGACTGGGGTCTCGGGGTGGCAGTTGGCGAAAGCTTTGTGTATGGAGCTTTTGGTTCTCATTCTGGTTAGTTGGCTTTGTGGAAGTGTCCTTGGCATTTTACTTGCCAACCAGTTGATTCCATCGGTATCAGCCAGCTTGGGTGATCTTTATGATGCCAACGTTGGGTTACTCATTGCGTGGAGTTGGAAGTCGAGCATTTACAGTCTATATATGACAGTGATTGGTGCTTTTGTTGCCTGTGCCTGGCCGCTGGTACGCTTGTTACGAGCGCAGCCAATTCGATTAACTGCTCGTCTATCATTGGTTCGTTTTGCAGGCATTGAGTTTGCCATTCAGGCTTTATTAGCGTGTGCATTATGTGTTGCTGCAATTGCGATTTATCAAGCTCCTCAAACTCAGGAGTCTGGCTTGGCAATCATTGGGTTAATGCTATTGAGTGTCGCCTTATTTACGCCGTATCTGATATGGAAAGTTTTCGATGGTCTTTCTTATTCTCTTAAATGGGTGAAGATTCGTTGGTTCTTTGCCGATGCTGCCGCTAGCATGAGCTATCGTGGAGTGGCAACCATGGCATTTATGTTAGCAATGGCTGCTAATATCGGCGTTGAAACCATGGTGGGGAGTTTTCGTGATACCACTGATAAATGGTTAAGCCAACGTCTAGCTGCTGATTTGTATATCTACCCCAATAATAGTGCGGCTGCACGCATGAGTGGCTGGCTCTCTAAACAACCGGAAGTGGATTCTGTTTGGTGGCGCTGGGAGAAAGAAGTCAACTCCAACAAAGGTGTACTTCAAGTAGTCAGCACTGGCGCTTCAGAAGGCGAGTTGGCTTCTCTTACGGTCAAGCTGGGTATTCCTAATTACTGGTATCATCTCCATCACTCTAAAGGCGTGATGATCAGTGAATCGATGGCGTTAAAGCTTGGTATCCGTCCGGGTGATTACATTGATTTATCGGGCAAGTTGGGACAAGGCTGGCAAGTGGTTGGCGTCTATTACGACTACGGTAACCCGTATAACCAAGTACTGCTTTCCCACCGAAATTGGTTGTATGCGTTTGCAGGAAATGGGACGGTAGCACTTGGCGCTGTCCTCAAGGATGGTGTTAACTCTATTGGTCTTAAACGGCGTATGGAATCTGTATTCCGTTTGAATTCAGAGCGTATTTTCGATAATGGCCATATCCATAAGCAGGCAATGAGAGTATTTGACCGAACCTTCTCCATTGCAGATACACTCGGCAATATTACATTGATTATTGCTGTGTTTGGTATTTTCTTTGCGACCGTAGCTGGCGAAGTATCGAGGCAAAGGCACGTGTCCTTACTGCGTTGTTTAGGCATGTCTGGTAAGGAGCTAGTTGTAATGGGAGGGCTGCAGTTGTTTGTCTTCGGTGCCATATCTATATTAATCGCATTGCCGCTCGGACTAGCTTTGGCCAACTTGGTTGTGGATATTGTTATAAAGCAATCTTTCGGCTGGACACTTGAACTGAAAATGATTCCTGAAGAGTATTTCCAGACCAGTTTAATGGCGATGGGCTCATTAATGTTGGCTGGAGCGCTACCTGTGTTGAGGATGATTCGAAATACGCCAATGAAATCGCTAAGGGATGCGTTATAAATGCGGAAATCAGTCCAAGCCAAAGTGATTGGCGTATTGATGCTGCTTATTTTTGCAGGTGTGATTGCTGGAGGAGTGTACCTTTGGTTCTATCTTGCCCCTCCGGTTACTCAGCAGGGCTCTGTTGAGAATGTGATGCAATCTAAATCGACCCAGGTGTTTGAGCCCGTATTACCAAATATCCCAGTTAAAATACCCCAAGACTTTCGCTTTCATGATGAGTATCAGCATGAGTGGTGGCACTTTTTTGCTAATGTTGAAGATATCAATGGCAAACAATACGGCATTCAATGGAGCTACTTCAGAGTGGCGATGGATGATAGAGAAGGAATGGGTTGGCAAAACCCTCAACTTTATGTATCCCACGTTGTTGTATCGGATAAAGACAAAGTATGGAAAGAGCAAAGGCTCGCTCGTGGCGGTATTGGTCAAGCGGGGATGGCTAATCGGCCTTTTCGTCTCTGGATTGATAACTGGTCTTGGCGCTCGCTAGGGCAAACTCCGTTCCCAGGACAGTTGAGTGCCGCGAGCGATAGTTTCAATGTTCAGCTAGAAGCCGTGGCTCATGGGCCTTATGTATTACCGGGTGATAAAGGCTACGTTGAAAAACACGATCTTCTGCCGATTGCGTCTTACAATCTCACCAGCCCATTTATTAAAGTAAAGGGTGCTCTTCAATTAGATTCCGGTCTGTTGGTTCCTGTTGAGGGTAGCGCTTGGATGAGCAAGGAATGGGGTAGTGGTCTCATTGTTGAGGGGCAAAAAGGCTGGGATTGGTTTGTCTTTCATCTTGATGATGAAACGACGTTATCAATTAGTCGTTATCGCCATGCCCAGCAATTACCTTATTTATTTGGCACACTGTCTCGCAATGATGGAAAGGTGGTTAATCTATCAGCAGAAGATATAACAATCGAACCTCATGAATCGACTCTATTTAGCAACGGAAAACGTATCCCGCTACAATGGGATATTCATATCCCTCGATATAATATTAACCTGACAACTCAGGCGCTTAACCAACAGCTCTGGCTACCGTTCGTTGTTCCTTATTGGGAGGGGCCAATTCAAACGACGGGCACTCATAAGGCGAAAGGTTTTATGCAGTTGACAGGATACTAAGTAAAAACGAACGACTAAGTGACTAAAACGCAGTTTCTCACTATTTGAGGAACTGCGTTTTTTGTTGGTGTTGGTAATTTTTTGAATTTACCTATAATTACTTAAGGAATAAGCGTTGCATTAGAGTGTTTATATCGAAAATTCCGAAGTTAAACATCCAAACAAGCGATTTTTCCTGAAGAATCGATATCTATAAACTCAGCTCTATTCTTTGTTCATCGTTTATTAACATAATAAATAAAAGGACGATATCATGAGTGATATTATTCGCGATTTCTTCAAAATGGAGTCAGCAGGGGGAATTCTTCTCGTTATCGCTGCTGCAATCGCAATGACTATAGCTAACACGCCACTTAACGATACTTATCAAACAGTGTTGCATTCTTATGTGTTTGGCATGTCGGTTTCACACTGGATTAATGATGGCCTGATGGCCGTATTCTTCCTTCTTATTGGTCTGGAAGTTAAGCGTGAGCTTCTTGAGGGGGCTTTGAAATCTCGTGAGACCGCGATTTTCCCGGCGATCGCTGCTGTAGGCGGTATGCTCGCACCAGCCCTTGTCTATGTTGCCTTTAACTACAGTAATGCTGAAGCCATTCAAGGTTGGGCTATTCCTGCTGCAACCGACATTGCTTTTGCGTTAGGTATTATGGCATTGCTGGGTAAGCGTGTCCCAGTCAGCCTGAAGGTATTCTTACTGGCACTGGCTATCATTGACGACCTTGGTGTTGTTGTCATTATCGCGCTTTTCTACACAGGTGACTTATCAACTTCTGCGCTTGCAGTTGGTTTTGCTATGACCGCAGCGTTGTTTATGCTCAACTCGAAGAAGGTCACTAAGTTAACACCGTATATGATCGTCGGGGCAATACTCTGGTTTGCTGTGCTCAAATCTGGTGTGCATGCGACGTTAGCGGGTGTAGTCATAGGTTTTGCGATTCCTCTTAAAGGAAATCAAGGTGAGAGGTCTCCACTCAAACATATGGAGCACGCACTCCACCCATACGTAGCCTTTGGTATCCTTCCAGTATTCGCTTTCGCTAATGCAGGTATTTCTCTTGAAGGGATTTCTGTCGAAGGGCTGACTTCAATGCTACCTCTAGGGATTGCTCTTGGTCTGCTGCTCGGTAAGCCTTTGGGTATCTTTAGCTTTAGTTGGATTGCCGTTAAGGCGGGCGTGGCGAAGTTGCCAGAGGGGATCACTTTCAGACATATCTTTGCGGTCTCTGTGCTATGTGGTATTGGATTTACGATGTCGATTTTTATCTCATCACTGGCATTTGGCCCAGTTAACGCAGAGTTTGATACTTATGCGAGGCTCGGGATATTGATGGGCTCAACGACGGCCGCGATAATAGGCTACGTACTACTGCACATCTCTTTACCAAAAAAGACAGCGCTGGCAGATAAGCCAGCGACTGAAGCTAATCAATAAATCTGAACAGTAAAAAACGCTCCTCGGTAGGAGCGTTTTTTTTCGATGAATTATTTTTCTATGACTGTGAAAATGGTCCATTCATCGACTACTTTTTCCGTTAAACCAACAACGGTAGCCGTGACTTTTCGGTTTAAAGCATGGGAGGTTTCGTCATCGCCATCGGCTTCCAGTCTCGTCTCACCATAGCCCACGATAGTTACTCGCTCTGGCTCGGTACCAAAGTATAAAAGTTCATCCTGTACGGCATGAGCCCGTTTCTTGGATAGTTCCAAATTATATTCAGGTGTACCGATTTTGCTGGCATAGCCTTGAATCTGTATGGAAGCGGATTGATATTTAGCTAAAAACTCAGCCATGGTTTGGATTTGATCAGAAAAGATAGGGTTAATTTCGTAAGAGTCGTTAGCAAAAAGAATCCTAAGCTGTAGTTCCTCCTCTTCTCTGACTGAAGTGCCGCAACCATCATTGTCTACTTGAGCATTGAGGGGCGTGTCTGGACATATATCTCTGGCATTGACGACACCATCTCTATCATCGTCGGTGAGATCTGATATCTGATTGGCGGTTGGTGTATCTATATAGTCGTATTCATCTTCGTTTGCCGTTAATGTGTTAGACATTGTCAGGCTTAAAACGGAGAGCGAGAGTAAGGTCTTTTTCAACATAATCAATACTCCACTCGTTGTGCCCACTCTGCTGGTACGTCAACCAGCAAAGCATCTAGCAGGTTACCGGTGGCATTCATCACACGATATTTTGCGTACTGTTCTGAGTAATGGGCATCGAGGTAATCTTTCCTTGCCTCGAAAAGCTCATTCTCAGTGTTGAGTAAATCAAGTAACGTTCGTTGACCAATGCGGTATTGTTTTTCGTATGCAATGACAGTCTCTGAAGCAGAGTCAACGTGGTCAGCCAAGAAGTTTTTCTGCTGTAGCGTAAGGTCAAGAGCACTCCAAGAAAGCCTTAAGCTTTCTTCAACTTGCCGATAGGCATTGCTGCGTAAGTCTTTTGCCTTGTTTAATTGATATGCGGCACGCTCGGATAAGTCACTATCTGAGCCACCATTGTAGAGGTTGTAACTGAGCCTAAGCATAGCTAAAGCTTCATCACTACTTCCAACATCTCCTCCCGCATCGTCCCGCCAAGTCTGACTGGCTTCGATTGAAATGGTTGGGTAATAATTGCCTTTAGACTGTTTGTATTGATAACGAGCAGAATCGACATCGACTTTTGATACTTGTATGACAGGGTGTCTATTGAATGCCACATCCAAGGCCTCATCAAGCGAAAGGGGCAGCATTGACTCATCCGCCCTCGGGTAGATCAAACCTAGAGGGGTCTGACCGACTAATCTCCTAAATTGGGTGTGAGTATCAACGAGATTATTTTGGGCTGCCAGTAAATTACCATGTGCTTTAGCAATACGGGCTTCGACTTGAGAAACATCTGCAGTTGACCCGATCCCTGACTCTGCTCTGCGCTTAATGTCTCGGTAGATATCTTTATGCACAGCGAGGTTACTTTCTGATAATGCCAGTACTTCGGTAGCCTTTACCGCATCTAGGTAAACCTGAGTTACTTGCAAAGCTAAATCGGAGGCATCTGCCCAGAGCTGAAGTCTGATCGACTCTGCTTCAGCAGCAGTTCGGTCCATATCGTTCAGTGTAGCGTTACCATCCCAGATCAGTTGAGTTAGGCTTATCGTCGCTTCCTTTCGTGTTAGGTCGGTATCTGACCGTCCAGTGGATTCTGCTGGGTTGATTTCTTCATAACCAATGCCCGCATCAAGATCGATACTAGGAAGATAGGCTCCTCCGGAAGCATCAGCTTGCTTTCGGGCGCTCTTATATTCATTGAAGGCACTTTTCAATTCAGGGTTGGTCGCGAGTGTGATTGCCACCGCTTGCTCAAGTGTTTGGCTATAACTGCTAAAGCTTATTGCGATAATGCAGCTTGCCAAAATTGTTTTTTTCCAGTTCAAGGGAGCCTCCTTTAATTTTCCTTGTTAGTAAAAAGGAGAGAGTATTTGGTGTACTTCAGGTGTAGACTTCGAACTTGAATACACTAATGGAAGCTTAGTAGAGACCGCTGCAATATGAGAATCTTTTCGAAAATAAAAAAGTCGAACCTTATCCGAGGGTTATAAACTTTCGTATGGACTTTTTTGTTATTAACTGGTGAGTCGATGGCGTGACGACTAAGGTTTATATCATGTATAAATGCGCGTTTTAAAAAACTTCTATCACTGGAGTAGAGGTTTTGCGCGTATTGCAGACCGAGGATCTGCTTATGAATGCCAAAACACTAGCGCCATTCTTAATGGCAAATACGACTGTTGTGATTGATATCAATGGCCAGTTAAGATCGCTGCTGCCAGGAGAAGAGCCAGGGCCGGGAGAAGTCGTTGTGGTAGTTGCTCAAGGGGACACAGCAGCGACGGATATTGATGCTCAGCTTATTGCCGACGATGGGGAAACGTTCGATATCAATTTGGATAATGAAATCGCCTCCATTTTTGAACAAATCGAACAAGGTGTCGACCCAACGCAAAATGAAGACTTTGCGACCGCCGCTGGGGGGCAAAATGGTTCAAGCCCTACAGGAACTGGGGATATTGAAAGAACGGGGGCTGAAACCCTCGCAGAGACAGAGTTTGATACCTCTGGGCTAGAGTCTCAAGGATTGTCTGAAACTCAGAGCCTGACACTATTGGATTTAGTCACACAGGCGTTATTTGTTGGGGATGACTCGGTCTCGGTTTTTGAAACAGATTCTCCTTTAGTTGTTAACGGATTAATTGAGGCAACAGAAACGGATGTGCCAACATTTGTTGTGCAAGATGATGTTGCCGGAGAACATGGTACTTTTTCTATTGATGCGGATGGTAACTGGACTTACGTTGCCAGCAGTGCGTTTGATGAGCTCAACATAGGCGACTCCTTGGTTGATGTATTTCCAATCGAATCTGCGGATGGCACTGTGGGTAGTGTGACCGTGACCATCAATGGTACCAATGACTTACCTCAATTTGTTGCGACCAATGACTTCCAGACTCAGAATGACGGTGACTTGGCCACATTTGCTTTTGAAGATGGAGCGTATACTTTCGATATCCCTGAAAATTCGTTATCAGGTGCGGTTCTTGGTCAAGTCGCAGCCGTTGACCCTGATAATGATGTGCTCATTTTTAGTATTTCAACGAACATTCAGAATGATGACGGTGAAGATTTATTCCAAATTGATCCTGATACGGGTGAAATAAGTTTTACAGATGCGGGGGCCGCTTCATATGCAAACGACTTTGAGCTATTGGACAATGTTCATCAAATTGTTGTTACGGTCACGGAGGGGGATGGCATAGGTGAACCCCAGTCAGTTGACGTAGATGTGTTCTTTAATGAGCAGAATAGCGATGACAACGTCCCTGTGTTTGAAGATACAGATGAAGATGGTGGATACTCTTTCCAATACAATGAAAATTCATTGGATGAGGATGTACTTGGTACGGTCTCTGCGAGTGACAGTGATGGAGAGAATGTCACCTATAGCATCACCACGAATGTGCTAAATGATGCCAATGAACCCTTATTCGAAATTGATGCGAACAGTGGTGAAATTAGTCTTACTGCGGCTGGCGTCACAGCATTCACTAACGACTATGAATTGGCGGCAAACGTCCATAATATTGTGGTGACTGCGACCGAAGATGAAGGTTTTGGTGAAGTAAAAACGACCGATGTAACNAACAGTGGTGAAATTAGTCTTACTGCGGCTGGCGTCACAGCATTCACTAACGACTATGAATTGGCGGCAAACGTCCATAATATTGTGGTGACTGCGACCGAAGATGAAGGTTTTGGTGAAGTAAAAACGACCGATGTAACTGTCGAACTGAGTGAGCTTAATCTCGATGATAACGCGCCTGTTTTCTACGACGGAGAAGAGTCTACAGAGAGCTACGCGTTCAGTTATAACGAAAACTCGGTAGACAGCGATGTGCTCGGTACGGTAGTCGCCATTGATGCCGATGGAGAGAACGTCACCTATAGCATCACCACGAATGTGCTAAATGATGCCGATGAACCCTTATTCGAGATTGATGCAAACAGTGGTGAAATTAGTCTTACTGCGGCTGGCGTCACAGCATTCACTAACGACTATGAATTGGCGGCAAACGTCCATAATATTGTGGTGACTGCGACCGAAGATGAAGGTTTTGGTGAAGTAAAAACGACCGATGTAACTGTCGAACTNCAGTGGTGAAATTAGTCTTACTGCGGCTGGCGTCACAGCATTCACTAACGACTATGAATTGGCGGCAAACGTCCATAATATTGTGGTGACTGCGACCGAAGATGAAGGTTTTGGTGAAGTAAAAACGACCGATGTAACTGTCGAGCTGAGTGAGCTTAATCTCGATGATAATGAGCCCATATTCCAAAACACCAATGAGCAAGGCGAATACTATTTTAGCTATGATGAAAACTCTACTGATGCCTATGTTATCGGTACAGTAAATGCGACCGATGCGGATGGAGAAGCGATAACTTACAGCATTAAAACCAACGTGTTCAACGATGCAGATGAAGCTCTATTTGAGATTGATTCGGGGACTGGTGCGATCAGCTTGACTGTCGCGGGGGTAATCGCTTTTACCAACGATTATGAGTTGGCGACGAATGTCCATAACCTTGTCGTAACCGCTACTGAAGTTGCGGGTCTAGGCGAAGCGAAGGCTACAGATGTCAATGTCACACTGGAAGAAATAAATTTAGATGACAACGCTCCTGTATTTGAACCAAATGATGGTGATCAATACTCCTTCTCGTATTTTGAAAACAATAATGATGAATACGTTATAGGTACAGTTTCTGCAACGGATGCTGATGGTGAAGCGGTTACCTACAGTATTAAAACCAATATATTTAATGATTCAAATGAGCCTCTCTTTACCATCAATCCAAGTTCAGGGGCCATATCCCTAACATCTGCAGGTGTCTTGGCATTTACTAATAATTTCGAAGCACTGGCGAATGTTCATAGCCTCGTAATAACGGCGACGGAAGTCGATGGTTTTGGTACACAAAAAGCTACTGATATTGATGTGGTTTTATCAGAGCTTAATGTGAATGAAATTCCAGTAGCGGAAGATTTTGATGTTGATGCCGGTGACGCAATTATTGTCCCTATAGTGTTTGATTCAGACGATGAGGCGTTAGACCACATATCTGATGAGGATGACGATTTTAATGATGTCCAGCTCAATGTGATGATCACATCACTTCCACAGTACGGAACCTTACTGTATACCGATGAATTTGGTGAAACACGTGTACTGACTGAAGCCGATCTTCATACCATTGGAGATGAAGTGGATGTTGATAAACTGTTTAACCCGGACAACATTACTTATGTACCAGGGGTTGGTGAGCCGTTTGAAATTGGCTATAGCGGTGATTCAGGAGACATCGTTTTAGATGAGGATGGTTTTTACAATTGGGGTGAATATGTCAGCGACACAGAGCGTCTTATTACACTGGAGAATGGTAATACGATTGGAATTAGCATCGCTGACAACAATGACAAACCCCTAAAACAATATACCGGAGGGGTTCCACATGTAGGCTGGGGGATAGGGGATACCGATGGTAATGGTATGAACACCCAAGAAACTTTAATTGTCGACTTTAGTGAGAATCCACTCGATGTGGTTACATTTGGTTTAGATGGTATGGGGGCTGAGTTCAACACTAATAGTAATGTTTATGTAGAAGTCACGTATACATTTGAAGATGGAACCACGCATGTCGAGCAGTATCAGAAAGATGAAGGAGACGTGGGTAATAGCCAAATCCTTTACGATTTTAGCTACTCGTCGCCAGATAATCCGATTGTACAAATGGAGTTGTCGTCAACAGGCGGGAACTGGGAGCTAAGATATATATCAGGCACTCAGGACATTACTGAAGATGTTACATTCGACTATGTGGCTGTTGACTCAGATCTTGCAGTGAGTAACGAAGCAACGGTGACTATTGATGTATCAGATTCACCTGAATATGAAGTTTTATCTGCTGATCTCGGGGATGAGTTGACCTCTCAATTAGGTAACCAGATGATGCTTGGAGACAGTGAGGACAACGTTTTTACTTGGCTCGATTCAACCCTAGATAGTGGGACAGATGTCATTGATAATTTTGAATTAGGTAGTGATCTAATAGACCTTACCGATATATTGCAAGATGACGATAATGTAGAAGTCGCCGACTTGATCGATAAGATTGAGTTGGTTGTTGATGAAGATGATGTGGTGCTAACTGTCACAGATGAAGGGAAGGAGCAAACCATTGTTATGGAAGGGGTAACCTCTTCATTTGAGGACGCAGGATTGATAGTCAACAATTCTATTACTGATGAGCTTAATATGCTTGCTCAAATATTAAAAACAGATGCAGCATAAGAGGTTTAAAATCAACAAAAGGCTGATGCTAGATCAGCCTTTTTGATACGTTGATAAATAATCGGAAAGCCAAAAATTAAAAAATGTTGCGAACTGTTTTCATTTTGTGATAACTTCGCGCGCAATCTCGGAGGTGAGTCGCAAAAAGACATTCTGGGGGATACGCGTAGTGAGCATTCAGGCTGAGTGAACACTCCGTAGGGTAGGTATCGGCAAGTCCTTTTGTCGATAGACGGGATACTGTTGTCGCTGTAGCGGCATGTTTATGGGAAACCCAACATTGAACTCACATAACAAACAACCATTAATCAGCTTAGTTCTTCCTAAATGCCCTGTTTTGCAAAACAGCAGCATTACTGAACCTTGATTTACCTATTGAACATGTAGTCCATCGAAATGATGGAGCGATTTCGTGTACGCGCTATTTGAGTTGCTAACACGAAATGGATAACTGTACCTGCTATTTGCATTTCACGTATGGCAGGAGAATTACATTTCAAAGGGATTAAATCATGAGCACAGCCTTTGAAGTCGATAACTCTGTGAATAACACGGCTATCGCAACACCATTTTCCACTCAGATTCCTGTTGTAGAGGGCGTTTATGATCTAACACCTGATCTGGTGTTACAAGATCAGGCCGAGCACGAATCAGCGGTACGTTCTTATCCTCGCCGCCTTCCTATTGCGATTAAGCAAGCTTATGGCGCACTGGTTGAAGACACTCGCGGTCAAGTATTTTTAGATTGTCTTGCCGGTGCGGGTACGTTGGCTCTGGGTTACAACCATCCAGAAATCAACCAGGCACTCAAAGATCAGCTCGACTCTGGTCTTCCTTATCAGACACTGGATATCGCAACAGAAGCCAAAACAAATTTCATACGCTCAGTGAAGAATTTTCTTCCTCAAGAGCTGAGCGAAAACTGCGTGATCCAATTTTGTGGTCCGTCAGGTGCGGATGCTGTGGAAGCTGCAATCAAACTGGCGAAGCAAACCACAGGCTGTAATACCATGTTTGCTTTCCGTGGTGCTTACCATGGCATGACAAATGGCACGATGGGAATGATGGGTAATCTAGGAACAAAAGCGCGTCGTACTGGCTTGATGTCAGATGTGCACTTTATGCCATTTCCCTACAGTCTGCGCTGCCCATTTGGTTTAGGTGGTGATGAAGGTGCAAGAGCCGGTATCCGTTACATTGAGCGTCTACTCAATGATGATGAAGCTGGAATCATGAAACCAGCCGCTATAGTTGTTGAGCCTGTTCAGGGCGAGGGCGGTGTTGTACCTGCGCCTGCGTTTTGGTTGAAAGAACTACGTCGTATCTGCGATGAGCACGGTATCTTACTGATCTTTGACGAGATTCAGTGTGGTGTCGGTAAATCAGGCTACAACTTTGCGTTTGAAGAAGCGGGCATTGTGCCAGACATTCTTTGCCTATCGAAAGCGATTGGTGGCGGTATGCCAATGTCGCTCCTGGTCATCAATAAGAAACATGATACTTGGCTGCCAGGTGAGCACACGGGCACATTCCGTGGTAATCAGTTGGCGATGGTCTCTGGGGCGAAAGCTCTGGAAATCATCGAGCGAGACAATCTTGTTGAGCACGCGAACGTTGCTGGTCAGTACTTGCGTTTAGGGCTTGAGTCGATTCAAAAACGAGTCAACTGTATTGCTGAAGTCCGTGGCAAGGGCTTAATGCTTGGTGTGGAAATCCGTAAACCCGGTACAGAGCGCAATAAATTTGGTGAGCCAGTCGCTGATGGTGAGTTGACCTTGGCGATTCAGAGAGCAGCCCTTGAACGCGGGCTGATGGTTGAAAAAGGTGGACGTGACGGTGCGGTGATTCGATTCCTGCCACCATTGATCATCACCTTTGAGCAGATCGACTTTGCACTTCGAGTGCTGGAAGAGGCGATTCTGGTCGCTGGTGGAAGTCATGTAGAGCCGCAAGACGCCAATCAGCAATGGAAGCAGCATTTCATTCATACCGGTGAGTCTGGCAGTGATGAGTTCAGTAAAGTCATGAATCACACAACTGCGGTAATGAAACAAGTCTTTGAACAAGTCGATGCGCCTTATTCAGGTCTTGAACCAAAGCAGTTAGAACAGGCGATTAATGCCGTTGATCTAAACAACAAAAATGCCTGTCTAACCGATGTGATTAGTGATACCGCTGAGTTAGTGGCGAAGAATGCTATTTTCACCCAGCACCCAAACTGTATCGCTCACCTTCACACTCCGCCGCTAATGTCTGCCGTTGCTGCAGAAGCGATGATTGCGTCTCTTAACCAGTCAATGGATTCCTGGGATCAAGCTTCTTCTGCAACTTATGTCGAGCAGAAAGTGGTGGATTGGCTGTGTGAGAGATACGAGCTTGGCACACAGGCTGATGGCATATTTACCAGTGGTGGTACCCAAAGTAATCAAATGGGTTTAATGCTGGCTCGTGATTGGATTGCAGACAAGCTGTCAGGACACTCTATCCAGAAGTTTGGATTGCCGGATTACGCCGACAAACTTCGTATCATCTGCTCGAAGAAATCTCATTTTACGGTTCAGAAATCTGCATCTTGGATGGGGTTAGGCGAGAAAGCGGTGCTAACTGTTGATGCTCATAACAACGGCACGATGGATGTTGCTCAGCTTGATGAAGTGATTAGTGAGGCGAAATCTCAAGGGTTGATTCCATTTGCCATCGTTGGGACGGCAGGAACCACTGACCATGGTGCAATTGATGATTTGAATGTGATTGCCGATGCAGCGCAAAAACACCAGATGTGGATGCATGTTGATGGTGCTTACGGTGGTGCACTGATTTTAAGCCGCCACAAAGAACGTCTAGCGGGTATTGAGCGCGCAGATTCAGTCAGTGTCGACTTCCATAAATTGTTCTACCAAACGATCAGTTGTGGGGCTTTGTTACTTAAACAAAAACACAACTTCAAGTATCTGCTGCATCATGCGGATTACCTCAACCGTGAGCATGATGAGTTGCCTAACTTGGTAGATAAGTCGATTGCGACGACGAAGCGATTCGACGCATTGAAAGTCTTTATGACGATGCAGAATGTCGGTCCAGATACATTGGGTGCAATGTATGACCATCTTCTCGAACAAACTCAGCAAGTGGCGGATCTCGTTCGTAGCGACGACAACTTAGAATTGTTGGCTGAGCCATCATTGTCGACCGTGTTATTCCGCGTAGCAAATGCTCAAGTAGCGGATCTGGACGAGCTGAACAAAGTCGTAAGACTGGAAGCCTTGACTCGTGGCGTTGCGGTATTAGGTGAAACCATTGTTGATGGTAAAACCGCATTGAAATTTACGATTCTTAATCCGTGCCTGACGATGGCTGATTTTGAATCTTTACTAATTAAAATCAATAAGCTAGCCGCTGAGCTGGCGTAATTAAGGTAACGGAAAACTATGGCAATTCTACAGATTGGTGCAGGCGGCGTTGGCTGGGTAGTTGCACATAAAGCTGCGCAAAACAACGAAGTACTGGGTGACATCACCATTGCATCGCGTACCGTGAGCAAGTGTGAAAAAATCATCGAATCTATTCAGAAGAAAAACAACCTGAAAGACCCATCGAAGAAACTGGAAGCGCGTGCTGTTGATGCGGATGACGTTGATGCATTAGTTGCTCTTATTAAAGAAGTTCAGCCTGACCTTGTCATTAACGCAGGCCCTCCTTGGGTTAACATGACGATCATGGAAGCATGTTACCAAGCAAAAGTGAACTACCTAGATACCTCTGTTGCTGTTGATCTATGTTCTGAAGGCCAACAAGTTCCTCAAGCTTACGATTGGCAGTGGGGCTACCGTGAGAAGTTCGCGGAAGCGGGCATCACAGGTATTTTGGGTGCTGGTTTCGATCCGGGCGTGGTTTCGGTATTTGCAGCTTACGCAGTGAAGCATCTGTTTGATGAAATCGACACCATTGATGTAATGGACGTGAATGCTGGCGATCACGGTAAGAAGTTCGCAACCAACTTCGACCCAGAAACCAACATGTTAGAAATCCAAGGTGATTCTTTCTACTGGGAAAATGAAGAGTGGAAACAGGTTCCGTGTCATTCGCGCATGCTTGAGTTTGAATTCCCGCTAGTGGGCAAGCACAAAGTGTACTCTATGGCGCACGATGAAGTTCGTTCTATGCAAGAGTTCATTCCAGCTAAACGTATCGAGTTCTGGATGGGCTTTGGTGACAAATACCTGAACTACTTCAACTGCATGCGTGACATCGGCTTACTAAGCCCAGATCCGCTAACGCTTCACGATGGTACGGTTGTACAGCCTCTACATGTACTTAAAGCACTGCTGCCAGACCCAACTTCTCTTGCTCCGGGTTATACAGGTAAAACTTGTATCGGTACTTGGGTTCAGGGTACGAAAGATGGCAAGCAGCGTAGCGTATTTATCTATAATAACGCTGATCATGAAGTCGCGTACGAAGACGTTGAGCATCAAGCAATTTCTTACACCACAGGTGTACCAGCGATCACCGCTGCACTTCAGTTCTTCCGTGGTGAGTGGGCGGATAAAGGTGTGTTCAATATGGAACAGCTAAATCCAGACCCATTCCTTGAGACTATGCCAAGCATTGGTCTTGATTGGCATGTTCAGGAACTAGAGCCGGGTCAACCTGTTATCCACAAACTAAAGTAAGCACTTATTGTTCTTAATTTGGATTTATAAGATTAAGCCGATGCACTAGTGTCGGCTTTGTTCGATTTTTACGGTATTAATTGGGTAAGAATATAAAATGCAAAAAAACGAACTGAAAACACCATACTTTATGATCAATGAAGATAAGTTGGTCGAAAATCTAGAAAAAGCCAAGCAACTCAAAGAAATCTCGGGTGTGAAGCTGGTATTGGCGTTGAAGTGTTTTTCTACATGGGGTGTTTTCGACATCATCAAGCCTTACTTGGATGGAACAACGAGTTCTGGTCCGTTCGAGGTTAAACTGGGGCATGAAACTTTTGGTGGTGAAACTCACGCATACAGTGTCGGATACAGTGAGGATGATGTCCGTGATGTGGCTGATATTTGCGACAAAATGATTTTTAACTCACAAAATCAATTGGCTGCATATAGACACATTGTTGAAGGCAAGGCTTCGCTGGGTTTACGCCTTAACCCAGGTGTGAGTTATGCCGGGCAAGATTTAGCGAATCCAGCGCGTCAGTTTTCTCGTCTTGGTGTGCAAGCGGACCATATTGATCCAGAAGTCTTTGAAGATATTGACGGTGTGATGTTCCACATGAATTGTGAGAACAAAGACGTCGACGCGTTTATTGGTCTGCTTGACTCCATCTCAGAGCAATTTGGTCAGTACTTGGATAAGCTTGACTGGGTGAGTATGGGCGGAGGTGTGTTTTTTACCTGGCCGGGCTACGACATCGAAAAACTTGGCTTAGCGCTTAAAGCCTTTTCTGAGAAGCACGGTGTTCAAATGTACCTTGAACCGGGTGAAGCTATCATCACCAAGACAACAGACTTGGTTGTGACCGTGGTGGATATCGTTGAGAACGTTAAAAAAACAGCGATTGTTGATTCTGCAACTGAAGCTCATCGCTTGGATACGCTAATTTACAATGAACCCGCTTCTATTCTAGAAGCTTCGGATAAAGGTGAGCATGGGTATGTGATTGGCTCTTGTTCATGTTTGGCGGGTGATCAGTTCTGTGAAGCTAGCTTTGATAAACCATTGGAAATAGGTCAGCGTCTTCATATCTTAGATAGTGCGGGCTATACAATGGTGAAGCTTAACTGGTTTAACGGCTTAAGAATGCCTTCTGTGTACTGTGAACGCTCAGGCGGTGAAATTCAGAAGCTAAATGAATTCGATTATTCAGATTTCAAACGTTCGCTCTCACAGTGGAGTGTCGAATAACCTAAAAGAGCAGCCTAATCGCTGCTCTTTGTGTTTATTATGCTTCCACCATGACTCGAATATCTTCGCTTAAGGCTTCAAGCTCTTTAGCTACATCGTCTATCTGAACTTCGGTTGGTAACTTCAATGCGATATTCGCCGTGAACAAGCTAGAGCTAACGCCTCCACCACCCGCGATAAACACACGCTGGCAGTCCATATCTAGAATATTAATGCCTTGATTGTCCAGAACATGGGTGATCTCATTAACAATACCCGCTCGGTCATTGGAGTCTAAGCGGACCTGATAGATGGCATCGGCATTGTGCGTATTACTTTCAGAGTCGACTATCTGGACCAATAACTCATCGTTGCTGCGAAAGGCCGCTTTAACTGCATCCGCTGACTCCTCAGGGAGTTCCACTTTTATGACTGCAGCGACCTGATTCTCAATAAAGTTCACTTTACTGATTAACCATTTACCTCCATTCTCGTGAGTGACCGCCGCCAACTGCTTGATCGTGGCAGGGGTTGCTTTACCAACAAA
The DNA here is from genome assembly GCF_022398215.1 of Vibrio sp. Isolate24. NCBI lineage: Bacteria > Pseudomonadati > Pseudomonadota > Gammaproteobacteria > Vibrionales > Vibrionaceae > Vibrio > Vibrio sp. Isolate24. Next base: position 559,147 of record NZ_JAKEUU010000002.1, read on the forward strand.
GTTGACGATAAATGTGCAATTCATAATGTGCCTCCTGAATGCAAGCATTTCTTTTTATAGAACTAAATTGAGTGTAGGAGTCGCAGAAAAGTTGGGTTTGATTTAGGTCAAACTTTAGCCTTGTCTCCTAGGTTATGGGGATAATGTTGTGCAGCAGGCATAAAAAAGCGGCAACTGAGTGCCGCTTTTTCAATGACTGTTGAGTTCAGGTTAAAAGCTGATTTTCATTTCTACGCCATAGAAGACGTTGTCGTAGCTGGCACCAGCATCCATTGCAAATTTCGCGGCATCCTGATTACCAAACCAAGGTTTACTATTATATTGAAATTCAGCGCTGCCGCCCCAAGCATTGCTTACCCAGCCGTGGATGTGCCCAACAGGGTTAAGGAAGAACAAGGTTACGTCACCCATGGTTTGAGAGCCCCAAACTTCACCGCCAGTCGCGACGATGTCTTGTTCTGCCTCAAACATCATCTCACCAACAACGGCGCCAAAGAAGGGCGTTATGAAGAGATCTTGCCATGATGGGACTTCAGCAAAGGCCTCTACACCATATTCCCAGAAGAAGGTAGAGAGAGTGGCAGAGTATAAAAAAGATTCAAATTCATTGAACCCAGCGTGACGGGCTGCTGTATAGTAAACACCACCAAAATAAGGGTGCATGACATAGTTTAAGAAATGGTCATCTCGGTCCCAAACCGGTCCTGAGGTTACATTATCTTTCCATTTTGTACCTAAACCACTCAAATCACGATCTTCTTCATCCCATTTTGTTATGGATTCCGGCAGTAGTGTCATCAAGCCAACTGTCGCAACACTAAGACCTAAAATGGTGTAAGTTTGGCCTTTGAGGTAATCCCAATCTTTCTCACTTTGTACAGTGAGATATCTAGGGAGTTCTGGCTCTTCAAGTTTTAATTCACTTTCTGTTAAACCTAAGGCATAACTATTGCTAGGCTTATAGGAATAAGAGTTGCTGAAAAGACTGTAGTTTTCGGTGTTATCTACGGTATAAGAGAACTCAATATGTTGAGGAGAATCGTAGATATTGGCATTGGCGCAAGCAGAAGCCAACAACATCAAAGCGGTGATGTGTTTTTTGTACACGGATAAACTCCACAGTCTATATCTTATTATGATCAGGCTCACAATTATCCATTAAAGCAAGAGGAATGGAAACCGGAAATTGTCTTAATTAAGAAACTTAGTTTCTTAATTACACTCAAACAATGAAAACATGCAGTTTGATTGTCTTTGTTTGTGACACAAAACCAAAGGCTTCCTGAAAGGAAAAATAATTATGTTGAAAATAGCGATGTTAAGTACCGGTGAAGAAGTCCTTCACGGCGATATCGTTGATACTAATGCGGCTTGGTTGTCAGAAAAATTCTTTCAACAAGGCTTTTCCCTATCGAAACGCTCAACGGTTGGTGATAGCCAGTCAGCGCTGGTTGAAGAGCTGATGATGTTGAGCTTTAACTGTGATGTTGTCATTGTAAATGGTGGATTAGGCCCAACCACGGATGATCTTAGTGCAGAAGCAGCAGCGCAAGCCTCGGATAAGGAGTTAGAGCTTTATCCTGAATGGCTAGAGAAGTTGGAGCAGTTTTTTAGTGCTCGCGGTGTTGCAATGCCAGAAAGTAATCGTAAGCAAGCTATGTTGCCACAAGGGTCGGTAATTCTGGATAATCCAATCGGTACTGCTTGCGGTTTCTTGTTGAACTTTAACGATTGTGATTTTTACTTTACTCCTGGCGTACCAAGCGAATTTAAGTTGATGACAGAGTCTCAGATTTTGCCACACCTGAAACAGAAGTATGCTGACGTTACCGGTTATGAATGTAGCAAACTTCATACCTTTGGGACCTCAGAGTCCGCGTTGTCAGATAAACTTGATAAAGTGCAGCTACCCGAAGGCTATTTCTTAGGTTACCGTTCCTATCTGCCTTATATTGAAGTCAAATTATTTGGCCCTAAAGGTGATTTAGATAACCGCGTTAAGTTACTTCAGCTGGTTTTCAACTTGATAGAAAGTAACGTGGTGAGCGTTGATGAATCAATGCAAGAAAATGTCGGCCATTTGATTCTCGAGAAAAAGCTGTCGATTTCGACTGCGGAGCAATCGACTCACGGTAGTTTGTCGCAATGGCTTCACTCAAACGAAGAAGCGGCTAATTACTGCGGCCATGGGTGGGTACTCGGTAATAAAGTGGATGTCGGGAACAGTGATAACGACGAACTTGCTGCTGCGTTTGCACTTGCAGGTGCGACCAAAGATAAATGTGCGACCGATATAGCCATCGCTACAGGTAAAGTAACGGAAAGAACTTTTTCAGTGGCTATGTCGGCAAGAGAAGGGGAGTGGGGACAGACACTCACCTTTAACCGAACGTTTTCCAGAACTGACCAAACGACCATTATCACGACAGTCGCAGCGGACATGTTGAGACGCTATCTCTCAGGAAAAACCATGTTTCCGAATTACAGTTCACTGACCAGGGAAAAAGAAATGTATGTCCCTCAAAGTGTTATTGCTGGCTAGAACAAGCTTAAAAAACTGTCAAACTCCTACCGAGCAGCATGCAGTAATAAGTGAATGAATATGTTTCTTATTACTCGCATGCTTTCATAAATATTTCTTAGAAGAAAATCATCTATCACTTAAATTGATGATTTTAAATAGATGCCAACTTTGTCGCTTATTTGCAACGTGCATTTGCTTCAATTGTGCTTAAAATGATAGTTCGTCGCGGGTTTTGCTCAGGGAGGTAAGCATGTTCCATCATTCAAAAATAATGGTTTGGTATCAGGTGGCGAGTCAGAAAGTTGTTTTAGGAGAGGCACTTAGCGATGATAATCAGGACGTTATTTCTATGTGGCTCCATGCTCCGGAAGAAAAAAATCAAGAAAATTCATTAGGCTACCGCTTGTCTTTATTCGATGATGACGGACGAGAGATTGCCGACAAAGCAGTGTCCATGTTGACCGCCGATGAGTTCTTATCCGGTATTCAGATTCGTGCCTAAATAATAAAATAAAACCCGGCATAACAGGCCGGGCTTTTTATAATTTGCATAGTTATGCGCGTTTTTCTTTTAACGCATAATTTACGCTTTCAATTTCAATGTCGGATTTAGCCTTGCAAATACAAGGTAATATCTCATCACTTTGCGTATATGCCATTGCAAAACCAACGTATTCCACTGTACCTTTGACTAGCTTGCAGCGGCAAGCGCCACAATGCCCGTCTCGGCAGTTGTATTCAGGTTCAATTCCTGCCTTTTCCATTGTTTCGAGAATGGTGTTAGAAGGATTAGATTGAATCGCAGTGATCCCATTGATTTTTATGTTGGGCATTACAGCTCGAAATCCTTAAAGTCGTCTGCGCGCACATCACTATCAATCTGACCTACTAGGTAAGAGGAGATCTCTGCTTCTTGTGGAGCAACCTGTACGTTATCGGAAGATAACCACGCATTAATCCATGGGATAGGGTTGGAGGTCGCTTCTGGATATGCGGCATCTAGGCCTACTGCTTGCATACGGATATTGGTGATGTACTCAACGTACTGACAAAGAATGTCCTTGTTTAGACCAATCATAGAGCCATCTTTGAAAAGGTACTCTGCCCATTCCTTCTCTTGCTCTGCGGCTGCTTTAAATAGATCAAAACATTCCTGCTTACATTCTTCAGCAATTTGCATGAAGGAAAAATCATCCTGACCGTTACGCAGCAAGTTAATCATGTGCTGTGTACCCGTTAGGTGAAGGGCTTCATCGCGAGCAATTAGCTTAATGATCTTCGCGTTACCTTCCATTAGCTCACGCTCAGCAAAGGCAAATGAACAAGCAAAGCTTACATAGAAACGAATCGCTTCTAATGCGTTGACAGACATCAGGCATACGTAAAGCTTTTTCTTCAGTTCATGAAGTGACACCTTCACTTCCTCACCATTGATGTTATGCGTCCCCTCACCATAGCGATGGTAGTCATTACTCATTTGGATCAGGTCGTCGTAGTATTGCGAAATGTCTTCAGCACGCTTTAGGATGTGCTCGTTTTCGACGATATCATCAAATACTAAGCCTGGGTCGTTTACGATATTACGTATGATGTGTGTGTAAGAACGCGAGTGGATTGTTTCAGAGAACGACCAAGTTTCGATCCACGTCTCTACTTCAGGTAGTGAGACTAATGGAAGTAGCGCGACGTTTGGACTACGGCCTTGGATAGAATCCAGAAGAGTTTGGTACTTCAAGTTTGAGATGAAGATATGCTTCTCATGCTCTGGAAGTTTGTTGTAGTCGATGCGATCGCTTGATACGTCAACTTCTTCTGGGCGCCAGAAGAAAGACAGCTGCTTCTCGATCAGCTTTTCGAAGATTTCGAATTTTTGCTGGTCATAACGAGCTACGTTTACGGATTGACCTAAGAACATTGGTTCTTTTAGCTGGTCATTTTTGTTTCGGTTAAAAGTACTGTAAGCCATGATGCCTCAATTCCTTTTAAGCCCCTCTCAGAGGGGCAAATAATCTGTTAAGCCTTGCTAATCCAATCGTTGGATTAGTGATTAGATCTTACAACCGCCGCCTGCACAATCGTCATCTTGTGGTTGTACTGCGTCTTTCTGGTCATCACTCGCGCCATCACGAGTGTTATGGTAGTAAAGTGTCTTCACACCATATTTATACGCAGTCAAAAGATCTTGTAGCAGTTTCTTCATTGGCACTTTGCCACTTTCAAAACGGCTAGGGTCATAGTTAGTGTTAGCTGAAATGGCCTGATCGACAAACTTCTGCATGATACCAACCAGATGTAGATAACCATCGTTAGAACCAATGTTCCAAAGAAGCTCGTAGTTATCTTTGTATTCAGTGAATTCAGGCACAACCTGTTTCAAAATACCGTCTTTCGATGCTTTAACTGACACGTAGCCGCGTGGTGGCTCGATGCCGTTTGTTGCGTTCGAGATCTGAGAAGACGTTTCAGAAGGCATCAAAGCAGTCAGTGTTGAGTTACGTAGACCATGAGTCATGATCTCTTCTCGCAAACCGTCCCAATCGTAATGAAGAGGTTCGTCACAAACTAGGTCAACATCTTTTTTGTACGTATCAATTGGAAGCAAGCCTTTCGCGTAGTTGGTCTCGTGGAAAGAAGGGCATTTACCTTGTTCTTTCGCCAGAGCAACAGATGCTTTGAGCAGGTAGTATTGCATCGCTTCAAAAGTACGGTGTGTTAGGCCGTTTGCACTGCCGTCAGAGTACTTCACGCCATTCTTAGCTAGGTAGTAAGCGTAGTTAATCACACCTACACCCAGAGTACGGCGATTCATCGTTGATTTGTATGCCGCTGGAAGTGGGTAGTCTTGATAATCCAGCAGAGCATCAAGTGCTCGAACAACCAACTCAGACAGCTCTTCGAAATCATCAAGAGACTTGATGGCCCCCAAGTTGAACGCTGAAAGCGTACATAGAGCAATTTCACCAGAGTCATCTTCTACGTTAGTCAGTGGCTTGGTTGGAAGAGCAATTTCCAAACATAGATTCGACTGACGAACAGGCGCCACCTCTGAATCAAATGGGCTGTGCGTGTTACAGTGGTCTACGTTTTGAATGTAGATACGACCAGTTGAAGCGCGCTCTTGCATCAAGATAGAGAACATCTCGATAGCTTTAACGGTTTCTTTCTTGATTGACGGATCGTTTTCGTACTTAACGTACAGACGTTCAAACTCGTCTTGATTCTCAAAGAACGCATCGTATAGGCCCGGCACGTCTGACGGAGAGAATAGGGTAATATTTCCGCCTTCAACTAAACGCTGATACATCAGGCGGTTTAGCTGCACACCGTAATCCATATGACGAACACGGTTCTCTTCTACACCACGGTTATTCTTAAGCACCATCAATGCCTGAGATTCACCATGCCATAGAGGGTAGAATACGGTTGCTGCGCCACCACGAACACCACCTTGAGAACAACATTTTACTGCTGTTTGGAAGTACTTGTAGAAAGGGATACAGCCTGTATGGAAAGCTTCACCGTTACGGATCTCTGAGCCTAGCGCACGAATACGACCAGCGTTGATACCAATACCTGCACGTTGTGAAACGTAGCGCACAATAGAGCTTGCTGTCGCATTGATGGAATCTAGGCTGTCTCCACACTCAATCAAGACACACGAACTGAATTGGCGGGTCGGAGTACGCACACCAGACATGATCGGTGTCGGTAGGGAAATCTTGAACGTTGACGTTGCATCATAGAAACGCTTGATGTAATCAAGACGAGTTTCTTTTGGATACTTAGCAAACAGACAGGCAGCTACAAGGATATACAGGAACTGAGCGCTTTCGTAGATTTCGCCTGATACACGGTTCTGGACGAAGTACTTACCTTCCAGCTGTTTCACCGCAGCGTATGAGAAATCTAGGTCACGTTTATGATCTATGTACGCATCGAGTTCATCCAGCTCAGCTTTTGTATAGTCTTCCAAAATGTGCTGATCGTATTTGCCTTTATCGACGAGCTTCGCCACATGGTCATAAAGCGTTGGTGGCTCGTACTGGCCGTATGCTTTTTTACGCAGGTGGAAAACGGCCAGTCGAGCCGCTAGATATTGGTAGTCTGGCGTTTCTTCAGAGATCAAATCGGCCGCTGATTTGATGATAGTCTCATGGATATCTGTTGTTGTGATTCCATCGTAGAACTGAATGTGAGCGCGAAGTTCTACTTGAGAGACAGACACATTATCTAGACCTTCCGCAGCCCAAGTAATGACTCTGTGGATCTTTTCTAGATCAATATTTTCTTTGCGGCCGTCACGTTTGGTAACGGTTAGTTGTTGGTTCATTCTGCTTAATTTCCCTAACAAAACTGATAAAAGCCGTGTTTTCGTGTAATTCTTGTAAAAATTGTTCCGGCTTTGTGATCAAAGTCTATCTATATATTGTAGTCCAAACACAACATATAGGGGTGTATTGCTGTGCGAGTTACAAGATAGTGCTATCTATGGTGCTTTTCAAGTTACAGATCTTGGATGACTTGTGGATAACTAACAAAATTGAAAATTTCAGTAAGTGGATACTAACCGATGGGATTAGAGTCTAATTGATTGTATAAAATTACCGTTTTAGGATCGGTTTATAAGTAACCACAAACAAAAAAAAATTCCTTGATCTTTCAGTCATTCTGAGCGTGATTTTGAGTCTGTATATTTTGGAATCAGAGCCCCAAAAATGGGCGAAAAACAACAAAAAAAGCGGGGTATATATACCACCGCTCTCTATAGGTTAGTCACATGAATAGTATGTCTAAATATTAAAACTTTTGCGTATGAACGATATAGTTGACGTCAACTTTGTTACCGAGTTTATAGGTATCCGTGATGGGATTATAGTGTAATCCAGTAATTCCCATTTCGGTTAGGTCGGTATGGTCAATCATTTTTATCAACTCCGCTGGGCGGATAAACTTCTCATGATCGTGGGTACCTTCGGGAACAATGCGCAATAGCTTTTCTGCGCCAACGATAGCAAATAGGTACGATTTAAAATTGCGATTCAATGTTGAGAAAAAAACATGGCCGCCGGGTTTAACCAAAGCTGCACATGCGCTGATGACCGACTGAGGGTTTGGAACATGCTCCAGCATTTCCATGCAAGTCACGACATCATATTTTCCTGGGTGTGCATCAGCGTGATCTTCAATTGTGCTCTGAATATAAGTCAGCTCAGTACCGGTTTCCAGTGCATGCAATCGAGCCACCTCTAGCGGCTCCTTACCCATATCAAGTCCAGTCACTGTTGCGCCTTCTTTCGCCATACTCTCAGCAAGAATACCTCCACCGCAGCCAACATCGAGGACGGTTTTGCCAAACAAACCATCGGCATTATCCAGAACGTAATTGAGACGTAGCGGGTTAATTTGATGGAGTGGCTTGAATTCTCCCTCCAAATCCCACCATCGAGAGGCCATTTCTTCAAACTTCTTAATTTCGTTTGGATCGACATTTTGTGACTGGGTCATAACTACTCTACTTAGCAACTGGTTTCCTTGAAACTGGAAGGCATTATAACTCCTAACTCTCAACACTCCATAGACAGGATCACTTTTCTCTTGAGGTGGTGAAAATATAACCATTAATCAGCAAGATAAAACTAGAGTGTGCAATTTCTCAGCATTTGATTCACAACCAAGCTCACAACCTGATAAAAGGAGAGGGAAAGTAATGCCGAACTGTTGATTTGTGTGTTATATTTTTGCACCTTAAACGTATTGTACATACGATCTATAAATAGAGGGATATTGGCTCTATGAGCGATCTAGCTAAAGAGATCACGCCCGTAAACATTGAAGATGAGCTTCGTGGTTCGTACCTTGACTATGCGATGTCCGTTATCGTTGGTCGTGCTCTTCCTGATGTGCGTGATGGCCTAAAGCCTGTACACCGCCGCGTTTTGTTCGCGATGAATGTGCTAGGTAATGACTGGAATAAACCATACAAAAAATCTGCCCGTGTTGTTGGCGACGTAATCGGTAAATATCACCCGCACGGTGATAGCGCTGTGTACGATACTATCGTACGTATGGCTCAGCCGTTCTCATTACGTTATATGCTTGTTGATGGCCAAGGTAACTTTGGTTCCATTGATGGTGACTCAGCGGCGGCAATGCGTTATACCGAAGTTCGCATGGCGAAGATCGCCCATGAGCTTCTGGCTGACCTAGATAAAGAAACCGTTGATTATGTACCTAACTATGACGGTACAGAACAAATCCCTGCAGTTCTTCCGACAAAAATTCCTAACCTGCTGGTTAACGGTGCTTCTGGTATCGCAGTAGGTATGGCAACCAACATTCCTCCTCACAATTTAACTGAGGTGATTGATGGCTGTCTTGCATACATCAATAATGAAGATATCACTATTGATGAGCTTATGGACTACATTCCGGGTCCTGACTTCCCAACTGCGGCGCTTATCAGTGGCCGTAAAGGCATCGTAGACGCGTACAAGACTGGTCGCGGTAAAATTTACATGCGATCTAAAGCGGAAGTTGAAGCAGACAAGAATGGCAAAGAGACCATTATTGTTACCGAGATTCCATATCAAGTGAACAAAGCTCGTTTGATTGAGAAGATCGCAGAGCTTGTAAAAGATAAGAAAGTTGAAGGCATCAGCGCACTGCGTGACGAGTCTGATAAAGACGGTATGCGAATTGTTATCGAGTGTAAGCGTGATGCGGTAGGTGAAGTGGTTCTAAACAACCTATACGCTAACACTCAATTACAAACGACTTTCGGCATCAATATGGTTGCGCTGAACAATGGTCAGCCGCAGCTATTCAATCTGAAAGACATGTTGAAGTGCTTCGTTGATCACCGCCGTGAAGTGGTGACTCGTCGTACTATCTATGAATTGCGTAAAGCACGTGAGCGTGCACATATCCTTGAAGGTCTTGCTTTAGCACTGGCCAACATTGATGAGATCATTGACCTTATCCGTAAAGCGCCAACACCGGCAGAAGCGAAGGCTGGCCTTGTTGCTCGTGGATGGGATTTGGGTAATGTTGCAGCAATGCTTGAACGAGCAGGTACCGATGCAGCTCGCCCTGAATGGCTAGAAGACCAATATGGTATTCGTGATGGTCAGTACTTCTTAACTGAGCAGCAAGCGCAAGCAATTCTTGACCTACGTCTACACAAATTGACCGGTCTTGAGCACGAGAAGATTCTTGATGAGTACAAAGCGCTACTAGATGAAATTGCAGAGCTAATGCACATTCTTGCAAGCACCGAGCGTTTGATGGAAGTCATCCGTGAAGAGCTAGAAGCCGTTCGTGACAGTTTTGGTGATGCACGCCGTACTGAAATTACAGCAGCAAGCCATGACATTGACATGGAAGAGCTGATTGCGCGCGAAGATGTGGTTGTGACCCTTTCGAACGCAGGTTACGTTAAGTACCAAATCCTAAGCGATTATGAGGCTCAGCGTCGTGGTGGTAAAGGTAAGAGTGCAACTAAGATGAAAGACGAAGATTATATCGAACGTCTTCTCGTTGCGAATACTCACGACAACATCTTATGTTTCTCGACTCGCGGTAAAACTTACCGTCTGAAAGTCTACCAATTACCGTTAGCAAGTCGTACTGCGCGTGGTAAGCCAATCGTCAATATTCTTCCTCTTGAAGAAGGCGAACGTATTACCGCGATTCTACCTGTTTCAGAATTTAGCCCAGAGAAGTTCATCTTCATGGCCACCGGTGATGGAACGGTTAAGAAGACGTCTTTAGATCAGTTTGCGAACGTACGTTCTAATGGTCTGATTGCGGTCAACCTACGTGAAGATGATTCACTCATTGGTGTTGATATCACAAACGGTGATAGTGACATCATGTTGTTCTCTCAAGCAGGTAAAGTGGTTCGCTTTAGCGAAGACAAAGTCCGTGCTATGGGTCGTACCGCTGCCGGTGTTCGTGGTATGAAGCTTGCCGAAGATGATCAGGTGGTTTCACTGATTGTTCCTTCGAACGAAGGTGATATTCTGACTGTGACACAAAACGGTTACGGTAAACGTACAGAACTTGCGGAATACCCAACGAAAGGCCGCGCGACTCAAGGTGTTGTGTCCATCAAAGTATCTGAGCGTAATGGTCCTGTAGTCGGAGCGGTACAAGTAGAAGAAGGCGATGAGATGATGATGATCACCGACGCTGGTACTCTGGTTCGTACACGTGTTGCGGAAGTGAGCCAAGTAGGTCGTAATACGCAAGGTGTCACTCTTATCCGAACTGCCGAAGACGAGAACGTTGTAGGTCTGCAGCGTATCGATGAAGTTGAAGAAGTGGACTTACCAGAAGGTGAGGAAATGGAAGGTCAGGAAGGGGAAACGGCTCAAGCTGCACCAGAATCAACCTCAGAAACGGATACAGACGAACAAGAATAATCGTTGATATTATCTTCAAAGCCGGGCCGTGACCCGGCTTTTTTATATCCAGAGTTTTAGTTAAGTAACCAATAGTAAAGGTGAAATGGGCCTCTCATTATTTAAAATATACAGCCAAACTTAGAGAGCAAGTAGGCTGTTTATAAATTATTGATAACACCATTAGTGACAAAGGTATGACGCCAAAAAAATAGCGTTAATACAGTCAGTTACAGCTAAATAATATTTCAATAATATTACGTGCATGAATGATAAATAGTCTATAAAATTCGCAGTCTCTGTCTGTTCCACAAATATTATTAACTATTATGAAACTGTCACTGAAACAAAAACTCATCGGTGCCAGCTTATTAGCCGTTGTGCTAATGGCGAGTGCACTTACTTGGCTTTCTGCCGACCAACTTTTTCAACAAACTCGTAACGGCGTTAATGCCCGAGCAGAGAGTCTAGCGACTGCTGCTTCGGAAGGAATTTCTGACTGGATTGCCATTCGTAAAGATATTGCCAAAGCGTTCAATGATTACAGCCAAGAGCAAGAGGTTGTGCCTTTTCTTCAACAAGCTCGTAAAGCGGGCGGATTTGACGATATTTTCCTAGGTACGCCACAAGGTGAGATGTTCCGCTCTCACCCTGAGCGTAACCGTGCCGACTACGATCCGCGAGTTCGCCCTTGGTATAAAGATGCAAATGCAGCTGGTCGCCAGATCATAACTACAGCGTATCAAGATGCGATTACCAATGCACTCTTAGTGACCATTGCCGAGCCCGTTCGTCGCAATGGCCAATTGGTGGGTGTTGTTGGTGCGGATGTATTGATTGACCAGCTGATCGACGACGTTATCAACTTAGATGCCGGCGAAAATGCCTATGCGATGTTGATTGACACGCAAAACGGTACATTCCTCGCGCACCCGAACAAAGATCTTTCCCTGAAGCCGGTGAATACGCTATCTAAAAAGCTAACCATGAATGCTATCGAGCAAGCGGCGAATTCTGGTGTGATGGAAATCATTGAACGTAAAGGGCAAGAAAAGTTCTACTTCTTCAAAAAGGTTCCGGGCACACAGTGGATTTTTGCTATTGAAATGGACCGTCAAACAGAAGAAGCAGCACACACCGCATTACTGAAAAACTTACTGCTGACGGCAACGATTATCACAATCGTTGTTATCGCTGTTGTGTCTTGGCTAGTGAGTTTCTTGTTCCGCGATCTTGGACGTGTCTCTCAAGCACTTGAAGAAATTGCCTCTGGTGAAGGGGATCTCACACAGCGCCTTGAGCCACGCAGCGATGATGAAGTCGGCCAGCTAGCGACGAACTTCAACACCTTTGTTGGCAATATGCATGTCATGGTCTCTAAGCTAAGTCATGTATCAGCGTCACTGTCTGAACAAGCTAAGCAGACGGCAGAGCACGCCGAAGAGCGCAGCGCACGTATTCGTCTCCAGCAAGATGAAATTAACATGGTTGCGACTGCGATTAATGAAATGGCCGCTGCAACCCAAGAAATCGCAGGCAATGCAGACAATACCGCACAAAACTCAACGGAGGCGGTGACGGCGTGTGTTCATGGTGGCAAGCAGGTTGTGCAGACTCAGTCTTCAATTCAGAATCTGGCACAAGAAGTTCAAGTTGCAACGGATGTGATCCAAGAGTTGGAAGCTCACGGTAACAGCATCAGTACGATTCTTTCGACCATCCAAGATATCGCTGAGCAAACGAACCTGCTTGCTCTGAATGCGGCGATTGAGGCGGCGCGTGCTGGTGAACAAGGTCGTGGTTTCGCAGTCGTTGCTGATGAAGTTCGAGTTCTAAGCCAGCGCACACATGCCTCGACGCAAGAAATTCAACAGATGATTGAAACACTCCAAAATACCACTGGCAAAGCGGTAAGCATTATGGGTGATAGCCGCCAGCTTGCAGACACCAGTGTGACTGACGCGGATTCAGCAGCGGTCAGCTTAACTCAAATTCAATCAGCGGTTGAGCAAATCAGCGATATGGCCACACAGATTGCGTCTGCAGCAGAAGAGCAAGCATCGGTAACGTCTGAAATTACACGTAACACAGTGGGTATCCGAGACGTATCAAATGAGCTTGCGGATGAAGCTCATGATGCTGCAGCTCAAGCCGCTCAGCTTTCAGAGCTTTCGTACGAGCTTGAACAAGAAATTGGTCGATTTAAGCTTTAAGTGCCTAATTAAAAAACAAAAGACTCGGTTGCTACTGAGTCTTTTTTTATTTGCTTTGATTTCCAAAATGGAAAAGAAGGTTGAAAGATATTTCAATTGTCGACATGGAGAGTAGATGTTTAAAATCCTTAAAAACAATAAGGAATAGACAATGTCTGAAGCTCTCAACTCTTTCCAACAACGTGTACAAGAAATTGTAACTGATGCCAAATTAAACCCTAAACAGAAGAATCAATTCTTAGCCTTAGAAGCAGAGGCAAGCCTCCCTTATATGCCTGTCTCAGAGCCTGTTCGTCTTGCAATGGAAGAAGGCATTTTATGCGACATGTTTGAAGGTCACGCACCATTTAAACCACGCTATGTCTTGCCTGATTATGCCAAGTTTCTTCAGCAAGGCTCTGAGTATTTAGAGCTTGAACCTGCGAGTGATTTTGACGATGCAATCAACTTGTTGACCATCATTTATCATCATGTGCCGTCAGTGACCAATATCCCGGTATATCTAGGCCAGCTTGATGATGTATTGCTACCTTATGTGGGTGAATTGAGTGAGCAGGCGATTTATCAGAAGCTCAAACGATTTTGGATCATGCTAGACCGAACTCTGCCTGATGCTTTTATGCACGTTAATATTGGCCCCTCGGATAATATTATTTGTCGGACGATCTTGAAGATAGACGCTGAGCTCAAGCAAATCGCGCCAAATCTGACCTTTATGTATGACCCGAACGTGACACCGGATGACTTGTTACGTCAGGCAACAAGTAACATTTGTGAGTGCAGTAAACCTCATATTGCGAACTACCCAATGCACGCGAGTAGCTACGGCGAGAAGCGATTTGGTATTGTGAGTTGTTACAATTCTCTGCCTTTGGCTGGTGGGTCGAACACTCTAGTCAGAATGAACCTTAAGCTGTTGGCGAACCTAGCATCAGACACTGAAGACTTTCTCAATCAACTGTTGCCTTATTACAGTGAATTAATGATCGAGTTGATGGACTCACGAAGTTCACATTTGCATGAGAAATCGAATTTCTTTAAAGGTTTCTTAACCAAAGAAGGTTTGATTGACGAAGCGCGCTTTGCGCCAATGTTTGGTATCTACGGCATGGCTGAAGCGGTGAATCTTCTTATGGAGAAGTCGGGAGAAAAGGGTTGCTATGGGCACGATTTAGAAGCGAACCAGCTAGGCCATCTAATTTCTGAGAAACTGGCTGAGATCGTGCAAGGCTCAGAGGTGAAATACGGCCTTGAAGGCAAGGCGCTTCTACATGCTCAAGGGGGAATAAGCCTTGATGAAGGAGTGACTCCGGGAGTTCGCATTCCATATGGCACCGAGCCAGACCCTGTCGCTTATGTGCAAGCGACCGCAAAGCACCATCAGCATTACATCTCTGGTATAAGTGACATCCTGACAATAGACGAAACGGTGAAATCAAACCCAGAAGCCATGTTTAATCTGTGTAAGGGAGCATTGAATCTAGGGTTTAGGGAATTTACGGCTAATGTTGCTTCGAATGATTTGGTGCGAGTTACTGGCTATATGATCAAACTGTCAGATATAGAGAAGTTCTCAGATCAGGGGTCGCGCAAGAATACGACTTTCCTTGGCGCAGAAGCCGCCAACAATACTGGGATCCTAGATCGGGCTCCACGAGTAGTGAGTATGGAAAGTCAGCCTGTTTACAAATAGGGTAAGCATATGAGCGAAAGGCAGGCCATCGTTAGCCGTATCCTAAAGTTCTCGTGCGTGGATGGGCCAGGTAACCGACTGGTCCTTTTCCTACAGGGGTGCAATTTTAACTGCATTAACTGCCATAATCCCCATACGATTAATTATTGTAATCACTGTGGGGATTGTGTCGAAGGGTGTCCGGAAAATGCTCTGTCGTTCGACACGAACCAGGAAGTCGTATGGGATGAGAGTAAATGTACGCATTGTGATCAGTGCATTGATGTGTGCACATATCGTTCTAGCCCTAAAGTAAGTCACTACTCGGTATCAGAAATCATCGAGCTGATAAATGAGCAAAAATGGTTTATCAGCGGCATCACGATCTCGGGTGGCGAAGCAACAATGCAGTTACCTTTCATCATCGAATTATTCAAATACATCAAAGCCGATTCGGAACTTAGCCATCTTACGTGTTTTATAGACAGTAATGGGTACTTAAGTCAGTCGGGCTGGGATCGAGTGCTTCCTTATCTTGATGGCGCAATGATTGACTTGAAGTCATGGCAGGAAGAGACACATCACTGGTTGGTTGGCCGTGATAATCACAAGGTGGTTCAATCAATACGTTATTTGGCTGAGAAGCAGAAGTTGCACGAGCTTCGCTTACTCCATATCCCGAACCGAAGCGATCTGGACAAAGAAGTCACAGAAGTCGCAAGTCTTATTAATACGCTGCCTGATAGCGTTAATGTGCGGCTTAATGCGTTTCAGCATCATGGAGTAATGGGTAAAGCGTTAGAGTGGCCGAAATGCACTGAATCGCAAATGTTGCAGTTTCATGATGCTTTACGGCCACTGATTCACCAAAACATTCAGCTACCTAGCGTGTATGTCTAAATAGGTTTAATCAATTGAGAGTGCAGCCATTTTAGGGCAGGGTCATTCGAGCTGGCTTGATTCCAGACCAAGCTATAAGCCACTTTCCCATAGGAAAACGGCAGAGGCTTTTGGATCAGAGACTGTGCTTGCAATGATTTCTCAGCCCACATTTTTGAACAGGTAAGTAAGAATTCAGTCTGATGGCAGATGACTGCTGCAGAACCAAAATCAGCGACGGAGATGGCGATGTTTCTCGACGAGTATTGCTGAGTAAGGTTTTGTTCAAAGTACGGCGTAGAGAGGTCTTTATCTAAAATACCAATGTGCTGGTAAGCGAGATATTCTTCAATGTTCAGCGATTGGTTAACCAGAGGATGCTGTGGACTCATCAGGCAGACCATTTCATCGTCTTGAATCTGTTCCCAAACAAGGTCTCGGCTTCTCGTTGGTGGTTGGCTGATATCGTGAGGTAAAATCATAAAATCAACTTGTCCACGCAGCAGGGCATCAAAGCTAAGTTGCTCCTTGGCGAAAATCTGGATGTTAGCTGACGTCAACTGAGCGTTGATCTCAGTAATTCTCCCAGAAAATAGCTCGAAGGTACTCTCACGCATCGAAAGCGCTATTGTTCCAATAAAATTCTTAGGCTCGAATTCACCTTGGTGGAGGATCCCGTTCATACAAGCAAGAATTTTATGTACGTCTGTGGCAATAGATAATGCAAACGGTGTGGGAACTAACGAAGTTTTCTCTCGATAAAACAGATCATCCTTAAGCTGTGTTCGCAGTTGACTGAGCGTTTTACTTACGCTGGAAGGGGTAACACATAAAATTTGGGCGGTACTACTGACACTGTGTGTGCTCAATAATACTTGTAATACCGTCAGGTGCTTTAAGCTAATTCGAGAAAGGGCAAGGTAATCCATGAAAAGGCCAAATAAACAAGATGGAGTAGTTATACCTTTGATGGCCCCAATTAGATACGAGCCTGATCAAAACTTCTTCTTGAACTTACATCTCTAATTCGAAGTTTCAATCGCTGAGCTAAACTATTAGCTGAGAAGAGTGAGATACAAGGAGTCAATCATGCAGCATTCTTTGAACATAATATTAGCGGCTTTGCTATTTTTATCCCCCTCTGTCTTAGCGCAGGAAGATGAGCAAAGTGAAGGAAATAGTGCAACGAAGTCTCCCCCTGAGTTATCAGCGATGGATACCGATGGAGATGGTCAAGTTTCTAAAGAAGAATTCGATCAATTTCGTAAGTCGGAGGACTCTGAAGGTGATGAGGAATCTGAGAACGAAAGTGGCTTGAGTGCCTTTGCATCGTTTGACAAAAACAAGGATGGTTTTGTTTCAGAAGATGAGCTGGCTGCCCATGCGAAGTACTCAAACCCCGGTAATGGAACAGGTGACTTAAAAAATAAACCAGATGACGCTGACTCTGAAGCTCGAGGTAATAGTGGTAATGGCAAAGGAAACAGCGGTGGTAAAGGCAATAGTGGCGGAAATAAAGGCGGAGGTAACAAAGGGGGAAGTGACAAAGGAGGTAAAGGTAAAGATAAATAAGTGCCAGGTTAAATCGTAACTCAAACCGTTGAGAAATACGCCCAAGCTTATGTTTGGGCGTATTCCATTTAGTCGATCAACCCGTATTCTTCACTCAGTACCTTGATGATTTCTTGTTTGGGGTTATCGCCCATTCTGACTGGTTTTCCTGTGATTTTTTCTGCAATCCCGGTATAAGTCGTGGAAATATCCATAAGAGCTTCTAGTGGAAGCTCATTATCGCGAGCTAATGCTTCACGTTCATCCATACGCTCTTTGTTAAGGAGAATGTCAGGGTCAGGAAAGTGATTAAGCAAAAACTGACGGAAACCTTCTTTTGAGTTTTCAACGATCCTTCCAGCATCATACTCACGTTCGTCCCAAATGCGTGAAGAATCTGGTGTGCCTACTTCATCCATATAGATGAGCTTTTCATTTCCAGCCGCATCATGTACGTAGCCAAATTCAAATTTAGTGTCGACGAAGATTTGCTCTATTTCGGCTAGAGCGTTACTAATTACCACAAAACCTTCACGGAGTAACTTTTCATATTGGGCAATATCATCCGCTTTAGAAAAATTGAATGCAGCAAAGTTATCAACAATGTCTTGGCGAGTGATATTGACGTCATCTGCTTCAGGAACGCCGGGAATACCTTTTAAGATCCCCTTGGTAGACGGGGTCATTAGCAATTGAGGGAGGGCCTTATCTTTTTCGAGTCCTTCTGGTAACTCAATACCACAGAACTCGCGTTCACCTTTCTCATAAGCGCGCCACATTGAGCCAGTGATGTACTGTCGGCAAATGGCCTCAATCATGATAGGTTTGGCTTTTTGCACAATCCACACTAAGGGGTGAGGGATATCTAAGATATGGCTGTCAGCTAGGCCATTCTCTTTGAAGAGTTTAAACCAGTGATTGGAGATCGCGTTGAGTGCAGCACCTTTACCGGGAACACCTTTCAGTCCCCCCTGTCCGTGCCAGATGCAGTCGAATGCAGAAATACGATCGCTGATGACCATGATGGCGAGCGGCGCATCTTCAGCAACATCGTAGCCTTTTTCTTTGATTAGGCGTTTACTGTCTTCCTCTGTTAACCAGTATACAGAGCGTACTTTGCCACTGTGAACTGGCTTGTTGGTACGAATGGGAAGATCATCATTAACAGCAAGAACTTGATCAGCAAGACTCATTTAGACATTCCTATCTTTGTCAAAAATGGGGGATTGCGCGTGAGAGGCAATCAATTTGCAAGGCATGATACCAGAACTAGATGAACCTTCCAGAGAAAAAGCAAACGTTTGCTTTTAAATCTTATCGGAAACTTAAAAATAGCGTAAAACAAAAAGCCTCTCAATGAAGAGAGGTAGAAGGCAGTGCAATGTAATTAGTGAAATCGAGAGAGTTTACTTGCAACAAAGAAGACTTCGCAGCGGTGCTGAACAGCTAAATCGCGGAGCATAGATTGTTCTACGGGTTCAATGTTATCTGATGCGACAACAGCGCTAGCGTTACCGGATTTGATTGCTTTCATTACGATCTCAAATTCGGATTGGGTCTGTGAAGGCTTCATCTGAATGATTTTTTTACAGCTGACATTGTATGAAGAAAACTGATCATAGTCTGGTCGAGGGCACTCAGCGGTGAACAGTATCCATTGCTTCTGGTTAGACAGCCCTGCTAAACGGCTGAGTGTCGAGTCTGCAATGTTCATTGGCTGAGTAGGTTGAGCCAAAACATTGAATTTAGAAACTGAGCGATTTGTTGTGTGTATCTGAAACATAATTACTGTCCTTACATACATGCTGTATGTGTATACAGTAGTTTGGTTAAGTGAACTGATCAAGCAATATTTGCTGTGTTTTTGTACGTCAACAACGTTGTTCTTTTGATTGAATTGTTTTATATGTCTGTTTTATAAGATTATTTTTCTTTTTGGTCTGGAGTCCAGATGTAAGGGAAGGATGAGAAAGTGTGATCTGAAACATCATTTTCTATACAGTGTTATACAGTATTTTTCTAAATGTCAGGTCGTCTGCTTG
The DNA here is from genome assembly GCF_022398215.1 of Vibrio sp. Isolate24. Lineage (NCBI taxonomy): Bacteria > Pseudomonadati > Pseudomonadota > Gammaproteobacteria > Vibrionales > Vibrionaceae > Vibrio > Vibrio sp. Isolate24. The sequence goes on from NZ_JAKEUU010000002.1 coordinate 578,430, forward strand.
CGGTGCTGCAATGGTGAAAATACACGTTAATTCTGCCTAACATTAGTCTCATAGACGGTTCTGATAGGTATTATGAATAGTTTAAAGATGCATGTTATTGACTGAAAAAATGTAATAAGACTTTTCTTGGTAATTGTTGAATAAATCTGAGACTATCGGAAATTCATGAATTAACAGAATAATAATTAAGAGAATTTATGTTGAACTCAGAAAGCAAAGCTGCTTGGATTCTTGTTGTTACCACTGCACTGGCCGGTTTGGGCTGGATTTTTTCGAAAGAAACGATTCAGGGGCTACCACCATTTGGCTTTGTCGGCTTACGCTTTTTGGTTGCTTCTGTGTGTTTACTCCCGTTCTGTTTTAAATCATTCAAACAACTTAATCTCAGACTACTTGCTCAAGCAATGGGTGGTGGCTGTATTCTTGCCTTGGCTCTTTTGGCTTGGGTACACGCTATTGCTGTTAGTGAAACCCTTGGGGAGGGCGCATTTATCGTTAGTCTATCTATGATCATTGTGCCAATTGTTGCTTGGGCTTTGTATAAAGAACGCCCAAAGCGTGCTTTTTGGATTGCGATGCCGATTGCGGTATCAGGCTTGGCATTTTTGTCACTCAAAGGGGAATGGAACAGTTCCGCTGGGCAATTGTGGTTTTTGGCTAATGCGTGCTTGCTCGCGCTACATTTCAATGTAAATAGTCGCTTAGCGCAAAGTATGCCAGTGCTGATGCTGACTTGTCTCCAACTCTTGACCACTGGAGTTATTGCTTTGGTTGCTTCGGCAATATTTGAAACGGTTCCGGTTAGTGTTAATTCGAGTATTTGGGCATGGTTTGCGGCTAGCGCTATTTTGGCGACGAGTCTGCGTTACGTGATGCAGACGCTGGGTCAAAAGCACAGTAATCCGGGCAATGCCGCATTGATCATGTTACTTGAGCCTATATGGACTGTTATCTTGAGTATCCTTTGGTATGGTGAGCAGCTATCTTCTAATAAGTTATTAGGGTGCAGTCTTATTTTGCTTGCTCTGCTCTTCTATCGGACAGACGGTCGTCTTTTCAGACTAAAACGCTAATCCGTATAACTCAGTAACTGGTCCGACTTCACACCTATAAGTGCTCACTCTGTTTATTCTTAGGCTTGTTGCTACATTGGCAGATGTAAATGCATTGTTAAGAATGGCAGTGAAATGAAGCTACATACTATTGATGGTTATATTCAGAAAATGTATCTCGCTGAATATCCGGATAAGTTAATGTTACTGGACGGAGCGAGTAGGGCAGACATCCCTTATTTAGAGCGCTACATCACCGAAACGATTGGGCAGCCTTTTCATACATTGAAAGTTGTTGTTGTGACTCATATGCACCCAGATCATGCGGGTGCGGCGCATAAACTAAGGAAGCTGACGGGATGTAAAATCGTTTCTGCTAAGAAGGAAGCGCAGTGGTATGCTGGATTGGATGGCGTATTAATGCACTGGACGGATCTTGCGTTAGCTGGTTGGGTTGCGGGAAGAATGAAACGCCCTAAGCGTAAATTATGGTATTCGAGGCACCTGCACCCAGATATCATGCTTACTGACGGGCAAGCTATTCCCAGTTTTGAAGACTGGAAAGTACTGGAAACACCAGGTCATACTGATCGCGATTTATCCCTTCACCATGAGCAGCAAGATATTCTTTATGTCGCGGACTTAATGGTAGAAGTTAAAAAACGTTTGATTGCTCCATTCCCGATCTTTCATCCTAATAAATACCGTGAATCTTTACATCGTGTATACCAGATGGCGCCTCAAACCTTGTTACTCGCCCATGGTGGGCAAGTCCAATTTGACCAAAACGCTTATGATCACCTACTCAAGGTGGCTCCACGCACCCCTGCAACTCATTGGAGAGCGACCAAAGTTAAATTACGGGGACTGTTGGGGGCGATTTGGGCGTTTGGATTGAAGAAAAAGCGTTGAGTATCCCCTGTATAGTACTTAGTGCAGAAGGCTCAACTTACCTCTAAATGCATATTGAGCATATGGTTTATTGAAATTTTATCTAATCGCGTTACTATGTCGGTCGAGTGAAAATGAGATTGCTTCTCACTAATCTGTTTGACAGCATTGAAAAATACCCTTTATGAATCTATTTAAAACCAGTTTGGCGTTGATGGTTACGGCTGTAGGCTTCAGTGCAGCGGCCTCGAGCCTTGACCGTGCTCAATCTATTCAAAGTAAAACCCACTCTTCATCCGCAGCGAGCCAGAAGCGCATTGATGTCAGTGCTGAAAATACGCTTAGCCTTCAAGCTGAAATCGAGCAACTTCAGGAAGAAGTCAAGAATCTTGATGTTTATCGATCTCACTTAACTGCATTGGTAGAAAGCCAGCAGCAAGAAGCAAATCGTCTTGAAAGTCAGATAGATGAGATCAAAACAACTCGTCAGGGAGTCGTCCCATTGATGTATCAAATGCTATCGGGCTTACAAGCTTTAATCGCTGATGATGTGCCGATCAAACAAGCACAACGTCAGGAGCGTGTCGCCAAGTTAGAAAAAATGATGACCCGTGCGGATGTTAGTGATGCAGAGAAGTATCGTCGTATTTTAGAGGCGTATCAGATAGAACTTGATTACGGCACTAAGCTTGGCTTGTATCAAGACCAGATTGCAGTGAATGATGGCGAGCGTGAGGTCGATATTCTTCATCTGGGTCGAGTTTCACTGGTTGCACGCAGTTTAAATGGCACGAAATTTTGGTCATGGAATCAATCAGAAAAGCAATGGCAGAGTGTCGATAGTTCAATGAAGTCAGAGCTAGACAAGGCTTTTAACGTTGCGGCGAAACAAGTGGCACCAAGCCTGATTACGCTTCCGGTTTCTCTTAACGTTGCGGAGGCGAAATAAATGAAACGTACATTAATTGCTACCTTGATTGCGTTATCTGGATTAGCGTTCAATGCACAAGCCTCGTCTGAGTTAGTCAATAAAGCACAAGCAGAGAACAAGCAGCAAGCGCAGCACAACATCGAAAGAGAGTCCGGTTTTAAACAAACGGAACAAGAGCTCAAAGCCCTGAAAGCACAGTTAATCAAACAGCGCGACGATTTACAAAAGCAAAATGACAAGCTAGCTGCCACATTCAGTGAGAATGAGAACACTCTAGCTCGGTTGGAAGAAAAACTTCGCTTAGAAACAGGCAGCTTAGGGGAAGTGTTTGGTGTTGTTCGTCAGAACGCGAAAGAGCTTGAATCTGAGTTGCAATACTCAGTCACGTCGGTCGATGCACAGACTCATTCTGACGTTGTTAAAGAGATTGTCGCAGCCACAACATTGCCTTCTATGGTTCAGTTAAATGGTTTTTGGAAAGCGCTGGAAGAGCAAATCACTGCTAGTGGTGAAGTGGCTCTCACGAAAGTTCGTTTTGTGAATGGTGATGGTATTGCCCAGACTGAATCTGTACTTCGACTTGGTTCTATCGGTTTGGTTGGAGAGCAAGGGTATCTGAACTGGAATGCGCTAAAAGGTGAAGCGCAGGCTTATATCAAGCAACCTGAAAAAGCGCCGACGATTTCCTCTTTATCTTCTCTCATAAATGGTAAGGTTGAGACTGTGGTTCTTGACCCATCTCGTGGTGTCATGCTTGAACAACTTGCTCACAACCCAAGCCTTATGGATAGACTGCAAGCAGGCGGTGTCGTGGGCAAAATCATTCTTGGGCTGCTCGCGATTGGTTTGATCATTGCCGTTGTTCGTGGTGTAAGCCTATCTATTGCACGCCAGAAGATTCGTGCCCAGCTTAAATCACCGCAAAACCCAGGTAATAATCCACTCGGACGTGTTTTATCTGTTTACTGCAAAGAGAAAAACCGCAGCGTTGAAGCGTTGGAGTTGCGTCTACTGGAAGCGGTCGTTGATGAACAAGCAACGCTAGAAAAAGGCTTGTCCATGCTTAAGCTACTCGCGGCTTTGGCTCCGATGTTAGGCCTTCTTGGCACTGTGACAGGCATGATTGAAACATTCCAAGTGATCACTCAATTTGGTAACGGTGATCCGAAAGTGATGGCGGGTGGTATCTCAATGGCGCTCGTGACCACTGTACTTGGCTTGATTGCAGCGATGCCATTGCTGCTAGCTCACAATATTCTGAGCTCGCAAGCAGAAGCGATTCGCAACATTCTTGAGAAGCAGGGGATTTCACTTGTCGCTGAACAAGCAGAGAAAGATCTTAAACCGACTCAGGATGCGTTGGGGAATGTTGCGTAATGGATGCACTATTCGCATTGTTACCTGAATCCTTGGCTAGTAGTGACTGGCTACTCACACTGCAAAATTTTATGCAGAAGGGTGGTCAGGTGCTGTGGTGGTTGTTGGGGGTGGTTACCTTGTGTTGGTTATTGATTCTGGAGCGTATCCTTTATCTGCTTGTTGAGTTTCCAAAGCAGAGAGTGAGTTGGATTGAAGCTTGGCGCGAGAGGAGTGACCAAACCTCTTGGTACGCTCGTTCTATCCGCGAGGGCTGGCTTTCACAAGCACGCAGTCAGCTTTATCAAAACCTGAACATCATTAAGGTTCTAGTTGCGATATGTCCAATGCTGGGCTTACTCGGTACGGTAACGGGGATGATCTCTGTTTTTGATGTGATGGCTAACCAAGGTAGCAGCAATCCTAAATTGATGGCTTCAGGTATCTCACTCGCCACCTTACCCACAATGGCAGGTATGGTTGCAGCGTTGACTGGAATATTTTTTCATGCGCGGTTGATCAAAGCCTGTCAATTAAGAGAAATTAAACTAGAAAAATCTTTAAGGAGTCAGCGATGAGACTCGGTCGACGCCACCATAAACAAGATGAAGCTCAGGTCGATCTGACTTCTATGCTTGATATCGTTTTTATCATGTTGATCTTCTTCATCGTCACCAGTTCGTTCGTTCGTGAATCTGGTGTGGAAGTTAATCGTCCTCAGGCATCGAATGTGGTTAGCCAAAAAGACGCTGGCATCTTTGTCGCGGTCACTTCGGCAAACGATATTTATATTGATAAGCGCAATGTTGATGTTGAACGTGTACAAGCCACACTTGAGCACTTGTTACTTGATAAGCCAGACACGTCCCTTGTTATCCAGGCCGATGAGCATGCTTATAGTGGCACAGTGGTGAAAGTGATGGATGCGGCAAAAGGTGCGGGCGTTAAGAACATTGCATTAGCTGCGGAGAAAAGGTAGTGGGACGTTTGTTCATTGCTACTCCTTTTGCTATCACTTGTGCTTTAGCTATCTTCAGTTTTATGGCTTGGATGGTTGATAGCGAACACCGCAAAAAAAATGAGTCTAATGAGTCGTTGAGTTTCAATATGGTGATGGTGGAAAACGAGCAAGATGTTCAGCGTCGTCAGCGCACGGTACCTGAGCAACCTAAAGCACCAGAAGTCCCTGAACAGATGCCTACATCGCAAGCCAACACAGAGCTGTCGAAAATCTCGCCTATCGTTCAGCCATCTCTTGGCTTAAATACGAGCATAGAAGGTGTGGCGATCAGTGCGCCAACGTTTGGTGATTTTGGTGCAAATCAGGAGGCGATGCCTCTATACCGTGTTGAGCCAAAGTATCCGACGAAAGCTATGAAACGCCAAGCGGAAGGGTACGTAGTGCTGAAATTTACCATCGATCCTACAGGTCGTCCGACAGATATTGAGGTTGTGGAAGCCAGCCCGAAGCGCATGTTTGAACGCAATGCGATTCAAGCGCTTAAGAAGTGGAAGTATCAACCTAAAGTAGTTGATGGAGCGGCCGTTTCTCAACCGAATAAAACGGCTAGAGTGGAGTTTAAGTTAGACAAATGATGAAACGATTCGTCCTTACTGTTTTGCTTCTTGCTTCGCCAATGCTTTTGGCACAGGAGTTGACTCAATACACTGCTGTTCGTGTTCAAAAAGCAAATGAATTGGCGCAGCAAGAACAATTGAAAGAGGCGATTGCTGTGCTTAAAGACATCGAGACCTCACGTGATTATGACAAAGCATTCGTCGCTCGTATGCTGGCAGTTTTTTATTGGCAGGATGGAAATACCAAGCAAGCGATTTCCAAAATGGAGTATGCCGTTGAAAGTGGTTTGCTTCGAGATGAGCAAGCGTGGGTAAGCCAGCGTATGTTGGCGGACCTTTATCTAAATGATCAAAAGTTTGCCAAAGCACTTAAGCACTATTACCCATTGGTTAAGTCGGTACCGGAAACTCAAAAAGCGCAGGACTTATGGCTGCGAATCGCGCAATCTCATTATCAGTTGTCGCAATGGGAGAAAGTTGTCTCTGCTGCTGACCAGTACATGAAAGTGGAAAAGAAAAGGCTCCTTCAGTCTTTATCTCTCAAGCTGGGGGCTCAGTTGGAACTGAAACGCTGGAGTGCAGCCATTCCAACGCTGGAACAAATGATTACCATTCAGCCCGACAAGCTAAGCTGGTGGCGTCAACTGGTTGGCTTGCAAATGCGCATTGGTAAAGACAAAGAGGCACTGGACACATTAGCACTAGCAAAGCTTAATGATTTGCCTTTAAGTCAAAGTGACAGGCGCATGTTGGCTCAGATGTACGCTAAACGTGGCATCCCCGAAAAAGCGGCGATAGAGATTAGCGAATTGGATGAGGCAGATACGGATGTACAGCTATTGTCAGAGCAAGCGACTTACTGGCAATTGGCAAAAGAGTGGGATAAGTCTTTATCTATTTGGAAGTTGGCGGCTAAGAAAGATGCTAAGTATCACTGGAGCGTCGCTCAACTGATGGTTCAGCAAGGCTATTACAAAGATTCATTATCAGTGTTGGACAAAGTGAAAGGCCGCGATGCAGACGTCGCACTGGCAAAAACGAGAGCGCTGTATAAACTGAACCAGTTGGATAAAGCGTTGGTTCAAGCAAAACGAGCAAACAATATTGAACCTTCAAGCCAAGCGAAAAGTTGGATTAAATACCTCTCTCAATTAAGGGAAGTCAGTCAACAACAGCAGCAGACTACAGGCTGAGCCATTAAAAAAGGGAAGCGATTTGCTTCCCTTTGATTTTGTCTAGCTTATTACTTTTGGCTTAAGCAGACATACTCAGCTCGCCACAGTAACCGCTTGGAAGACTTAATGGTCGTGAGCAGCTCTTGCCCTGATAGTTGTGGAAAGGCGTGCATCACTTTCACTTCGTTATCATGACTGGACTGCTCGTAAGCCCTTACATGAGTAAAGGTGCTGGACAAGTTGTGTGACAGCATAGATTTTGACAGGCAGATGCCAAACATATCCCGTTTCATTGTCTTTCCTTCTGACATTATATCGCAGACAGTGGGTTATAATTTTTTTAGTCTGTTGCCTACTGTCTACATCTAGTGTTCCTACACGTTCATGCTCAATAATTATACAGTTAAATTGAGCTGTCAGTACAAAAAATGTTCTAAATCTCTTGTGATCAAAATCACTTATTCCACTGGTTTTATATGAATGGGCATTTAAACTCTCAACTCACGCTTGTAGTGAATGGGTAGATGCCGGCTATCCACTCCAACTATGCTTTGCTTTGTAGGCCTCACAAAATACAGCTCATTAACTCGTATAAATGTTAATTGGGTGTTAGCCTCGTTGGTCGATAAGGGAGAGTTTATGCAATGGAGCAGTATCAGCTTTCGTAAAAGAATGCTGATTATCATGACACTTTCTGGCTTGATAGAGTTATTGCTGCTGACAGCGGCTGGCTTCTTTTACGTCAAGCAGGCACAGGAAGAGGAAGTAGGAATGAAAGCCTTAGGAGTGGCTTCATTTCTAGCTAAGTCTCCCTTTGTGGTTAGTATGATCGAAGAGGGCGGAGGCTCAGAATATCAACACCGTTATCGTAATCTTACCGAGTTAATTGGTGCCGCTTTTATCGTCATAGGTGATAAAGAGGGTATCCGAATCATCCACCCTATCGACGATCGCATTGGTAAACCAATGAAAGGGGGCGATAACAATCGTGCTCTGGTTGAAGGAAAGGAATACATCTCTTTTGCTCAAGGCTCATTAGGCTATTCCGTTCGAGGAAAAGCGGCAGTTTTTGATTCAAACGGAAATATTATTGGTGTGGTTTCTGTCGGCTATTTGATTGATCGCCTTCAGGATCGTATTGAACCATTTCTTGCTTTTTTGATAGTGATGGCGTTATTGGTTGTAGCCGCCAACGCTATCATATCGAGTTATGCTTCTCGTCGCTTCCAGAAAGCCATTCTTGGTTTCGAGCCTGAAGAAATAGGCCGATTATATGTCGAGTTAGATGTGACAATGGAGACTCTTAAAGAGGGGATCTTGAGTATCGATCAATCTGGCCGACTACGTTCGATCAACAAGAGTGCTTGCCAAATTCTTGGCCTCGACAAGAGTCAATGCTTGAATAAGCCGCTGAACGATGTGCTGCCAGAGAGTGATTTGCATAGTGTTCTGACGAGTGCTAGGACTGATCACGATATAAATCTTTATCTGAATAAGCAAAGGCTGATCGCGAATCGAAGCCCAATTATTGTCGATGGTAAAGTGGTAGGTGCAGTGTCGAGTTTTCGATTAAGGGATGAGCTGAATGAACTCTCAGAGCAACTGGCAAAAACGAAAGAGTACGCAGAAATGCTTCGCTCCCAGACCCACGAGCATCGTAATAAGTTAAATACCATCAGTGGGATGGTACAGATGGGGGAACTCGATGCGGTGCAGCATCTTATTGGCCAGGAAACGGCTCATTATCAATCTTTGATAGAATTCTTGCGAGAAACGATTAAGGAACCATTAATCGCAGGCATGTTGTTAGGAAAAACAGAAAGAGCGCGAGAGCTGGGACTTGAGTTAGTGGTTGAAGATGGTTCTCGGCTTGAGCCATTACCTGAGCGCATCAACGCAGAGGATGTAGTGACGATATTAGGTAATCTCATTGATAACGCTTTTGACGCCACGCGCAGTGCCGTCACAACTGACCCTGTTTTTTCTCCTACTCGACGCCAGATAGAGGTGTCCATCAGTGACTTTGGTAATGAAGTGATCTTAGAAGTTACCGACCAGGGCTGTGGGTTGCCTTCTCAACTCTCTTCAGAACAATTAGTCGAGCGTGGCGTCTCTACCAAAGATGAAAGCACCCGTGGGGTAGGCTTACATCTAGTGAATGAATTCGCCATGCGTTATCACGGCGCTTTAGAAATCACAAATAACACTCCCTATGGAGCTAGAATGACGGTATATCTACCAAAGGAAGAACAGATATGACATCCGTAACACGAGTGATGATCATTGAAGATGATCTCAATATCGCTCAGTTGCATCAGCGATATTTGGAACAAATAGATGGCTACGATGTTATTGGTATTGCCACAACCAAAGTGGAAGCAGAAATTCAGCTAGACGTACTTAGCCCAGATCTATTGCTGCTTGATGTGTATCTTCCCGATGGTACAGGATTAGAGCTTCTCCAGGCGCTTCGATCTCGAAATCAGAGCTGTGACGTCATTCTTATCACAGCAGCTCGTGATGTTGATACTTTACAACAGGCGATGCGTGGTGGAGTGGTTGACTATTTATTAAAGCCGGTAGTTTTCCCTCGACTTGAGGCGGCTTTGAAAAAGTATGTAGCTCAAAAGCATCAGCTAACGTGTGCACTAGATTTGGATCAAAACTTAGTGGATAAGATGATGCAAACTGCTTCACCCGCTGACATAAATGTGCAGAGGCTGCCAAAAGGTATTGACGGCGTGACGCTAGACAAAATACGCACATTGTTTTCTGGTTGTGAGAGTATGACAGCAGATGAAGCTGGAGAGCGTATCGGCGCTAGTCGGACTACCGCGAGACGCTACCTTGAGTACCTGATCAGTGCTGGAGAGTTGGTGGCAGATCTTAACTATGGGACTGTCGGAAGGCCAGAACGTTGCTATAAACGTGCATCACGATAACTTTCTTCTCCTAACTGCCTAGACGGATGTACTATCCGCCTCTACAGTTTTATTGATAGATAAAATATTAAAACTGCTAGAGGCGGCTATGAAATATATACTCAGCCTGTCTTTATCGCTCTTTGTTTTCTCACTACCGATTGGAGCGGTAGAGCTCGATGAACTTGTTTTTTTGACCGAAGAGTACCCCCCATATAACTTTACTCAAGATGGTGAAGTAAAAGGCATCTCGATTGACTTGCTGATAGCGGCTGCACAGTCTCAAGGGGTTGAAATCAATAAAGAAGAGATCAAGGTTCAGCCATGGGCGCGAGCATATAGAACGGCTTTGATTAAGCCTAATGCCGTGCTTTTTGCCACTACCCGCACTCGGCTTCGTGAACACTTATTTCAATGGGTTGGCCCTTTGAGTACCACACGAATTGTGGTTATGGCCAAGAAGTCCCGAAATATTAGTATTGAGAATGCGATGGACTTTGCTCAATATCGTATTGGTGTCATTCGCGATGATGTCGGTGAACAGTTAATGTTGGAACTTGGCGTTCCAAGAGATTCTATGCAAGAAAACTCTGTAGCTGAAACACTGGCCAAACAATTAGCGAAAGGGCGTATTGATTTATGGGCATATGAAGAAAATGTTGCTAAATGGTGGTTAAAGAAAATTGGCCAGGATACGGACGATTATGAACCTGTCTTTGTGCTCAGCGAAGGTGAACTCTACTATGCTTTTAATTTAGCGGTTGACGAAAAATTGACTGAGAAACTGCAGCGCGGTATCGATCAAATGAAGAAAACGATCAATGAGGCCAGTATATCAAGGTATCAGGAGATTGTTGAAATCTATCGCTGATTTGGAATAGTTACAGTAGTATCAGGACAAGTATAGATGCGTCTAATCGGTTTTTTTCTATTCATATTTTGCCAGGGTGCATTCGCTCATCAAGCAGTGCAACTTGTATTGCCGTCTCAAGTTGATGGGGGGCACGTCTTCTATCATGAACTTTTGCATAAATCTTTATCTGATATTGGTTACAGTGTCACAATTAAGGTGCCTCAAGAGCATATTCCTCAAAAAAGGTCGACAAAAATGGTGGCAAGAAATCAGTTATCTTTAACTTGGTTGATTGCCACTGAAGAGAGAAATAAAAAATACATTCCTGTTCGAGTGCCGTTAACGAATGGATTGATCGGTAAAAGAGTGCTCCTTATTCCCCCTCAGTTACAAAATAAATTCGATACAATTAATACGCTACAAGATCTAAAAGAGTCAGGGTTAGTCGCTGGTTTAGGGATGCAATGGTACGATGTTGAGGTCTGGAAAGCCAATCAATTGCCAGTCTATACGGAAGACGGTGAATGGCGCTCTTTGTATTCCAAACTAACCCCTGAAGGGAGCGTCAATTATTTTCCGAGAGGAATGACAGAAATCCTTAGAGAGGCGTCTCAGAATACCCACTTAGCGATAGAACAACGTTTACTATTAACATACGAAAACGACTTCTATTTCTACCTTTCTGATGATGCAGCACATTACCAACCCATTTTGGAAGAGGCTTTAACTCGGGCAAGAGAGAGTGGCCTTATGGATCGCTTGTTAGAGAAATACTGGCGATTGACGTTTGAGCAGATTAAGCCTGAAAATCGAGTTGTGATTAATTTGAGCTTACCTGAGGCTGGATCCCACAAACAGTAACCTATTCCTATATAAAAACTGACAGATACTTTAAGTTAGCGTATAAATTCTTTAAGAGTTTCATACGTTTTCTCACCAGTGGGAGTAGTTAAAGCGAAATGGAAAGTGTTTTCATCGTTGTCGTCTTGTTGGTTTTATTTTTTGTTTTTGTTCAAAAGCGTTATCTAAAACAGGACGAGCTGAAAGACAGTGCTTATAAGAAAAAAGGGCCATTAATGAATATGCAGGAATCGGCGTTTTACAACGCTTTGATTACTGCAGTTGGCCAGCATGGTGTGGTGATGTCAAAGGTGAATATGGCTAATGTTGTGACACCGTTGGCTACGGATAAAAAACAATGGTTTATCGCCAATAATCGGATTGCTAAAAGCTATTTCGATTATGTTGTTTGTGATCCACGCACATTGCAAGTTCGTGTCGCTATTGAACTCGATGATGGTCGGGCATTGGACAAAGGCAAAATAGAGCGCCAGAAGCTTTTAATGCATGTCTGTAAATCGTCTGGGATTCCTTTGATTGGTACATCCGTTAAGCATAGCTATCAAGTGGGGAAACTTAGACGTCTTTTGGCCTCCCATATTGATCTTATCGAACCTGATAAAGAGGTGCGTTTCTGCAAACGTTGTGGGAGCCCGATGGTGATTAAAACCGCATCACAAGGAGAGTTTAAAGGTCGACGTTTCTTTACTTGTAGTCGTCAGCCACAGTGTACTTATACAGAAAACTACAACGTTATATTTGATGAAGAAGACATGAGCGAGTAACTAGGTATATATAGCTGATGCTAAAGGGAAAACTCTCCAACCACCCAGTTAACTGACTTTAAAATAAAAAGCCATTCGATACTCGAATGGCTTTCATCATTACCACATCAGATCGTCTGGGACTACATAGTCTGCATATGGATCGTCTTCAGCTGGCACGTCTGATTCCGGCTCTTTGAGCTCAATGATCACCTGGTCATCACGCTGTGCAATTTTGTTTGCAACAACCCCGGGGATCACCGCATAACCATCTTCATGACGGGCAATAGCAAGGATACCTTTGATAAGTTGTTCGCGGATAATCGATTCAACGTAAAGGGATTTGACGAGTGTTCCATCGGTGAAGTTGTATTTAATATCACCATCTTTCTGATCGATTTTGTTCATCTCAATCAACTGTTTGATTTGCGAATGAATTTCTTTGTTCAGACGCTGCTCGTTTTGTTGGTTGCTTAGCTCTTTATCACGCTCTTGCTGTTGACGTTTTTGTTCTTCGACCGCGGCTTTTACTTCACGAGCTTGTACGCGTGATTTTTTTGAACCTTTTTTGGCCTTCTTTAGTTTTTTTTCATTCACTAAACCAGCTTTCAGCATTTGTTCTTGCAGAGTAAGTTTTGCCATGGGGTATCCGTGTTGATAAATGTTTTGCGTATTTTATAGGGACGGGGCCTGCAAATAAAGATATGTGAAGAATGTGTGTTAAGTTTTCTTTATCAATCGACGTGTTTCATATGGCAGTCGGGAGTGATAATCTTCAGTCTATTGAAAGGCATGTGATGACAGGTACTACACGGATGAAATTCCTCATTGAACAAGAAGTCTTGCTTCAACAATATGAAACCCGCCAGAACGAACATGAGGTTATGCGTTTACTTCACCCTGATTTCGTTGAAGTGGGGCGCTCAGGCAGAAGCTTTGATCTGCAATCGATGTTAGAGCTGATGAAGAATGAGGAGCCTTCAACAGGCAAGATATATTCACAATCATTTGAATGTATTGCGCTTGAACCGTCTGTTCAATTGCTGCTGTATAAATCTGCTTGGGTAGATTCTAAGGGAAGCGCAAGTTTGTATACCAAACGTTCCTCAGTTTGGGTGTTTACGGGCGAAAAATGGCAGTTGAAGTATCATCAAGGCACACCTTGTGAGCCGTTTGAGATTGAAGCAAAGTCTATTGAGATTCAGTAATGAAGATTAGAACTGCATTTCACAGTGATGTTCGGTCAATCACCGATATCTTCAACTATTACATTGCCAATACCAATGCTCGCTTCGAAGAAAGACCTTTTACATTGGAAAACCGTTTAAATTGGTTTGAACAATTTTCACCAAGCACTAAGCATCAATTATTGGTAGCCGAGCATCAAGGAAACATTGTTGGATTTGCCTGTTCGCAACCATACCGATCATCTGAGGCGTTTGCAGACACAGTAGAAGTGACGATATATCTTTCATCTGACGTAAAAAGGAAAGGTACCGGCTCTGCATTATATCAAGCACTTATGGAGGAGTTAAAGCTGCAGGGTGTTCATCGTGCGCTATCTGGTATTGCTCTACCAAACGAGGCCTCAATTGCTTTGCATAAGAAGTTTGGGTTCCGAGAAGTGGGTGTTTTTGATTCCTATGCAAAGAAAAACGGACGCTATATCAGTTCCGTTTGGCTGGAAAAATTATTCGGATAATTATGATTTCTATAGAAAAGTACAGTGCTGAAAAAGCACACCTTATACATGCATTAAGCGTTACACCTGAACAAGCTCAGTTTACCGTTGATAACATTGGTGAAATGATCCCCGAACTGAAAGAAAGTGAACATCCCTACGTGATTATGAAAGGTGATCAGCCCGTCGGCTTCTTTCTTCTTGATATAGGCTATGCTGAGAAATTCAGTTTCTGCCCGGAAGACGGTATTGGAATCAGAGCATTGTTGATTGATCGTAATCTACAGGGGCAAGGTATTGCACGTGATGCACTTAAATTGCTTCCCCAGTATGTAGGTGAAGTCTATCCACAAGTCAACTCGCTTTATCTCACAGTAAACTGTCGAAACGAGCCCGCCTATCGATGCTATCTACGTAGTGGTTTTAGCGATACTGAAGAACTCTATTTGGGTGGTCCTGTTGGCCCTCAACATATCATGATGACATCAGTTTGTGGTCGAGGTTAGAAGATAAGTATGGTTAAGCTAAGAGAAATGCGAACACAAGAGTTTGCGGATTTTTATCACTATGCGGCCGAGGCCTATGCGCAGGATATTGCAGAGAATCAAGGCCACGCTGCTGAAAAATCTCTTGAACTCTCTCATCAGGCTTTGAAGCGTTGTTTTCCCGATGGTGTTGAATCGAAGGGGCAGTCTCTGATGTGTATTGATGCTGAAGAAGATGGCGAATCAATACTGGCAGGTTACTTATGGCATTGCGTTAATCAAAAAGAAGGGTCGACATTTATCTACGACTTTTACGTTATGGAAGCCTTTCGAGGGCAAGGTTTGGGTAGTAGGGCTATCGAGCTTTTGCAAGCGAAAATGAAAGATGTCGGTATTAAACAGATTAAATTGCGCGTTGCCTTCAACAATGAGCGGGCTCGGAAGCTATATGAAGAGTTGGGGTTTGTGGTCACTGGTTACAACATGTCTAAGGTCATTCCCGACTAAAAAAAGAAATCAATTATGAACACACACTTTGAACGCTTGAAATCTCTAGGAGCAGGTGACTTTCAGCACTTAAACGGTTCGCTTGAATCCCACTTGATTGGAACAGAGTCCTTGCTGGTAAAATGGCATGCGAAGAGTGATGTTTTAGCACAGGAGAGGTCGTATGGTAGTTGTAGCTCGTTTTTCTTTCCCTCATGAGGCTCATATTGCGAAAGCGAGCTTGGAAGCCGCTGGAATTGAAAGCAATATTGCTGACGAACATACCGTTAACACCCAGTGGCTCTATTCAAATGCGATTGGCGGAGTTCGTTTAATGGTTCAGGAAGAGGATGCCGAGCAAGCGACCATTATCCTTAATACCGACTATTCTGATGCTTTATGCACTGAAGAAAGTTCCACTTCACAAGATCATTGCCCTAACTGTGGTAGCCTAAAACTAGAGCCGTTTACCAAAGGTAAGCGACCCGCTTTTTTAGTCTTTATTCTTTTAGGCTTTCCGCTGTTTTTCTATAAACACGGTTATAAATGTAGCGATTGCGGACATTTCACCGAAAAAACGGCCTAGCTTACTAAACTAGAGGGAATTCTAATGAAGGTAGCAGTGGTTTTGGGGACGTCGAAAACAGATGGTAATACGCGTCACTTAGTGAATAAATTTGTTGAGATGACAAATGCTGCGGTGTTTGATTTAGCGGATTACCAGCTCTCTTATTATGACTATCTACACGAAAATCGCAGCGATGATTTTATTCCTTTGATTCGCATGCTTACCACCTATGATCACATTGTGTTCGCTTCGCCCGTCTATTGGTATTCCATGTCGGCACAACTGAAAGTGTTCTTCGATCGCTTGTCAGATCTGTTGACCATAGAAAAGCCACTTGGACGCCAGCTGAAAGGTAAGGAAATATCTGTTATCTCGACTGGCTACAATCATGAATTGCCAGATTGTTTTATTGAACCTTTTAAGCTTACTGCTCGCTACATGCAGCTTGAGTTTAGAGGCTTTGCTTATCTTCCTGTTAGCGAAGAAGGAGACCTTGGGCGAGCTCGTGCCATTGCTGAATGGTTTAGTGAGAGTATTTGTCGAGAGCCCTCTAAGGTCTGATGTAGCTAACTCTTTGTAACATAGGACTTATCTTTAGCAGATTCGCACAATTATTCTTGCCTTTTGTATTTTCTTGATTTATAAATCTCTCTGTACTCATAAGTAACTCCATGTATATCGTAGTTTTTGTACATTTTTCATAACATGGAGAAAAGTGATGAGTAAAATCACTCATAGTAACAAGCTAGTGGATTTGTTTCGTTTTCGCAGAACGGTAAGCGAGCAAGACTTCATGCTTACTTCTAACGAGTTAGTGGTTAAGTCTGACGCTTATAAGTTGAGCAAAATCAAGCGTTTTGAAGTTCGTCGATTAGGTATCAAAGAAAATATTGTTCGAGTGTTATCTTTGGCATTGGTGTTGTCTGCAGCTACATGGGCATTTGTTCCTCAGTTCGGACTGTATACTTTAGCGTTAACCCTCGTTATGGCCTTTGTTACGTGGCGTAAGTATGAATTGCGTGCGGAGTTTAAAGGAACTGATGAAACGGGTGATCACTGGGTGTCGATTGTTCGTGGCTGTGATAAAGAAGAATACCAAATTTTAAAACAGGTTGAAGAAAAGCTACAGGCTGCTATTTAAAGGTAAAGCTCGCTAATGATTAGCGAGCTTTTTTTATGTTATAACAAAGACCTGCAATCTAAGGGGAGCGTTATGATCACTATTCGTCAATATCAGCCAGAAGATGCTAAAGCGCTTTGGGAAGTGTTTTTCCATACAGTCCGAAATGTAAATCGCCAGCATTACAGTCAGGATCAGGTTGAAGCATGGGCGCCAGAAGGATGGGACATTGAAACATGGAAAAAAACAATGTCCCAAATTAACCCTTACATCGCTGAAATGAACGGTCAAGTCGCGGGGTATACCGATTTGCAAGATTCCGGATTAGTTGATCATTTCTTTTGTCATCACGCTTTTCAGGGTAAGGGCGTTGGTCGGGCGCTTATGGAGCATGTGCTAAAGGTTGCGAACGACAAGGGTATCAGCCGCCTCTACTCGGAGGTGAGCATTACTGCTCGTCCTTTCTATGAGCGGATGGGGTTTAAAGTAGTGAAAGAGCAACAGGTTGAGATGCGTGGTCAGGTACTGACCAATTTTGTTATGGAAAAGCACCTTTAGGGAAAGCAATTGTTTAGGCTAGAAACACCAAGACTTGTTATCAGAGACATGTCGCTAGAAGATGAAACCGCGTTTGTGGCGATATCTCAAGACGTAAAGTATCAACGTTTCTATGACGAAGCGGACAGCAAAGCAGAAAAATACCGTCAATTGACCAAATTGTTTATTCAACAGGCTGCCGAAATACCAAGAAGAAGTTACCAACTTGCAATAGAGCATAAACAGCAAGGCATCTTTATTGGTACGGTATGCTTGAGATTGGAAGATGAACATAATGCGTCGATGGGATGTGGAATAGCACGTTCATTTCAGGGAAGTGGTTTGATTCATGAAGCCGCGACGGCTTTGGCAAATTATGGGTTTAGTAAGCTTAATGTGCATCGGATATACGCCGAAACGATTAAGGAAAACCGCGCGGCTCTTAAGCTTTGCTCTGACTTGGGTATGCGCAGAGAAGCGGTGTTCAAAGAGAACAGATATTTTAAAGGGCGCTGGTGGGACACGGTAGTTATGGCAATATTACAACAAGAGTGGCGTGACAAACTTGATGAAACCAATGAATAACGGGTTGGACGAGCAAGGTTACATTCTTAATCATTGTTCAGTCGCCTATATTCAGCCCGCGTTTAGGCAGTCAGTTGACCGTGTGGTTAGCTGTTTACGTGACACTTTTTCAGGCAAAATTCATAGCCTTTATCTATATGGGAGTGTTGCTAGGGGAACTGCGGTTGAGTTTGAGTCAGATTTAGACTTATCTATTGTTTTCACTAAGCCTTTAGATCTTGAAACCGAACGAAAACTTGAGGTCACCAAATCAGAATTAGAGCAAGAGTTAACTATTTTCAGCAAGATAGACTTCGATCCTGGCCACCTAGAAGCAATCCTTTCTCCAAATGAAATTTATCACTGGCAGTTTTGGTTAAAGCACTGCTGCTGTTGTGTGTCAGGTGATGATTTGTCCCAGAAATTCCATCTGTCGAAACCAAACCGAAAAATCGGTTTTGCTCTCAACGGTGATCTCTTATCTTTCATTACTCAAGCATGTAATGAGCTTAATGAGTCTAACCATAAGTATATTGGTAAAATGTTGGCTAAGAAGATCCTCCGCAGCGCTTACACCTTGATCGCAGAAAAGGACAACAGTTGGCACGTGGAGATAACGTCGTGTGCAAAAGCCGTATTACACCATTATCCAAAAGAATCACAAAGTGCTGAACTTGCGCTACGCATGGTTGAAGGTCAACCCTATAGTATTGAGGATATTGAGCAATTGGCAAACGGGTGGGGTAGACGAGTCGCTTATCAGTTTGAAGTTGAGGAGTATTAATATGGGATCTGACCTAGGTTTTTCCTTTGAAGAGAATCGGGCTGAATTGAGGATTTTGCGTAACGGTAAGATTGTTGCCATATTGCGTGGAAAACAGGCATCTGAATTCGTTTCGAAGGTTAGTGCGCTCTCAAATCATGACCAACAGCAACTAATGGCGAGAGTCACTGGCAATTACAAGCGGGGCAACGAAAGGTTAGCTAAAAAGCACCGTAAACACAGATGAGTTTAATAGTAAGGGAGGTTCCGGTGGAAGCATATCGTACAAACAGGTTAACCATAAAGCAGTTTAAAGATGGTGACCGCAATGCTCATTTTCTATCTGAAATTCAAGCAACCTTGACAGAAAAGGTTGTTGAGAATTTACCACCGTACTTTCACCAAGTCAGATCTAATGAATCAGCAGAGATCTGGTTAAGCAAAATGAATGATGAAAGCTTGCTTTACGTAGTGAGAGCTAACGATGGTGCGTTAGCAGGGTTCGTATTTGTCTATCAAGACAGCGGTAGTGCTCATATCGGCTATTTACTCGCAGAAGAGTACTGGGGGCAAGGGTTGGCTAGTGAGCTGCTTACTGGGTTTATTGATTCTATTGCGAACAAAAGTTGTTGGAGAGAGCTCGTAGCTGGTGTTGATGAGTCAAACATTGCATCGTTGAAGCTTTTAGAAAAGCTTGGCTTTGTAAAACAGTCCATGAACGAACAACGAGTTGTTTTCTATCAATATGGTCTAAAAAATAATTCTGAGAGTGAGGAATAGAATTGATGAGATTAATCCCCCCTTCATCGCAGTTCAAAGAGGCATTTTCTCGATTCTACCAAGATTTCAAGCACAACGATCCTGAAAACGCAGATTACTATGCGGAAGGTGAGAGTGATATCGAATGCTACGTAAATCAACTTTCCAATGAATCCTTGGGTATTGATTTAAAACCGGGTTACGTCCCTTGTAGCCATTTTTGGTTGATTGATGAGAATCAGAGTATTCGTGGAGCCATTCGTATTCGTCATCATATTGAAAATGAATTTCTTTCTTCTGAAGCCGGCCATATCGGGTATGATATCGCCCCCAATTTCCGAGGCCAAGGTAACGGTAAGATGATGCTGAAGTTAGCATTGGCGGAAGCTCGTAAACTGGGGATATCCAAAGTACTTGTGACTGCAGATGATGATAACTGGCCATCCCGAAAAGTGATTGAAGCGAATGGCGGTCAATTAGAAAACATTATTATGGGTAAAGTGTTTCCCAACCTTTTGGCAAGGTACTGGATACCGTGTAGGGAGTAAATGGCTGGCTGTAGAGAACAAGCTGATTGTTTTGTCAATATTTTCGGGTGCATATTGTTTATCAGGCTATTCGTTATACGGTTATTTTCTAGTTTTTAATTTTCTAATCTATCAATTAATTTTTGAGTAATTACTGGTAGAGAATAGACTATTTAAAATGGCCATTAGTGAGCTTATATTACTTTTTAACTTTAACATAAGCTCATTAATGAATTTTTTAATATAGATATTAGATAAAAGTTCCCATTCTTAAGAGTTCTTCTAGGTTATCAATATTAATTTTTAATACGTGTTCTTTACCTAACACGTCGAGCTTTACGAACATTACCTTACGAGATTTTAAACTCGCGAACAGCTTGGCATCTCTTTCTTTACTTAGACGAGTTAGCGTGGGCCTGATGTAGTGACGATTGGTGGTCAGATCATAGACGTCTGGGTCTTGGCTAAAACGAATCTGAATCTTGCCTGATATAGGCCTAGTAACGTAATGACTTTTGTTTAAGTTAGTCGCGTATATCCGCACTAAATCGGACTTTTCGTTTTTCTGAAATACCACGGTTTTATCGGAACCTTGATCTTTCAAAACAAGTTCAAAAGTTCTGTTATTGGGTGAGAAAGCATCATAGCTTTCAGATAAGTAATTGCTCCCAGAGTGATAGATTTGCTCAGTTATTCCTTTTTCTGAGGATTCTGCGAATGACAACGGAGAAAAAGCACAAATGACGGTGAGTAATGCAGTTCTTATAAACATTATTATGCATGTATTGTTATTAAGACGGTGCAGTTTAACAAGCTATATTTATGCTATCAATATTATTGACTATAAAATATCTGAGAAATAGTGGAGAGAAAGTAATCAGATATTAATGGCTACTTTACTGAGTGATATTTAATCAAGAAAGGTGTGTTAAGAGCCAGTAATATAAGCTGGCTCTAATTTAGTGATATTTAATGAGTGAGATAGTGTTTGACAAATTGAGATATCTTTACCATATCATCAACTGCGATATATTCTTCAGTAGTATGCACTTTTGCCATACCTGTTGAAACGTTGATTGTTGTTAACCCTTTCGCGTTAAAGTTATTTGCATCACTGCCACCGCCTGTGCCTTTGGTGTAAGGTGTGGCGCCGATGGCTTCGAATGATGCTTTAACGGACTCAATATGCGGATGATCGTCTGCAATAACAAATGCATTGTATGCGCGAGTGGATTTAATCTCTACGTCAGCACCGTGTTGCTGACAGGCTTGCTCAAATGTTTCAATCATATGAGAAACTTGCTGCGTCAACTTATCATCATTAAGTGAACGTGCTTCAGCTACAATTTTGAGTTCTGGCATAACGATGTTAGTCGCATGTCCTCCTTCTACAATACCAATGTTTGCAGTTGTTTCATTGTCAATGCGGAGTAATTTCATATTGTTGATGGCTTCTGCTGCAACTTGGATAGCACTTATCCCTTCTTCTGGGGCTAATCCAGCATGAGCAGGTTTGCCTTTGATTGTCGCGATTATCTTCTGTTGACCTGGTGCGGCATTGACAATTGTGCCGATAGGGCCTCCTGTGTCTAGCACAATGGCTTTATCTGAAGTAATGAATGACATATCAAAATGTTGGGAGCCAAATAGCCCACCTTCTTCATGGACAGTAAATGCAAGCTCAATGGTTTTGTGGGCTGAACCAGAAGATTGGATACAGCGTACAGCCTCCATAATGGCAGCGATGCCAGATTTGTCATCACCGCCAAGAATAGTATCGCCTTTGGATCGAATAATGCCGTCTTGAATAACAGGCTCGACACCTATACCGGGTGTGACTGTATCCATATGACTGCTCAAAACAACACTGTCCTCTATGCTGCCATCGAGTCGGGCATAGAGGTTAAAACCATTCGACACCTCATCGGGGACCGGTAGTTTATGTACAGTAAACCCCATATTACCCAGTTGCTCTGAAAGTGCTTCAGCTATTTGTTTTTCGTTACGTGATTCACTGTCGATTTTGATGAGTTGGCAAAAATGCTCAATCAGACGTTCGCGGTTTATTTCACTCATTATTGTATGACCTTTTCGGGAACAGAGGTCGTTACCATATCTTTGCCATATGGCATGGTTCTCTGAGTTAAATCAATAAATGCAAGGCTTATGACGTAAAATGCTGTTTTGTTTAGGGTCGGATTTTCTTGGGTTATGATTCTGGTATTTACAGATTCACTTTGCCGATGAACCTAGGCTTTATTATGATCGATATTAAGAGTAAGTCGCGACGGTTGATTTTTTTGATTACATACCATAACTTGATTGCGCCCGTTCTTTTTGGCTTTATACAATTCTTTATCCGCTTCTTTAAGCACGCTTTCTAGGTCGTTGTACAGATCACACTGATAAATTCCAATGCTTGCTGTAAGGGAGATAGGTTGGTCATTGCTGTTAAATCGATAGCGTTCAATCGCCATTCTGATCTGTTCAGCTTTGATCATCGCATGTTGGATATTCGTGTTGTGTAGAGCAATGCAGAATTCTTCACCGCCAATACGATAGACCAAATGTTCGTCAGTTAACCCATCGATCAAGGCGGCTGTTTGTACTAAGACCTTGTCGCCAATATCGTGACCAAACTCATCATTCACCTGCTTAAAATAATCCAAATCGAGAACCAATAGTGACAAAGGCAATGTTTTACTCTCTTGGCGATATCGATCGAAGTTGTGGATGAGGGCATGGCGGTTGTACACACTAGTTAGCGCATCACGAGAAGCGAGTTGGCCAAGAGAGGCTTCCGATGTTTTTCTTTTGACCTCTAGAATGTGGCTTGCTAACCAGACGCTAAGGTAGGCGAGGGCAAAGTTGATGATTAGTTCATAGTGAGCGGTCACATGGCCAGAGATGGATTTATCCGCGACCAAAAACAGCTGGCTGATAAAGCCTGCTAAGGTGGCTAGGAATCCATAGCGTTTACCTAAAATGAGATAAAACAGAACGGGATAAAGAAAGCTCCAAACAAACAAGCCGTGCTCAATGGGATACACCAGTGTGGTGAAATAAATCAAACCGATAATACAGTAAACATAACAGTTAGAGAGCAGGAGAGATGCAGAACTCCGATAACTGTTAAATGCGATATAAAGAGAAAAGCTACAAAAAAGACTCTGAACGATAGCAAGAAGGTGATAAATGCCAAAAAACACATTTATAGTGGCAATAATCAGCGATATTAGGGCTAGAAGCATACTCAGCCAGAACAAGACTGCACGACGTAACTGTCTGGAAGGGTTAAATATGTCTAGCTCCATTCTGAGTAGCCTTGTCTAGGAATATGCCCAAGTATGAATATCAAACAATAGTATGCTTTTCACATGTGGAATCAAGCATAATGTTGAACAAAGATCACACTTTTAAGACTATGGATGACACTGTTTATTAAAACTATGCGAGTAAAATGTGCGCAAGTAAATGTATTGCCGGTAAAATAATCAGTTTTCATCTTTATTTTCCCATTCTAAACTCAATCAAGAAATTGTTAAATAGTGGAACTAATATCACTGTTGTTAATGAT
This sequence comes from Vibrio sp. Isolate24, assembly GCF_022398215.1. Lineage (NCBI taxonomy): Bacteria > Pseudomonadati > Pseudomonadota > Gammaproteobacteria > Vibrionales > Vibrionaceae > Vibrio > Vibrio sp. Isolate24. The sequence goes on from NZ_JAKEUU010000002.1 coordinate 601,858, forward strand.
TTTATTTTCTTACTGAAGTCACAAAAATGCGACAAAGTGTGAATAAATACTAATTGTGAGCTAGATTGAGGCGAAGTCTGTATCATTAATAAGATTTATAGGCCAAATAGACCAGTTTTTCGTGATTTCTTTGTCGTTAACTCCTGGTAATAAAGAGTAACAAGTCTATTCTTTGCTTTGATAGACAAGCAGCGGCTTGTAAAGCCGTGTTAGCAGAAAGAGATATTACTTGATTTTCTATGGGAACATTAATTCATTAATGTAATTTATATACACATTTTTATGGGTTTAGTCTTTAATCTACCCCTTTAGGGTAGTTTGATTTTGTAATTGATTTACATCATGTATTAATTTTCTTTCACATTTAACAATGCACATAGTGATAAAAACCTAACCCTTAGGAAGTACTATGAGCAAGTTGAAGCTGGTCATTATAGGTAACGGCATGGTCGGGCACCGTTACATAGAAGACCTTGTTGAGAAGACGGATGTTTCTCAATATGAAATATCTGTCTTCTGTGAAGAACCTCGCGTCGCTTATGACCGTGTCCATCTCTCTTCTTACTTTTCCCATCATACTGCTGATGAGCTTTCTCTTGTAAAAGAAGGCTTTTACGAAAAGCATAATATCAACATGTTGATTGGTGAGCGTGCCATCAATATTAACCGAGAAAAGCAGACGGTTTATTCAAGCACTGGGCGTGAAATTCAGTATGACAAACTTGTCATGGCCACAGGGTCGTTTCCTTTCGTTCCACCAATTAAAGGCCACGAAAGCAAAGACTGTTTTGTCTACCGTACAATCGAAGATCTCAAAGCGATCGAAGCATGTGCCAAGAACAGCAAAGTTGGTGTCGTTATTGGTGGCGGTTTACTTGGCCTTGAAGCCGCAGGTGCACTGAAAGCACTAGGTGTGCAAACCCATGTGGTGGAGTTTGCTCCGAAATTGATGGCTGAACAGTTAGATCAGGCTGGTGGTGATCAATTACGTCAGAAAATTGAACGTATGGGCGTAACGGTGCACGTTAGCAAAAACACTCTAGAGATTGCACCAGAAGGCAAAACAGCAAGAAATGTCATGCGATTCGCTGATGGTAGCGAGTTGGAGACGGACTTTATTGTGTTTTCTGCTGGCATTCGCCCACAAGATAAACTTGCTCGCCAAATGGGGTTAGGCATAGCACCACGTGGCGGTGTTGAGATTAATGATTTCTGTCAGACAACTGACGAAAATGTCTACGCTATTGGTGAATGTGCATCTTGGAATCGCACGTTTTACGGCCTTGTCGCTCCAGGTTATAAGATGGCGACAGTCGCCGTTGATCACCTATTAGGAAACGACAGCAAGTTTGAAGGCGCAGATATGTCTGCGAAACTCAAACTGCTTGGTGTGAAAGTTGGCTCAATTGGTGATGCAAATGGGCGTACACCGGGATGCAAGAGCTACGTCTATCAAAACGAAGAGCAGGAAGTGTACAAGCGAATTATCGTTTCCGAAGATGGTAAAAAGCTGCTTGGCGCTGTTATGGTAGGGGACACGTCAGATTACGGCGATTTGCTGCAACTTAAACTCAATGAAATCGAGCTTCCAGAGCATCCTGATACGTTAATTCTTCCGGCTCACGCTGGGGCAGAAAAGCCAACGTTAGGCGCTGATGCGCTTCCAGAATCAGCGGTTATCTGTTCTTGCTTTGATGTGACAAAAGGCAAGATTGCTGAAGCCGTGGCACAAGGTCATCACACTATCGGCGATATCAAAGCGGTAACTGGTGCAGGTACGGGTTGTGGTGGTTGTATTCCACTGGTGACTTCTGTACTCAACGCTGAATTAGCTAAAGCGGGTGTCGAAGTAAAAAATGATGTGTGTGAGCACTTTGCTTATTCTCGTCAGGAGTTGTTCCACCTTATCCGTATTGAAGAAATCAAAACGTTTGATGAGCTGTTGGAAAAATATGGTAAGGGCTACGGCTGTGAAGTGTGCAAGCCACTGGTAGGCTCAATCCTCGCGTCCTGCTGGGGTGAGCACATTCTAAAGCCTGAACTGGTCAAGCTTCACGACACCAACGATAACTTCCTCGGCAACATGCAGAAAGACGGTACTTACTCTGTGATCCCTCGTATGGCGGGTGGTGAAGTGACGCCTGAGGCACTTAAGGTATTGGCTGAAGTGGCTGCGGAGTACAACCTTTATACTAAAGTTACCGGTGCTCAGCGTATCGGCTTGTTTGGCGCTCAAAAAGACGACCTACCTGCGATTTGGAAGAAGCTGATCGCTGCAGGCTATGAAACAGGGCAGGCCTATGCCAAAGCGCTTCGCATGGCAAAGACTTGTGTAGGCTCAACTTGGTGTCGTTATGGCGTTCAAGATTCTGTTGGTCTTGGTGTGATGATCGAAAACCGCTACAAGGGCATTCGTACTCCGCACAAGATGAAGTTCGGTGTATCGGGTTGTACGCGTGAATGTGCAGAAGCTCAAGGTAAAGACTTAGGTATTATCGCGACAGACGCCGGCTGGAACATGTACGTGTGTGGTAATGGCGGAATGAAGCCAAGACACGCTGACCTTCTAGCGAGCGATCTCGATAAGGACACCCTCATCAAATACATCGACCGTTTCATGATGTTCTACATTCGTACGGCAGCGCCACTGCAACGCACTTCTGTGTGGATGGAAAATCTGGAAGGTGGTGTTGATTACCTGAGAGAAGTCATCGTCAATGACAAACTCGGTATCAATGCTCAACTGGAAGCTGATGTTGCCAAGCTAGTAGAAGAGTTCCGTTGCGAATGGACTGATACCATCAACGATGAAGCCCAGCTAAAACGCTTCGCACATTTCATTAACAGTGATGAGCGCGATGACAACGTTGTCTTTGTCCAAGAGCGTGAACAGCACCGTCCGGCGACGTACACAGAGAAGCATCCAGAAGAGAAGGGTGACATCCTTCACGTCGAGTTAGTTTAGGGAGACAACATCATGGCATTTACAAAAGTATGCAGTATTGAAGACATCGTCCCGGGCACTGGCGTGTGTGCGTTGGTTTCTGGGGAGCAGGTCGCCATTTTCCGTCCTTCTCATGCTGAAGAAGTGATGGCAATCAGCAACACTGATCCGTTCTACCAGTCGAATGTCCTTTCTCGTGGATTGATCGTCGAGCACAACCAAGAGTTGTGGGTCGCTAGCCCACTGAAAAAGCAGCGTTTTAACCTATCAACGGGTGTATGTATGGAAGATGAACAGTTCAGTGTTAAAGCATACAAAACACGGGTTGTTAAAGGGCAGGTTGAAGTATCGGCTTAGCAAGGCATTAAACGAGATTTAATAGCTTAAAGGTTTGTTGCTTTCCTTTTGGGAACAGGTAAAGCAACGAACCTTTCACTATTCAATTTTAACTTTCAATTTTAATAAGGACGCAGCTATGTCTTCTGCATTAAAACCTGCCGAATTCGTACAAACTATGATCGATGTTGGCGAAGCGAAAACTAAAACCAGTACACGTGATTTGGTTTTACGCGGCACAATGGCGGGTATCATCTTATCTTTGGCCGTTGTGGTTGCCATTACAACTATTGTACAGACAGGTATTGGTATTGTCGGTGCGCTAGTGTTTCCAGTTGGCTTCTGTATTCTCAGCCTGATGGGCTACGATTTGGTCACTGGTGTTTTTGGCCTCGCACCTCTTGCCAAGTTTGACAACCGACCAGGTATCACTTGGCACCGCGTTTTCCGTTGTTGGGGCTGGGTTGGCCTAGGTAATTTGATCGGCTCTCTGATTGTCGCTTATCTGGTTGCTATCTCTCTAACAGGCAACTTCACGTTGGACCCGAATGCAGTAGTTAAGAAATTTATCGCGGTATCAACAGCACGTACCGTTGGCTTTGAAAATATGGGAATGGACGGATGGATTACCTGTTTTGTCCGTGGCATTTTCTGTAACCTGATGGTTTGCCTTGGTGTGATTGGTAATATGACGGCTCGCAGTGTGGCTGGCAAGATCGCAGCCATGTGGTTACCGATTTTCATCTTCTTTGCCTTGGTGTTTGAGCATACTGTTGTGAACATGTTCTTGTTCCCACTGGGTATGATTCTTGGGGCCGATTTTGGTATTGCAACTTGGCTGAACTTCAACCTTATTCCAACGATTCTGGGTAACATTGTCGGTGGCTTGTTGTTCACTTGTATTCCTCTTTACCTGACTCACGCGAAAACTGCCCCTGCCATTGATTCTGAGCAGGAAGTTAAAGCTAAGCCAGTTATGGCGAAATAAATCGATATGGCCCCATGACATACCGTGGGGCTTTTTAGAGCTATTGTGAGTTTGGCAATAAAAAGTCGCGATTGATGATTGAGTGCTACTTCTTATATCCAAATTTGAATCAACAGGCCCAGCTATGACTACTCATCCCAATTCTTCTCCAAAATGCGGCTTTGTTTCTCTTGTGGGCGCAGGCCCTGGAGACCCAGATTTACTGACCGTGAAAGGCTATCGTGTAATACAGCAAGCAGAAGTGATTGTTTATGATCGCCTTGTCTCTAAAGAAATATTGGCGTTAGCCAATCCTCAAGCTGAGATGGTCTATGTCGGCAAGAAGCTTGATTTTCATTGCGTGCCTCAGGATCAAATCAACCAGATCTTGGTGGAAAAAGCACTGGCAGGAAAACGTGTTGTTCGGCTCAAGGGGGGGGACTCATTCATTTTTGGTCGTGGTGGTGAAGAGCTGGAAGAGTTGGCTATCCACGGAATTCACTTTGAAGTGGTACCGGGCATAACAGCGGCTGCTGGCGCGACTGCTTACGCTGGCATTCCTTTAACGCATCGTGATCATGCACAGAGCGTTCAGTTTATTACTGGTCATGTGCAAAAAGATGGTCGAGAAATTGAATGGCAATCACTGGCCCAATCTAACAACACACTGGTATTTTATATGGGTCTAAAGCAGAGCCAGCGAATTACCACCAAGCTTATCGAAAATGGTCTGGATGAGCAGATATCTTGCGCCATTATTGAAAACGGAACACGCAGCGAACAGCGTGTATTCTCTGGGCCACTAAAAGACTTACCCAAGCTGGCAGAGGGAGCAGTCAGCCCTGCACTTATTGTTGTTGGTAGCGTGACATCGCTGCACGATAAGCTGAAATGGTTTAATTAAAGAGTTTTTGCCTATCGCATCAGAATCCATAGAAAACCAACAGCTTGAGTTCAATAACTGTTACTATGCCTGCGGTATTGATTAAACAGGATTCCTGATGGAAAAAGTCGCCATTTTCGTTGATGTCCAGAACATCTACTACACAACACGAGAAAAGTACCGTGCAAACTTTGACTACAATGAGTTTTGGTACGTTGCAACGGAAGGTCGAGACGTCACTGAGGCTCATGCGTATGCGATTGCTTCACATGACCCGAAACAAAGACAGTTTCATCATATCCTTCGCGGTATTGGCTTTAACGTTAAACTGAAGCCATTTATTCAACGACAAGATGGCAGCGCCAAAGGCGATTGGGATGTGGGTATTGCTCTGGATGTGTACGAAGCTGCCAGCAAGGTTGACCGAGTCATTCTGTTATCTGGAGATGGTGACTTTGATGTGTTAGTCAAACGAGTCCAGGAAAGGTTTGGTACCAAAGTGGATGTGTTTGGTGTGCCGGGCCTTAGCGCACAGTCACTAATCGACGTGTGCGATAAGTTCATCCCGATTGAAGAAGAATTATTGCTCAGACGAACCTGAGTCTGCGCTTTGTTCATTTTCCGCTTGTGCAGCGGCTTGCTGCTCTTTTTCTTCTGCTTCAAGCTTCGCTCGTTCCGCTTTAGAAATGTAGCGAGGTTTGTTGCTTTTATGTAGCTTCGCGTTTTGCTTCTTCTGTTTCGATTTTAGGATCTGGTTAATTTTCTTCTTACGGTTCATCACTGTCGCCCAGTATTCAGAGGGGCGCGCATAGTAACAGACTTTGTTTGACTCTTCATCTTTCCTATTTGGATACGTGGCCCCACTGACTCATCTGATCTGTTTTGGCATGGGGGTTATTAAAATAGGTGGGGAAAGGGAATGAAAGCTCAAAAAAACGGGGGCGAGAAGGGCCCCCAAAAAACACACAGCTAATCACGTCTTAATGTCCAAGCTAGCTCTGTAGGGAATGAAGTAACAACAAACTACAGGACGCCGTAAGTGAGCAATTTACTGTTACTTCGCACAATTCACCCTACCGATTTGTTGCGATGAATATTAGTCATTAAGGATGATTTATGCTTTTTAGAAAATTAGCGCTTTAAAATTAAACTCAAAGTAGCGCTGTTTAGAAGGAAAATTAGCCTTCATTTAAGCTTCCACTAACCTAATTTCAAACGTATGGCTTATGTTGTATCTGTCTATATGAATCAAGGCCTGTCTCATAATTGAACTGTGTTCAAAATAAGTTTGTTAAGCGCACTTTTGATAAGGCAACTTTGATAGCCTTGCGCTAATATTATCTCACCTCAAATTTCAGAATTCTGGTAAATGGTTGATGAGCTCTTTGCAATCCCTATTTATAGTTGAAGACGATGTAAAGCTACGTTCTATGTTGGAAGAATACTTCGTTAAACAAGATTTTGATGTCACGACTTTTGAAGATGGAAGTAGCGCTATTGATGCAATTGTCGAGCGACAACCTGACTTATTATTGCTTGATCTGATGCTGCCGGGAATGGACGGCCTGACAATTTGTAGACAGATTCGAGCGAAATACTCCGGTAAAGTATTAATATTGACAGCAAGTGATGATGATTTTGACCATGTTGCGGCGCTTGAAATCGGTGCGGATGACTTTGTGAGTAAACCAATCAAGCCACGTGTCTTACTTGCCCGAATGCGTATGTTACTGCGACGAGCCCCTGTTGGAGAATCAACAACAGAGAATGAGTCAAAACTGGCGAATACCTTGACTTATGGTCAGTTAAGCCTGAATCATGCGCGTAAGATCTGCACGTTAGCAGGCAGCCAAGTCAGTATGTCAGACAGTGATTTTGATCTGTTGTGGATATTGGCCAGCTCACCAGACGAAGTGCTGTCACGTGATGTCCTGACTCAGAGATTACGTGGTATTGAGTATGATGGTTTAGATCGTACTGTTGACAACAAAGTGGTGAGTTTAAGAAAAAAACTCGGTGATAACTCTACCACACCGAAACGCATCATCACTGTTAGAGGCAAAGGTTACTTGTTCGTACCAGATAGCTGGTCATAAATTTGAGGGTAAGGGTGTATGCGCCGAATTTACATTGAGGCATTTTTCGGATTATTGGTGTTGTTCACCCTAAGTTTGTTTGCGTATGAAATCATCATCTATCAATTGAACACAGATTATGACTTTGTTTTAGAAGACCTAGAAGGAGCTGCATTTAGAGAGGTGTTGATGACGATTTCAGACCATCAGGGCAAGGAGAATGCCTTGGCCGTTTTGAAAGAATTCATCGATAATACCGCAAAAACTTTGACTGTTTTTCCTAGCTCTGATGTGCCTGACGAAGTAAAAAACTACTTCGACAATGATCGTATTCACCCATTCACTTTCTACGATGGTGAGCGTGACTTTTGGTTCATGCTGTCGTCTCCTGATGTTATTTATAGAGTTCAACCTGATGTGGAGTCCAATCTTCGTAAAGCCATTGAATTTGACGATGACATTCTCTGGGGGTTTATTTTAGGCGGCTTTTTTATCTACACCTCTGGGTTGATCTGGTTCCTAAGCCGGCGAGTCCGTACTCTTGAGGAGGCGACGATGAAGTTCGCACAAGGGGACTTTAACTCAAGAGCGCCAACAGGCAGTCGATATCGAGTAGGATCGCTGAACGACAGTTTCAACTATATGGCCGATAAAATATCCGATCTGATTACCAGTAACCGTTCACTGACAAATTCTGTTGCTCATGACTTAAGAACTCCCGTTTTTCGTATTCAATGGCAGGCTGAAATGCTTCAAGACGAGAGCCTCACTCAAGATCAACATGAAAAGGTTGCCAGTATTATTGAAGACACGGAAGAGATGGAGCAAATGGTTGATGAGCTTCTCTACTTCGCTAAAGTTGAACGTCCGGACTCAGTGCTTAACATTGAAGCAATTGATCTCAACCAATTTATGCATGCGCTGACCAATAAACTGCCCGATGTAAAAGCTGAGATGGTTAAAGTAGAAGTTGAGCACAGCTTATTCATTAAAGGCGATAGTGCGTTGCTTAAGCGTGCTATTAATAACCTGTTGTCTAATGCGCTGCGCTATGCCGAACAGAAGATACGCCTTTCCGCCATGTTAGAGAACGATGCCGTTTTGATCATTGTCGAAGATGACGGTCCAGGTATTCCTACTGATCATTGGAATTTCATCTTTGATCCATTTTATAGTGCGGACCCTTCTCGAAATAAGACCAATACAGGGTTTGGCTTGGGGTTAGCGATCGTAAAATTGATCACTGAACGCCATGGTGGACACGCAGAAGTGGGGGCTAGTATGTTAGGTGGAGCCAAGTTTGTATTACGTTTACCTCGTTTGTCAGAGGAATCAGACAAACGATGACAAACGAGTGACAAAGTCAATATATTGTCAGTTTTAATTGTTTTGTACAGTGTTCATAACAAGTTAACACAAGGACAAAATGATGAAAAAATTGACCATTCTAATCTCTACGCTTGTTGCTGCGACTGCGGCACATGCAGCAGGCGATACTTACATTCGCAACGGTAATATCTATACCAAGGAAAATAGTTGGATTGCTGAGTTAGGTGTTGCTGGGGTTAGTGACCTTTACAAGGACCAAAAACATAATGCGACGCTTCTTGGTAACTTTGGTTACCAAGGCGAAGACTTCAATGCGAGCCTGCAAGGGGTCAACTACCGATTCCTTGGGAATACCGGTGACATGTTCAATATGAGTGGTTACTTGGGTACTTCTGGCTTGATGTATGACCATGACACCTCTGACTTCCTAAAGGGGATGGATAAGCGCAAAGCGAGTTTGGATTTGGGTATTAATGCTGATTTCCACTTATCTCAAGGTACCATCTCTACTTACGCTCAGCATGACGTGACGGATACTTATGATGGTTACCTTGCAGGTGTCACTTACTTCTTACCTATGAGTGTAGGACGCATGGACCTTGTTCCATTTGCGGGCTTAACTTATCAGAGCAAAGACTACGTCGATTACTATTTTGGTGTTAAAGATAAAGAAGCGACTCAAACACGTAAGGCGTATAAAGGAAGTGGCAATGTCTCTTATAACCTAGGTTATAAACTGATCATGCCAATTAATGACAGTTGGGAAGTTACCCAAACGACAGCTTACACTCGCCTAGGTGACAATATCTCAGACTCTCCGATTGTTGATAGTGCTAATCAATGGATGGTGGGTGCAACCGTCGCTTATCACTTCTAATAAAAAAGTTCCGCTCGAAGCCTGACTGTATTAGTCAGGCTTACATACCTTCGTTCTTCAAGTTCCACACCATTCTGAATTTAAGTGAAACCATGCTGTCCGATTATTTTACTTTTATACGATCTCTGCCGCTTGTCGCACAGAGGGTTTATCCTGAAATCCATGGTTTAAAGAAAGTCCGATATAACGCTCGTTTCTGTTTGTGGTCAATGTTAAAACCCAATGCGCTTAAACAAATGCAGCGGTTATTTGAACACCCTGACTTTCGTCCAATTACAGAGACAAATCCAAGGATGTTTGAAAAGCCTCTAAAGCCATTTGTTTGTCTACAGTGGCGCCCTAAGCAACGCGCCATAAAAATATATGAGCATTTTCAGACGCTACACCAAATGTACGGACGCGCATTCCTCGATTTTTACTCGGAAGCAGGGTGGTGGTTGCTGGATGTTCAGGATTGCAGTCTTATCCTGTGTGCGGGTCCAGAAAGGGAAGGGTCTTTGGCTTTGAAGTTGGTCGATGAAAATAAACAGGATTTATTTACTTTAGCCTTCAATATCTCTTCGTCACCAAAACGAGAAATCCACATTGGAGCCTTGCAAGGCCCAGGCGATCATATCACTGGTCGTGGTGAAATTATTAAAAGCCTGACGCGCGGAATGCATGGGCTTCGCCCCAAAGCGCTTATGCTAGAGGTACTTCTGATACTTGCACGTGAGTGGGGTGTTGAATCGGTTTATGGTATTACCAACAAAGGCCATATCTACCAAGCACTAAGGTATACGGGCTCTAAGCGCTCAAGCATCACGTATAACTATTCTGAATTGTGGGCAGAATATGGTGGTGTAGAGGTATCAAAATATTTGTATCAAATACCTCTTTGTCCTGCTCGTAAAGATCCAAGCTCATTGAAAAAAGCCAAGCGACGCCTTTACACAAAACGTTACGCTTGGCTTGAAGAGATGCAAAAATCAATTCGAATACGCCTAGATGAATTGTTGGGCTGAACATCGATATAGAAAGTGTTTTCACGTGGTTTAAGAGGTTGGCTATCATTCGTTTTTTCACTTTATCGGGCGATGAGTGCATTTTATTTGTTTGCTATTAATTGATAATTGAGTGAAAGTAAAATTTATAATTTAGCTATCCCGAACAATGGTGTGAAAAGGTATATGGATAAATTAGCGGATATGGAATTGTTCACTCTGATTGTCAAACATCAAGGGTTGGCAAGTGCCGGCAGAGAGCTTGGATTATCACCTGCCACTGTAACAGCAAGGTTACAAGGGCTTGAAGAACGACACGGCGTTAAACTCCTCAATCGCAGTACGCGACATATCGCGCTGACAGATTCTGGCCTCAATTATTATGAGTCCTGTTTGCAGATTTTAGAAAGCGTCCGTGAAGCAGAAGCGAAATTGCAGAACACCGCTGTTCAAATAGAGGGGCAAATACGAATTTCAGCACCTAAAGATATTGGGAAGCAGTTCGTTATGCCTGCTATCGATACCTTTCAGCGGCTATATCCCAAAGTTGTGCCTCATCTATTACTGCATGATAATTTATCTAGCTTGTCGGAAAGTAACCTTGATCTTCAGATACGTTATGGTTCTCCTCCCGACAGTGGCATGATTGCCAGAAAACTAGCAGTGAGTGAACGTGTTTTGGTCGCGTCACCCGCTTATATTGACTGCCATGGTCGGCCCAATTCTCCTGAACAACTCCAAACACACCAGTGCTTATCTCTGCTGAGAAATGAGCAAGAGATGAAGCTTTGGTACTTTCAGCACAGAGAGTCTAAGAGTAATTCATCCCAGCAAGTGTGGAGTTTTCGCTGTTCAGATGATGGTGAGGTAATACGTCATTGGGCTAGAGAAGGAGTGGGAGTTGCGCTTAAATCAAGGTTAGATGTTGAGACTGATATAAAAATGGGTGCATTGCAGGTGTTATTACCAGATTTTCGCGTCGACTTTAAGCCCATTTCTTCAATGAATGACTCTGAGCTTTATGCCGTCTACCGTGACCGTAAATATCAACCTAAACGCCTCAAACTGTTTGTGGAGCACTTGATCGCTGCTTTTTCTGCTGAAGTGGATGCTTCATGAGTCATTGATTGAATTGATGCCACTGGCATATGTTTCATTTTCTTCTATTGTCACTTTTATGCAAAACAATGAAAATCTTGTAGGAGCAGGAGTAGAGATCTGTCAGACTCTCTAAAGTTTAAAAATCAAAGAGTTCAGGGAAGATCATGTTAGATGCTCAGCTTGCTCAACGAATTGTTGATCGCACAATGCCGATTATTGGTCACAACATTAACGTAATGAACAATGCTGGTATGGTCGTCGCGAGTGGAGAGAAATCACGCATTGGCCAGACCCATGACGGGGCATTGCTAGCGTTAAACAGAAAAGCGTCAGTTGAAGTCACTTCAGAAGACTGCAAACTCTTATCTGGGGTTAAACCCGGTGTTAACCTGTTACTGAAGCATAAGAATGCGATCCTTGGTGTGGTGGGGATTACAGGGGAGCCTAGTGAGATTCGTGGTGTAGCTGAACTTGTGGCAATGACGGCTGAGCTGATTATTGATCAAGCTGACCTGCTGGAAAAAGTTCAACGTGACAGGCGATATAAAGATGAATTTATCCTAGCCTGTTTAACAGGGCGTTTGACCCCATCGGAAATGCGTGATGGTGCTGAACAAATCTCAGTGAATCCGAGTGATTCATGGGAGCTACTGCTGGTCGAGATGCCAAATCAAGATAGTTCAACCACAACTCTTACGGAGCATCTGTACCAAAAGTCGGGACATCATCTCTGCGCTCACTTGTCTGCTCGCCATTTAGTTATATTTGTTCCAACTGAACAGCCTTTGAGCGTAGGCAAAGTGAACGAGTGGCTTCATTGGTTAGAGCAAATACCATGTCGAAATCTAAAGATCTCAACGGGAAAGTTTGCCCACAGTCTAGATGAATGGCAAACCGCGTACCACTCAGCGCTTCAGGTAATGAAAATAGGCAAAGCGGCGCGCCCTAAGAATGCGGTTTATCTTCTTGAAGAGTATCAGTTGCCAGTTTTATTAGCACCGTTGCATGGTACTTGGCAGGGAGAGCAACTGTCACAAATGATAGCCACCTTGACCGAGCATGATAAATCAGGCCAGCTAGTCGCGACCTTGGAGGCCTACTTTGATGCTAATGGCAGCGCAAATGATACGGCTTCCAAATTGTTTATTCATCGAAATACTCTTAAATACCGTTTGGACAAGATCACAGAAATCACCGGATTTGAGACAACAGATTTCTCTCATATGGCGCAGCTTTATCTGGCTATTCAGCTTGGTAAGCTTAGTTAAATTGTGCAAATATACAATAATTAAGTTTAATTATGATTTTATTTTGTTAGTTTGCACAGTGTTGTGGCTCTTGTTTTGTTCCATAATGTCTACAGTAACGGTGGAAAGGAATAGGCCAATATGAAGATTGTTATCGCTCCAGACTCATTTAAAGAAAGTTTATCCGCAATAGAAGTTGCTCAGTCAATCCAGACAGGGTTGGAAAAAGTATGGCCTAATGCTGAGTTTGTCAAAGTGCCAGTTGCCGATGGTGGGGAAGGGACGGTTCAGTCTTTAATTGATGCTAGTGCAGGGAAGAAAGTCTTCACTGAGGTAACAGGACCATTAGGTCAACCGGTGCAAGCTTTCTATGGTGTTTTGGGTGACAGCAAAACCGCTGTGATCGAAATGGCTGAAGCAAGTGGTTTACACCTTGTCCCAGCAGAAAAACGAGACCCTAAGATCACAACCAGCTTCGGAACTGGTGAGCTGATTAAGCACGCGTTAAATCAAGGTGTAACTAAGCTAATTGTCGGATTGGGTGGCAGCGCGACTAATGACGCTGGCGCTGGGATGCTTGCCGCATTAGGTGTTATTTTCTTAGATAAAACAGGCGAAGAGTTTGTGCCTGTTGGCGGTGCAAGCCTAGCAAACCTAGAAAGTGTTGATACTTCCAATCTGGATCCGCGGCTACGACAATGTGAAGTGGTCGTCGCATGTGATGTAGATAACCCTCTTTGTGGTGATAAAGGTGCATCTGCTGTCTTTGGACCACAAAAAGGGGCAAATGAGCAAGATGTGGCCTTGCTGGATCAGTCTTTAGAGATTTTTGGTCAAGTAACGGAAAAAAGTGCTGGTGTAGCTGTGCTTACTGCGGCTGGTGCTGGTGCGGCTGGTGGAATGGGCGCGGCTTTACTTGGCTACGCTAATGCAGTATTAAAGCCGGGTATAGAGATTGTTCTGGACACGGTTGAGTTAGAGTCAAAACTGATGGGCGCGAATTTAGTAATCACTGGTGAAGGTAAAATTGATGACCAAACGGTTCATGGCAAAACTCCCGTAGGGGTATCAAAGCTAGCTAAGCAATTTGATCTTCCTGTTATTGCGATTGCAGGTTGTACTGGGAATAATTTTCAAGCGGTCTATGAGCACGGTATTGATGCTGTCTATGCCTGTTTACCTAGGCCAATGTCGCTGCAAGAAGCATTTGATGAAGCCGCTACTAACCTAGCAAATGTTGCAGAAAACGTAGCTCGGACTTATCAGATAAGTCATTAGGTTCAGCGAATACGGCAGTGGATAGCACTGCCGTCTTTATACGGCCACTTTAGAGAGACAAATCACACACTGTTGAAACCATGCATAGTGACTCTCCAAAGTCCTAGAAATTCCCTTCGAAATCAGATATTGGTTCGATTCGAACCTTAAACTATTTTTACTACTTTTCACTAAACGAACGACATCGAACTCAAGGATCTCCTGAACTTGAGGGCAGATAGCTTTGTAGAGTGACTCTTTCGCTGAAAACAATAATGTGACCGCTTCATTTCGACTTAGACCTGTTTGAACAAGCAAGTCTATTTCCTCTTCTCTCGCAATAAAAGCCTGAGTATCTTGTACTTCCTGATCTGAAAGAACACGTTGGATATCCACGCCTAGGTGATGACCCGCTAGTTTTGTCTTCCTCTCTACGACGGCAAGCGCGTAGTTTTCACAGTGAGAAATTGAGCCAGTCAAGTGAGATGGGAAATTGGGAGAGCGATCTAAATTTATGCCTATCTTGTGCGACTCACCAAGAAGTGCCATGGCGTTTTCAGCTGCAGTGCGGCCTGCGACAAATTCAGCCTGACGTGAAAAATGTGCCTTTCGTATTGAATTGGGCAGAACACGAATTGAATAAAGTGATTTGGTAAACAGAGACTTATCGTATGAAACCATGCAAACAACCAGTTCCATTTGATTAACAGTAAATGGTAGGTGTGGAAGACTTTGAAGCCAATTTTGTTCGCTTTTAATCAGAGTGTTCATTTCTTAAATCTTTAAGCTTAACCCTTATGAAATAGGGTGGCACCATATCATTTGTGAATAGTATTGCAAATGAAAATGGTTTGCATTTATCTATTTACTGTTATATAAATCCCACCTTGTTAATTGATAGTTTTTATTGATTAACCCTATGTAAAAAGAGAGTTTAAGGGAAATAATATGCTCGAAGCTAGAAAACTAGCATTTAGCGTTGGCAACAGAAACTTGTTGTCAGATTTTGATATGAATTTTGAGCCAGGCAAGATTTATGCGCTTGTCGGTCACAACGGCTCAGGTAAATCAACGTTACTTAAACTTCTCGCACAGCAGCAAAATGCCACCAGCGGAGATGTCTTGCTACAAGGCAAATCAGTTTCCGATTGGTCAGATAAGAAATTCGCTCAGCAAATTGCCTATCTTCCTCAGCATTTACCATCGACCGATAGCCTTTCAGGAAAAGACCTAGTGAGTTTTGGTCGCTACCCATGGCACGGCTTGCTTGGGCGTTTAGATGCGAAAGATAAAGAATTCATTCAACAAGCGATGCAGATGACGGATACAGAAAAGTATGCAGACCGCTTGGTTGATACTTTGTCAGGTGGTGAACGTCAGCGAGTGTGGTTAGCCATGCTTCTGGCTCAGAGAACTCAATATCTGCTTTTGGATGAGCCCTTGTCTGCTCTGGATATCGCTCACCAAGTAGAAATGCTTGAACTAATAAAGAAACTGGCCACTGAACTCGAATTAGGCGTTCTTATCGTGATACACGATATCAACATGGCCGCTCGTTTTTGCGACCACATAGTGGCACTTCATAGCGGGAAAATGATCGCTCAGGGCTCTGTTTCTGAAGTGTTTAACGAACAGCAGCTAAACGATATATATGGTATCGAAATGCAGATCACCGACCACGCTGCAGGTTACCCGGTAGCAATGCCATGTTAAACATTAAACGAGTGGCAATCGCCTGTCTTACTACGTTGACCGCAGTAATGCCTGCCATGGCTGGAGCAGAGGTTTTACAAGATAAACTGCGAGTGATGTCCATTGACTGGTCTCAGACGGAAACCATGATCGCTCTCGGCGTTACGCCTGTGGCATCGGCTCAACAGTCGGATTACAACGACTGGGTCAGAAGTCCGAAAATACCGGATGAGACTGTGGACGTTGGTCTGCGCACTCAGCCTAACCTAGAAAGGTTATCTGAGCTAAACCTCGACACCATTTTCCTTTCTCCTCGTTTTGCTTCGCTGGAGACTCAGTTATCTCGTATTGCACCCGTAAAAATCCTTGGTCTGTATAAAGTGGGTGAGGTTAACTGGGAAGCCGTCACTGATTTCACACGCCGCATGGCAAAAGAGGTTAACGCTGATAAGCAAGCTGAACAGCTTATAGCCAATAGTGAAGCTGAATTGAATGACCTAAAAGCAACACTGCCTGACAACATAGCTCCAGTGCTTTTAGTGCAGTTTATGGACACCAAACATGTTCGAGTATTTGGTGAGAACAGCATCTATAAAGTGGCATTGGATAAGTTGGGCATTGAAAATGCTTGGGACAAAGCGACTAACGCTTGGGGTTTTGCCCTCACAGGCGTTGATAAGTTACAGGGTATCGATGCGCAGTTCATTGTCATTGAGCCTCTCCCAGCGGGCGTTAAGGAACATTTAACGCAAGATCAGTATTGGCAGTACTTGATTGAGCAAACGGGTCGTCCGGTAATCACTGTAAAACCGACATGGAGTTTTGGTGGTTTACCGTCAGCGATGCGTTTCGCTAATTTGGTCACCTCTGCACTGACTGAGGAGTTCACCCGATGAGAATCTTATCTTTGAGTCTTGTCGCGACACTCGCGGCATTTATGCTGACCATTGCAGGCTTTCAATTGAATGCCTCTGGCAATTTTTCAGCAGGCGTGAATAGCCTTTTCCAAGCAGATTCGATGTCGCCAGAATCAGTTAGATTGCATCTAACTTGGTGGCCTAGATTTTTCACGACACTGATTGCAGGTGCTGCTTTGGCTGCTGCTGGCGTACTGATGCAGCAAGTATTGCGTAACCCTTTGGCGTCACCATCCACTTTGGGTGTGGCAAGTGGTGCCAGTTTTGCCCTTATGATGGCAACCTTGTATGCCCCTTGGTTACTGACGTTTTCTAAATCACTGATTGCTTTGCTTGGTGGTGTGGGAACAATGGCACTGGTATTTGCACTGTCATGGCGTCGTGCACTGTCACCGACTGTTGTGGTGGTTTCGGGTCTGGTGATTAACCTCTACTTCGGCGCCGTCAGCACTGTTCTGTTAATGATGAATCAGGATAAGCTGGCTGGTTTAATGATTTGGGGGGCGGGTTCTCTCGTTCAGACAGGATGGTCTGATATTGCTTATCTCGCGCCAAGACTCGGATTAGCGATTGGTATTTCATTCCTCTTCGTTAAGCCGCTAACCTTGTTGGAATTATCTGAAGAAGGTGCTAAGAGTCTTGGCGTGTCTCTGGCGAAGCTGCGCGTAATATGTCTTGGTCTTGCAGTGTTACTGACATCTTGGGTGGTTGCTAAAGTTGGCGTGATTGGCTTCGTAGGTCTCGCTGCTCCAGCGATTGCTCGTGCAACTGGTGTGCATCGTCTTGTGCCTAAGTTAATCGTCTCCATGCTGTTAGGTGGTTTACTACTAACGCTTACGGATCTGCTTATCCAGCAGCTCCCAGGTATTGCCGCCATGATTGTGCCAACTGGTGCCGCAACTGCCGCATTAGGTGCTCCTCTCTTATTGTGGTTACTGCCAAGGTTGTCGATGCGCAGTCAAACCCAGACGCAAACAGTCATGACGCGTCATAGTGAGCAAGTTAAGAGCCTCAACCACCATGCCATTGCACTGGTTGCGCTCGTTATCCCAGTCGCTTTGTTTATCTTTAGTACCACTTCAATTCAAAGCTCTGGTTGGCAGTGGCTAGTGTTCTCAGGTGAGTGGAACTTGCTTGAGTGGCGTTGGCCCCGACTTGTTGCTGCCGCCTTAGCTGGTGTGATGTTGGCTACCGCAGGTACGGTGATCCAGCGTTTAAGTGGTAACCCGATGGCGAGCCCTGAAGTGATCGGCATCAGCTCTGGTACCGCTTTGGGTTTGATCATTGCCATGTTCTCTGGCATTGGCGTTAGTCTCGTTGGATTGTATTTAGGTGGACTGGTGGGCGCGATGGCATCGCTCTCCGTGATTGTTCTTTTGAACCGTAAGTCTGGCTTCCAACCTGAACGTGTACTGCTGACCGGTGTCGCTATCACAGCTTTGATGAACGCGGTACAAAGCTTTGTGTTGGCGGGCGGTGACCCTAGGAGCTACCAAGTCCTAGCCTGGCTTTCTGGCTCCACTTACTTTGTTACACAGGCGACTTTACTTCCTTTAGCGGCTGCGACTTTCGTGCTTGTTGGGTTCAGTTTCTTAACGGCTCGTTGGCTGGACATACTACCGTTGGGAGAGGCCAGTTCTCGAGCACTTGGAGTCAAAGTCGGGCAGGCGAGAGGTTTGCTATTACTGCTGGTGGCATTGCTGACAGTGAGTGCCACTCTAGTTGTTGGCCCATTGAGTTTTATCGGTTTGATGGCGCCGCATCTCGCTCGTTTGTTTGGTTTTAGTCGAGCTAGAGAGCACCTGATTTGTTCAGCGCTTGTCGGTATGGGACTAATGCTTTTCGCTGATTGGCTAGGGCGCCAAATGTTGTACCCACAAGAAATCCCGGCTGGTTTGGTGGCGTCTTTGATTGGCGGTATGTACCTGATGTGGGGACTTCGTAGACTTTAATTTTTTAGTCATGAGGGAGGCAATGCTCAGCTTTCCTCAATGCTGTTTTAAAATTTGTTGATAATGATAATCACAATAATAATCAATATATGGATTTGAGATGAAATTACTTTTTCAGTTGGCCCATAAACAACATAAAGCGCTCGCTTTGGTTATCTTGTTGAGTGTAGCAAGTGCCTTTCTCAGTATTGGCGTGATTGCTTTTATTCAATATGAACTGTTGAGTCAGACAACCAGTGTTCATAGCGCTATCTGGCAATTTGCTGGATTGCTGGTGCTTCTATTGATCACGGCGACCGTCGCGCAGGTATCACTGCACAAGTTAGGTCACCAATTTGTCTATTCCAAGCGTTGTCAATTGGTTAAGCAATTGATCAACACGGATATTGAACAAATCGAAGATGTCGGTAGTGCCGGGGTTCTGGCCTCACTGAACACTGACATTCGTAACATTACTATTGCCTTCGTTACTTTGCCGGAAATGATTTACGGCTTAGTTCTTACCGTAGTGGCATTGTCTTATCTTGCGTTCCTCTCACTGCCATTATTTGGTGTAAGCCTGCTGATGTTAGGCGCGACTGGTGTTATTGGCTATGGACTGGTGACTCGAATCACTTTCCATGTACGTCAAGTTCGTGACTTTGAAGATAAGCTTTATCACGATTATCAGGCATTGATTGACGGTCGCAAAGAGCTATCACTTAACCCAAATCGTGCTCGTCGTTATTTCGAGGATGAGTTCAGCCCAAATGCTAAGGGTTATAGAGACGAAGTCACAAGAGCGGACATCTATAATGGTTTTGCAGCCAACATGGCTAACACGATTGTACTGGCACTGATTGGTCTCAACTTTTATCTGGCGCTGGGTTTAGGATGGGCTGGTTTTGACGTCGCTTCTACTTTTGCTCTGGTCATCTTATTTATGCGTATGCCACTTATGGCGGCGGTCGGTGCGTTGCCGGGGCTGATTAGCGCCAATATCTCTATGCGTAAGCTTGAGTCGCTCGATTTAAGTGACAATGAAAATCTTGTTGAGGCTAATGAACAACCAGAAGTATTTGAAGGCATCGATCTCCAGCAAGTGACGTATGAATACCGCGCTGATGGCGATGACCGTCCGTTTAAAGTTGGCCCGATCAATTTTAAAGCTTCGAAAGGTGAGATGATCTTCATCATTGGTGGTAATGGCAGCGGAAAATCAACGTTCGCTCGTTTACTGACCGGCCTCTATCGCCCGCATACAGGTAATGTTTTCTTGAACGGTCAACCTATGACTGAGCTCAACTGGCCTCACTATCGCCAGCAGTTTTCTACGGTATTCAGTGACTTCTATTTGTTCCATCAGATTACCAATGGACAAGGTCAGGATGTTCCAGAGGCCGATATCAAAGAGTGGATGGAGCGTCTGGAAATGAGCCACAAAGTGACTCAAGAGAATGGTCGCTTGTCGGATGTTCGTTATTCACAGGGGCAGCGTAAGCGTCTTGCGCTACTGATGGCCGTTGCTGAACAGCGAGGTTGCATGCTTCTCGACGAATGGGCGGCAGATCAGGACCCTCGCTTTAGAAAAGTCTTTTACCAACAGTTACTGCCTCTGCTTAAGGAGCGTGGCGTGACTGTAATCGCTATTACCCACGATGACCGTTACTTCGATGCGGCAGATCGCATTTTCAAAATGGACAGTGGGCAACTGACAGAACTGGATACTGCGGATAAATCACAAGCTCAACAAGCAGTAGAAAGTGTCGTCGCTTAACGAAACAACAATCCAGAAAATCAAAACAATAACAACAACGATCTAGTTGAGGATATTATGAGTATTGACAGCCCAAACACAGAATTTACCGTCGTTATCAACCCACAAGAACAGTACAGCATTTGGCCTACTTATCATCCAATTCCAAATGGATGGAAAGCCGTTGGTGTTACTGGCAACAAAGAAACTTGCCTTGCCCACATTAATGAAGTGTGGACTGACATGCGTCCGAAAAGCCTGCGAGAAGCGTTAGCTGAGTAACATCACTCGCTTTTGCTTAATTTTGGTACCTGCTGTTTAGGTACCTGACATTTAACAGTTTTTAGGTATATGTATGTCAGTGGATGATATCACGATGACTCCGGCCAATGGTGGTTGGAGTCCACTTTCTCATTCTCAGCAACGTCTATGGTTGTTCCATCAACTCATGCCAGAAAGTATTGCGTATAACTTAGGTGGTGTTGCATGGTTATCGGGTGAGGGAATCACTAAAGAAAAAGTCCTAGACGCACTTTCTAAGACATTAGAAATGCACCCAGTCTTGCGTATAAAGATCGAACAAAGGGACGGACAACCTCAGCAGTCTGCGCATTATGACCGAATCCCAGTGGCTTTTGTCGATTTGACCGATGAAGCTGACGCTGCTGACATTGTAAAGCGAGAAGCCAAAGCTAAGACTTACCAGACGTATGACTTAGGAAATGAGCTACTGTGTAGATTCCACCTATACCAGCTAGCTGAAGATAAATTTGCTTTGAGCATTGCTGCGCATCATTTAATTACCGATGCTTGGTCATTACAGTTGTTTGTAAGCTCCATTGTTCAATTTGTATCAGGAAAGCCACCCAAAAGCCCAAAAGGGGTCAGTTACTTTGATTTTTCTGAAAGTCAAAATGACTTCGATCCTGTAAAAGAGAAGGCGGACTGGGAAGCTCTGAAGTTAGTGGGCGAGGAGCCCTGTATTCTTCAAGGCAAGACGACTCAGGAGCAGAGCGCTTATACCGCCGGGCATATAGAAGAGTCATTGGGCATTGATGAATCAGTCTTGGTCGAAAAGGCTGCCAAACATTTTGGTGTGACCAAATTTGAGGTGTTGTCTTGTGCATTGCTGTTAACTCTATCTTCATATGCCAACAATTCTCATCCGTCGATCACCGTACCAGCATTGAATCGAGACTCTGCGAATAGAAGGAATATCGGTTTTTACGTTAATAATGTGGTCTTGGGTGTTCAGGCAAATCCAGAGTTGAACTTGAGAGAAGTTGTGCAGCAGGTGAAAAGCAATCTGCGCGACTCATTGAAGTTCTCTCACTTACCTATAGAGAAGCTTTTAGGCCAGACGCCTCTTCCTACTGCTGCATTCAATTACCGTAGTCACGGGAATAAGCTCACTGTGAAAAGCATCGGCGAGGATGGCAACACAATTAAAGGTGTTTTTGAAGAATTCCCAGTGACCGAAACACCCTTTGAACTTGTCCTTGATGCGATTGCAGGAGAGCGGCTATCGCTGCGACTTGTTTATGCACAAGAGAAGTTCACTCAAGCTCAAATTGACAGCATTTTAAGCACATACAAAAATGTTCTGAACCAGATCTGCCAATCTCCTCAAAAGTCTCTAGCACAGACTAACGCGCTTTCTAGCTCAGATACAGTGGCCTTGGAAGCGCACTCAGCGGTACAACAAACATGGGTTCCAGTGACCTTTATGGCGTTGGTGGCTGAGCAAGCAAAACTGCGTCCTGAAAAAGTTGCCTTAAAACATGGTGATAAAACGCTGACTTACGCTGAGTTAGATGCTCAATCGAATTTAGTCGCAGATTCACTGCGTCAAAGAAAGGTTCAATCAGAAGGTGTTGTCGGTGTGATGATGGAGCGTGGCACCGATATGCTGGTCGCCATGTTGGGTATCATGAGAGCAGGCTGCGCATTCCTGCCGCTTGATCCGGATTATCCTGTTGAGCGCATTAGCTTTATGCTTGAAGACAGCGAAGCTCAGCAGTTACTGACTCAGCAACACTTGGTGGGTAAGGCTCAAGACCTTTTCATCCGATCTGAAAGTGCTCAAGAGTGCATTGCTATTGAATCTTTGTTAGCAACTGAGGTTGCAGTATCTGAGCCTGGTGAGTGTTCATATCAAGATATCCACCTGGACCAGCTGGCGTATTTGATTTACACCTCAGGCTCAACAGGTAAGCCTAAAGGCGTGGCAGTGAGTCATCGCGGACTGACAATGCACGTCCAGACGATTGGCGAGCAGTATGGCATGACGCCTGAAGATACAGAGCTGCATTTTGCTTCTATCAGTTTTGATGGTGCAGTGGAACGTTGGACTGTGCCACTGGCGTTTGGCTCAACACTTATCATTCGTGACCAGCAGTTGTGGACACCAGAAAAAACGACTCAAGTATTGGTAGACGAGAAAGTCACCATCGCTTGTTTCCCGCCAAGTTATGCAGGACCTTGGCTAGATTGGGTTGAACAAACTCTGCCAGACCTGTCTTTGCGCTCATTGACACTGGGTGGTGAGGCATTTACCCGAGATACGTTTGAACGAATTCAACGGGTGGTCAATCCACCTCGCATCGTCAATGGTTACGGCCCGACAGAAACGGTCGTTACTCCGATGATCTGGCGTGCTTATCCAGAAGATAAACTGGAAAGCTCGTACGCGCCGATTGGTCAGCCTGTAGGTGACCGTAAGTTGTATGTGCTGGACGAGAACCTTAAGCAGGTACCATTTGGAACGATTGGAGAACTGTACATTGGTATGGAGTCGGGCCTTGCTCGTGGTTACTTGAAACGACCTGACTTGACTGCTGAACGTTTTATTCCGGATCCATTTGCCGCTAACGGCGAGCGTATGTATCGCACTGGTGATTTGGTTCGATTTAGACAAGATGGTGTTGTTGAATACCTTGGCCGTGCCGATCAACAAGTTAAAATTCGTGGCTTCCGTATTGAGCTCGGAGAGATTGAATCTCGCCTACAGACGCTTGCTAATGCTGAGTTTTGTGCGGTTGTCGCACACCAGTCGCCGACAGGAAAGCGCCTAGTCGGTTATGTTCAATTGAGTGAAACAGAGCAAAAATCTGAATCTCAATGGCGTATAGAGTTAGCCACCCAGTTGCCAGATTATATGGTGCCGTCACGTATCATTGTTAGCCAGACACTCCCTCTGACACCTGCTGGTAAGGTGGATCGCAAGCAACTTGCCGCACCGGATTGGGATGAAGAACAGAAAGCGGGCGCGCCGCTGGAAGGCGACAGCCAATATCATCTGGCAGAAATATGGCGTGAGCTCCTAAAGGTAGAGTCTATTGGTTCTGACAGCCATTTCTTTGCACTTGGCGGAGACTCCATTACCGCTTTGCAAATGGTAGGTAAGCTACGTCAACGAGGTTTGATGCTGACACCAAAGCAAGTGTTTGACCATCCAGTACTCGCTGAGATGGCGTTATGTGTTCTCAATAGCCAAATCAAACCAGCTGAACAAGGTGAGCTGAGTGGCAAAGTATCCTTGCTGCCAATGCAGAAGCGATTCATTGAGAACTATCTAGATAAGAATGGTCAGCTAGAACTATGTAACCAGTACGCAAAACTCAATTTGCCAGCTCCTGTTAATGCAGACGCGATTGTCCGAGCACTTAAGCAAGTGGTGCAACATCACGATAGTTTGCGCCTTTCTTTCGGGGCTCCTAATACCACAACATCTGACGCAGCTGAGTATCTAGCTGAATATGTGACAACCGCAGATTTTGCATTCCACCTTTATGCAGAGCAGATAAACAGCGATGCAGTGCAGAGTGCGATTAATCCGTCTGTTGGTAAGCAATTGTCGGTCGGCTTGAATACTGAGACGGGCGAAATGCTGGTTGCCGTTCACCACCTTGTCATTGATGCGCTTTCTTGGCCTGTGCTTATTCAAGATTTGCTGGGCAGTTATCAGCAAGAAATGGGTGTTGACTCTTATGCCTTCGCTTCTAAAACTCACAATCAGGGTGATTGGTATGAGGCATTAGAGAGTCTTCATATCAGTCATAAACAGTCCGAATTCTGGAATGCTCAGCGAGCTGAACCTGCTTTCCCAACGGCGCTAACTGAAGGTAAAGATCAAGAAAGCGAAAGCAAAGGAATTCATAAGTACAGCCACCACATTGCTAAAGAACTCGCTGAACCTCTATTTGCATCGACTCAGGCCTTTGCCAGAATGAGCAAAGAGCAGACGTTAATGGCATTGTCTGCACTTGCAGTGAAAGAAATAACGTCTGCAAACGAGATTGTCATTCATCGCGAAAGCCATGGTCGCTTCAGTGAGTCGTTTGGATTGGATCTTTCACGCAGTGTTAACTGGCATACTGCGCTGTTCCCGCAAAAAGTTGTGCTAAGTGAGAGTATCAGTGAACTGTTAGCGAGTGTAAAAGATGGCTCACATGCAATCACCGATGGTGGCTTGAGTTACTCAGCGGGTGTTGTTCAGCAGCAATGGCAGTATCAAGACAATGTTGATGTGCTATTTAACTTCCTAGGCCGAGCAACGCAGGCTGATGTGAAAGGGGCTGAACTGGGTGAGTTTGGCTTATGGCGACCAGAAAATGCCAAAGCTGATGCCGTAATTGCATTGAATATCAGCGAAAATGATGATGGCTTTGACGTCGATTTGGAGTTTTCACTTTCTGCTCTGTCGAAATCTGAATGTGATGCGTATGTTCATCACTTAGAAGCAGCAATCAAAGTAGTGACGGAACATTGTATGTCTAACTCCGCCGTTTTGACACAAGCGGATGCGCCAAATACAAATCTGAGTCTCGCGACGTTAAGTCATGTAAGTGGTAACGCTCATCAACTTCCGAATCAAATTCTACCGTTGTCTACGCTCCAGCAAGGGTTGTATTTCCACGCTCAGCTATCGCAAGACACAAGCACCTATGTCAACCAAATTACCTTACCTATATCGGGTGCTGATGCTGGCCAGTTGGAAGAGGGTTGGAAAGCCTTGATGAAGCGTCATTCGATTCTACGTAGTACGCTGCATCAAGTTGAAGGTCAGGCGCACCTATATGTTTGGGATGATCTTCCTATCATGAGCAGAGTCTTTGATGGGCTAGAGAAAGTAGGCTTTGAATTAGAGTCGTATAAACGTTCGCTCATTGAACAAGGTTTCGAACTGGAACAAGATGCGAGCGCACAGCAGCTAAAACCTTTGTGGCGAGTCGATCTAGTGACAACGGGCGACAATGAGATCGCTTGTATCTTCACCATCCACCACATTCTGATGGATGGTTGG
This sequence comes from Vibrio sp. Isolate24, assembly GCF_022398215.1. Taxonomy (NCBI): domain Bacteria; kingdom Pseudomonadati; phylum Pseudomonadota; class Gammaproteobacteria; order Vibrionales; family Vibrionaceae; genus Vibrio; species Vibrio sp. Isolate24. The sequence goes on from NZ_JAKEUU010000002.1 coordinate 627,458, forward strand.
AGCACCGGTGTTCTACTTAGCGAACTGTTTGCTCACTACCAAAATATGAGCCTGCCTGTTGTCAGCCATGATTTTTCTGACTATTTAGAATGGGTTGTACAGCAAGAACCAGAAAGTGCTCAAGAGTACTGGCGTGGTTATCTGAATGGTGTTGAAGCGCCAACAATGTTGGTGGAACAATACGGTTCGAACACAGATAAACTAGGGCATGTGCGCCACAACGTGGACTTCAGTGCTGAGGTACTAAGTGGTTGGCAGTCTCAACTGAAGTCATCTGGTATCACGCTAAACACTCTCATTCAGGGCGCATGGCTACTGACGCTTCAACGTTACACGGGTCAGTCTCAGCCTGTTTTTGGCAATACGGTTGCGGGCCGACCATCGTCACTGGCAAACAGTGAAGCCATGGTTGGGCTCTTTATTAATACCTTGCCTGTTACATCGATGGTGGACTGGCAGGCGAAAACCAGTGAATGGCTTGCCGATATACAAGAGCAGGCGAGCGCGCAGCGTGAATTCAGCCATGTCTCTTTGTCAGAGGTACAAGCACAATCTCCACTCGCTGGTGAGAATCTGTTTGATTCGCTGGTGGTGTTTGAAAACTATCCATTGGATGAGAGCCTGTTTAGTGAAACTGGCCTTAAAATTGGCGAGCCTGACAGTTATGAGTTTACGCATTACCCGCTAACGTTGGCGGTATTGCCAGGTGAATCATTACGTATTGTTTTTGCGTACGACTCAGCGAAATTCTCACAGTCAGATATTGATGCGCTGTCAGCAACGACGTCTCATTATCTTGAGCAGCTTGTCGATAAGCTGACTCATAACCTGAGTGATATTGATGTATTGGACACCCAGCAACAGTCTCGCTTGTCTGGTCATATAAAAGCGTCTGAACCTTGGACTTACAAACCTTTCAATGAACTGTTAAAAGAGCAGGTGCTTGCTCAACCGGATAGTGAAGCGCTTGTGGCGAATCCTCTTGGGGGAACGGCCTTATCAACTAATGGCTCGGAACGGCTTGCTTTGACATACCAACAGCTGGATAACTTCAGTGATGGTGTGGCTGCTGAGATAATCGCACGCGGCATTCAACGAGACCAGCGGGTTGGTGTGATGTTTGCCCGTGGCGCAGACATGCTGGTGGCAATGATCGGTGTGTTGAAAGCCGGAGCTGCATTCCTACCTTTAGATCCTTCATACCCTCAAGACCGACTGGCCTACATGGTTGAAGATAGCGATGCTCAATGGCTGATTTCTGACGGTAGTTCGCAACAATTGGCACGTGAGATTTGTCAGCCAGATAACATCATTGCGTATTCTGATATCGACCTTCAGCAGCCTCTCGTAACTCGTCCTGAAATTTTAGAAGAGCAACTGGCGTATGTAATCTATACCTCTGGCTCAACGGGTAAGCCTAAAGGTGTGTGTGTTTCTCATTCTGGTCTGAGCATGCATGTTCAAACTATTGGCCAACGATATGGCATGACGCCACAAGACATCGAGCTGCACTTTGCTTCGATCAGTTTTGATGGTGCCGTAGAGAGATGGACTGTGCCTCTGGCCTTTGGTTCAAAGCTGGTGATTCGAGACCAGCAGCTTTGGAGTGCACAAGAGACATGTGCAGTGCTTGAGCGTGAAGCCGTGACCATCGCGTGCTTCCCGCCAAGCTATGTTGGACCACTGCTAGAGTGGATTGAGGTTGAACAGCCAACATTAGCCGTACGCTCTTGGACACTGGGCGGTGAAGCCTTTACACGAGAGACCTATTTCAAGCTTCAGCAGGTACTGAATCCGAAGCGCATTATCAACGGGTACGGCCCGACGGAAACTGTCGTGACGCCAATGATCTGGCAGGCTTATCCTGAAACGCAGCTAGAAAGTGCTTACGCACCTATCGGTACTGCAGTTGGTGCACGTAGTCTGTATGTATTGGACAGCGACCTTCGTCCGGTTCCATCTGGTGTCAGTGGCGAATTGTACATTGGTGAAGAAGTTGGCTTAGCTCGAGGTTATCTAGATCGTCCAGACTTAACGGCCGAGCGTTTTGTTCCCGATCCATTCGCAAATAACGGAGAGCGTATGTATCGCACTGGCGACTTAGTTCGCTGGCGCGAAGATGGCGTGATGGAGTATCTGGGGCGGGCAGATGACCAAATAAAAATTCGAGGCTTCCGTGTCGAATTAGGTGAAATCGAGTCACGATTACAGAGCATCAGTGGCAGTAAACTGAGTGCTGTCACCGCCTTTGAAGGTTCAGCTGGAAAGTACTTGGTCGGCTACGTAGAAGGTCACGCTGACCTAATAAACGGCGATGATATTCTCGCTCAAATGGCGAAAGTACTGCCTGACTATATGGTGCCTTCACAGCTTGTAGTCATGGAGTCAATGCCGTTGACGCCAGCAAGTAAAGTCGACAAGAAAAAACTGCCGCAGCCTGATAACCATGTTCAGCACAAAGCCTATGAAGCGCCAGAAGGTGAGATTGAACAGCTTCTTGCACAAGAATGGCAAGCCTTGTTCGGGCTAGAGAAGGTGAGTCGTAATGACGACTTCTTTGCTCTGGGTGGTCAGTCATTACTTGCTACACAGCTTGTTGGACGTTTGCAGCAAAAACACCAGATTCGTCTTTTACTTCAGAGTGTCTTTGATTCTCCAAGACTAGATGTGATGGCAACTCAGTGTACATCACTCAAAGAGCCCGCAGTCACGATCAAAACAGTGCCGCGCATGGAATACATGCCAGTGAGCGCTTCACAGAAGCGTTTATGGTTTGTTCAACAGCTGATGCCTGAAAGCTCTGCTTATCACATGCCGCTTGGCCTTAAGTTAAAAGGCGAAGTGAATAGAGAGTGGTTAGAGCATTCATTGCGCACTGTGATAGGCCGCCATGAGGCTCTGCGTACCAGCTTCGTGCAGGTAGATGGCGAGCTGATGCAGTCTATCCATTCTGATGACGATGTAAGTCAATTCGCATTAGCAGAATACTCAGCTGATGATTTCTCCGACTTAGAGGCTCAGCGCCTAAACTGGATCGGTGAAACCTTTGATTTGTCATCGCCTTCATTATTGAGAGCATACTTAATCAAGCATTCAGAACAGGAATTTGAGTTACTTCTGGTTGTTCATCACATCGTCTCTGATGGTATTTCGATTCAAAACCTAATGCGAGAGCTGTCGGCTGTTTACTCGTCGTACAGCCATTCTGGGCAGTTTGAGTCAAACATAGAGACTGTCGCGCTGGATTACGCCGATTACGCTAGCTGGCAGCAAGAATGGTTAAAGTCAGATAGCGCCAAAGAATCACTTTCATGGTGGAAAGAGACGTTAGCGAAAGATATTGAGCCGCTTGTTCTCCATAGCGATGTCGCGAGAGACCAGCTCGAAACCACCGGTCAGCGTCATCACTTCACTCTGACCAAGCAGCAGGTCAACGCGATTGAGACTCTTGCTGCACAAAGCGCAACGACTCCGTTTAACGTTATGTTAAGCCTGTGGCACTTATTGCTTCACAAGTATTCTGGGCGTGATGAAATTCGAGTTGGTATCCCTGTCGCAGGCAGAACACAGCCAGACACTCAGCAGATGCAAGGCTGCTTCATTAACAACTTGGTGATCCCTGCGCAGTTAGACGCGGCAATGAGTTACGACAATCTGCTCCAAGACACAAAACGTTTTACTGAGCAGGCGTTGACCCATCAGGATGTGCCATTTGAGGTATTGGTAGAGTCTCTTGGTGTGACGGGTAATTTGCAGTACCATCCGTTGTACCAGACGAGTTTCAACTTCCAACGTATTGAACGCTCAATTCTCGCTGAATGGGGAGGAGTACAAGCAGAAGCGTTTGATCCGGGCGTGGTCGCGGCTCAGTTAGAGTTGAGCTTAGATGTTCAGGCTTATGATGACGGCGAATGGAGCGGTTTTGTTAACTACGCAGCACCAGTATTCGATCAACCGTTTGTCGAAGCGTTACTTGGTCACTGGCTCAAGCTGCTTGAACAAGTTGCCTTGAATCCCAACGCGATGCTGTCTGAACTCAAGTTGGTTGATTCTGACGAGTTCGCACAAATTGAAGCATTCAGCGCGACGAAGAAATCATGGGGTGAAATGCTCCCTCCGCCAGTCGCTGTTGAAGCTCAAGCACAGCGCACCCCTGAGGCGATTGCTTTGTCCATGGGTCAGCAGTCAATGACTTACGCTGAATTCGACAGCAAAGTTAATCAGTTGGCTCAGTGGCTACGCCAACAAGGTGTGGGCGAAGAAACCAGAGTCGGCCTTGGTTTACCACGCTCGTTTGAACTAGTAATTGGATTACACGCGATTACTCGTGCCGGTGGTGCTTATGTGCCATTAGACCCAAGTTATCCAGCAGAACGTTTGAATTACATTCTTGAGTCTGCGGACGTATCCATCTTACTGACCGATAGTGAGACCTTGCCACAATGGCCAGAAAATCCTCAATGTCAGTATGTGGCGCTAAATCAGGCTGAGATCTTACAGCAAGTCAACGAGCAGAGCACTGAGGCTCCAGTGGTAAATTGGCAGGCTGAACAGTCGCTGTATGTCATCTTTACTTCCGGTTCTACAGGACTACCAAAAGGAGTGGTAAATACCCAGTCGGCACTGCACAACCGTTTGGCTTGGATGCAAAACGAGTATCAGTTAGATTCCAGTGACTGTGTCCTTCAGAAAACACCGTTTAGCTTTGATGTCTCTGTATGGGAGTTCTTCTGGCCGCTTATGTATGGTGCAAGACTAGCGATTGCTGAGCCAGATCATCACCGACAACCTGAGTTATTGCATAACACCATTCGCGAGCAGGGCGTAACGACGATCCATTTCGTTCCTTCGATGCTTCATGCGTTTGAAAGTGAAACGGATATTGGAGAGTGCAGCAGCCTGCGCCGCATTATATGTAGCGGTGAAGCTTTACCTGCTGAGTTGACTGAAAAAGTGTTGACGGGCGCGCCAGATTGTCAACTGCATAACCTCTATGGTCCGACTGAAGCGGCTATTGACGTGACTTACTGGCAATGTGAATTGCCTGTCGGTAAACGCATCCCGATTGGTCATGCGATTAGCAACACCCAACTTCATGTATTGGATGATTGTTGGAATCCAGTCCCCGTAGGTGTACCTGGTGAGCTTTACCTAGCGGGTGACGGCCTTGCGCGCGAGTACCTATCCAGACCTGATTTGACTGCCGATCGTTTCGTGCCAAATCCGTTTGCGTGCGAGCAAGATGGGAACATCGGTTCTCGTATGTACCGCACCGGTGACCAAGTGGTCCGCATGCCAGATGGCAGACTTGAATATCTGGGTCGATTGGACCATCAGGTAAAAATTCGTGGGCTTCGTATTGAGTTGGAAGAAATTGAGAATGTTCTGAACCAACACGATGACGTCGATGAATCTGCAGTCATTGCTTATGAGCATCAAACAGGGACGCAGCTTGTCGCTTACGTGGTTTGCGGCGAGTGGAATTCAGAAAAAGAAACCGCTACTAAAGCACACTTGAATGACCACCTTCCAGACTACATGGTTCCTGCAATCTACGTTGCACTGGATGAAATGCCTCTTTCACCAAATGGTAAGCGTGATCGCAAAGCGTTGCCTTCTCCAGAGTGGAGTCAGGTGGAATATCGCGCCCCAGAGAGTGAACTGGAAATTTGGTTTGCCAACACTTGGCAGCAAGTCCTTGGCTCAGAAAAAGTGGGCTTAGACGATAACTTCTTTGCGCTCGGAGGCCACTCTCTGCTAGCCACACGTATCGTTGCTCAAGCACAAAAAGAGCTCGACTTAGCGATTTCATTAAAAGACTTCTTTGCCGCTGGGACGCTACAGGCGTTAACGGATGCACTTCAGTCTCAGTATCAGGCAAACAATGAACAAGAACAGGATGAACTCGACGCCATGGCAGCACTAATGGACGAGTTGGAATTGTTATGACCCAAGAATCAAATTCAAAAGCACAACAAAAACCAAAAATAGACAAATTTGCATTAGCAAAACGTTTTCTAAACCTTGGCGAGCAAGAACAGGCGAAATTTATCGCTCTGCTTGACGCCAAAGGAATGAGCTTTGAAAAGCTACCGATTGTCTCAGCAGAAGAGGTGCGTGATGTGCCTCTTTCTCCGGCGCAGAAACGACTTTGGGACATCTATCAGCTTGATGCTGGTAATAGTGCTTACCACATCAGTGGTGGCTTTGAGCTCTCTGGTGCTCTCTCTACTGATAAAATGGAACTGGCACTTGCTGGTGTCATGAGCAAGCACCACGCCTTGAGAACACGCTTTGTTGTTTCGGGCCAAGGCGAGCCGAAGCAACATGTTGACCAACACTGTATTGCTCACGTTGAGCTTAAAGACGGCAGACACTTAACGGAAAATCAGCTGGGCGAATGGACAGCGGAATTTATCGCTAAGCCGTTTGATTTGCTTCATGAGATGCCGGTGCGAATGGCGTGTATTCGTGCATCTGAAGACAAAACCCATGTGATCATCGTGATGCATCATATTGTATCTGACGGCTGGTCTATCGGATTATTTATGCGGGATCTGGTCTCCGCCTATCAGGGTGAGTCTCTAGAGCCATTGAGCATTCAGTACAGTGACTTTTCTGTCTGGCAGGATGCACTACTAAAAGCGGGCAAAGGGGACGAGGATCTTCAATTCTGGCAGCAAGAGTTAGGTGATAAGCAGCCGCAAAAACTGTTTGAGTGGACGGGCGATATTGCACCTAATCAGCGTCGAGAAGCACAGCAGGTAAGCCTAAAGTTTGATGGTAATGTTTCTGAACGCATTGCACGCCTTGCAAGGCAAAATAACGTCACCACTTCGAGCTTTTGGCTAGCCATTTGGCAGGCTGCGCTGTTCAAGTTGACAGGACGCAACGATATCAACATTGGTATGCCAATGGCTAACCGCGCCCGACCAGAAGTATCTGACGTTATTGGCTTTTTCGTAAACACTAATGTGGTTGCGCAAGACATACAACCTGAGCAGAGCTTTGGTCAAATCATGACTAGAGCTCACAACAAAGTGCTGGAGATTCAGGAACACCAGCTATTGCCGTTTGATCGTGTGGTTTCTTCATTGTTGGCGGAAAGGTTGGTTGGCGAAACGCCTTACTTTCAAGTGTTGTTTAATCATCAGGTCAATCAAACCGAGTCGGTCGAGTTTGCTCCGGGTGTGGCGGCAAAGCCTCTGGCACTTAAAGGCAACTTCGCATTGTTTGATGTAGCTTTGGATGTGTTGGAATCTTCGAGTGGTACTCAGGTAACGCTGACTTACGCAAAAGATCGTATCGACCCCGAGATGATGGCTTCGCTTACTAGCACTCTGAACCTGTTGGTCTCGCAAGCAGAACAAAACCTGAATACACCATTGGCTGCGCTTAACTCACTGGATCAGGATCAACTCGCCAGATTATCGCAACTGTCGCAGCCAGAAGGTGAGTGGCGTTATCAACCAGTCACTGAGTTGTTCGATCTTCAGGGTATTGAGCAACCGTCAGCCACTGCATTAAAACATGGTCAGCAAAGTGTCTCGTTTAAACAGCTGGAAGAAAAATCGAACCAGCTGGCGAATCAGTTAGTGGAACAGGGTGTCGTTCGCGATCAAGCTGTGGGTGTTCTTTTTGAGCGCGGCAACGATATGATCATAGCGATGATCGCCATTATGAAGGCTGGTGGGGCGTTTCTACCACTTGACCCTGATTATCCGACCGACCGATTGGCTTACATGATCGAGGATTCTGCTGCGAGCTTGGTCATCAGCGATAAATCATTGCGCTCACGTTGGGTAGAGATTGGCTCACACGTCTTTTCACATGCGGATCAGGCGGCTTCAGTTTCACCGCTTTATATGGATGCGCTAGATTGGCAAGGTCTCTCAAAAGCCAAGCCAGAGGTAGAACTCTTACCAGAGCAGTTGGCTTACATCATCTACACATCAGGGTCGACGGGTAAACCTAAAGGTGTTGCGATTGCCCATGATGGCCTGAGTATGCATGTGCAGACGATAGGTGCTCAGTATGGGATGACGCAAGATGACGTTGAGCTTCACTTTGCGTCAATCAGTTTTGATGGAGCAGTAGAGCGCTGGACAGTGCCATTGGCGTTTGGTTCTCGCTTGGTGATTCGCGATCAACAACTATGGAGTGCAGAGAAAACCTGTGATGTTCTCAAACAGGAAGGGATTACGATAGCCTGTTTCCCTCCAAGTTATGTTGGCCCGTTGCTGGATTGGATAGAGACGGCTCAGCCTAAGTTGAATGTACGTTCTTGGACTTTGGGTGGTGAAGCCTTTACTCGTGAAACCTATGACCGCCTGCAATCTGTTGTAAACCCACCACGTATTATCAATGGTTATGGGCCAACAGAAACCGTGGTGACACCAATGATCTGGCGTGCTTACCCACAGGATAAGCTAACCAGCGCCTATGCACCTATCGGTCAACCTGTTGGCGCTCGTAGACTTTATGTGTTAGACGGGTTGCTTAACCAAGTTGCCGAAGGCGCAGTCGGGGAGCTGTACATTGGTGAAGAAGTCGGCCTCGCACGTGGGTATTTGGGTAAGCCAGATATGACCTCAGAAAGGTTTATGCCGGATCCATTTACCAATAATGGCGAGCGTATGTATCGCACTGGTGATTTAGTTCGTTGGCGGGAAGACGGTGTAATGGAATATTTTGGCCGTGTTGATCAACAGATAAAAATCCGTGGATTCAGAATTGAACTGGGTGAGATAGAATCAAGGCTTCAGCAAATATCCGGCGTCGAGACTTGTGTGGTTGCGGCGCATCGTCATGGTTCTATGGCCCACCTTGTGGGGTATCTGCATGGCGCTGATGCAAACAAGGTTGATAGCGTTTCGATATTATCTGAGCTTGCTGAGCATCTGCCGGAGTATATGGTACCAGCGCATCTCGTAGTGCTAGATTATTTGCCGTTAACTCCAGCAGGTAAGGTAGATAGAAAAGCGCTACCGGAACCAGAGTTCAAATCTGAGCTGTCGCAAGGTTTGCCACCGGAAGGTGAGAAAGAAACTCTCCTTGCTGAGATTTGGCAAGAGCTACTGGGTATTAATTCTGTTAGCCGAGAAGATAGCTTCTTTGCGTTAGGTGGAGACTCTATATTGAGCCTTCAGCTAGTGAGCAAATTGAAACTGGCAGGTCTCAACGTATCTCCAAAGCAAGTATTCCAAGCGCCAGTGCTGAGCGAGTTAGCACAAGTACTTGAAGCAGCGGTTGAGCAAGAGCAAAGAGAGTTGCCAAAAGAACCATTTGGTCTGATGCCAATTCAGGCTCATTTCATGGCGCAAAACTTTGATCAGCCAAACCACTGGAACCAGCATGTGTGTGTTGAGTTGAAGCAGGATATGGATATTCAAGCACTGGCTACTGCGCTTAAAGGGTTAGTAGAGCATCATCCCGCGTTGAGATTGTCGTTTTCTCAAACTGAAGGTAAATGGCAGCAGCAATACGTCGAGCATGTTTCCCATGATCTTCTATGGAAAACTCAGCTAGACAGCTTAGAGGCATTCGAAGTGTTTGCTCACGAGTTGCAAACAAGCCTTGATATCGAAGCAGGCCGACTGATTCAAGCAGGCTACGCTCAAATCGAGGGGCAGAAATCTCGCTTGATGATTGTAATTCATCACTTAGCTGTAGATGGCGTCTCATGGCGAGTCCTGATGGATGACTTATGGCGTGCTTATCAGCAAACGCTTTCAAGTGACGAAAAGTCAAAGAAAACAGTTGAGCTACCACCTGTTTACACCTCTTTGGATATGGCGGTAGATAGCCTCAACAACTGGGCATCAACAGAACAGGGCAAAGCTAGGAAAGCCGTTTGGAACGAACAAGCTTTCCATGTGGAAAATACACACGCTAAAGCAATCTATGGCAACAAGCGCTCACTCAAGGTTGAGCTAAGCCGTGAGGTGACGTCGGCTTTACTGAGTTCTGAAAACATCACAGTTGAACTTGTTTCTGCTTTGGCAGCAATTGTGGGAAGCAACGAAGATGGTCAAAGCGTGTATCTAGAAAGTCATGGTCGTGACGAGTCTGTCTTTGAAGGGTTAGATCTAAGCCGCATGGTGGGCTGGATGACGAGCCTCTATCCGATGACTTTGAATGCCTCAGATTCTCGAGATGATATCGCCGAGCGTATGGCGCTATTGAGCCAAGACTCAGGCATTGGCTATGGACTGCGCTACTTAGAGGATGAGCCTCAAGAGCAAACGGTGGAGCTAACATTCAATTACTTGGGGCAGTATCAAGGCAATAGTTTTGCTCATTGGTGCCAACCAGTGTCGTCAAACTCGCGTGATCAAGCAGATGATAACACCATGTTGACGCCTTTGGTCATCAATGCCCAAGTTGTGGATGGTGTATTGAGCGCTGATTTTGAATATGCAACGAGTCATTATTCGAAATCAGATATTGAGACCAAAGCGACTATATGGAAAGAAAAGCTTGAATTGATACACTCGGCATCTAAATCGCGTAAAGGCGAGGCGATAGCAGCCAAAGCTGACCTTAAATTGATCGAGAAGCTTAATACCAATGTTGACGGGATTTCACCTGTATTCTGTATTCATCCAGTGACGGGCCGAACAGTTGGTTATCAAAAATTAGCTCAAGCATTGGCGGGCAAACGCACCGTTTATGGTGTTCAGTCTCAGAGCTTCGTCTATCCAAATCGCTTTGACACTTCGTTTAGCGCAATGGCTGATACTTATTGCGCGACTATTCGTCAAATACAGCCATCAGGGCCTTACACATTGATTGGTTGGTCGCTTGGCGGCGCGCTCTGTCAGGAAGTCGCAGCCCGCCTTGAAGCAGCTGGTGAAAGTGTCGCTTTCCTCGGATTGTTGGACTGCTATGTGCCGGGCACTGAAATTGCCGAAGATCAATGGGAATCACCGAAAGCAAAAGCTAAGCTGATTGAGCATCTAGAATTGCTCTTGGGTAATTTATCGGAAGGGCAAAGGCAAACCTGCCTTGCAGGGTTTGACCAATCGACACCAGATAAATGGCCAAACGTATTCTCATCTTGGTTGGCTGAACAAAACTTCGATCACTATCTATCTGAAAGTGCACAGCAAATGCTATATAGCTGGGCGGTAGAGCAGCACATGAGAGCGCTGTGTCATGAGTATCAGTTACCAGAAATTAATACCAAACCAACCGCATATTGGGCTGGGAAACCTGAAGGCCGACACAAGCTGTTGAGTTCGGAGCTGTCAAAAGTTAACACCCAGCTAAGCAGTGAAGTGCTGGATACAGATCATTTAGGGATAGTGCAAGATAGTGTCCTGATAGAGAAATTACGTCACTTATTAATAATCAATACATTATAGATCTATAACGACTAATTTATAGATTCCATTTTTCTATAAAACTCGTTAAACTCCATTCGCATTCGAAATGCTAATGATAATGGTTATCATAATTATTAATATAATATTCGGTAAAACCGAAAGTTAAGGAGAGAGACATGAATCGGCAGTTTTTGCTGAGCCCAGCTTGTTTGGCAGTCGCGTTCGCTCTATCTGCTGGTGCAGTAAACGCAGCAGAAGACGAAACAGTAGTGGTAATCGGTCAAGAGCACGACAGTGCTGTAGGCCCAGATTTTAGTTACCTAGGCCAAAAAAGTCGTACAGCGACTAAAACAGATTTAGCAATCCATGAAACACCACGGGCGGTTTCAGTGGTTACTCGCGAGCAGATGGATGACCGCGCGTCAATCAGCATCTCAGACGCACTTCAGTATACGCCGGGTATTCAAGCTAATTTTTATGGTGAGGATAACAAACAAGATTGGTTTGTTATTCGTGGTTTCACGCAAGCAAATAATGGGCTTTACCAAGATGGGACGCGCCTATATTCGGCAGGCTTCTACAGCTGGCAGATTGACCCATTTGCATTAGAACGTGTGGAAATTCTGCGTGGTCCAGCTTCCGTACTTTACGGACAAAACCCACCGGGTGGTTTGATCAATACGGTAAGCAAGCGTCCTCAATTTGATGGCGGCTCAGGTCAAGTTGCGGTTGAGTATGGTTCGTATGATAGAACTCAGATTAGCTTGGATGTTAACCGTGAACTCAATGAAGATGTTGCTTTCCGTCTTGTCGCTATGGGCCGAAAGAATGGTACCAAAGTCGACAATGTCGATGCCGAGCGTATTTTGATAGCGCCGTCTCTAGCGTGGAACATTAACGACAGCAGTAGCATTACCTTCCTAACTAGCTATCAAAAAGATGATTCTGATCCGTATCTACAGTTTTTACCAATGGAAGGGACCTTAACGAGTAACCCTAATGGCACAATCTCAGATGATGTTGCAGTAGGAAACCCAGACTGGGAAAGGTTTGAACGAGAACAGCTTTCTTTGGGTTATGAGTTCGAACACCAATTCAATAGTGCTTTGAGTTTCGGTCAATCTGCTCGCTACAGCCGAATGGATATCGACTTGCGTCAGATGTATTTTGCTGGCTATTCAGCGGATGCTACTTTTAACGGTAATAGTATCGGTGCTTTATTGGATCCCACTGGATCACGTCAAACTATTTCACGAGGTGCATCTATTGAAAAAGGACAATCAGATGCTTTCAATATTGACAACAGGTTAGTTTATGAGTTTAAAACTGGTGATTTTAGCCATACCTTACTAACAGGAATAGATTATCAGAGTATAGATATAGACAGCAAAACGTTTGCAAATGATCCAACTATAACTAATGGTAATGAATTTAAAACCATACCTGGCGTAGGAAGCATCCCCGACCCAACGTTCAATATCTTCAACCCTAGTTATACAAATAATATTGTATTACTCAACGGTGTAACCCAAGTCACCGAAGACGATATGCAAACAACAAGTACTAAGAACAGCCAGCTTGGCTTATACGTACAAGATCAGATTAAGTATCACAACTGGGTGTTCCAAGCAGGTCTACGATATGACGACACGTCAAACGAAGATAGCAATCAGTCCACAGGAAAAACTTACAAAGCTGATTACGAAGAATGGACCTCAAGTGCGGCTGTTGCCTATGTTATGAACAATGGCTTTACTCCATATGTGACTTACGCGCAATCTTTCGAGCCAGTCATTAAGACAGTGGACAATCAAGCTGCTAAACCAGAACGGGGCGAAGCAATAGAAGCCGGTGTTAAGTATCAACCGAGAAGCTTTGATGGTTACTTTAACTTTTCTGTCTATGAAGCCACTAAAAAGGATGTTGTCCAATCGGTTAATTCAGAAATCAAGCAAATCGGGGAAATACGTAACCGAGGTATGGAACTTGGTGCGGTAGCGAATGTTACTCAGGCTCTCACTTTGATTGGTAACTTATCTTACGTTGATTCTGAAATCAAAGATGATACAAACACGTCCATAATAGGTAATCAGCCCCAGCAGGTGGCGGATACTACAGCTTCGGCTTGGGCTAAATACCAATTCTTTGGTGGTACCTTTGACGGTCTCAGTATAGGTGGTGGTGTACGTTATACAAGTGATAGCTATGCTGGAAATGATAATGCAAATACTGTCCCTTCTTATACACTTTATGATGCAACGGTTAGCTACCGAATTGATGACTATAAATTCCAAGTTGCCGCGAAGAACATCTTTGACAAAAAATACATAGCAACTTGTACGGGTAATACTTGGTGTTACTACGGTGACAGCCGCAATGTTATCGCGAGTCTGAGCTATGACTGGTAACCGTGATACCCTCGACACTCTGCCCTTTGGGCAGAGTGTTCAGCAACAAGGGGATACATGTTGCGTTGAGATGCCAAGTGGTCAGTTAACACTTAGCAAGGAAAGTGGCGGTTATTGGCGTGTGACCAGCAGTGCCATCAATGATAAGGAAGTGGTTCAAGCTTTTGTCCTTATGCTTGAGCACCGTACGGATATTCGTTGTATTGATCTTGGCGAATTTACTTTCTCATCGTTAAACGACATCACTCATGTCACAGGTGAAGGTATTCGTCTGGTTTGGCGAGAAACTTTACTGCAGTTGCCAGAACTTTGGCTAAAGCAGCAGCGTCGCGCTATCCCACATAAGCAGATTCTCGCTTCTAATGGCTATCATCCTCTTCGTCCAAGACCTCAAAAAGGTGAGTTGTACAGCCGCTACATTCCTGAGCTAGAGCAGACGCTGTCTCTGGTTGGGTTTGATGTAGAGCAGCATGCTGAGCTGTTTTCAAAATGGCAAAACAGTGGACGAGTGGCTGCGTTTTGGGAGCAGACAGGCACTTTAGAAGAGCATAAAGCTTATCTAGAGGAGCAATTGGTCAATGATAAAAACCAGCTCTTGATTGTGTGCCTCAATAACGAGCCCTTTGCTTACATTGAAGCCTATTGGACAAAAGAAGATCGCATCGCGCCGTATTATGCAGCAGGCGATTACGATCGCGGTATTCACATGCTTGTTGGTGAAGAGCATCACCGTGGCAGTCACAAGGTCGCCGCTTGGCTTCCTTCAGTATGCCACTTCCTTTACCTGTCCGATCCAAGGACAGAGAAAATTGTCAGCGAACCAAGAGCAGATAACGCCAAGATGATTGGTTATCTGCAGAAATTCGGTTTCGCCAAATTAAAAGAATTCGACTTCCCTCATAAGAGGGCAGCTCTAATGTGTCAGTTGAGAGATACCTTCTTTAGCGATTGCTTTTAGTATCGCGACCCAGTTTTAGGGTGTCTCGGGGATAGAGAGCCAAAGAGCTCAACGGAAAAACATGAGGTTACAAAAATGACAGACCAGATTAAGGAATATGATGTGCTTGGCGTGGGCTTTGGCCCTGCTAACTTATCAATTGCGATTGCGTTAGAAGAAACGGCGCAGAACCAAGAATTAAGTTACTGCTTCCTAGAGCAAAAATCTCATTTCGAATGGCATGGTGGCATGTTGCTAGATGGCACTCGAATGCAGATTTCTTGTTTGAAAGATTTGGTGACGCTGCGCAATCCAACCAGCCCTTATTCCTTTGTGAACTACCTACATTCACATGACCGCTTAAGTTCATTCATCAACTTGGGCTCTTTGCACCCTTCACGCGTCGAATTCAATGACTACCTGACTTGGGTTGCAAACCAGTTTGATTCTGTCGTGACTTATGGACAACGCGTTATCGACATCGAACCGATTGAAGTTGATGGCGAAATTACCAAAGTTCGCGTTATTTCAACGGATATCAATGGCAACCAAACAGTACGTATTGCGAAAAACCTATTGATTGGTATGGGTGGTATGCCGAAACTTCCAGATCTGTTTAGTGGCCTGAATGACGAGAAGGTGATCCACTCATCGAAATACAAGGTGTGGCGTGAACAGTTTAATGCTGGTACGGAAACGCCTAAGATTGCGGTTGTCGGTGCAGGTCAAAGTGCTGCCGAGATCTTCGTTGACCTGACAAACCGTTATGAAGAAGGTGAAGTTCACCTCGTCAACCGTAATTTTGCTCTACACCCAGCAGATGACAGTGCATTCGTTAACGAGATCTTCGATCCTGAGTTCACGGATCACGTATACAAGAGCACTGATGAAGAGCGTAAAACCATCCTTTCTCGCTTCAATGGCACAAACTATTCCGTTGTAGATACAGAAGAGCTTAGCGCTATTTATGAGCGTCTATACCTTCAGCGCGTGACTGGCGAAGGCAAGCACCAACATCTGCGCTGTCACGATATTCAAGAAGTAGGGCAGAAAGAAGGTAAGATTGCGCTTCGTTATAATGATCGCATTCATAGCGAGCAAAACTGGCACGACTACGATGCAGTTGTCCTTGCTACTGGCTATCGTTACGACCAGTTCAACCAAATGTTGAACAAACTAGAACCACTAATGTCGGATAAGCAGGTTGAGCGTCATTATCGTCTACCAATGCAGGAATCTTGCAAAGTGAACGTATTCCTTCAAGGTTGCTGTGAATCATCACATGGTCTGAGCGATACTTTGCTTTCTGTTCTGGCAGTACGTTCGAAAGAGATTGTTGACTCGCTATTCGCCAACTTTGAAACAGAAAAAGTCGCAGAAGAAGCTTAAAGCATCAAACAGACTATGAGGGCCGTAACATAAAGTGTTACGGCCTTTTTGTTTTTTGGGTTACTTATTGATAATTAAGAGCTTAATGAACAAAAATATGCCTCATAACTAAGAGGAATTAAAGAACTGTGAGCGAGCTCTGGCGGTTGTTTCTTTATCACGCCTATGTTTGTGCTGGTTGTAAAACCACCACTTTAAACACAACGTTGGTCCAGAGGCTTTTATGAAGAAGAAAATAATAACTACCGTTCTACTCAGTGCTCCTATGTCGCTCAATGCAGCAGAGTTCCCAGGATTGGATGAAGCACTACCCAGTTTGATTGATATATCTGCTCAGGTTCCTGTTTTCGATTGGGATGGTGACGGTTGCTATCCCGCTGCGGGTATAAGCCGCAATGGAGAAATGAATCCGGGATTGAAACCATCTGGTGCGCTCAATGGAAGTTGTAGAGATGCAGGCTTTCTCGATATTTCCAATACCCTTCACCGTTACGCTTGCATACAGGGAAGTGATGGGCAGGAGTGCTGTGCTCAAGCCTATGACACCTATTATGAAAAAGATCAGGCAATTCCGGGAATTGGGTTAGGGGGTCATCGCCACGACTGGGAATCAGTCATCATCTGGACAATTGATGATGCTGTCGCATATGGTTCGGTGAGTTGCCATGGTGATTTGGAAACCAAGCCAAGAGAACAGTTACCAATGAAAGGCGAACATCTAAAAGTGGTTTACCACAAGGATGGTATTTTGACCCATTGCATTCGTTTTGCCAAAGACAATGAGGTTGCAGAAAATCACTATGGACAATTTGTAACGCCGCCAATAACTTCTTGGTATGAACTGTCAGGTGACAACCTCTCCAATGAAGCTATGCGCAATAAACTCAATAGCTTTGACTATGGAAAAGCGTCAATCAAAGTGAAAGATAGCTCTTTTCTTACCCACATTAATCAGTGGCGACCAGCTGGGTTCCCGCAATTTACCCAGCAGAGTGTCGAAGCTTCCAATCCTTATTAAACGTAGTAAATCGAATGGCCTAATCCATATTAGGCCATTTCTCTTCTTCTATGCGTGATTCAGCATGTTCGGTCAAAGTGAAAAATTGACACAATCTTCATGAAGCAATTAATCAACGTGTTACTTTCGGTTGGGTTATATCTCAACGCATTGCATGAGGAAGTTGAATAGATGCAAGTACATGCGAAACCAGGGTTAAAGCTGATTGCGATTCTCGAAGCAATGAAAGGACTGTTGTCGTTTTCTGTCGCTTTGGGATTACACCTTTTAGCTGGAAAAGATTTGCAGCAGTGGGCTGAGGCTCTGGTGTTGCACGCTCATTTAAACCCAGCTCATCATTTACCGGGTGTGTTCATAGAAGCGATGGGGCGATTTCCGCAAGGCAATGTTCAATGGTTTATGCTGGGTGCATTGGCATACACGATTATTCGATGGGTTGAGGCTTATGGCTTATGGAAAGGACTTCGTTGGACGGAGTGGCTAGCACTGGTAGGTTGTGTGATCTACGTGCCTTTCGAAGTGTATGGCCTGATTCATCACCCGGGCATAATTGGAGCTGTGATACTTATCGTTAATCTCTTGATCATTGCCTATATTGCAAGAACGTTACAAGCCAAGCTTGAATTAGTTATACAAAGTTAGCTTGTGCTGAAAATCATATTTGTTATGCAAACCTGAACATGGGTACAGCAAATACTGTAATAGAGTGTAAAAAGCTGAAAACCTGAGAGCAGTATCGCTGGTTTCGAAGCGGAAAAAGGCTAGAGTGTCTAGTGCAGGGTATGAACCTGTATGTACAAGGCAGACAACGTCAGGAGGTTGCCATGGATAGATATTGCCCGAACTGTGGAATAGAGATGATCGACAAGAATCATGTTTCCATATGTCCGCGAAACGATATTGGAGAGTGTTCATATGATGGATATCAGAACACGCTAGAGCAGGCTAGCCAAGAGTACACGATACTCGGTAATGAAAAACGGCTAGAGGAAGCGCATTAGACATAGATGGTTTAATGAAAACTCCAAAAACAACAAAGCCCGCAATAAGCGGGCTTTGTTATAAAATTTGGTGGGTCCGGGCGAACTCGAATCGCCGACCCCTACCATGTCAAGGTAGTACTCTAACCAACTGAGCTACGGACCCAAATTTTCGTTCTTAGTGCATTTAAGCAAGGAGTGGTGGGTCCGGGCGAACTCGAATCGCCGACCCCTACCATGTCAAGGTAGTACTCTAACCAACTGAGCTACGGACCCATTCCTTAAGAACGAGATGGATATTACCGAGACTTTTTGGGTCGTGCAAGAGCAAATTATTGGTTTTTAAACTGTTTGCTTCACAACTAATCGAATTGGCGTTTTTTTATACCAAAATAGAAAAGGAGAGCGGGATTGCTCTCCTCTAAGTGCTTAATTTATCGTCCTCGCCCGTCGACCATGACGATGAGTGTTTTGGTAATGATGCTGATATCCATTAGAATCCAAGATTTTAGCGAACGCAGTGACAAGGCATAACTATGGTCAAAGCCGACTTTTCTGCGAACGTCATCGATACAGGTGTCATAGCCTTGATTAACCTGCGCTAACCCAGTGATGCCTGGCATTACTCCATAGGTACGGTCAGCAAAGTAAGGGATGGCCGTTTCTAGCTTATTATAAAAGCTAGGGCGTTCAGGGCGTGGGCCAATTAATGACATATCGCCGCGAATGACATTAAACAACTGCGGGATCTCATCTAAGCGTGTCTTTCTCAGGAAACGACCGACTGGAGTAATTCTTGGATCGTTCTCTGTCGCCCAGACTGCACCTGTACGCGTTTCTGCATCGATATACATGGTACGAAACTTAATGATTTCAAAGAACATCATTTGTTCTGGTGTCGATTTGCCCACACGCAGCTGCTTATAGAAAATAGGTCCTTTGGAGTCGAGTTTTATGGCTAAGGCAATCGCGGGCAAAATGGGTGACAGCATTAAAAGCCCGATTACTGCGCATAGAAAATCGAAGATACGTTTTGCTAACCAGATTGAATATAAAGAAGATACGTTGCTCATAAGATGCTCCTTATCATTGAATTCTTGTCCAACGAGTGGCTTCGAAACCGAACAAATAGCGTAAGCCACCAATTAGGTTGGCAAAGTGTCCTGCTACTATGTATGTGATTAATTGACAGTATTTATGGCTAAATATGTGTGGGAACACATGCCCCAGAATCGCAACTGAGTAAACAGCGAGCTGTGCAATGGTCGCGATGAAAAATAGTGGATGGTGAATAAGTACGACAGAAAGCGCCAGACACAGAATCATGAGGTATGGTGTTATCAGTCTTAAACCTTTGCCTGAAAAGAAAGCAAAAGCGACGCCTTTGTATCGTGGTAAAAACAATTCTGCCAATTGCAGGGCTTGCTGCATGTTGCCAGCAGAAATTCTGAGTCGACGTTTAAAGTCGTTGTCGGTGTTGGTTGCTTCAAGCTCTAATGCGATCATGTCCTTGTCGTAGTCCACTCGATATCCTTTACGAATAATCTCCATTGGAATGATGAAATCGTCGTTGATAACGTTTTGCTTGAGCGGTTCAAACAAGTGAGTTCTGAACAAATAGAAAGCCCCATGAGCGCCAAGTGTGCTGCCCAAACTCGCCTCATGCAGTTTCATTCTGCTTTGGTATTGCCAGTATTTGCTTTCACCTTCACTGCCACTAGAAAGTAATTGGTAATGTCCGTTAACAGCACCTACAGTTTTATCTTTGAAGTGTTGGTTGGCGACCAGCAGGGCATCGACAGAAATCAGAGCTGACACATCGCTCAATGCTGTAATGTCACTTGATATCGTTAGCATCTGCTCATTCACTAGTGCAACCTTTCCGCGGTTCTCTTCAAATACTCGAATTTCAAAATGTGTATCACAGCAAATGGCTTCTTGAATCGTGTTCTGAGCCACTTGAGCAGTATTGTCGGTACAACCATCACAAGCGACGATGACTTTATAGTGCTCTTTCGGGTAATCCAGACAGGCTAAGTTGCGAATTTTGTCTGCGATCCACTGTTCTTCGTTATATGCAGGGATAAGAATGGTGATGTCAGCACATTGTCTATCTGAACGAGCGATCTTGTAACCACGTTCGATTGGTTTTACTGCTTCCACAGGGTGGCGCTTAGAATACCAAGCAAGCACAAGAGGGTAGCCGACATGGTGATAGACGATGAGCCCAGCACAGATTGTGAAGAAAATTCCAATGGTCAGATCAATCATGCGTATTCCTCCTGTGTTATTGCGCTATAGGCATCCACCATTTTTCGAATGTCGTTATTGTTGACAACAAACTGGCGTGGTGAGGATTGAGGGGACTCAAGCAACATTTGGGATAGCTTTAAAGCAAGCTCACTACTATTTTCTGCTTCCGCAAGCTGACTTGTTATAGGACATAACGTTTCATTGGTACCACCAACGTTTGTCGCGACTGTAGGAACGCCACACGCTTGCGCTTCCAGTGGAGCAAGGGGGAAACCCTCGCATCTTGATGGCATGCAAAATACATCGAGAGCACGATAAAAGGTTGGCATGTCCTCAACTAAATCGAGAAACCGTACTTGATGAGAGATAGATAAGTCTTCAGCCAGTCGTGTTAATGCGTCCTTTTGGCTTCCTATGCCTGCAATAGCGAGAGTCACATTGCTATTAATGAGAGGGAGTGCCTTGAGAAGGATATCGTGACCTTTTACTTTTTCGAGGCGTCCAGCGGAGCCTATGATTTTTCCATGCGCAGGTAGGTCAAGCTCACAGCGTGCCTGTGCCTGAGATCCCGGTTTGAATCTTTCACAGTCTATGCCGTTTTTTATTACAGTGATATTGGCATAGTTGAGTTTCTCATCTAATTGCTCTTTAACTAGCCCAGCATCTGCCACCAGATTGGGACGGGATAATTTCAAGGCAAGGCTTTGCAACAGAAGATGTTTTTGGTTGTTAAGATGCCAAGCGTCGTGTTCTGTGTGGACTATTTGTTGTACACCTGCCAGTTTAGCTGCAGTCGCTCCATAAATCAGAGGCCCAATGTGGTGAGTGTGAACGACTCTAGGTTTAATTTGTTTGAATAGTTTACGCAGTTTAGATATCGCCTCAAAATCAAAACCGGGCTTCTTGGTTAGAAAGATAAGTTTATCTTCAACGTTCTTTAAGCTAGGCCAGTTTGCCAATGTTTCGCAGCGACTTCCTTCGAGACTGATCAGGAAAACGTTCTCGTCTGGTTTAGCAAACTTGAGCATGTTGATGGCTAATGTTTCTAATCCACCTGGTGCCAAATGCTGAACAACATGTATGGTTGTTTTCGGTTGACTGGTCATGCGATTTCCTTGGTGTGCGATGGTTTAAATTAGAAATTGCATAACCTGTGCCAAAAAAAAGTCCCTATATAACAGTGTTTTAAGTTTTCATGTGTGAGGTGTTTTATTTTGAGATTCTTTATGATTGAAACGGTTTTATTTTAGGAATTGCAGTGATCACCTGTTTGCCTGTTAGAGACTGCAACTCACTCGCGCTTCGAACCGAAGTATCAAAAAGCTCAATGAGCGTAGCGATACCGCAGCCTAGGCCAATGCCTGCGACGAACCCTGCGATAATAAATATGACTATGGGTAGGTTAGCTGGTGAACTTGGCGTATAAGGTAAATCAATGATCTTGACTCGCTTGTTTTGCTCAAAGATACCTAGTGAGCCTGTAAGTTGAGCCATCTCATACCTTTGAATCAACTCATCGTAGAGTTGTCTTTTGATTTGAACATCTCTCTGCAACTGGAACATGTCTTTTGCGTTGTCGCCGAAGCGGTTCGCTTGTTGCTCAAGATCTTCAATCATTTTACGCAAGCTTTTGGTTTCTTCACTCAGGGACTCAAACCTTCCCCGCACTAGCTGAAGGCTGTGTAACTGGGTAACGAGCAAAGGTTGAATTTGGCTGATGTCAGACAAAGTGTTGCTACTCGCGATATCCCAAAGTTGGTCGCTGCTGATATTTGGCTGCTCAACTTTAAGAAGTTCCGAACGTTCGTTTTCAAGTCGACGAAGTTCCCGCTGTTTGCCGAGGACAGCGCTATGACTATCAGTATATTTAGCTCTTAGTAAAGTTAGCTCACTGCGAATTTCTATGATTTGATCTTCAATTTTACCAACGACGGGGTTGGTTTTAGACAGTTGCTGATCGAGTGAGCCCAGACTCCGCTCAACCCCAGCAAGTTCCGCCTCTTTTTCGGCTAAGTTTTGCTTCAGGCTAGCAAGCCTCGCAAGACTCTGACTTTGCATTTCAGGCGTAACGGAGGCGTTTTTGTTCTTAAAATCGGCAAGTGCTGTTTCTGCTAAGTCGAGATCTTCTCTTCGCTTATCAATATGCATGGTGAGAAACTCACTTGAATCTTTGATTGAAGAGCGTTCTGGGGCCAGCATTTGCTCTATAAAGTGCTCGCTGACAGATTCTAATAATTCTTTCATGCCTTGAGGTTGAGCAGAAGAAAGCTGGATTTTAAGGAAATCCTTTCCAGGTTGGGTAACCGTTAAGCTTGCTGCGAGCTCTGCGATGACTTGATCCACTTGAAAAGGGGTCATTGAATCGTCAATCAGTCCACGCTCTTTGGCAACGGATCTTAAAATATGTCGACTCTTGAGCAAGGTACTCAGAGCTGCCAAACGCTCCTTGAGCATGGTTGAAACTGCGATATCTTCCAGAAACGGGTTCATTTTTGCTGTTTCCTGAATCAGCATACTGGTATGGGAAACGTATTTCTCCGGAGCCATTTTCCCGACGAAGTATCCAGCAAAAGGCATGATCAGCATTGGTAGAACAATTACGTACCTCTGCCTCCAAGCTGCATTAAGTATAATGATAAAGCGCAGTTTCAGTTCATTCATAGTGACTCCAGAAGCTGATTGACAACTCGACTTCGAGCATCCCAGCTGTCGCGACGAACAATCTCGGTATCAGTGTTTTCTATACTGAGAACCTGATTAAGTGATTGGCTAAACTGTTTCGCATCGTTGGCAATACTGACGTGTGATCGATAAGGAGCAAGTGCTGGAAACGGCGTTGTAACTACAGGTGTTCCGGCTGCTAGGTACTCCATCAGTTTTAAAGGGCTACAGGCTTGAATCTGATCATTGAACAAGAAAGGCAGCATGCTCGCATCCCAGTGCTGACTGTATCGAGGCAACTCTCGGTGTGGTTTTGGGCCCAAGTAAAATACATTTGGAAAATTCGGCAGAGGATTATGATCTAGTTCCAATGGCCCTATAAAAACGAAGTTCCAGTGAGGATTATCCAAACAGACTTGAGCTATCAATTTATAGTCCAGCCATTGGGATATGCTGCCGTAAAAACCAGCAATGGGCTTACCGTCTAAGGGAAGGTCTCGAGCACGGCTTACTGAGGTGTTAAATAATTCATAGTCTACGCCATGAGGGATGTGCGCGGTTTTTAATCCGTCAAACTTTTTGCAGATTTCCTCGCTTGCACCCAAGATAAGGTGAGCTTTCTCAGCCAGCCTTCTCTCATGATTACTCACTGTTTCATGATCAACACCAGCAAGTGAGTTGAAATCGTCTCCACAGTAATAAACAACCGCAGCTTCATCTAGGCTGCCACATAAGTCCGCTGCAGTCGGAAGAGAAGTCCACAAAATCGGTTTTTTTAGCCCCAGTTTTTCGATGATGGGCTTGAGTTGAGCTAGTAGCATAGACTTTGCTATTTCCCTTGCCCACGAAGATTTTGGAGCAGGGATAGTTTTTAAGTTTACGACAGTGATATTTGTACTCAGTTGCTCATTCTTCGACGAGTAGCCTTTTTTGCTTTGGCCTAGTAGTTTGGCGAAAGCCCGAGCAAAATCTTTTTTATTAAGCTTAGGCTGACGTAGGCCGATTGAGTTAACCCAAAGCACTTTTCTATTCGCAGCTAGTCGAGAAACGATGTGTTGTGTACTTGAAGGTAAGCCTCCAAAGTCTTCGCCAAATACGATGAGATCACGCATTATTCCATCTCCTTACTCGTTAGTTTACGAACCACTTTGGCGGGGTTGCCAGCTGCAACAACATAGGAAGGAAGGCTTTTCGTTACAACACTGCCAGCCCCTACGATGGTACCTTGACCGATAGTAACGTTCGGGCAGACGGTAACATTTGTGCCTAACCAAACGTCTCTTTCTAAGGTGATGTTGCCAATGTCTCTTTCACTATCGCCAGCCCCCAAGGCTCTTTTCCCCGCGTGTAAAGAATGGCCAGAATAACCAAAGAGAAACGCTCTACCGGCCATTCTTACGTTGTCGCCAATAACAATGCGTTTACCAACCGCTATTGTGGTTTGCCATCCGATGTCGACGTTGTTGCCAACGATAAGCTCTGTTTCTAATGATTGGGTTCGACCGCTGAATGTGCTTTGTCCTGAGATCCTGCAGTCGTCTCCCAAATAAATTTTAAGGGGGCCAGTTATGAGTGGAACACCACCAAATAGATAAAGTCGTTTGCCAAATTGAGTGAGGCGGCCTTTAAAGGCTGGCGTGTGAATCAGAATTCTAACCATATTGGCAAAGAGGGCTTTGCTTCCGTTGTAGAGAAAAGCAGTTGTTTTATTGAAGATACTTGGAGTTGGAAGGTCGCAAGCGCGAATGTTTTTCAAAATGACAAACAATTTGCGATAAACAGGGTTCGGGTTCTCTTTTAGCCAAATCTTGACCTCGTTAATGTGTGTAGCCAGCATAAGCGCCTCCGCATTTTTATATTTCAATAGGAGGTGTTACACGTAACGTGCCAAAAATTAAACTTATTAAAAACAACTGGTTATATATGAATCTTGTCGTTCTTCTGCGTATTCTCATTTTGAGAATGGTTTTGAACAATACGATTCAGGGCGATGCATAGAGCGGCAAGGATATAAATAGGCCAGGTAAAGCCTTGAGTGAGGAATGTGCCCGACACGATTGTGCCCATAATGCCAGCGTATACTGCCGCGGCTGTTGCGTGAAGGTAAGGGGAGTAATTATCTGGCACTGCATCTAGAAGTGACAGCGTTTGTTTGCTGGTTTTGACCAGTGAGTAGATACACCCAATGAATACTATCAGGCCAAGGAAACCTGTTTCTGCTAGCACACCAAACCAGGTCGAATGTACGGCATGGTTTAGTCCATCCCAGTGAGGGCTATAGAAAAAGTAATTGGCGTAGAAGTTGTTCAGTCCAACGCCTGTTAAAGGATTGGCCACAGCCATACCAAAAGCCGCTTCCCAAGCATAGAGCCGGCCCATCGCTGAAGCATCAATGCCTTCTTCAGCTGCGCCTCCTGACTGTCTGTCAGAAATCCCCGCTGCTGCAAACAGAACAAGTAAACCGATAGTTCCAATCAACGCGAGTAGAAATTTGGAACGTATAATACGCAAGCCGAATATTCCGAATACCGCGATTGATCCGAGTAATCCACCTCGGCTTTGGGTTGCGATAACAGCACTCAACGCCAATATCGTAGCGACTAAACCTAGAATTCGAACGCTGCCAAGGTTTTTTGTGGTCATCAAACTGATGGCAAAGGCAAGGGGGAACATAAGTACTAGTGACAAATCATTTGGGTCACCCAAAACTGAACCAAGTTGACGGCCAATGGTGACACGTGTTCCTTCTACTAGGCCAATGCCATTAATGGAATTGGATAGGGCTACAAATGCAATCAGACTTCCTGCTAATACGATTAGAATACTAATGCGTTTGACATTTTGAACGCTATTTACGAGCCATGCGATTGCCAGAGTCATGACGATGATCTTCCAATAGATCGACTTGAAGTAGGTAATAGCTAAACCGGGGTTGGATGATAATACGGCTCCAACAAGCACCAACAGCCAAAACACTGCGAACCAAGTCAGGCTCTGATGCCAGAACATCTGAAGATTTTTGCTGATTAAACTATGCCACAGCAGAGCACTTAAGGCTCCGACTGAAAGTAACAAAGGGATTTTTAGCGAGTAAAGAGCAGGGATGGCTTCGTGAATTCTGAAAAATGAAAACAGGACAAATAAGCTGACCAACCAAAAAGTTTGGTTTAGCACGAAAAGTATCCCAAGAGGCATCATGCTAATCACAATGGCAACAGCAGGATGAGGGACGAGCTTCCAAACCAGTGCAATGAAGATACATACGCCAGAGGTAATGACGGCTGGATAAAGCTTATCTGCATGCATCATAGTGTACGCTCCACATGATTATGACGATGAGCTTTTTGGACAGAACCTGCAGAAAGCGAAATAAATCTTAGTTTGTGCAGCAATGCGATTAGCGCCATAGGTTGCAATACCAGCATTACTCCAGCCGTTTCTAATGAATGATTGAACCATCCACTGATCGTGAATATTGAACTAATAAGGACAAACGCCAACAATGCGCCATACCTATAGGGAATATGGCATAGTGACTGGCTTAGGTGGTATATCAAAGTAAGGCGAATAAACTGGCCCATACACAGGCTGAGTAAGATAGCTGTAACGCCTGTTTCTTTAGTCAGCCAAGCACTGACGAGTGCCACTGCTGTCGCAACAATATTGATAATAAAAAGCTTGCTTGTTTGCTTTGCATACAACACACCGATATTGAGCATTTCTACCATTTCTTTGAGCAACATTATTACGATACACAGAACAACAAGCTGACCTGCAGATTGGTAGTCACTGGGTAGCGCAAGACTGATAAAACATTGGCTCATCCACATAACAATGACACTCAGGAAACACAAAGCGATAATGCCGTGTTGAGTGTTAAGCGCGACTTTTTCCTTGCCGAGAGTTTCAAGTACTTCAAAGCGCTTTGGCATCCACCACATATGGAAAGGTTGAATCAGAATCCCCAACGCAAGGGCAAATTTGGCGGCAACTGCATAAACACCTAAGGTTTCTAATGTGTGCGCTTCGGCAATGATCCATCGCTCGGCACCAGAAAGTCCAAATGCGACTGCGGCTGATAACATCAAAGGGAACGAGTATTGGATGTAGCGTTTGTAGTGAACAAGGGTAGGCAGTTTGAAAGAAAGCTTGTTGTGGAAATGGAGATAAGTTACCTGAAGTACGGCACACAGAACGCCAACGCTAAATAATAAAGTAACATCTGGATTGTTGGTGAGTATCAAAATGACCAGAGAGACCTGAATGAGCAAAGTAACAAAACTGATTTTGAAAAAAGTCACCGCCTTGTTGTTTAGTCTTAACCAAGCTAAGCAAATTGCGAGAGGTGCCTCAACTATTACTACGATCGTTATCAGTGCCATTTGTTCAGTGTTGATGGTTAACGCTGCATGAGACACGGCAAAATAACCTGCGAATAATACCCCTGCGAGTAGCAAGGATGTCGAAAAAGAACTGGAGTACAATTCGCATACTCGAGCAAAGCGAGTTGATGCATCCTTTATCGTACCAATGAAGCGATAAAGATTTTCGTGCATTGCTAAACCGACCATCAGGCTAAAAAAAACAGTGGTGATAGAAAGTAATTCAAGGTGGCCAAACTGTGATGGTGTTAAGTAACTTGCCATGAAGGGGAGCATGAGTAGAGATGTCCCTTTCATCATAAGCAGGTTCAGAGCATAGAGCGCCATACTGGTGACGTTGTCTTGTTTAAACCACTGCAATATTCTATGTCGCATAACATGTTCCTTAGTGGCTCTGAGGTTTAGGCTCACGAGATAGCTTTAGGTACGGATTAGGGTCTATGGTTTTAACAAAGTCTAAGTAGCGCTGTTCTGCTCTATACTCTTCAGCAATCATCATTCCATTATCAATACAGCGTTTGAAGTTGGTGCGATCTTTAACGGCATATAATAGGGCATCACACAACGAGTTAGCATCATCAGGTAAATATTTGATGCAGTTGAGATTGTGTGTCAGGCGTTTATCCCAGTAAGAACCATCTTGAGGGATAACGACACACATCCCCGCAGCTAAGGCTTCTAAAATGGACAAACCAAACGGTTCTTTGTGGCTGGTGGAAACAAAGATGTTGGATTGGCTTCTAATCGTGTCTAATTCTTGCGGGTCTTGGTACCAGTTCGTGTATTTAATTACAACGGGCGCGGTACTTGTCGGAATGGCTGTATCAACGGGCCTGATGTAACAGATGTTAGATGCGATTGGTTTGATATGTGCAGCATGTTTAAGTGCCTCGACAAACAAGTCCAGTCCTTTCCATTTTAATAAAGATGCAGCCCAAAAGCAGACGGGGAAATCTGTTTGGCAACGTGTTGGCCATCTGTCCTCGGGTAAACCGTTAACGAAGGTATGGTATTTGCGAGACGTCAAATACATCTCCACAAGGGAACCTGAGTCTTCTATGGACGTTTTGCGCTCCAGATATGTTCTCAGCGCGACAGAAATACTTGGTCTGCAGGAGGGCAGATAAAACACTTTGTCAGCAACAGTTAAGCAGTAACCGATAGACCTTGAATTTCCAACGTGTCCATGAATAAACTGAACTAATTCAATGTTCTTTAATAACTTTACAATGTAAAGTGGCATGTCCATACCGGGCCCAGATGCACCTATAGCTCTGTCAATGCTCTTGTACTTGATCAAGAAAAATAGAAGGCATAAGGCGGTATAACACTGACTTAGCCAATATAGGAGGCCGTAATGCTGCTTAGCCAATGGTTTTATAAGAGGCAATGCAACTATATCTACTGAGTGTGATGCTGTAAGCTTACAGCTCTTCCAGAATTCCACATCAGCTGTGGCGATAACAAAGTGGTTGATATCGGCTCGACACAAACTTAACGCTTCGACAGTGGCGATTTTTGATCCACCTTTGAATGTTATTGGGTCGAAGATCAGTGTTTTTGTCACGTTTGAATTAACCATGCTGACCTCCCATAGCAATGCGCTTTGCCAAATAGGTTTTTAGCGGGATAAATGTGCGCCAGAAAGAGACTGAAGGTTGGTGGGATACCATAATTTTCTTGTAAACACCGATGATACGATGGCTTGATAGCGAAACATTGAATTTGGTTCCGATGTGTTCACTGGCATTACTGGCGAGTTGTCGCCCAAAGTCAGGGTTGTCGACTAATACTCTCATGGCCTTGCTTAATGGGCCCACACCACTGTTGGGGTAGAGAATACCGGTTTCACCATGTTGAACAAACTCTGGGATACCGCCTTCAAAGGGTGCTACAACTGGAATCTTGGCGACAGCGGCTTCAGCAATAACGAGTCCAAAAGCTTCGCTTCTAGCACCGCTTACAAAGGCATCACAGCCTTTCAACCAACCTACTGCATTGTTTTGTTCACCGACAAAGTGAACCCTGTTTTCCAAATACAACTTCTTGGCGTGTTTCTCTAGCTCGTTTCTGAGTGGACCGTCGCCAATGACTAAAAGGTGTGTATTCGGATATTCAAAGTTCAAATGTCTTAACGCTACGATAAGCCGATCGATACCCTTGCGGTGAATTAGAGAGCCGACTGTCGCATAAAGGAAGTCGTCGTCGTTAAGTCCGAGTACTTTTTTCGTTTCGACAGTTTGTTGTTCGTCGAGTTTAGAAACATGCAATCCGTTATGAATGACTGACAAATGCTCACGAGGGTACCCCTCAGATTTGAGCTGGCTAGCAACATATTCACTGACAGAGATGATATGTGGGGATAAATGCAGGCCTAGTGTTAATCGGTCTCTGGCAGGATAGGGGCTGTGTAGCTGAGTCACCATTGGAACCTGTTTGATTCGGGCTGCGAGTACCATCCATTGACATGGAGCTCCACTGTTGACATGAACGACGTCAATGCTTTCTCTTTGGAGGATTTTACAAGCTTTACGGACCAGGTAGCCCCAACCTAGAAAATTGAATCTGGGGGCGAGCCAGCCAAGTAGGAGAGGGAATGCGTCAGCTTCGGATGAGATATTGTTGCGCAAGGCGTAACGGTGCAAAGAAGAGTTATTGGTCCATAGATGTATAGAGAACCCTTGGTCAGAGCACTGTTCCATTAGGTCAATGAGGCACTGCTCGCTTCCGCGAATCCAGTCATTTCCGTAGTGAACAAACAGTATTTTTTTCTTCATTGTTATTCCCCTTTGCCATTTATACGAGGAACAACGCAATTGAGATGCCAAGATTTAAGTTTGACTAATTATATGAAAAATATATAAAAAATAATTTAACTATTTTATGAGAGTGTTTTTCTCAATATGAGAAGCAGATTGACGACCAGATTTTTTGTAGAGTTGTAGCAATTTAGGAATGATTGCAGAAGAGGAAAATTGTTCTCGAATTGTGCAAATCGCTTGCTGAGATATCTTTTGTCTTTCGTCGTCCGTTAACTGTTCTAGAGTTCGTAAAACATCAGCAATCTGAGCAGCCGTATCGACCAAATATCCATTCTGACCACTGGTAATCAGTTTAGAAAGGTCTCCAACCCTTAACGCGATGACAATACACCCTCTGGACATGGCTTCAAGCGCCGCCATAGGCAAACCTTCAAATCGAGAGCAAATGATAAGTACGCCTATGTGTTTCCAAACCACATCCATGTTGCTTTGATGACCGTGGAGTTGAACATTTTGCGGCGCTAATTGAGAGATCTCTGCCTCTAACGGACCTGAGCCATAGATGTGAAAGGATAAATCTGGGCGGCTTTTAGCGCATCGAATGAACCTGTCCGGTCCTTTTTCATGGCTTAGGCGACCAACAAAGGCGATCTGTTCTCCTGTGCTTACACTGGCTTTTGAATCATCAATGAAATTATTCAACCTAAGGGTAGTCGCTGGGATCTTTTGGCTCACTTTCTCACTGACGGCAAGTGAGAGCGTAGAAATAAACGCCGTGTAGCGATCGAGAAAATCATAAGCCCAGACTTTACCTGTTGGTGTTTCGCCAGCGTGATAGGTGGTTATTTGTTTTACTCCGGTCAAAACTCGTGCACATTTAGACAGCAGACTCGCTTTGTACCCATGAGCATGGATAAGAGCCGTTGGTGAATGTTTAATTTTTTGGATCAGTGCGAACAAAGGTTGAGTGGCCTGGTCAGATAAGTACTGGTAAGGGACAGCTTCTTTTTCCAGTTTTTCTACGAGGGGGGAACGCTGTTGATACCGTTTTACCAGCAACACCTCAACACTTATGTCATGATGCTTGAGCCCTTTAGCGAGCTCAAGCACGTAGGTTTCAATACCGCCAAACGTCAGGCTATCGATGACTAGCCAAATATCAATCCGCGTATTGCTGCTCATCTTCTTCGGCTTCCCAAGCCTGTTTTTTACGATAAACGGTTGATGGACTCAACTCGAGTAATACTGCTGCGTTGAGGACATTACCATCGCAAAAATCAATGGCTTGTTGAATGGTTTCTCTTTCAACCTGCCACATCGGACGTATCGTAGCTGGTATAGTATTTTGTGGATTCTCACTCTCAATCATTCGACCGGTCTCTTGTGCTGGCATTTCGACTGGCGTGATGGGGTCTGTTTGAGCTGATACTTCATGGTTGACTGTCGATTGTGTAACTTTAGGCCTTGAAGGTTTACTATTTTTTGAAATTTGTTCAGGTAGGTGAGACACAGAAAGTTTGGGTTCATCATTAAGAACAACAATGTTACGAATGACATTCTGCAGTTGCCTTACGTTCCCCGGCCATGAGTAACGCTTGAGCAACGATTCGGCATCTCGGTTGATGCCATTAAATTTCTTCCTATCTTCTTTAGCGAACAGCTTAAGGAAATGAGTCGCTAGCGTTGTGATGTCATTTCCGCGTTCTCTTAGAGGCGGCATTTCAATCGGCACAACATGAACCCGGTAGTACAAGTCTTCTCGGAACCGGCCTTCTTCAACTTCTAGCAATGGGTCACGGTTGGTCGCGCAGATTATCCGCACATCGACCTTCATTTCTTTCGAACCCCCGAGTGGGGTGAAAGTACCTGTCTGCAGGAAACGTAGCAGTTTCTTCTGCATTTCCAGCTCCATCTCACATAACTCGTCAAGAAAGAGCGTTCCTCCATGAGCTAAAGATGCCGCGCCTTTTCTGTCCGTAGTTGCCCCTGTGAATGCACCTTTTACATGGCCAAAAATTTCGCTTTCCATAAGATCTTTAGGAATAGCACCACAGTTGATGGCGATAAAAGGTTTATCGTTTCGTTTACTTTCTTTGTGAATTGCTTCTGCGCACACTTCTTTACCTGTGCCGCTTTCTCCAATGATGAAGACACTCGCTGTTGTTGGTGCAACAGAGTCGATGATTTTGTATACGCCCTGCATAGGTAGAGAAGAGCCGATGAATCCATGGAAGCGATTTCTGTCGAATTTCGCTTCGATATCTTCGACTAAGTGTTCGAGTTTAGCTTGCTGTAAGTGGAGATTTATCGATGTTTTGAGTCGGTCTGCCTGAATCGGCTTTTCGAGAAAGTCTTTAGCCCCTTTCTGAAGCAAGCTGACCGCGATATCCACGGAACCATGGGCGGTCGCGACGACCACGGAGGTTGGTACTTGATTCTCGTTGATCCAGTCTAAGATATCTTCACCGTTCATGTCCGGAAGCTTGAGATCTAAAATCACAAGTTGTGGTACGTTTCGTTCTATGAATGCTTTGGCATCACGACCTGTTTCAACATGAAACAAGTCAAACGCTTCATCTTTTACATACTGTTTGTAAAGGACTGCCA
Organism: Vibrio sp. Isolate24; assembly: GCF_022398215.1. Classification (NCBI taxonomy): domain Bacteria; kingdom Pseudomonadati; phylum Pseudomonadota; class Gammaproteobacteria; order Vibrionales; family Vibrionaceae; genus Vibrio; species Vibrio sp. Isolate24. The sequence continues at coordinate 660,182 of NZ_JAKEUU010000002.1, forward strand.
GAGAAGTGGAGTCTTCAATCAGTAGTACTTTTGCTCTCATGTGACGTCATCCTTGTTATATCTAGCCTGCTGGTTCGATGAAGCCCAGCGTTTTTCTATATTCAAGAGCGGCAAGTGACTTCTCAGCCAGTTCTTTTAGTTCTTCAGAAAGTTCAAAGGCTTGCTGTTCATGATTTTCTAAGCACATGCGCTCAATCTTTCTCGCAAGGTTGGATAACACCCTATTTCCTAAAGCCAGAGAGGAGCTGCCTAACGTGTGGCTTTCAAACTCAAGCGTTTCTTTGTCTCGGTCTTCCATGGCTTGATAAATCTTACTCAAGCGCTCATTGGATTCTTCGATGTAATGATCAATTAGCATAGGAAGAACATCAGCACTGGTGTCTTCTATCATTTGCTCTAGCACTTGTTCGTCGACGAGTTCTAAATCCACTTGTATGTCCTGACTTATAGAATGGTTGTTAATACCCTGCGTATGCGATTCAATCTTTAAATTATCAGATTTTTCAGCAGAGTTGTTCGCATCACCACTTAAGAATAGATTAATTTTTTCAATTAGTTGTGACAAGCGAATCGGTTTTGACAAATAGTCGTTCATCCCTGCATCGAGGAACTGCTCCTTATCACCTGACAATGAGTGGGCGGTCAATGCAACGATAGGGATTTGCCGAGCCGTTTCATCCGTCATCGAGCGAATAGCTTTGCAGGTTTCCATACCATCAAGTTCTGGCATAGAGATATCCATAAAGATAAGGTCGTAATGGTATTGCTCAACCATTTCTAAAGCACGGCGGCCATTTTCAGCGATGTCCATTGCAATCCCCATGCGCTTAAACATCTCGCTTATGACCAGCTGATTGGCTTTGTTGTCCTCAGCCACTAATATGCTGACATCCGATACTCGTAACTCATTATTGTTCGTGCTCTGATGGGATGCACTGATCAACTGGTCTGCGAGTTCCAATTTGATTGAGAAGGAGAAGGTACTACCAATAGAAGGTGTACTTTCCACCTCAATGTTACCGTCCATCAACTCACATAAGCGTTTGCATATTGCGAGACCCAGCCCAGAGCCTTCCTGGCTTCTTGAATAGGTCTGGTCAACCATAGTGAATTCATCAAACAGATATTCCACTGCGTTGTGGTTAATGCCGACACCCGTATCTATGACACTGCAAACGATCTTGGCTTTATGACCTTCATCAATCTCAGCTACCACCTGAATAGTTACGCTGCCTTCTTTGGTGAATTTCATCGCATTACCGAGCAAGTTATGCAGGATTTGCTTAACGCGGTTTTCATCGCCCTGAACATTGGTGGGAACAGAACCATCAATGAGGCAGTTTAAATCAAGAGAACGTACTTTCGCTGATGGTTGAAAGGTCTCAACGACATTTTCAATGCAATGACGCAAATTAAATGGTTTATGCTCAAGTCGCAGCGTGTTGGATTCCATTCTGGTGAAATCCAGAATGTCATTGATAATGCTGAGTAGAAATTGTCCTGACTCGGTGGCGGTATTGACCAATTTTTTCTGCTCGCGAGTGAGTTTTGACTCTTCAAGAATATTTAAAATACCCAAAACGCCGTTCATTGGTGTGCGGATTTCGTGTGACATCGAGGCTAAAAAGCGGCTTTTTGAGTCATTTGCTTGTTCGGCTTCGAAACGCGCGTGTTTCAGATCTTGATAGCTTTTTTCGAGTTTAATCGACATGTCGTCAAACGCTCTGGCTACCTCTCCCAGCTCGCCTTTGGAGTGATCGTTGAGCTGAAATCCCGGGCCGTGTTGACTGACCGTATTGGCTGCCTCTATGAGTTTTACTAAGCTTTTGGTCAAGTAGGTTCCGAGGAAAAAAGAGAATATAGCGACCAGAACGACCTCAATGGAAGCTATTCCTATTATTGTTTTTTGAGCACTGGTAAGCATAGAGTTGATATCAGATACTTCGAAACCTATGTCTATAGTGCCGTAACTTACATTGCCACTTTTGACTTGTACCTGAGTGTCGAAAATCCCATCATTGACAGAATTTAAGTCGTCATCAATCGACATAGTACGTTGCAATAATGCTTTATCTCCATCGCATGACAGCTCTTTTTCATCGCGCATTACCCTGATATAAGCAATATCTTCAATGGTCATGAACTCTTTGACCAAATCATCTAAAGTCGCAATGTCGGTGGTAATCATTGCGTCCTTAGCAGCGTGCGCGAACATCGAAGCCGTCGAGTTTGCGCGCTGGATGAGTTGCTTTTCATTTGAGTTGGAGAGAAAACTCATTGCACTCAATGTAAGCGCTACGAGCATAACGATCTCAATAAAGGCGATCCCAAGTATGGTTTTCATTCTTAATGACATAGCATGGCACTCCCGTTGCTGATTATTCCAATACTGTAATCTTGAGTGCTCGAACGTCGTTCCAGTCACTATCTTGGGCTGTAACAAAACCTTTGAGCTTGAGTTTATCTAGGTGCGCTAGTCCTTCAGGGGAAAGGTCAAACTCGATAAGCGCTTGCTGAACTTTATTTTTTAACTTCGCATCAAGTTCGGGATGAACTGCGATTGCATGAGGGGTATATCCTTTGGTGGTCCATATTGGCGTTAGTTGCTGACGTATCTCATCCGATAGAGACAGGTACGTTCTTAATATGCCGCCTCCCGCAGGGAAGAACCCCTTGGCGACAGATAGGTAAACGGAGTCATGAGACGACACATAAAATGGTTGAAAGTTAACCTCATTTTGTTTTAGATAGGTTTGAGTGAGTACGGTGGCGGCAAAGGCTGCAGGTGAAGGAAAAGCTATTTCTGCATTGTTGAGTTGCTTAGGCGCTGAAAAGCCACTGTCCTTGCGTACGACAATAATGCCTTTAAGTCGATTGTTTCTGGCTTTTGCAATAGCATCATAACCGGGAGATACGCTGAAGATCGTGTAGTGATAGGGGTTCATATAAGCGAGATCGTATTCTCCATTTCTTAAACGCTGTTCAAACATGGGTATGTCAGGCGCTGTACTGAATACGATCTTTTGCCCTGTTTTCTCTGAGAGATACTCAATGATAGGAGCCCATTGTTCAGCAAGCTTGCTCGCTGAATGTTGAGGAACGATGCCAAAAGTCAGTGACTCAGCATACAAGGGCAGCGAAAGGAGTGTCAGCATAGTGAATAAGGTAAAGCTTTTCATAATGGCTCCTTAGGCTGAGTGAGAGAGAAACTCGTTGGAGAGAAGTTTTTGTGCCCATTTCTCCCTCCACGACTGGGGAATAAATCTCAACCTCTGGATCTCTCGAGCCATTTCCTGTCCTAACGTTGCCTGGTTCTTTAAGTTCAAAATCGAGCCTAGTAGTGAGATTTTCGGGCTTTGGAGAAGCTGTTGCGATTTTTGGATTTGACCGGTTGATGTTTTCCCTCCCATGACCACTAATACTGTTTGGTCACATGCGCTGGCGACGACCTGAGCGGGGATATTCCCTCGGTTTACATGCAGCAAAGGCGAGGTATCGCAGATGACTCTATCGTAGTGTTGCAACCATTTATCTACCGAGTTGCTCAAAACACTTGGATCTTTATAGGCTAGGAGAGTCGAGGTCTGCTCTGGCACAGGTAAACCTGTGAAAAGCTGTCGGGATGATTTATGTTCCAGTAGCACTCCAATATCCTCACTTTGAACTGCATTGCCAAGAGCGGGCTCAAACGCAGGGTGGAATAAGTTCAGATCCACCAGAAGAGTTTTGTGCCCACCGAGTAAGTAACGCTCCGCTAACGCAGAAGCAATTGACGTGACGCCGTCACCTGAATTGCAGCCCGTTAGGCAGATTGAACGTGCCTCGGCCAATTCAGCGGCTAGATAGATATGTTCTACCTCGGTTAACGTAGCAGGAATCATCATTACAGTGCTCCTATCAATACAATGGTGGTCGTCAAGCGTAGGATGTCTTCAAGGCCTACTCGTGCTTTTTCAAAAAAGCTCTCACTGCGATCTGGAATGTAAATCGTATCGCCTGCGCGTAGTACTGGAAGCTTGTAAATATTGGCGGTTTTACTGAAGTCGATTAAGTCAAAAGTACGTGCCTGCCCTTGGCAGCAAGACATATTGACGATGGAGATTTTCTCTAAATAGGCTCTGTCAGAGGGGCCGCCTGCCTCCGCCAGAATGTCTAGGATTGTCATGTTGTCGTCAAATACATAGCGACCCGGGCTATTGACAGCACCCAACACTCGTACTGTTGACTCTTTGCTTGTGTCCAGCCAGATCTTGTCTTTTTCTGGGATATAAATCGTGTCACCCATAGTGACTTTGGGCAGCAGGCTTTCATCGCCAGTTTCGAAATACAGTGACAAGTTAAGCTTGCTGACCTTCGAATACGTTTTGTCTCTGTGGGTAATTTTGATGTTATGAATGTCGGCATCTTTGGTTGGGCCATCTGCCGCAGACAAGATATCCAGAAAATGCATCTCTTTGGTAAAGCGGTAGCGACCCGGAGCATTGACCTGGCCGAAGACGTATATAGATGCATCTGAGCTCTGACGTACCCATTGGGATTTATTGTCAGATGGATCTTGGGGTAAGTCATGAACGCGAATGATGGTACCAGCGCTGATGACAGGCAGCTCAGCCATAGGTGCGCCATTCAAGATAAACTCGTCAAGGTTGAACGTTTTCATTTTTCCGTTAGGTGTCACTACTTCTATTTTGGACGTGTCTGCACGAAGAGTCGGTCCACCAACGTGTGCAAGTAGGTGCATCATATCCATTTCGTCTGACCATTCGATACGTCCGGGGCGAACTACTTCACCAATGACATTAACAGCACGATCAGGCGAAATTTTTAGCCATGACTTCTCGTTCATATCGGTCTTTTCGGGGACAAAAATCGCATCGCCAGCATGGATCTGAGGAGGTGTTTGAGTCGTTAAACCTTCGGTATAGGCGGTTAGATCAAACTTGATGACCTGCCCATTTGCCTTAATAAGACGAATCTGGCGAGATTCTGCATAACGAGTTGGACCGCCTGCATTAGCCAGAATGTCCATGAAAGAAGCGCCTTTCTTACCTTCGTAAGCACCTGGGTGTTTGACTTCTCCCATGATGTAAATAACGTTTGAGCCTGCACGAATTTCTTCTTCTTGTTTAGGGACGAAAATCGTAGTGCCTGGCTGAAGGTTAGGAAGAAGAGAGGTATCTCCGCTATCTAAATACTCTTTCAGGTTGAAAATTTGAGGCTTGTTGTTGCTGATAACACGAATCTGTTCCACAGAAGCGTACCGGGTCACACCACCAGCGCGCATCAGGATATCGACTAAGTCGGCAGTATTCTTGAATGTGAAGGAGCCGGGGGCATTGACTTCACCAAACACTTTAATCGCGGTTCTGTTGTCTGCACTATCACCGGAGTTCGCCAACTTACTGGCATCAAACTGTTGCTCAATGTTGCCAACCAAGGGTGAGGCAGGAACGAATATAGTGTCCAAAGACTTAAGCTTAGGTAGCAGGGACTCATCGCCCGTATCCAAAAACCGTTTGTAGTTAAACGGAAACTTGTCCTTTCCACGCTTGAGAAGCAGGTTGTTCAACTGTGCACCCGAGCGAAGTCCGCCAGCAGCATGGAGCGCCATTTGAACATCTGCGCTTTTCGACAAAGTATACTCACCGGGGGAGTTTACGTAACCCTGGATAGAGATAAGCACTTGTTGCTCTGAAATGTAAACCGATGCAGTAGAAAGATCTCGATAGACTTTGCTTAACGCGTTGAGCACGGATTGCTGCAACTGGCTTTCAGTGTATCCAGCGACGTAGAGTGCGCCAACTTCTGGTAGGCTGATTCGGCCTCGCTTGTCGACTTGGAATCCTTTATTTAGTGTTTCTTCGCCTGGCAGGTTAACCTGAATCATATCACCAACCTGCACGCGTTCTATTTCGGCATTAACAGAGGCAGTGAACAAACAAGCTAGGGTGATTAAGATAAATTTATTCCACATGAGAGTAGCCTCCATTCAATTTGTTCTCTGCAAGCTCGTTGGTTTCAACAACCTCGATGCTGACTCTGCGATTAGTGAGTCGAACGCCATCTGATTCACCTTCAAAAAGCGGGAGGGATTCACCGAGAGATTTCGTTTCTATTCTTTTCGGCTCTAGGCCAAAAATGGTTAAATAACGTTTCACTTGTTTTGCTCTACCCATTGCAAGCTGCTGATTCTCTAGCTCGTCCCCGACCGAGTCGGCATGGCCGGTAACGGTCAAATGTAGCGATTTATGCTCTCGTAAAATGTTGGCTGCTTGCGCAAGGTGACCCATGTATTTCGGGTTAACTTCTGTTGAGTTGAAGGCAAATTGGTTATCAACGTTTAACAGATTGTAGAGTTTGTCGATGATGGCCAATTGTTGTTGGAATGAGAATTCATCATGCGGTGGAACGCATTTAGATTGAGATGTGACGTAATCTAGCTGTCGCTCTAGTTCGTCTAATCGTCTGCGTTGAATGACGATATCGTTGGCTGCATCTAGCAACAAACCACCTTCTAATTCTCTAGCGATTCTGTTCTGTTTTTCGATAGCTTGAACGACGGCGGCGGGGAAGCACCAACGGGCCCCCTCGCGGACGAGTGCATCGAGATGAAGTTTTGCCAGTTGCCAGTCAAAGCGCAAGCCATGCTCTGGGCCGAGTGGTTCGTCTGGCATAACAGGAGTGAAGTTTGATTGGATGTATTGCTCAGCAATGCCTCCACGTCCGGCTTCAGGGTAGCTGCTACAGCCAATCACGCTTACGATGGGTACAATTAGGGCTATGTGCTTTATGTAGTTAATCATGCCAACTTCCTTAGTTAGTGGGTGAGATCTCAATTGTTGTTTTAGTGAGTTTGAGAGTTCACTGGGATAGCTTTGTCGATACGAAGTAGGTTGATAATTTCCAGTGGCTGACCAGTGACATTCTCGATGCGCATCTGGCGCTCGCGCTCTACTAAGCGTTTGTAAAGGTAAACCAGAGCGCCGACACCGGAAGAATCAAGAAAGCGAACATTACGAAAATCAATTTCAACCTCGCCATGCTGAGCGGCAATAATCTCATCAATGTGCTTTTGAGCGTATCGGCTGCCTTCAGCATCTAGGTTGCCATCAATTTGAAGGGTAAGAGTTTCATTAGTGAGTTCAATTTTACGTAGTTCCATGACGATATCTCCTCAGTCAGTTTCCTTAAGAAGAGCACGTAATGTGCCAGAAAATATCCATAATAAAATCAATGACTTATGTCGTGGCTTGTTATGATTCTCAATTTGAGAAATACGTTTTCTCAGACTGAGAATCATGCCTGTAAGTAAAAATGGTTTACTGGATGTTGTAACTGATACCTTTATAGGTCTAAGTAACTTTTGAGGTCACTCGTAATGTCAGTTGGCATTGATTGAACTTATGTCCCAAGCCCTGAAAATCACTTTGAATGGAGATTTTGGAGGTAAGGATGCAAATAAAATTGACCCGTATTGCGATAGGAGTGGTGCTTTCTTTTAATGCTCTGGCGGATGCTCACTACTCACACGGCTTTATTCCTGTCACTCAAGCCAATGCTTATGAATATGGTACTAATGTCGAAGATTATTGGAAAAGTGAAAAACTAGATGGCATCAGAGCAATCTGGAATGGCACTCAGCTTACGACTCGAAATGGGAAGATTATTCATGCGCCTGACTGGTTCATCAAACCACTACCGGATTATGCAGTAGAAGGCGAGCTTTGGGCTGGGCGAGGGAATTTTCATATTGTTCAAAAAACGGTATTAGATGCACAGCCGTTAGATGTATCCTGGCAAAAGATTGATTTCATGTTGTTTGATATGCCTTATGCTGCTGGTGACTATCAAAAGCGTTACTACAATATTCGCCATTTAGTCCATACGCTGAAGACTTCACACATTAAACTCATTGAACATACTCCAATTCACTCAGAGCAAGAACTGTTTCACTTTCTCGACAATGTCAGTGAGCAAAAGGGGGAAGGGCTAATGTTAAGGAAAATCACTAGTCGTTATCAAGCCGGTCGCAGCAGTGATTTACTCAAAATGAAGAAGCATCAGGATGCCGAAGGCATTGTAGTGGGTTATAAGGTGGGTAAGGGGAAGTACAGCGGTAAGATGGGCGCCTTACTCATTCAGTTGAACTCAGGCTTGGAATTTTATATCGGCAGTGGCTTTAGTGATGAGCAGCGCCGTCATCCACCAAAGCTCGGTTCAACCATTACATTTAGGTACAACGGTTATACACAAAATGGTATTCCAAAGTTTGCTCGCTATATGAGAGAGAGGCCTGATTACGTCAGCGAGTAGGTGGCGCTCCACAACGTTTGAATAAGCCTTGCCAATATTGAACATGCTCTTTAGTCGCGCGCCTGAACGTTTGGTGATATTGCCTAATAGGGTATTGATAATTGGGATGGCCGCTTTCGACAAAATCAATCATAGGGTTGAGTTCGTTATACATACTGTCAATTTTGGCAAGATATGGCTGTATTTCACCAATATAGAATTGATTAAATACATTTCTTAAATAACGAAATTTCGTAGTGTTTCTTCCTCGGCTACAGAGAATGGTCCCGTCGTGATTTTTAAGCTGTTGAGTGACAATATTAAGTTTATTACTGGCGTTAAGCATTGAATAACTGAGTGGGCCGAGAACAGGATGTTTCTCTAACGCTTCTTGATAAGGTGTGAGTGCGTTTAGGGTGTCACCGTCACTTAAAGCTTTACTGGCAGCATGGCCCCAATCAATATGATTAATGGCTTGCATTATTTGAGTGCTACTTCTGCCATGTTCAATCGAAAGCCATTCCGTCGCTTCCAGTTGATGACGCATTGCTTCGCTAGTAAAGGCTAAGTTTGCAAAATGTTCGGGCAATTGATCGAGTTTTTGCTGTTTGATTGGGGTTAATTGTGCTTTCAGTGCTTGTGAAATATCAGTGCTCATCAAGCAACGTTCTATACCGTAGCTGAGTTTGATTTGATAATCGAAGTTACGAAATTGGTCTTGTACCTTACCAAGAACTGAATTTTTCTCCGCGACCAGATTAAATAGCCCACATTTGCGCAGTTCATAACTGTCTAGTAAGCCAATGCTGATACTGGGTATCGTAATGAGTAACTCTCGCTTCTCTGGGAGCAGAATATTGATGTTGGCTGGCATTGAGGGCGCGTCGCGGTTTTGGATATTAGCAATACGCTCTAGGTAGGTATCTAGACTTACCTCTATTGGATCTTTTAGCCAATCACATGCTGTCAGGGATAGAGTTAATATAAAAACAAATAAGAAACGCATACGTTGGTTGTGTAATAAAAATAATTAAGGTCTGCTATTAGTCTACGTGTAAAATGCAAAAAAGGTCAGCATGGCTGACCTTTCACTGTTATTTGGAGGCAAACTCCAACTGAATGTTATCAGGTTGCCTATGCATCCACCGAAGGCGAAGACCGAGCATAAGTGCAGCGGAAGATAGGCCAATGATGAAACCTATCCAAAAGCCATGCGCGCCCATAGGTTGAACAATCCAATCCGTCATAGCTAAGATGTAACCAATAGGTAAGCCCAAGATCCAGTAAGCGATAAAAGTACGATTGAATATAGCAGCCATGTCTTTGTAACCGCGCAATGCACCAGCCGCGACAACTTGAACGGCATCTGTGACCTGATAAATTGCAGCAAACAATAACAATTGCAAAGCAATATCAATGACCGCTCGGTTGTCAGTATAAAGTAACGCAACTTGTTCTCGGAACAGCACGGTTAAGAGCGCAGTAGAAAGAGCCAAAGCGACCGACACAATGATGCCAACGCGAGACGCAATCGCTGCCCCTTCAACATTGTTTTCCCCAAGACTATGGCCGACACGAATACTGGTTGCTGCGCCAATACTCATTGGCAACATAAACACTAACGAAGAGAAATTAATGGCGACTTGGTGTGCTGCAACAATCAATGATCCAAGCGGAGCAACCAGTAGGGCAACGACAGCGAATAGGGTAACTTCAAAAAAGAGCGCAGCAGCCACTGGAAAACCGAGTTTGAACAAGCGCGTAAGGGGTTTCAGTTGAGGTTTGTGGAACTGTCCGAAAAGATTAATGTGTGCAACGCGTTTTGATGTAATGACATAAAACAACAGCATAAAGAACATCAGCCAGTAAACGATGGCTGTCGCAACACCACAGCCTACACCACCAAGTGCTGGTGCGCCAAATTTACCGTAAACAAAGATCCAGTTAAGTGGAATGTTAAACAGTAGACCAATGAATCCGATAACCATTGCGGGCTTGGTCAGCGACATACCGTCGGTAAAGCTTCGCAGTGTTTGGAACAATAGAAAGGCAGGTACGGCGTACATAACTGCATGCATGTAGCCATTGGTTTTTTCTGCCATAAGCTGTTCGACATCCATCAAACCCATGATGGCTTTGGTTTGAAATAATACGCCAATGATTGGAATCGAGATGAGTAGAGCCATCGCGATGCCTTGTTGTATTTCGAATGGAATTTTAATCTGGCGACCAGAGCCATTGAGCTGGGCGACGACCGGAACCAACGCCATCAATAAGCCTACACCAAAAAGTATAGAAGGTAGCCAGATGCTTGAAGCAATGGATACGGCAGCCATATCTATGGCACTGACGCCACCAGCCATGACGGTATCAACAAAGCTCATGCCCGTTTGGGCGACAGAGGCGATCAATACCGGTGTTGCCAGTTTGACCAAGGTATTCGCTTCTTGTTTGTATCGATGCACGTAAAAACTCCAATGAAAGCAAAAGTGTTTTGATTTCTGCAGAATCAAACTATGGAATCAACTCGAAAATCAAAGAGGAGAGCACCAGATTATTATCGATAATTTATACATGGTGCTGTTGTGCTAAATGATAATTAAATGTCACACTAACCTCCACGAAAAACTGCTGGAATTTGCAATGTTTACTGGAATTGTTCAGGGAATGGCAGAAGTGATTGCCATTGAAAAGAAAGAGTCGTTTCAAACTCATGTTATTCGATTAGATTCTTCAATGAGCCAAGGCTTATCTATTGGTGCTTCGGTTGCTCATAATGGCTGTTGCCTGACAGTGACGAAAATCGAAGGCGAAAATGTGTCTTTTGATTTGATTCAGTCGACTCTGAGGTTAACTAACCTAGGTGAATTAGAAGTTGGTCATGCTGTCAATATCGAACGTGCGGCGAGGTTTGGTGATGAAATTGGTGGCCACACTATGTCTGGGCATATTGCTTTAGCTGCTGAAGTGTCAGATGTGATCGATACACCAAATAACCGTACCGTGTGGTTTGAACTTCCTGAAGAAAACATGCGATATATTTTACCTAAAGGGTTTATTGGGCTTGATGGTTGCTCGTTAACGATTGGTGAAGTGGAAGGGAATCGCTTTTCAGTTCACTTGATTCCAGAAACTTTGCAAAGAACGCTATTTGGTCAGCGCCAAAAGGGCGATAAAGTGAATGTTGAGTTTGACCCGCAAACACAGGCTATTGTGGATTCGGTAGAACGTGTTCTAGCGGCTAAGAAACTCCTTTAGTTGAGATGTACAAAAGCGCCTAACGGCGCTTTTTTTAAAAAATTTGCTCGTCGTCAGCGTCAATTGAGAGTTCTATTTCGTCCAACTGTTCGTTAACCATCATGCTGAGATGAATGGCATTACAGCAAGCAGGACAGTCATCATAAAAGTTTTGACTCCCGTTGGTCGCATCTAAAGTGATACCAATCGAGTGCCCACAGTGAGGGCAGGTAACTCTTTTTTCAGTGTATTTTCGCATAGCTCTCTTCCTTACGTCTTTGATGAGATCAATGCCTAAGCCATCCATACCCGTGGGTGGAATATTGGTGTTTGTCGATTTTGTTGGGGTATGGCAATCCATTCTTTGTGGCTCCGACACATTAATCTTAAGTCGTTAAGTTAGTTATAGACGTAAATTAAGTGCAAAGTTTGAGGTGGCTAATAAAAAACACCAAGATAGAGCTCGGTGTTGGAATAAGTATTAACAGCTTCGCTAATGGATGTATGTAACTGATTGTTAAATAAGAAAACTATCATGATTAATAAGTCAGTATTTTATTGATTGTCCTTTCACACTGATCCAGATAATGTCCACCAAACTGATTGTAGTGGTTGAGTAGGTGATACAAATTGTATATATCTTTGCGTTCGTTATAGGCTAGATCCAATGGCAGGACGCTCTCATAACCTTGGTAGAATTCGGGTTGAAAACCTTCAAACAGTTCCGTCATTGCGATATCGCATTCTCTATCTCCCCAATAACAAGCTGGGTCATAACAAATAGGCCCAAAAACCGAGTTTGCAACGTTACCGTGCCAAAGATCGCCATGCAGTAAAGAAGGACGAGGATGATGATTGCATAACCTATCTTGAACCAAGCGAGTGAAATCACCAATATCGACTAAAGTAACGCCTTTTTCTTTCATAAGTTGAAGTTGCCAGCCAATCCGTTGCTCAGCAAAAAAACGCCCCCATTTTCTATCCCATTTGTTGGGCTGCAAGGTTGAACCAATGAAATTATCTTGGTCAAAACCGTACTCTCTTTGCTCACCCCATTGATGAAGTTTGGCAAGTTGTTGACCGAACTTGAAGCTGTTACTGCTATCGTCGAGCGGTTTAGTCGGTAAATAATTTAAGATAATAAAGGCATGTTCTTTACACTTACCTGTGAGTATATGCTCAGGAACGAAAACGCTGGAGCTTTCTCTTAATATGCGGATATTTTCGGCTTCTATTTCGAATTTAGGGTAAAAGTCTCTTTGATTGATCTTAACGAAATAGCGCTGCTCACCATCGCTAATCATGTAACAGTCACTAATATCACCGCCACTGAGACGATTTTTTTCGACAATATCAAAAGAAAACAAGAGTGTTTCAGACAGTTGTTTAGTGATGGCTTGCCACATATCTCGATCCGTTTTCGCAGTTGAGTATTAACATTGTAGAATAAGGCGCTGGTTAATTCTGAATCAGACTGCAAAAAATTCAATCATTTAGTTGAGGTTTTCATTAAGCTTATTAATTTGTGAGCTTGGTCATATCCATATGGTGAGGGTTAGTGAGTAAAATGGTTTCGCTCGATAAAACTTGATCCTAGTTCAAAGCCATCAGTCGCGAATTAAGTCAAATCCGTGAACTGAGGTATAACCAACGTTCGAATTTTATGAGTATCCGAGTCGAGTTGAGTTGTGAAAACTCATTGATATGTCTTAGTATTAGAAAGTGACTCGCAAAACAGAATAACGAATGGAGAACGACAGTGGTTGTTGAAACCGATGGCTACCTAGCACTTATTGAGCATCTGGCATTTAATCTTGATGTCTTCTCATCTGAAGATGGAGACGTAGGTGCTGAAAGTGTCGAAGATGTGGTTACCGATATGGTAGCAAGTAACATCATGGCCATTTTTGAGCAAAACCCAGAGCTACACTCAAGCGTTCGCTTCCAACTGCTTAAAGAGGCCGACTCGGTGGTTGAAGATTTGAGCGAAGTGTTAGCTGGTGTATGGGCTAAACCTGCAACAAACGAGCAGATTGCTTTCCTTGACGAGTATATCGCTCTGGTGAAAAACTTATTTGACTCCGCAGTCGCTAAATACGACTAATTTCAATCAATTGCAGACGGCGTGGCAACCCGTCTGAAATGCCAAAACTTTGATGCCCAATAAGGGTTATCCAATCTTGAAATAATGACACCTTTCGAAGTCGAAGCATGCATAAACTGCTTGTTGCCTATGTAAACACCGACATGACGAACTTTGCTTGAAGTTTTAAAGAAAGCCAAATCTCCCACCTTGACTTGCTCGTAATTCAGCTCATTACCAATATTGACTTGGGCTAATGTTGTCCGTGGTAAATGAATGTTAAGTGCTTCTTTGTAAGCGATTTGAACAAAGGCTGAACAGTCAATGCCGTTGTAGCTATTTCCACCTAACCGGTAAGGGACACCTTTCCAACCGCGATAGACATCAAGAAATTCTTGTTGAACATTTTTTTCGTAAGAGCTGAGTACTTGAGTCGCTCCTAAGTCATTAAAACTTTCAGAGGGTGGTGGGCTTGAGCAACCCGATAAGAGGACAATTAAAAAAGCCTTCAAAAATTGCGAAGCAACTCTATTCATGGTGCTTATTCCATTTGTTGATGACATTTGCCTGTCATATTGTCTACATAAAATCGCACACTGATTAAACTTTTGTATGATGTTGGTTCAAGTTTATGCCCAAACAAAAGACGAGTTACTCACTCATTCAAACTATCAGTGTCGTTTTTTTAACGATTACCTTACTGGTCATTGGTTTATCTGTCACTAGCTTAAGAGGCATTGAGAGAGTCGGTGCCCAATTTAACACTCTTTCAGATCAAGCCCTGCCTTTAGCCATGACAAACGCAAAGTTGACACAGAGTATTTTGGAGCAGGTCAAACAGTTAGGTTATGGTTCTCAAGCCAGTGACATTGAAGAGCTCAACGCGATAAAGGCTAAAGCCGAAAGCAGCGTAGATGAAACCTTGGGGCTCGCAGAGCAAGTATTTGAAATATCGTCAAATTTTAACCAAGCGATATCCCAGCAGCAGGAGTTGGCTCTGAGAGGAAATGTTGACGCGCTGTCTAAATTAACCAGCAATATATTGATGACACAGTCGTCGCTACTCACAATGCAGTCAAGTATTGATGCTCAAGTGACAGAGTTTCGATACGGGCTCAGTTCGATTGGCCCAGAAATGAATCGTATTAGCTCATTTCTTGCCGTGGATAACCCTGAGTCATCGGATGCGGCGAATCGGTTCATTGCCAGTGCAAGCTCAATGGAGAGCACATTTTTAGTGCTTATGATGCAAACAGACTTAAACAAAGCGATGTCTGAATACAAAGAAATGCGAAGTCGAATTGCAGGGATCAATCTGGCGTTTGATGACTTTGCGGAGTGGCATCCGGATGTTAAAGAGTTTGCGAGCTTAATTGCCCCCTACGATATGGTTCAAGCTGGTTTTTCTGAATCCGGGGTACTGAAAAAAATATTAACCAAGTTAGAGTTGGTAAAAAAACAAAGAGCTCAAATTGCTCAAGCCGCAATCTTAGCAAATGAGACGATTACATTGCTTAACAATATTTCTCATACTGCGGAAGACTTAATTGATGACAGTAAAGCTGTTGTTAATGGCACTATTTCTTCAATGACGACAATACTTATTGTGAGTAGTTTGGTTCTGGTTGGCATCATTGTAGTGTCGTGGGCCTCTTTACGCACTTGGATAAATCGCGGTCTTAATAATATTAAAGAAAGCTTGAATAAGCTGACAGAACACGATCTAACGAGTGCTGTGCAATTGATCGGACCTTTTGAAATGAAGGAAGTTGCCCGAAAACTTAATCAGGTTATTGAGTCAACTCGAGATTCTATATCGACAGTTACTCGAAATTGCGAAACGCTTTATCAGACCGCTGAAATTAGCCATGATGCGGCCGAACAATCAAACCTGAGCTTAGCTCGACAAAATGAATCTTTAGCCAGTATGGTGGCGACTGTTACTCAACTCGAAGCATCGATCAAAGAAATAGCGACTGTAACGAATGAGTCTTACACAGAATCTCAGCAAGCTGCTGCACTGTCGAGTAATGGTGTCAGCGTCATTGAACAGAACCAGAGTAGGCTGCAATCTTTAGAAGGGACACTCAATGTCAATGAAGACTCTATGGTGGAATTGGATAGCCGAGTTAAACAGATTCGTGAAATGGTTGATATGATTTCTGGTATTGCTGAAAACACCAACTTATTGGCGTTAAATGCCGCTATTGAAGCCGCCAGAGCTGGTGAACAGGGTAGAGGGTTTGCGGTTGTCGCCGACGAAGTTCGTAAGCTTGCCAGTGATACTTCCCAGCAAACATCAAACATACGTGATCGAATGAATGAGTTAGTAGCAGCAGCTGAAAAGTCACGTACAGCAGTATCAGCCAGTCGTGAAGAAATGACTTATGCGTTGGAGTCTAGTGAGCAAGTGAAAAATACCTTCGCAGATATCGAGCAAGCGGTGGATCAGATACGTCTTCGAGTGGAGCAAATTACTGTAGCGACAGAAGAACAGGAGAGGGCAACTGCGGATGTAAGCCAGTCCATCACTCATGTATCGGATCAGGGAGAGCAAACCAAGCTTCAGCTCGAATCTATGGTCGAAAACTCAGAGCAAGTGGCAGACATTGCTGGGCATCAACAGTCAATGCTTCATAAATATAAAATTCTTCATTAATTATAAGATAGCTATTAGTTTATCACTCTTCTCTAAAAGGCTGGGTAAGCATCTTATCCAGCCTTTGTTCATTTGGCGTCTGGAAAAGTGGAATGCCAATCTTTACCTTATTGTGGCCATGCTTTGGTTGGGCGATATAAGTACCGAAGCAGCGATCCCAGATAGAGAGAAAAAAACCAAAGTTAGAATGGGTTTCTCGCGGTATTACTGAGTGGTGCACGCGATGCATGTCTGGTGTGACAATGACTTTGCGTAGAACAGCATCCACTTTGATTGGTAGCTTGGCGTTACTGTGATTAAACATCGCACTTGCATTGAGAACGATTTCAAATACTAGAATTGCCATTGGTGGGATCCCAAGTGAAACCACCAGTGCAATTTTGACCGACATGGACAACACGATTTCAATCGGGTGGAAGCGGCTGCCTGTCGTTACGTCAATATCCTGATCCGCATGATGCATTCTGTGCAATCGCCATAGCCAAGGGGCTTTGTGAAAGACTAGGTGTTGGAGGTAGATAGCCAGATCGAGAAAGATGACACACATGATGAGTTCCGCTAATAAGGGGAAATCTAGGTGATTGAGTAAGCCCCATTGCTGTTTGAGAGCAACGTTTGCGGCTTCGAATGCCAATACTGGCATAAATAGGCTAAGAAAAAGCGAGTTAAAGCCGACCAAGCCAAGGTTGTTGATCCAGCGATAGAGCTTATTCTGGGTCAGCTTTTTTCGTGGAGTTAGCCACTCCCACAATCCACACAGTATTAGCACAGAAAGAAAAAAGCTTAAGCGAATAAGATCTGGATTCTGCATACGACGTTTTTCTCCCACATGGAACTTGCAACGGATTTGTCTCAAGGTAAACTCAGCACCCTTTATCATTATCCATCAACTTACATGAGAATCCACGCTTTTCACCGTCTCTATCAGCATCGCCTAGAGCACTCGACGAAACCGTTCAATGCAAGAGGCTGTAAAGTCCAGCGTTGTCAGTACTGTCAGGTAGCTGAACACTTTTGTATCTGTGCATATCAGCCAGATGTCTCCAGTTCAGTATCGGTGATGCTGCTAGTGTCTGAAAACGAAGTCTTCAAGCCAAGCAATACTGGGCGGCTTATCCTTGATACGGTAAAAGAAGGTTATGTGTATCAATGGAGTCGCACAGAGCCTGATCAGGCGATGCTGTCGCTGCTCAATCATCAAGATTATCAGCCCATAGTGGTGTTTCCTGATGAGTACGTTGAAGATAAGTCTCGTTTGCTTGGAGAACATCCTCGCCAGCAGTGTGGTGGTAAAAAACCATTACTCATCTTTCTTGATGGGAGCTGGAGAGAAGCTAGGCGCATTTTTCGAAAGTCGCCATATCTGAATGCGCTTCCTGTTTTGTCAGTGTCGCCAGAATCAATTTCTCAGTATGTTATGAGGCGTTCTGACAATGAACAACACCTTGCTACGGCAGAAGTCGCCACATTGGTACTTGAGCAATTAGGTGAAGAACAGACAGCGCAAACGCTTAAACTGTGGTTTGACGTGTTTAAAGAAAGCTACCTGTTAAGCAAAACCCGAATTAAGCCAAATTTTGACCGGCCACAGCTGCAACATTATCTTCAGAAGGTGAAAAACGAGAATTCAGTCTGAAAATAATGGGCTTGTTGGCGATAGTCTGCACAGTTAAGTCTAGGTAGTGGTTAAATTCGTTCCACGTCACGGATTGTAGGCGTACCAATGTGGATAATGAACCGATTTTGACTTTTTTATATTTGTTTCTGGGAGAGATACGATGTACTACGGCTTTGACGTTGGAGGCACTAAGATTGAATTTGGTGCGTTTAATGAACAATTAGAGCGTGTTGCCACAGAGCGCGTACCAACGCCAACAGAAGACTATTCTTTATTAGTGAGCACGATTGCTGAACTGGTGAATAAGTATGACAAACAGTTTGGCTGCGAAGGCAAGATCGGTCTAGGTCTACCTGGAATGGAAGACGCCGATGATGCCACCGTTCTGACGGTCAACGTGCCTGCGGCCAAAGGTAAGCCACTTCGCGCTGACCTTGAAGCCAAAATAGGCCGTAGCGTTAAAATTGAAAACGATGCGAACTGCTTTGCACTTTCTGAAGCGTGGGATGAAGAGCTTAAAGATGAGCCTTCGGTTATGGGGCTGATTCTTGGCACTGGCTTTGGTGGTGGATTGATTTACGACGGCAAAGTATTTTCCGGTCGTAACCACGTGGCGGGTGAGCTTGGCCATATGCGCTTACCGATAGATGCTTGGTTCCATCTGGGAGACAACGCGCCACTACTAGGTTGTGGCTGTGGTAAAAAAGGCTGCTTGGACAGCTACTTATCGGGTCGTGGCTTTGAGTTAATATACGAGCACTATTACGGCGAAGCGAAGAAAGCGATTGATATCATCAATGCATACAAGGAAGGCGAAGCTAAAGCAGCAGAGCATGTTGAGCGCTTTATGGAGTTGTTGGCAATTTGCTTTGCTAATATCTTTACTGCTAATGACCCACATGTTGTTGCACTAGGTGGTGGGTTGTCTAATTTCGAACTCATTTACGAAGAGATGCCAAAGCGTGTGCCTAAGTATCTGCTATCTGTTGCTAAGTGTCCGAAGATTATCAAAGCAAAACATGGCGATTCTGGTGGTGTGCGTGGGGCAGCCTTCCTCAACATCAAATAATCTTGATCTGATTGCATAAATTTGAGAGCTTGCTTAGGCAGGCTCTTTTTTATGGTAATCACAATGACTTTGCTCGCCTTTCAACAAGAACACTATAAGCAACTTATTGACTGGACCGATTCCGCTGAGCTTAACTACCAGGAGCGCTAGGCTCCTGTTTATAACTACTTGTTCTTCTTACCGACACCAAGGTTTTCTTTTTGTTTGAGAGTGATTTTCTCAAATCCCAATTTTCTGAAATGGTTGTCGCGATAATTGCGCATTGCCTTAGTATCTGACACGGCTTCAATTTGCTGTTCCATCTTTAGGAACTCGGAAATATCGATACCTTCAACTTCGGCTACGGCTTCATGAATATTACGATGTTGCTGATACGAAAAAGTTAGCGTTTTGTCTTCACCCTTATAGGTATACAGGATTGTGCGAGCCATATGTATTTCTCTTAAGATAAATGAGGCCAGCTTGAGCTGGCCTTGGATGCACTAGATTCTGCCTTGAAGCGGAATGATTGTCACGCTTTCTCCAATCTTGACAGTATCAACGGCTGGGGAAATCTCGATCAAACAGTTGGCTCCGTTAATGGGTTGCAGGTCTCCAGAGCTTTGTTTGCCTGTGCCTCTCACCCTGAGCTGCCCATTAGAATCTATTTCATAGCTGCCAAGGCGAAATTCAGTTTGACCTTGTCGCGAATGCAAATTCTCCTGTGTAACAGCGCTAACTTTGAGGGGCAGCCAACCTTTTTCACCCTGTATTTTCCGCAGTGTCGGCTCCACAACATTGATGAATGACACCATAACAGCAATAGGGTGACTCGCAAGACCAAAGAAAGGCTTATCGTTGACTTGTCCATAGGCGCATCGGTGTTCTGGTCTCATGCCGAAGTCAATCTTACCTAGCTTGTCGCAATCAAGCTGGACTGGACTAGTATCACCTATGCCAATACTAATAATCACATCGGCTTTTTCAGAAGCAGACAGTAGAGCAGGTGTTATGCTTTTCTCATTACCTTCGAGAAAGCCAAGCTCAAGAATCTCACAACCAAGCTTTTCAAGTAATGCCAATAACATAAAGCGATTGGATTGGTGCATTGAGTTAGACGTTTGCTTGGTCTCTGGTCCTTTTTTCTCATCACTAGGGAAGAACATGGCTACTTTTAACCGTCGATAAACCTCGCATTGTGTCAAGCCAAGGGAAGCCAGCATACCCATTTCCGGTGATGCGAGCCTTTGACCTTGAGAGAGAGCTGCACCATTTGTTGTAACTGGCGAGAGTACGTCTCGAGCGAGGACACGCCCTTGGCTAAGTTCAATGGAGCATGACTCTAATAGATCAATAGGTTTGAGCGAAGAGAGGATATTTTCTAAACCCTGTTCAACGGAATGAAAAGCAGGAGAAAGAGTGTCAACGCTGGTTGCTGACGTATCGTTTTGAGGCTGATGATCGCGCTTGACGTAGTCATAGACAAAGCGAGCGATCATATCGATATCATTAATGCTCATTTGAGGCAGTAGCAAGTTATCGACAGTAGTATCTGCAGCGATAGCGATAATGTTGTCATCGTTAGGATAAAGCCAGGGCTTTCCGACCTCTTTTCTGTGGAGTTCAATTTTTGGAAAAGCAATGTTTTTACAGCCTTCGACAAGAATGACATCAAGCGAGTTGATATCAAAGCGGCTCAGAAGGTAGTCGAATTCAGATTCTGCTTCTGGCGTTTCTGTCATCAAAGCATATCGATTGCGGGAAGCAATCAACATTTGAGACGCTCCAGCTTTACGTAATCGAAAGCTATCTTTACCTTCTTTATCGACATCGAAGTCATGATGGGCATGCTTAAGCATGCCAATGCGCAACCCTGCTTGAGTTAATTTAGGCAACAATGCTTCCAACAAGGTTGTCTTGCCTGTGCCGGAGTAAGCGGCAAAACCCAGAATGGGGATAGGGAGCGAGTGTGTCATTGGTTTACCGTTCCAAATTGTGCCAACTCTATAGGAGTGTTTAGGTTAACGAAACACTCATTGGCATCGCTAAAATCGACGTTACGTGTTTTGCACTCTTTATAGAGTAAAGTGATTTTTCTATCGCCACGCTCGAGAAATGCCGTCAGCTTTGGCAACACACGTTTGTGATAGAGAGTGAAGACGGGTTGCTGAAAGTCCCCGTCGTGCGCAACGAGTATGTCATAGTCATCTTGGGCGGCGGCACAGAACCGCTCAACCAAATTCATGCTGATCTGCGGGCTATCACAAGGTACAAAGCCAACCCAGTCCTTGTTTGCCGCTGACAATCCTGCGTGGATTCCGCCCATCGGCCCTGGAAAATCTTTGATTTCATCACCAATGACCGTGGCGTATTTGGAGTAGATCTCCTGATTTCGGTTGGCATTAATCATAATGTCTGAAACTTGCTTGGACAGTCTTTCAAAAACATGTTGAATCAGAGGTTTATTATCGAGTTCGATAAGACCTTTGTCTTTTCCGCCCATGCGTCTGGCTTGACCGCCAGCTAAAATAACCCAACTCGTTTGCGTTGGAAGAAGCATAAATGTTCTCTTGCTTTGTATCTGTAATGACTTGTAGCGGCGTGTCTTGAATCCATCATGGCTTTTCGCTAACGAAGAATCTTCACCCGCTTAACTAGCCAAGCTTACCACGTGTAACATGATAATTCCTTGAGCTCGCTTAGCTTTGAGTGAGTCTCTTTGTATCTGATGCGATTTGTTTTGTGGGGTAGGATGAGTTGGCTGGTTCGCACATCAAACATTAAAAAAAATTCCAATTCTCCTGCATCCAAACCATAAGTCTGCACGTCTCTTGTCTGAATCTTTAT
Organism: Vibrio sp. Isolate24; assembly: GCF_022398215.1. Classification (NCBI taxonomy): domain Bacteria; kingdom Pseudomonadati; phylum Pseudomonadota; class Gammaproteobacteria; order Vibrionales; family Vibrionaceae; genus Vibrio; species Vibrio sp. Isolate24. Next base: position 681,966 of record NZ_JAKEUU010000002.1, read on the forward strand.
TATTTCAAGGAGAAAACATGAAGCGTCATCTGATTTTGACCAGCTTAGCTATGGTGTTTGCAAGTACGTCCTCATTCGCATCACCAAAACTTGACCCGAATATTGTTCACCAGCCTCGTGATGGTGTGATTAATGTTTATGGCCCTGGGGGACCAGACACCGCACTGCGTCATGCTGCAGAGGCGTTTACGAAAAAAAGTGGCGTAAAGGTTAATGTCATCGCTGGGCCTGAATCTAAATGGACTTTAGGTGCACAAAAAAATGCAGATTTGATCTTTGGGTCTTCTGAACAATCTATGAGTGCTTTTGTTGAAACTTACCCCTTTATTAGCCACCAAAATGTTGAACCTGTCTATCTACGTAGAGCGGTTATTGCAGTCCAGAAAGGTAATCCGAAAAACATTACTGGCATAAAAGACTTATTAGATAAGCCATCGCGTATTGTGGTGACTGAAGGTCTCGGTGTCTATAACACATCAGGTACAGGTGTCTGGGAAGATGTTGCAGGTCGAACGGGTTCGCTAGCTGATGTTCAAAATTTCCGCGAGAAGATCATTGCGTACGCCAAGGGCAGTGGTGCCAGTTTTAAAGCGTTTCAACAGCAGAACGCGGACGCTTGGATTACCTGGATTCACTGGCCTCTGAATCATGCGGACAAGGTTGACTACGTTGAAATTGAGCCAGAACGCCGGATTTATCGTGATCTTACCTTAGCCAAAACCAAAGGAGCAGAGCCTCAAACTCAGGCATTCATTGATTTTGTTAAAAGTAGCGAAGGTAACCTCTTTTTTGCCCGTGAAGGCTGGACTCGATAGCAAGGATAAAGACAATGAAAACATTTTTAATTTCAGCGATGATCTTACTACCAAGTAGTTACACAATGGCTTCAACGCAGACAAGCGATACTGACTTCGGTAAGGTATACACCGATAGCGCAGGTAAATCCCTTTACACTTTTGCTAAAGATCCAGTGGGAAAATCCGTATGTGTAGATGACTGTGAGAAATTATGGCCCCCATTATTGGCAGAAGGAGAGGATAGTACGCAATTTGCTGGACTTAGCGCGTTTAGTAAAATTACTCGTGCTGATGGGACCAGCCAATGGGCCATTCAAGGAAAACCACTATACCGATGGTTTAAAGATACTCAAACGGGTGACATAACAGGTGCAGGCGTTAAAGGTGTATGGCCACTTGCTCGTGCCGATGATGTGACGATTAAGCTGTTTAACGATGGCAAACGTCGATTCTTAGTCGATAGTAGCAACCAAACACTCTATACCTTCGATAAAGACAAAATGAACAAGTCAGCGTGTTATGGGGATTGCGAAGTGAAATGGCCTCCGGCGTATGTTGATTCTAAGCTAACTAAAAAAGGGGTTGAAAACCTCAAGTTATCAGGTGGGTTCGGTATCGCTAAGAGAGATGACCAATCGTATCAGTGGACATTTCAGGGTAAACCGCTTTATCGTTGGTTTAAAGATAAAGCCCCAGGTGAAACCAGTGGTGACGGGGTCAAAAACGTCTGGCACCTAGTAATCCAATGAGGAAAGTGTGAGTACAGATAAACATCAAATAGGTTTACTGCTTTCCAGAGTAGCGCTTCGAGACAAACAGGCGTTCGAAGCGCTCTATCGGTTAACCAGTTCAAGATTGTACAGCCTAATCCGTGGGGTTGTAAAAGACGACCAAGTTGCAGCCGACCTTCTTCAAGAAGGCTTCGTTAAACTTTGGTATAACGATGGAAGGTATCCCGTGGATTACCCTTGGGCTTGGCTTTGCCAGAGTATGAGGAATCTTGCTATCGATGAAGTCAGAAAACGTAGCAGGCGAGGAGAAGAGCCGCTGGAAAAGTCATTGGATCAAGTTGATCGGCAAGCTGTATCGACTTCAGACTCTGGGCTCGATCGGTGTTTACATTCTCTCAGCGAAGAGAAGCGAAATGCGATAGTGCTAGCGTACCAACACGGGATGAGCCATCAGGAGATCGTCCAACACATTAAAACACCACTTGGCACGGTAAAGTCTTGGATTCGCCGTGGGCTGCAGGAGCTGAAACGATGTCTGACCGATTAACGAGCCGCCGTTACCAGAACTCTGAGCTAAGAGATAAGCTGGCCAGTGAATACGTCTTGGGGACGCAAACGCCTCGGGTACGACGAAGGTTGGAAACTTTGATGCAAGCAGACCCGACGTGGTGGGAGCATGTTGAACAGTGGCAACAGCATTTATCTGGTCTGAATCCTTCCACAGAGCTTGAATCGTCTGAACATGGCCTAAAACGCCCACCAAAACGGGTTTGGAAAAACATCGCTGAGCAAACATTCATTCCTAACCGTGGGGCAAAACGGATACGTTGGTGGTGGCTACCAACAGGTATGGCGCTCTCTTTGTTTGTGGGTATTTGGCTGCAACCGATTTTGTTGCAAAGCCCGTTACCCATTGAAACCGTTCAGGTACGTCCTGTGAGTTATTTAGCCATGATGTCTTCAGAAACCCAGAAGAATCATTTTGCGTTGGTGGCATACCAAGGCGATAAACCGGGTCAATCGAGCCTTCGCATGCAACGTAATCTAGGTATGGATGAAGTGCCGATGGGCCAAGCAATGGTCTGGATGAGAGAGGGAGAAACGGGCAAGCTTATATTGATTGATAGCCTGAAAAATGTAGAAGATGTTCGTTATATGTCGCCAGCAGAATGGAAGACGTTAAAGAGCAGTTCTGAATTGATAGTGACTGCAAGTCGTGATCCCCAGAGTGATGTTTTGTATCGAGGACGATGTGTTGAATTGAGTGGTTGGGAATCAATTTAGTCCTTTATCCTTTAGGAATGGGTTGTTGAAAGGTGCCTTTAGTGATTCGCTAAAGGCACCTTTTTATTGTGCTAGAGGTTGGGAGCTACATCAGTTGGTTATAAAATCAGCCTGAAAGAGTAATTGACCCCAACAATTGATGTAGTTCACAGTTCCAAGCTGTTATACTCTGCTCGATTTTTATCTTTTTCAAAAAAATATTTTTCTATCTTTATGAATAGTATAGAGAAATTTAGGGGGATACTCTCATCATAAGTACGAATAACATCACGCAGCAATTTGGGGCGAAACCACTGTTCGAAAACATTTCAGTGAAATTTGGCGAAGGAAATCGTTATGGCCTAATTGGGGCTAATGGTTGTGGTAAGTCAACGTTCATGAAGATTTTGAGTGGTGAACTAGACCCGACAGGGGGTAATGTTAGTTACGATCCAAACGAGCGTGTTGCTAAGCTGAATCAGGATCAGTTCGCTTATGAAGAGTTTACGGTGATTGATACCGTTATCATGGGCTATAAAGAGCTGTGGAAAGTAAAACAAGAACGTGATCGTATCTATTCTTTGCCTGAAATGACCGAAGAAGACGGTATTAAAGTCGCTGAACTTGAAGTTGAGTTTGCAGAAATGGATGGCTACATGGCCGATGCAAAAGCCGGTGAGCTTCTTCTAGCTGTTGGTATACCAGAAGAACAGCATTACGGTTTGATGAGCGAAGTGGCACCTGGCTGGAAACTACGTGTACTTTTGGCTCAGGTACTGTTCGCTGACCCACATATTATGCTCCTTGACGAACCAACCAACAACTTGGATATGGATACTATCCGTTGGTTGGAAGAAACGCTTAACCAGCGTAACTGTACCATGATTATCATCTCGCACGACCGTCACTTCTTAAACTCGGTATGTACACATATGGCCGACCTAGATTACGGCGAATTGCGTCTATTTTCTGGTAACTATGATGAGTACATGGTTGCAGCTACTCAGGCTCGTGAACGTTTACTGGCTGATAACGCAAAGAAGAAAGCTCAAATCGCAGAGTTAAATACATTCGTTGCGCGCTTCTCTGCTAATGCCTCGAAGGCTAAGCAGGCGACTTCACGTGCCAAGCAAATTGACAAGATACAGTTAGAAGAAGTTAAACCGTCTAGTCGTCAGAACCCGTTTATTCGTTTTGAACAATCTAAAGAACTGTTCCGTAATGCGCTTATCATTGAAAACCTATCTCAAGGCTATGATGAAGATTTATTCTCAGGCTTCAATGCAATCTTTGAGGTGGGTGAGCGTGTAGCAATTATTGGTGAGAACGGTGTCGGTAAAACTACGCTTTTGAACACTCTCGCGGGTGTACTAGAACCGCGCGCTGGTGAATTTAAATGGTCAGAAAACGCTAACATTGGTTACTACGCTCAAGACCATGCACATGACTTTGCTGAAGACATGAACTTAATGGATTGGATGGGGCAATGGCGTCAAGAAGGTGACGACGAGCAAGTAATTCGTGGATTCTTAGGGCGTATGTTGTTTGGTCAAGACGACATTAAAAAGTCTGTAAAAGTGCTTTCCGGTGGTGAGCAAGGACGCATGCTCCTTGGTAAAATCATGATGCATAAGCCAAACATGCTACTAATGGATGAACCAACTAACCACATGGACATGGAGTCTATTGAATCATTGAATACGGCGCTTGAGCAATACAAAGGAACTTTGTTCTTCGTATCGCATGACCGAGTGTTTGTGGACTCTTTGGCTACTCGTATTCTGGAAATTAAAGACGGTAAGATTAACGATTTCCGTGGCACTTACTCCGAATTCCTAAAGTCGAAAGGAATTGATGGTTAACGATTTACACATAAATCAAAGCCTCACACATGTGAGGCTTTTTTGTATCTGAGGAGGTGCTTGTCCTCCTTTGAGAATCTGGTTTTGTCGTTACTGAACCAACTTAAATATAACAAAGACAAGGGTCAGCGCCACACTAGCGTACACCGTAGCAAAGTGATTCTTGTATGAGTTTTCTTCTTGCTCTTCGTTCTCGACATCTGAGATGGTTCCGAATCTGACTATTTTCTTACCTTTAGCGTAAGCTCTCAGGTGGAGTTCTGAATGTAAGAAAGCGAACGCAAAAAGCGCAAGAAGCAGGCCTTTGACTTGTCTGTCTCAGAATCATCTGAATACTAGATGAGTGGTAAGGCATCATGAATAGGCTCACTATAGCTATAGAGAGCCTTTTCTTCTTACTCTGAACCTATTTCATCAATCACTCTTTCCAATCCTTACTTTTTATTCGTGAAGTCAATGTGAATGTTGTTATCTACTTGTTTTTGCTGAATGCATTCACCCCACAGATATGTGTATTGTTTGATATTTAAGCTACTGAGATAATCCTGCTCCCAATAAGAACAGCAGAAGAATCTATTGATTGAGGATTCAATAGTCTTGTTATTCACCGGTAAAGGAGCTACACGTGTCATCTGTTGTGGAACAGGTTGATTTACCTCAGCCAATAGAACTTCGCAGTGGCCTTGGTCACCATTCGCGTACCGTCCCCCAAATTCTCCATCCTGAGAACGATGTGGAGTTACAACAAACCATCAAGCAGGCTTACGTAAAAAAGCTATCTGTCTATCCTATCGGTAGAGGGAATAACTGGGGGTATGGTTATAAATCACCTGCCACTGATGGCTGTACACTACTCGACCTAAGTGGCATGAATCGTATCCTGAGCTTTGATGAAGAGCTGGGAGTCATCGAAATAGAACCAGGTGTCACACAAGGTCAGGTGTCATCTTATCTTAAACACACTCCATGGATGCTGGATTGTACCGGAGCAGGGCCAGATACAAGTGTAATGGGAAATGTACTGGAAAGAGGGTTTGGCCATGGTCCTGTGGGTAACCGAAGTCAACACTTTACCATCAGCGAGTTAATATTAGCCAATGGCGAAGTGATGAAGCTTAATCAGAGCGTGCGATACTGTGGTCGAGCGGGACTTGCTGCTAACCTTCACGAATTGTTCACCCAGAATAATATTGCGGTGATCAGCAAAATGAAGTTTGAACTGATGCTCAAACCTGAGTCCAGCTTACGTTGCCTTGTTCGTCTAAAGTCAGCTAATGATTTGCCCGCTTACATCGAAATCATGCGTCGCCTGAAATCAGAAGGTAGTATTGATGGGCTACCGCACTTGGGTAACACCTATCGAATGTTAACCATGATGGAACGATTCAATTTCGCCAAGTGGAGCTCTGATGAAGGTGCTAACCTGGGGGATATTGAGTCACTGTGTAAGCAGTACAAGCTGACTCCTTGGTCGGGAGCCTTTGTTATTAGCGGCACACATAAAATTGCGAAGGCAAAAGCCGCGCGTGTAAAAGCACTACTCAAATCGGTTGCACAGGTGAATGTGGTTAGCCTATCCACATTGAAGCAGATGAATCAAATTGCTATTAGTGCCAACCGATTTTTGGGCCGTTTGCCTGTCTATCGGCGTCTACAGAATAGCCTTAATGAGTTTACTGAGATGATGGATATGTTAGAGGGGAACCCAAAAGATTTGGCTTTAAAAGGTTGTTATTGGCGTTACCGTGGCAACGTACCGGAAAAAATGAACCCCGTGGAAGACGGAGCGGGTTTTTACTGGGTTGCGCCAACGTTACCTATGCTTGGTGAAGAAGTAGAAAAGTGTATGCGTATTTCAAAACAGGCTTTTGATAAAGCAGGTTTTGAGTTTGGTGTAACTTTGACTGCCGTTAACGCATATATGTGTCAGGCAATAATCAGCATTTATTATGATGCAGGCAATCCAGACGAAGTGAGTCGAGCGACAGACCTAGTAAAAAAACTTCGAACCCTCTATCAGCATTATCAATGGCCTTGCTATCGACGTGCTGTCGATGAGATGCCATTCCGTCGCGATCACGAACTTGAAAAAGATGCATTAACGCTGCGTAGCAGAATCAAAGCCGCATTTGATCCTGACAACATTGTTTCTCCTGGTCGTTACCAAATGGATGTGTCTTATCCATTTACGATGGAGGATCAATCATGATCTTAAGGAGCAAACGTATCTCCAGTGATGAGGACTTTCAGGCGTTTGCCAAGCACTATCAATCGATATCAGGTAATCAAACTAGGGTCGAACATCTACAAAGTCGAACATGTGTGCGTGCATTTTTTGATTCAAAAGGAGAGATGTGTGCAGGGTATTCAGTGAACTGCGGTAACCCTTTGGTCTATATGGCTGACTTACCAGTAGATATGAAGGAGCATCCCCTTCAATATGCAACGGAAAATATTGTTGAAGGTGGGGGGCTTTGGGTTGAACGAGCTCTCTCTGACTTTGAGCGTGGGTTTGTCTTTATTTATGCTAGCTGGGAAGCATATCGCATGAAGAAACGCTATTTCATGTCAGGTGCTCGTAACCCTAAAGTTGCCGAGAGGCAGAAGTACATTTACCCTCATGTCCTATTTGAAGGCCCAACTGAGAAGTTTGATTATGTCTGTATGCTATACTGCCGGCGTCAGTATATTCTCTTTCAGATTGGGCTCTTCATTTCGCGATACTGGATTGTTCAACCGATTAAAAAATGGTTTAGAAGTCTGAAAGCAGTGACCACCTAAGTGGAATTTATCAAGAGCCTGTAAAAGGCTCTTTTCAGCTAGGTACGCTACAAGGACCGTGTTAGCGCTGCCAACAAAATCCCAAATGTGATTGATAAAAGTGGCCTTTTCAAAACTAGCGTGCCAATGGCGGTCACTAGCAAAGCCACTTTAGCTCCTATGTCTCCAGTAATAAATAATGGCGCAATAATCGCTACTAGCACTGAGCCCGACATGGCGGCTATAAATTGTTGTACTCGCTGACTAATTGGAATGTAGGACATCACGTATATACCACCCCAACGTGTAATGATGGTTACCACAGTCATGATGGCAATAATCGCCAAAGTGCCAAATTCTGTTGTCTCAATGTTCATTGTTTTTATCCCCTACCAGCACCCCAGCAATCCCCCCAGTCAGTGCTCCTACAATCACGTGGGCATTCTCTGGTAGGTACAAATACGCGATAATCGATGAGAATGCAGCAGATACCCAGATAATGTAGATGCCATGGTCTTTATTACCCTCAAGTACCATAGTCAGTAGAAAGCAGCCCATTACCATATCAATACCATAAGCTGCTGGGTTTTGAATTGCGTTACCAAAATAAACACCAACCCAAGTACCAATAATCCAGAAAATCCAAAGCGCTAGACCTCCACCAAACAAAATTCCTAGTCCTTTTGAGTGGTCATTATTAGCAAACGCTTTCATGGACATCGCCCAGTTAGCATCTGAAGCAAATAGCATTACGCTGTAACGTGGTAAAGCTTTCATTGTTCTGATATGAGGGTATAGCGTTGCCCCGATCAGAAGATGGCGAGCATTAATCGCAAATACCGTGATAGCCAAAGGAATAATAGGGACTTGCACGCCCCAAAGGTCTAACGCACCAAACTGAGAAGCGCCTGCAAATACCAGAGTGCTCATCCACAAAGCTGAGGATTCACTTAGACCGACCTGAACGGCAGCTAGACCAAAAGCTGTACCAAAGACCACAACAAATATTGAGATCGGTAGCAAGCTAATAAAGCCTTGTTGTACTGATTGATACTCTAGTTTTAGTTCTTTTTCGAGCATGTAATTAGCCATTTTTTGAGTAATAAGAATTGAAATAAACAGTAAACTGAAATGATGCAATCGAAAAGCGAATAATTCAGAATTCACTCATTTTAAAATCGAATAATGATCGTTTGACGCCATAAATTAACAGCTAACAACAGACTTGCGTTTGTGTTCTTGAGTCTGTGTGGTGTGTCTGAAACGTTGAGGAGGGAGTGTGAATGGAAGCCATTGTTCATCGCAAACACAGACTTCCAAAAGTTTAGCTTATACGTGTTGTTAAGATAGTGAAGGTGATCTCAGCTCGTTCCATTAAGCAGTGTATGCTCTAAATGTTGTAGCCACAATGCTGGGTTCCCGTAGTAGTCACTGTGTGGCAGGCTTATATACTGTCCGTCTGATTCAGCGACAAAAGTCGGGTAGCTGGTTACATTTAACGCCTTCATAAGCTGCTTTGAGGCTTTAATTTTAGCTATTTCTGGCTGCTCTTGATTTGCGAGTGCCTGATGCCATTCTACTAAATTTCCTCCTAGATTCTGCATGACCTTAGCAAGTATTGCTGGCTGAGTTACATCGCTGCCATCGAAATAATGTGCCCGTTGAATCTCCTTCAAACTCTTCAAAGATGAGATCCCAAGGGATTCTGCGAGCAAGATAGCTCTTGTTGGTAAGAAAGAATCAAGAATGAACTCTTTGTTACTGGCTACCTTGCTTAGGTATGATTCACCGAACTTGGCGTCTGTCAGCTTTGAGATATGCTTGTCGCTGTGTAAAATATGTTGTCGAAAATCAGGTTCGACAGAGCGATATGACACCATACCACCAGGGTGCAAGCAAAGGTCAAAATGTGCATGATTTTCAATCATTTCCATTAGTGGGGTGGCGCCGTAGCACCAACCACACATTGGGTCGTAAAAAACGTGAATTTTTACCACTCCATTTCTCCTTTGTGAACTTTTGCGCCAATACTTAGAGCCACGGGTAACTCCGCTTCAGCGTATTTTTCATTCATTTTTTCAATCAGCTGCTCGCTGTTTTCAGTGGTTTGCTTTGCTTGCTTAAAGTCTTTTAGATACTGCTGAGAGTATTGAATAGAATTCACATCTAACTTTGTACCCGATAGCATATGCCCTGGGACAACAATTTCAGGTTTTAGTGACTGTATTTCATTCAATTGTTTAGACCAAAGTGCTTGGCTATCATCACTTTGAGCATCGGCCATCCACAAGTGAAGGTTCGTACCATAGATTGAAACATTTCCTAGCACCGCTTTTTCAGAAGGGATCCATAGATATGGTCGATGGGCAATGTCGCCATCATTACCACGGATTTCAATGGTATGACCGTCAATGGTTAAATTAGAGGCCGTATAGGCATCTGGAATGTAAGGTTTTACTGGCGCGTTAGCTCCCATACGAGGTGCCCAAACTTTCAGTTTGGTTGGTAGCTTTTCCTCAATGACTTTTCTCACAGCAGGTGTTGTAATGATTTGAGCCTCTGGGAATAATTCATGGAGAACTTCCGCACCAAAATAGTAATCAGGGTCTGCCTGACTAATAAAAATAGTTTTCAGAGGTTTTCCTGCGTCTAGAACCTTGGCTGCAATGCGAAGAGCATCTGCTTTTGTAAATCCAGTGTCGACGACCATCACTTCTGTGTCTCCGACAATGAGTGTTGAATTGACGTAGAAACTGTTTTGGTCAGCACTGTAAACATCAAAAGTGAGGTTCGATTGTTCTGCAGCATAAGTGTGAGTTGCAATAAGCATTGAAGCCGCAAGTAATGTCAGTTTTTTCATCATTCTCTCCATTAACAGGGTTGTGTGTGGACGGGAGAATAGTAGGGCATTGACCTGTTCTGAAAAATACCACAAAGTTAACAACATTATTTCTTAAATCGAGCATATTATGGACAGAGTGACTGCAGCAAAAGTGTTCATTGATGTCGCACAGTCGGGAAGTTTTACCGCCACAGCTGATAGGTTAGACATGTCGAGGCCAATGGTGACAAGATATGTTGAAGCGATGGAAGATTGGCTAAATGTACGGCTCTTACACCGTACGACAAGGAAAGTCTCTCTCACTACTGCAGGAGAAGCGTGCTTTAAACAGGTTGAGCAATGGCTAAACCAGGCTGATAAGTTATTGGCTATTACGGATACCGCTAATGAGTTGACCGGAACGGTGAGAATCGCAACCAGCATGTCATTTGGTTTTGCTCAATTAGTACCTGCAATTACTGATTTTATGAATCTGCACCCCAAAGTCAGCATTGATATCGATCTTCAAGATTCAGTAACCGATATGGCAGACAACCAAATTGATTTGGCGATCAGAATTGCTTCTAACCCAGATCCTTCCTTGATTGGTAAGCCCATTGCTGTGTGTGATTCTGTGATTGTTGCTTCCCCGAGTTATGCTAAACAAATACAAGTCAGTGAACCAGAAGACCTCTCTCAGCTGCATTGTTTGGGTTACAAAAACTTTCAGCGCCATGTATGGCATTTAAGTAAAGGAGCAGAACATAGAGCGGTGGAAGTGCAGTGTCAGTTAACAGCCAACGAGGCAACTGTTTTGCTGCATGCGGCAATTAACGGAGCGGGATTAGCGGTTCAGCCGAGATATCTTGCTGATGAGTATCTTGCAAGTGGCAAACTTGTCGAAGTGCTTCCAGAATGGAAACCTCAACAAATGAAGGTCTACGCTTTGTATTCTTCTCGAAAGCACTTGTCGGCAACAATACGCTGTCTTATCGACTTTTTTGAACAGTATCTTTCCTAGATAAACTAACTGAGCAAGCCAAAAAGCTATCCCCCAGGAGAATTGAGGGATAGCGATATATTATGACTAAGGGTTGTCGACACGGTACCAGAAACATTGTTTTGAGTTAGTTCTAGCATCTAACATCCACGTGTAGCTGCAATGGCTGTCATAGCTATAACGACCCACGTCAATAGTATAGGGGCCAAATGACTTATCTTGTAATGATTGAAAACGCCCGTTATACAGCAGCGAAAAATGCAGATGTGGCCCTGTGGATGAGCCACCTTGGCATAAGGCGACGTTTTTCTGGCTAGCATAGGTGCCGATTTTTTGGTTCTTAGCCACCCAAGCTCCATCTTGTACTTCGATCCCATCCATGTGGTAATAGTTTGTGGCCCATCCATTCTTTGCTGTCACTCTTAGTTGGCAACGAGAAAATACAGAAACGTACCCTTCATGTGCTGCTGTGACGCTATAAGTTTGTCCTCCCCAGCGCGGCCAATCATAAGAGACATCAAGCGATGAGAGCGGAAACCCTGATCCTGTGTGTGAGTGTGGACCATTGGGTATCCAGTTATAGCCAGCTCTCCATGGCCATTGCATCTCAGGGGGGGAGACGAAAGAGACATCTTCAACAAATGTTGGTGAGCCAAACTGTTGATAATAAAATGCCTGCCATTCAGGCCATTGTTCAATACTCTGCAGTGATGACACGATGGCATAGGTGGCTGCACGATCTATCGTGTTTGACTGCTGTCTGACATGATAGAAAAGTTGCGAAAGGCGATTTGCTACATGTCGAATTTCACTTCTTAAGTGTTCTAACTCAGATATTGATAACGTATGAGCCGGCGACCAATCGTGAGATGCGGCTAGTGTGGCCAAGACCACCCGAGGATCCACGCCCATAGCACCACTCCAATGGTTCAGTTCTTCTTCTAATGCTAGCCATTGGGAGCCTTTAGCAAAGTGATCAGACATTGAAAAGGGGTATTTAATCGGTCTGTATACGAATCTTCCGTCTGGTATCAGAGTCGGGATATTGTGCTTTTCTAGAGTGGAAATATTAAGGTTTCCTGTGTCAATGACAGGCAGAAGTGAGTGTGTATGGCCTTGTATACTGAAAAGTAATAGCAAGATACCCAATAGTGTTTTCATGACGTTCTCCAACCAACTGTTATAACGGCAAGCTCCAATGTGTAGAACTTACGAGCTGACAGCTTATTCATTGAAGAACGACTGCTCGTGGACTTTTCTCTTATGCATTGTTGGCTTGCGTGCGTTTGACTGGCAAAATTGCCAATATATTTAAGCCTTGTACGGTGTGATGTTCTGGTTATATGCTGAATAGAACAAAACGTAACCGTTATGAAAGTGTAATGAGTTGCCCGATTAGTGCCAAAATCGACCTTTGTCGTACGCTGTATAGAATATTGAACATAAGCAAGTCGGGTAACGAGTCATGAGGTGTAATGAAGAGATGATCGTTCTGATCACAAAGGCTTTAAATGGATGTACAAAGATAATTACGCTGCGATGTATGGCATGGAAGAAGTTTCCATGCCATCTCCACAACACTACTGTTTATTACTTTTAGAAGATAAGCACTGTTAAAGTGAATACCGTCTAATATTTGAAGTTTGCGACAATTTGCTCCAACTTATGGCTAACACCGGATACTTGCTCACTACAACGTACTGAACCTGCAACGACTTTATGCGTATCTCCTGCTAGATGTGCGATTTCCGTGATGTTTCGGTCAATATCAGCGGATACCATAGATTGCTCTTCTGAAGCGGTAGCAATTTGAGTATTCATATCAGACATTTCATTGATACGTAGCGCCATATTATCTATCGCTTTTACCACGTCTTTAGTGCTCGCGTTAGTGCGGTGAGCTTGCTCAAGGCTGGTGGACATTTTGGAGACGGTTTGTTGGATCCCTGAGGTTAGTGTTTGAATAGTCGTTTCAATTTGATGAGTAGAATTATTGGTCATCAGTGAAAGTTGTCTTACCTCATCAGCGACTACGGCAAAACCTCGGCCGTTTTCACCTGCACGGGCAGCTTCAATCGCGGCGTTTAATGCAAGTAGGTTGGTTTGCTCGGCAATACCTTGAATGGTGGCGATGACCTGATTGATCTCCTTACTTTGCTCAGCTAAGTTTTCAATCAAGTTTTGCGAGTCTTCAATGTTTGATGACAGCGTTTGTATACTTTCGCTGGTGGAATGCGTTACCTTGAGGGCGCTATCAGCTTCATACTTCATGCTTTCAGCGTTTTGTGCTGCTGACTCGATATTGGCAGTAATTTCGTTGCTGGTCATTACGAGCTCATTCACAGCAGTTGCTACTGACTCAGACTGTATTTTTTGCTGTTCTGCGTTGTTCATGCTTTTAGCGGCAGCGTGCTCAGAACTGCATGAGCTTTCACTCAATACTGTCATTACGTTTGCCAATTCTTTAATGTGACCATGTAACTGGGAGATAAATCGATCAAAAGAGTTAGCAAGCTGGGCCAGCTCATCATCCCCTTTGGCATTCATACGCACCGTGAGATCACCATCACCGCTGGCAATGTTCTCCATAAGTGTGTTTATAGCTTGAATTCGACTGAGTATGCTTCTTCCGATAAGGAGTAGCATACTGGAAAGTAAGACTACAATGGCTCCTCCAATTAAGAAAAGCTTATTTTTGATGTCTGAGGATTTTTGAGAAATGACTTGGCTTATCTCAGTTTGGAGCCCATTAATGGCTTTCTCGGTATTGTGAACGTTAGATCTGAGTGCACCTCTTACCCCGTCGCTAGAAGTCAGACCTAGAACTTCACATGCTTCAACGAGCTTTTCGGCGTTTCGTTGGTATTGATTGAATACAGGCTGAAGATCAACAGGGACATGCTTACTAGTAGAGAACTTATCTATAGCGGCCAGCAGGGCAGCACTGGTTTCCTTGTCGGTATTCGCGAGATATCGGTAATCTGCTTCCATTAACTCAAGCAGCTCAACCTCTAAAGCGAAACTGTCTTTATCGGCCGCTGCCACTTTCAATGCTTTTCTTGCTTGTTCCAATTCTGAAATTAAATTCGAGGAGGATTCAACGCCCTCAATGGTATTCACTTGATCAACCAGTTGATGAAATTGAACCTGATACTGATTCAGAGTCGATATAATCGTTGATGTACGTTCTTCCATATCAAGGTTGTGGGACTTTAAAACGGCGGTGAGAGCCGTTAAACGTTCCGATAACTCTTCAAATGTTTTGTCGAAACGCTGTGGGTATTTCATATCTTTCCGTGCCAGAAAATCTTTTTCGTGACGACGTAACATGAGTAGGTCAACGGAACTTTGTAAGTTATCGATGGCAGCGTTTTCTAGAGACTTCAAGTTGTTAAAGCTGATTTGCTCGTAATAAGCGTACAAACCGACACTGACGAGTAAAGTTAAATTGATAAGAATAAGCTTAGCGCGAATGGAAAAAGAAAAAGCAAACTGTTCTGATTTAGGTGATCCGCTCATGGACACCTCCCTGTAGCCTGATGACGTTGGATATTCGCTTAAATTATGTACATTATGACAGTTTTGTTAATGCGAATATAAAACTAATAGCACTAGGGAAGCGTTTTGCAAGCTAGAAGGCCGCAAATATAATTTTTTATCACCTTCTACCACAGCTAAGCTGAGGCATTTCACTTATTCCTCCTCACATTTTTTGGAAGTTGAACCCTTAAAATACAACTATGGTCTAATCTGAACGACTATTGCTGATAAATCTCAGGTGGTAAGCTTATATCAAATATAATGAAAGGGATTTGATATGACGTTTCCTTACAACAACATAGTAGTACTCACAGGGGCTGGAATTTCAGCCGAGTCAGGAATCCAAACGTTTAGAGCTCAGGATGGCTTATGGGAAAATCACCACATTGAAGATGTAGCAACGCCAGAGGGATTTGAACGCAACCCTGATCTTGTACAAGAATTCTACAACCAGCGTCGCTTCAAACTTCAGGAAAAGGGTATAGAGCCGAATGCAGCCCACCTTGCTCTAGGGCGCCTTGAAAAGGAATTAGAAGGCACTGTTACCATCATCACGCAAAATATCGACAATCTACATGAGCGTGGCGGTAGTCAAAATGTAATCCATATGCATGGAGAACTATTGAAAGCAAGATGCAGCGAATCAAATCAGGTGGTTGAGCAGAAAGGAGAGGTGAACACAGGTGATCTTTGCCATTGTTGTCAGATCCCTGCTCAGATGCGCCCTCATGTTGTATGGTTTGGAGAAATGCCTCTGCGAATGGGTGATATCTATGAATCGTTAGAGAAAGCTGATTTGTTTATTTCAATAGGTACTTCTGGAGTAGTGTATCCAGCCGCAGGCTTTGTACATGATGCAAAGATGCATGGAGCTCATACGCTAGAGATTAACTTAGAGCCAAGTGCCATTGAGAGTGAGTTCGAAGAAAAACGATATGGCAAGGCAAGTATAGAGGTGCCTAAGCTGGTTGAGGAAATTTTGGCTCTGCAGGAATCAGAGGTTAAATAAAATAAGCTCAATTGCTCTCGGCGCGTTTGCGTTGAGAGTTTTTCATTTCATACATAGCTTTATCAGTTTTTATCAGGTTTTCTTTTAAGGTTTCAGGTGTTGAGGACTCAATACCGTAGCTGAAGAGTATCTCTTCTTCAATAAGTTCCTCTTTGATTCGCTCGATAAGAGCTTCACCTTCTCCAGGGCCAACCACAATCACAAATTCATCTCCGCCGATACGAAAGGCCTTGTCTGTTGGATTAACCGATGCATTAACGGCTTGTGCAAAACGAATAATGGTTAAATCGCCACTCGCGTGGCCATGCGTGTCATTGATTTGCTTTAGACCATCCAAGTCGATATATATCAAATCGAATTGTTTACGATCAATCGAGAACAATTTTTTTCGGTTAAATAGGCCTGTCAGTTCATCCGTGTAAGCGTGCTCGTTCATTTGACGAAACAGTTGGGTGACACCAAAAGCAATTAATAGGTAGGCAATCTGAATTCCACCATCTTCAATCAGCGTATGAGTAAACTCGTTATTGTCTGCCCATCTATCTAGAGCGGGTATTTCAGTCAAGATATCATACGCTTGATCAGCGACGAGAAGTATTAAGCCCCACTTTAGGAAGTTGTTATTGCGATAAATTTCCCGAGAAACAGAGTAGATAAAGAGAAGAACGAGCAGAGTATTGGTTTCGAAAAGAAGGTCACTATAGGATTCTGGATGTGTTTGATAACTGATTGCCGTAACTAATATCGCAAGACCAGAAAGTACGCAGAAGCCAGATAGGAACCTTTTGTATCTTACAATCATAGTGCCCTCAACTTAGGTGAAACAAATAAAGCGGCCAGAGCCGCTTTATTAAGTATATAACTGAAAACAAGTTTACGTGTTTAGTTATCGACTTTTAGTTTTTGAAAGTACTCATCGTAAAGCACACTTGCCTCACCAACTTCGTCTTGCCAAGTACCGCTGTCCATCACTTCCTGCGGAGGGAAAATGCTTGGATCATTTGCAAACTCTTCAGGCAGTAGTTTATGAGCAGTAGCGACTGGTGTCGGGTAACCGATTTCTAGAGCGATCTTGGCGGCATTCTCAGGACGTAATAGGAAGTCGATCATCTTATGTGCCGCATCAACATTCTTCGCTTCAGATGGAATGGCTAGGCTATCCATCCAAAAGATCGTGCCTTTTTCTGGCCAGATAATATCAATAGATGCACCTTCTTGACGTGCCATGTATGCAGAACCATTCCAAAGCATGCCAAGAGACACTTCACCAGCTAAATATGGATTTGCAGGGAAGTCTGAGTTGAACACTAATACGTTTGGCATCAGCTTTTTCAGCTCTTCGTAGGCTGCTTTAATTTCGTCTGGGTTGGTTGTATTTGGCGAGTAGCCAAGCTTAGTCAACGCAATATGGAAAACTTCACGTGAGTCATCCATTAACATTAACTGACCTTCCCACTTGCTGTCCCACAAGTCGTCCCATTTAGTAACGGAAGACTTATCTAGCATGTCAGAGTTAATACCAATGCCCGTTGCACCCCAGATATAAGGGATAGAATAGTTGTTGTTTGGGTCGAAAGGCTTGTTTAGGAAGTTGGTATCAAGGTCAGTGAAGTGTGACAGTTTCTTCTTGTCTATTTCTTGCAGCATACCTTCTTTACGCATCTTAGAAACGAAGTAAGTAGACGGTACTACCAAATCGTAACCAGATCCTTGAGTCTTAAGCTTGGCGTACATGCTTTCATTTGACTCGTAGGTAGAGTAAATAACCTTAATTCCCGTTTCTTTCGTAAAGTCTTCAAGAACTTCATTTGGAATGTATTCAGACCAGTTATAGAAGTAGAGTTCTTGATCAGCAGCCATTGCAGGGGAAGCAATTAACGTCGCTGCGCAAAGTGCACTTGCATAGAATTTACTTTTCATTCTTTTTCCGTTTTGTTTTTGCTGAATCAGTCAATCGTCAACCCTGACGATATTTGGAGATTAAGCCGTGAGTAAGGATGTTTATCGTAACGACAAACCATACAGAGAAGAATTATATCAGCCAATAACGAAAATAGGCAGCTCATGCTGCCTATTTCGAAGAAAATGAATGCTTATTGACCTGATTTGAGCTTCATAAAGTAATCTTCATATTTTACTGTCATACTGCCAACGGCATCTTGCCATTCGACACGGTCAAGGTCTTCTTGAGAAGGGAAGAGTGGGGTGACATCTTTAAACTTCTCATTGGATGCTTGAACTGCAGTAAGGTATCCAGTGTCACGCGAAATTTGTTCTGCAATCTCTGGCCTTAGGAGAAAATCAATCATCTTATGAGCAGCATC
The DNA here is from genome assembly GCF_022398215.1 of Vibrio sp. Isolate24. Classification (NCBI taxonomy): domain Bacteria; kingdom Pseudomonadati; phylum Pseudomonadota; class Gammaproteobacteria; order Vibrionales; family Vibrionaceae; genus Vibrio; species Vibrio sp. Isolate24. Next base: position 700,073 of record NZ_JAKEUU010000002.1, read on the forward strand.
TACATTTTTTGCACCGGATGAAATTGCAAAGTTATCCACCCAGCCAATTCCTCCTTCTTTAGGAAATATAAGCTTGAGGTTCATGTCTTCACTTTGGGCTGCCGCCGCACTGCCATTCCACAGCATGCCTACGCCGACTTCGCCTGACATATAGGGTGCACCCGGATTATCAGAGTTAAACACTAGTACGTTAGGCATTAATTTTTGCAGCTCAGCATAAGCTTCATCGATTTGCTTCGGATCGGTTGAGTTGCCCGAATAACCCAGTTTGCGTAGTGCAATATGGAATACTTCACGCGTGTCATCCATCAGCATGACCTGACCTTCAAGCTCTGGATTCCACAAATCTGCCCAGCTTTGAAAATCATTAGGGTCATACATATCGGCGTTTACGGCTAGACCAGTAATCGCAACAACGTGAGGGATAGAGTAGTCATTGTTAGGGTCATAAGGTTTATCCAGATAGTTTTTATCCAGATTATTAAAGTTGCTTAGTTTTGATTTATCGATTTTTTGCAGCATACCTTCATCGCGCATTTTGGCGACGAAATACGTCGAAGGTACAACTAAATCGTAACCTTGATTGTGTGTCTTTAGCTTGGCGTATAAGGTTTCATTTGACTCGTAAGTCGAGTAAATAACCTTAATACCTGTCTCTTTGGTAAATTGTTCCAGAAGGCTGCTACTGATATATGGCCCCCAGTTCATAAATACCAGTTCTTTGTTTTCATCGGCGAACACTGAACTTGAGAACAGTGAAAGCGCGTATGCACTACCAGCTAAAAAAGTAGCCCATTTTTTCATTGACGTTAGCTCCAAACCAAACGTTGCCGAATGCTCTTGAGTAATCACGTAAGCATAAACGGCGGTCGATAGAAAAACAGAATGACATCAAGCCATTCTGTTTCGTGAAATAAGGTGTAAGTCTATTTAACTTTTTCTCTCGCGAGTAACTGAGAAATCACGACTAAGATGAGTGACACAATCAGCATGACAGTGGCAAGCGCGTTCACTTCTGGAGAGATTCCCACTTTAACCATTGAGTAGATCTTGAGTGGTAATATCTCATAAGTTGGTCCTGTCACAAATGAACTAATGATGACGTCATCCAGTGATAGAGTAAAACTCAGCAACCAGCCTGCCGCTACTGCAGGTTTCGCCAGTGGCAGAATGATTTGTTTGAGAATAACCCACTCGCTAGCACCAAGGTCTTTGGCAGCCTCAAGCATTTTTACATCAAAGCCATTTAATCGGCTGTAAACCGTAACCACAACAAAAGGTAAACAGAAGGTAATATGCGCAATTAACAGGGTGAAAAAGCCTAGTTGTGCACCCAAAACCAAAAACAGCGCAAGCAACGAGATGGCCATTACAATATCTGGTGACATCATAACCACGAATAACATGCCGTTGACTGCGCTTTTTCCTTTAAACGTATAACGGAATAGGGCAACGGCCGTTAGACTTCCGATCATTGTTGCTGCTGTCGCCGAAAAAACCGCGACATTCAATGAGTGCCAAGCCGCTTGCATTAAGCTGTCATTATTAATTAACGTTTCGTACCACTTGGTGGTAAAGCCTCCCCATTTCATGCCGAATTTATTGGCATTAAATGAGTTGACGATCAACACGATGATTGGCAAATACAGAAATGCATAAACCAATGCCATAAAGCTAAATCTAACTGTACGTCCCATTAGTTTAGCTCCACTTTTTTATTCAATAACTTACCGGCTCGGTAGTAAGCATAGAGCATGATCGCCATGGCAATAGTCAGTGCGATACTCGTCGCGGCGCCAAATGGCCAATCTCGAGCATTAAGGACCTGACTTTTAATCACGTTACCAATGAGCAAGTTCTTCGCCCCACCAAGTAGATCCGCAATGTAGAACATGCCTAGAGCAGGCAGAAGCACTAGCAGGCAACCACCTATAATACCTGGCATCGTCAGTGGCAAAATCACTTTTGTGATCGTCTGAAATTTGTTCGCGCCCAGATCTTTCGCCGCTTCAATGTAAGTATCATCAAGTTTCTCGATAGCTGAATAGAGTGGCAAAATCATAAATGGCAGTAGGATATAGACTAAGCCGATCATCACCGCTGTCTCGGTATACATCAGACGAATAGGTTTTTCGATGATTTCCATTGCCATTAGGGATTTATTCAATACTCCTTGAGTCCCAAGCACAATCTTTAGGCCATAAGTCCGGATCAGTGAGTTTGTCCAAAAAGGCACAATCACTAAAAACAGCATGATAGGTCGCCATTTCTCTGGCATCTTTGCGATGATGTAAGCAAAAGGATAACCAATCACCAAACACAGTAATGTTGCTACAATCGCCATATAGAAAGAATGCCATAGCACTTTTGCATAGAGCGGATCCATCAAACGAAGGTAGTTATCGAACGTAAATGTTAGTTCAATCAGATTCGCTTCATCACGGGTCAGAAAACTGGTACCAATGATCATGAGGTTGGGCACAAGCACAAACAGCGCTAGCCAACCGACAATCAATGTGATGATGGCGTTCTGCAGATTAAGCTTTTTGCTTATCATTAAGAACCACCTCCCAGCTTTCAACCCAAGTGATCGCCACTTTCTGGCCTAATGAATGGTCAACATCAGGATCATCCTCATTGAAGAACTCACTCACCATAACGCGAGTCCCTGAGTCGAGTTCAATCACTGAGTCTAAGGTCATGCCTTTGTACGTACGTTCTGTTACGTGGCCAACAATCCCTTTTTGTTCGGATTCGTTAATTTCTTCTAATCGGAGATCTTCCGGGCGGAGCAGGACTTGAAGTTTGTCTCCTGTCAGAGCTTCGTTACCGTAGTAAACAATCGATTCAACACCTTCAATTTCAGCGCGAATTCGCTTCTCATCGATACGTTCTATCATGGTTGCGTCAAATACGTTGATTTCACCAATAAAGCGAGCAACAAATAAATTCTTAGGCTCTTCGTAGATCTCACGAGGCGAGCCGTCCTGTTCAATTACGCCGTCGCGCATCACAATAATACGGTCTGACATTGAAAGCGCTTCTTCCTGATCGTGTGTGACAAAGATAAAGGTGATGCCAAGCTGGCGCTGAAGCTGTTTAAGCTCTATTTGCATCTGTTTACGCAATTTGTAATCGAGAGCTGACAGAGATTCGTCAAGTAACAAAACCTTGGGTTTGTTGACTACGGCACGTGCAATCGCGATACGTTGTTGCTGACCGCCCGAAAGCTGATGTGGTTTACGTTGCGCCATTTTTTCAAGACGCACCATTTTCAATGCTTCGATGACACGCGGTTCAATGTCAGTGGAGGGGACTTTCTGCATACGCAAGCCAAAGGCCACGTTGTCAAAAACGGTCATGTGTGGGAACAAGGCGTAACTTTGGAATACAGTGTTGACGTGTCTTTGCTCAGCAGGAACATGAGTGACATTCTGACTATCAAGAATGATGTCACCATTATCAGCGGCTTCAAAACCGGCAATCATCCTTAATACAGTGGTTTTACCACAGCCTGACGGACCTAAAATGGTTAGAAATTCACCATGATTCACATCAAGGTTAAGATTTCTGATAATCTCTTTGCCATCAAAGCTTTTGCTTATACCAGTTAAACGGATAACTGGCTGTCCTGCGTGTTGTTTAGCGTTCAACGTCTGTCTTTCTCCCAATCGGCCAACAGAAATGACCCGTAGTTACACAAATTAGAGGCGCGCATCATAATCACCAAAAGTGTGAAATCAAAGTATTTTCTTACCTTGAAACACAAAAAATTTTGCAGGTTAAGGTAAACATTTTTTACCATACTGTTTTAAGGTGACTCTAATACTTTAAACATAGAAAACTTATGGCAAATTTAGGCTTTGATTGCGCAGTTAATGGTCAATTATCAATCATATGGGTAATAAAGCAAGAAGATGAGTACGAATCGATTTTGGACTTGGTAAGGTTTCAGTATAATGTCTGGATGTCGTAACATAACTCTTAATCAACAAGTTAGCTTAGTGCATGATGTATTAAGCGCTGGGTTCAATAATGAATAATGATATTGAAAAAGATTTCAATTTAGGTGGAAGTGTTGAGCGTGCTCTTTCTGGTGACTACGAACTTAAGGTAGGCGAAGTGCTCAGAGAAGCGTGGAGCCATACAATCAAAAACTTTTTGTCGTTTTCTCCCGCTATTGTTGTCTTACTCGTCGTTCAGTTAGCGATTTTCTATATCGCGCTTAAACTGCAGTTAGGTGAACCATCTATTATCTTTGATGCGTTCACAAATATCTTTGATGCGTTCACAAACCCAGAGGCGTTTGAGCCTCGTATGATCCAAGCCATCTTTATTGCTAAATTCAGTTATGAAGTGGTGAGTGCTCCTATTTATGCTGGTGTTAGCTTAATGGCGATGAGCCACGCAGCAGGCCTACCTACGAAGCCTCGCCATATCTTGAAGGGGCTTCAGCATACCATGCCTGTGATTCTGGCGACTCTGTTTAGCTTATTGCTTCAAGGTGTTCTGCCATTCCTTTCTATGTATCTGTCCCTTGCGTTCAGTAACTCTATCCTTCTCATTTGTGAGAAGCAGATCCCACCGATGCAATCTTTACTGCTGTCATTACGTGCGGTGAATAAAAAGATTTTTGTTTTGGCAGGGATCTACTTATTGGTTATGCTAATGTTCGTTGCTGCAGCCAGGTTCTATGGTCTTGGTTTGATTCTTGTTTTACCGTTCTTCTTTCATGTGAAGGGCATAATCTATCGCAATATGTTTGGTATCAAACTCAAGATTGCCACAACGGACAGATCGAAAGATGAGGATGACAATGACGACGATTCACAAGTGTTCAATGCGTAAAAGTGAATTCATTGCTATCGCTACAGCTGGCTTAATCGCCAGCTGTAGTTTTTATAGCTACGAGAAAAATGAAGCACAGGAACGTGAGCGCAGGAAGCAGGACCAAATGCCAGAGTATTCGATTTCATTTGACGGTCACTCGGTGGGTCAAGCGCCAGAATTTTCAGCTATCACGGATGTGAAGGCAAAGAAAAAAGCATTTTTCGATTATTTACGCCCAGGTATCGCCTTTGAGAACCAACGTATTCTCGATGAACGAAAGCGCCTAAATAAGATACAAGCCCGCTTACAAGCTGGGCAGCTTTCGAGTAATGATACGAATCATGCAAAACGATTAAGCGAGCTTTATAACGTTGAACTTGAACCTTCTGGTATAAACCAGCAATGGCTGGATCAAATGTTTCATCGCGTTGATGTGATACCGGAAGCCTTGGTTTTGGTTCAAGGGGCCAATGAATCTGCTTGGGGGACCTCACGCTTTGCGATTCAGGCAAACAATTACTTCGGTCAGTGGTGTTACAGCACAGGCTGTGGACTGGTTCCTATGGCGAGAGGTGAGGGGATGACTCATGAAGTTGCTAAGTTCAGTTCAGTTCAGCAGTCGATTCAAGGTTACTTTATGAATGTGAACCGGAATCTTGCTTATGAAGAGCTGCGAGAAATTCGTTATCAACGCCATCTTAGTGGCGAAAGCCTCACAGATACTGATGCAGCGATTGCTCTGACCAATGGCCTGTTGAAATACTCTGAGCGGGGTGAGGCCTACGTCAAGGATTTACAAGCGATGATCAGGCACAATCAGGCGTTCTGGGAAGCGCCCCTAACTAAAGAATAAGTACCGCATAATCAATGAAAAAACTACCGTTAGCCTTTTTAGCAGCCACCCTCTCAACTGTGGTGGCACTGCCTGTCTCTGCTCAAGAATACATGTTTACCTACTCGAAGCTCTTTACTCACATGAAGCAAAATGTGAAAGAAGGACATGAAGACGTCAAAGTCGGGTTCTTTTTCCTCAATGCGGATACAAAACAAAACTGCATTATCGAGAAAGCATGGATGGAAAAAGAAGAACACTATGAAGAGTTAAAGTCTTCTCCTTACCACGAACTGATCGTTCCATTGGATAACAATCTTAAATCAGCTAACCCTCTGGTTTTTGTTCAAACTCCAAGAGATCAACGCTGTGATTTCTCAATGGTTGTGATGACTAAAGAGCCGCTTAAAGGCAAAGTTACTTATGAAGACGTTGAGAAATTAATGCCACAAATGCAGACGATGCTCGAGGATCTGGGGGGAATGTTTGCGAGTTGGTTTACGCCCGACGTTGAAGGCGTGACACTGGAATTCGCTGACAAACTGAACTCTAAAGTTGAATTCTCTGATGGTTCTAGCAAGCCTATCATGGAAGGTAAAGTTCAGGTTGCTTTATCGGATATTGGTAAGGGGGGCTTTATGACGCTGCCACAGGAAACAGCAAGAGTATTACCGTATTTACCAAAAGCAAAGTAATATTCGAATATACAAAAGGGCCGTAAATACGACCCTTTTTTAATACTCAATGCGTTTAGATGTTAGTGACGTCAAGTTGTAAATTCGGATCAAACTCTTGAACTCTATCTTCGTCAACGATCTCTTGTGTTGGCATCTCTTCTTTATCAAAACCGATATCCCCGCCATTAATAACACCAGAGTCTTTATCGATAGACTTAAAATCGAATAATTCATGATCAGCTAAGTGACTCGGCACTACATTTTGCATTGCACGGAACATGGTTTCAATTCGACCAGGAAAACGCTTATCCCAATCGTTCAGCATCTGCTTAATATTTTGACGTTGTAGATTTGGCTGAGAACCACACAGATTACATGGGATGATAGGATAACCACGCATATCAGAGAATTTGATAATATCTTTCTCACGACAATAAGCCAGCGGACGAATTACCACATGTTCACCGTTATCTGATACCAGCTTAGGTGGCATGCCTTTCATCTTTCCGCCATGGAACATGTTTAGGAACAGTGTTTCTAAAATATCGTCGCGGTGGTGACCTAGAGCAATCTTAGTCGCACCTAGCTCGTTCGCGGTACGGTATAGAATGCCACGACGTAGGCGAGAACATAGAGAACAAGTTGTCTTACCTTCAGGGATCTTGTCCTGAACAATCGAGTAAGTATCTTCTTCTACAATTTTGTACTCAACACCCAAAGACTCTAAGTATTCAGGAAGAATATGGCCTGGGAAGCCTGGCTGCTTTTGGTCTAGATTCACAGCAATGAGCGAGAAGTTAATCGGCGCACTTTTTTGCAAACTCATCAGAATATCAAGCATAGTAAAGCTGTCTTTACCGCCTGACAGACAAACCATAATGCGATCGCCTTCTTCAATCATGTTGAAGTCTTGAATCGCTTGGCCTGTATTACGACGAATACGCTTTTGTAACTTGTTGAAGTTGTATTGTTGAGCTTTTGTTAGCTCTTGAGTTTGCTCAGTCATTCGCTTGCAGTCTTAATCAATCATGAAACCAAAATGAAGTGGGTATGATACGGATAAATGAATTAGATGCCAGTTCTAATAAATAGAAGGCAATAAAAAATCCCCTTAAGTTATCTTAAGGGGATGAGAAGAGGCTGAATTACACGGCGGTTTTTGGGTCCAGAGGGCTTATATAACCTTGTGGTTTGAGGGCTAATACATCACAGTTTATTTTATCAATAACATGTTCAGCGGTATTGCCGATGAAAACAGCAGATAAACCAGTGCGGCCAGTGGTTCCAATGATCACCATGGCAGCATTTAATTTTTCGGCTGCTTCTGGAATGACATCTTCAGGCAACCCTTGTTCCACGATTGTTTGTTGTTCATCATAACCATGCTTCTGGCGTAATGCTTTCATCGCTGTGAGGTGATGACCACGAACCGCATCACTGTAAGTAGTAGGGTCAAATTCGGGTAGTTCGATCGTGATATTAGCCGGAGTGATAGGGTAAGCGTTAACTAGATAGGGCTTAGCACCAAGGCGCTCTGTTAAGCTTTTCATCTGCTCAACCATACTATCATTGAGTCCGAGATGAGTATCATTTTCAGAGCCTACATGAACAGAGGCGAGAATGCTTGCATCTTCCGGCCAATCCGCATTTTTCACCAGTAATACAGGGCAAGGGCATTTACGGAGCAGGTGCCAGTCTGTTGGGGTGAAAATTACTGACTCAAGGACGTCATGTTTACGTGTGCCTTTGATGACAATGTCGTGGCTTCCCGCAAAAGTTTCAGCGATGATCGCTTCGTAAGGGCGATTGTGCCATACCACTTTCACTTCAAAATCAATATTGTCATTCAAATAAGGTTTCGCAACATTTTGCATCCATTGCTCGCGTTGGCCAATAACACCACGGCGCATAGCGTCTCGTTCGTCAACGGACAACATTGAAGTCATGTCATAAGAAAAATCGTAGATAGACAAGAAGAAAGTCACCTGACTGCGAGAGCGACTTTTAGCAGCGAGCTGCATAGCACGAGCTAGGGCAGGTTGTTCATCTTTATTGATGTCTGCAACCACTAGTATTTTGTTATAGATACTCATAGTAACTCCTTAGGAGTGGGAGAGTTATATGACTAATGTAGCCTAGCTGGGAGAAGATTTTTAGAAAAAAAGCTGGGAAGGTGGAAAAAATATGACGCAGCTCTGTTTTGAGCTACGTCATTGAAGTTATTAAGATTCTGTTGAAACTCCAGCTAACTCCATTAGCGTGTCGTGGTCAAGAATTGTGATGTACTTACCTTTGACACTGAGAATTTCTGATTTTTGGAAACGACCCAATAGGCGGGAGATGGTTTCTACAGTTAAGCCTAGGTAATTACCGATGTCACCACGTGTCATAGTCAAACGGAATTCGCGAGGGCTGAATCCACGCTGAGAGAAGCGAGTCGATAAATTATAAAGGAATGCGGCTAAACGCTCTTCTGCATTTTTCTTAGACAGTAACAAGATCATCTCTTGATCGCCTTTGATTTCGTTACTCATCAAGCGCATGATTTGCTGACGAAGTTTAGGCATTTTTCCTGAAAGGTCGTCTAAGGTTTCGTATGGAATTTCACACACCATCGATGTTTCCAGTGCTTGTGCAAAACTTGGGTGTAGATCACCGGTGATAGCATCAAAGCCCACTAAGTCACCTGCGAGATGGAAAGCGGTAATTTGCTCGTCACCTTGCTCTGTGATGGTATAGCTTTTGATTGTGCCTGAACGAATAGCGTACAGAGACTTTAGCTCGTCACCCGCTTTAAAAAGCTCTTGTCCTTTCTGGATTGGCTTTTTTCGCTCGATGATTTGATCTAGTTGGTCCAGCTCGGACTCATTCAGTGTAAATGGAATACACAGCTGGCTGATACTGCAGTCTTGACAGTGAATAGCACATCCACCGGATTGGACGCGTTTTGTTGCAGGCTTTTCAGAAATCATAACAACCTTCAAGATTTGATATACATCAATATTTTAGCACTCATTAATCCTAAAGGGTAGTTAAAAAAGCCGCAGAAAAACAGGAGTATATCAAGTTAATGATAATATGGTTATTGCTCCGTAAGCTGTGTAGATCCCGTAAGATAAGAACAATAACGCCCCAAAGTTGCGAAAAATCGTCGACTGTTGCAGTTTGTGTAAATAGGTGGCACCAAAGCCCATAAGCAGCATCGCAGGTAGAGTACCAGCGCCAAACGCTAACATGATCAAAGCGCCATTTAACGCGCTCCCCGATACCGCGGACCAAGTTAATGTGGAATACACTAACCCACATGGTAACCACCCCCAGATAAAGCCAAATGGAAGCGCATGAGCAGGGGATTTCAACGGCAATAGTGATTTCCCTGCTGGGGAAATGAATTTCCACAGTTTCTGGCCTATCTTCTCGACGTAAAGTAAGCCCTGCCACCAACGACCGATATAGAAAGCCAATAGAATCATGAACACAGCGGCACCTAACCTTAGCCATGTTAGCGCATTGTTCATTGTACTGACTTCAGCGATGGAAGAGATGGCGCCACCAACAATAGCACCTATGATGGCATAGCTTATTAGTCTACCGAGGTTGTAGAAGACAGGGACTAGCTTCGAGCTATTGGTTTGCCCCATGGTAAGCACTGAAGCAATGCCTCCACACATTCCCATACAGTGGCCTGCACCGATGATCCCTATCAGTAGAGCGCCCAGCCAATCGGGTGTCATTTGTGGGGACTCTTGTTCTTCTCGTCTTCATCAAACAGGATGTTATGACCTTGTCGCTCTAGATCCTCAAATTGATCGCTTTTAACTGCCCATAGGAAGATTGCAATAGCGACACACACTAATACGATAGCAATTGGGATCAGAATATAAAGGCTTTCCATCTTATTTACCTTTCTCTTTGAGCAAGCGTAGAGAATTAGATACTACAATAATTGAGCTTGCAGACATACCAACAACTGCAAAATATGGTGCAACAAACCCAGCAACTGCTAATGGCAGAATCAACACGTTATAGCCAAGAGACCATATTAGGTTTTCACGGATGATTTTACGTGTTTGCAAAGCCAGTGTTCGAGCTTCAAGAATCCGGTCAAGTTGGTCACCCAGAAGGACCATATCTGCTGAGGCCTTTGCTACATCAGCACCGCCCCCCATAGCAATTGAAAGGTGTGCTCCTGCAAGAGTAGGAGCATCATTAATGCCATCGCCAATCATCATTGTCACATCCGTTCCATCCACTTTTTTCAGATACTCAAGTTTATCTTGAGGTTTGGCTTCGGCAATAACGGTTTCGATACCGATTTCTTTAGCGACAACATTTGCATTTGATTCAGAATCACCCGTTAACAGAGTGACTTTGATGCCTGCCTGCTTGAAACGTTCGATGAATGTTTTGGACTCAGCCCGAATTGGGTCTTGGTATGTGAAGGTGGCAATGTGCTGATCATCAAGGCTTAGGTAAACGGAGTTAGGTTCCGCTTGAGCTTGTTCGCCTAATATGAAGTGTGCACTGCCAATCTTAACTTTTTTGCCTTGATGTACACCTTGAATGCCAGAGCCAATCATGTTTTCAACATCAGTGACTTGAATATCAACATTTTGATATGATTTAAAAGCTCTCGCGATCGGATGATTTGCGTGCGATTCCAGTGAGGCCGCGAGCGCTAGGGCTTTTTCTTTTGAGGTATCAGAGAAGGTGTTTACTTCACTGATCACTATATCGCCATGTGTTAGCGTGCCAGTTTTGTCGATAATAAGATGGTTGACTTTACAGAGAGTCTCAAAGACGTGGCCTTTTCGAAGTAATATACCGAGGTTACCCATTCGAGAAGTCGCACAAGTTAATGCGGTTGGTGTTGCCAGAGATAGTGCACAAGGGCAAGTTGCCACTAAAACCGACAGCATGATCCAAAACGCGTCGTCAGGTTTAGTTTGATGCCAGAAAAACCAAGTGCCCGCTGCAATGACCAATATGATAGCGACAAAGTAGCGAGCTACAACATCTGCAATTTGCGCGATTTTAGGTTTTGATAGCTGGGCTTCATCTTGTAAGCGAACAATATTGGAAATCATTGAGTCTGCTTTTGTGGACATCACCTCAAGTTCGAAAGATTCTTCACCATTCAAGGTGCCTGCATACACATGGTCATCGATATTCTTGACCACTGGTACAGATTCACCAGTTAACATGGATTCATCAATATGGACACGCCCTTTAATGATTCTCCCGTCTGCAGGAACGTGCTCTCCCGGAAGAACGCGAATTTGGTCACCGAGTTTGAGTGTTTTTACAGGGACCTGATCGCCATCCAGCTTTGTTGCAATAGCGGGGATAAGCTTTAGAAGGTTGCCACTTGCCGCCGCCGCTTTACGCCGAGCACGCATCTCAAGAAAGCGACCTACGAGTAGGAAAAACGCAAACATAGAGATGGACTCAAAAAAGACTTCACCTTGCTCAGTGACGGTTGCTACCAAGCTGGCAAAGTACGCGAAGATCATGGCCAATGAGACGGGAACATCCATGCCTAGCGTTCGGCTGCGAATGCTTCGCCATGCATTGAGGTAGAATGGAAGGGCAGAGTAGAGCATTACTGGGGTTGCGAAGATTAAACTCACCCAACGAAAGTAGCTTTTAAATTCAGGCTCTAAGTCACCAAATACTTCCAAATAAAGTGCGACAGCCAGCATCATCACTTGCATGGTTGCCAAACCAGCAATACCCAGTCGATAAAGGTATTGCTTCATGGATTCATGATAGGCGGCTTCTTGTTTGTCTGCTTCAAAAGGTGCAGCTTTGTAACCGAGCTGATGAATACTAGAAAGCAGTTCGCTGAGTTTAGTTTGGGTTTTATCCCATGCTAGGATTGCGCGGTTTGTCGTGGTATTGACTCGAATAGAAAGAACGCCAGTACGAGTGGAAACTTGCTTTTCAATTAGCCAAGCACATGCTGCACATGAAACGCCTTCTAGTGACAAGGTCACTTCGGCTTTGTCTTCGGCGTTTCTCACAAACTCAGATTGGACTTCTTCGTTATCATAATGAATCAGTGCCTGAAGTTGTTCAGGCACCAAATCGGCTTTTTCCGCGGGGGCAGTACGATACTGGTAGTAAGAGACTAAGCCACTATCGACAATCGTTTGGGCGACAGTTTCACAACCAGGGCAGCACATTGCCCTGATTTCTCCTAAGATTTCGACTTTAAAGTCCGTGTTGACTGGTACTTCTTCACCGCAGTGATAACACGATTCACACATAAGCTGATCAGTTTGATAATTCTACAGGAGATGCTGAAGGGAAGGTGACTCGGCCTTGAACCAACCACTGTTTATCATGTGGGGTGAGTTCAATAAACCACGGCCCCTGAAGCTCAGAATTTAGAGATAAACGGTATTGCCCCTTTGCATCCGATGTCAGTAGCTGGTTGAAATCGCGATCTGGCAGAGTTCGGTGCGCGAACATAGCTGTGATCGCAGGAAAATGGTCTAGCTCGCCTTTGTCAAACTGAATGATGACATCATTACCGTCGGAAAAGACCTTTGCTGACAAGCCTAAATCTCTTGCAACATTGATCTTCGAAATGTCGATGTTGATTCCTTTTCCTTTTTTATAGTAATCCTCAGTCACCAGAGACACCGAATTATTAGAAAATACGATGACAGTGATGATTGTCCAAACAACGACGGTTAACGGCAGGATGATTAGGAACCACGGCCAAAACTGCTTATACCAAGGCTTTACCATAAAAAAGTTCTCGATTAATAAAATAGAATCAGGGAGTTAACTCTAAAAGAAAGACAGCCCCATTACCATCTATAGAAAGTAAGGGGCTGTTGTTGAAATGTAACTTATTGTTCCGAGTTGCTTAAGCTCCAGACGTAAGCTGAAACGAGTTGGACTTTATCTTCGCCCAAAATGTCTTTCCACGCTGGCATCACACCAGAGCGTCCATTCATTACTGTTTCAGTCACATCGGCGCGAGAGCCACCGAACAACCAGTCCTGATCAGTCAAGTCAGGAGCACCAACAGCAGGGTTACCCTTACCATCAGTACCATGACACGCCGCACACACAACAAAGCGCGCTTTACCCGCTTCTGCTTCACGTGCGTTAACAGAGCGTCCAGAAAGGCTTAGCGTGTAGCTAACCACTTCTTTAACACCTTGCTCACCAAGCGCGTCTTTCCATGCTGGCATCTGACCGATACGACCTTGCATTACTGTCGTTACAATCGCTTCTGGCTCACCACCATATAACCACGCATCATCAGTCAAGTTAGGGAAACCTTTTTGACCACGAGCGTCTGAACCGTGACACTGAGAACAGTTTTGCAGGAACAATCGTTGACCTACTTTCACTGCTTCATCGTCAGCGGCGATTTCTGGGATAGGGCGCAGCTCAGAAGAGCCATCAACGTAGGCCAGACGCTTGAACGCTTCACCGAAGTAAGTCTCAGCATCGTCAAGCTCTTTCGCGTATTGCACAAGCTGTTTGTTTTCTTGAGCTCTAGCGATAGATGCTTTTGATTCTTCCACGGTTGTCACTAGTTGGTCAGAACTCTGCCAGCCCAGCACACCTTTGAAGCTACCCATACCTGGATATAGCGTGAAGTAAACTGCTGCGAATACGAATGTACCAACAAACAGATATGTCCACCATTTAGGTAGTGGGTTGTTTAGCTCACGAATACCATCGTATTCGTGACCCATATCTGCACCTTCTTCAACGCCCATTTTATCTTTAAGGCACCAGAAGAGTAGTGCAGCACAGCCGACCAGTGTTCCGACTGTGATGATGATGATCCAAAGACTCCAAAATGTCGTCATTGCTTAGTCACTCCTTGTTCTTTTGAGGGCGTTTGCTCTTCATCGGCAAAAACAAGGTTCGCAGCTTCATCGAAGCGGGCTTGACGACTCTTGCCATATGCCCACCAAACTACACCTATAAAGCACACGAAAAGCACTATGGTCCAAATACCATGAATAGTACCGATATCCATAATTTCACCCCTTTATTACTTCATTGCGTGACCAAGAGACTGAAGGTAAGCAATGATGGCATCCATCTCTGTTTTACCTTCTACATCTTTAGACGCGTTTGCGATTTGTTCATCCGTGTATGGAACACCAAACTGATCGCGGAAGACGGTTAGCTTTTTCTCTGTGTTCTTGCCATCAAGAACGTTGTCAGCCAGCCATGGGAACCCAGGCATGTTTGACTCAGGAACAAGCTCACGTGGATCAAGTAGGTGAACTCGATGCCACTCGTCAGAGTAACGGCCACCAACGCGTGCTAGGTCTGGACCTGTACGCTTAGAACCCCATAAGAATGGGTGCTCATATACACTTTCACCAGCAACAGAGTAGTGACCATAACGCTCTGTTTCAGAACGGAATGGGCGGACCATTTGACTGTGGCACACATTACAACCTTCACGGATGTAGATATCACGACCTTCAAGCTCTAGAGCTGTATATGGTCGGAGGTTATCCACTGGCTCAGTTGTTTGTTTTTGGAAAATGAGCGGGGTGATCTCTACAAGTGCACCCAAGCTGATTGCAAAAACAATAAGAATCGCTAGCAAACCGACATTGCGTTCAACAATTTCGTGGCGATTGTTAGAATTAGAACTCATTCTTTAAATCTCCTTATGCCGGCTGTGGGATAGCTTTTAGGCTATCTTTTGGCGCTGTGACAGTCTTATACGTGTTGTACGCCATTAAGAACATACCAGTTAGGAAGATGAAACCACCTAGGAAACGTACGAAGTAGAACGGGTAAGATGCCTGTACAGATTCAACGAAGCTGTAAGTTAACGTACCGTCAGAGTTTACTGCACGCCACATCAGACCTTGCATTACGCCAGAGATCCACATTGCAACGATGTATAGAACCGTACCGATTGTTGCCAACCAGAAGTGCGCGTTGATCATGCTCACAGAGTACATTCTCTCTTGACCAAACAGGCGAGGAACTAGGTGGTATACAGAACCGATAGAAACCATAGCAACCCAACCAAGTGCACCAGAGTGTACATGACCGATGGTCCAGTCTGTGTAGTGAGACAGTGCGTTAACTGTCTTAATTGACATCATTGGACCTTCAAACGTAGACATACCGTAGAACGATAGAGATACGATTAGGAAACGCAGAATTGGGTCATAACGAAGTTTGTGCCAAGCGCCAGACAGCGTCATGATACCATTGATCATACCACCCCAAGAAGGTGCGAATAGCACCAGAGACATCACCATACCAATAGACTGCGTCCAATCAGGAAGCGCTGTGTAGTGTAAGTGGTGAGGGCCTGCCCAAATGTATAGAGATACAAGCGCCCAGAAGTGAACGATAGATAGACGGTAAGAATAAACAGGACGTTCAGCTTGCTTAGGAACAAAGTAGTACATCATACCAAGGAAACCCGCAGTGAGTAGGAAGCCTACTGCGTTATGTCCGTACCACCATTGAACCATTGCATCCACAGCACCAGAGTAAATCGAGTAAGATTTGCCCATGGAGACAGGGATCGCCATGCTGTTAACGATATGAAGAACCGCTACTGTAATGATGAAGGCTCCGAAGAACCAGTTCGCTACGTAGATGTGAGATGTATTACGCTTGATCAATGTCCCGAAGAACACGATAGCATAAGATACCCAAACCACTGCGATAGCGATGTCGATCGGCCATTCCAGTTCCGCATACTCTTTACCAGAGGTCATACCTAACGGCAGAGTAATTGCTGCGGCTAAAATGATTGCTTGCCATCCCCAGAAGGTGAAGGCAACAAGAGGGCCACCAAATAAACGAGTTTGACAGGTACGCTGTACAACGTAGTAAGACGTTGCGAACAGAGCACTTGTACCAAACGCAAAAATAACCGCATTAGTATGCAGAGGACGTAAACGACTGTACGTCAACCACGGCGTATCAAAGTTTAGCTGTGGCCAAACTAATTGAGCGGCAATCAAAACACCAACGCCCATACCGACAATACCCCATAGAATAGTTACTAAGGTGAATTGACGGACGACCGTATAGTTGTAGTTTTGTTCAAGCTGCTTTTCTTGGCTCATTTGCATGCTTCCAATTTCTAATTAACTACACTTTACTTCCAACACGACACATGTCGTAATGCCACCCAAACCATTAAAGAAAATGACGCCGAAACAGTCGGTTAAACTTTCTTGCCGATTTTTAAAAAAAGTGGCATTTTCAGCCGCCAACTATACTGCATTTAACAATTCAATGACAGGGTAGTAACCTTACGGCTGGTCAGGTTTTGACCTTTTATTTTAAAACTTTGAAGTTTGTTACACGGAGAACTCTACCGAATGGCAGCCGAAAAACTGACACGCTCCCGTTTTGCTCAAATAATCATCATGTTAAGCCTTTTAATTACAGCGTTTATTTGGCGAACACTCACTTATAATGAACAGAGAAATGTCGATTGTGAGTTGAAACCAAGTTGTACTTTTAATGTTAAAAATAGTTCTATCAATGCATCTCTGGAAGGCTCAAAAGTGATTGTCGAACAGCCTGTCGGAAATTGGCGGCTGAGTAGTGATAATTCACAGCTGAAAATCGAAAATAAAGATGACAATTGGGAGATCGAACTCCCATCGAAAGAGGATTTTGAACTCACTCTTCAAGATCTCGAAGAGGCTCAAATTATTGGTATCAAGTTCCGACTTTAGGTTTAGAAAACCCAGCATGCCAGATCTGTAACTTAAGAGTTGAAGTGATGGCCATTTACCTGCTGAGTTATTTGTGGAGGTAAATGGCCGTTGATTAAGTGGTCAGATTATTACTCGTTCTGCTTACTTTCCTTATCCCTTTCTTCATAGGTCACACTCGCCTGTTGGTTAGAGTGAAAAACAATTTTGAGATTCTGTGTAGCATTATATGGAATAGTTATCTGTGTTGAATCACTTTCATAGTTTACATCTAGAGTATTAACGAAAGATTGAACGGAATGAGTCTCTCTTAGAGGTAATATTAATGAGACGATTTTGAACGATTCACCTGCTTTAAGGTTTTTTGAAGCACTAAACCATTCCCTATTCTCAGGATCCCATCGGTTTTCTGTCGATCTTATGTCAATATCTTCAGCTGAGCTATCGAAGAATATCAAAGTGTCATTGTACTGCAGCTCTCCTGTAGGCAAAGGGGTTGGTAACATTTTCAGTCCACCTCTAAGAAGAACCCAGTTATCTCCCTCTAGCGATTTAAACTGTGGCAATACCTGATAAATTGCCCCGCCTTTATGCTCTCCAGAGTAAGTTGTGGTAGGGGAAAGTGTGTCTAAAACGACAAGAGCGCCGTTGTGAAGAAGGACAGTTTCCCGCTGAGTTGTGACTCCAGGGTACTGGTACTTATGGTATTTCACTATGCCATAAGCGGCATCTTCAGACAGTTGCTGAGTATTGTAATGCTCTAATTCGTAATCAAATGATGGGCTGTACCCCATAACTTCATCAAATTGATCGGTACTGCCAGATGCAGCAACTTCCTTGGAAGGGTAAGGCGCTTCTGGGTAGTCGTATTGAGCTGGATTAATATAGATCCCACTTGTTTTATTGGCTTCTGACCATCGTTTCAAACGAGTGACAGTATGTGCACCATTGAAGTTATGATTATCAATACCGGAGCGGTGATCAGCGGCGGCCTTATGTTGTGTATAACTCAAGTCCATCAACATGTATGGTGCTCTTGGGTGATGCCCAGTCGATAGAATTAACTTATCTTGTACATCGACATAGTTACTGTCTCCTCGACCTAATAGTAACCCGTTATACTCGCAGCATGAGGTAATACGAGGCGTCGTTCGAGAGAGTAAGTCGCCAGAGTTTGGTTTTGCTAGCTCAATATCGAAGGCATCAATACCCAGTGGCCAAAGGTCGGGGACATATTCTTTCCCTGTAAATGGTCCATGATCTTGATACATAAAGGCTTGATATTTTCTCGCCATGTATAAGTAGTGAGGGTGACGCCATAGCCGATAGCCCATTTTTAAAACCCATGGGAGGTTATCACCAGCTGATATTTTGATCTGACCAGAAGAAATGCTTTCCATCGATTTCCCCCATTTCGCAGGCTGTCCACTAGGCATAATGGTTCTCGACATACGATCCATCATTCTTAACAAGTGTTCAGATTGAATAACATCGCTTTCTAAGCCGTGCCTTAATGCTATATTCAGAATGATCTGAAATCCGGTATTAACATCGTAATGGGGAGAGTTATCGCCATCATAAGATGTTTGGGTCACGTTCTGCCAAAAAGCAGAGAACGCTTCTTTCATCTTGGGGAATAGGGGTGAGTTTTTATAGAGCAAACTCACCGTAGAGGCGACATCCATAGCAAAGACTTCTTTGTTGTAGCCTGTTGTGTAATAAGGACCGTCGTAATAGGGACCTAAGCCTTCTAAATTTTGGTTTACAAAGTCCTCAAAACGAGCTCTAAAAGCGGTAGCTTCCTCAGTATTGCTATGGAAGGCATCTAGCCTATCTAGTGCCCAAGCGTAGTCCATATAACGTCGGATTGGCGTTACCTGCCTTAGATCGTTAACTTGTCCGTCACTATCTTCGATTACCTGTGCAGCAATTAACCGGGCTTTCTCTGCTTCTGCATAAAAACGATTGACGGCGTAGTCACGCCAGTGAGGAAAGAACTTCTCATCCGTGATCAAGGTGATCATGCTACGGAGTGCGGCTTTGGAGTCATCCTGATTGTTATTTAGGGCTATGAGCTCATCAATAACCTGCTCACTATTACCGGATTTATCCTGCTCAAACAGATAAGCAATATAATCATCTCGTACAGTTTTCAGTTGATGCTCACGAGACAATATCTCTTCGTCACTCTCAAAGTGGGGCACATAGTCCATAGGGTATAGATAAGCGTTATGGCTAGGCGCTTGCTCTGGTGAGTTGGCTAATTCGTCAAGTTGATTACCATCACCATCTTTTGGTATTTCAGCAACATCGAGACTGTGATCTAAGCTGAATACAAAACGATCAATGGCGAACCCCTTTTCTCGGTCACTGATTGAAAAAGTTAGGGGTTTTCCTACTTGTTGTTCAGAAACAACGAAATTATTATTAATTTGGAACCAAAAAAACTTTCCTTCGGCAGGATTCGTATAAGGGTGAGATTCCAGAACACTGTCTTGCGATTGCCGGCTTCCATGACGTAGCCACTCCTCAGAATTAAACGTTTTCGCATAGAGGAATGAATCTTCATTTCCGTAAGATGATCCGTCACCAATTTCAAACATTGAACGTCGATAGTAGAGTCGGTAAGTGCCTGGTGTGTTAAAAACAACCTGATATTGAACGGTTGATTGCTGCATTGGCAGTTGGTAACGAAAATCAGCAAGCAGAGCGCGATCTTGTGAGGGTGGATAACTTGAGTCTGCGGGTAAAACAGACGTCCCAAAATCTGAGGTAAATTCGTTGATTCCTACTACATTGAACCCGTCGTTTTCACCATTATGGCGAATGATGTGATGGTAATCTTCGGCTTCAAATGCAATATAATTGCTCTCTGCTTCCTGATAGAAGGTAGTAGCCATAGTGAGTGATGTAAAACACATGCTCAACACACTAAGCCCCGTTGTTAATGTCTTCATCCTTTTGTCCTTTTCATCCTTTTAAGGATTTTCAGTAGTAGTTCAAAAGTAGAAGGCTTGGAAATGATTCATTATAAAATTATATTTTTTATCCAGTTCAATATGCCTAGATAATCTCAAGTTCTGACCTGATACTATACAGTAGCCATTTGACGCAAATTCAAAGACTTAAAACAAACAACACCAAAGAGAGGGAACTTGGTCTGAGAGCAGGGGTGTGGCTGCTACTCTTCATACGTTAAATGAATGCAATGACGTATTGTGTGTACATCCAGTATGGTAGTCTTGCCAAACTAAACACCAACATTTAATTCTAAAACGGTAAATGCGGTGGAACTTTGGCTATTGATGTGCATTAGGGAGACAGGAATGCGCTTAATTCTATGTTTGATGACAATGTTTTTGTCAGCATCAACATTTTCTCAAACGGGTATACTTAAGATGAGTGCTGAAAACGGTTATATCGAGCCGTTTAAGATATTCGACAATGTTTATTACATCGGGGATAAGTGGGTTTCTTCCTATGCGATAGATACATCAGCAGGTTTAGTGATTATTGATACCCTTGATTTTCCATACAGTAAATGGATTCCCAAAAACTTGCAGAAGTTGGGATTAGGCGATAAATCGGTGAGCTATATTATTGTAACGCATGGACATTCCGATCATGTGGGTGGGGCAGAGTTTCTGCAATCCATCTACAATTCCAAAGTGATCATGACAGAAAAGGGCTTAGAGCTAACTAAAAAGCAATCGGAAAAGAGTAAAGGTGAGAATAAATTCATACCACCGAAAGTCTTTAAATTTGCCGAAGATGAATCTGAAGTTTTGCTAGGAGACACAAAATTTAAGTTTTACATCACCCCAGGGCATACCGAAGGTGACTTGTCGATTGATTTCTTAGTTAAAGATAACGGAAGCGAGTATCGCGCTTTTGTCGTTGGTGGGCATGGCGTCAATTTCCAAAATCCTGCTCTCGCTAAGCAATACTTCACGAGCATGAAAAGAATCAAAAAAATCGCCGAAAGTAGCCCAGTTGTAACGGTTAACTTGTCTAATCACCCTCATAAAAACAACCTGTTTGCCAATCGAGATAGATTGAAAGAGGCAAGTCCCAATAACCCTTTTATTAGCGAAGATAATTTTTTCAACTTTGTTGACCAACAAGTAGACTTAGCGACAAAGGAACAACAGAAAGCGAGCAAACCGCAAGTTAACTAAGGATTATTCAATTGAAACTCGGACAATCTCCGATGATTCGATTCTTAAAAGAGTACAGGTTTGGAGAAACATGGATCCATTAACACAGGGGTTAATTGGGGCGGCGTTGCCTCAGTCAGTATGCAATAAAAAACACGTACTCGTTGCCGGTGGTTTAGGCATGCTTGCAGGAATGTCACCAGATTTGGATGTGCTGATTCGCTCCTCTAACGACCCATTATTGTTTCTGGAGTACCATCGACAGTTTACTCATTCACTTTTCTTTATCCCTTTCGGTAGCTTGCTTTGTGCTTTGGTCTTGCATTGGCTCTTAGCTAGAAGGTGTGGGCTAGCGTTTGGTCAAAGTTGGTTATATTGCGCACTTGGCTATAGTACCCATGCGTTGCTTGATGCCTGTACGTCCTATGGCACTCAGTTGCTTTGGCCTTTTACTCAAGAGCGGTATGCATGGAACATGGTGTCTGTGGTCGACCCCATTTTTACTTTTCCGATCTTGATATGCCTTGCCGTTACGTTTCGAAAGCGAACACCTTGGGGAGCAAGGATTGCTTTGCTATGGGGTTTGACCTATCTATCTTTGGGCATCATACAAAAAGAAAGAGCTTACAACGAAGGCTTGCAATTGGCTCAGGAGCGAAATCATTCTCCAAACCGAATAGAGGTGAAACCGAGCTTTGCTAATATACTGGTGTGGAAAGTGATTTATGAAACAGACGGACACTATCACGTAGACGCCATTAGGCTAGGTAGCTCGACCAAAATTTACAGCGGGGAATCAATTGCCAAGTTATATATTAATAGAGATCTTCCATGGCTCAAACAGAATTCACAACAGGCTAAAGATATTGAACGCTTTCGCCGCTTTTCAAACGGTTATCTAGCTCTACATCCAAATGAAAAATTGAGTGTTATTGATGTCCGCTATTCCATGATCCCTAACAAGTTTGACCCAATGTGGAGTATCAAGCTTTCACCTTCTTTAGCCCCAGAACAGCATGCTCGATATGTTACAAACAGAGAGCATTTCACGACAAAGAGGCAAGATTTTTGGGAGATATTGCTCGGTCTCGGAGGTGGTGCTAGTGAATAACAAATCCTTTGTGTTGTCAGCTCTGTGGCGGAGCAGTAAAACACCCAATAATACATTTTTGTTACGGTAAAGAATTTCAGGACATTCATACCAATACACTCTATGCTTTCTTTAATTAGATAAAAAGGAAAGCGTATGAATCACTTTACTCGCAGACTTTGTTTATTTTTGGCAGCCGCTTCCATGTCTCTTTCCGTTTGGGCCTCAACGACTCTTAGACTGGCATACTCGGATGTCGAATCTTATCCATTTCAGATGGGGAATGGGGCTAGTGTCGCTAATCCTCCAGGACTAGCATTGGATGTCATCAATCATGTTGCATTACAATTGGACTTGAACATTGAATATGTACGCCTACCTGGAAAGCGAGTTCTACAAGATATAGGGGCGGCAAAAGTCGATGGGGGTTTCATCTTTTCTTTCAATACACAGCGTGCACAATATGCTAGTTATCCAATGAGTGATAACAAGCCTGATGCCAGTAAGCGTATTGCAACCATAGGCTACTATTTTTATACATTGCAAAATCATACCTTGGAATGGGATGGACAAAGCTTAGCGGATACAGATCAAAAAGTCGGTGCCCACCTAGGCTTTTCTATCGTCAGAGAGTTAAAGAAAAAGCAATTGAAAGTACATGAAGTAAAAACAACGGAGCAATTGTTTACCATGCTTCAATTAGAACGTTTATCGGCAATTGCTGTACAAGATACAATGGCACAACAGTTTTTGAGTAGCCAAAAGATGAACAACATTAAACAAATTGAACCGGCAATCACAACCAAAAATTATTACTTGGTATTGAGTCATCAATTTGTTGAAAAAAATCCAGAACTTGCGGAAAAAATATGGGAAGCGATAGAAGCATCTAGAGATGAAGTGTTCTTAAAACAGAAGGATAAGTATATTGATTGATTTGCCGTGAGTTACAGTGTCACTTTTTTAATATTGCAAGTAAAGGACTAACGTTAAGCGTATTCAAACAGTAACTGGCTTTGGTCCTGTTTGTCTATTAGATCTCGGATTTCCTGAACAAAGTAGTAATGTTCCTCATAGAATTTATCACCTAGCAACAATGTATGTGGCACGATGTCCACCACTAATTCGAGTCGTGAACTTGGCAATAAAAAGTGGGCCGTATCTTGTCTTAGACTGACTAGCAAGTCACCAAGTTTTTTTAGTTCAGCCAAAATGACATTTTGTGCCAACCCTTTTTTGTGCAAATGGGTTTCCCAAAACCAGATGATCAAATGATCTTCACAAGCAATCGCCTTACTGTCTGGAAGAGGCATGGTTTCCATGGATGCAACCTTATATTTGTGTTTTACTCACGGAGTGAGCTTCAATGCATAAGCAATAATAGCAAACCTTATCAAAATAATTGAATATCAAAAAGTAATGCTTACACAGTTTTACATTACAGATATGAGAAATCGCCAAAATTCCACGTTATGAGCTAACTTTTACAGTACAAGTAAAATTATTAGTTTTGTAAGGGAACAAACCGATATGATTGGTTTTGTTAGAAACGTAATAACTCTCAGCCTACTACTGTGTACTATCAGCATATCCGAAGCCAAACTTCGCTTTGCCGTTGTACCCAAAGAAGAGCTCAACCCATTCTTTGATGCCAGTAGGGAAGGTTGCATGGCTGCGGCCAAAGAGTTAGAGAATGTGGAGTGTATTTATCGAGGTCCCAAATCGGTTGATGTGCGAAAGCAAGACAAGATCATTGCTGAATTGTTAGATGAGGGAATAGATGGCATTGCCATCGCTGTATCTCAGTCGGAGTTTATGCTTGAAAATAGTATGAAACAAGCAAAGGAGTTCGGTGTACCAGTAATCACTTATGACGCAGACTTCGCACAAGAAACCCTAGCTAGTTATCCAGAATTAAGAGCTGCTTATATAGGCACTAATGATTATGACTTAGGAGAGGCGTTAGGTGAGCAACTGAAATCTCAACTCCCTAATGGTGGTACAGTGATCATTCAAAGTGGACGTCCAGATTCACCAAATTTAAACCTAAGAGTGATGGGAGTACGCTCAGCGCTATCAGGAAAGCAGTACTTAACGCCTCCAGGTGAACGCTTGAAAGGCGAAAATGGCTGGACGGAGTTCAGCCAACCCCTATACAATTTTGGTCAATTTCATAGAGCATTAGAAGACCTCAAGAACGTACTCAATTCCTATCAAGAAAGAAAGATCCATGCAATTGTGGCAGTTGGAGGCTGGACTCAGTTTCTAGAAGAGTATAGAGATGTTGTTACACCTCACAAAGATGCCATACTAAACAAAGAAATCATTATAATCACGGCTGACACGGCTCAAGAGCAATTGGAGTACCTAAAAGATAATTTAGCGCATGTCAATATAGGCCAAAACCCTTATGAAATGGGTAGGCAAGCCATCTTAACTCTCTATAAGCTTGCTAATGATCAGCCAGTAGAAGAGGTGATGTATATCCCGATGACTTACTGTACCCCCGAGAATTATCAGAGCTGCACTAAGTACTAAGGCGATGAGCTGAAAGAACACTTTCAAGTTAAATGTTTATCGTCCTCACAAGTAATTTTAGCTAGTGCTTTGCTAGAGATTTCATGCGAGCAAGACAGAAGAACATTAGCAACACTCATAAAATTGGCTAGAAGCTTATATCGCATACAAAAAACTATGTATAGAGTCAAGGTAATTGCTTTGCCAATGTATCATTGAAGTTTTTGTTAGGGGTATTTTGATACATGAAAAAGTTTATTTTGTTTTTTCTATTAGTTATTTCTGGTTCAGCCAACGCATCTTTTACATGACTGCAACAACTTATACGCTGGCCGTATAGTGATAGAGAAAGGTGTGGGATGATCTGCTCCAGCCAGACTGGACAGCGCATTAAGCGACATATTGTTTTTCAAACTTAACTGGGCTTAGATACCCAAGGGCACTGTGCCTTCTTGTTCGATTATAGTCAACTTCGATATACTCAAAAAGTGCTTGGCGCATCTCTTCTCGCGTCATTATCGGCTCGTATTGGACGGCTTCTACTTTCATTGAGTGGAAAAAGCTTTCAACACAAGCGTTATCCCAACAATTTCCTTTCCTGCTCAAGTAAGTTCGGTGCCACAGGAAGCTTATGCTTACTGTCTGTCGTACATTTAAACTTACGGGCGGCTTTCGCGACTAAGCTCTGGCGCTTCATGCTCGCAGCAATGGTTTTTACATTGTGCTTATTCCCATTCTCTTCAAGTTCTTTTTGAATACGCCGTGCACCATCGCGTTCCTTTTTATTTGCAAAAACTTCTCGAACCTTGCTATCAAGCTGTTTGCGGTGCTCATTGCGTTGAGTGACTTTGTGGCGATGATTAATCCAGTAATAAAACCCACTTCGAGAAACCCCAAACACCTTAGCCATACGGACAACCCTATACCGCATCAGGTGTTCGAGCATAAACTCATAACAATCTACTTTAGATTTTTCGCGAAGTAGGTGGCGGCCTTTTTTACGATATCTAGCTCTTCAGCTTGCTCAGCCAGTAATCGTTTGAGTTTGGCATTTTCAGTGGCGAGCTCTCTTTCTCTGTCGCTGATCTTCGCGTCTTTTTTAACGGCTTTACGCCACCCATAGATTTGAGATTCATATAACGATAGCTGTCGTGCAGCAGCAGCGACACCGACTTTCTCAGCCAACTTAAGTGCTTCGGCTTTAAATTCGGGAGCATGTTTGATTCGTGTTTTCTTGGTTGTCATTGTCCACCTCGTTAGTGATTGTACTCACTTAACGCAGTGTCCAAAACTGATGGTGCGGATCAGGACTATGAAATAAAATGGGAGTCGATGAACTCCCTTTTTTGGACATTTGCTACGGATAGAGAGTTAAAATGAAAGCCCTTTAGTCAGATATTCCGATAAAAGCCAGTTCATTTGAATGAGGCTTGGGATTACTCGTGTTTACTGCAACATTTACTTTTTTACCCGTGGTTTTGGCGGTGAGTGCAACGGACAAAAAACCACTCATGGCTCTACTATCTATATCTGTGTGAGTCCAATTTTTGCCGCCACATTCGTTTTTATACTGTATGACTAAACTATTTTGCCAGTATAAGCTGTCGTCTCTTTTCCCTTGTACATATACCTGAACAATTTCCGAGTTATCACAGGTTACAACTTCAGCGTTTACAACTACTGGCATAGATAACAAGAGCGACAAAAAAATTAGTTTTCTAAACATTAAAGAGCTCCAACAAAATCAACGGCGAATAGACAGGAAAACTACGATGTGAAACACCGAGTAGACTTTTTAGTTTTCCATCGTGAATTGTACATGTCATAACAATCAGTTAGCAACAGAAGCAAGCTCATAATGCGTATGAATAAAAAGAGTTATTTGTTGTGAGAAGAACGATGATGGGCAACAGTTGAGTTATGCTGTTCATACTATCAAGTTAAGTCCGCATTATAAGCTGAGTTATGTTGAGTGGTTTGCTGCAGGCCCGTCATGAGATAGGGTGGGCGAAAGAATTGCTCATTGTCACAGCGCGTCTGTGTACATGCTATGAAAGAGAATCGCTTTTCGATTAGAGGCCCACGCATAATAAAAATGAACGTGTTGTAGAAGCAATTGAGCGTGTAACAAATATCGAAAAATCCGCATAATTTTTATGAGGCAAAAGTAAAGGTAACTTACTGATTTAGATAATAACGTTACCTTTCTTTTTTTCCTTACCTTTGTCTATCCTATTTTTAAATGTCCTGTTCTCAGCAAAGTAGAAATGTCCTGTTGTTAACTGAGTTATATAGCCCGTCCCATCACTTCGCATAATGCCTGCATTAAGGCAGTCGGCTATACTTTCATTGCAACAAGTTGCACATGGAGATTTTTATGTTTAGTACTGGAGCTTTAGTTAGGTTGAAGAGTGGTGGGCCTGTTATGACCGTAAGCAAATCTGGATTCGATAACGGTAGGTAAGGTTCAATGTGTTTGGCTCTCCAATAGCGGGGAAGCTCAGAAAGAGTCATTCCATCCGGATACGCTTGAAATTGTTCCGCTACCTGATTCTGATGAAAATGCTATGACTGAGGAAGACTTTTAAGTACAAAGAGCCAACCTTCACAGATTGGCTCTTTTTGATTTCTTTTGTACCGGTTACTTTGCTTGTATTTCTTTGCATCGGGCACACTTACGTTTCCCTCCCGTTCCTTTCTGCTTGTTTCGGGTTTCAATGTTGTTTCCTACATCACATGTACTTTCATCGTGATATACCGCAGTTCCCGGCATTTTCGAGTGGAACAGATTTACTTTGGCCATACTCAACTCCTTTGACTATGTTAGGTCCCTTATGTCTGTTGTGCTTCCATTTGTCTGCACTGACTTTACCCCATTTTGTGCAGCTTGCTTTGACGAATACATCTCCGATGTCGCAATGACTTCGCCGTTTCCCGCCTTCAATACAAAGTAATACGGCTCTCCATGCAGTTGCGCTGCCATCTTGTCTGATTTTCTCAGTTCAAAATATCCCATTTTGATACCCTCAATATGCTCATGGTTGCACCTTTAATATAGGACGTTATTTTGTTTATCACCAGACTGTGACCTGTTGCTAGCCTGTCCTCCGCGCGCAGTCGCGAGACTAGCAGCGAGCAGCGGAGGTCAGGCGAAGCCACATACTTTAATAGTGGCTTTCTGTCCCAATATGGGAAAGTTAACGCTTATGACTAGCTATGAAACTATCCGGCTCTGCCAAAACAGGATTTAGAGCCCTTAACTGAGCTATAGCGCGCTTCTGAGCCGTTCGTTTAGGTGCGCTTTGACTCCTTTTTTCCCTAAGTTGGGCTTTATCAAATTCTTCCTGCTTCTCTTGGGCAAATTGGAGGACTTTACCCAGTCTTTTATTGTCGACGACTTGAGTTTGGTCCACTTTAGCCAGCTTGTCGAAGGTTCTGAAACTTAACTTTCTTTCGCCATACTGGACAGCAATTCGACCATCTGGATAGTCGAGTATTTTGACCACTTCATTGACGAGGCGGCTGTTTTTCTCTGTGTCTTCAATCAGATAAAGCACTTTGTCATATTGGAAGGTCAACGACTTCGAGAGTTTACGCGTGGTCTGCCAAGCAAAAATGTCATCCAGCTCATCTTGGCTTTCTCTAACAGGACGATGAAGATCTTTAGGGTAGTTAGCAGGCCTTGCAAAGCGACGGTTAAAATCCTCAATAAAGTAGGGCAGCCATGCGTTCGCTTCTTCAATGGTATTGATACCTTGTAGACGCATCTCCTTGATTAATCGGTCTTGTAGTGTCTTATTCGCTCACTCAACACGGCCCTTGGCTTGAGAGCTGTTCGCACAAATCAGTTCAATCCCAAGCTCATCGAGAATACGACCAAATTGGGTTAATCCCACTTTTTTGAGATGCTCTTGGTTGACACGAAATATCGAGTGTTTATCGCTGTAAAATGCCACAGGCTTGCCATGTTGATCTAGGTATTCCCGTGTGGCCACCATGTAATCAAAGGCGGATTCGGTATCGCTGACGCGCAGGTTCATCAACCGTCCCGTCGCATCATCGATGTAAACTAAGAGACAGCACTTAGGGCTGCGTCCTTCAAACCAATCGTGGTGTGAGCCATCAATCTGAACCAGTTCGCCTAAACAGTCACGACGATAACGAGGTTGGTAAATACGAGGCTGACGCTGTGAATGTGGCACCCAGAGACCATCGGCGATCATCCATTGGCGCAAGGTCTCATTGGAAACGGGTAAGTTATGGTTTTCTAATAACTTTTCTTGGGCTAATGTCGGGCCGAAATCCGCATAATGCTTGCGAACCACGGCCAAGATAGTCTGACGCTGTACTTGGCGCTCACTCAGATTAAGGATCTCAGCCGCATCCGCACGGCGTAAACGACGTTCGCAAACATTATTGATCACTTTGTAACGTGAAAGGTCTTTGTCACTCATAGTTACCAACATCCCAATGTCCCTTAAATAAGTTCACATAAGAATGAGGCTAGCTGCGGAACCTAAAAAAGAGACATTTTAACTTTGCTAAAAAGTGACATTACAACTTTGCTCTTACAAGCTAAGTGCGCATTATGTATATTATGTTAAATTCCCTACTAGCAGTAAATTGTATATGTCTAATTTACCCACTTAACAAATTCAACTAGTTGAAACAATTTTCAGATTTTTGACAAAGCAAAATATCCACACCTACTCTTGTACATAAGAGTCAAATCTACGAATGGGAATTTGTATATGTATAAGGTTGAAAATTGCAACGGTAAGTTTTATTGCTTACTGGATATGGTGACCACTATGCCACCTTTGCTTGCATTTCGCTGGACCGAGCAAGAACTCATGGAGAAATCTCTGGCGACACAAAAAAGCTATCTCACATCTATAAAGCTGTTTTATGACTTCTGGCTAGCCAAATATAGCATTACCCTTGACTATGCTTTGCATCTGCAAAACTACCGAGAATTTGATGTGATGACGCACGAACTAATGGCCTTCTGGGATTACCTACTTGCGGATAAACAAATTGCCAATGTGATCAAACTACCATCATCGAACAACAGCCAGAAATCGCTGGCTAAGAAAAAGCGAACGGCAGCTAAACATTGCCAGGTAATCTGCAATTTTATTCAGTTCTTGTCAGGGGTTTATTTGACCACGGCCTACCTTGATGAAGATCCTCATCAGTTGCGCCGTTTGCGCACCGAAATCAAACTGCGTTTGAAAGATTCAAAACGCAAGTTCGCGAAATGGAAGAAATCCAATAAAGAAGTTCCGGCTTACAGCACCCTGCGCAGCATGACCAGCGAGCAATTTGAAGATTTTTTCCGTGTTCTGACGCCTGATGTGATGAAGCCAGTTCCAGTTAAATTACCAGACGGCAGTATTCAAGCAACCTTCACCCTTATTAAGGAAAACCGACTAAATCCCATCGTCAGTTACGATGTACAGATGCGTAATTACCTGCTGACAACTTTGCTTGTTCGCTATGGTTTGCGTATTGGAGAGTCGTTGCTGCTGCGTAAACAATCCTTCCTTCCACTAAGGAGCGACTCTAGTAAAGTGATCATGCGAGTTCGTAATTTGGAAGAGGATGATTTAAATGATGCCACCATGGACGATGTGCGTCACAACAAGCCACAAATTAAGACAGCAGATAGCATTCGTGATGTGGAAATCACAGCCGACGACTACAATAAAATTCAGATCTATTTCGAATTCATCCGTCCTAATGAGTGCGAGCACGATTTCATCTTCGCTTCCTCTTTGAAACCCTACAAACCGGTGTCCTACACCACCATTCAGACTCAATTTAAACTAGTCGTTGAATCGTTTAAGACACATTTCCCAGAACATTTCGATCCACAATATGCCGACTTCATCAGTGAAACTATCACCCCTCATTGGCTTCGTCATACTTGGGCCTATGCTATGTTATCGGCCATTTATGAGAAGGAAAAGCGTCGGTACATTGACTACGGAGTGGTCAATGTTAAGGGGATTATGGAGGATGCGCAGGATCAGTTGAGAGTTATGGGGGGATGGGCTATGAAGTCCATTATGCCAGCCAAATACGCTAAGCGATTCATTCAAGAGCATGCCAATCAAACGCTCATGGAGGTGTATCGCAATCACTTCAACGTAAACCGTGACACTGATTTTTATAAGGATCAATGGGATGCTGCATTCAGTTAAGAAAGAAGATCACAAAGGTATTAGCTCCGTATTCACACCTGAACAGGTTGAGTTTATAAATAGCATGGAACTACCGAGTGTGATGGAGATTACCCAAGCCTCTGAGTTCGATACCCCATATGTTCAGACGAAAAACGACTGCTGGGAATATGTCCGCATGGGGCGTACCCATCTTGAAAAATTTGACTTAGATGATCTTAGCAACAAGCTGTTGAAATGGCTATCTTCGATACATACGGAATGTCACACTGCACCTCTTGGTTATGTTCGGTTCAACGCATTAAAAAAGCTTCTAAAAGAGTCAAAGAACGTCTCATTTTCCCACTTTAGACAACGACTTGATGTACTCTCAAAGACTACCAACTCAATGGACTACTATCTACTCAAGTCGGCCACTCAAACATTGATACGTCATGGGTTCCCTGGTTTCGATATTGATGATGAGGAAATTTTGAATTGTATAGCGTCCCCAAATGTTACTGACCCTTTTCTTCGCTATCAAGAAGTGGAAGACACCATGCCTACCCACTTTAAGAAACTTATAGCCAATCGTTTGGTGGAATTTGGCACAGAGGAAGGGCTCAGATCATTGGCGGACAAGGACTTAAAAAACCTCTGCGTACTGGGCTTATCGTTTGCTATAGGCCCCCGACCACAACAGTTTTCCATGCTAATCGGTAGCTCAGTGAAGCTGGTCACAGCCAATCATATAACTGCACTAAAGCTCTACGAGGTGGCCGTCCCTTTAGCAAAACAGCCAACAGTGCCCGTTGACGTACCTAAAGTGAATTTGAACCAGGAAATAGGAGGTTTAATAGATGAATATAAACATCGCTTTAACATTGGGGATGACGATGCACTATTTCCTTATGCTGGGGACGTCAACAAGACATTATCGCGGGAGATCCATAAAGCGTTAAATGAGGCGTTGCTCTTCATTCAACCGAATGATGTAAAAGAAAAAATACGCCTAAAAAAAATGCATCGCCCTATGTATACCGCCTATGATTTTCGCCACAATATTGGCCATTCGATGGCAATGGCTGGGGCTAGTGCTGAGGAAATTGCCATGGTACTCGGCCAAACCACCACAGTTGCGGCGCAGTATTACATCATGTCGACCCCAGAACTGGCGTTGCTGAAACACAAGGCACTCGGCCAAAATCCTGTTTGGAAAGACATGATGGGACTGCTACTCACCGGTTACCTCACCGATGAGTCTAAGTGGTCGGGTAAAACAGTGTCAAGCATGCTCAAGGGTAAACTACTCCACCGCATCGGTGGTTGCAACCGGCTACAAGATAAGTGCCATCTTGCATTGGTGCGATCTTGCTATGGCTGCTTCTATTTCCGCCCGTTTAAAAGCTTAAACAAGCATGAAACTGTCCTTGAAGTTATCACGCAAGAGCTATTTGAATTGGTCAAAACGTCGCAAGACGCAGGTCAGCATAACAACCCGTTGATTGACGCCGCGACCCAAACCAAGAATGAAGTTGAAATGGTCATAAACCGCCTCAAGGGGGGCTTACGATGAAACACAACTACCAAGCCTTAGAGCAGTATATCACGGCTCAAAAAACCTTTTTCGAGACGGCCTTACTGCCTGATGTGAATATGGGCGTCACCAATCTCGACGCGCTCTATTCATGGGAGACCAATGTTTGGAAATATGCTCAGGCCTCTCAGGGCTTCCTGGCGAAGGCATTGACGACTATTAACTTCCATGAAATCAACGCTCGCAGATTAGGTGGTCTATTCAAACCGGAAGACGAACCTTTCAAGACGCTAAATATCATTCAGGTTTATGTCGACTTCATGAAAGCCTACTGCGTGTCACTTTATCAAGGAAGCAACCCGTCCGGCTCGGTGGTCTACGCCCAACAGATGTTATTGAAGCGTGTCTATGTCCGTATGGTTATGTCTGGCGTTGAACCACACCCAGTCAACATCACATCCGAGTTTCTACAACAGGCTACCGACATGCTGGCACAATCGCGTACCGGCAACACTGCAATAACTAACGCAGGCAAGGATTATGATGATGCTAATGTGATCGCTAGGCACCTCAATTACCTGGGGATCACTCTAACGCCTCTTGAAATCAAAAAGAAACAAAGAGGTGTCGCGACCAAAACAACCAAGGCTGGCAAAAAAGCCAAAAAGGCTGAGTTCGGCGAAGACCTCGATCAAGACGAACATGAAAAAAACCTCTCCATTCAGACCTTTTTGAACGTGGTCGCACTGCGTGGCATGGTACAGCACGATGGCGAGCGGATCGTGTTAAACCTCGTAATACTGCTAATGGTTACCGGGTTTCGCCACATGGAGGCTGCGGCTCTGCGCTACAATAGCTTTAAAGTTGTGGAGATCGAAGATCGCGCCACTAAAGCGATGATGGAACAACGTGGTCTGTCTACGTTCTACGTCGGCATTGTATAT
Organism: Vibrio sp. Isolate24; assembly: GCF_022398215.1. Taxonomy (NCBI): domain Bacteria; kingdom Pseudomonadati; phylum Pseudomonadota; class Gammaproteobacteria; order Vibrionales; family Vibrionaceae; genus Vibrio; species Vibrio sp. Isolate24. The sequence goes on from NZ_JAKEUU010000002.1 coordinate 733,509, forward strand.
TTGGGTGAAAAAGGCGCTGGTCATCGGACTCACTGGCTTGAGCCACTTGCAGTAGAGATTGTTGATGAGCTTTGGGTCGACACCATCGTGTTAACAGAGAAACTTCGTGCCCAGATAGAGTACGTCCGGGAAACGGACTTTGAATCGTATCTACCGAAAGCGTGGCGTACACGCCACAACAACGTGATAGAAATGAACGAACCGTTAGTCAGCCTCGATAATATTGTGGATGAGGTCTATGAGACCACCTCTGAATATGCCACCACGGGAGGGCGTGGTCGGAGAGATTTAAGGGATAAAGCTACGAAGAAAATCAAAAACTGTGGTCTGGGCATTAAGCCTCACTCAGTTATCGATCTTGGCCGCAACAACGCAAAAGATATTCGCTATACACAGTCGGACCTAGAACGCTTTATCCGCCACACTATCGAGAGTGACGCCCGTATATCGAATGACTTCATTTATCGCACTACGGACGCCAAAACTAAAGCCGTCAGTGAGATTCCGTATGAGGACTTACTATTCATCATTCCTGAAGGTAGTGGTGCCACCAAACGTACAGGCGCGATGAAAGTGGTGCCGCAAGTAATTGACAAGTTCGTGCTGATCCCCTTCCTGGGTTACGGTGCTAAGGAAAATTGTCAGCGCAGCATCTTTGCCAAATACACCCTCACTGACGAAAACGGCGAGAACACCATAATGTACAGTCACATCCCACGTCATGGCATTAACACTTTCTTTGCCATTGCGGGGGTTACCGACCACCTTCAAGCGATGTTCATGGGGCGTAAAGACTTCACTCAAAATGAACATTATCAGCACCTTGCCATTACCGAGAGAGCAGTCTCAACGGAACTGGTAACCGTGGGCAACCCAGATTCGTATTTTAAACAAGAGACAGCACTTGGGCGTATTAAAACGCAAGGCAAGATCGGTTTGAACCCTAAACTTAGCTCTGGAAATGCACTTGCTCAGGCGATGAATACCCACACGACTACGCAAGATAAAGCTGCGTTCGTCGTTGATGTGGTAAGCAATTCTAGCAGTAATGCTTTTAGTGAGTTTGATGAAATGTTTGGCATCCTTTCCGACAAAGAAAAGCAAGAAACCGCGGCGCGCCATACTGACCTGAATCCTATGGATATTGGCAGTTGCCGTCGCAAATTGGCCACATTCCAATGCCCTTACAACATGAAGTGTCAGGATGGTAGCCCTTGCCCATATTTCACCCTTACGGGACGGGAAGGTGAACTTCAGAAAGTGGAACAACTGGCAGCGTGCATCGAATCTGAGCTTGCGATCATCAATCAAATGAAAATGACCGGTCATATGGAAGTGACTGAGGCTGACGAAATACTTACGGCCCTCAACTTGCGAAAGGTTCACATCCAGTACCATCTTGGTCAGTCTCAGACCTTTGAAGATGAAAAAATTCAAATCAGCCTATTGGAATTGGACAATATGAAGAAACCTATAATGTTGTCCAGTCTGTTCGCGCTTGAACACCGTAAACTGTAAATAAACAAGTCTTAAATACGGGTACTTGTAATCCACTAAGGAAGCTCAAGGAAAATAATCGTTAATGTCAAGCAAAGCCATTTAGGAGCGAGAAATGACTTACAAACTTAAAGGGCATGAACTGGACACCGCCATTGAGAAAGAGCTGATCAGGATGTGTGATGAGGGCTTTGAACAGTCTCCAATTACACAGGCAAATCTATTTAGACGGTTGAACGCTAAGGGGTTGATCAACACTCGCTCAACCCTAACTAGTCGAAAGAGTCTCATTGAGGCCTTTGCGGCACAACAGAAAGACGCCGTGTCAGGCACATTAGGTAAAACCTTGAAAGACACCGCATCGATGACGCGAGCAGATTTAGAGAAGGCCAATGCGCGTCTCATAGAACAAGTAGAAACATCGCGCAAGATACTGCAGGACAACACTGAATGTATCATTAGCATGGCAAAAACCATAAGATTGCAAACCCAAGTCTGCAATATTGAACGTTGCCTGTCTCCATACCTTATTCGTGAATTACACCAGAGCCAGAAGCAAGATAAAGATTGAGAAGAAGAGTTGCAACTGGCGGTGGCCAGAAATCGTGTGTCGCTGGTCCGTGACAGAAAGAGGCTGGCCAAATACGTCCCCTACTCAACGTGTACTAAATGTAGAGAGTATAACGTTTTTAACGATCTACTTTTGCAAATGGCTGACTATTAAGTGATTTACAACATGTGGTATCAGAAGCTTCAAAATATTAAAAGATTCGGTTAGTAAAAGGTTATATGGATAGTTTGCAATTAAACATAATCTATTTACCATAAAATAAGTAATCACCATTAATCTAACTATCGTTAGATTAATGGTGATTACTTGAACGGTGGAACCTTATCATTCAATATATCTGCTGCGATGATTGGTGTTTTTGTCGTGTAGAGTTTAGCTAAGGCGATTTTGCTGTAGGTATCAACGAACATCTGCTGATAGATGCGTCCAACACCTTTAAGGGCGCCAACATAAAACGTGTCTTGAGAGCCGAGGTTGCCAGGGTGCGCTGTTTCTATTTCACCACAAGACTCATCATCATGTTTCTTGCGCTCAAGGGCTGCAACTTGCTCACCCCATAGAATGATACCGTTCTCTGCGACCTGTTTTTCTAAGGCAGCAAGGTTTTTTTGAAGTTTTCTAAGTCATTACGAAGCCAGATTGAACGGACGCCTCTTGGAGAGATAAACACACCGAGTTTACGTAGCTCGTTGCTTGCTCGAACTTGCCCATGAGCTGGGAAGTCTATGGCGTAATTGAGAACGGCTTACTCCGTTTCACTATCAACTCGATTCTTCAGGTTTGGGGGTCTTCGATTTTGATCAATTAGAGCATCAATACCGCCAGTTTCAACCAACTCCTGGTAACGGTAGAAAGTGTCCCTTGATACCCCATAACCATACAGGCTTTTGATATATCGCCGAATTCTTCTGCAATATTGAGAAGGCCAGCTTTGTGTTTGATGATTGGATTGCTAGTATGAAGCATGAGAGTTCCTTCTTATTGTCTTTGATTAGTGATTCAGCACCTTTAATCAAAGTGGGTAACTCTCTTCTTTTCAAGTTGAAGTGTCAGATCTAGTCGGAACTAATACAATTTAGCTAATATGCAAAACATGCACATTGCTCATATGTTTCTTCTTAGTATGTACAGAACCCAAACTCACCTTTGTTGCTTTCTTACTTAGTGCCGTTAATCTCCACTGTGATCACCCTAGTGTAGTGATCAATATTTTCTGATGATAGAAGCCCATATGTCCCCTCCCCTGTTTTGTTGAAGACCATCATGAACAGTAATAGCAAGGTTACCTATAAAACCACATTACCAATTCCTTGATGGTCAAATAAGTGAGGCAACCTAGCTATACAAACTGTGCGGCTGCTGTTGGTAGCAATCATTTGGTAAATGAGAAATGCTATTGAGTATGGGGGTAAGAATACAGGAAGGTAATTCTAGTTAGAGCCCACAGTCAGCGTAGTTGTGGGCTCATGCTCATGTGGAGAGGTCAATAGGAATCAAGCGGATAGCGGATAAGCCCTGCTCCAAATTGTCTAATATAGCTAGGTGAACAACCAAACGCCTGTCCGCGCATTTCTTTCAACAACTCTTCTAGGCTTAGTTCCCACTTACAGACAGTATCTGTAAACTCCTTGGGATCATCTAACCTCACATGCAAACCAGCGTTCTCTCTTATTTTACTGTTTACTTTTTGGCTTTTGTATGCACATATAATTGCTGTTGCGATAGCCGCCGACACCGATGTCCCCATGTTCAAAGCGAACCCATAATGGAGACTTGGCAAAAGATTCAGTTTGTTGGGAACCGATGAATCATCTCCACCGAATGCGCAAAATTCAATCTCGTCATCTTCGTGACCACAAAATGCGGAGTGAGAGTTTAATGTAAAAGTTTGACCAGAAAAATTCACCGAGCTTACGGCTGTTGAATATTCAGCTGCAGCTGGAAAGGCTAACTCGGATAAATCGTTTCCTGCTGCACAAATCACGCAACAATCATGAGTCTCTCTCAATATTTTTAAGCGTTTTTCAAGAGCTTTAATCTTACGCGCCCCAAAATCACTTTCAATAAAGCCGATTCCAATGTAAAGAACATCTAAATCAATTGAAGCTGCATGGTCTAGTGCTTCAAGCATGGCATCAAATCGCTCGTTAATACTGCCCTTCGGATGTCCCATACATTTCAGAACAACAAGTTCAGAATGAGTGGCCATATTTAGTGTCAGTGGTAATAGTGGGTGTTCATCGACAAGGTTATTTGTCTGTTCAAACCCAGAATAGATACTTGCCATCGATGTACCATGGCCATCGGTATCTGTGATGTCATATTGATTTTTGCCGCCAACATAACTTCGACTATCTAGGCTAATCAAGCCCAACAATCCACATATTCCGTGATCAACGAGGAAGTCTAAATCATCCACTCTATTCCTCTGTCTAATCTGTCTATGCGACTCCTCCCATAGGCCATCGCTTAGTTTTGATAACTCAGACTTTGCATGGTCGACAAATGAACCATAGTCACTATCTCCAACCGCTGGTTCAATTGCAGCTAGGTTCTGAACAACCGTTTCTACATAGTGGTTGCCACGAATAATTTGATGCCATCTATTACGATTGTTATAACACTCTTTGAAGGTTCTGCTGTAGAGATACGGATGATTTGATATGCCCGTATCGATTGCACCAACTTTAATACCTTTCGCAGTTCTAGGGTTTTCCATTCTATGGCGGGACCGCAATTCAAATGGGTTAATCTCCTCTTGAGGGAGTTGATTTGAAAGCACGTGCTCTTGATAAGAAAACTTTGTAAGGGAGTAATTTTTAATACAGTAGTCTATGTGGTCCTTAGCTCTTACTACTTGTATCCATTCTTCAATCAAACTGTCTTCTACATTAGCCACGACAGCATTATCTGAGCCAATTGTTTTCACGATCCCCCGAAAACCATCTACCGCTGACAATTCTGTTTCAATGGCATACATATCATTATCAATTGACAGTGGTGGTAAATAACTCACGATTGCTTGTTCCATCACCCCCTCCTTTTAAACGAGACTGAAATCGAAGTTGTGCCCGTTAGAGAGGCACCACAACCTAAAAAACCGACTTTCCCTTGCGCGCTAAGTCCCAGTGAAAAGTTGACACTATCGACCTGAAACTCATCAAGACTCTGTGTTTGTTCAAGTTCATTTAGAATGGTTTCACAAGCCTGAATTGAACTTTGTAATGAGCTTTCATCTAAGACAACGGCTCTTAAGTTGTTAGAAGAAGATGAATACGTTCCACTCCTTCCTTGGGATGATTCGTTGTCCAGTATGTGAATTGTGATTTCTTTATCGTTCATATTTCCTAACCCACCTTCGTTAACTAACAACTAAGTATAGGAGCTATGTGAGATACTTAGATGTGACGAGAAGCACTAAGACGCTTTCCAACTCGTCACGTAGTAGATAAGGATATTTGACCAGCTATACGTGAACTCCCAAACTAGAAGTAATCTGAAAAGTTATAGTGTTAAAAAGCACGTAACACACTTTTATCCAAAGACCTGCCAACGCTAATGTTGTTCGCAGGACTTACTGGTCGATGTAGCCATTACTTTTTGGCTATCAAATGGGAGCACTATGGTTTGTTTATCTGACTAATCCAAGGGTTATAAGTACCCTGTAGTTTATATACAGCGTAGTTTCGCCACAGCTCTTCACTGTCTACAGGGTACTTAATATGCCAACGTAACATTAAGCTTTCCATCCCTCTTAAAGGCAAACCGTATTCAGAGTTCATATAGAGCATGGAGCGAGCTATTCGGCCTTTAACAACATCCTGAGGTTCTACGAATATTTCATCTTTGCTCACCCCGTATGTTCTCTCAAAATCACCACAGCCCTTAGTAAGGTACCTATTCTCCGAGACTTCATCAGGTATCTCACTGAATGGATAATTACTTCGGGAGGAGTTAACACCGCCATGAGTAGCCCAAAGGTTATGTAGGTCAGCCTCCGCCCTCTTATAAGATGCAGTCTCGCACGTATCTCTATTGTCACACCCATGGTGATCCGCGATCCAATCTGCCGAATAGACATGCTCTAAGGTCATCTTCTTTGGCTGGCCTTTATGGTTGATATAAATTCCTTTATCGTCAAAAGGTATGGAGCAATAGAGGCCTAATCCTCCATAGGTATATAACTTATCCCAAAACCAATCATCACGTGCCGAGTCGTAATCAGGTATGACAGTTTGCTCTGCCTGAATAGAAAATGTTAAGAGTAATAGGGTTGTAGGTAGAGCTTTCATGCCTTTGCTATCCTTATGTAATTAGGTTTCAACTCAATAGAACAATTATTGTCCAGTTTTGAGCATGATGACTTGGTCAAAGTTTTTATTTCCATAAACTCAGGACTACTATCTTTTTTCCAGAAATATGTGTTGAACCTTGTTCTAGAAACTCATCATTGGTCACACTAATTCAGTCAAATTCCATGCTTATCGATACATGGAAATTGATAAGTTAGTGGGATGGATACAAAAAACATACTCTTAACACATATCCATCGAGCAAGGTGGGATTGTGATAAATGCTTAAACGAACTTCTTGAAATGATGAGTGAAGCTGTGATGAAAATTGATGTGGAAGACATCGATCGGCATCTAATGAACGAATGTGTAGACGCCGATATACTTTTACTCATTGTATTGACTGATATCGATTTAACGATCAACTTTAGCGAACTTGTACTGAGTCAGGCTGTAAAGTACGTTATGGCGTTTAGTGGCGAATTACAACACTGACGTCACTCTTGCACATACTAGCGAACGCAACTTTGCTTCTAAATATGTTTTAAAAAGCCTAGTTCGCTTGATAAGCTTTGGTCATGATCTCAGGTTCTATCTATATTGCTAGACTTAAAGGTGGACGAATAAGCTACTTTGCAGAGGACCCCTTCTACGTAATGTAAACCTGGAGGATAAATGAAAAAGCTAAAACAGCAGTACCGAAGCCGTATCAAACATCAGTGTCAATACATCTGGGATGTGTATCCAAACGTTGGGAGTGGAACTCACAAGTACTTTTCAACAAAACAGGAAAAAAGCTATTTCTTTCTTCATAAGATTGAGTATAAAGCTACGTGCCGAGCGAGGAAGATCTTTGGCTAATCCGTGGGATGGCTATCCATCGTATGTTTATGACTTAACCAAAAGTTGGAAGCATAATTCCAAACGACGTTATCAGTACTACAAGTAAAATCTAACGATATAGTGGCTCTATCATACGTTACGTTAGGTCGATGCTGATACCAAAGCTATCGAAATTGCGGAGGTCTTTGGTTATCGCGGCGCGGCCAACGACTCATCAGAGTCGACATCAATGTACTAACATAGTCCCGCTGCCATTGATGGTGTTTATTCTATCGGCAACTCTAACAGCAAAGCAACCTGAGTTTATATTTACCCTTTTCTAAGTTTACGGTTGTTCTTCACTTAGCTCTAAGATCACAAATCTCTCCTTATTAAAACTAATCCTGTCCCCATACCTACTCGTCATGTAAATGAGAATTTCTGGCTTATTAATCAATAACAAATCAGATTTCCCCGCGATCAAAATCAAATCTTGTTCTATGCACTACATGGTATATTGTCGCCAAATAAGTTAGATAGTGTTGATGTGTTGTTAGCCGGAATAACGGGGCAACAAGCACGAACGCTGAGCATCTAAGAATGTAACGTTAACGCTCAATGCAACTGTATATACCACTGATGGAATAAACACCATGCAGCGAACGAACTAGGTGCAGTTGCTAGCCCTTATAGGGCGTTATGAGATGAAGTGACAAGGAAGATCTATTTAAATCGATAGGCCACTTCTATTAATCGAATAATCACAAAGTTTTTATTTAGGACAAATATGAAACTAAGTTTTATCAGACTATCAAATTTTCAATCGTTTGGGCTTGAGCCAACAACCCTTACTCTCGATGACATGACCTATTTAATTGGTCCGAATGGCTCTGGAAAAACAGCAGCACTATTGGCGTTGAGTCGAATGTTCGGTTTCAATCCTGCCATGCGGAAAATTCATCGCTCAGATTTTCACGTACCTTTAAGGGAAGAGGAAACTCCCGAGGAAAGAACACTTTGGCTTGAAGCTGAATTCTCCTTTCCAGAGCTAAAAGAAGGTAGCGATAGCAACACAGTTGCCCCTCACTTCGGACACATGCGTTTGGACGTTCCCGACGGCTTACCTAGAGTTCGTTATCGTCTTACAGCAACGATGGGAATTGATGGAGATATTGAAGAATCATTCGATTATGTGCTTGAAGTAAACCCTGATGATTCTCCGCTTAGCTTAGCGAGGGTTCCGCGTGGTGAACGCAATCATATTCATGTTCATTATCTTCCAGCTAGACGCGATCCAGCAGACCATGTTGCATATGGATCCAACGCCATTTTAGGGAGAATGTTACGTGCGATTAAGTGGCACGGTGAACGAGAAACCATCAGTCGACTGGCAGGAGAAATAACCGGTAGTTTAGTTGAAAATCCTTCCATCATGGCTCTGAGCCAAGGGCTAACATCAAGTTGGAACAAACTACATAAAGGAAACTTTTTCACAGACCCCAAGGTTACATTTGTAGCATCGGAAGTCGAAGCTCTACTTAGGTACACTTCGATTTCCTTTGGCCCAGGGCATGACGAGGGCTTCGTTGACTTCACCCGCTTGAGCGACGGCCAAAAGTCGATGCTGTATCTTTCTTTGGTTTTGTCATCCCAAATGGTCAACAAAGCCGTCCTCAGTGGTGCAGATAAATCATTCGATGTTGAGAAGTTAAAGCCACCAGTTTTCACTGTGATTGCTCTGGAAGAACCGGAAAATAGCCTCTCGCCTCATTATCTCGGTCGCATCGTTAATGCACTCATGGAAATCACAAATAGTGATGATGCTCAAGCTTTGATTGCCACTCACGCGCCTTCAATGTTACGCCGTGTAAAACCTGAGGATATTCGTTACCTCCGCCTTGATGCTTCTCGCAACACTCACGTGAAGCAAATCCTGATGCCACCAACTTCAGATGAAGCGCACAAATTTGTCCGACAAGCTGTCCAAGCGTTTCCTGAAATATATTTCTCTCGCTTAGTAGTGCTTGGAGAGGGCGATAGCGAAGAGATAGTTCTTCCGAGACTTCTTGCCGCAAAAGGTATCCCAATTGATGAGTCAGCTGTAACAGTGGCCCCTCTCGGAGGTCGGCACGTAAATCACTTTTGGCGGCTTTTATCAGTATTGGAAATCCCCTACATAACTCTGCTTGACCTCGATGTGGCTCGATATCAAGCTGGTTGGGGAAGGATGAAATATGTGAATGATCAATTAGCGGCATTTAACCCCACAAAAGTTCTTCCAGCAGATCATGCGATACCTTCGTGGAACAATGTTGAACACATGGTTAGGGACTATGAAAATTATTGTGCTGCCTTAGAAGAGCGCGGCGTGTATTTTTCCTATCCGATGGACTTGGACTTCTCGATGCTAATTGCTTACCCGGAAGCCTATGGCGTGCAGAAGGAAGCCCCTGAAGAAGCCACCATTAAGGCTGTATTGGGTAAAAGCCATTTCAACTTTGAACAATATAATGATGATGAACGAAAGTTGTTTAACACCTATCATCAACGGTTCAAATTGGGGAGTAAACCTGCATCACATATCGAAGCATTCGCCAAACTAACTGATGAAGACATACTCCAAAACATACCTGAGTCAATAAACCGATTAGCGCGTGTAGTTAAAGAGCAACTTGAGGCTATACCAGAATGATACCAGTAGACTCTTGGAAGCCTTCGGATGGATTGCAACTAGAACCAAATGCTTACACCGCTGCAACAGAGCAAAATCAATCTCTGGCGCTTACTGCAGGGCCTGGGGCAGGTAAAACGGAAATGCTGGCTCAAAGAGCAGATTTCCTTCTACGCACAGGAGTATCAAGATACCCAAAACGAATCTTGGCGATTTCTTTCAAGGTTGACGCTAGTAGGAATTTGAAAGAACGGGTATTGCGTCGCTGTGGTGCGGAACTAGGCTCTCGCCTGGATAGCTACACTTTCCATGCATTTGCAAAGCGCATTATTGATAGATTTAGGGTGGTACTTTCTGGAAATGATGCGTTGAACATCGGTTATAAGATTGGTGAGGTTAAAATTCGACATCAACAGATACTGTTTCTTGATCTTGTCCCTTTAGCAATCAAAATTCTACAGAGTTCAGACATTGCCAGAAACGCAATCAGGCAAACGTATAGTGACGTGTTTCTCGATGAATTTCAGGATTGCACCAATGAACAATATGAATTGGTTAAATTAGCTTTTCTTGGAACAGGTGCGCGTCTTACGGCAGTTGGTGATACTAAACAAAAGATTATGGGCTGGGCCGGTGCACTGGAAGGAATTTTCCTGAAATTTTCCACAGATTTTGGAGCTAGACCTTTAAACATGTATCGAAACTTTCGGTCACAGCCGGCATTACTGCGTCTACAGAACGAGATAATTCGTACACTGGATCCTTCATCTATCATGCTCGATGAGCAATTAACTGGCCAGGGAGGAGAAATCAGTTCGTCAAGGTTTGACACCTGTGCCGATGAGGCCGAATGGATAGCTGATATGGTGCTACAGTGGATTAGAGACGAACAGGTACCAACTTCTGAAATAGCCATACTAATCTCAAAACAACTCGAGTTGTACGCCGCTCCACTTATGGCGGCTCTTGAAGTCCGTAGCGTGCCTTATCGTAATGAGCAACAGATGCAAGATATTACCTGCGAGCCGCTGGCCAGGCTCATCGTTGATTACCTTCAATGTCTCTATGGGGAGCGTTGCCCTGATGCATGGAGAACGTTGTCTAAGCTCCTTACTGCACTCGAGGATGAGAATTCTTCTCTTGGTGCCAAACAAAGCTTTGGTCAGTTCATTCGGCGGGAAAGGCAAGCAATTTCAAACAAGGATATTGGTGGAGAACGATATTCGTCTTGGTGGGAAAAAGTTCTTTCATTCTTGCAGTTCGTTGGCGTTGAAACTGCCGCATCTTTATCACCAGACTACGAGTCAAAGAGCCGGCTTAATGAGATAGCAATCGAAACTCGTAATCGTATAAATGAGCTAAGAAGGATTGATGCTGACTTGTTGAGTGCATTAAATCGATTCTCTGATGACCAAGCAGTTAGTATTCTAACCATCCATAAAAGTAAGGGTCTTGAGTACGACTCAGTGATAATGATGGCTATTGAGAACGAGATTTTTTTTGGTGATCCAGACGCTAACCGCTGTGCCTTCTTTGTAGGGGTATCACGTGCTAAGCGGAGACTGGTGCTAACGCATTCTGATGTGAGACAAAGGCCTGCCGGATACACTGGGCGATGGAGCGAGCGACGAACACCTCAAAAGGAATACCTTGGTTACAAGTGCTGACTACCGAATAACAGTTGGTTTTGGGAAGCTTTCTGAGATACATGGCTTAGCTCATCAACTCTAAGCCATCTCTGTTCAACTATAGCGTTCATAGACGGCACTTCCTAACTTGCAATTACCCCTTTCGGAATTAGAACGTTTTCTATCACATTTTAATACCCTACTATAAGGTATACTGCCTTGTGAAAAGACCTTACGGATCTTCCCCCTATCGTATTCTCAGGCTTCTCCCTTTTATAGCCCTTTTCTACTACAATTTTGCAGTCAAGATAATGAAAGTAATCTACAACTATGAGTGTCTGGCTTTACGCGTTTCACACTTATGCGAATGAGCCATTTAACTTGCACTTTTCCACTGCTGAAGTTTCTTGCCAAACCAACTTTTGGCTTTCAAAAGGTAATAGTGATTTAAGACTACTATTACCCCGCTTACCAAGATAGTGCCCAACAACCACTTTTGTGGCAAAGGGGACAGCCATATTACTGCAAGGAACATCACCACGCACACCGCTTTATGAAGCGAAATAGTTTCATTTGCTTCGTCGTCGAACTTTTTAAGGTGTTCTATTTGGTACTCGTAGTTCAAGCATTGATGTTGAAGGCTATGATTTTTTCTGTAGGTAATAGGTAACAAGTACTGGGAGTCAATTCGACGAACCTTCCCCCGGTTGTGTGTTTGCTTTAGGTCTTTAACTTGACCAATGTTACAGTGACCCGCTTCAATGTTGATGTCGTCGAAATTAAACCCGGAGTTTAAGTAAAAATAGTTGCGGACATTCCGCGCTTCTTCGGTCTGAGCGTCTTGTAACGAAAGAGAGGGCGAAGTAACGTTATATTCACCCATCTTGCGTTCTACGAGCAATCGAACTAGATAGGCCATACAGTAACGACCAATTCCACTATTCTTGTAGTCTTGAGATAGTAGGCCCAAGTTAGATTTAGGACCGAAGGAGGCGACCTGTGATCGTTTATTAACTCTTACGGTAAAGCGGTTGTGGTTATCATGTCGTAATTTACTTATTTTTGGAAGAAACTTTGGTATGCGGTGTTTTTGGGGCAGTTGGACTTCATCAAAAACCTTTTGAACGTTCATCTCATAGTAAAAATAATGTTTACATTCATCTATAAATGTTTCTATGTTATAAACAGCCCGCTGCTTAGCATGCGAATCGTCGATACGTTTTGATGTATAAATGTAGAACGTTTTATCTGCGTATGCTTGCTCTTCATGTTTGCTTTCGTTTTTGAAAAATACCATAGATTTTAAATGCTTGATGGTTGGGTAATAAGATTTTGATGCATTTGTCGACTAACAATGGACATGCGGTCATCACTCTAAATAGGACTCATTTCAATAATTCTTACTATATGTATCACTGTCAAGGAGCCTTGGGGACGAAGGTTGGATTAATTTGGTTATTGTGACTTTAGTTGCCTAATCAAATGATTGCTTAAACGTTTAGCATTTCAAAGTGAGCCTCTTCAGGTGAGAACAATTTGGTATATCCTAGCGTGTCCAAAGGACTCCGTTAGGTATTTGGCGATAGACAAGATGTTATCAATGATAGCGGGACTATATGAATTCACACGTACCTAGTTATTAAATATCGCGAAAGGCTTCTATCACTTTTTGATTGAACTCATCCAGACAGAGTGATTGTGAGCTGGTTTTATTGTCACTTTTTAGGATAGCTTCACTTCTAGATGGGGCTTCCCATTCAAAGGTATCGCCGGGTATATCTCTTTCACCTTCAGGGTTTAAATGTAGGCTTTTCTTTCTACCCCCCCTTACCTCTTGATTCACCGGAGTGTTTCTATTTATATAGATACAGCTCTCTGGTATGTCTATCTCGATTTGTTCAGCGAATTGGAGAAGGTTTACTTCTGCAAAGGTATACAACCATGCTTCTTGCTGTCTATCCGTGGTGGTTCGCAAAATCCGTCCCAGTACTTGTCTGAAGTATAATTCAGTCCGAATGTTCGAAAGGTAACAACATACTTGTAGTCTTGGGATATCTGTTCCCTCACTTATCATACCTACACTAATAATCCAGCTGTGCGCACTATCTCTAAAACACTGAATTACAGAGTGTACATCCTGAGTTTTATGGGTAACAACGATCGCAGATTCATTGAAATGGTCTGACAGAATAAGAGCTATTTGGTTTGCGTGCTTTATGGATGACGCAACAATTAGTCCACCGGCACGATTGTTTGATTTTCGGATAAGAGTTAATCGATTTACACTTTCTTCAAGAATATAGTTGAGAGCATCAATATTCTTGATGACGTCCGAGTAAGTGACATGACCACTAGATACTAGCTCATTGATCGAGCTAAACACCTCATGGCTCTTCGAATCAGAGAAAACTGTTTTATCGCAGTCAATCAATGCAACCTTGGGACGTCGACATACTCGGTCTTTGACTGCTTGGGAAAGTGTATACTGGTAGTCACAAACTATCCGCCCTTCTGGATCCGAGTATGTAGCGAGAATCACAGGTGTCTGATTGGAGCGCCAAGGTGTGCCCGTGAGTGCAAGTGTATAGGTGGCCGCTTTTTGGACTACCGCCAGAGTATGGTAGCCCCAAGAATTGCAGTTGTCCTCGTTGTCACCACCACAATGATGAATTTCATCAAAAACACAAAGCACTCGATAGTTTGCAAGTGTGTCCCAAAATTCTTTATTCACCGACCTAAGCGACTGGTATGTCATTGATATACCCCTATCGCCGATTTGCCCCTTGAACTTACATTTCAAATATTTTGAGAATGTTTTCTCAATCCCATTTGAGATATTTTTTGAAGGTGAGAAACAGACAACGAAGTCTATCATTTCATCATCGAGTAGTTTCTTGGCAAGACTAGCGGCCATAATCGTTTTTCCGGCTCCTGGCGTTGCTTGCGCTAGAAAATGGCATCCTCCACTTTTATACTTGTTATACGCATGTTTTACGCATTGTTGTTGCCATACTCTCATCATATCGATTCACTTTTACGCAATCGTGCAAGTGCTTCAGACCAAACGTTCAGTTTTGCTACGAGTGATGCCGCTTTTTTGGCTGCATTCGAATGCGGTTCATCGAGTAACCTACAGAGTTCTCTCGAACGCTTCATTAGTATTTTGTACTCTTTGAGCTCTTCTAGGGTGATTGTTAGTTCAGCTTCAATGTCAGACTTTTCTTGCTGTAGCGTTGAATGAATAGATCGCAACGGACTCTTTGCAGTGGCTACTTTTGAGCTCATCAAACGCTTTTCTTTAAGGTCAAACCTCATTTCATTAAAGGCACTTGTTTTTGAGTAAGTCTTGTTGTGTCTAGTTCCTTGGCTAACAGCAAGCCCAGCCTTTTCGAGCTTATCAAGCTGCCTTGCGACAAGTTGACGAGCGTTAGACACGCTGCCATACGAATCAGAATGGCTCTGAATATGTTTACGAACATCTGTCACGCGAAAACTACTCATTGAAGGGTGAGTGATGGCCTGATAGACATCACGGTTAATTCGATAGACTTCGGTCATAGCGACACCATCAAAATGGAAAGTTGCGGATTATAGTCCGTGGATATGAGCGCATCAAGAGCGGATAGTCTTTGATTTTAAGAACGACATAAAATGAAAGACTTAGCAAAGCAGTTTGGAGATAATCTGCGCAAGATGCGTTTAAGCAAATCCATTGCACAAGAAAAGCTGGCCTTAATGGCGCAAATAGATAGAAGCTATATTGGGCGGATAGAGCGAGGAGAAGTCAATATAACTTTGGAAAAAGCCTATATGTTGGCTTCAGTGTTAGAGTGTGATGTCAGAGAACTATTACCCTAATCTCGAATAACACCCAATTTGTATTGGCTTGTTGCCCTATCTTTGGTAATCATCTCGGCCATTTTCCTGACCGAGATGCATACTCATTAAGACTCTACAAACTGGAGCCCCATTTCCCAGTCAGACACTTTAACAAAGTTCAAAGTATCTACATTGTGTTTCTTGAACGCTTTCACAACTTTCTCATGAACGATAATATGAGGATAGTCGCTGAATTTAGGCATAAAGACTAAACGATCTTTCTCTGGCATCGCAGACAACTTGTCATCATCTAAATAGTACTGCTCAATGGTGTGTCGAGTGTCTTCAGGGTCAAAATCATCAATACTACACTTCTCGAGATTAAGGACGTCCATTTTTTCAAAAACATTAAAGACCCAAAAGTTGTCATGGTATTTATTGTTGTCGTCTACAATCACGCTTGGGTACAACTGACAGAACTTATTGCTAATTTCACCAAGAGACTCTTTGATTTCATTGGAAAATACAGGATAAGTTGAATCTAAGTGGGCCTGCTTAATAGGTCTTGATATACCTCGAGCCAAATCATCTTCACGGTAGCCATTTTCAAAAAACATAGGCTCACCACCACTCAGCTTTGTATATTCGTAATCTCTCATAGCTGAATGTTTCTGTGGCTTTAGATACAAAGTGTTTTCATCATAGCTTTTAAAAACAATATAGTATTGATCGTTATATTGGCTCATTGTCCTACCTTAGGTATCCATCTTGTACTCTGGTACGTAATTGTTTTGGTGTTCCATGGTGAGCGACTGGTTTGGTAACGCTTGTCTTTACCATCTCTGTCACTCCCCTTGTAGTGAAGTCTGTCGTTGCTGCAGTATGTATCGGAGGAAGCTTCTGCATTGAGAATATCAAACTGACAAGCGCATCCTGGCCCTCCGGGAACAAAATAATGGGAAATCTTGGTCAACGGCAGTAAAAAAAACTTCCCTTTTTTAACTTTGTTAATCTTTTTTAGTAACTTACGGCTTATCGGATCAAGTAGCTTATGTATCTCGGACTCGTTTTCCGTTGCTTTAGTTTTACCGTAGCACTCTTTAATGCTCTTTCTTATCTCTGGGTCTCTCAACTCTCCAGAAACGTAATCATGATACGGTTCTTCTCTAGGACGGCTAAACGTATGGTCCCCTCGGTGCAGTTGGCAATGAAGTTGGCATGCCCCTGGTAATGTAGCAGGCAGACCAACCAAGTTTGATAACTGATTGATATCATAACCTTTATTGACCAAGTTTTCACCCAGTTCACTGAGTTTTACCGCTTCAGCGGAAATAAGGTGATGCGTATCCATATGGATACCATTGTTATAGGGGTGCTCAGGTAATTTTTTTACGTTATTCACCCAACGTTTTCGGTAGCCTTTTTTCTCAATTGTACCATTAACAAAATCGGATTCGGCCGCTTCTTGGTTACTCAGTATACCCATAGGTAACTCATCCTATACATAATCAATTTCACCCCGGTACAGCCGAGGAGTTTTATGTTCTTCACTCTTGCACAATCGACATTTACCGTTTCTAGGCTCATGTTCCTCTTCCACTTGAGCGGTACCATTAACCCGTTTGTCTGGTATGGCTGATTTACGGCGCAATGCCAAATGGCCCGCTAATTTGTCGTAATCTGGTAAGATATCGACTAAGCCATCCACAGTACTGGTAAAGGTTTTTAGTGCTTGTGCGGCGTGAGAGACTGCCCCAACCTTTTTGACACCCATGGTAAATTTCGCTGTGACCGTCGCAATTCTAGCGGCTGCCCCTGCTGGCCCTGTTAGTAATCCAATCACAATGGTTAACACCACTTCAATGGCAATGTACGCTGCCGCTTTGCCCACGTAGTAGAAATAGAAGTTAGGCGGGATGGCTTCAATAATGAGGTTCAAGTATGTAAAGAAAGGCAAGATGCTGTTGTCATCATTAATCAACGCCAAGGCTTTAGGGAAAAATTCACTCCCCTTGATTTCCATCGCCCACTCAGGGTCAAACTCCATCACGACAGTGTCAACGAACTGTTCTACTCCTTTCACATCGTTGTTGGTAAAGAGCGTAGGCAAGTTCCAAATGGCTTCTCGGTGTCTTGCAATACACTTAATCTTGCGCGCGATATCATCTGAGCCTTCATTCCACCAAAGCTGCACATCATCGATGGCCTCATCAATGCTCTCGTATGCATCCACACTGGCTGCAATGAGTAAGTTAGGCGCCATACTGGAAATGTAAGCTGCCTGTTTTACCCAGCTTGGTAAATCGCTTTGAGCTAACTGAGCTTCCGTTCCTTTCATCGCATCGGCGGTGTACTTTTCCAATGCATTGTATTTTTGATTGGCGTAAATATAGAGCTTATCAAAACCATCGGTGGTGGCATCGGCTAGAGTATGGCCCATCTCGCCCCAGACTTCGGGAGAGAAAAGTTCCACCACGTCAGCTCCCCAAGCTTTAGCCCCTTCAAGCACACCATCACCCAAACAGAGTACGCCTTCTTCGTCCCATTGCTTCTGGAAACCTGACATATCTTGAGCAACGGTGTTTAAAAGGCCATCCAAATAGGTCTCTATCGCTTCTTGTTGCTTTGCAATCTTATCTTCAATGCCCGGCTCACCTTCATACTCGATAGTGACGGAGTCGGTGTTCGGTTTAAGGTCGTCGACCACCACCACTCCTCCTTCTGTCTTCCGAGTCTCCAACGCCAGATCCATAGTTTCTGAGATCGTACTTCTTTGTGGCGATGGGTTGAGCTCTAACTTGTTTTTATGGGGAACGGAGCCATTGGCTATCACTTTGAGGTTTTTGGCGTAAACAGGCGTTCCCCACAGATCATCATGAACGGCACGGATCTTAATCCACTTCTGCTCTTCTAAATCTATCTTCGGTATCGCATTCACCACCACTTCAATAGTCCCTGCTTCAGCAGAATAAACATGGTCAGGCGCTTGAATGACCGAGACACCCGACACATCACTCATAAGTTGGCTAGCATTCTTCTCCATACGCTTGAAAGCTTGGCTGAGGTTATCGGACAGCTTTTTAGCGTAAGTATCAATGGTACTGACATGCTTCTCATAGATATCAGAAGACAAGTAAACGTAATTCAACCGACTGGCTTCGGATTTGAGTGATTCGACACGCCCCTTTATCTTACTAAGTAGACCTTCAAGTTCAGAGTTAAGTGTCTTCTTCGCCTTATCCCAAGGGTAGCTATTGATGAAAACCTGAGGGTTGCCTTTGCCACGAGCACGCATGTAAGCCAGCATACGGTCTGCTGTTTCATGTTTGGGTAAACGAATTAAGACGGAGAGGATTTCCCCTTCTTCCATCACCATAGGTAAGCCGTTCGCCAGTACACTGTCAAAACTGGTATCAGAGAGACTATCAATTCCCGCGATTAGCGATTCTGCCAATACGCTGAACTGAAAATCAGGGTGTCTAAATTCGAAGTGGGCTTTCGTNTCCCCTTCTTCCATCACCATAGGTAAGCCGTTCGCCAGTACACTGTCAAAACTGGTATCAGAGAGACTATCAATTCCCGCGATTAGCGATTCTGCCAATACGCTGAACTGAAAATCAGGGTGTCTAAATTCGAAGTGGGCTTTCGTTTCTGCTTTCACAATATCGGCAAAATACCGGTCAGCGGTGAGGCTAGGCCCCATGGTTCCCCAGCCTTCTATTGGCGGGGCAATACGGTTCGGGCGCCAGAAGGTTTGCTGTCCCTGAGCAGACCTATCAAAAAAGTCATAGTCATTGTAATCCGGCAAGTAGTGCGGGTTAGTAATACGAACAGGCGTCGTAACAAACTCATCCGTACTTTCTTTAGCCAGAATTTTGATTTGACCGGGCTTTAGCCCTGACACTTTGCTTTTGCCTGAGTCATCAAAATGACCAGGGGATAGAACGCCCCCGGAGACATCAGTAATGTCAAAGTCGGCATTCATGAGAAGCACGCCATCCGGGTATCTGGCCTTAACGTAGACGGTGTAAGTCCCTTCTTCATCTTCATTGACCGTGACAGCTGGGTTTTGAACCCCGCCGAGGCACATGGTGTTGGCCTTATTCATCGTCATTTGGTCAGAAAGCCTTGCCACACCTTTCCCTTCGATGATGACATTCGGTGACGCGGATATGAATTCGGCTTCGGATTCAATGGTGCCCGATGCCACACCTTTTTTGTCCCCGCCCGCATCGCCAGTACTCTTGGCAAACTTACTGCCCTTTAGGGCAATGCTGTTGCCGCCATCTGCGGTGACGGTCGTGGTGCCTTCCACTAGATCTGCTGACTTCGCGTTGTTTCCATAAGGAATAGGAACTACGGCATTCCCGACGGTTGTAAGACACACATCAGGTAACGTGGCATTGGCCTCTCCGCCGGATCCTTTGTGAACGATGCTTAGCCCGTTCGCATTGATGGTGACTGACATATCTACTCCTTATAAAGCTCGGTCAGTTCAGTGTAATTTTTGAACCTTGGATTTTGTGGACTTTTTCAGCACGACTTGAGATGTATGTCGCCTTCGTCGTAATGCGACCATCATTGCCACTGAACTTAGTTGCGGCCTCACCAGCTCCAATCGTGACTTCTTCTTTACCTTCCAATACCACACGTTTGGCTTTGATGACGAGCTCTTGTTGTTCCACTAACGAAAGATAAATATCTGTTAGTACAGGTACATCTATATCATCACCAACGAACTCAATACGGCATTCAAGCTGATTGTCGATGGCCAAATGAATCTCAGAACGAGTGAAGCCACGACCTAAAGCAGCCCAAACAGGCTGTCCGTAAGCATTCCCATAAAAATCGACTTTCACACGATGATTTTCAGGGTGTATTTCTTTTATCCAGCCAATACGAGCACCATGCTGTGAGGCTAAAGAGTCAGTAGAAGATCCGTGTATCATTAAAAAATCACATAACAATAGCTGATCGAATCATTTTACTGATGAGGGGAAAGATTATGTAATGTTGAAAAAAGTATGATTTCCTTCAATATGAATTGCACAAAAGTAGCCCTTAGCATACATATAGGTAGGTTTTGGCATCATTTCGAAAATTTAGGTAGTTCGTTTGTCTGATTTTAGGCTGTTGGTACTACCTCAATTTCGTGATGTCTGGCACAAAGAATTTGCAAAATAGCTGTTGGTATAAGTTTCGCTTTAATGGTCGAATAAAACTGGTCACAGTTTTGTACGTTTCACAATATAGCCTTTACGATTCACTCGGAGTGAGACCACTATTGTATTGATGCTATCTGACCTAGTTGTAGTGCCTAAAAGTATCACAGCCAAACTTTATCGAGATTGCTACAATCATCTGTTCGTTTTGAGCTTCGTGCTTGTTTAGTTCATGGCGCACAGCTCGTTATAGCTTCAATTTCTATCGATTCCTGCTCTATCCAATAGATATCATCCTCATCCATGGAGTTAAGAGCGTCCCTCAATTCACGAATTGGCCCTCTTGAAATTTTATTTAGGCTCTTTACTAACTTCTCTCTGCTAACAGTTCTTTCAGATGAGCTTACTAGTTCAATAGGATTCATCATATACGGCATGATTGCACGGCTGAAAAGAGAATCCATAAAAGCTAAGATCTGGTATCCGCCTACATCTATATCGCCCCAGTGAAAAATTGGTGTTTCAGGAGGCAACAGTGTCTCCAGCTTTGAGTACAATGACTGCCAACCTCGTGATGGAAAGCCGTTTGTGTAAAAGACTAAACCATTGTCGGTAACTTCTCTGCAATAACGCTCGAAGGTTGTCTGGTTCTCAATGAAAAGTACATACTTGGGTGGGTGATTTAAAGCAATGTCAACAACCCCATCCGGTGAAATTCCGATATTTGGCCAACAATGAGTGGTATCTATATGACCGGATTTAAACTGTACTTCAAGGCTGCCTTTAAATCTAAACAAAGGTGGGAAGCGAGAAACGCCAATATAAGCAAGCACTTCGATAGCACTTAGCGCCATTACTTCTTCAGGCAACTTTTTCCTCATCATTGATTTGATTTTGGAGGCTAAGTTCTCAAGCCTTTTAGAGCTATTGAAAAGTTGAACGCTTACTGTTCGAATATCAACAGAAACAAGTTGTGAAGGGCTGATAGATTCTACCCAAATAATAAATTTACAAGCATCTTGAATTTTATCCTTATCATTTGGGCTACAGTGGTAAGGTTGCTTACCTTCGTTCCAACCTTTTTGGATTTCAGTTAGAGTGTCGCAAAGCCATCTGGGACATGCATCTTTTATATCGTCAATTGCCTCTATCGCTAATTTAGTTTCATCTGAGTAGACATGGATATTAAAAAATTGACAAAGTTGACGAACATCTGTTAGCTCTATGCTATCTATTAAATCTTCATCACCAAATGCTTTTGTAGCATATTCTACTCGAAGAGAGTTGGTTTGTCTGCCAACAAGCTCTAATTGCTCGTGACACTTTAGGCGCTCTCCCATAGTTAAAGCATGATAAAAATCGTATCTTTTAAGAGTAATATTAAATTTCTGTCTCTCAATTAGTATATTTGGTTTGTTACACGCATTAATCAGCTTTTCAAGCAATTTATTAGTCAATTTGTTTGTCTCCAAACTCTCTTTCAACCTCTTTTATCAAGGCAGATAGAACTTCGGGGTTGGTATTATGGTCGTCACTTTCTAGCAGTTTTTTACCATCATCTTTGTAAGCGTGATAATCAATATATACTTGGTCGCCATTTCTTAAAATCGTATAAGTCTTATCAACGTACGGGCCGGTTTTAATCTCACTTTCTGGTGGTGCAGCTATGATCACTTGTAATCCAATCTCTCGGAAGAATGACAGTGCTGCTTTGGCGTTATTACCATCCATTTTTGAAAATGCTTCATCAAATATGGCAATTGCAGCCCCACCCTCAACATGATCGCCAAACTTATGAATTCTATAAGCTGTCATGAAGGAGGCACCCAATGCCACATAAAAAGGCGCTTGCTTTTCGCCGCCAGAACCCGTTTTTAATAATTCGCTGAATTTACGTTTAGTATCGGTATTTATATCTTTTGACTGTATGTCATAGCTAAAAAAATTCCTATAATCTGAAATCTCTCTCAACCTACCATCTAGTAGTAAGTTCTCAATGATACTAACGGCTGGATCATCTTTATGTTCATCAAACATCGTACCAACATTTTCTATATCCAGATCTGAAGTGTCTGTTACATAGTCATAAATCTTTTTTAACGAATCAATACCTGTAAGAGGGTAAAGGAACTGGTAAACGTTATTGTTGAATGTTAGCTCTGCTAATTGATCGTTTAAAATTGTGAATGTCTGTTTTATCTGTTGGAAGCTTTCTTTTAAATTGGCGACGACTTCTGCACGAAAGTTTTTCAGCATGGTTTCCCTGGCTCGTATTGAATCTAGGCCATACTTCGCCAGTTCAGTTTTCTCAATTCTATTTACGTGTATTTGACATCTTTTAGATGCTAGAAGTGGTTGTGATTGATTTAATTCTGCAAGCTCTTTCTTATCTTCAGGATCAAAGTATGAGCAATATTGGGCAAGTAACTCCCCTGCATTTCTTAATGCATTATTACTGGCAGTTTGTGCGCTCTCAGCTTTCAATCGAGCTTGCTCGGCAAGTTCACCATAATTTTCATCTAGTAAATTGGTAAGTGTTTCCAATTTTTCATTAGCTAAATCAAATGAAAGTTGGTGGGTCGTTTCAAACACCTTCCGTTTACTAACTAGCTCTTTATACTCTGTTGAGAGCTGATTGATTCTGGTTGCTAAACTTCCAAGATTTTTTTCTTGAATCCCTACGTCAACCTTGAGTTCATTTAGTTTATTATTCTCTTCATCAAACAATCTTCCAGCTTCTATTGAATACTCTTCCAATTTTTTATCACATTCTTCATCAAGGCGAGAAAGCTCTAGCTCTAACTTCTGAATCACTAGATCAAATTCGTTATATTCCTTGAGCGAACATGACAACGGAGTACAGCTGTTGATTGCCGTTGTAAGGCTTGGTATGAACTCATTGACTAGAGATTCAAATGCATTGTGGTTGTTTTGGGCTTGGGCTAGCAATGGAGCTTGCTGATTAATTTTCTTTTGTAGCGTTAAAGCATGTTTTTTTCTGGCTTCAATTCCTAGCATGATAGAGTCAATTGGCTTGCCGCCACCACTAATAGCACCGCTTCCGGAAACCATCCCATCCTTGCTAATTGCTCGTTTTTCATGACGCAGTTCGTCTTCAGTGTCAACTAGCTTAACGTTGTGTAACAAGCCACGTAAGAACTTCAATGCGATTGGGTTGTCAGATTCGATTAGGCTCGCAGCGCTATCAGAAGATGGTGTTCCTTCAAACCCAAAACCTTTATCTGGGTTGATCAATTTTACCTGGCGAATGTGCCGATGCCTGTTTTTTTCCTGACGGTATAGCTTTAGTGCTTGAGTATAATCTTGACCACTAATGACCAAAGCTTCACGGTTGTTTCTAAGAAAACTTTCAATACTGAATTGCCATTCATCATCACTGATGCTTGCGAGATCGCATACTGGTTTTGCATCTATCCCATAGCTTTTTAGTAGGTCAATAACATGACTAGTTGATTTACTAACGCGTACTTTACCTTGTTGGGAATCTTCAAATGCGGCTCTAAGTTCGTTAAATCCTTTCGTTAATATGGCGGTTCTTTGTTTTGAGTTTGAAGACTCGTTTTGAAATTCTAAAGATAGTTCTCTGAGCTTTTTAAGCTCAATAAGGGCTTGCTCAATACCTTCAAGCGAGAAGTACCAAGGATGAGAAAGAAGGTCATTGTTACTGTCAACAATGGCTATCAAGTTAGACTGGATAGATCTAGCCAAATCATATAGTTTGGGATCTTCAAACTCAGGCCAGAAGAATTCTGAAATCTTTTGCAGTTGTTCATGTGATTGGTCTAATAATTTTTTTCTTGTTTCACGAAGTTGTTTTTTATCGGCTAGCTTGTCAGAAAGGTTTTGCTTCTCTTGATATGTTTTAGAGCCAAGCCAAGCACTTTTGGCCTCATCTGATATCTTTTGTAGCTTTTCAACATTTTCAGTGAGCGTATTAAGCTTATCGTTGTTAGCATCTAATTTGAGCTTTAAGTTAGATGCTTCGTCTTGCTTTTTATTTAATTTATCATCTGTACCTAAGCAGATTGCCTCTAATTCACACCATTGGTAAGCCAATGCACTGTTGTGTTTTTGTTCGTAACGAGTGTATGAACTTACGATCTTTTTCAACAAAGAGAGTTTTTCCTCTGTTGTAGCTATAAGCTCTTCTATTTGCTGATATTCGCTATAGTCATTTTCAATACGATCAACATCGATAGCGCGCTTTGGCAGAATGTAGTTCCAAATAAAATCGTTAATGCTTTTTTCTTCTTTAAATGCTATTCCATTCTTAAAAGCTTGTAGCATCATATTTGAAGCAATTTGCTGGTTTGCACCTGACCCGGACATCAGTTCACAATACTGCCTTCTATAATCTGACGCGTTATTTGGAAAAGAGACGGTAGCTGGCATTATTTGTAAGCGCTTTTGCATTGTTGACCAAGGTACGATGGTGGTACTTCCATCCATAAAGTCCATGCTGCTAAGATCTAATCCATCAATAATAAAGCGCTCTTTTTTGACTTTTTTGTCCCCACTCCGGGCGAACAAGGAAACTCCGAAGCTGTAACGAGAATTATCAGGTCGTTGAAATGTTACGGCTAAATAGCAATTAGAAGATTTACGTGGTTGAACTGCTTTCATCCCTCCGGATTCGGCGACTATACCAAGTACATATGAAAGTACAGAACGACCTGATTGCTTGTTATCACCGCTTGCTGCATTCAGTGCTATCTTGGTTTCATCACCGCCAGCAAAAATAGTTTGCAATGCATCTGCTAGAGAACTTTTTCCTGCACCATTCACCCCTTTGAAAAGAGCAACATCTACATCAATAGTTATATCTTCATAATCAAATAGGTACCAGTTAATTAAAGTTAGCCTTACAAGGCGGTGCATGTTTGAGGAATGCTTAGCTTTATTCATTGGTCACCTCGACTGCTCTTTCTGTTTTTGCTTCGTCTGTTCCTACGAAGGATTGTTCATGCGTACCTTTGGCAAAGTGTTCTAAAAGAGAAATATACTGTTCTGACAAAATCACCTTGATAGTTGGTAGAACCACAATTGTAGGCAGTTCTGATGCCTCATCCTTTTCTCCCAGGGAAATAATTCCACTTTTTTCAAGGGAGTTAAGCGCTTCCTTGGTGTCTGTGTATTTAGGCTTTTCTTTACCTGTAAGTTCTATGTAATTGTCTATTAATAGTGAAGGAGAAGGTTGCGCTTTACCATTTTCAATACAGGCTTTACGTGCTTCTGTGTCATAGAGCTTCGCTAAAATTAATAGAAATAGAGTCTCGAGCTGCTTCATTTTTCCGCGATGATATTTGGGGATAACTCCGCAAAAGCCAAAGTTATTATCTAAAACAAATTCATCACCAAATGCTCCAAATAGATCAGCAAAATATTCTTTGTGTTTAAGAACTAGGTTATAGTTAGAACGCTGACCATGGCCGTCATACCAGATAAATTGCTTGTGCCTGATTTGTGCTGCTGCGTGATAAAAATCATCTTCATCAAGATGCTCATTCTCTGGCCTATTTAGTAACATTTTTAAATCTCTTAGCATTTTTGTACCTTGGCTTAACTCGGATGAATTCTACGTTCTATAAGTATTTTGGGCGCGATAATGAAGGAGTTTTCTGTGTATTCGTTCTGAATGGGCTTGCATTTGTAGAACTTAGTTAACTGGCTATATGGACTACCTAGAGGTACTGCATCATGAAGTAACTCTCGCATTTGCAAAAAAGCAATTAGATCGTCTAAGCTGCTCACTTCAATTTCATCACTAGTAACACGTTGCTTATCACCTAGCGCTTTTTCAATAAGGTGTAATATACGTCTTGGTGAAGGCGCTCTTCGTTTTATATAGGCATCAATCGCACGGCTTCTCGCGATGTCCTCAATCTTTGGTAGCTGTTTTTGAACTTGTGTTGGTTCTGCGGGTGCTTGTGCTGATCTAGGTTGATATAGACGAGAGTCAGCAATATAGAGCTCGGTTAATTTGTTACTAGGTATGGATGAATCTTTAGGTAACTTCGCGACAGCATCAATAAGACTATCTAATTTTTCGCCAAGCTCTGGAGTCACGGTTAGAGCATATTGCATTGCTTCACGTGTTCGCTTAGTCATTGTCCGCCTATAGTGATCTATGCGCTTTAGAGTCGTATCGATGTTTTCGAGGATTTGGACGATGTCATTAAGTTCAGTTCTTAACTTTTCTTCTGATTCTTGTCGAGAAATGGTTTGGTATTCCTGATGGTGTTTATCAACAAGAGTTAACCACACAGGTTTGTTCTGCTGAATATCAAAGATTTCACGAATAGTTACTGAGCGGTACCTATAGGGATGAGTCGTTAGGTTTAATTTGGAGTAGTCCTCCAATAGTATTTTCTTCAGGAAGTCTTCAAAAAATGTCTCGAAAAGCTTTCTACCTGTTTGTTCTTCACGCATTGTATAAGCAATTTCTTGACAGCTTGCGGCCATAGAGAGTAGTTCTTTGTAGAACCTTCGGGTGCAATCGGCTGCAAACTCAATGTTAGAAAGAGCATTTTGAGGCGCAGACTGCACAGTCCTAATTGCGCTATATATGCCCTGGCAGGTAGAGCCTAGTTTGGCAATAGGGCCTTGCGAGATATTGTCTAGAGCCGAAATAATGCTAGCCGCGATGCTCGGCATAAAAGTTTCCTTTCTGTAGCCTAGCCCATCCACTTCACGAATCCAGCCACACTCCTTCAACCTCCTATAAATTCTTGCAGCATCGTCGGGCTCATCATAAATGCGTTGCTCTTCATCTTCTTCTCGAAGGATAGTCACCTGACCGTGTTCTAGAAGACTATTACGAATGACCTGTTTGGCCTTTGCTGGAGTGCATTCACCTATTTCTGTCTGATCGACCACCAGATGACGGTACAAAGCAAATAATGAAATTGAATATATTTCGCTATTTATAGAAGCCAGTGGTTTAAACAGGTCATTATTGATGTTTTCCCAAAACATAGAAATCTTCAAAGTTCTCTTAGATAGAGCAACTATAATTGATTAAAAATCATGCGTCTAGTTTCTTTACATGTAAAGTTATTTGACGACCTCAGAAGAGTAATCGATAATAATGATGATGTTATTAACAAAACAGAAGTGATTATGATCAGAAAGTTTGAAGATGTTCCTTGGGGAGTAAAAAAACGCCTTCAATTTATTGAGTTTCATTTGTTATTCAAGCGCGAAGTAAATTCACGAACTCTTGTAATGAGGTTCGGAATTTCAAGGCAACAGGCGAGCGGCGATATCAAACTTTATAGGGACTTGTATCCAGAAAATCTATTACCATACAATGCTGCTGATAAGTCATATCGGCCAAGCAAAGCGTTTAACCCTCACTTCATTAGTGAAAGCCTAACTCCCGGATTTAATGAGTCTTTTGAAGAATTGTCAGATAGCAAATCTATAGAAACGATACCGACATTAACCAGAAACCAGACTAGAGGACTCCTGTCTAAAATAATGCTTGCTATCGAGTGCGAATCAGACATTCAGGCAATTTATAAATCAGCCAGTTCTCCATTTGGTGTAAAAAGGACGTTAAAACCTTGCGGTATTGCCTATGTCGGGAACCGTCCCCATTTAAGAGCTTATTGCTACGATCATTGTCAATTTCGTGATTTTGTATTATCTAGGTTTAGTTCTATGCCTGAACTAATAGCGCCAAGGAGTGGTAACGCTGAATTTCCTGAAGATACTGTGTGGCAAGAATTCATTTCTGTAACTCTCGAGGCTAACCCTCACCTTTGCAAAGATGGACAACGTCTTATTTTTGAAGAATATGACCTTGGAAAGGCCTCTCCGATAAGTATTAGAAAATCGTTACTACATTACTTTTTTGCTCATAACAATATGCCTGTTAATGAAGATGACTATGACCTAGCCAAGAAGCAGCCTTGGTCATTTCCTGTTTTGGCTAAAAACTGGGAAGAATGTAGAATTTATCTTTTTGGCCATTGTGAATAAGAAAACTCCCTATGTCATTGGTATAAGGGCACTTGTACTGCAATATCGTATATTCTCAAAATGCGCTAGTTAATGTTATGGTATACATAAAACTCTTAAGCTATTTGCTATCCTTTTCCATTTAGATGATTTGTTGTTTCGTTATTATTCATCTTTCAGTCACCATCGTTTTCGGATAGTTAATGTTCAAAGTATGTATATTGCTTTCAATCTATTAGCAAGGAATCAAAGAGCAAGGTTATGATTTAGTTTTAGGTAAAGGCTAATGCTTAGATCGCTGATTAAACATTAACCTAATGTGTGGCAAGATCATAAAAAGCAAAACTCAACCTACCTTTGTTTTGAAGTTTTTTCTTCTGAATTTCAAATGCGACAGGAACAATCGTTGATGATCCGACTAATAGAATCAGCCTATGGTCAACACTCAATAAAAAATGGACGAAATAGGACAATTGTGGAGATGTATGCTTACCATAGTACGGCTAATGATACTCATCAGATTCGAAGTCAACTTACAGAGCAAGCCCCACATTTTGAGAGTGTTCTACAGTTTTCAATCACGGATAACAAGCCATAAAGTGATTAAGCTGTGGTATATGAGCGACGGCAACAAACGGCTCATGTCCGTTAACAATGGTATGGGCACACACCCACTCTCCATAAAGAGCCAGTTGATAAATTCTTAGTGACACACCTAAGTCACGCACATATTGTTCTATTGCGTTTAAATCTCCTGGCTGCTCTAAGTCCATCAGACGCCCGACAGGTACATTATTTGCGCGTCGGTAGCTGTTGTAATAACTGTTTTGTCTCTGGGTTATTTCTGAATTTGGTGAACCATTAATTCTATGTGCCATTGTAGATAACCAGGTAGCATGAAATAGACAGTTGTTCCCCCTACCTGATGTATTGCGAGTGATTGTACCAACTGGCCCCTCCATGTTAGCGCCAACCACTCGATTTAAGCTCAACAAATGAAACTGATTTTGTAGTGCTTTGGCTATGACGTCCTGATCCATGTCAGTATCGCTGAATTTGGCGTTTGAGACACCTTCGTGATAAATCTCTATTTCTAGGTCATTATACTTATGCACAAATCCACCTTTTAGGCCCTTTTTCTTGTTATCGTAACTGCCTTGAGTTAACGGATAGCTTTGACCTTCTCTAAACTCAGGATTGGTGTCCGCGCCTTTATGATAGTTGTAAGAGATAAACAGATATTCGGTATCTGTCTTATCCAAACCTTTCTTTTTCTGCTGATAGCTCTCAAAATCAGACTTTTTACCCTTAGCTAAAATGCTCACAACCCCCTTGAAGGTGCTTTTATTGTTTTGGCAATAGTCGAGTAATACGGCATTCATTTTATGGTACAAAGCTAAACCAGTAAGAGTAAGCTTACCGGTTTGTTTGGTGGGTATTCCACCTTGCCCAAATATCTGAGAGCTAGAGGTTCTTTGCTGCAGTTCCTTGGTACTGGTTAAAGGCCCGTGCTTCGGTTTATCAGTTATATCAATGTTCGCTTGTAGAGACTTTGACGTTTCATCATATGTGAGAGCAAAACCACTAACAGCATGGCCCTTAAGGTTGCCATAGCCAAGCGTTCCTAAGTATTTGAGGTATTCTCGGCGCTCAACGTCAGTAACTTTCTTTAAATCTATTACCTGATCAGAACTCACGCTTCCCGCGCTGGAGATATTGCCTTTGTCATCCCGAGTAATAAAGTCCTTAAGATCCAGATCTTCCCCCAGCTCTTTGAAATACAACGAGTCATCAAAATTAGCGGATAGTTCGTAGGAAAGTTGATCTTCCAAACCAACGGTATTAACGAAGACATAAGGTGAGTTTAAGCAACTATTGATATGCTCTGTTGAACCACCTTGAGAATGTTCGGGCAATGGTAAAAGCGTATTGCCACCAGACTCCCGAAATGCAGCAAGAGCGGAAGCTCTGAGTTGATCCAATTCTTCATCTGTAAAGTCATCATCAGAATCTGACGGCATAATCAATTTTTTACTACTAGGATCAAGCCGAGACAATTTAAGAAGCAGTTCTGGCGTTAAGTTCTTGGCTTTTTTTATCTGAGTCAAGTTATACCAATCCACTACATAAGGCTCGTCTTTTATCAACTTATTCCGTTTTGGCATGTTGGCTATGAACTGCCGTCCTACTGTGTAAGGGAAAGTACTGGTTAACCCAATATCGATCTGGTTATGTAGACATGGGCAGTTGTATGCATTGTTGATGTTAACATCATTGTTGTGTTCGCGTTTTACGAAGCAGTGGTGGCAATAGGTTTCCTTCATTTTTGTTTCTCCCTTTATAACTGCAATTTGTTTAATGACGAGTCGGTGTAAATTTCTCATCAACAGCGTAGATAACTGACAGCTTTAAAACTTGGCTGATTTGACAATCTTTGCAGTCAAATATGGGGAAAACTAAAAATTTGGAAATATCATTGAAAGAAACTACTAACTGTTACTCCTAGAAAAGCCAGATTAAACAGAAGAAAAAACAAACATCCGATGTAGCTGGTTAGAGTTGTGAAAGTTTAGTCAAACCTAAAACCTTTTTAGCCTCGGATCGTAGAAAATCGAAGCTTTTCCTTGTTATCAGCGGAGAAAGATGGACGCATGGAGCATTACCATGCCTATGGTGTATTTTTTGATACATTTTCCTCTACCACTTAGGTAACTTTGGTATCCTACTGCTCATCACTAAAATCATCAAAATCACTTGTTTCTCAAAAAGTGTTGAATAGCTTTAGAGACGTCTCCTTGTACATGTACAAAAGTCGTCACAACTGTATATTTAAGGGAATATATTGACTATACATGTACAAAATTCGTACAGAAAACGTTAACTAAGCGTCTAATTAACTGTAATTCAATGGAATTTATTCAGAGTACTATACGTGTACAAGGTCTAATTCATAGATAAGTTAAATAAAGTATTCATCTACGTAAAATCTGACTCGTTTATTGCTGTTACTCCTCTCTTTTTTGAAATCCATTCAACATAATTGGATTTACCATAAAATATCTAATATACAACTTAACCATCTATCGATGATTAAGCTGCATATTATGAGTCTTCTTAAACTCATTGCTTGATGTGGTCACGCGCAAAACTGTTTAACTCGGAAATGGATCGGATGACGTGTAGAGATTTGTTTGTCGAAATAGATTCTAACCTATGTATGAACTTGTCATTCCAAAACTTTGGGCTGAGTTTTAGGAATCGATAACTTTGGATTGTGCCATTCCAGATTGAGCTTCCATCTGGCCAACCTTCAGGTTTAACTATTAATCCTTTTAAAAGCCGCTTGGTGACTAGCCAAAAACTCGTGATGTACGGAAGATCGATGTAAACCAAGGTGTCAGCTTCATCTAGTCTCTGGTTGAACGACTCTATTGGTCCAAGCCCGTCAATTATCCAACTTTCGGTTTCGAGGATATTGTTATGGGCTTCTGTGAACGTTTCTGCATCAATCTGCTCACCATTTTTCTTGTAGACGATCGAATCAAGTTGATGCAATTCAATGCCTGTCTCGCGTGCCAATTGTTTGCTCAGCGTTGATTTTCCGCTTCCTGGCTTGCCGAAAACTGCGATTTTCTTCATGTTACCTCCTTATTGTAGGACTGAACCCACGAGGCAGATACAGAAAACCCACCTCGATTCGGTGGGTTTTAAAAATCTAACGCGTACTGCTTCCCACCATTCCTATGGAATGATGGTAATTCGGTTTGAGTGGCGCTTAAGATCTCTATTCATACTTTCATCCTCGTATACACTCTGAGCAATGTCAATGTGTTCGTTATTCAAAAATTAAGCTTTGTCAAAAGGTCCAAAACTACTTTGATACAAGCCCGAGAAGGTTTCTAATATTAGGCTTTGCTCGCTACACATTGCTTTATATGATGAAGCGTAAGCCCCCTCTGCTATTTTTCTAAGTAACTTGGCGCCGTCACAAGGGGTATATAAATTATTTGAACATTCGACTAACTCTTTTCCAGAGGAATGGTAGTCCGTCTTTAGACCGCTTTCTTGAGGAAGAATGACATAGTTGACACCAAACTCTTGAGCTATTGATATTGAACCTTTTCCTTCAGCTAAAACCAGGTTAACTTTCTTTATCAGGAAGTTATTTACACTAGCCGGCAATCTACCTACTGTTACAAATAGAGCCTTATTTGAAGGACTGTTGAGAGTTTCAATCAAATCAGGGCTATCAATAGAGATAGAATCATAAGAGCCCAAATCAGGGATGTGTTTGTCTCCCACAACAAGAACAACGGCTTTCTTACTCAAGTTTTCGAATGCGTAGTGTTGTGTTTCAATCAGATCTTGACGATGTTCTGCTGGTACCTGATGGTAACCATAGTTGTAAACTAGGTAGAGTTGATCGTTATTCAGTATCGAGTTAAGTCCATGCTGGATAGCTTGAGGTAACTCAGACTCTTTTATCGCATTGTCGGAAATCAGTGTTCGATAAATTGCGTTGTCATCTATGCCACACGGGTAGTCTTTTTCTTTGCCATTTTCATAGATTGTACGTTTATCGGGCTTGTGATCCTTATCCCTCATGTGTACCTCAATAACTTCACCTGAATCATAGTCTGCAACCTGTGCATAAGAATCCCTCGCACCAGACAATAATAGGGTTTTACCTTGATGAGTTCTTTTATCGATAAGCCTTTCAAAGTCAAACGACTGCTGTTCCCAGTCAGGGCATAGCTTTTTAAACTTATCTTGTGCTGTATCTTTACCTTCTTGAGTGAGAACGAAAGTAAAAGTGCCTTCAAGTGGGTATTCCGAATAGTTTTCAAACAACCCGGTTTTTTCTGGGCCGTGAGTATCATCGGACATTGTGTAAACTACCGCTTGACCCTCACTAAACGCAGTTAGCGCCTCACCTAGCTCAGACGCATTGGTTGGACAACCTTCAATATTAGATGCGAGCGTAAGTACGGTTTGATTTTTTGCGTTTTTCTCGACTATGGCCCCTTCACCGCCAAACTCTTGATAAAACGATTGTAATTGACTGTCTATTTTGTAATCGTCTTTCCATTTGGCTTTGAAGCTCACCGTCTGAGTAAAGCCTGTACTTTCCTCGTCATCGTCCGTGAGGATTATAAATCTTGGTGGCTTATTGAAGTAACTTTTGAATTCGTTAATAGCTCTAAGGTTAATTCCTTGTTCACCAAAGTTAGGGGAGTTTGGAAAAAAGAAAATAAAGTTGTCAAACTTTGTACAGTATTGGCGTAGCTGTTCCTCTTTCGTGACTGGGAGGATCAATACTGGAACTTTGTCAGGAATCGAATGACTCTGCATGACATTAACCATAGTTTCACTGAGCTTATGTTGTTTGAATTGTCCCCATATATCGCCAAATGGGTGAACGGCTTTAAACTGCTTTAAAGGGGGCCATACTTCAGCGCCCTGCTCTGCTTCAGGTCGTTTCTCTAATGCTGACGTTCTTGCAGCAACAATGTCGTCCATTTCCAGTTTAAGTGCGTGTTCGTCGAGCCATTGAGTGGTCACTGCATTTAGCTGATCTTGGCTAAGTTTTTCCAAGCGATATAGAAAATGCTGATCGGGTACAGGGGCATCTTCTCGTTTGTATGGAAGCAAAACACTCGTTAATTGATTTTTAGATAACAGCTCATCATCCAGTTTTGATGCTTCAGACAAGGTTGCCTGAAACGTTGAACGCCCTTCTCCAGCTATACAATACTCACGGCTTAGCTTTCCACTAACAAAGTGATAAAAGTAGCCCTTTGTCGGAAATGCCAATTTACTCTCGTGTGCTTTGATTGCTAACTTTACCGATATAAATTCGGCGTTAATGTGTTTGGTACCTTTGGGTTTAGGTATAACGTCGAAGCAAGTCGTATGATGTTTGGCGAAGAGTTCATGGTGGAGCACCTTTTCTTCACTTTGAAAGCAATGAGCGGTCAGAATGCTTGTTTTCTCATGTGCCTCCTCTTTTGACCATTGTGACACTGGCATTTCAGCCTCAGTGCGGCCCAATGACCATTGGCCAGCCTGGAGAAAATTAAGTTCCTCTTTCGTGCAATGGATTTTTACATTGATTTCATATTCTGGTTCGGGATCGGGTGTCTCTTGTACAGGTTGTCGAGGTTGGACATTGGCGCCATCTTGTTCTTCTTCAATTGGGGCGTACCCCGCTCTCACGACTTTCTTATTATTCTCGTAATACATGCTAATTAGCCTATGATGTTGTGGTTATTTATTGTTGTAATATTTCTTTTATCAGGCGGTTAACGGCCTTGCTTAATTAAACTGAGTTAAATGCCAGTACTTCTGATTTCTCGTAGTTCGTCTCTTAGTCTCAACTGATTGTTGCACTTGGCAAGTTCTTTAAGGTGGGTGATCTTCGCTTGATAAACTGGCATGCGCTCCGCAGTGATCTTAGAACAGATTGCCCCGAGTTCTGAGTTAGCTAACTTCATGAGCTCAGAACGCATAGGGCCTTTACAGAATTTCTTGATGGTGTTTTTGAGGACAACTAACTCGCCAGTCGCGATTTGTTGAGGTGAGCTTTTAGCAATAATTGCGGCTGCTTCATTTTCCATATTTGTCTCCCTGACAATAGGTTTAAAGGAGCCTTATTCTCATATCAAAATAATTGAATATAAAATGAAAAAGTCTAAAAAGAAGTAATGATGTCGCCAACCCTATATATAGTCAGCGTTTATAACCAATTTGAAGTTTATCTAAATGGCTCACTCACGCTGGCTTTGAACCGCTTTATGTGATCTTGGTTACGGTATGTAAAGCCTTGGATTGGCTGTTCCCCAAACGGTATAAAGCTCTGGGAATATCAATTCAGCATGTTCTTCCATTTCTCCGACACTGATTTGTGCATTCGCTTGTTGGCCAAACAGTGTGACTTCTTGTCCCGTAATTACACCTTTAACATCAGTAACATCTACCATCGTCGTGTTCATCGATGTTTTCCCTACAACCGGAGCACGTTGCCCATTCACTATTACATGGGCTCGGTTACCCATTTTTCTCGGGTAACCATCAGAGTACCCTACGGGTAAATTGGCCAATACACTGTCACGTTTGGTCACGTAGCTACTGTCATAACCGACGGTAGAATTGGCAGGAACATTGTGTAAAGACGCGACTCGAGTTTTGAAACTAACAATTGAGGGATATTCCGGGTTAGTTGGCAGATCGCCATACAGTACCCCGCCGGGTCTCACCATATCCAGTTGCGCTTCAGGAACGTTCAATGCTGTATAAGAGTTTGATACATGGAGTAAAACATCATCCCTATTCAAGTTAGCGTTTTCGAGCAGCCATGCTGAGCTTTGATTAAAATCGGCGAGTTTGCTTCTCACTTCGTCAGCATCATAATTTGGGAAATGCGTCATGATGCCCACGATATCGATGCCTTGGTGCTTCGCAATATCAAGTGCTTCTTGCTTACCTTTTTCGGTACTCATATCAATCCCATTTCGAGACATGCCGCCATCATTCAACGCTAAATGGACTTTGATTGTTTTGTCTGTGCTTAGAGATTTGATCTGATTCGCCTGCTCCAAGCTGCCGATAAGCTCTTCAATATCAAGATCCATGGCTTGTTCAATTTCCTGAATATCGGCAGATCGAACACGAACTAACTGGCCTTCAAACCCACTATCTCGAACAGTCCTCGCCTCAGCATTACTTGCGATTGCGATGCAAGGGACATTGAGCTCAAGAATGGTCGGCATTAAGCCGCGTATTCCATTACCATAGGCATCGGCCTTCATCACCACACAAAGCTTTGTTTGACTGCTGAGATGAGAGCGAAACTGTGCCATGTTTTGTTTGAATTGACCTAGGCTAATCTCAAGCCATGCGTTCGATTGCTGTACTTGATTCATTGCTGGCGGCGTGTCAGGCAACGCTATAGGTGCAGCGATGGAGCCCATTGGAAATAGTGCAGACGCGACTGCAAGTGAAACCAGTGTTGCGCGGAAAACCATAAAACCTCCCTATTCCAGACCGTATTCGTCTGAATCACTAATCCAATTTGAATTTACCCATCGCTTGCTGGAGCGAGGCGGACAGGCGGCTGAGCTCCTGACAACCCTGTGCGGTGCTTTCAGAGCCAGCAGAAACAGATTGAGCAGACATGTTAATACTCTCAATATTTGAACTGAGCTCTTCAGCCACACTATCCTGCTGATTACACGCGCTGGCTATTTGCGTTCCCATGTCAGCTATTTCTGAGATAAAGCCACGAATCGCGGTCATAAGTTCTTGAGACTGATTACCTTGCTCGACGCACGTTTCGATTTGCTGACGCGAACGATCGGTTGTTTCTTTTGCCTGGCTGGCAATAGCCTGAAGTTTCTCGATGATTGCGGTGATTTCACTTGTGGAAGCCTGTGTACGCCCGGCGAGTGTACGAACTTCGTCGGCTACAACAGCGAAACCTCGTCCTGACTCACCCGCTCGTGCAGCCTCAATAGCGGCGTTTAGTGCGAGAAGATTGGTTTGATCGGCAATGTCTCGGATCACATCAACAATGGTATTAACCTGGTTCGATTGTTGTTCAAGCTCGGCTACACTTTCACCCGCTTCCCCCATGATCTGTGCGACATTTTGAATAGAACCGACCATTGCTTTGGTATTACGTGCCCCTTCTTGAACTTTGCCATTCGCGTCATTGGCTTTTTCAGCAGAGACTTCTGTGGTTTGAGCTACATTTGCCACAGAGGATTTCATTTCCCCCATCGCCGTCGCAACATGGGTGACCTGTGATTGCTGATCTTGCATTTCACGCGCTGATTTGTTCGATGTATGCGTCATGTCATCGACTGCGCGCCCGAGCTCGCGAACCACTGTGACGCTCTGGTTGATCAAGTCTCTGAGGTTGCTTTGCATTCGGGTCGAAGCATCAGCCAGCTCACCTAATTCATCGTTACCGATCGCTGAGCGATCCAGTGTTCTAGACAGATCCCCCTCGGCGATTGCATTGGCTTGCTTAACAACGACAACTAAAGGACCGCATATAAGTCGGGTCAGAAACATCGTCATAATCACCATGACTGCGACGATCAAAACATTGATGATCATTGCTGAACGGCTTAAGCCATCGACTGACGATAAAATCGCTTCCCGATTACTGTTCATTGCACCTTTGAGAATGTCGACCAATATATTAATGTCAGCCTCGATGCTCTCAAACTCACCAAGTGAGTTAGCCAATATGGGGTAAGCGGTTTCTTTGTCCATGTTGGACATGGCTTGGTTGAATGAGTCCATCGTCGCCAGATAACCTTGCCACTTCTTATCTAGTCGCTTGAAGGTTTGTTCTTCTTCACCAGGCCAAACGGTCTTTCCGTAGGCGCTGAGCCCTTTATTAATTTCCTGACGAATGTTCTCGTTGCTTGAAATGGTGGATTGAACTTTTGCAGGATCACTCATCGCAAAGGCGGCAAACTGAGCTCTTCGCCATAACGACATCTGGTCTCGAATAGAGTCGACTTTCTCGACAGCAGGCAGTGTATCGTCGGTATAGTTGAGGAGTTCGGCTTTAATGTTCCTTAGTTCACTCAGCATTAAAAAGCCGAAGCCCAAATTCATTACGGCGATAACGACAAACGCTAAGGCAATTTTTTTGCCGATCGAAAGGTTCTTCACATGCATACGTTAGGTACCTTACATCTAAGTTAAGAGTGCCCTGTGTATGACATCCTTCTCTCTTCAAGGACTTTGCGGTACACGCACTCTTTATTCAGCACGAGTACAGCCAGTCACAGCCGAATACTCATACTGTTTTAATACTCAATAAAGATAGGCAAGGATAATGTGAATAGCGAGAAGCAATAGATAATGCTAATGAAAAGATAGTGCTTAGAACAGATGTGGTGACGTTGTCACTAGTGAGTTTGAGGAATTGAGTAATGATAAAAGTAGCAGATTTTCAGTATGTTATTGATGCTTCACTGTGTAATCGACTAGAGTCATTGCACCACTTCTCTGCCACAATTCATAATTTCTAACATTCCTCAATACACTTTATAAATCTCATCTACTTTCCAATATATGCATCCAATTACTTATTGATGAGAGCTATGGAAAGACGTACTTTTTTAAAGGGATTAGCGGGTGTTACTCTTGTGCCTGGGCAGCTGTTCGCTTCACCGACTGTGAATCACTCACTTTTCCCAGAGTCGATAATGCAAGCAGACTTCACGCCCTCTTCGGGCAACCTAAATCTGCTTTACGGGCAATTACCCGATGACATCATGGGCCATGTGTTCTTTGCTGAAGGCATTCCACTCGAGCGGGATCATCTTAGCCCGAGTGGTCGTGGTGCGCTGACCCGCTTGGATTTCTCCCTTGGGCAAGTGTCGTTTATGCGCAAAATGATCGACACTCCCTCTGCTATCATGCAACAGCACATCCACTATTGGCCTGATAGATTCAAATTGCTAGGTGGTATGGCGTATTACAGCCCTTCTATGGGATTTGTGAACTACTGTAATACCGCGCCCAACTATCTCGGTGATAACCGTTTCGCTTTGAGTTACGAAGGCGGCGTCCCTTATGAATTTGATGCGACGACATTAGATCTAATTACGCCCATCGGTCATTACGATGAATGGCGTAGCAGTTTACCACCATGGATGGACGCACTGACGCCAGACAAATGGCTATTTCCTCAGGTACGGACCACTGGTCACCCATACTTTGATCTCGAATCAGACGAGTGTTTTACCATCAACTATGGCGGTAACGTTTCAAATACAGGCACCAAGAATGGATTTATCCGGCTCCTGAAATGGGATAAGAAAAGCGCCCTTAAAGGTTGGGATATTGTCGGACGAGATGGCCGACCAGCATTTATCGCTGCGACTGCGCATTCACTGGGTGTCACCCGCCATCATGTTCTGATCTTTGAAACAGCGGCACAAGTTGAGCCGCTAAGAATGATTGGTGTCCGTTCAGTCTACGCTCAGCAACATCGCACGCCTGTATGGGTTATTCGCAAGAAAGACCTGCTCTCAAATCGTGACATTGTCACAGCCGATTACATTGAGCTTAACTTTGATACCTCGGATGTCATGTGTAATTACGATGATCATGAAAACGAAATTACGCTCTATGGGCAGTATCTGGGCGCGATGGATAAATCTGAGCCGCAATATACTCGAGATAGATTGCTCTTCGGCGGAAGAGTCAGTGATTCGCTCGCAGGTTATCCTGCCGCACCGGTGGATGTGGGTGGCCTCGTTCGCGCGCGCATTCAAGTTCAATCTGATTCAGTACGTGAAATTACGGGTGATTTTCGTTTAATTCGAGATGACCAGCTTTTCTGGGATATGAACGATCCCGCTTACCGAGGTCATTTCCAATTCCCTGAACAGTTTGACCATATCTATTGGGCTGCTGTGGGTTATCGAAAAGACCATGTTGTTGAGCGTGTCGCGGATGCGTACGATCAATACCCTAACCGCCTGTTTACCAATGACTCGTTGCCTCAAGAAGACCAACCTTCCGCGCTCGTCCATATGGATTGTCAAAAGATGGCAGTCACCGACGCTTATCAATTTCCTGCTGACTGTGTAATGCGAACGCCTCAGTTTATGTCGAGACCTGGTAGCCACGCGCAAGATGACGGCTACGTCTTTACTGCGGTGGTTCGTAAGGAGCCAACCAACACCATTGGCAACGGTAAAGAAATCTGGATTTTTGATGCGAGAAACCTCTCTCAAGGCCCGCTTGCCATTTTAGGTCATTCCCAACTCAATTTTGCGACAACGAATCATGCGCTTTGGGTTCCAGAGATAGGGCCAAGACCGATTGACGGATACCAAGCCAATGTTGGCGAGTTCTTCCGCAGTCGAGTTCCTCAACATCGACGTGCCGTTCGGGACGTTATCGAGCAACAAATACTGCCACGATTTGGCTGATAACAAATTTTAATTTCGAGCTGATGAAGCTCAATGTCACGATGCTTTCAAATAAGGAATATTTAATGAGAATAAGAACTCTCGCGCTCGGCGCAACTTTAATATCGGCTGCATTAGGAACAGCCTTTGCGCTTCAAACGAGCGAGCCTGAACGCGAAATCTCCAATTATCAAGGGACCTATACTTGTCATCCTGAAGCGGTTTATGACCCACAATCCATTGAAGGCGTTCAGGCTATCATTAAAGATGCACTGATACGCGGTAAAAAAGTGATGACGGGTAACCGTAAGTTTGCCAGCCAGATTGATGCTGCCTGCGCGGGTGATGACCAAGTTCAACTCACGCTGAAGAATATGGATAAGATCGTTCATTTCGATGCAACGAATAAACGAGTCACAGTTGAAGCGGGTATGAGGTTTAACGACTTAAATGACTTTCTTCGTGAACAAGGTTATGCGATCAACATGGTCACTGAGTTAGCCATCTTCACAGTCGGCGGTATGCTTGGCAGTGGCACACACGGCTCAACATTAGACAAACCTAGCAATATGCTGGCGGACTATGTGACAGAGCTTAAAGTCGTTGACGGTCAGGGAGACGTTCGTGTATTAAACGGCGATTTACTCGACGCTGCTCGCGTCAACTTGGGCGTGCTAGGTGTCGTCGTTGAAGTCACGCTGGCTATCGAGGAAGCGTTTAAAGTCAAAGCAGAAGTGACAGGGTATCGTGACGATTCTGGATTGGAAGATGTTGTTCTGGACATCGCTCGCAACAACTACTCAGCCAATATTGCCTGGTTCCCTGGCCTTGGCCGCTATACCACCACCTTATACAACCCTGTTCCATTGGAGACGCAAGGTGAAGCGTATAATGCTCAGGCGGATGTGTCTGATGCAGAAGAGTTCTTCTTCGGCTTGCTGTTTAATGCCGCTCACGAATTTCCGGGCACTGGATTGCAATGTCTAGCCGCCGTTGCGCGTTATAACGCCAGAGCGAAGTCTTACTTCCGCGATACTCATACTGGCAAGAAAGTGAGTGAACCTATTGGTTACTCTGATCAAATGCAGTACTTCAAATGTAAAGATCCCAACAAATGTATTTGGGACAGACTTCCTATCGCACTTCAGGAAGTGGCCATTGATATTGAGCGTTTGCCTGACTGGATCAGTGACGTACGTGAGATAGTCGCGGCTCACCCAAGAACGTGTTTCCCTCTCAATGGCATTTATTTCCGCTTTGGTAAAGCGTCTGACAGCTATATTGGTATGAGTGCTGGTCGCGAAACCGCATTTGTGGGTATTGAATACACCTTGCGTCAAGAAGGTAAAAAGGAACCGAAGAATTACTTTGTGAATCTGGAAATAGAGCAGATGTCATTGCGTAAGTATGATGCACGACCTCACTGGGGCAAAAATTCTGTTGCGATCTTCGAGGATATGCCTTCTCGATTCCCGATGTGGCCTGAGTTCTTACAGGCGAAAGCAGAGCTGGATCCTTACAATATTTTTACCAACCCTTTCTGGGAGCGCGTAAGTGGAGATATCCCTATGGATGACTATTTAACGCCAGGATGTAACGTCCGTGGGGAATGCTACTGTCAGACAGATGAGCACTGTCAGTCTGGAACGCAATGTCAGGCTGGGCTGCATTTCACCGACGCTCGTATTTGTCGCTAGCTAGTGTCAATTGGCCATAGGGAGAACTCCTTGTGGCCGATTAGCATCAATACTTATTTCCCTTTACTCATCCTCTATTGATTTAAAGGAACTCCAGACGATGAATATGAAATCGATTTTGCTTGCCGTCACAGCTTCATTTTCTCTGTTGAGTCTAACTGTGTCTGCGACTACCTTAGATGATATTCGGCCACATGTACCAAGCTCAGATAAAACTTGGGCAGAACAGTGGTTCTATAATGTTGCGGTACCGGATGTGGGTTATTTCAAAATCAGCCTCCAGAGCTATATAGCGCCTGATTTTGATGAGCCAACGCCCAAAGCATACGTTCACCTTGCTTTTACTCCACTCAATGGAAAAACCATTAAGTACGATATCTTCCGTGACGAACTCATTATGAAAGGTTTTGATGATGCGACACTTTTTCACTATGAAATCCCGGGGGTTGTCGTAGCTAATCAAGACTCGGTTGAAGTGACCTACAATGACTTCCATTTCTCGATGCGTTGGGATGGCGAGCATGCTCATTATTGGCGAGGATTAAACCCAGGGCAAACCCCATTTGGTATCATTCCAGAATTGCCCGGTGTCGGAGGCAAATGGTTTCTTTATACTGTAGGAACACCAATTCAATACAGCTTCTCTGATGGTGACGTGTCTTTGTTTGGAAGCGGTTATGCTCAGGTTGATAAAGGCTGGTATGACAAAGAATCGAGTGCAGGTATGGTTTATAGTATGGGGCTCTCCGATGATCTCTACTACATGTTCACAGGTGCTAAAATTGGAAACTCCAATATAGAGTTATGGGCTGGACGCTACATTTCAGACAACTACGACCTTATTTTCTACCCCGCCATTGGAAACCTATCGGTCAAGCGTGAATATGATTCTTGCGCTGGCTACCTAAAAGTTGAAATGAACAAACTCAGATACAAAATGGTGATGGAGGCAAAATCTGATTTAGATGATTTTTATCCTCTTGAATTTCCTTCCGTTATCATTTTTGGTGGTGAACAAAAGTACATGAAGTCTATGAAAGCGGATGTAAAATTCTCTTTGTATGACTTTGGGCAATTGGAAGAATCCATCGAAATTCCGCAAGCATTGCTTGAGTTCAGTGGTCCTTTCTATTGCGATGCCTTGTCTACAGAATAAGCAGCTGGCCTATATAAAATGGTTGGAAAACCCAGCCATTTCATAGGCCTTATACTTTTAATATTTTTATTAAATAACGGTTTCCTACATTAGGAAGTTTTAATTTAGAGGTATTTAAAATATAAACCTTAACTGAACATAATTGTTTTAACATTATGCCTTAAAGCTTGTCTGGTTATTATACCGAACGATAAAAAATCATAAAAATACCTGAAGTTTCCTATAAGAAACATTTGTGATCTATGTTTTGATTTTAGCTTAAAATTCCAAATTATATTTGAATTTTAATTAGAGCAATTACTTTAATTAATATTTTAACATTATCAATATTGAGACATATGACTGAGAGCACTTTAGCAACACCTGAATGAAGAGCTATTCACTGTTATAACGATCACTTAAAAACTAATGTACAACAAAAAATTTTCCTTTTAAACAGATGGTTATATTAAAATCCATCATCTACTCTTTTTATATTAAACTCATTTAATACTGTTTAAATTAAATAACAAAAGTGGC
The DNA here is from genome assembly GCF_022398215.1 of Vibrio sp. Isolate24. NCBI lineage: Bacteria > Pseudomonadati > Pseudomonadota > Gammaproteobacteria > Vibrionales > Vibrionaceae > Vibrio > Vibrio sp. Isolate24. The sequence goes on from NZ_JAKEUU010000002.1 coordinate 777,268, forward strand.
ATTAAGATCATTAAAAGAACAAAGTCTGTATCATTTCCGAGCAATAATGTCATAGACCAATCATGGTTTAAACTGAATTAATATCACATTTTGTGCTAATTGATTAGTATAAGAATTCAATTAATTCACCTAAAAAATCCCTTTCCCGAAATCCATTGATCGTGGTACTAAATAAAACACGGGGATTGATTTGGAATATAGCTTGATTCCAAGAGGTATTTATTCTCGTTCAAGGATGACAACAAAATATCATGGAAAGTTAACTAACGTTTAAATTGTTATTAAGTAATAACTCTTTACGAGGATTTTTGTATGCAAAATAACAGAACTAAAGTGTTAGGGACGCTTACCCTACTCTCTTCTTTGTTTGCTGCACATGCGTTTGCTGATATTCAGATACTTGGAAGTGAAAGTGAAATTTCTCAGTCAATTACTGAGCACTATCAGCAATCAACTCAGTTTTACAACGGACACTTGGCTAAGACCGATTTACTCTACATCAATGTAGGAACCGCATCTGATGATGATATAGCCCAGGCAAAATCTCATGTTGTGAAAGGTGATACAGTGGTTATCGACCTAAAACAAGTTTCCGGTGACGATGCAAAAATTGAGTTAAGCCAATCGTTAACAGGGCTTGGTAGTGACGCACCTGTAGTAGTCACTGGAATGTATCAAGGCGACAATATCATCAACTCTATTGTGGCGGACGTTCGTGACGAAAACGGTGAGCCAGTGAATAACCCATTGGCTGAATTAGAAAGCATTAAGCAATCATTGGTTCATGCACTTGATCGCCTTGGTTTTGGAGGGGAGTAACATGAAAACTTCTACTATTTTCACACTTTCCTTGCTTGCGGCTTCTGTCAACGCGTTTGCGGATGATTACGTTCCTGTAGTTGAGAAAGTCTACTACATCACCAGTTCCAAGCTGACGTGTAATTTGTATACCAGTAAAGATTTTGAAACGAAACGAGATTGGTGTAACGCGGGGGCCTCAGTTGATATTCGCGTTAACGTATCCCAGATGCGTTCGGTTCAGTCATCAACTTCACAAGGTTTTACACCTGACGCTAAGATCGTGCGCTTTACCGTTGAAGCTGATAAACCTGGCACAGGTTTCCACCTCGTCGATGACCTTCAACAGGATCACAGCTGGTTCCAAAGCTGGGCGAATCGACGTACATATATAGGTCCATTTGCAAGCAGTTACGAGCTATGGGTAAAACCAGTTTCAGGTTACGTACCAAAGAAAGTCAGCGACTTTCCTCATAACGAGAATAAGAATTACCAGCATCGTGATACACATGGCTACTCTATCGGTATTAATGGCTCCGCTGGTGCGGAGGTTGGCAAAGATGGGCCTAAAGTCAGCGCAGAAGTCAGTGGTTCATTCAGCTATAAGAATGAAAAAACATTGGTGTTTGATACCAAAGACTACCGTGTAAACAACCGTTCTTCACTCAGTGATTTTGAGGTTGCTTTTGAGCGCGAATTTGATGAATGTGAAGAGCTACGCCGTGAAGAACTAGGCTGCTACTTTACATCTGCACACTGGGGAAGCGGATGGGTATTCGATAAATCGAAATTCAACCCAATCTCTTACGCTAACTTCAAACCTAACTACGACGTCATCTACGAAGCTCCAGTCTCTCAGACAGGAACTACGGATTTTGAAATCGGTGCGAAGTTTATTGCCAAAGCACGCTATGGCGACGTTATTCCATCGGCACTCTTCTCCGTCTATGGACCTGGCGGCTGGGCAACAACAGGTTGGTCCATTCCGCGTACAGTTCGTATAGACTGGAGTCACCCACTGTTTGAAGCTGAGGCACACGTAACCTTACAGTCGTTAAGCAACAACGACTTGTGCCTAGACGTTTATGGTACCAACGGCGATAAAGAAGCCGAGGGTGGTCAAGTGGATGGCTGGAGCTGTCACGGAAGTTGGAATCAGACTTGGGGCCTAGATAGTAATGAGCGTTACCGCAGCCGTGTTGCACCAGATCGTTGTCTGACGGTTTCTGATGATAAGAACCTAACCGTTGAGTCATGCAGCTCTAACCTTGCTCAAAAATGGTTCTGGGAAGGTGACAAGCTGATCAGTCGATACGTCGATGGTACCAATAAACGTTATGTGCTTAACATTCTAGACGGTCGTAACGTTGGAGTAACGCCTGAAGATCAAGCAACACACGCGAGATGGAAACCAACACTACAAAAAATCAAACTGTAATTTTGTAATGAAGCTAAAACGGAAGACACTGTCTTCCGTTTTTATTTGAAAACACTCTTTTTAGACAGAGAAGCTCGGATAGAAAACCACTCTAACTTGGCTGATTAATAGTTAGCCTGTTCCAGATGTTTGTTCAAATCGTCGCTTTGATTACACAAAAAACCGAGGACTGGGATCGTTCGTAATAGTACGTTTCTCTTATATCTATAATTAATTTCAAGCCAAATAGCGGTGCGATTCTTGTGCCACAAAATTAGGTAGCAGAAGTTAATCTTATGTTTCATTTTTAGCAGGTGCATAACTTAAACGGCCCTATTATTGTTATCAGTAGGTTTACAAACCGTTACACAGTGAGGGCCAGATGAAAGTACTAATCCAATATACTCAAACCGGTAAATATCGCGATCACGCTTGGGAAGCCTATACTCTTAGAGCTAAAGGCGATATTCATGCGGTCACTCCTTCTTACGCAGCACAGCTCATAAAGCAAAATAAAGCCAACTTGTTCACCACAGAAGATTCTGACATCGTCATTGCGCCATAATAGAAAAGTTCTCAACGTTTACGCTGAGGACTTCTTTTTGTTCGATTTATAAAAAGTGCCCATCATCAGTCAATATAGGCGGCCCTTTTATTGGTAGGAGTATGAGTTCAACTATGATGAAGTTGGCGATTATCGTTATGATCTTGATAATATTTTGATATTAAAATGTTTAGTTATAGTGCGTTAAATGGTGTTTATCTTAACTCAGACACTCAAGTCAATACGGCCAGGGTTACAATTACGGATAGCTTTTAATGCCTCTGGTGGCATCTGAACATTGGCGAACCAAAATGGCTTATGCTTATTAACAAAAACACTACTACGATCAAGCGCATCATATATTGAATAGGCTTGAGCTTGGGCTAAAGCAACCCCGTAAGGGCTTCGCTCTAATATGGGAATGTCATCTAAATCTTCAAGTAAAGCATTCTTTAGGTGTATATTTCTGGGTGACCACTCAATATGCTCTACCACTTTACGTGTTAGTAAACTTTCTAAACCAAGAATAACGTCTGGAAGCACACTCATAATGGGCTTAATCTCCGCGCAAGCGTAATATTCTTCACGACGATTCTTATCACGATAGAACTGCATTCGTTCTACTAAGGTATCTTCGAACATCATCGGGAAGTTGTTAACAATAGCAAACTGGCTAATAGTCCGTAAAATGCCGATTGCTATTCCCTGCTCAGGTGATTTTACACCAGCTTCCTCTAGGCGAATACGAGTAACATTTGCTGTCAAAATCATATGTTGCCAAAGTTTTGGAGCTATCAGCTTAGTGGTTGGTTCATCCCAACGTAGCAAAGGCTTAACCATTAAGATTGGAAACAAAACACGACTGTTATCAATACCAAGCAAGCCTATTGCCATCTTCGTGTCAGTGAAACTTCTTACCGTTTTACCCAAACGAGCACAAAACTTGGGATTCCTGCATAGTTCGAAAAGATTATTCTTTAATTGATTGTCGTTGACGGCTAAAACATCGAGCTTGCTATAACTGACTGAGGGCGAATACGCGATACTTAAAAAATAAGAAAAGTCAGGGAAACGCCCGAATAACTTTAACACCTCTAGCTCTGCAAGCTTTTCTATCATTCCTTCTGTCGCTAACTTGGAAATGTCCCCTATTACACTCTCATGTATCTTCTGCCTTGCTTCTGCCGCTTGGCGCCTCTCCTCGACTTTACTACTTTCACATTCCAGTAAGAGGCGCTGGTTTTTCATTACTCGCTCTTTTTCATTGAGAATCACTGTGTCGCAAAACTCGCTCTGCCGACTGAGCACTGAATCAACGTCTGACTGATCAAGCACATACTTAATACTAACAAGCCATTTGGCGTAACGTTCTCTGGTTGATGCAGCTATTGCTCCAGCCAGCTGATTTGCTTCTTCATTGTATTTTTTGTTGGTAAGTAGCAAACAGAAATACCCCATGGGAAGAATCATTATTTAACATTAGCACAAACAATTATACCTAAGAGTGCTGACTAAAAACCTAATAGCAAAGCCCCAGTGATTGATGCCAATCACTGGGGCTTAGGTATAAATGATGTTCTGTTAATGCGCTTTTTTCTTACCTTTGGACTGAAAACCTTGATGAGGGAACACATTTCTTATCCGCTGCTGGATCTTCTTCGGAACTTGTTTAGAGAAGACAAGTTTCATTCCTGTCCGTTGCTGATAGACTTTAAATTCGCCATCGAAAGGATCGCGCTCAGCAATATCGAGAACATTGTGGCGAAAAGTAGGAGGAAAGTGACCTTTTTCCTTAGTGATTTGCCCCAACTTAAATTGAACTCGCAAGACTGGTCTATCAATAGCTACCAGCCAAAAGATAACAATGGCCGCCACTAAAATTACATAAAGCATATCTACTCCTTAATCTAGTAACTTACTCAGATCCTCTTTGAGAGTGTTGACTGCTCTGCTTGCCTTTTCACTTCTAGAGGCCTCCGAAAGCAGATATTCAATGGCATCAGACAAAGTACAGCCCAGTTCATTTGCCCGCGTTGACAGCTTTTCCCAAACTCGATAGTCCAAGTCAATTGACTTCTTCTTGGTGTGTATCTGTTCGGCATTAAAATGGCGCTTACGCTTTGCTCGAATGGCTTGTTTGAGTTTATTGTCTAACTCAAGAGACATGTGAAGTTCTATCCACTCCAGAACTTTTGTTGGCTCATGCTCAAGGTTACGCAACTCATTCACCGCAGCCTCAGCTTCACTAGTGTCAACGTGACGAGTGATCTCCTCACCGTTTTTCCATTTACTAATGAGATAATTCCACTTCCAACCACATTCTAAATTTTCAAGCTGTTGATATTTCATTGTAAGCAGTTCCATTGAATTTGGGTGACAGCGTAACTCAGCGTCACTATAGATACAATCTTTATTGTAGAAAAATCGACCTAGATCATCACATTAAATTGGCTATGTCATACTTAGCGGTTTTTCTATATAATTTCTGACCTTTTCAAGCACATGAATACTGTCGATGAACCAAGAAAGCTGGCATGCCGTCACACCGCAATACTCCCATTATGACGATGTTATATCGCAATTTGAAAGCCTACCCCATGTTAGCTTTCTGGATGTTCAACCTCGATTAAAGCAAGCCTTGTCAACCTTTGCTGAGATTAAAGGCTTTTCTAGAATTCTCGTAATCAATTCACCTGATAATGCTTTCTACCGCACAAGTATTAAAAACGGTTTATCTTCGTTATCTAACAGCCCAATTATTTCATCTGAAAGCATTAATATAAACGAGTTACTTGGCACTTATTCATGTAATAAGCTTGGTGAAATTGTTTCACAAAAACAAGGTCTTTTAGAAAAAGCAAATGGCGGTTATCTTGTAGTATCGGCGAATATTCTTCTGGCGAATCCAAGTAGTTGGCCAATGCTTAAATCTGTCTTTCTTGGCGAACAGGTTAGCCCAGTCAACGTCACACCAAGCAACATTGCAAACGACTGCCCTATTTCAACTTACAACATTAAACTCATTGTCGTAGGCAATAGAGATCAGATCGCTGATTTAGAGTACTTGGATGGTGAACTCTATAATGGCTTGGCTTCTTATACCGAGATCGAACACGAAATCACATTAAGTGAACAATCTATCAGACCGTATTTAGGGTATCTGTCTTCCTTGCTAAAGGAATACGGTTTGCCATCGCTTTCTGCAGCATCTATTCATCGCCTAATGGTCGCTGGTGCAAGGTATACCGAAGATCAACGCTATATGCCGATTGAACCACTGTGGTATCTCTCGCTCTTTCAAGAAGCATCCCTCTACTCCGATGGGCAAAAAATTAGTGAAAGCGCACTAGATAAAGCTATAGAAGCAAAATATCAGCGTGAGTCATATCTTCCGGAGCGTGCATTATCTGATATCTTAGATGGACAAGTGATTATTGAAACTCAGGGTGAGTGTATTGGCCAAGTAAATGGTCTGACGGTCATCGATGTTTCAGGTCATCCTCTTCCTTACGGTGAGCCCGCACGAATTTCATGTGTTATTCATTTTGGTGATGGCGATATTTCCGATGTTGAACGCAAAGCAGAACTAGGTGGCAACCTTCACGCAAAAGGTATGATGATCATGCAAGCTTTCGTTTCAAGTGCGCTTCAATTGGATGAACCTCTCCCATATTCAGCTTCGGTCGTGTTTGAGCAATCTTATTGTGAAGTAGATGGCGACAGCGCAACGCTCGCTGAGTTGTGCTCTTTTGTCAGTGCACTCTCGGCATATCCAATAAATCAACAAATAGCCGTTACTGGTGCCGTAGATCAATTTGGACGAGTGCAAGCAGTCGGTGGCCTTAACGAGAAGATTGAAGGTTTCTACCATGTTTGTAAACACCAAGGCCTCACTGGCCAACAAGGGGTAATTTTACCCAAAACGAATCTAAAACATTTAGCCCTTCATAAAGATGTAGTAGAAAGCATTAAGAATGATGAGTTCCATATTTGGTCGGTGGAAACGGTTGATGAAGCTATTCCTATCATTATGGGCAAACCATTCCGTGGAGATGATGAAACTAGCGTGATTCATAAAATTGCGGAACGAATTGATAACTATGAAAAACATGAACATCCACAGGGAATTGTGGAACGCATCAAAAACTGGTTCTCTTAGAGCAAAGATTAGTCACATTTAGACTGATCGGAGTTGTTTAGCGTACACGTGTTCACTAACATGCTGCTATCAAAATTTGGAGTAATTGATAATGCAAAATAAACGTGATTCTTATAACCGCGAAGATCTATTAGCTTCTAGCCAAGGTGAGCTATTTGGCCCAGGTTACCCCCAGCTACCTGCACCTAACATGCTAATGATGGACCGCGTCACTAAGATGTCTGAAACTGAAGGTGATTTCGGTAAAGGTCTAATTCTAGCAGAACTCGATATTACTCCTGATCTCTGGTTCTTCGATTGTCACTTCCCTGGTGACCCAGTGATGCCTGGCTGTCTAGGCCTTGATGCGATGTGGCAACTTGTTGGCTTCTTCCTTGGTTGGGTTGGTGGCAAAGGTAAAGGCCGAGCTCTAGGTGTGGGTGAAGTGAAATTCACTGGTCAAATCCTGCCTACTGCAAAGAAAGTTACTTATGAAATTCATATGAAACGAGTTGTTAACCGTAAGCTTGTAATGGGTCTAGCTGATGGCCGCGTTCTTGTAGATGGAAAAGAAATCTACGTAGCGAAAGACCTTAAAGTAGGCCTTTTCCAAGATACATCTGCGTTTTAAGCAAGTCTTTTGTAAGCGACTCAATCGAGTCGCTTTTTTGTTGCCAATGAATTTAGTTATAGTGCGTTAAAAATGCAAACAAAAGCCCCGAATTTTCGGGGCTTTTGTGTTCCTTATATCGTATGTGGATTGAGTCTGTTATTTGTAGAGACCAGAGTGTTTATCTTCCCTGGCATCGCGCCAACCACCGAGCCAATAAGATCGAGCATCCATCTGTTGATATGGACATGAGTCCGTTGAGCGGCCATTTAAGCCTGCTTTATAGCCTTGAGATTGAGCTCTTTCTAAGCGGTCACGCTTTTGTCTCTTCATAGTGTCGTCCTCATACATAAAGTTTTTCTAACGTACTACTATTAACTTTTTGTGGAGCTTTTATGACTCCACCATTAAGAATCGATCAAAATCTGGTCTTTCTCAAGGCATAAAAAAAGCACAGGCTCAAAAATGTGAACCTGTGCCCTAGATGAAAATTTAATCTATTTTCTACGGAACCCTAAGAAAGCAAGTAGAGTCAGAGCTAAGAAACCAAGCGAAGATCCTTTGCGCTCGACTGTCTCAGTGCGGAAGCTTCTCGCTTGAATATCATCTTTTCCACTTCCAGTAATAGGCACTAGTTTAACCGCGACCACCTTTTCAACATTAATAGCACCACCTTGACAGTATGAATCGACTTCAGTAGTGTCGTAACCATTTGTACATTTAAGCGCAGTAGCAGCAATGACACCTGCATCATTGATATCTGCTGCATCAATAATTCGATATTGGTTATTATTTGAGGAAACAGAACCATCGTTAGTGAGGTCATCTAGAATCCAAGCTTTGCTATTAAATATAGATGAACGACGTGTAGAATTTGTGTCAGTAGCGTTGAGGGGATTTATAAATGCTCGCTTAGCTCGCTCCACTCCATCGACTTCAGCCGAACTACTGATATCAACGCTACCGACCACTTCATTAAAGTTGTTGATCCCGCCCATGGTTCCACCAGCTCCATCAAAGAATATTCCACCGCTAAAGTAGGTGGCTGTAGGTGAGCTTTTCACATCAGCAATATAAAACAGTCTATTTGAAGCAGCGCGATTCTCTGGCTTATCACCCGCTCGCTTTGCACTACCTACTGCGACAAAGTTGTCATTAATAGATGAAACGACTGAATTACTATAGATATAGTCAGAGCCGCTCTGAGCATTTGAAACTGCATTAATATCATTTGTGTTAAATACCCATTGTGTAACATCATTGGGATCAGCACTCATATCACCAATAAACACAGTAGCATCCATTCGTTGGTCTGAATAAGTATTGTAACCTACACCATAAAAGGTCGTACCATCCACTTTAAAATCTCTGATACTTGCCTGACCAAGTGTGTTGCCATCTTTCTCAGCACCACCACTACCAAAACCTATCTCCTTCACACCAGATGAACTATCCCAAATACTAGCTTGAGAATAAAAGTGCGTTCCATTACCATCAGTAGCTTGCTCACGCGATATGCTACCAACGGTATAGGTACCATCAGTTTTCCAAGCTCGTGTTTGCACTACAGTTGGGGCATCTGATGGTACAGTTAAATCCGAAGCACCAACAAATGCCACATTTCTTGTGCTGTCATCACGTTTATTACCAACCGGATCCGTTCCATCTAGACTATTAATAACTGCGTTGGTTGTCGAAACTGCCGCCGTTTCGCCCTCGACAAAAGCAATCGAATTTAAATAGTTGCTCGATAGCTCTTTAGCATAGCCATTCCATTCATCTGTAGACCAAGTGTCACAATCTGCATAACGAAGCTGAGCATTACAATAGCTTTCAAAATCAGCTTGATCATCCACGTAGTTAAAAGCATTATCCATCGCGAACGGAACTTCTTCTCGGTAGCTAATGCCTTCTTTCCAGTTGCGTGTTTCTGCAGCAATTTTGAAATCAGAATCTGCACAAGTGCCACCAAAACACCCTAATGTCGGATCGGGACCTGCCCCTTGCTCAACCGCTGTTCCGTAATATTCCGTGGTATATCCACCAAGACTGTATGTATCGTTAAGAGACTCATCAATCTCAACAACTTTATATATAGCGGCATTTACCCCAAAAGAAGCGGCTACAGCCAATGTAATGGATGATAGTTTAAAGATTTTACTACTCATTGTTTGTTAACTTTCCTGTTGCATTGCTTCGAGCTCTTCCCAACGCTCGAAAGCAATTTCAAGTTCCTGCTCTACGGCAGAAAGCTTATCTAAAATTGGTTGTGTCTGCTCTACTGGTTGAGAGAAGAAGTCAGGATCATTGACCTGATCTTGCAGCGATTCCAACTCAGCTTCCAGTGCTTCAAGTTTTGCCGGCAGTGCTTCTAATTCACGCTGCAGTTTATAGGATAACTTCTTCGGCTTACTCTTTACAGACACTGTTTTGGGAGATGCCTCAACCTGTTTCTCAGCCTTGTTCGGTTTTTCGACCGTACGAGCTTTCTTTGTTTGTTCACGTTGCTGCTGGGCATCATGATAACCGCCAACAAACTCTTCTATTCTACCTTCACCTTCAAAGATCCAACTCGTCATAACTGTGTTATCGACAAATTGTCGATCGTGGCTTACAAGCAGCAACGTGCCCTGATAATTGGCAAGTAAATCTTCCAAAAGTTCCAACGTTTCGATATCTAAGTCGTTGGTTGGTTCATCTAAAACTAATAAGTTGTTTGGTTTTAGCAAGATACGAGCAAGTAATAAACGGTTTTTTTCGCCACCGGATAGCGCTTTCACTGGCGTCCGCGCTCGCTTAGGTGCAAATAAGAAATCCTGAAGATAACTCAAGGCATGGCGCTGACGACCACCTACCATCACTTCTTGTTTCCCATCAGCAAGGTTATCGATAACAGACTTCTCAGGATCGAGCATTTCTCGGTATTGATCGAAATAAGCTACTTCCAACTTGGTCCCACAATGAAGTCGCCCCGAATCAGGTTGAAGATCACCAAGTAATAACTTAAGTAAGGTGCTCTTACCGCAGCCATTAGGTCCAATCAAGGCAATGCGGTCTCCACGCATGATATTGAAAGAAAAGTCCTTCACTATCGGCTTGCCATCAATATTGAAGTTGATACTTTCCGCTTCGAAAACGATCTTTCCAGAACGAGCCGCGTCGTCAACCTGAATATTGGCTTTGCCCTGCACTTCACGACGATCTTTACGCTCTTCACGGAGCTTTTTCAGGGCTCTAACTCGCCCTTCATTGCGGGTTCTTCGAGCTTTAATACCTTGACGTATCCACACTTCTTCCTGAGCGAGTTTTTTATCAAACTCCGCATTTTGCATCTCTTCGACACGCAGCATTTCTTCTTTATCAACGAGGTAATTGTCGTAGTTACCTGGGAATGAGGCTAATTTACCGCGATCAAGATCGACAATACGAGTCGCCATGGACTTAATAAAGGCTCGGTCGTGAGAAATAAAGATAATTGAGCCGCGAAAATCTTTCAGGAAGCTCTCTAGCCATTCGATCGTCGTCACGTCTAGATGGTTAGTCGGCTCGTCGAGCAGCAAAACATCAGGGTCTCGTACTAAAGCTCTAGCCAACGCAGCCTTACGCTGCCAGCCACCAGATAGATCCGTCAGCTTTGTATGCCCGTCAAGCTTCAACGCACCAAGAACATTTTTAATCCGATCTTCGAAACGCCAAGCACCTGAATGCTCAAGTTGTTCTTGAATCCGTGCAAGTTTATTAATGTTCTGCTCTGTTGGCTGAGTGGCAATCAGATCGAGCTGATCTTGGTAGATCTTTAAATGTTCCCCGATTTCCGCTAGCCCACCAGCCACATAGTCAAAAACCGTTCCTTCTTGATTACGCGGTGGATCTTGCTCAAGGCGAGACACAACGACATCTTGAGTCACCGTCAGTTTGCCATCATCCAAAGTTACTTCGCCGGCAAGAACTTTCATTAATGTCGATTTACCCGCTCCATTGCGACCGACTAGACAGACACGTTCATTTTCTTGAAGCGCAAAGTCTGCATTATCAAGTAGCGGGTGATCACCATATGCCAGCAATCCATTATTTATGGTAAGTAATGCCATTTTGTTCCAACCAATGTTGTAATTCTTGTAAATCAAATGGCCAGTTCAACTCTTCACCGTTGATATTAAGAACGGGAATAGTGACGCCGTAACGAGAAAATAGCTCATCATCGAATGCAATATCGACAATCTCTACGTCCTGGCTGACCTTTGCTTGTTGGCAAAGGTCATAGGCCATCTCACAGAGATGGCACCCTTCTGTACTGTAAAGTGTGATCAAATCTTGGCCTACTATTCTGTGTGAGTCACAATCCAGCAGTTGTGAATATGTTTATTGCGAGAAAAGTCTAACGGCAAAGTTTGACTCGATATATTTTTCGCATTGAGATTCAATTCACTCATCGCTTCCATGTCCATTTTGAACTGTCGTTTATTGTTCGAGAATACGATGGTTCCACCCGGACGTAGCAGTCGCTTCAGATTTTTCATCAGCTGAATATGGTCTCTTTGAACATCAAAACTTTGCTGCATCCTCTTCGAGTTAGAGAACGTCGGAGGATCAATAAAAATTAGGTCAAACTGTGAATTTGAACTTTCTAGCCACTGCAAGCAGTCTGCCTGTTCAAATTTGTGCTGCCTCCCTACCTGACCATTAAGCTTCATGTTTTCTTTAGCCCACTCAAGATAGGTATTAGACATATCCACTGTTGTTGTCGATTTCGCACCACCACAGGCCGCATGAACGGTACCTGAACCTGTGTAAGCAAACAAGTTCAAGAAGTCTTTACCTTTGGCCATTTCACCCAACTTGCGACGAGTAAGCTTATGATCAAGGAACAAGCCCGTATCGAGGTAGTCATGCAGATTGACGATCAAATTAACGCCATATTCGTTAACATGCATGGTTTCAGATTCTTGGGAGAGTTTCTGATACTGTGAGCGTCCCTTTTGCTTCTCTCGGACCTTAAGCACAACCTTATTTGCTTCCGTACCAGTCACTTGAATTGCTGCACGAATAATATCCGTTAAACGGCGCTTCGCCTTCTCTTCTGGGATATTCTTTGGTGCAGCGTATTCTTGGATCACAAGATGATCGAGGTAAACATCAATAGCTACGTTATATTCAGGTAGGTCTGCATCATAGATTCGGTAGCAATCGAGCTTTTCTTTGCGCGCCCATTTGCCAATTTTGGCAATGTTCTTCTTCAATCGGTTAGAGAAATCAGGAGCAATTAACGACTCTGTGACATTGTCACCTTCATTTTCTACCGGACGCTCACTAATCAAGTAGTTCTTCTGGTGACAAGGTAACGCACCATTATTCAGTTTGAACTGTTTATCTGCGCGCATGCGCAAACAGCTTAAAAGCTCGTCAGAACTAGAGAATATAGACGCTTGGCAGCCACCAAATTCAGATTTTAGCTGGGCACCAAATGCGGTGTACAGAGCAATTAAGCCTGGATGCGTCCCTAAACGCTCACCATATGGCGGGTTTGAAACAATAACGCCTGCTGTAAACTCTTTAGGACGTTTAACTTGAGCGGCATCGCCAAGATTAAATTCAATCAGAGCATCAACACCTGCTCGACGGGCGTTGTCTTTTGCCGTTTTAAGTACTTTTGCATCGTTGTCAAAGCCGAAAAACTTAGTGTCAACTTTTTTGACGCCCTTTCTCGCCTGTACTGCTGCTTCTGATTTAATCTCAGCCCAAAGCTCAGGTTCAAAGTCTTCTAGTGACTCAAAGCCCCATTTTTCACGATTGACGCCTGGTGCCATGTTCGCCGCCATCATGGCTGCTTCAATCAATAGCGTGCCTGAACCACACATAGGGTCTAGCAGAGGCTTATCAGCACTCCAGCCACTACGAAGAATAATGGCAGCAGCTAGAGTTTCGCGAAGTGGCGCACGACCAGACTCAGGACGATAACCACGTTGGTGCAGGCCGCCCCCCACCATATCCACGCCAAGAATCGCTTTATCTCGATGCAGGCGAACATGGATACGAAGATCTGCACGATCTTTACTGATCGACGGTCTTGGCAAGTTCTTTTTTTCGAAACTATCCACTACGGCATCTTTCACTTTCATTGCGCCGTATTGGCTATTGCGGATTTCTCGGTTAGTACCATTGAAATCAACAACAAACATCTTCGAACTATGGAATTGGTTTACCCAGTTCACTGAAGACGTTGCTAGATAGAGATCCATATCATCGTTACAAGTGAACTCGGATAACACACGGACGAAACGCGACGCTAAGCGGCTCCATAAGCAACAACGATAAATTTGCTCATTTGATGCTTTAAAGCGTACCCCTGCTTGAACAGGTTTGGCATTAGTGATCCCTAGCTTAGTTAACTCTTCAACCAACAAGTTTTCCAAACCGTTGGACGTAACCGCAAGATATTGATGCATAGTGTTTTTAAATTCTTGATAAATGACCCTTCATTATACCTGTCCCATAACAATTTCGTTAGCCCAATCCGAGTCAATCTCCCACTCAATTCACTTGATTGAGCAAAACATCATCAATGTTGATTTGATCCATAAATTCCAAAGTACTCATTAGTGTCTTTTCGATTTCCTACCTATTTTTTGGCTTTAAGGTGATAGTGAATGCTTATTCACAGTAATTTTGGACTATACCAAACTGCGTTTAATGTGTAATAAATTTTCATTTTTGAGCTAATTGGGGAATAAATAACAACTCGTAGTTCTGCTATCATCAATAACAGGAATATTTTATTGATAGTTAAATCGAAAATTTATGGGTTAATTACGGATGTACCCTATCAATACACGAAAATGTAGAGGAGCGAGCAGGCAAAAAAAGTCGGCACACAGGCCGACGGGGAAATGAAACAAAGGAACGAATGGTTAGCTGACCAGAGCCATGGGCTGTGTCTGACCAGCGAAAAGATGGTTGATATTAGCCATACGGTCATGCATCACTTTTATTGCCTGACCAAATGCGAGAGATTTCACGCCATTAAGAACAAAGGCGTCCAAATTAATAGATGCGCATAGACTTGCGTTATCTCCTACTTCCAGAACCAGGAAGCATCCATCACTGTAGCTATTAGATAACTGGACAAAGTCCCCTTCTTTGGGAGTATCAAGACCATTCGAGAGACAATCAAAAAACCAGCTCTTGGGCTGTACTGGTTTATGGAAACGCTTGGCAGCAACACAGTAAAGTGCCAGTTCTGCTTGGCGAGGTTCTGAAAGGTCTAAATGGGCGATTTGCTCTTTATAGGTTTGATAAGCAGATGCGTCATCAACGGAGAACTCATTCACACCTATTGCACAATCTACAATCAACTTTTTGGAAAGATTTGTCTTGAATACCATATCATCACCCAGATCCAGCATTAGGTGCTGCTCTGCGTCATCATAGTACCAAGTCCATTTGTCACTCGGTTTAAGCATCATTCCAATCTCGTGTAAAAGTTAATTCAGGTAAAACACTCAATTACCTTCCCATACATTTACCGAAATTCTATTCGCTAATAAGCAAAAAAAAAGAGGAAATGATAAATCATCCCCTCTTCAGAAACCGAGTAATTTCAAACCATTTTCTCGTGTGACAATGTCACTAATAGATTATAGGTTTTTAACAATATCTCTGACCAGTGCGGGCCCGTGATAGATGAAACCAGAGTAAACTTGTACAAGTTGCGCTCCAGCCATCATCTTTTCTTTTGCAGCCACGTACGAATCAATGCCACCTACCCCTATGACGGGAATTTGCTCTCCCAACTCTTCACGCAAACGACGTACAACTTCCGTGCTACGAGATTGAACTGGTCGGCCACTTAAACCTCCCGCTTCATTTGCGTGCTTCATACCTTCGACAATACTGCGATCCAATGTCGTATTGGTTGCAATAACACCATCGATTTTATTCTTCAGTAAAGAATCACAAATTTGGCTGATCTCATCGTTACTGAGGTCTGGTGCGATCTTTAGAGCAAGCGGAACATATTTATTGTGTTTCTCAGCTAGCTCGGCCTGCTTTACTTTTAATTCGGAAAGCAACTCATCTAGAGCCTCACCATATTGAAGTGAGCGTAATCCCGGAGTATTCGGCGATGAGATATTTACCGCGATGTAACCTGCGTGCTCATACACTTCTTCCATACAGATCAGGTAATCTTCGGCACCCTTTTCAATTGGTGTATCTTTGTTCTTACCGATATTGATACCAAGCACACAATCGAAGTTTGCTTTCTTCACATTATCAACTAGATTATCGACACCTAAGTTATTAAAGCCCATTCGGTTGATGATACCTTCCGCTTCCACCAACCGGAAAAGGCGCGGCTTATCATTACCAGCTTGTGGTCTTGGTGTTACAGTTCCAACTTCAACAAAACCAAAGCCCATCGCATCAAAAGCCTCTATGCATTCACCATTTTTATCCAAGCCAGCGGCAAGGCCAACAGGATTACGAAAAGTGAGCCCCATACATTCAACAGGACGATTTGGAAGTTGTTGACGATAAAGAAGATCGAGAGGTGTTCCTGTGAAACGTTTGAAGTTTTGAATTGCGAGATCATGTGCCTTTTCGGCATCAAGTTGAAAAAAGCCAGCTCTGGCTAGACGGTAAAGCATTTTGCCTCCGATAGAAAAAAGCCCCGTATAAACGGGGCTGTATTATTGACTGTTTTACCGAATAATTCAACGAAATATGTGTTGATTACTCGTTAGCCGAACAGTTTAAGTTAAGCAACATCAATTCACGTAAAGCAACGGAGAACTTAGCAAATTCATGCACCGAGCCAACTTTAAACTCATTAAGGATATTCTCCCAACGATGAAGGGAGACTTCATTATTGGCGATCCAATCATCCAGTGCTTTCATCACATCAAGATCTTCCGGTGCACAACTGCAACTCAGAACTTGACCGGTCAACTGGCGTTGCTGCCAGTCTAGATCTTCACGGAAAGCCGCTCTTGCTAACGCTTGCCAATGATTGTCTACGGCCTGCCCGTTGATCTGTTTCAAGAACCAATGCAGAGACAAACGATCGCCCAAGTTGTAGTACAGCTTAGCGCTCTGCTCGACTGATTTGCCTTTTTCTCTAGCTACTGTGGAAATATCCAGTACTGAGTATAAACTAGACAAGCGAGAAACGTAGTTGGCAATCTCTGGACTAATACCTTGTTCAATCCATGCTTGCGCCATTTCATTATGCTCTTCCACTTCTGATGGAACCAGCATATCGTCAAGCTTGGCTTTGATCGTTTCTACATCGCCTTGATAAAGTTCGATCAATGCTTTCACACATTGACGGCCAGTGCGGTTACGTAACAGCCAGCGAGACAATCGACGTAAAGTGCGACGAACATAAAACATCATATCGTACTGAGCTTCTGTTGAAGCTTGGTTATCTAGTTCACGCAATGATTTGAGTACATCACCTAAACCAAAAATTTCGCGAGAAGCTGCATATGCATTAGCAATATCTACAACGTGAGCACCTGTCTCTTCTTGTAGACGTGTCACGTAGTTACAACCCATTTCATTTACCATCTGGTTCGCAAGCGCTGTTGCAATAATCTCAGCACGTAGAGGATGGTTGTCCATTTGTTGAGAATAGTTACGGCGTAACTCAGTAGGGAAATAATTAACCAGCTGCTGAGCATGATAATCATCGTTTGCGATATCATCATGGACTAACTCTTCTTTCAGAACCATCTTGCCATAAGCGACCAAGACGGAGAGTTCTGGTCGAGTTAATGCTTTGCCCAGCTTTTCTCGCTCCAGTAAGGTTTCATCATCAGGGATATACTCAAGCGCACGATCAAGGTGCCCCGCTTTTTCTAAATCGTGAATAAAGCGAATCTGCTCTTTGACTAGAGAAGTGCCTTGCTGTTCAGTTACTGAAATAGACTCAGATTGGCAATATGCATCATCAAGTACGATTTCACCGACTTCATCTTCCATCGATTCGAGAATCTTATTACGCTGCTTGACTGTAAGATCACCATTAGCAACAAGACCATTTAAGAAGATCTTAATGTTAACTTCGTTGTCCGAACAATCTACACCACCAACGTTATCGACAAAGTCTGTATTTACGCGACCACCGGTCAATGCATACTCGATACGACCTAACTGAGTCATACCTAAGTTACCGCCTTCACCGACCACTTTTGCTCGCAGGTCACGCCCATCGATACGTAAAACATCGTTAGCACGATCACCAACATCAGTGTGAGTTTCGCTAGATGCTTTCACATAAGTTCCGATACCACCGTTCCATAAAAGATCGACTTTCATTTTCAGTAGCATCTTAATGAGCTCATTTGGTGCCAAGGACGCTTTCTTGGTACCAATCATTTTTTGAATTTCTGGCGTTAGTGTAATCGACTTCGCACGACGAGAGAAAATACCACCGCCTTTAGAAATCAGCTTCGCATCGTAATCTTCCCAACTTGAGCGAGGCAATTTGAACAAGCGCTCACGCTCTTTCCAACTCTTCGCTGAATCCGGATTTGGGTCAATAAAGATGTGCATGTGGTTAAACGCTGCTTGAAGACGGATATGCTTAGATAGGAGCATACCATTACCAAATACGTCACCAGCCATATCGCCGACACCAATCACGGTAAAGTCAGTGGTCTGACAATCAATCCCCATTTCACGGAAATGACGTTTTACAGACTCCCAACCACCTTTTGCCGTGATGCCCATGGCTTTGTGGTCATAACCGTTAGAGCCGCCAGAAGCAAACGCATCTCCAAGCCAGAAGTTGTATTCATCGGAAACTGAGTTTGCTAAATCAGAGAATGTTGCTGTGCCTTTATCTGCAGCAACCACTAAATATGGGTCATCTTCATCATGACGAACCACGCTCTTAGGTGGAACCACTTCCCCTTCGATAATGTTGTCTGACACATCTAGAAGTGCACGAATGAAGCGTTTGTAACAACGCTGGCCTTCTGCGAAAATCTCGTCACGACCACTCAACGTATGCTGACGCTTACAAACAAAGCCACCTTTTGCACCGACTGGCACAATAACGGTATTCTTTACTTGCTGCGCTTTTACTAAGCCGAGGATTTCTGTACGAAAATCTTCCTGACGGTCTGACCAACGTAGACCACCACGAGCTACCTTGCCACCACGTAGATGAACACCTTCGATATCCGGTGCATATACAAAGATCTCAAATGCAGGTACTGGCTGCGGGATCTCCGGAATATCACTCGGCTTCATCTTCAACGATAGCCAAGGTTTATTCTGCTTATTTGCGTCTAGCTGATAATAGTTAGTACGCAACGTTGCAGTGATCATTTCTACATAGCGACGGATGATACGATCATCATCCAAGCTTTCTACATGATCAAGTTGCTCCGTGATCTTTTTCGTCAGTTCAGTCTGACCTTTCTGACTGCCTTTAAATTTAGGATCAAAACGCTTAGCAAATAATTCGACCAAACCTTTCGCTAGTTCTGGGTAATGGCTTAGCGTTTCTTCAATGTATTGTTGACTGAACGGGAAACCGACCTGGCGCATGTAACGCGCGTAGGCACGAAGAATCGAAATTTCACGCCCCGTCAATGAAGCACCAAGTACTAGGCGGTTGAAACCATCGCTCTCCAGTTCACCAGCCCAAATTGCGGCAAACGCCTGTTGGAAACGATCACGAGCTTCACGAAGATCAACTGTCTTTTCGCTCTTATGAAGCATTGAGAAGTCGAGGATCCAATACACCTGACCGCTCGCTTTACGAACTTCATAAGGTGACTCACCAATAACTCGTAGACCCAAGTTTTCTAACATTGGCATCACATCGGATAGATGAATAGGCTCATCACGATGATAAAGCTTCAGACGAACTGACTTTGAATCTGAACCCAATTCTTGTGGGCGATAGAAGAGCATGCCTAGTTTATTGTCATCACTCAATGCCTCAAGACGTTCGATATCTGCAACCGCAGAACCTGGCATAACATCTTCTTTATATGAGCGAGGGAATGCACGTAGATACTCTTTCGATAAAGGCAGACCTTTACTTTCACCGAAGTTCGCTACAATCGCGCCTGATAGGCGATCATCCCAAGTTGAAGATGCTTCCATTAAGTTTTGCTCAATCATTTTTACGTCTACATCCATGTTGTTGTTATCAACACGAACAATGTAATGAGTTCTGGCTAGTGGGCTTTCAGAGAAATAAGTTGTGAATTCGACTTCTTTATCGCAGCCAAAATATTGTTTTAATATTCGCTGAGTCTGGCGACGAAGCTCTGTGTTATAACGATCTTTCGTTACGTAGACCATACAACTGAAGAAGCGACCAAACGGGTCTTTGCGAACAAATAAACGAAGCATGTCACGATCTTGCATCTGCACTACGCCCATGCCCACTTCAAGAAGTTCTTCTTCGTTGGCTTGAAGTAGTTCATCACGCGGATAGTTTTCTAAGATGTTGTGCAGTGCTTTATAGGAGTATGAACCTTCGCGATAGCCACTTGCGGCCAGGATACGTTCTACTTTTTCGCGGATTAATGGGATGCTTTCCACACTTTGATTGTAGACAGCTGAAGTGTAAAGACCCGTAAAGCGGTGCTCACCGATGACTTTGCCATCTTTATCAAATTTCTTGATACCGATGTAGTCCGTATATGCCGGACGGTGAATTCGCGAAGGCGTATTGCCTTTAGTCATGATCAATAAAAACGGCTTTTTCGCTTCTAAGCGTGCAGAATCTGGGAAGTCAGAAAGCTTAACGCTGCGGACACGATCGCGATTCGCAAACAGCCCCAGCCCTTTATCAGCCGTTGGACGAAGCTCTGTATCACCATCCACATTGACCAAGTCATATTCTTTGTAGCCCATGAATGTGAAGTTATGATCGCCTAACCAGCGTAAGAACTTAATCGTTTCCTCATAACGATCACGTTCGACATCAACTTTGCCTTCATGCGCTTCAACTTGGTTCGTTACTTCTTCCAGTTTCTCAACCATCAACAACCAATCTTGCACCACTAGAGCGGTATCCGTCAGGATTTTCAAAAGCTCTTCTTTTAGCGAGCTCATCATCTCCTTCGCACTTAAGCGGTCAACTTCAATATGGAACAGTGACTGGAGAACACCTTCTCCTTCGTTGATACTTATGATCTCACCTTTTTTATTGCGTTCAATTTGTGTAGGGCCATGAAGCATAAGGTGGGAAGCTAAATCTAAACGGCTAAGCGCCATTTTTACCGAATCAACAAGGAATGGACTATCGGGAACGACGATTTCTACAATGGTGTGTGTGGATTGCCATCCTTGACGGCTTACGGTCGGGTTAAAAACTCGAACCGATACATCATCTGCTTTTTTCTCATTAATATGGTGCCAAAGGCTGACTACAGCGCCATACAAATCAGATTCGTTTCGTTCGACTAGATCGTCTTGAGATATGTTATTGAATAAATGCTGAGCAAGTTGAGTGACTAGGGGTTGATGAGCAAGCTCGAGTTTGTCTTGAATCAGTTTGTAGACCTTTTCAAGCAGAACCGGCATCAGAGTTTCACGCGCGGTCATAATCACACTCCACAATTAGAATTGTATATATATTTGGGGGATGTTGTAAGCATAGTGCTTAACACGGGTAATGCCGCTTTATTGTAAAAGCTTTATTGATAAATAGTTAATTCTTTTAGGAGTGGTAGGAGGTGAAATGTTCGATAATGTGACTAAGGCACTATTTAAACTCCTATAAAATCAGTTGCTCACAGAACTTCTAACTTAATAAACTTGTTATTTTGGTCAGTTGTTAAACGAAAGCGCCCTTTAAGGCCGATTTGACTAAGAAAAGGTCTGAACCTCGATGCAGGCAATTGTAAGCGTAAACCATTATCAGTTATCACTAAAACGTTGCTGGCAGCTCCACTGTAATGAGCTAGAAAAGATTGATAAGAGATGTTAAGTGAAAAGTAGTAGTGATTCATTTGTGTTGATTAAAAAAGTAACGGTTTGTTCACACTGACAAGATAACTGTACAAATATACAGTAGCACCATATAGCGCTACTGTTTCTATTAAAGCCCTAGGATTCTAGTGCTTTATTGACCTTTTCAAACAGGTCTTTTGCTAAGTTATCCATTGACTTGAGTGCTTCAAGCTCAGCTCTAATCAAAGCTTGGCGCTCTTCATCATACTTGCGGAACTTGAGCAATGGGTCAATGAGCCGCGAAGCAACTTGTGGGTTACTGCTGTTGAGCTCTTTCAAAATCTCTCCCGCGAACTTGTAGCCTTCACCTGACTTAGCGTGGAAACGCACTGGGTTCATATTCAGGAAAGATCCAATCAGGCTGCGAGTTCGGTTTGGATTTTTCAAGCTGAACGCTTCATGACTCATCGTGCCCTTGATGACTTCCAGCACATTTTCGGCTGGGTTTGTACCCTGTAAAGCAAACCATTTATCCATTACCAAACCATCATGCTTCCACTTATTGCTGTAATCAGCCATTAATTTTTCACGGCATTCAAGTTGGGCACTGTTCGCCGCGCTCATCGCCGCAATCGTATCTGTCATATTGTTGGCTTCAGAATACTGTTTTTCAGTTAATCTGTTGCCTTGATCTGTATACGCAAGATACGCCAAAGCTGTATTTCGCAAAGAGCGCTTGCCAATTGCATCGTGATCAATCGTATATTCTGACTGCGTCAAGCTGTGATAAAGCGCGCCAAACTCATCTTCTAGCTCGAAAGCCAGCTTCATTTTGATGGATTTAAGCACTTTAGCAACAGCGTCTACATCAACCTGCTTGTACCAACCGGATACTTCATTGTGGTTTGGCAATGCCATCATCTCAGCAATAAATGCTGGTTCAGGCTTGTCTGATAGTAAGACACCTCGGAAGGCATCAATTAGCGCTGGAGACAGTTCAACATCTTGACCGTTTTGCACTGCTTCAACGTTACTACGAATGTATTTTGCTAACAGCATTTGACCAGCGTCCCAACGAGCAAATTCGTTACGCGCATGCACCATCAGGAAAATCAGTTCTTCATCGCTATAATCGTACTCCAAAACAACTGGTGCAGAGAACTCACGTAGCAAGGACGGTACTGGTTGCTCAGATACGTTTTCGAACACGAAGGTTTGCTCAGCTTCGGTAACGTTAAGAACATTATCGACTTTTTCACCGTTACATTGTAACTCAATAACATCACCGTTTTCCGCATACAACTCAACATCAAATGGAATATGAAGCGGCTGCTTTTCTTGCTGCTCATGAGTCGGTTCAGTGTGCTGAGAAACAGTAAGCGAATACGTTTGTGCCGCTGAATCATACTCACTTGTGACGGATACCGTTGGTGTACCTGACTGGCTATACCATAGGCGGAACTGTTTCAGATCGACACCTGATGCATCTTCCATAGCCGCGACAAAATCTTCACAGGTTGCCGCAGTACCATCATGCCGCTCAAAGTAAAGCCTCATACCTTTCTGGAAGCCTTCCTCTCCCAGCAGTGTGTGCATCATTCGGATAACTTCACTACCCTTTTCGTATACCGTTAAAGTATAGAAGTTGTTCATTTCTATAACTTTTTCAGGGCGAATTGGATGTGACATAGGGCTCGCATCTTCTGCGAATTGTGGGCCACGGATAATTCGTACGTTGTTAATACGATTCACCGCTCTAGAACCCAAATCAGAAGAAAATTCTTGATCACGGAATACAGTAAGGCCTTCTTTCAGGCTCAATTGGAACCAGTCTCGGCACGTCACTCGGTTACCCGTCCAGTTATGAAAGTACTCGTGACCAATAACCGCTTCGATACCTAGGTAGTCAGTATCTGTTGCCGTTTGATCATTAGCCAAAACAAATTTAGAGTTAAAGATGTTCAGGCCTTTGTTTTCCATTGCCCCCATGTTGAAGAAGTCAACGGCAACAATCATGTAGATATCTAGGTCATACTCAAGACCAAAACGCTCTTCATCCCACTTCATTGAGTTAATAAGAGACGTCATGGCATGAGGGGCACGATCCAGATTGCCTTTATCAACAAAGATCTCCAACTCAACATTACGACCTGATTTTGTTACGTACCTATCACGAAGAACGTCAAAGTCTCCGGCTACCAATGCGAACAAATAGGCTGGCTTAGGATGAGGATCCTGCCACTGAACCCAGTGGCGACCGCCTTCCAGTTCACCTTCAGCAATACGGTTACCATTGCTTAACAAGAATGGGTACTCGAATTTATCCGCGATGACTTTGGTGGTGTATTTAGCCAAAACGTCAGGACGATCCATGTAGTAAGTGATACGACGGAAACCTTCCGCTTCACATTGCGTACAAAATGCACCACCAGACTTATATAATCCTTCCAGAGCGGTATTCTCTTCTGGATTAATCTCAGTAACAATTTTCAGTTCGAATTCTTCAGGTAAAGCAGAGATCTCCAATGTACCTTCAAGCTCTTCAAATCGAGTCCAAGCTTCACCATTAACGAAAATACTCACTAACTTGAGACTTTCGCCATCAAGGCGAAGCGTGCTTTGATCTTTCATTTGTTTAACTTGAGAAACCGCCGTGACTATAGTTGCGGTATCATGAAGCTCAAAGGTTAAATCAATGTCGGAAATAGTGTGTGATGGAGAGGTATAATCTTTACGGTATTTGGCTTGAGGTGTTTGAGCCATGTCGAAATCCTTCTGACTAGATGTAATACACTGTGAACTGCTCTACAAGAGCACTTGGTGAGTATGTCGTTATTTAAAAACACTGCTACTTTCTTTTCAGCTAGCTTAACCTCAGAAAATTAAAAAAACGAGGTATTATGTCTAAATACCTCGCTTTTCAGCTGCTGTGGTTGGTATTTTCAAATTATACGTCTAAATAATCACCATCTTTTAATGCTTGTTACATCACCTGACTCGATTCAAAACAGCATAAAGTGCACCTTCTTCCATCTCTAATGTCAAAATATCACTATTCAAGCTGTATCTCGTTTCATGCTCACCATTTTCATACAGTAAAACTAAATGCTCACCTTCTGTGTAATAAACACCTTTATGGATAGCTTCATCGCCTTCTTCATTGCTGACTCTAAACATGAACACAAAATCTGGCTGCAAAATGAGATCCATACGTTGCACTTCACTTGCAAGCATTTCATGCCCACTTAGCTGAGCACTAGACCACATACCAGCAAGTGAATTAGATAAAGCTTTTGTGAAAACCACGCCATTAAGGTTAAGCATATTATGGTTACTGCTGTAATTGTATATTTGCGGCTCAGACGTGTTTAAACCTAGAATTATCGTATCTTCATTTGCCGCATAAAGCCCCTCCCAATGATCCACAGAGTAATCGCGCTTTTGAATATCAATTTGGAAACTGTAGTTGGAGTCGAGACTAAGTTTGATTGCTAAGAAATTTTCTTCTGATTGTTCTGGGTTTGGGTTCACAAGGTACCAATCCCCAAGTAAGAATGGTTGATCGAATTGAGTCAAATCGCTGTTATCTCTGGTTTCGCTTGCGAACACAGAAACGCTTATACAAGTCAGTAGAATTCCAATCCATCTCATATCGCATCCCTCACTCTTTTCTATAAGCTTAGGTGCGGAAATCTGAATAAGCGAAATTTTTTGATCTATATCACGTTAATTATTTAAATAAAAAAAGCGAGCTAATTTGTAGCTCGCTTTTTATTTCAAATATTTCAATTACTTAATCATATCAACCATGATAGCTATCGACTCATCCAAGTATGCATCTGGAGCTTCATAATCTTTTGGCACGTCATCAAGAGATTTAAATGGTTTCTCTCCATGAGCAGTTTGCCTTAAATTAATACGAGCCAAGCGATCGTCATCCGCTTTATCACTTTCATCCTTACGAACTTTCTCGTTAAGAGACAAAGTATTATCGTCTTTTTCTGCTTTGTATTTCGCAATATCCTCAGAAATAAACTGGAACTCTAAATCCTTAGCTATTCTTGCCTGATGCTGAGCATCGAGTTTTTTGATTAATTCACTGTTACGCTGTAACACTTCATATTTAGCTTTATCAATACTATCCCAAGGCAGCGCATTGTCTTCAACGCTTTCACCCGTATCGCTTGGTTCGATCGGGGTTGGGAACGCAATATCGGGTGCTACACCTTTGTTCTGAGTACTGCCACCATCGATGCGATAAAACTTTTGAATCGTGTACTGTACATAACCCAGCTCTTTATCAAATAGATCATAAATATGATTTAAAGAGCGATGCTGTTGAACAGTCCCTTTACCAAATGAGTTTTCACCAAGAACGATTGCTCGGCCATAGTCTTGCATTGCAGCAGCAAAAATTTCTGAAGCCGATGCACTGTATCGATTAATAAGAACTGTCATAGGGCCGTCGTAACTGATTTTACCATCAGTGTCACTATTCACATTGACACGCCCGTAACTGTCGCGAACTTGCACCACTGGCCCACTGGTAATAAAAAGGCCGGATAAAGCCGTCGCTTCCGTCAGTGCTCCACCACCATTGTTGCGAAGATCAACAATGATACCGTCAACACCTTTACCTTTCAGTTCTGTAATCAATTTATCTGTGTCTTTCGCAAGGCCAACATAAAAGCTTGGTACTTCTAGTATGCCAATCTTCTTACCATCTTTTTCAACCACCTCAGACTTTACAGCGCGGTCTTCAAGTCGGATTTTATCTCGAACAATGGTAATGACTTCCGCGTTAGCATCTTTACCTTCAGGCAAGATTTGCAGATACACTTTAGTGCCCTTCGGCCCTTTGATTAGTTGAACAACATCATCCAACCTCCAGCCGATGACATCAACGATACCTTCGCCATCCTGACCAACACCGATGATACGATCACCTTCAGCCAATTGTTTGCTCTTGGATGCTGGGCCACCAACCACTAATGAACGAATAACAGTGTAATCATCTGTCATTTGAAGAACAGCGCCAATACCTTCTAGAGACAAATTCATCTCTGTTTGGAACTGCTCAGCATTTCGAGGAGAAAGATAGCTGGTGTGTGGGTCCACTTCTCGAGCAAACGCATTCATATACAGTTGGAACGCATCCTCATTATGAGTTTGGCTGAGGCGCTTGAGTGCATTGTTATAACGTTTGCCTAAAACGTCTTTAATTTCATCCCAGTTTTTACCCGTTAGCTTGAGATTCAACGCATCATATTTAACACGTTTTCTCCATAGCTCATTAAGCTCTGCTGTATCTTTCGGCCAAGCCGCTTCACTACGATCAAGTTCAATACTTTCATCTGTATCAAACTTCATTTCGTTATCAAGTAGAGACAACGCATAGACAAACCTTTCGTAGCGACGTTTCATCGACAAGTTATAGATGTCAAAAGCGATTTGGTTATTACCTGACTTTAGTTGGTCATCAATATCCAACGCTACCTTATTGAATGAATCGATGTCAGCTTGAGTGAATACATTTCTGTTGAAATCAAGAGATTCAATATAGCGCTGAAATATCGCTTGAGAAAACTGATCGTTGAGAGTGAAGTGCTTGTAATGGGAGCGAGTGAAACGTGAGGTAACACGTTTACTTGCAGTTGCATGTTGATCTTCGGGAGTTAAGACTGGTAAGTCTTCGAGGTTAATTTTCGCTTCAAGAGCGCTTGCTGAAGAAGCTGCCAGCCAGAGGCTAGCAGCAATCAGCGACAATTTTGAACGGCATTTCATGCGTAGGAGTATCTCCTTTATGCGCGCAGGTGCTCCGCTTTAACAACCATTTGCAGGCCGTTAGACAGTTGAACACGCACATCTTCCTTATTAATTTCAACGATAGTCGCAGCCATGTTTCCTTTGCCCATATTTACGTTTACTTGATTACCGATCGTCATTTCGTCAGCGTTCAGAGCACGCGTTTCTACTGGCTTGTTGGCTTTCTGTGTTTTGTTTTGCTGTGGGCGACGGCTCTGTGGCTTTTTATTCGCCGGTTTAGCTTTCGCTTTACCTTCTTCACGAGCTTTTTGAGCTTGCTCTTTACGACGAGCTTGCACTTTTGCTTTACTTTCAGCTAGTGCTGTTTTCGCGTGTTCAACATGCTCTTCTTCTAGCTCACCAGCTGGATTGCCATCTAGATCAACACGAGTCGCCCCCGGTTTGACACCGTGTAGGTAACGCCATGATGAAGTGTACTGTCTTAACGCTGCACGAAGCTGAGTTTTACTCACCTTAGGATCGTCACTTAGACGTTCCGCAAGATCTTGAAAAATACCAATTTTAAGTGGTTTTGCTTCACCTTCTAAAGTAAAGCACTTAGGGAAACATTCAGCAATATAGGCAATAACTTCTTTGCTGTTTTTTAACTTTTCAGTGTTTTCCATGAGGAGTCCTGGTTAGTGCGGTCTGTCCGCGAGCATTAAGATAAATATTTCAGGTATTATAGTGACCTGCAAGCGAAAAACCACACTCAATCTGGAAATTATGCACTGATAGCGTGTGAATTAAGCAGCTTTTCCACTTCGCTCATCAAAAAAGTCAAACCTTCTTCATCTGTTTCACTAAATCGGCCGACTTTCGGACTATCAATATCCAGAACGCCTACAATATTACCGTTAATGCTAAATGGAATGACGATCTCAGAATTACTCGCCGCATCACACGCAATATGGCCTTCAAACTCATGCACATCATGAATCCTCTGAACGGTATTCGTTGCAACAGCAGTACCGCACACCCCACGACCCACAGGAATTCTTACGCACGCAGGTTTACCTTGAAATGGCCCAAGGACCAGTTCCCCTTCTTTCATTAGATAAAAGCCCACCCAATTAAGTTCCTCAAGCTCCATGTTCAAAAGAGCACTTAAATTAGATAAGTTGGCGATAAGGTCTTTTTCCGATTCTAAAAGTGCGACAGCTTGCTTGGTTAAGCGGTGGTAATGTTCTATTTTCATACTGACTTCCATTTGAAAATGAGAGACTTCCATCATGAATCAACGTACAATCTTCCGTAAATTATAAATAGTAAGCATTCTCATTATAATGTCTGATAACCCCAACACTATTAGCCGTTCTTGGCTAATAACTCAAGTAAAACAACACAAGTCGAAGCTTGTTCTCGCTAATATTATCGCGTTGATAGCCACTCTTGTGAGTGTCCCTATCCCGCTTTTGATGCCTTTAATGGTTGATGAAGTTCTTCTAAACCAGCCTGCAACCGGCCTCGAGTTGATGAATAAAGTGTTACCTGTTTCAATGCACACTCCAACAGGTTATATCTTCTTGACACTGCTTCTCGTCATTCTCATGCGCACCGTCAGCCAAGGACTGAACATTCTTCAGGGGCGACAGTTTACGTTAATTTCCAAGACCATCACTTATCAAATGCGAAGTAAAATGATTGATAAGTTGGGGCGTATTAGTATCAGACAATACGAAACTCGTGGTAGTGGTGGCATTAATGCTCACTTAATCACCGATGTGGAAACCATCGATCAATTTATTGGGACGACACTAAGCAAGTTTCTTATCAGCTTACTTACAGTTATCGGCACCGCTGGTGTATTGCTTTGGTTGGAATGGCGCCTTGGGCTATTTATTCTTCTAGTCAACCCTATTGTCATCTACTTCTCTCGCAAACTCGGCAGTAAAGTTAAGCACCTTAAAAAAAGGGAAAACCAGTCCTTCGAGCGCTTCCAAAACCGGCTGGTCGAGACCTTAGACGGTATTTATCAACTACGAGCAGCTAATCGCGAGCGTGAGTTTCTCGGCGAGTTAAAGCAGCAGGCAAACCAAGTTCGCCTTGATGCGGATAAATACGCATGGCAATCAGAAGCAGCTGGTCGAGTTTCTTTCTTGCTATTCCTCTTGGGCTTTGAACTTTTTCGCGCAGTAGCCATGTTAATGGTCCTGTTTAGTGATTTAACCATCGGACAGATTTTTGCCGTCTTTGGCTACCTTTGGTTTATGCTTAGCCCGGTACAGGAGCTACTCGGTATTCAGTTTTCTTGGTATAGCGCAAAAGCTGCAATGGCCCGTATTAATGCTCTCCTTGATTTAGAAGAAGAGCATCGCCCTGTCAGCAAAACCAACCCATTCACTGAAGATAGAGAAGTGGATGTTAGAATCGAAAACGTTGACTTTTCTTACAATGAAGAGAGCCGAGTCCTCAATAATTTGAGTCTTAGTATTCCCGCAGGAAAAAAAGTGGCATTAGTTGGTGCAAGCGGTGGTGGAAAATCGACACTAATTCAGTTGCTCATTGGTGTTTATCGCCAAGACTCAGGCATCATACGATTCAATGGTGAGACAACCGATGATATCAGTTTTGATGTAATTCGTGATCAAATTGCTGTTGTATTACAACAACCTATACTATTCAACGACAGTTTAAGGCATAATTTGACACTCGGTTCCGACTACGATGATCTACAACTATGGCGTGCTCTTGATATCGCACAGATGCAAGATGTCATTAGCCAGTTAAGTGATGGCTTAGATACTCAAGTGGGCCGAAATGGCATTCGTTTATCAGGCGGACAAAGGCAGCGCCTAGCAATCGCTCGTATGATTTTAAGCGATCCTAAGTTTGTCATTCTGGATGAAGCGACTTCTGCTTTAGACACCGCTACCGAGGCAGCACTACACAAAGCGCTGACAGAGTTTTTGAATGGGCGCACAACCTTGATTGTGGCGCATCGACTCTCGGCAGTAAAACAGGCTGATTTGATCTACGTTTTAGAAGATGGACAAGTTACACAGGCAGGTACGCATGTTGAGTTGGTTGAACAAGAAGGATTATACCAGACGCTTTATGGAAGCGTTCAATCGCACGCCTAAAACCCTGACTGCATACCATTTAAGGAGGGCGTTATGAGCCCTCCGCAAAAGCTTGCACCGCACTTATCTGAAACGTCTCACATTAGGTTATGCCATGGCTGCGAGTTGCCCATTGATACCGTTGCAGTCTCTCGAGGCAAAAGCGCATTCTGCCCTCGTTGTGGTAGTCAGCTATATAGGGGGGGAACACCTTCTCTATCTGGCAATTTAGCCATCGCAATAACCTGCTTGTTGTTGTTTATCCCCTCTCACTTCTTTGACTTTATTAGCATTCGTTTGTTCGGGGTAATGATTCCAGCGACGCTACCTTCAGGTGTCTTCACATTATTCAATGAAGGGTTTATTTTCCTATCGGTCTTGATTATTTTCTGTAGCTCAATCGCCCCGTTGCTTGTGAGCGGCTCCGTATTAACTGCTCATCTTGCATTAAAACGTCGTGACTTCCAATTGCTCAAACATTCCCTTTATTTGATCCAACATCTTAAAAATTGGGTCATGATCGATGTCTTTCTTGTTAGTGTCGCTATTTCATGTTTCAAACTTCAAGATTATTCCGATATTTATGTTGGTGTAGGCTTATATGGCTTAGTCCTATTGCAAGTCGCCACCGTTATGCTAGTAACTCGTGTTAGTGTTCGACATTATTGGGAAGCGTATGAATCAGAGTTTTCATATCAATTCAAAGAGAAGCAGCTGCACTGTCACCATTGTCACCTATCTCAGCCGGAAGGCTTAGAATGTGTTCGTTGCCATAAACCAATCTATCATCGAAAGCCGCATTCAATACCACTCACATGGTCCTATTTAGTTGCCGCTACCATTGCTATTTTCCCTGCCAACCTCATCCCAATTTCTATCTTAATTACGAATGGCCAACGATTGGAAGACACGATTTTTTCCGGTGTGGCATCACTTGTGAAGAATGGAATGCCAGGCATTGCTGTCATTATATTCGTAGCCAGCATTGTCGTACCTGTAGCAAAAATCATCGGTTTGGCCTATTTATTGCTGGCTATCCAATTAAAACGTAAAGTGTTTCACCGCCAACGGATGACTATTTATTTTGTTATTAAGTGGAT
Source organism: Vibrio sp. Isolate24 (assembly GCF_022398215.1). Taxonomy (NCBI): domain Bacteria; kingdom Pseudomonadati; phylum Pseudomonadota; class Gammaproteobacteria; order Vibrionales; family Vibrionaceae; genus Vibrio; species Vibrio sp. Isolate24. Next base: position 808,662 of record NZ_JAKEUU010000002.1, read on the forward strand.
TGGACGTTGGTCTATGATGGACCTGTTTGTGATATCCATTATGATGACATTGGTGGATCGTGGTCAGATTCTAGATTTTACCCCTGGATATGGGGCTGTCGCATTTGGAATCGTTGTTGTACTGACTATGCTAGCTGCTGAAAGTATTGATCCTAGATTACTCTGGGACAATTACTCTGATCCGGCAAAAAATAACTCAGAGAAAAAAGAAGAGCCTTTAAATGACTAATTCATCTTCTAATCAACCTTCTTACTCACCAGATATCAAGCGTAACAAGGGGATATCGCCTTTATGGCTTTTGCCTGTTTTAACCATGGTTTTAGCAGGATGGTTAGTAGTGAAGGCAATTAATGATGCGGGTCAGCGAATTCAAATCTATTTCTCTGATGCTCAAGGGCTAGTGGCGGGTAGAACAACGATTCGCTACCAAGGCCTAGAAGTAGGAATGGTGCGTGATATCAACCTCTCCGAAGATTTAGAAAGTATCTATGTCGACGCGGATATTTATCCTGAAGCCACTAAGTTGCTATCAAAAGAAACACGCTTCTGGATGGTGAAGCCTACGGCAAGTCTCTCAGGCATTTCCGGGTTAGATGCTTTGGTCTCCGGTAACTATATTGCTATCCAACCAAGTGATAACCCTTCTGAACCAGAAACCAAATTTACCGCACTGGAACGCGCGCCTTCAGATATTCTGACTCGTGAGGGGCTTAGTATTACTTTACGAGCAGAAGATCTCGGCGGTATTTCCGTCGGTTCTCAGATAGTTTATCGTAAAATCCCAATTGGTGAGGTATACAGCTATCAGCTTGATGAACACGGTAAAAATGTACTAATTCAAGCTTCTATCCGCGATGAATATCGGACAATTATCACTGATGAAAGCCGCTTTTGGAACGTCAGTGGTCTGGGTGCCAATATCGGTTTTGATGGCGTTGATGTGCGATTGGAGAGCTTGAGTGCTTTAATTGGAGGCTCTATTGCGGTTGATTCTCCAGACGGTGGCGAGCCGGTTGCAGATAATACGAGATTTAAACTTTACCCCGATCTAAAAACTGCGGGGCGAGGTATACCAATCAAAATCACACTTCCAGATGATAATCAGATCAGCCCAACTGGCGCTCCCATCATGTATAGAGGGATTGAAATTGGTCAGATTACTGATTTACAACTTAGTAATGGCCGAAAGGAAATTGTCGCCTCAGCAGCCATTCAGCCTGCTTTCTCGGACATGCTGACGAGCGGAAGTAATTTTATCCTCGAAGAAGCGAAAGTCTCTCTTTCTGGTGTAGAAAACCTAACTAACTTGGTGAAAGGCAATTTCCTCACTCTCGTGCCAGGTAAAGGCGAGCGCTCTCGTTACTTCAACGCCATTCGGAAAGAGCAGTTCAACAAGCAACAAGCTAAATCAGTCGCCATTACGTTGATTGCTGACAACTCATTTGGCTTAGGAGCCGGTGCTAATGTTCTTTATCGTGGGATCACGGTCGGTGAAGTAACTAACGTTTCCTTAATCAACGAAAAAGTGCATTTAGATGTGCTGGTGGACAAAGCTTACGCAAAGACGATTAAGTCGCAGAACCGCTTTTTTGTAACAGGCAGCGCCACCGCCGAATTGACAGAATCAGGCCTAAACATTAGCGTTCCTCCCGCCCAGCAGCTTTTGACTGGTTCGATTAGCTATGTCAGTGAAGGGGATCAAGACCCTAGAGAGCAATATACTCTCTACCCAAGTAAATCGCTGGCTGAACTCGCCAAATACAACATGTCTGGTTCACAGACGATCACGCTCTTTGCTAATGAGTTGCCACCAATTAGCAAGGGAAGTCCCCTACTTTACCGCAACCTACAGGTTGGAAGTATTTCAGACTTCCACTTAGTCGATGGGGGCATCATTATTTCAGCCAGTATTGAAAACCAATACAAGCACCTTATAACAGAGCAAACGGTTTTCTGGAACCGTTCTGGCGTCGAAGTAGACGCCAGTCTTTCAGGTTTCAGTGTCAAGGCTGCACCGCTAAAATCCTTGATTCAAGGTGGCATCGCGTTTGACTCTTTACCCGGCGTCGAGAATAAACAGAATGACAAATGGCTGCTTTACCAAGATTTTAAAACAGCTAGAAAATTTGGCCATGTCATAACAGTCAATGCTGAGGGTGAGAACAACATCACCAAAGGTACCGCTGTCAAATACAACGGCGTCAAAGTTGGTGAAGTGACCTTAGTCGTACCTGACTTTAACCACAAACGAGTTGAGATCAAACTTCGTGTGCTTCCAGAGTATGCTGACAAATTGGCAAGAGAAAACAGCTATTTCTGGGTTGAGCAAGCTACGTTAGGCCTAGATGGCGTTAAGAACCTACAAAACCTGCTCACGCAGACGATCAATGTCACCCCAGGTTCAGGTAAGTCAGAGCACACTTTCACTTTACACAAGGAAGAAAAAGACAGCCAAGGAGTGAGTTTCACATTACAGAGCGAATCTCGCGGCTCAGTCACCAAAGGGACTCCCGTTCTCTACAGAGAGATTGAGGTCGGTAAAGTCACCAATGTCGAACTTGGTGAGTTCGCCGATCGCGTTGTATCAACTATCTCCATCAATCCAAAATACGCTTACCTCGTCCGTCGAAACAGCGTGTTCTGGAACACTTCTGGCGTCGATGTTTCAATCGGTCTTGGTGGGGCCAACATTAAAGCGGGCACCATAGATAGCCTTGTTCGGGGCGGAATTACCTTCTCAACTCCTGAGGGTAATCAACTGCAACCCGCCGCTCAAGAAGGGCAATCCTTCTTTCTTTACCCTACACCAGAAGAAAACTGGAATGCATGGCGTACAGCCATACCCAAGCCATAACGTCAGTAACCTAATAAAACGCAGCGATATCTCGCTGCGTTTTGTTTTTCTATCCGCTATAATCCCTGCCTCTTTACAAACCGAGACAGAACCTTGCATCAGAACGTCTACTTACCAGAAGAATTCTTGAAAGAGATGGAGGCTATACTTCCTGATGGCCTCTATATGGACGACTTCATCGCCGCATGCCAACGTCCACTGCGCAAAAGTATCCGCGTCAATACCCTGAAGATTTCCATTGATGATTTTACCCGACGTGCCTCTGAGAAAGGTTGGCGCCTTACACCGGTCCCTTGGTGTACAGAAGGCTTTTGGATTGAGGCAGATGAATCTGACACACCTTTAGGTAACACGGCAGAGCATATGTCTGGCTTGTTCTACATTCAGGAAGCTAGCTCCATGATGCCTGCAGCTGCTCTTTTTCAAGGAAAAAACGAATTTCATCGTGTCTTGGACATGGCTGCAGCCCCAGGCTCAAAAACTACTCAAATTGCCGCAAGTATGAGAAATAATGGCGTATTAGTTGCCAATGAATTCTCGGCAAGTCGAGTCAAGGTATTACATGCAAACATTGAGCGTTGCGGTGTTCGAAACACTGCATTAAGCAACTATGACGGTCGGGTCTTTGGTGGTTGGTTACCGGAACAGTTTGATGCCGTGTTGATCGATGCTCCGTGCTCTGGCGAAGGTACTGTTCGCAAAGATGCCGATGCGATGAAAAACTGGAGTAAAGAATCCGTTATTTCGATTTCTGATACACAAAAAGATTTGATAGAAAGCGCATTTCACGCTCTAAAACCAGAAGGCACGATGGTCTACTCAACATGCACCTTAAGTATTGAGGAAAACCAACATGTCTGTTTGTACTTGAAAGAAAAGTTTGGTGATCTAGTTGAATTTCAGCCACTCAACTCCCTATTCCCCAGCGCCGAAAAAGCACTCACCGAGGAAGGTTTCCTGCATATTTTTCCTCAAATGTACGATTGTGAGGGATTCTTTGTAGCAAAGATCAAAAAGCTAGGTTCTGTCGAAGCACCACAAGTCAAGAAACGCTTGGGCAAATTCCCATTTGAAAAAGCGTCTAAAAAAGTTCAGCAGGATATTAGTAAACAGCTGAACGAAAGTTTGGGGATTAAACTTCCACAAGATGCGGCAGTATGGCTACGTGATAATGATGTTTGGCTTTTCCCCAATGCATTAGAGCCCATGATTGGAGAGTTTAGATTCTCTCGAATGGGGATAAAAATCGCCGAATCACATAAGAAAGGCTATCGCTGGCAACACCAAGTGGCAATGGCATTAGCCTCAGGTAATGAAGCTAACAGCATTATATTATCCGTCGATGAGGCTCGTGAGTGGTTCATGGGCAGAGATGTCAGACCGCAAAATCAATCTGGCAAAGGCGAAGTGATCGTCAAACTTGGTAACGATGTGATTGGCTTGGGAAAATGGGTAGGAAATCGAGTGAAGAATGGCCTACCTAGAGAGTTAGTTCGAGATAAAAACCTATTCTAAATGGGTATTTTTCAGTAGAAAACTCCACATATGCCTAGCGAAACGATGATGATGTACTACACTTTAGTTAATGATAAGTCATAGAATATCAAATAGTTAGCGCAGGCTCATAAGAGCCATTCCCCTAGGCCCAAAGCAATATCTGCTTCGGGCCTTTTTTTGGACTCAATTACGAAGCGATACGAATCCCATCTTTCTCTATCGTAATTTTTCCTTGCTTATACAACCCACCAATTGTTTTCTTGAAAGTACCTTTACTGGTACGAAATGCAGCAAAAATACTTTCCGGTGATGATTTGTCGTTCAATGGAAGAAACCCGCCTTTCTTTTCAAGGAGGTCTAGAACTTTCTGACTCAAGTCATCCATTTTAGCCACACCGACTTTCTGTAGCGATAGATCGATCTTACCGTCTTCTCTAACCTCTTTGATATAACCTTTTAGACGCTTGCCAATGAACAGCTTTCCGAACACATCAGATTTAAAGATCATTCCCCAATGTTCACCTTCCACGATCGCTTTAAAGCCAAGGTCACTTCGCTCAGCAATAATAAGATCCACTTGCTGATTACGTGTATAGTTTGCTGGCGTCTTGTCCAACACTTTGTTGAACTTGGTGGTGCCAACAATTCGTCCAGAAGCTTTATCAGTATAAACGTATACAAGGACAGTTTGACCTTCGGAGAAACGCCCACGCTGCTCACTGAATGGAATCAATAGGTCTTTGCCTTTGATGCCCCAATCTGCGAAGGCACCTGTGCTATTAATTCCTTGAATCTTCATCAGCCCCCACTCACCCACTTGAGCAATTGGAGTTTCTGTAGTTGCAACCAGCTGATTGTCTGAATCGAAGTATAAAAAAGCATCGATAGACTGACCGACTTCGGTACCTTCGGGAACAAATTTATTTGGTAATAAACTCGTTCCAAAATCCTCCGCATCGAGAAATACGCCAAAATCTGCTTTCTTTACTACTTCTAAGTGGTTTATCTGACCAACTTTAATCATTTCAACTGTCTCTTGCTAAATTTGCGGAGATTATACCGAAACTCTGTTATGCTTTCGCCAGATAATTATAATTTTTTCAGGAGTACTCTTTGCTCACCGTTGATAAGCAGGACGGCATCACTCTCAAGATTTCCCACGCTATGGCTTCCTCTAAGAAGTCAGATCTCGACCTCTACTTTTTCATTCCTGGCGAACTTGGCCTAACGCCCGATGTGCTTAAAGAAAGTGAGATTTACTACGAATCCATCGTACAAAAACGTGCCTACTATAGTGATAAAACACTTCTCCCGCTTGTACACAGTCGATTGGCAAAGCGTGGCCGCCTATCCTCAACTCAATATCGCGTGAGTTTGAGTTTGTTTGCTTATCAATATGTGATTGCTTTAGATAAAGCAGTGAACGAGCTTAATAAGCATAATTCCGATGTCATTACGACAGATGAAGTCGATGAAGTCATTGAGCTTGCTTTAGATATACTGAAAAAACTCAGACGAGGAATTCCTTACGAGGAAAGCCTCAAACGCTACTACGCTAACATTGATAACTACCTTTCTTGGTACACAGGTCAACGATTCATGTCGTTGATTGCGCATATGCCAAGAGACAATGATTATAAGACCATTAAAGATCGATTACTGGCGATTATTGAGAAAGAAGCCGCACACCGCAAGCTCAACAATTACAACTCTGAAAGTGTTCGTGACGATGTAACACGGCTTAGTAACAAAATGCGTTTGCTACGTCGATTGATTGAGCATCCCGTTGTATTGAAAGCAAAGACTCAATCACTCGGGAAAAACATGAAGCGCGTTGTCAAAGGCTCTGCAACCGGCTTTGTTATGGTTTTCGTCACTATTACAGCCATCCTAGCTCGTGACTACTGGGGTGAGATCACCGTTTCTTTCATCATTTTGATGTCGTTCGTTTATGCGTTACGTGAAATATTTAAAGATGATCTACGCGACGTTATGTGGCGTTGGATACGTAAAGGCAGGCCTAAATGGCGTAAATACTACTTGGACCCTACAACCAATAAAGCGGTCGGTCAAAAGCTTGAGTGGTTAGATTATAAAAATATCCTCAAGTTGCCCGATCGGATTCAATTAATCCGCAAAAAACGCGTTGTACAGCGTGAAGAACAAATCCTGCATTATCGTTCAGAAACAGAAATGTCGACGTCCAAGTTTATGAGTGGTTATGAAGAAACTCGCGAGTCCATGATGCTCAGTATGAGACCATTTATGCGTTTAATGGACAAAGGTTCAAATAAGGTTTACACACTCAATAATGGTCAAGTCAGTAAAGAATCCGTTGAAAAGCGACATCTGATCAACCTGATCGCGAAAGAAGATAATCACAATGGCGAGCCCAACTATTATCGTTGGAAAATTGTTCTTAATCGAAACAAGATTGTGGCAATTGAACAAATGGAGGTCGATGACATCAACCACCCATTCTCTTCAATGAAAGAGTAAGTTGAAACTCTGCCATCGGCTCGTTGCCATGTAGGCTTGGGCATATCGCAGTGATTTTGACCGGTTGGTTGATTCGTTCTCCAGTTTCTAATGCTTCATCCAACATTTGATCAATAAGCGCGCCGTCGTTGCAAACGAAATGGACATCACTTTCTGGTCGCTTCAAGAACTGTCCATCGACGGCTTTAAATGCCAGTGATACTTTATGCCCACGCTCTTGTGCTTTGCTCATTGCCATGAAACCGCCAGCCACATCAGCCCCCACAGCCAAAACACCAAAATACATACTATTTAGATGGTTTTTTGTTTTTCGTTTGAGGGGGATTTTAATTTCAACTGACTGAGAGTCGAGTTTTAATATTGTAGGTCGGCATAGCCAGATCAATGGCACTTTGAAGAATCCGAAGAGCTTGAGATATAGATTTGCTTTGGCGAGTGGAGAGAGCATTAAACTGGTCCGACATGTTATTATTTGTACGTCTAGTTCATACTGTCCAAAAGAAGATGTCAACACTTTGTTAACATCTTGCTTATGAAATTATAGCCGTATCACCTAACCGTTGGTTACAGCGTCACTACAAGTTCAATATTCGAATGCTCAACCATATAATCTTGAATTTTATGATAACTGGCTAAGCCGCTACTGATCATAACGATTGGCTTGCTACTGCTATTCGCAGCTCTAACAGACTTATCGATAAGATCGATAACCGCTTCACTTTGCGGATCAAATAGGTACTCTAATTCTTCATTAAGTCGGTCAACACCTAAGGTAAATTGAGCTAAGTTCTCTAGGTTAATGACCACACCATCAAAGTAGTGCAGTAAGCGCTCCGACATAAGAGCAGCAGAAGGAACATCAACGGTATACAGTACTTTCAAACCATTTAGCCCACGAGGTAAACCCTGCTCAGCTAATAAATCTATGATTTTTGCAGCATCTGATAGCGCTCTAACAAATGGGATGACAATATCCACTTGCACACCCTGCTGTTGCAGTGTCTTAATCACCTTACATTCGAGAGCAAAAACTGAATTGAAAGGCTCTGATGCATAACGAGATACGCCACGAAGCCCCAAGGCCGGGTTTATCTCTGTGCTCTCTACTTTGCCGCCAAGAAGAGAACCAAGTTCATAGCTATCGGCACTGCTCAATGCAACTCGGATTGACTGGTGGTTCGGTTGAATAGCTTGCAACACCTGTTCGGTTAACGTCGCTACAAAATGATCCTCAGCAGAAGCGCTGCCCAGTATCGCTTCGATAGAGTTGCGTTCCACATCATCCAAAGTCGACTCCACAGTCTTATAACATGGGTGATAGAAAATATGTTCTGAGGCTAAATCTGATAAAGAAACAAAGAGATGAGGGCTATCAGAAGTGTTTTCTGGCCCCGGCAGTGCATCGCCGATGTTCAGCTCTGAATGCAAGTTGTCTGAAGTTTTAATGCTCATTACTGCTCCGTGCATTTTTACTGTGTTGTTCTACACCGAACATACCGACAGTCCTCTTCTAAAACAAGTTAAAAAGCATCTTTAGTGACAATAAGTGAATAAAATTTCACTCTAGAGTAATAAGCACTCTAAGAATGCAGATAAGAGGTTTATTCCTACTGACGTTTCCGTTATCTTTACCGCTTCGCAATAAAAGAACAGGCTGTCGTATGCCACTCAAAACCGATGAACTAAGAACTCAACCACTGGGGCCAATGCCGACTCCGGCAGAGCTTGGAAGCGCCCACCCAATTACGGAAGATGTCGCAGAGCGCATAGCTGAGTCTCGCCGTCAAATTGAAAAGATTCTTGTAGGGGAAGATAACCGTCTGTTGGTAATCGTCGGCCCTTGTTCAGTCCATGACACAGAAGCAGCTCTTGATTACGCTGAGCGTCTTGCAAGTATCCAAGAACAATACAAAGACGAATTGTTTGTTGTCATGCGAACTTATTTTGAAAAGCCGCGCACCGTTGTCGGTTGGAAAGGCTTAATCACAGATCCTAATTTAGATGGGTCATACGCACTGGAAGCGGGCCTCAATAAAGCACGTAAATTGCTTTTAGATATCAATAAGCTAGGATTAGCGACTGCGACTGAGTTCCTCGACATGATCACTGGTCAATATATTGCTGATTTGATTACTTGGGGGGCCATTGGTGCACGTACTACAGAGTCACAGATTCACCGCGAAATGGCCTCTGCTTTATCCTGTCCTGTAGGCTTTAAGAACGGCACCAACGGAAACATTAAGATTGCTATCGATGCGATTCGTGCGTCCCAAGCTTCACACTACTTCTACTCACCCGATAAAAATGGCCGCATGACTGTTTATCGCACAAGTGGTAATCCATTCGGACACGTGATTCTTCGTGGTGGTGATAAAGGTCCGAATTTTGACGCTGATTCTGTTGAAGCCGCTTGTCAGCAATTAGCAGAGTTTGATCTACCTCCACGTCTGGTTGTCGATTTCAGTCATGCTAACTGCCAAAAGCAACACCGCAAGCAACTTGATGTCGCACAAAATATTTGCGAACAAATCACATCGGGTAAAAATCAGATTGCGGGTATTATGGCCGAAAGCTTTATTATCGAAGGCAATCAGCCAATGAAGGACATCAGCAACCTCAAATACGGACAATCAATCACAGATCCGTGTCTGAGTTGGGAAGATACTGTAACTATGCTAGATATGCTGGCATCAGCAGTAAGATCACGCGGTTAAAGAAAGGAAATTGAGCAATGCCATCTTTTGATATTATATCTGAAATCGATACGGTTGAACTTCGTAACGCAGTAGATAACGCATCTCGTGAATTGTCTACTCGCTTTGACTTCCGTGGTGTTGAAGCGTCATTCGAAATGCAGAAAGATGAATCGGTACGCTTAAATGCGGAAGGTGACTTCCAACTAAAGCAAATGCGCGATATTTTACGTTCACATTTAACCAAGCGTGGTGTTGACGTTAATGCAATGGAAGCAAAAGCGGAAGAAGCGTCGGGCAAAAACTGGCATCAAATTGTTGTTTTCAAACAAGGAATTGATACCCCGACAGCAAAGAAAGTGGTTAAAGCGATTAAGGATGCCAAGCTGAAAGTGCAAGCGTCAATTCAAGGTGAGAAGGTTCGAGTCACTGGCAAAAAACGTGATGATCTCCAGTCAACCATCGCCATGATTCGCGAAGCCGACCTCGGCCAACCGTTCCAGTACGACAATTTTCGTGACTAACTTTTTTATTCATAATCCTCACAGAGCCCGCTAACTGCGGGCTCTGTTTTTTCTGGCTTCAAGCTGAACCCAATCGAATATGCATATCGCTGCTTTTCAGCAAATTATACTGAGAAGAACTTGGGGCAACTAAGATTACCACTCTCAAATTCTCACTTTTTGCCGTTGCTAATCTCTCTGATAAGTCCACATCATCACGATACTCCTTTCTTTCTGCATCCCTTCTAATCAAATCAACAAACTCGAACGGACAAGCATTATCAAAAAATACAAGTTCAGCTTGCTGCATGATTCGTAATGCCTTGATAGGAAGCAGTTCAACGTCATGACCATAGTCTATCCAAGTGACTGAGCCTTGGGCTTCAAGCTTATTTTCAAGCGTGTTTAAATAGACGTCCTCTAGCTGCGATCGCTCTGTTGCCATTTCAGTTTCAGGACGATTAAAGAACGACTCCCAAAACTTTCGTCGCAGATCAACCGAAGGTAATCGCTGTTTGATGTCAGTACGCTTTGATGCTCCAAAGTCAGCCAGTAATGACAAGTTCTGAGGCAAAGTGGCTTCAAATTGCTCTCTGATATTACGCACCAAAATAGGAGAAGCTCCACCACTCGAAATCGCAATCTGGATTCTTCCACGATTTATCATCGAGGGTGTAATAAAATCACAATATGGCTGATCATCGACTACATTTACTAATAAACCTAACGCTTTCGCATCATGGTAAACACGATGATTAAGCTCCGGGTTGTCTGTCGTTGCCCATACCTGTAGATATTTACGGTCTAGTAGTTCCTCTGAGTAAAAGTTCTGTACCCACAAACACTCGTCATTTTCGGCAAGTTTTTGTAGATAAGGCTCAATATTGGGCGACACTATGGTGACTTCCGCCCCCGCACGAATCAGGCTGTCTACTTTTCGACAAGCAACCTCTCCTCCCCCCACAACCAGAACGGGTTTGTCGGTGAGATTCATAAACAGAGGAAAATACTGCATTTTTATCCTTGAGCAATGTTACGACCTATACAGACGATACTACCAAAAATGGGGCACATCGATAAACCCAACAATGCGAAACGTATAATTTATCACCAAATTTAATGTTATTTATAGAATTATATTTTAATCCTAACTCAATGTACGAAATGTAAATATTGTGTAAACACTAACTTATAGAGAGTCTCTATGTTTGCACCATTAGTGTGAAGTCTTGCACTATTTACATTCGTGTAACATTTGGTCATTCTATTCACAGGTTGGATTCGTAGATTCGTTTAATAAATCTTTTTAAATTATATATTTGAGAATTTACAGATCCTTTCCTACTCTTATAAACGGTTGATTTATATACAACTCAAATTTGAGTAATCAGCCAATAACTATTGAAACACAACAATTTTTTCATTCGTTGTATCAGGTGTTACCTGGTTTAACATGGATCATACAGGAAGGATACAAATGGCGAACAAACTAACACTTCTTGCTTCTGTAGTAGCGGCTTCTACTGCTCTAATGTCTACGAGCGCTTTTGCAGCAGATAGCACTTTGGATAAAGTGACTAAGCAGGGTTTCCTAACTTGTGGTGTAAGTACCGGTCTACCAGGATTCTCTAACCCAAACTCAAAAGGCGAATGGGAAGGTATTGACGTTGAATACTGTCAAGCTCTTGCAGCCGCTGTTCTTGGTGATAAATCTAAAGTCAAGTATGTGCCCCTCACTGCAAAAGAACGTTTCACTGCACTACAGTCTGGTGAAATTGATGTGCTGTCTCGTAACACTACGTGGACTCTACACCGTGATACAGCATTGGGTCTGAACTTCGTAGGCGTCAATTACTACGACGGTCAAGGTTTCATGGTCAAGAAAGACTTGGGGCTGAAGAGCGCGAAGGAACTTGACGGTGCATCTGTATGTGTTCAGTCCGGTACCACCACTGAACTAAACCTTGCGGATTACTTCCGCAACAATGGTATGTCATACAAACCCGTTGTATTTGATACAGCAGCTCAAACTTCAAAAGGTTTTGATGCAGGTCGTTGTGATGTCCTAACCACCGACCAATCTGGTCTGTATGCCCTTCGCCTGAATCTTCAAGATCCAAGCTCAGCAGAAGTTCTTCCTGAAATTATCTCTAAAGAACCACTAGGCCCAGTGGTACGTCAAGGTGATGATCAATGGTTCAACATTGCCAAGTGGACACTTTCGGCGATGGTGAATGCTGAAGAATATGGTATTTCCTCTAAAAATGCTGACGAGATGCTAAAATCTAAAGATCCGAATGTAAAACGTATTTTGGGTGTGGATGGTCCTAAGGGTAAAGGCCTTGGTATCCGCGATGACTGGGGTTACCAGGTAATCAAACAAGTTGGTAACTACGGTGAAAGCTTTGAACGTACTGTAGGTAAGGGCTCTCCACTACAAATCTCACGTGGTGTAAACGCACTATGGAATGCGGGCGGCTTTATGTACGCTCCACCAATCCGTTAAGCAATACATTACAACAAAATGGGCGGTGTAAGCCGCCCTTTTTACAAAAATGGATTTGAGGTTATAGCTGTATGAAACCTACTAATACTGTTGCGTCGAAGGCGGATAACGGACCGACTTCTAACGCTAGCCTTTTTTACAATCCCACCTTTCGATCAGTCGTATTTCAGATTATCGCAATACTTGCACTGATCTTTTTCTTTTACACTATTGTAAACAATGCACTGACAAACTTGGAGGCACGCGGTATCGCCACAGGTTTTGGATTTCTGACGCAAGAAGCTGGCTTTGGGATTGGCCTAACGCTGATTGAATATGATGAAACCTTCTCTTATGGCCGCACTTTCATCGTTGGCCTACTCAACACAGCCCTAGTATCCGTGCTCGGCATTATACTTGCGACTGTTATTGGGTTTGTTATGGGTATTGCCCGCCTTTCATCCAACTGGTTGGTGAGCAGACTGGCAGCCGTATATATCGAAACGTTCCGCAACATCCCCCTACTTCTGCAAATCTTCTTCTGGTACTTTGCCGTTCTGCAGGCGTTACCTTCTGCTAGACAAAGTTTGAGCCTTGGTGAAGCTATCTTCTTAAATGTTCGAGGTTTGTACTTCCCTGCTCCAATCTTTGAAGCTGGGTCATCCGTGGTGATTGCGTCTCTGGTTATTGGTATTATTGCGACCATCTTTATTGGCATTTGGGCTCGCAACAAACAGCGCTTAACAGGCCAACAAACACCAATGGGTCGTATTGCGCTTGCCTTAGTGTTTGTGCTTCCGATTGTTGTCTATTTCATTATGGGTTCGCCAATTTCGGCAGAATATCCAGAGCTGAAAGGCTTCAACTTTAAAGGTGGTGTCAGCATCATCCCTGAACTTGCTGCTTTATTGCTTGCGTTAAGTATTTATACTGCGTCTTTCATTGCAGAGATTGTTCGTTCAGGCATTAATGCCGTCAGCCACGGTCAAACTGAAGCCGCGATGTCTCTTGGCCTCCCTCGTTCTAGAACGTTGAAACTGGTTATTGTTCCTCAGGCGTTGAGAATCATTATTCCACCTTTGACCAGTCAGTATCTGAACTTAACCAAAAACTCATCATTGGCGATGGCCATTGGTTACCCAGATTTGGTCTCCGTATTTGCTGGTACAACTCTTAACCAAACTGGCCAGGCGATTGAAATTATCGCAATGACCATGGCGGTATACCTATCATTGAGCTTAATTACTTCTGCTCTGATGAATATCTACAACCGTAAAGTTGCTTTGGTGGAGAGATAGCATGAAGATACATCAATTTCAGCCAGATCTACCACCACCAGCTAATACGGTGGGTGTTGTAGGCTGGCTACGTAAAAACCTGTTTAATGGCCCAGTAAATTCGATCCTGACCGTGATTTTGGCCTATCTTGCCTTATCACTGTTATGGACTGTTTTCGATTGGGGAATTTTAAAAGCCGACTGGGTCGGAACCACACGTGATGCCTGTTCGCGTGATGGCGCTTGTTGGGTATTTATCAGTGTACGCTGGGAACAGTTCATGTACGGATTCTACCCTCAAGAAGAGCTTTGGCGCCCTCGCCTTTTTTACATTACGTTAGCAATCTTTACAGTATTGTTAGCCTACGAGAAGACTCCAAAACGTTTGTGGATATGGCTGTTTTTCGTCAACATTTACCCATTCATTATCGCTGCACTGCTGTACGGTGGCGTATTTGGGCTAGAAGTGGTAGAAACACACAAATGGGGCGGATTGCTGGTTACGCTAATCATAGCGCTTGTCGGTATTGTTGTGTCTCTCCCTATTGGTGTAGCACTGGCGCTGGGTCGACGTTCTGAAATGCCAATCATTCGAAGCATCTGTACCGTCTACATAGAGATTTGGCGTGGCGTACCGCTGATCACGGTTCTTTTCATGGCATCAGTAATGCTTCCACTGTTTCTTGCGGAAGGCTCTGAAACCGACAAACTTATTCGCGCTTTAATTGGTGTGGTTATGTTTAGTGCTGCGTACATGGCTGAGGTGGTACGTGGTGGCTTACAGGCAATCCCTAAAGGCCAATATGAGGCGGCTGATGCATTAGGGCTAAGTTACTGGAAGAAAATGGGCTTGATTGTTCTTCCTCAAGCATTGAAGATTACCATTCCATCCATTGTAAATACCTTTATTGGGCTGTTTAAAGACACCAGTCTAGTACTAATTATTGGTATGTTTGATGTACTAGGAATCGGCCAAGCAGCAAACACTGACCCAGAATGGCTTGGGTTTGCAACAGAAAGTTATGTATTTGTCGCGTTAGTGTTCTGGGTATTTTGTTTCGGCATGTCGAGATATTCGATATGGCTAGAGAACAAACTTCATACCGGTCACAAACGATAATCAGAAAGCTCAAGGACGTATTATGACGCAACAACAAGAACACATGATCCAAATTAAGGATATGAACAAGTGGTACGGTGAGTTTCACGTACTGAAAAACATCAACCTCGATGTTAAAAAAGGCGAAAAGATCGTAATTTGTGGCCCTTCTGGTTCTGGTAAATCCACCATGATTCGCTGTATCAACCGTCTTGAAGAACATCAGCAAGGGCAAATTATCGTTTCTGGCAACGAGTTGACCGAAGATTTGAAGAACATCGAAGCGGTTCGACGCGAAGTGGGTATGTGTTTCCAGCACTTCAACCTCTTCCCTCATCTGACGGTTCTGG
Source organism: Vibrio sp. Isolate24 (assembly GCF_022398215.1). Taxonomy (NCBI): domain Bacteria; kingdom Pseudomonadati; phylum Pseudomonadota; class Gammaproteobacteria; order Vibrionales; family Vibrionaceae; genus Vibrio; species Vibrio sp. Isolate24. Next base: position 823,920 of record NZ_JAKEUU010000002.1, read on the forward strand.
AAAACTGTACTTTGGCGCCTATATGGGTGAAAAAGATGCCAAAAGACGAAGCGAAAAAAGTCGCAATGAAGTACTTGGAGCGAGTGAAGATCCCTGATCAAGCGGAGAAATACCCTGGTCAGCTATCTGGTGGTCAACAGCAACGTGTGGCTATCGCTCGATCACTATGCATGAGCCCACAAGTGATGCTGTTTGATGAACCAACGTCCGCACTTGACCCTGAAATGGTACGTGAAGTACTGGATGTTATGGTCGAGCTCGCTGAAGAAGGGATGACCATGCTCTGCGTGACTCACGAGATGGGTTTTGCGAAAGAAGTGGCTGACCGAGTTATCTTTATGGATGCGGGAGAGATAATTGAAGAGAACAATCCTGTCGATTTCTTTGAAAACCCTCAGTCTGATCGAACGCAAAACTTCCTTGCTCAAATCTTAAGTCACTAAGAAAGAAGAGCAAATTTTTAAAGAGGCGATTAAGATCGCCTCTTTTTATTTGTTATATTGTGTTACATCTTTCAAAATACATCGCTTTGTAATTCAATTATTATTTACTCTACTGCATGCATTAGCAGGGCTTGATTTTTTCACTGTTCGCCCTCATAAATGTAGATATAAACATAAAACCTTACGAGGAAGATTATGAACAGCCCTATGTTTACACGTTCTACAAGCGCTCCTAGCACACTTGAGATCAATAAGACACTGAAAAACACTTATTTCTTATTGTCTATGACACTAGTAACAAGTGCCATTGCAGCAATAGCAACGATGGCGATTGGTATTTCTCCAATCATGGCTATTGTTATGCAAGTCGCGGCTATTGGTATTCTATTCTTTGCACTACCTAGAAGTATCAACTCATCAATGGGTATTGTTTGGACGTTTGTTTTTACAACATTAATGGGCGGTGCTCTTGGCCCAATGCTCACTTATTACGCATCCATTGCTAATGGTCCTTCAATCATTGCACAAGCCCTTGGTCTGACGGGTATGGTGTTCCTTGGTCTTTCAGCGTACACAATCAGTAGCAAAAAAGACTTTTCTTTCATGCGTAACTTCCTGATCGCAGGGCTTATCATTGTTATCGTCGCTGCAATAATCAATATCTTTGTTGGTTCTACAATCGGTCAGCTAGCGATCAGTAGCATGTCGGCTTTAGTATTCTCAGGTTTTATTCTGTATGACACTAGCCGTATTGTGCGTGGCGAAGAAACTAACTACGTTAGTGCGACTATCTCAATGTATCTAAATATTCTGAACCTGTTTACTAGCCTACTTAGCATCCTAGGCATCATGAATGACGATTAATTCATAGACTTAAGTTAATTAAATAATGCCCGGAAGATGAAACTTCCGGGCTTTTTCTTTTCTTACATATTGTTGTCCCAACCTAAGCTGCGCTACCCTATCCCATATCTGATTTTTGAGACCTACAACAATGTTTGAATACAACGGTAAATCAATCGAAACTGATGCACAGGGTTACCTACTTGATCATACTCAGTGGGAAGAAGGCATGATTCAAATCCTTGCAGAGCAAGAAGGTATCGAACTGACTGAAGCTCATTTGGAAGTTGTCCATTTTGTTCGAGAGTTTTATGAGGAGTTCAACACATCCCCAGCGGTGAGAATGCTAGTGAAAGCCATGGAAAAAGCGCATGGTCCAGAGAAAGGTAATAGTAAATACCTTTTTAAGCTGTTTAAGCAAGGCCCTGCGAAACAGGCAACCAAACTCGCAGGCTTACCAAAACCCGCGAAATGTTTGTAAATATCAAAGAATTTTGAATCCGCTAAACGGTTTAAAAGACATTGGCTCTGAGACTACTGAATCAACATGTGATGTCTTAGGGCCATCTTCCAACCACTTTGCCATGTCGGCGATTTGTTCTTCATTGCCACACACCACCACTTCAACATCTCCATTATTTAAGTTCTTCGCATAACCTGTTAAACCCAATTTCATGCCATAGTGAGAGGTGTGATAACGAAAACCAACTCCTTGCACAACACCTGACACTGTGAACTTCTCGCACTTTTGATTCATTACTCATTCCTCAAGACAAGGTCCGTGATATATTCGCTTGGTATGTTTTACGCCCCATAAGGAACTACGGGGTTTCATCGGAAATTGCCATTATGAAAGAAATACCATTTCGCTGGATTGATAAATATCTCATTCATTTAAAGATACAGGAAAAATTCTACCTCCTATTTTTCCTTCCCGTTATCGCACTACTCGTTCTCACCTTCGTTTTCGATAATGCCGCAGATCAAATGCTAACTCACTTATATCAAGATGAACTAGTTTTGATAAAAAATCTAATAGAAGCAGGGAATCTCACTCAAAGTCAGGTCGCTAGCTTATTAGCCAGTTCTGAAACCATCGCTCTTGGTAATGGACCTAGCGCTATCAATATAAACAATGGTGCTTTTAGCATCGTTGCTAAGCCAAGCATCAATCTATGGTCAGCTCTTTCTACAACCCATATCGTCGTTGTTCTGGTTACACTGTCTCTTATTGCATTGGGGGTCTACTACATCATGACCTTTATTGGCGGAGCTATGTTTACAATGAACAAGGCACTCAGCACTCTGGCAGATGGTGATTTGACGAGTCGAATGAACTTTTTCAAGGTTCGCGATGAATTCAGTGAAATCGCGATCACCATAGACAAAGTCGCAGAGCGTGAACAATCGCTGGTGCTCTCCATTCAAGAGTCAGTAGCGTTAATGCAACAAATAAGCTCAGAACTTAATCAATCTAACCAGCACAGTGCTGAAATTTCCGGCACTCAACAGGAACACCTGAATTCACTGGCAAGTGCCACGGAAGAAATGGCTTCCACCATTCGTGAAGTCGCAAACCTAGCTCATGACTCCAGCACGCAAACTGAAAACGCGCGTTCTGTTGCTCAACAAGGGCAACAGAAAGTTGGACACACGTTAGCCTCTATTTCCCAACTTTCCAACGAAGTTCAGTCAGCTTCACAAGCGGTTGCCGAACTTGATGCTAATGCCGCCCAAATCGACGAGGTGGTCACCGCTATTAACGGTATCTCTGAGCAAACGAACCTACTAGCACTCAACGCGGCCATCGAAGCTGCTCGAGCGGGAGAACAAGGCAGAGGTTTTGCCGTTGTTGCCGATGAAGTACGAGCATTAGCAGCAAGAACTCAACAATCTACCGTTGAAATTCAATCTATGATCGAAGCCTTACAGCGCAACAGTCAGTCTTTGACAAAACTGATGGAAACTACCGTGGTGAACTCTAGCGAGGGCCAAACATTGATGTCAGAGGTGAATACAGAAATCGCATCCTTGGCAGACAAGAACCAAGCTATATCTGATGCCAGTGTTCAAATTGCTACCGCAGCTGAAGAACAAGGTGTCGTTGCAGACAGCATTGCCGCTAGTGTGGAAGAAGTTCGTACTCAGTCCAATCAAGTCTATGAAATGATCAACGCGACCAACAGCAATATTGAACAGCTTCGTAATCAGAGTGATTCAATGGAGAACTTACTCACCGGGCTTAGAGCTTAATGCATTGAGCCGCCTGACAGGCGGCTCTTTTATTTGCTTTTCACTCCTACTTCCCTGAAAATACCCAGCCTTCCAAAACCAACCTATTGAGTAAACACATGACTCCAGCTATTTACCTTGAAAAGGGCCGCGATAAATCCCTAAGACGTCGACACCCATGGATTTTTTCTCGTGGTATTCGAAAAGTGGAAGGCGAACCTTCATTAGGTGAAACCGTGGATATCTTTACTCATGATGGAAAATGGTTGGCAAAAGGCGCTTATTCTCCCCATTCTCAAATTCGTGCTCGCGTTTGGAGCTTTGAGAAAACCGATATAAATGAAGACTTCTTTGTTAAGCGTATTCGAGACGCGCTACTGCTCCGTCAAGACGTGATTGAGCGTGATGGTCTCACAGGTTATCGATTGATCGCAGCAGAGTCAGATGGTCTGCCTGGTATTACCATCGATAAATACCAAGACTACCTCGTTTGTCAGCTCCTAAGTGCAGGCGCAGAGTTCCAGAAGCAGTCACTGATAAACGCTCTCCTAAAAGTATTCCCGCAGTGCAACATTTATGAACGCTCAGACGTAGCGGTACGTAAGAAGGAAGGCTTAGAAGAACGCACTGGTGTTTTACACGGTGAAGTGCCACCCAAGTCTGTTGTCATTGAGGAAAATGGTGTCAAGATCAGTGTCGACATCGTTGGCGGACATAAAACAGGTTTCTACTTAGATCAGCGTGACAGCCGCCAACAAGCGATGAAATACGTGAAAAACAAAGAAGTACTTAACTGCTTCTCTTACACCGGTGGATTTGGCTTATATGCGTTAAAAGGTGAAGCAAAGCGTGTGATTAACGCGGATGTTTCTCAGCCAGCACTAGACACAGCAAAACTCAATGCCGAACTAAACGAGTTTGATATCTCTAAGAAACGAGCTGTATTCCTCAATGCTGACGTGTTTAAGTTGCTACGTGAATATCGCGATCAAGGCACCCAGTTTGATGTGGTCATCATGGATCCACCAAAGTTTGCAGAAAGTAAAGCTCAGCTCAATGGTGCATGTCGCGGCTACAAAGACATCAACATGTTGGCGATGCAGATTCTAAAACCCGGTGGTACCCTGCTGACGTATTCGTGCTCAGGCCTGATGGACCAAGTTCTATTCCAGAAAATCATTGCGGATGCTGCAGTCGATGCGGGTAGAAAGGTCAAGTTTGTCGAGCGCTTTGAGCAAGCGGCGGATCACCCTACTGATACCGCTTACCCGGAAGGCTTTTACCTTAAAGGTTTTGCTTGTAAAGTCATCTAAGCAGACAAACTCATTAGCAGAAAAGGGCCTTACGGCCCTTTTTTAATCGTACGATTTTATGATGCCGTTAAGTAGGTTGGTCAAATCGTTACTCGTGATACTGCATTGGCTGGTGCCAGCTCCAGTGAGTTTATTGACGACGTTAGCAAGCCATCATAATCCATGGGATACATTTTGTTAACGAGTTAGTACAGCAACATAGAAAGTGATGTTAGTCATCATTCTGAGTATAGTGTTACTTTATTCACGCTACAGATGGATAATTCTCAAAAATGAGATCGAACAATTGAGTAATATCCCTCGAACAAGATGTACCCGAGGAGCCCCCATAGTGAAATGGAACCGGATTAAACTGTTGAGCATCGCTACCGCGTTCGCTTTCCCAGTACAAAGCCAAACCTTAGAACAAGCTGTCGCCCTTACAATTGCTAATAACCCAAACGTTAAAGCCTCTTATAATGAGTACATGAGCAAACTTTACGATGCCGAAGCATCATCAGGTGCTTATTTGCCATCGATCGATCTCGATGCAGGCATTGGCTATGAACAAGTCGACTTAGCATCGGGAACAGAAGATGAACTGACTCGTAAAGAAGCAACATTAAGTCTGACACAGCTTATATGGGATGGCTCTGCCACGTTGAACAACATGGATAGAACCGCAGCTGACGCTGAATCCGTTCGATTCCAACTACTCGCCGATTCTCAAGACATCGCTCTCGAAGTAACAAAGATTTACCTCGATGCGACCAAAGCTCACGAAGTGCTAGCGCTTTCAGAAAGCAATTTAGCGGTTCATAAAGAGATTTACAGTGATATCAAGAAACGGGTCGAATCAGGAATAGGTTCAACCGCAGACCTATCACAAGTGGAGGCCCGCTTAGCGAAAGCTCATGGTAATCTACTGGCTGCGCAAAATAACCTTTATGACGTCCACACTCAGTTCAAAAGAATTGTCGGCCAGGCACCACAAGGACTTATTTTCCCTAGAGCAGACGAAAATGCCATTCCATTCTCTATCGATGAAGCCCTTGATATTGCAGTTAAGAATCACCCAGTAGTTAAGATTGCACAAGCGGACGTAGATTCAGCTCGTTTTCAATATCAACAGTCAAAAGGTGTCAACTACCCAACTCTCTCTATTGAGGCAAACCAAATATGGCGTGATGATGCTGGAGGTATACAAGGTAGTAGCAACGAATCTTCTGCCATGCTGCGTATGCGCTATAACTTGTATAATGGAGGCTCTGATTCTGATCGTACCGAAAGTGCAGCGTATCAGTTGAATAAAGCGAAAGATTTTCGTGACCGTACATTCCGTAGCCTTGAAGAAGGCCTGCGTTTGTCTTGGAGTGCTCTTGACCTAACTCTACAGCAAAAAGAATTTCTTGCTGACCACGTAGACTCGGCATCCGATACTGTTATTGCTTACGAAAAACAATACAAGCTTGGCAAGCGCACTCTTCTCGACCTCCTCAACACTGAAAACGAGCTGTTCGAAGCACGTAAAGATTACCTAGATGCCAAATACGATGAGCAGTATGCCAAGTACCGGGTTATGAATGCTACGGGTGGATTGCTAACAGCACTTCGTGTTGACACGCCTGAAGATTGGAACAAAGTGGTTGAGTACTAATATGAAAAAGTCGATTATTTCTACAGCTATCATCGCTCTGGCATTTTCAGCAGCTACATATGCTGAAGATATCTACAGCTATCGTGAAACTCCCGTAGCCAATCAACTGTCAGATCTATATGACGATGATAAAGATGGTGTTATCAACGCACGAGATTTGTGCCCAGATACTCCACTCGGTGCCAACATTGATAACGATGGGTGTGGTACATACGTTAAGTCAGAAGAAGAAATGGATCTTCACATTTTGTTCGAAAATGACTCAAGTGACATTCAACCTGTATTCCTAACTCAAATCCGAGAAATGGCCGATTTCTTAGAGGTATACCCATCAACGTCTATCGAACTACAAGGGTATGCGAGTAAAGTTGGCAACCGTACCCACAATATGGAGCTTTCCAAAGAGCGCGCACAGGAAGTCGAGTCAGCCTTGATTAATAACGGCGTAAGTCATACAAGGATTAAGATCGTCGGTTTCGGAGATACTAATCTAGATGATTTGGGTGACGATGAAATCACTCACGCTAAAAACCGTAAAGTGGTCGCGACTGTGGTAGGACACAAAGGCAACTTTAAAAAGGAATGGACGATTTTCACCAAGAAATCCCGCTAAAGTGTCACTCATACATATCGAATGGGCACTCAATGTGCCCATTTTTATTTAGCTTTCATAGTAAGAGTGTTACCCTAACCGCGATTCTACTTATGAGATAAATCCTATGAGCAAATTAACTGCTGATATTCAGGCTAACCTAGAGCTATTCGTATCAGAAACCAAAGCAAATAGCTTGGTTTGGGGCCTTCGCAATGAAGAAGGTTGGCTGTCTTGTGACTCTACGGAATTTGAAAACAGCGAAGTCATGCCATTCTGGTCTTCTAAGGAAGACGCTCAAGCACATAACGTGGAAGAGTGGTCAGATTTTGAGGTTTTGGAAATCCCACTAGATATCTTCGTTGAAGACTGGCTACTAACACTAGCGGAAGATGGCGTTTTAGTTGGAACAAACTGGAATGCGCAGCTAGAAGGCAAAGAGCTTGAGCCGTCTGAGCTTGCAAAAATGTATCTGGATTAATAACTCCTGATTAGAAAAACGCCCTCATTTGAGGGCGTTTTTGTATTAGCGATCTTAGAGAAACTTTACGCTTCACTACTTTGCTTGCTGACTAACGAGGCCATAACGGCTTCTCGATTGTCGATGTAATCATTCAAACCCGCTTTTCTTAAATCACACGCTGGGCAATCTCCACAACCATCACCGATAACGCCGTTGTAACACGTCAGTGTTTTTTCTCTCACCAACTGCAGTGCATCGTATTGGTCAGCCAGAGCCCAAGTTTCCGCCTTATTTAGCCACATCAGCGGCGTAACAATGTCTAGATTGCGATCCATACCTTGAACCAAGGCACTGCTCATCGCTTTAACGAAATCATTGCGGCAATCAGGATAGCCTGAGAAGTCCGTCTCACACACGCCAGTAATCACAGCCTGAGCACCAATTTGATACGCGTAAATACCCGCTAGAGTCAGAAAAAGAATGTTACGGCCAGGGACGAATGAGTTAGGTAGACCATTTTCCTGCAGCTCATGTGAGACCGGAATGTCATCACGAGTCAATGAGCTAATGGCGAGTTCGTTCAGCAAGCCCACATCCATCACTTTATGCGCTTTAACGCCTAGCTCTTTTGCAAGGTCTTGAGCCACCTCAATTTCCAGCTTGTGGCGCTGACCGTAATCGAAAGTGATCGCATGTACTTCATCAAAATTCTTAAGTGCCTGCACGAGACATGTAGTGGAATCTTGACCACCACTAAATACTACAACTGCTTTTTTCATTTCGTTTCCCTTACGCAATACTTAGATACTTGTGTGTCTGGATAGAGAGTCTCCAGTTACGCGCAATACAAGTATCAATACATAGCTGAGTGGCGCGTGGTTTCTGACTGATCGGCTGTAAAGCAATAGTCGTGCTTTCAGGCACGCCTGCGCGCTCAATCAAAGCATCGAGTTGCTCAATGTCTTTATCGGTCGCTACTGGATGTTTAATCTCATTTGCTCGGAGCAAAGCACAATCCAGAACGGGCAGTTTACCTTTCATGGCTACTTTTGGTGACACTGTCACCCAGGTACTTTCACTTGCTAAAACTGGTGATGTGCCACTGGTTTCAATTTGGCAACGACATCCAATCGCTTCGAATGCTTCTGTCAACGGACGCAAGTCGTAGATGCATGGTTCGCCGCCAGTAATAACAATATGCTTAGCCTGATAACCTTGTTGACGATACTGCTCGATAATGTCATCTCCAGACACACTACACCATGTTGGTGAGTCTTCCGTTTTCGCGAGCACTTCCGCTAATGGTCGTTCGTCTTGAGGTGTCGCATCCCAGGTTTGTTTCGTATCACACCAAGCACATCCTACCGGGCATATCTGCAGACGAACAAACACCGAAGGAACGCCTGTAAAGACACCTTCGCCCTGAATGGTTTCGAACATTTCGTTTAATTTGTACAACTTTGTCTCAGCCTAACTCATCATCAATATTTAGCAGGAACGAGACCATAAATGACTGCACTGCGAAGGTCAACTAAATCAGAAATTGATCATTCCGATTCACTCATTTAATCTGCTTCTTTCTTTAGTGATAACTTTAAAACTTTTAGGTAAGTATATGTACAAGCTGATTGCTTTGGATATGGATGGCACCTTGCTAACCAGCGACAAGTCCATTTCAGAAAGAACAAAAACCGCCATAGAAAAAGCGCGAGCTCAGGGAGTCAAAATCGTTCTTGCTTCAGGCCGCCCTCTTGCAGGTATGCAAGAGAAACTGACAGAACTAGGCATAGACGGACACAATGAATTTGTGGTGTTCTACAACGGAAGTACAGTGAAAGAAATTGGCTCTGGAAAAGTCATTCATCAAGCCTACATTGATGGTCGACGTGCGAAACAAGTGGCGAAACTCGCTAAAGAGCTAGGATTGTACTGTCATGCATTCAGTACTGAGCACGGCTTAATTACACCCGAGAATAACGAGTTTACTACCTTGGAATCGGACATTAACCAAGTGCCGATTACGGAAATGGCGTTCGATTCATTGGAGGACGACCACCCTATCATCAAAGCCATGATCGTCGGTGAACCATCAAAACTGACGCAAGCAGCGAAAGCCATTCCAGATGTACTTCATCAGGAATTCACCATTGTACAAAGCGCCCCGTTCTTTCTAGAATTTCTCAACCTTGAGAGTAATAAGGGCGTGGGGGTCAAAGCGATTGCAGACTACCTTGGTATCCACGCTGACGAAGTGATTTGTATGGGAGACGCGGAAAACGATCACCATATGATTCGCTATGCGGGGCTTGGAGTCGCAATGGAAAATGCGATGGAACAAACCAAAGCGATTGCTGATTACATTACCACCAGCAATAATGATGACGGCGTTGCATTGGTCATCGAGCAGTATGTACTGAATCAATGATACTTATGCGTTAGCAATAAAAGCTGCCATTAGGCAGCTTTTGCAAATTTCCTAACGCTGACTACGAACAGAATCATAAGCACTGGGTAGCGAACGGCGTCTAATCCGAATGACAAAACGCTACTTCTAGAAACAAACACTTCACTGTACTCAAACAACCAATATATCGCGACCATAGAGATAGTAATTGGAATAATCAGTTCTGCTGTGATTTTCTTTTCATTTTCGTCAGCTGTGTAAATCACACCTAACGCCGTGCCGATTATCCCTAACCAAATACCAAATACCGGAATTGGCCACACAGAGACCATCACCAAGCCAGCAGCAATCAACACAAACCAAAGTGCTTTCGACTGTATCAATGTCATTAACTCTACATCACGTTTGTTATCTAAACGGATCAGATGCCAGGCACACAAACCACCAATCAACAAACCACTTAGCATATCGACGATAAAGTGCGTCCCAGTGTAAAAACTAGAAATAGCTAGCCAAGTCATCAATCCCACGCTGGTACCTGCAAGATAGTCTGCCCCATTTTCCCTCATTTTATTGAGTAGTAAGATGATCACGCACATCCATACTGCAAACGGTAAACTCGGTAAACTGTAACCTGAGAATTGTGGCAAAGCCTTGTTCGCAAGATAGACCTGTGGTGGAGGGAGTTGAAATCCCTGTTTCGCAAGTAAAACAATCAATGACGTAATTGTTACGGCGAAAAACACTTTATAGCTAAAATCTCGCCCAAACCGCCAATAAAGATAAGGGAAGAGAACCAACAGAATAATGGGATGATTAAGTTGAAGGCTTAACTTAAACAACTCTTCAATAATGGCTTCGGCATGAGTTGGTAGCTTATCTAGCAACAAACGGAACTCATTTAACCAAGCCAACTCCATTTGATTAAATGTAGGCGCAGATTCAACCAAGTTATCCACATATCGAACAGGTTGAGGAGTTGCTTGCTCAAAATACCCTGCAATCCGTTTGAGTTGTTCTGGGAATCGATATTCCTGAGCATTGATCATCTCTGGCGAAATTAACATTGCCGACGCAATTTCAACGCCATAATGCGGTGCAAACCATATTGGTAACTGGTGTGCATCAAATGAATCATCAATGTGAAACGCCACAATTTCAGAATCAGAGATACAATCGTAATAAATCGTGTTGTTTCTCTGACCCAGAACTTTATTGATTGACACAACCAGCCCGGTTTCTTCCCAAGTTTCGCGCTGTGCGGCTGATTCTGGCTTTTCGCCTCGTTTCACATTGCCTGCAGGCAACCATGACTTGCCAGTCAAAATTTCATTAACAAGCACCAGCTTATCATCTGCTCTGATGACACAGGCGGCACCTTCTATTTCTAGCTGTTTTTGCTCAGCGAAAAGCAAAGATGAGAAAAATGTGAGTGTAAAAAACAGAAACACTCGATCCAACTGCTTAAAAATGGTCATTTATTACTTCTTGTTTAACCCACTGGTTTGCGGAGCCAATGGATGTGATGTTCGAAACCCAGTTCTTTATAAAAATCCAGCGCATTGCTGTTGAAATTCCACACTTCAACAAAGATCTGTTTTACGCCATAGTCATCAAAACGCTGTTCAATCGACTTGCATAATTGTTTTGCAATACCCGACTTACGACACTCTGGAAGGACATAAAGTTCATCGATACTGCCCATTTGTACGGGTTTACTCACGCTGGAAATCAGTTCGCAAAAATGGCCGGATACAAAACCAACAATCCGTTGTTCTTCAAAAGCAATTAGTACAATACATTCTGGGTCATCTAAGTATCGGGCGATACTCTTTTCCTGCTCTATATCTTCCGCAGTTTTAAAGTGTTCAGAGCATTGCTGATGATGTTCGTCGTGCAGCCTGAACATCATGTCATTGAGCGATTCTAAGTCCTGCGCTTGAGCGACTCTAATTTCTAATTTGTGCATATTTATTTTGATGTCGCAAATAAAACCACAGTGTGAGTCGAACATAAAAATTTATCAACAAAAAAGCCCCTTAAAGAAGGGGCCAATTAGTGATTATGGAACGCCGTCTCAACTATGATTCGAGGGCTTTCTGAATTTCCTCTAGACTCGTCGGATCATCGATGGTTGAAGGAACAGTATACTTTTCACCATCGGCTATTTGTCGAATGGTCTTGCGAAGTATTTTGCCCGAACGTGTTTTCGGTAGACGCTCAACGACGAGTGCGTGCTTAAAGCAGGCAACTGCGCCTATTTCATCGCGTACCTTACCCACAAGCTCACCTTCAAGCTGCAAGTCATCGACTTTGACGCCGTCTTTTAGGACCACAAATCCTAATGGTAACTGCCCTTTTAAGTCATCATGCACACCAACAACCGCACATTCCGCGATAGCAGGATGGCCACCAACAATTTCTTCCATTTCACCGGTCGACAATCGATGTCCGGCGACATTAATCACATCATCGATACGGCCCATAATAAATAAATAGCCATCTTCGTCTAGGTAACCACCATCACCTGACACATAGTAGCCTGGGAACTGGCTCAAATATCCCGACTCAAATCTGTCATGGTTACGCCACACGGTAGGCAAACAGCTAGGTGGCAATGGGCGTTTCAACGCAACAAAACCTTGTTTATTCGGCGCGACAGGCTCACCTAGTTCATCCAATATTTCAACCTGATAACCGGGGATCGGTTTAGTCGCTGAACCTGCTTTAACAGGCATCAACTCAATCCCCGTTGGGTTACCCGCAATTGCCCAGCCTGTTTCCGTTTGCCACCAGTGGTCCACAACTGGTTTGTCGGTTTTACTTTCTACCCACTCCAAGGTTGGAGGGTCTAAACGTTCCCCCGCCATAAAGATGGTTTTTAGATTCGACAGGTCATATTGCTTGAGGTGCTCACCTTCTGGGTCTTCTTTCTTGATGGCACGGAAAGCAGTTGGCGCAGAGAACAATACATCGACCTTATACTCTTCACACACGCGCCAAAAGGCGCCTGGGTTTGGCGTTCTCACAGGCTTGCCTTCAAACAAAATCGTTGTGCAACCATGAATGAGCGGCGCATAGACAATGTAAGAATGCCCGACTACCCAGCCCACATCAGAAGCAGCCCAATAAACTCCATCCAGAGGAACGTTGTAAATGGCACTCATTGAGTACTTCATCGCGACAGCGTGGCCTCCGTTGTCACGCACGACTCCTTTCGGTTTTCCGGTTGTTCCCGAGGTGTAAAGAATGTAGAGAGGATCAGTCGCCAGAACCGGTACGCACGCGTGAGGTAAAGCGTTGTTGTACGCCTGCATCCAATCCACGTCTCGCGCCTGGCTTAATTCAGCCTCACACTGTGAGCGTTGTAATACCAAAACCTTTTCAGGTTTCCAGCGGCTATCCATCACTGCTTTATCAACCATAGGTTTATAAGGGATGACTTTATTGATCTCGATACCACAAGACGCGGTCATGATAACTTTTGGCTCAGCATCTTCTATCCGTACTGCAAGCTCGTTTGGGGCAAAGCCTCCAAATACCACAGAGTGAATGGCCCCTAAACGTGCACATGCCAACATCGCCATTGCGGCTTCTGGAATCATTGGCATGTAGATAACAACTCGATCGCCTTTCTCCACCCCTTGCTCTGCTAGCATCCCTGCGATCTTGGCGACCTTATCCCTAAGCTCTTTGTATGTGTACTTTTGCTTGCTACCGGTGACAGGAGAGTCATAGATCAGTGCTGTTGTCTCCCCTCTTCCTTGTTCACAGTGGTAATCGAGTGCAAGCCAACAAGTGTTAAGCACACCATCAGGGAACCAACGTTCAATACCGTTTTCATCCTTCTGCAAAATGGTCTTAGGTTGCTCAAACCAGGCCAATTGCTCGGCTTGCGCTTTCCAAAATTGCTGTGGGTTTTCCTGTGCCCAAAGGTATTCTTTCTGATATGCAGACATAATGCTTCCTCCAGTATGTCCTGACATTACTTACATCGGGTTTGTTACCGACGAGATTTATTCTTCAAAGACATTGGAGGGAACACGCACAAAGCCCTCCATCAAAATACGAGCGCTTCGGCTCATTGCGGCTTTTTCTACTACCCAGCCTTGGTTTGACTGAGTGGCCCTAGCGCCTACTTTTAGCGTTCCGGACGGATGCCCAAAAGTCACTGAATGCTTATCACCGCCTCCAGCGGCCAAATTGACTAATGTCCCCGGCACACAAGAAGCTGAAGCAATGGCAACTGCGGCTGTTCCCATCATTGCGTGATGTAACTGGCCCATAGATAAAGCTCTCACCAGCAAATCAACGTCATTATAATCAATCTGTTTTCCGCTTGAGGCTTGATAGCTCTTCGCTTTGCTAACAAAAGCCACCTTAGGGGTATGTTGGCGGGACTCCGCTTCTTCGACCTTATCAATAAGCCCCATTTTTAGTGCGCCATAAGCTCGGATTTTTTCAAATCGTGCTAATGCTAACTCGTCACTATTGATATCTTGTTGAAGCTCAGTGCCGGAGTAACCAAGGGCATCGGCATCAATAAAAATTGTTGGGATACCAGCATTAATCAAAGTAGCGTTAAATGTACCAACCTCAGGTACTTCAAGATCATCGACTAAATTTCCCGTTGGGAACATACTTCCATCACCCGCAGCAGGGTGCATGAAATCCACTTGAATTTCAGCCGCAGGAAAAGTCACCCCGTCTAGCTCAAAGTCTCCAGTTTCTTGAACAAGTCCATTGCGGATAGGCACGTGGATGACAATCGTTTTTCCAATATTGGCCTGCCACACTCTCACAGCAACCACACCATTTTCCGGGATACGCTCTGCAGGGATTAGCCCAGCATGAATCGCGAATGGGCCAACCGCTGCCGATAGGTTTCCGCAATTTCCGCTCCAATCAACAAAAGGCTTATCAATGGAAACTTGCCCAAATAGGTAATCTACATCGTGCTCTGGCTGACTGCTCGGTGAAACAATAACGGTTTTGCTTGTACTCGAAGTCGCCCCTCCCATACCGTCGATTTGTTTGGCATAGGGATCTGGGCTACCAATGACTCTTAGCAACAACGCGTCTCGGGCCTTTCCCGGTTTTTGCGCCACCTCGGGTAAATCAGATAGATTAAAGAACACACCTTTACTCGTACCGCCTCGCATATAGGTCGCAGCGACTTTTATCTGGCTCGGTCTAATGTTATTCATAATCACTCCTTACTGAGCCAGAAAATCTTGAGCGAAGCGTTGCAATACACCACCCGCGTTGTAAACAGAGACTTCGTCGGCGGTATCAAGGCGGCAAGTAACCGAAACGTCGAGTTTTTCGCCATTTTTACGAGTAATCACCAAGGCGAGATCCGTACCCGGTTTAATATCTCCGACGACATCATAAAGTTCTGTGCCATCAAGCATTAATGATTTACGGTTGACTCCCTCTTTAAACTGCAAAGGTAGCACGCCCATTCCAACGAGATTGGTCCTGTGGATACGCTCAAAACCTTCGGCAACAATAGCTTCGACGCCTGCCAAGCGAACGCCTTTTGCCGCCCAGTCACGAGATGAGCCCTGACCATAATCGGCTCCTGCAACAACAATAAGGGGTTGTTTTCGGTTCATGTAGGTTTCGATAGCTTCCCACATACGCGTGACCTTTCCTTCAGGCTCAATACGAGCCAGAGACCCCTGAACAACTTCGCCTTCGTCTCTCACCATTTCGTTAAATAACTTAGGATTCGCAAAGGTTGCACGCTGCGCGGTAAGGTGATCTCCTCGGTGAGTCGCGTAGGAGTTGAAGTCTTCTTCAGGAACTCCCATTTTCGCTAGGTACTCACCTGCAGCGCTGGATGCAAGAATAGCGTTAGAGGGAGACAAATGGTCGGTTGTAATGTTGTCACCAAGTATTGCTAGAGGCCTCATTGCGGACAGTGTTCTTTCACCCGCCAATGCGCCTTCCCAATAAGGAGGTCTGCGAATGTATGTACTTTGAGGCCGCCAGTCATACAAAGGATTGCTGTTGCTTTGTTCATCATCAAGCTTAAACATTTGAATATAAACTTGATTAAACTGCTCAGGTCTAACGTACTTACCCACTACCGCGTCAATTTCTTCGTCAGTTGGCCAGAGGTCATTGAGGTAGATAGGCTTGCCCTCAGAGTCTGTACCCAGAGGATCTCGCTCGATATCGAAGCGAATCGTCCCTGCCAACGCATAAGCAACGACCAAGGGCGGTGACGCCAAAAATGCTTGTTTCGCGTAAGGATGGATACGCCCGTCGAAGTTGCGATTACCAGAAAGTATAGCCGTCGAATATAAATCTCGGTCAATGATTTCTTGCTGAATCTCAGGGTCTAACGCCCCACTCATCCCGTTACATGTCGTACACGCATACGCGACGATGCCAAAGCCAAGTTTTTCCATCTCTTCAAGCAAACCTGCTTCTTCAAGATACAACTTAGCAACTTTTGACCCCGGAGCGAAAGACGACTTCACCCATGGCTTACGCACAAGACCTAATTGGTTGGCTTTCTTGGCAACCAAACCTGCGGCGACCACGTTTCTTGGGTTACTGGTGTTAGTACAGGAGGTGATCGCAGCAATGATCACCGCACCATCGGGCAGTTGACCTTCATTCTCTTGCCACTGGCCTGCAATACCCTGTGAAGCTAGCTCTGACGTTGGTAAGCGGCGATGTGGATTCGAAGGGCCGGCCATATTGCGTGTCACTGCAGACAAATCAAACTCAAGCACTCGTTCGTATTGCGCCGTATCTAAATCATCTGCCCAAAGGCCTGTTTGCTTGGCGTAGTTCTCAACCAGTTCAACTTGTTGGTCGTCTCGGCCCGTCAATTTAAGGTAGGTAAGCGTTTGTTCATCAATGTAGAACATGCCTGCTGTCGCACCGTATTCAGGCGTCATATTGGAAATGGTTGCACGATCACCAATCGTTAGGTCACTGGCACCTTCACCGAAGAACTCAAGGTACGATGAGACAACACGCTCATTGCGTAAGAACTCAGTGATTGCCAAAACGATATCCGTTGCCGTAATACCGGGCTGGCGTTTACCAGTGAGCTTGACACCCACAATATCCGGTAGGCGCATCATTGATGGTCGGCCTAACATTACCGTTTCAGCTTCAAGCCCGCCAACACCAATGGCGATAACACCTAACGCGTCTACATGCGGGGTATGACTGTCAGTTCCAACACAGGTGTCTGGATAAGCAATACCTTGCTTGGCTTGCACTACAGGTGACATTTTTTCCAGATTAATCTGGTGCATAATGCCGTTACCTGCAGGAATAACGCTGACGTTTTCGAATGCCGTTTTACACCACTCGATAAAGTGAAAACGGTCTTCATTCCGACGCTCTTCGATCGCTCGGTTTTTCTCGAACGCATCAGATTCAAAACCCGCATGCTCCACCGCCAGAGAGTGGTCGACGATCAGCTGGGTTTCTACCACAGGGTTCACTTTAGCGGGGTCGCCTCCTTGGTCTGCAATTGCATCACGTAAACCGGCTAAATCAACTAAAGCGGTTTGCCCCAAAATATCGTGACAAACCACGCGTGCTGGGTACCAAGGAAAGTCTAAATCGCGTTTGCGATCAATTAGTTGTTTAAGAGAGGCTGTTAGAGACTCAGGATCACACCGTCGCACTAATTGTTCAGCAAGAACTCGCGACGTGTAAGGGAGAGTCTCATAAGCTCCTGGCGTAATATCATTGACTGCTTCTCGGGCATCGAAAAAATCAAGATCAGATCCCGGAAGCGACTTACGATATTTTGAATTCACTGTACTACTCATATCATTGCTTCCATTCAGATAATATTCGGGTATCCGAGCCTCCCTACAAGCTGGCAAGGAGGCTCTTGGGTAACTGGGTGTTACCTCTTTTCGATAGGAACCCAATCCTGATGCTCAGGACCTGTGTAATCCGCACTTGGGCGAATAATGCGGTTGTTGGCACGTTGCTCATAAACGTGCGCAGCCCAGCCAGTCAGACGGCTCATGACGAAGATAGGTGTAAACAACTTGGTTGGAATGTCCATGAAGTGGTACGCCGAAGCGTGGAAGAAATCTGCATTACAGAACAGTCCCTTTTCACGTTTCATCACCGACTCGACTCGCTCAGAGACCGCATAAAGGTGCGTATCACCCACTTTATCTGAAAGCTCTTTCGACCAACGTTTGATTAATGCATTTCGAGGGTCACTTTCACGATAGATAGCATGGCCAAAGCCCATAATTTTGTCTTTATTGGCTAGCATCTGCATGATGTTGGTTTCTGCCTCATCAGGCGTCTGCCAGTTTTCGATCATTTCCATCGCAGCTTCGTTTGCCCCGCCATGGAGTGGACCACGCAAAGTACCAATGGCAGCCGTAATACAAGAATGGATATCCGACAGCGTCGAGGCACACACACGAGCCGCAAACGTCGAGGCGTTAAACTCATGCTCAGCATAGAGAATCAGCGAGCAATGCATGACCTGCTTATGCAGTTCACTCGGATCTTTGTCCGTGAGCATTTTAAGAAAATAGCCACCAATACAATCTTGAGACTGATCTTCGGTATCAATTCGAACGCCATCATGACTGAAGCGGTACCAGTAACAAATGATTGCTGGGAATAGCGCCAACATTCGTTCCGTCGCATCTTGTTGCTCAGAAAAATCCATTTCCTGTTCAAGGTTGCCAAGAACCGAGGAACCTGTTCGCATCACATCCATTGGGTGAGCGCTTGCTGGAACCAGTTCTAACGCTTGCTTTAGCTCAGCAGGTAAGCCGCGTAAGCCAATCAGACGCGTTTTGTATGCATCCAGCTCCTGCTGCGTCGGTAAGTGACCACGTAACAGTAGATGGGCTACTTCTTCAAACTGCGCGTTATTAGCTAAATCAGTGATATCGTAACCTCGATACGTCAGACCTGTACCTGTTTTACCGACGGTGCATAATGCAGTGCTTCCGGCGCTTTGACCTCGTAGGCCTGCACCACCTATCTCTTTAGTAGGCATGTTGAACTCCTTTTCTGTCCGCTCTGCCCTCTGAATGGAGCATTTTCTGTTCGGACAAGTTTCACGTTATTGAATTAAAAGTTTTCCGATACTTTTCTTAGGCTTCCGTTTGTTTCTGTTGGCTATTTTCCTTCTGAAAACAGCTGATCTAATTTGTCTTCGTAATCATGGTACTTGAGGTGTGCATAGAGCTCTTTACGTGTTTGCATCGAATCAAGCAGCGCCTCTTGATTTCCCTCTTTCAACAGGTGGGCGTACACCATTTCTGCGGCTTTATTCATCGCTCTGAAAGCACTCAATGGATACAGCACCATATCTACATTTGATTTGGCTAACTCTTCACCACCGTACAACGGCGTTTGGCCAAATTCGGTAATATTCGCCAATATAGGCACGTGTTTTCCGGTCGCTTGCTTTAGCGCTTCAGAGAACTGTGAATACTGCTCTAATTTGTTCATTGCCTCTGGGAAGATCATGTCCGCGCCAGCTTCGACACAGGCAATCGCTCGTTCAATGGCGCTATCCATTCCTTCAACTGCGAGCGCATCAGTACGAGCCATGATGACGAAACTTTCGTTATTACGCGCATCTACCGCAGCTTTAACTCGATCAACCATTTCCTGTTGACTGACAATGGCTTTGTTTGGTCTGTGGCCACAACGTTTTTGGGCAACTTGGTCTTCCATATGAACAGCGGCAGCACCGGCCTTTTCCATCGCTTTGATCGTGCGACCAATATTGAATGCGCCACCAAAACCAGTGTCGATATCCACCAATAAAGGCAGATCACATGCGTTAGTAATGCGGTCAACATCGACCAAGACGTCATTGAGGGTCGTAATTCCCAAATCAGGGAGACCGTAAGATGCGTTGGCAATGCCGCCACCTGATAAATAGATCGCTTGGTGGCCTATGTTTTTCGCCATCATGGCGCAGTATGGGTTAATCGTACCGACAATCTGCAAAGGATCATTTTGCTCTACGGCGGCTCTGAATTTCGCCCCTGGAGATAAACTCATGACAGTTTCCTTCTAGTCATTTTCAGCAAGTAAAATTTGTTGCTCTATTAACCGTCTGCTGCCTGAGATATGTCTTCTCATCAACATTTCGGCCAACTCTTCATCACGATTACGAATCGCCTGAAGGATAAATTTGTGTTCGTTCAGCGCTTCTTTTGGTCTGGATTGAGCCCGCGGCGATTGGTATCGATACATACGCAGCAAGTGATACAGCTCATCACATAAGAGCGCGATCAACTTACTATTGCGACTCGCCTGAATAATGCGATAGTGAAAATCAAAATCGCCTTCCTGATGAAAGTAAGAAGCGCCTGCAACTTCATCGATGTGCTTTGAGTGCTTGGCAAGCAATAGCTCCAAACTCAACAGCTCTTCCTGAGAGATATAGCGTGCTGCCAAGCGCGCAGCCATACCCTCTAAAGCCTCTCTAACCGCATAGATTTCAACCAGCTTTTCAGGCGAGAAAGCAATCACTCGTGCCCCCACATGAGGAATGCGCTCAATCAATCCCAGTCCCTCAAGTCGCATGATGGCTTCTCGCAGTGGACCTCGGCTTACCTCAAATCGTTTCGCCAACTCAGGTTCGGAGATCTTACTTCCGGGAGCTAATTGCCCCTCAACAATCGCCTCAATCAGTATCGAAGTCAGGTTTTCAGACTTAGTATGCTCTTTTTCAGCCGTTATACTTTTCATACGAGTCATTAATTCATCATTCATATGTCGCCCACTCGTGTTTTCGACTTAAATCTGTCAACAATCTCTGTGCAATGATTATAAAATAGCCGATGAAACTGTCGATAATCAAGATTATTGTCGACAATTTAGACTAAGGTATTACGAAAACGGGTAAGCACATCTGAATTTGAAACAATAAACAGAAGGGTTCTCATCATAGTTTGTGAAGTCTATTAGCAAGAATAAAATGAGAACAATGACTTAGCTCACTCGCAGCATTAGTATCTTTTATGTAGAAGAAACCATGGGAATCAATGGCAAGGATGCTGAATTCACTCACGAAGATATCTATAGGTATAGTGCTAGGCCTTGGATTGACGGCCTGCTCATTCTTTTCGGCACCAGAAAGAGAGCCTTACTATCCAACTCTAAGAGATGCTGTCTATTCCGATGAAGACATTAGGGTAATAGAATCAAACAACATCCTTAAAACCGCAATTAAATCCAACCATTATGTTCAGGTCGCTGACCGCGCTGCCGTCAACAATAATGCGCACAAAATCTTCGCCGAAATACTTAATAGTTCCACTATTCTCCTTAGCGATATTCAGAACTCACGTTTCCATGACGGACTGGAATTCATCATTAAGCAGTTCACCTGTGAGCTGTATGCAAGCCAGCAGCCTTCAGATTCTGTTCAGCTTTGTCCGTTTTCCTCTCAAATTGTCGACAATAATCTTCATTATCTCCCATTTGAAGATGGCTTGAGGCTGACTCAAAGGTTGAGCACCACATTGCATGACAACGAGGATACCTTACAGTTAGAGTTGTTCCTGAAGAGCACATATGAACGCCCCCTAACCTCTCTATGGGGGGCGGTTCACGAATTAGGTCGATTTAAGTACAGCCAGCTTGCAGAAGACAACCTTGTACTCACTGTAAATATGAAGGTCTACAAAAAGTCAGAGTCAAGCTTGCGCTGGGTGCACCTTCACCCAGATCCACTCATCTTCTTTGTAGTACTCCCCTCGGTTGACTCAATTCTAGCTCACCCTAATGAGTTGGAAGGTATGCACTTCTCCTATCAAAATGCAAAACTACTCGTTGTGGACAGTCGATAAAACTTGGGAATTCAGAAAGCGGCTCACACATTCAGCCATTTTAGTCGCAAAGCATCTTATATAAGCAGTGGTAGGATTTATTTACGCTTAGTTTACTGCTACTTTTTATAAATCCAACAAATTATACCTTATGTATCAGTATAATTTTTAAGGTCTTTTTTCATACAGACTCATCATTTCAAGGATAATATATGGCTGATAAGTATTCAGCGTCGGCTAGCTTAATTTCAGCAAAGGACTATAAGAATCAAGAGCATACGGTAAGCGAGTTTACTGTAACTCAATCTTTGTCTACTCCTTTTGAGATTACCGCGACTCTTGTCTCTTCTAATTTCAGCGTTAAAGATCAACTAGGCCAGCTGTTGACGATTAACCGATATTCCAATGAATCTGGCAGTAATACACTGCAGCGCTCTTTTAACGGTATTGTCGCTCGTATCGAGCAAATGGGATTGGATGCCAACCTGCAGTTCATGCAGTACCGAATCACTCTTCGACCATGGTTTTGGCTACTCACACACACGCACTCTTTTCGTGTTTATCAAACTCAGTCAACAAAAGACATCATTAGTGACATCTTTGATAACGCAGGATTTAAAGGCAAATATAAGCTTTCAAGCTTACCGTCGACCAAACGAGAATACTGCTTGCAATATAACGAATCTGATTTTGACTTTGTTACACGATTACTTGCCGAAGAAGGGCTGCACTACTATTTCGAGCATGAGTCCGGCGACCATACAATGGTCATTCAAGATGCTCAGTCTCCTTTCGACAAAGCCGACGTCGCCAAATTCGATATGCAGGAGACCCCTTCTGGCAGCTTACCTCTAATTAAGTCGTGGTCTCCTGTGATGTCCTTCCACGGCGCAAGTGTCGAACTCACAGCCTACGACTATTCGCAATCTAAGTTGGTCACAAGTAAAGCGAAAACCAGCAGTAACACTATCGCGAACAATACTAAACTTGCTTCTGTTCACTACCCTGAGCTAGGTATTAGTGGAGATATGACGGATCTTTCTAGTAATTTAGCAAAGCGCCGTATTGAGCAAATTGAGCAAGACTACCAATCTATCATTGCTCACGCAGAACACGATATGTTCGAAATCGCGACTTGGTTTTCTCTATCCAGTCACCTAGACAAATCTCAGCTCGGTGATTTTTCCGTCGTTAGTACATCCACACATTATTCTGATGATGTCCGTTGTGCAACGGAAGTTAAACTTATACCGAAAGCTACGCCAACCTATCCGAAACCTAGATCTAAACAAGTCGTCAATGGCTTGCAAAGTGCGACAGTAGCGGGCTCAACCGCTGGCGAGATAAATCAAGATGAACAAGGCCGAGTACGTATTCAGTTCCACTGGGACACCGAGGCTAGCGGTGACAAAACTAGTTGCTATGTACGTGTAGCACAAATGATGGCTGGAAGCGGTTATGGAACACAGTTTATCCCACGAGTTGGGCAAGAAGTTTTGGTTTCCTTCATTGATGGCGATCCAGATCAGCCGATTATCACAGGAAGCGTCTATAACAGCAAAAATGCCCCTCCTTACAAAGAAGCGAATACGACCAAGACGGGGATTAAAACTAAACTAACTGGCCAAACCAACGAGCTCTACTTCGACGATAAGAAAGACAACGAGCTGGTATATATTCATGCTGCCAAAGACATTACACAAGAAGTCGAAAATAATCATACCGAAACGGTGAAAGGTGAACTTAGTCAGTCTGTAACCAAAGCTATGACAATAGCCACTGAAGACAACTACACGCTCAATGTCACTAAAGCGATGAGTGGCTCAGCGAAATCAATCACACTTGAAGCAGATGACTCTATCGATCTCAAGGTGGGTTCTAGTAAAATTTCAATCTCCTCATCCTCAATTTCCATTGAGGCGACCAACATTGATATCAAAGCAAGTAGTGCTCTAAATCTGGAAGGGACGAATGTCACCAGCAAGGCAACCTCTGCGAATAAGATATCCGGTACGACTACAGCACTTGAAGCAACAAGTTCAAACAGTATTAAAGGGCTTAGCATCGCTATGAAAGCCAGTACAACATTAAGTGCTGAAGGCTCGCTCAGCGCTGAATTTAAGTCGGGCCTCAAAGGTACATTCGATGGTGGCGTATTAGGCGAGTTGAAAGGCGCCATTGTGAAAGTGAACTAAATCTATGTATAAAAAAATCCCTTACCAGAGCAGCACTCAAATATTGCCAAGGTTTCAAGCCTCTGATGAAGCAAAAGAAATCATTGGAGAAGAGTTACCGATAGACCAAGTGATAAGCAAACTTCAACAGGCTCGCTTATACAATGATTTAGTACAGTTCCTCGCGCATGCACTTCCTGTTCGAGAAAGCATCTGGTGGGCCTTATGCTGCGTATCTACAAGAAATGATGTCTGGAGCGACGCTCAAAAAATGGCTCTTGATACTGTCAAGCAATGGGCTCTCTCCCCATCAGAAGAACTGCGCAGACGAGCAGAATTGTTGGCAAACCGTTTAGAGCTCAATTGCGGCCCATCATGGCTAACCCAAGCCGTTTTTTGGAATGGTTCTGGCAGTATCGTCGCTCCAGATCTACCGGCAGTGCTACCTGACCCATTTCTTTATGCAAAAGCGGTCAGCGGTGCTATCAATCATGCGGCTTCACTGCCTGAGTGGGATAAATCTGAACAATATTATGAAAGTGCAATTGAAGTTGCACTTGATATTGCTTCTGGAGGAAACGGAGGGCTTAAATGACGCTACCAGCAGCAAGACTAACCGATATGCACGTTTGCCCAATGCAAACCCCAGCCGTTCCGCCAATCCCTCATGTTGGCGGCCCCATCACAGGCCCAGGAGCACCAACCGTTTTGATTGGTGGTATGCCGGCAGCCACCGTTGGTGATGTATGTGTCTGTGTAGGTACACCAGATTCAATAGTCAAAGGAAGTGCCACTGTTATGCTAACGAGTAAACCAGCAGCCAGAATGGGAGATACGAGCTCTCACGGCGGCAGTATCGTATTAGGTATGCCCACCGTTTTGATAGGCGGATAGCTAACTGCTAAATTTGAGCTGTTGTTGCGAAACGACAGCTCAATATGCCCTTCTGACTAGCAAACATCTCCTGAAGCATTTCATTTCGTCACGCAAATAGAACATTCGACTTACAGGGAGATGAAATACAAATGCCAAACGGTTCAAAAAAACGCCACCAAAAGAACAAAAAACCACCACTTTTATTTCCTGTAAACCACATAGAAAACAAGACATTGATAAAAAATATACGTCATCCGGCCAATTTTCTAGAAGCGGATCACCTTTCAAGGTAAATAATGAATTTGAACGAGCCTTTTCAAAAAATAAGCCTAGACTATGAAAGGTGCAGTTTTATTTACTAATAATAAGCAAGAACACTTTTTATAAACTTTTTTGTGAACAACTAACAACGGGCAATGTATGGTTGATATTGAAGCATTATTGAAACCTATATCAGAAGAGCAACCATCAGGAACATACCTGAAGTTAGATCGTAGTGCCTACCGTACATTAAGAAATCACTACAACACGGCTCAATCATCATTCCGTCAACTGATTGAAACGCCCGATGCCTCGAGTGATGAAGCTTTAATCGACGCCAATCAAAACAACTGGGACTTGTTGCGCACTTCAACATTTGATGCCCTCGTTTCTCAAACAAAAGATACAGAATTCTTAGGTTGGTACATTGCAAGCCAACTCTTTACTTCCGCACCTTATGAAAATCTCGCCAGCTCCACTAAGGTTTTGGTGGGCTTTGTTGAATCTTTCTGGACAACTCTTAATCCTCACCCTCCAATTGAAAAGCTAAAGAGCAGCGAGGAGGCAGGTCAAACTAAAGAGCTGATTGAATTTAGGACCAAACCTTTATTACAGTTAGTTGGGGAAAGCCAAGATTCGACAGCACTGTACATGCCTCTGCAAATGATTGGCCTCATCGATGAGCTATCTTTTGGTGATTTTCTACGTGCAGAACGAGCGGGAACCATCGCCGATCTAAAAGGCCGAGCTCAATCTCTATTTTCTAAAGAAGTAGAAGACACGCTCAATGCTCTTTCTGAAAGCTATCAAAATTTTGATGAGGCAGAGAAGCGAATTGCAAAAGAATGCCAATCTGCTGGTGTCGCTCCGGTTAGCTTTAAGTTTGTCAAAGCCAACATTGCGGACTTAATCAATGCTATCCAGTATTTAGTTGGGGATAAATTCACACGTTGGCCACTAGATAGTGAATACAAGCAAGCTGCCGATGAACCAGCTTCTGAAACTAATGCTATGTCTCAGCCAAGCAATAGCATTGAAGCTCCTCAATCAGAGTCAATAACCTCAGACACAGTTATTGAGCAAGCGTCAGCACAAAGCCAAGTACAGCAAGCAATTCAAGCTACCGATGAACAACCAGTTAACATAGCGCCGGGCGTAATAACGAATCGTGATCAAGCTTTTCACGAGCTGCGTAAGATTTCTGAGTTTTTCCAACAAACAGAGCCTCATAGCCCTATTCCATTTCTACTTGAAAGAGCGATTCGATGGGGTTACATGAGCTTGCCAGAACTGTTGAATGAAATGACGGGGGGTAACTCCGGCGTTATTGCCCATATCAACCAAATATCGGGTATGGACAACTTAGCTCAAACAGATCTGAGCAATAGGCCAATGACTTCAACACAAACTTTATCCTCTGCATCTGTGCTAGCACAGGCAGGTGCTCATGTTCCGTCTCCGCAGACTTCCGCTCCTTCGGAGCCAGTCACAACGAGCGAACAAAATACTCAACCTGAAGCGAACACTACTCAGCCTGAAAGCGGTATTAGTAACTTCGAGTGGTAAATACACTACATGCTTAATTAGCGAAGGAGATCAACATGGCTTCTATTTTCATGAGAATTGATGGCACTACACCTAAAGGTGCGGCAACAGTAGAAAAGATCGGTGGTAAAGATGGCTTCTTTGCTATTGATACCGTTACTTGGAACGCAGTACGTGGTGTAGGTATCGATGTAGGTAATGCAAACAACGCAGACCAAGGTATGGTGGCACTAGGCGAAGTCAACATTACTCGTGGCTGTGATGGCGCAACACCTCACCTAACGACTTTCCTTTACGCTCCTGGCGGTGAAGGTAAAACAGTTGAGATCGTGATGACTAAACCTAACCGTGAAGGTTCTGGTGCAGATCCATATCTAATCCTAACGTTGAAAGCTGCTCGTATGTCTAGCTACAACATGGCTGGTTCTGACGGCACTCTACCAAACGAATCTTTCTCTCTAACTTACACTGAAATCTCGAAAGCTTACTACATCGAAGGTGAAGGCGGTAAGATCGAGAAAGGTCCAGAAGTAGGCTTTGATGCAACCACTGCAAAAGTTACTTCGACTGCTGCTTAATTAGTTAAGGAGAACCATTGTGGCACTAAATTCCCAACACAAAC
The DNA here is from genome assembly GCF_022398215.1 of Vibrio sp. Isolate24. NCBI lineage: Bacteria > Pseudomonadati > Pseudomonadota > Gammaproteobacteria > Vibrionales > Vibrionaceae > Vibrio > Vibrio sp. Isolate24. Next base: position 851,134 of record NZ_JAKEUU010000002.1, read on the forward strand.
GTGTAAGTAAAAACCGCGTAAGTATTACTTACGATGTGGAAACTAATGGCGCTGTAGAAACCAAAGAACTCCCATTTGTGGTTGGGGTAATTGGTGACTACTCTGGCCATAAACAAGACAAGGAAGACGTTGAAGATCGTACTTTCTACAACGTTGACAAAGACAACTTTGATACTGTGATGAAGCGCGTGGGTCCAGAGTTGTCTTTGAAAGTCGATAACGTACTTGCAGACGATGACAGTCAGTTTGAAGCAAACTTGAAGTTCAATTCGATGAAAGACTTTGAACCGGAAGCCATCGTCGAGCAAGTAGAACCTCTAAAGAAACTTGTTGAAACCCGCAATCAGCTTAAGGTTCTACTTTCAAAAGCAGACCGCTCTCGTGATCTAGAGAAGCTACTGAAAGAAGTTCTGCAAAGTGCCGATACAATCAATGCACTGTCGGAAGAGCTTGGTGTCAATAAGGAAGGAGGCGAATAATGAGTACAGAAGCTGAAAATCAAACGCAAACCGAAGCAGCAGAAGGTTCGTTAAGTTTTCTTGACCGAGCCATTGAGGCAACCACTCAGACACCAGCTGATACAACGAAAGAACTGTTTTCAGTCCTTACAGAACAAGCGCTTTCAGGTACTGTAACGTGGGATAAAAACGTTACTAAAACTATCGAGAATGCCATTTCTGAAATCGATAAGAAGCTTTCTAAGCAGCTTTCAGAAGTTATGCAGCAGAAAGAGCTTCAAAAACTCGAAGGTTCATGGCGAGGATTACAAAAACTGGTTAAGGAAAGCGAACTTGGACGCGATCTGAAAATCAAGATGGTCGACTTTTCACAAGAGGAGCTGCTAGACCAATTTGAGGATGCACCAGCTATCGACCGTAGCCCTCTATTTAATGCTGTTTATCAGGGTGAATTTGGTACAGCAGGCGGTGAGCCTTATGGTACATTCATCGGTGACTACGAATTCAGTGCTAAAGACGAAGATGTTGCTCTACTTCGCTATATGGGTGAAGTTGCCGCTGCGTGTCATGCACCATTTGTAGCCGCAGCAAACGCTCAAATGTTTGAGTTTAATGACTTCACTACTTTTGACGAAGGTAAACCTGTTGCAGCTGGTTTTGACTCACCTGCTTATGCCGCATGGAATGCATTCCGTGAAAGTGACGACGCTCGATACGTAACGCTGACTCTGCCAAGAACCCTAGCCCGTTTGCCTTATGGTGCTAAAGGTCTTGGTACAGAGCTATTTGACTACGAAGAGCTTGATACAGACATGGATGGTAATCCAAACCCATCAAGTAATGATCAGCTAGTATGGTCTAACGCCGCTTATGACCTTGGTTTGAAAATGACTCAGGCATACACGGCTTCTGGCTGGTGTACTTCTATCCGTGGTCTTGATAACGGTGGTAAAGTAGAAAACCTACCAAACCTAACTTACAAAACAGAAGCTGGTGACTTAGTTCAACAGTGTCCAACAGAAGTGAACCTTACTGATGAGCGTGAAAAAGAACTCAGCGATCTAGGCTTCCTGCCTCTCGTTCATTATAAGAATTCGAACTACGGTGTATTTATTGGTGGTCAAACAACTCAGAAGCCAAAAACTTACACTGATCCAGATGCAACAGCTAACGCTGCTATTTCTGCACGTCTTCCATACATCATGGCAAGTAGCCGCATCGCGCACTACTTGAAAGTAATGGGACGTGACAAGCTAGGTTCAAATTTAGAAGCGCCAGACATTCAACGTGAACTTCAACTTTGGATCGATCAATACACCAATGCTGGTGCGATTGGTAACGAACAACGTGCGAAAACTCCGCTTTGTGAATCTAGAATCGAAGTGGTTGAGCAACCAGGTCGTCCTGGTTCATATTCCGCTGTCGCTCACCTACGCCCATGGCTACAACTGGAAGAGCTAACAACCTCAGTACGCATGGTTGCTAAAATTCCAGGTTAACCAAAACTAAGGCCGGAACCATCCGGCCTTCCTTTCTGTTATTTACCACCTAAGGAAAATATGAAACTGAATTTTGATGCGGGTTGGCAACAAAGGTTTACCACCTTAGACAGCAAAAAAAGCGACTTTCTAAGAGACGCGCTCTTTTTGCTGTCCGAAGCTAATCCAGGCGCCTTAGAAAATAAACCGTCACTAGTTAATTTCATTTCTCGACTTGTCGCTTTTTTAGATGATGCACTGTCAAAACAGCTCGATGAAATCCTTCATGATAGAGACTTTGAGCACCTTCATAGCAGTTGGCTAGGTTTACAAGGCCTCGCCACATTACCTGTAAACAAACAACGCACTAAACTAAAACTCCTTGATATGGACTGGAGTGAAGTGTCTGCGGACGTTAACCAAGCCTACAATATCAAGGCTTCCAATCTGTTCAACAAAATCGGTAATCAAGAATTAAATACTCTAGGCGGTCATCCATTTGGTTGTATAGTTTACACACACCCAATTGCAATCGATATGGATTTTGATGCCGACTATGATGATCTTTTCACTGTAGAGCTTCTCAGTAAACTTGGGGAGTCAACACTTTGCCCAATGATCTTTTCACCCGATGAGCAATTTTTTGTCGATTCCGGTGCCGATTGGCTTTCAGACATCAATCGAATAGATAAAATTCTCACAGGACCAGACTACCAAGCTTGGCAATCACTCCGTAGTAAGCAAAGCTCACGGTTTGTTGGCTTTGTGATGCCTTCGATACGTATGCGACATTGCTATCGCAACGCTAAGGCAGGTTTTATCTACAACGAGGTAGGAACTGGTCTGTGGGGTAGAGCGAACTTTGCGTTTGCAGCAACCATAATGCGAGAGTACCATCGCGTAAACTGGTTTGGCTTTCTCAAGTCACGCTGGAACGATAAATCTCAGGGTGCCGTTGTAAATATTGAACAGCAGAACAGTCTGTTTCTACGAGAGCCTCAGACAAGTGTTGTGCTCTTTGGCCAAATATCTACCTTTTATGCACAACATGGGTTTATCCCTCTCACTAAGAGTCCACTTAGCAACAAATTCTTTTTCAATGGAAATAACTCCATTTGGCAAAGTGGTACTTCAGACAACGAAAAGATATTAACTCAGATTCAAACCTGCCTAATGTCTTGCCGCGTCGCCCACTATTTAAAAGTTCAAGTTCGCGAAATGCTTGGTAGCTTTAATACTGCCGCGGAATGTGAGTTATTTTTAACTCAGTGGGTTGAAAAGTTTGCCAGTAATGTCACCTACGCAAACGAAGAGACGCTGGCTAAATACCCACTCAGTTTTGCCAAAATAAGTGTTTCAGAATCGGATAATCAACCCGGCAGTTTTGTCTGTACACTGAGAATTGTCCCTCAGTATCAATATGATCACTTTACAGGCGAAGTTGTTTTGACCACTGAGCTGGATGAGGCTGCGTGATGGGCTTTTGGAAAACATTTATTGACCCTAAGAGCTCAAGCCAAAGCGAAGAGATTGATGATATCAAGTACCACCTAACTAAGCTTCTTGAGTCTGAGTCCTCTCTAATCGATATTGATGACCGATTCACAGAGCTTCAACGCTCTAATTTGCGTTTTGGAATCGAAGATGTACAACTTCTAAGTGCCAGCTTGGACCAAACTCAACTCGCATTACGGTTAGAAAGCTATATTCGACATTTCGAGCCTCGACTTACTCAGATTATGGTTGAGTTACTTGAACGCAAAGAAAATGAAAACGCATTAGTTTTCAATATTATAGCCAAGGCTAAAACGTCTAAAGGGGAACAAGATCTGGTATTCGATTCTAAGATTTCACTCAATGATCTGACAACTGTAATGACGGAGGATAGCTATGACTGATCCTTTAATGCGTTACTTTGAGCAAGAACTGACTTTTGTAAGACGGGCTTTAGGTCAATTTGGTCAACAGCATTCAGAACATGCCGAGCGCCTTAATATCCATCAAGGCCAAATCGAAGACCCCAGCCTTGCTCGGTTGCTAGATGGTGTTGCTCTACTAAATGCCACTGTAGAAAAGCAGCTTTCCGAACAGCTTCCTGAAGTTGTAGAAGGTTTACTTGGCGTACTCTACCCTAGTTATACTCAAACCATCCCAAGCGTTGCTTATTTGCAATTATCCCAAGAAGAGGATGTTCCAGAGTCAGTACTGCTTCCTAAAGGAGCGCATTTTACTTCGGAAGCAAAAGGAAAACTTTGTCAGTTTACAACGGTAGATGACCTCAAGACAGCGCCATTCACCTTAACCGATACAACAGCATCCAGCGCACCATTTAGGTTTAATCGTCCTTCTGGCACCGAGCAATCAACAGCGGTTATCCAACTTTCACTCGCTACGGGCGATCCAGATAAATATTTTTCTCAACTGGATCACCAAGATTTAGATCTTTTCGTACAAGGTTTTGAAAATAATGCGGACTCACTTGTCGAGCTGCTCTTGGGTCAGACTAAAGCCATTTCTATCTCTGATAGCGACTGCGAAAAGCATGTTGTTTTATTGGCAGAAAAACTGAAAAGCCGAATCAGTGATCTCAATTTTTTATTTCTTCCTCAAAAAGGCAATCAGTTCTCTGGCTTCCAGCTCATCAGTGAATTTTTCTTTTTCAAAGAGAAGCGTCAGTTTTTCCGATTAAAGGACTTTGGGCAAGCGATCAAGCAATTTGAATGTGCGGAAATCAAATTAAACCTATTTATGAATTCGATACCAACAGAATTCATGCGCCTATTTGATAATCAAGTGTTTAAGCTCGATATTGTTCCAGCTGTTAATCTATTTGAGCAAACTGGTGAACCGACCCATTATGATCAACGCTGCCTCAGCATACCTGTCAATGCAGACGCACACAGTGAAAGTGACATTGAGGTCGTTGAAGTAAAAGAAGTGTTCGAGATCACGCCTCAAGGTGAGAAACCATTGCTCCCTCTATTTAGGGACAGCTACAAATCAAACCCAAATGCCGATTACTGGCAAAGCTCCCGGGATATCAACGGTCAGTTTAAGCTTGCGATCAGCCTAAAACCTAACCATGACTTAGAGTTCAACAAACTCTATGGTACCCACCTACTGTGTACCAATGGAAAACAAGCGTGCGGTATTAATGGTGATATGGAGTGCTTGGAAAGCATAGATTTGCCCGGTTCTTTTAAAGCGATTTATCCACCGACAGCTCCCATTGAACGAGAACAAAACCTCAACTTGCACTGGCAATTTGTTGGCTTGTTGAATGGTAACTTTTCTTCCTTGCTGCACTCTGATAACCCAACAGAAAAGCTAAAGCAGATGCTGCAGCTTTGCAGCAGAGAGCAAATCTCAGCGGAGGAGATTCAAACCATTCACAGCGTTTCTATTCGGTCTCAGGTTTCTGCGATACGAATTATGGGTAAAAACGTCTTCTCTCCTGGCACTGAAATTGAATTAACACTCGATACACAAAGCGGATTCCTCGTATTTAGCGATGTCCTTAACCGCTTTTTCCAACAGTTTTGTAGCTTTGACCGGTATATTCAATTATCCATTCGAATTTACGGTAGAGATGGCATTGCAAAACGCTACCCTAAAATCCATGGGAGCCAACTAGCTATGTAATCGCTAGTTGAGGAATATGTATGTCATTGATTAACGATTTAACCCAACACCCACAACACTACGATTTCGCTCAAGCGATGAGGTTATTAACCCACTGGGTTAATCAAAACCCGAATCGGGTAAAACTCGAACTCAAAGCTGAGGCAATGCCAACAGGTGATGCCAGTGAGATACAGTATTTTTCACTAAAAAATAATCGATTAAAGCTAAGACTAGCAAAGCAAGCTTTATCTGGCGTGAAAGGCGTTATACCCAACTATATCTATGAAGAACTTCTTGCGGCACTTCACAATGACGATCATGCGCTCAAAGACTTCCTTGATGTGTTCAATCAGCGCTATTTCGAAATTGTAGGTCAGCTTGAAACGGGCTCTTGGCTTGTGGTCCAGAATGAACTTCAGCCCGAGAAAACTGCCTTGCTGAACCACATTGCCACACTCAAAAATAACCATGGTAAGTATTTTCAGTATTCGATGCTGTTGAGCCAAGGCCATAGGAATCTCAGCACATTGAGCCAAATGCTCAATGACTACTTCCCATTCGACGTTAAAGTGTCAACCAAGACTCATGAGAGAAGACAACTTCCGTCTGATTCATTGACTCGCTTAGGTCAAAAAGAACATTTTAACAGTCGTATTGGACAAGGCTTTTTGATCGGAAAAACTTGCTTGACGCACTTTAGCCACTTGATGGTTTATATCACGCCAAAAACCGAGAGTGAGCTGATTGCTATTCAATCTGATCCCTTGCTCGCTAGCCACATGAAAGAATTGATTCAGCATTATTTAAAAGATAACACCTCAACTTCCGTTTATCTCAACGTCAAACGGGAGTATCTGAATAGACCTCGTCTGTCCAGTAACAAGTATAACGCGGCTAAACTGGGCGAAGTTGATTGCCTAGCGCCGGAAAGGAAACCTCAACAAATAGTAAGTATTCTTCTGAAGTGATGAGACTTCAGAATCAAATAAGAGCTAGGTATTAAAGACGTATTGATGCCTCTTGAGATACAAGGAAAACGGTATGACGCAAGTTACGCTAACAAATCTAGTCGCTAAGTTGTCACCAGAGCTGAAACAAGCACTTGAAGTTTCTGCTGGGGCCGCGATGAACCAAAATGTGCCTTCTATTGAGACTGAGCACTGGCTATTACAGCTACTCTCACAGCAAGATAAACATTTAAATAGTCTCATTCAATCCCAGAACCTCTCGCAGGACAATTTAGTGAATGAGTTGTCCTCAAGAATTGCACGTTTTCCTAAAGGAAATGAAGGCCAACCGACTCTCAGTCAAGCTCTTACCGAAATCGTAAAAGATGCCTGGATGATTGCCTCTGTAAACTATGGTCATGGCGAAGTGATCAGCCTTCATTTGATTCAGGCTATGTTGCAACAAAACGTGCTTGGAATGAATACACTGCAGCTAGAAAGCTTGCAAAATGTATCACTGGAATCCTTGCAAGGCTTAATCAATAAAACAGCGGTAGCACGTTCTAAAACCAGTGCTGCAGCTACCGATGGTACTAGTGGTGCACCTGTCGGTAACGATGCGTTAAGTAAGTACACCACAAACCTAACTCAGCAAGCCTTAGATGGTAATATTGACCCAATTTCTGGTCGCAACTCCGAAGTACGTAAAGCGATAGACATACTGTGCAGAAAGCGTCAGAACAACCCAATTATGGTAGGTGAGCCTGGGGTTGGTAAGACCGCTGTTGTCGAAGGTTTAGCACTACGTATTGCAGAGAATGAAGTTCCAGGGGCACTGCAAGGTGTACAAATCCACTCTTTGGATCTTGGTCTACTTCAGGCTGGGGCTAGTGTAAAAGGCGAATTCGAAAACAGACTCAAGGACGTCATCAATGAAGTCAAAAATAGCGAAAAACCTATTATTGTTTTCATTGATGAAGCTCACACCTTAATTGGGGCTGGCGGCGCTGCTGGTCAAAATGATGCTGCAAACTTATTGAAACCAGCTCTAGCGCGTGGCGAATTCAAGACCATTGCAGCAACGACTTGGGCAGAATATAAGAAGTATTTTGAAAAAGACCCTGCGTTAACTCGACGCTTCCAAGTTGTATCGATCGAAGAGCCTAACGCTGAAGATGCCAAGCAGATGCTTCGTGGAATAGCGGCTTCGCTGCAAAAACACCACGGTGCCTTTATTGCAGAATCAGCCATAGATGCAGCCGTTCACTTATCCATTCGCTATCTACCAAGTCGCCAACTTCCTGACAAGGCCATTAGCTTACTCGATACAGCAAGTGCTCGTATCGCTCTGACTCAAGGAGCAAAACCCGAAGTTATTGAAGCACTTGAACAAACTATTCGTTACCAAAAAAATGAAAAAACCGCATTAGAAAAAGAAAATGCGCTATTTGGTATTGCGGAAGATGAAATTGCCGAACTTGCTACCGAAATTTCGGATAACGAGAAAAAGCTGGAAGATTATCAAACCCGCTGGAAGCAAGAAATCGACTTGGTTGAGCAAATCAAAGAGCTTCAGCAAGAAATCGGCGATGAGCAAACCGGGGAATCCGTCGATAAAGCAAAACAAGACAAACTCAACGCACTCATTGATCAGCTTAGTGAATTACAAGGTGAAGAGCCTTTGGTCAACGCAATGGTTGATGACAACACCATTGCTCAGGTCATTGCTAACTGGACAGGAATTCCTGTGGGGAACATGATGAGTGATGAAATCGCCCGTCTTTTATCCTTAGAAGAAGAGCTAGACAATCGAGTCATCGGCCAAGATGTAGCAAAACAGGAACTTGCCAAAGCGATCCGCATTTCTCGTGCTGGCCTCACCGATAGCCGAAAACCAATTGGGGTATTTCTAATGTGCGGTCCTAGTGGTGTAGGTAAAACAGAAACCGCTATGGCACTTGCAGAGCAGCTATATGGTGGTAGCAACGACCTTACTATCATCAATATGACCGAGTTTAAGGAAGAGCATAAAATTTCTATGTTACTTGGTTCTCCCGCCGGCTATGTAGGCTTTGGTGAAGGTGGAGTATTAACAGAAGCCATTCGCCGTAACCCCTACTCGGTCTTACTGTTAGATGAAATGGAGAAAGCTCACCCTGGCGTGCATGATCTCTTCTATCAGATTTTTGATAAAGGGCATATCAAAGATAGCGAAGGTCGAACTGTCGATTTTAAAAACACTATCATTATTATGACGTCAAACGCAGCGGATCAGGCTATTTGTGATGCTTGTGCAGATAATAGTGAACGCCTAAGTAATGAAAAACTCCTTGAAGCGATACGCCCAGATCTTCAGCACTATTTTAAGCCAGCGTTTTTGGGCCGTACAACGATTGTTCCTTACTACCCACTAAACGACGAAGAGTTAGCTAAAATCACTGAGATATCTCTAAATAGGATCAAGAAGAAACTTGCCGAACAGTATCAAGCATCGTTCACTTGGGATGAAGGCTTCGTTGAATACGTTGTTGGTAAAAATACAGATCCTACCACTGGTGGTCGAGCCGTTGAGCAAATCATTAACCGTTCTTTGATGCCTAAGCTAGCTGAAGAATGTATTAGCAGGTTAAGCCAACAACAGCCAATCACACAAGTGTCTGTTAATGCAGCTAACAATGAGGAAGGATTCGAACTTACTATTCAGTAAGTTCGGTAGATGAACAGCAAGATGGATACTGGATACATGGTTAAAGCTCAACGATTTATCTCACTGCGAGCCAAGCTTATTTTGGCCATTGTCGCTGTCTTGCTGTTTTCTAACGGGTTAAATACAACATTAAACTACCTCAACTTCGATAAACGCCTAACTCAGACAAGTGACTCAACTTATCAGGTGGTACTGGACGAGACAGATAATGACATTCGACAGGCAATGAGTTTGGGGCTCTCCCTTTCTTCTATCTCGAATATCCAATCTCTCATCGAAAGACGCCTAGAGCTTGTTGATGGTATCAGTAAAATTCAAGTCGTAAACAGTTCTGACGACGTCCTGTTTACTACAGGAGTAGCTAAATTCGACACTGACAGGCTGCTGACTACCGATATTGTAAATACATTCAATGTAAAAGAAGGGGAGTTGCGACTTTACTACTCGCCACTTTATCTTGAGCAAATCAAACAAACTTTGCTTTCTCAACAAGTCATGGACACCCTTTTATGGGTTTTAGTCGCTGCGGTCATTGGATATTTGGCACTAAACTCTTTGCTTGATTTTCTGCTGAAAAAAGTCAAATCAGCGACCAATGCAATAAATACTGAAGGGATGACCGAAAAACAACTGCTAACCTCAGTTAAAAGCCATATTATCGCTGACCGAACTAGTTCTAAGTGGAACAAAATCCGTGCAAAGTATTTTCCACTTCTTATCATTCTTCTCGCGATTGTTTTAACAGTAGCTTCAAACTTAGGAAGTTCCTATCAATCATTGAATAAGTTCTCCGTTGTTTATGAAAATCAGCTAGAACAAAAGTCTAACCTTATCGGCGATACACTCTCCCATATGATTGGACGCATCATTAATGAAGGAGTTCCTCTCGAACGATTAATGGGTCTAGAAGAAGAATTTTCATCTTATATTGAACATCACCCTGAATTGCTTTCTATTCGTTTGGAACGTAACGAAACTGCTCTCTATCAACATCCCGACTTTTTCCCAGATTATGTCGAAGCAAGCGAGTTGTCTATTCCGATAGATACTACTGGAATGATTAAGCTTCAAATGATGGCTGATACTAATATCATCCCACAGATGATCAAAGATAGTATTATGGATATGATCACAGTCCTTGTTGCCTCAGGATTGTTCGTTATTGAAATCATTTTATTTATCTGTCACTTCATGATCATCAAACCATGGAGGCAGATTAAACAGTTGATTGCGATGGGCGAACATAAACAAATCCCATATCTTGTTAAGGTTCAATCCAATGACGAGCTTGGCTCTCTCATCGGTAAGCTAAATGCCCTCATAAAGAGTACTTTTGACAGCAAAACGCTCCCTGAGAAAAACATTCAGGACTACCGTTTTGTTAGACTTCCTCTATTTATCTTAATATTCTCAGAGGCCGCCTCCCTAGCCTTTTTCCCTAACTTTGTAGCCAGCTTGCCAAGCACGCAGAATTGGATCCCAACAGACTTAGTCACCAGTTTACCTATTTCACTCTTTATGTTGTGTTGGGCCCTATCTCTTCCCTTTGCTGGCTACTGGTCTGACAAAGTCGGCCGAAGAAAGTCTCTCATCGGTGGTGGTCTTCTAACTGCTGTGGGGCTAGTGGCAACCGCCCTAAGTCCCAACCTTGAGTTGCTGCTTGTTGCTAGAGCAGTAACCGCTGTTGGTTACGGTATCGTATTCATTTCGGCTCAAGGCTATGTCACTGATACAACAAATACGCAAAACAGAACTAAAGGTATGTCGACCTTCTTATCAGCCTTTTTCTCGGGTTCACTTTGTGGGGCGGCAATTGGTGGCGTTCTAGCGGACAAACTTGGCTACTCGATGACATTTATGCTTGCCGCCGCTTTAGCGATCGTTGGGGTAATGCTAGTCATCATCTTCTTTGATCGTGGAGAAACCAATAGTGAAAGCAAGCCTGTACAGTTAACTGACTTTAAAATACTGTTGAGTAATAAGTATTTTGCACTCATTACCTTCTTTAGTGCCATTCCTGCTAAAGTGGTTTTAACTGGCTTCTTATATTACATCTGCCCGGTTTATTTGCAGTCACTAGGAGAAAGTAGCGCTGTTTCGGGTCGTGTAATGATGACATATGGGCTTGCCATTATCATCATCTCACCTCTCGCTGCGTCGCTAGTTGACAAGTGGAATAACAAAATTGCCTTTATCTTTGCCGGTGGTATCTTGTCTGCCGCCGCATTGATCAATATTATGATGCTCCCGGGGACATTTGGCTTACTCATGATAGTTATACTCGTGGGTATCGCACACGGCCTATGTGTTTCTCCGCAAGTTCCACTCATAATAGAGCTATTGTCAGGTTCTGGGCTGGATAAAGGCAAGACGATTGGTATATTCCGACTGACCGAACGTATTGGCAATATCGCGGGCCCATTAGTTGCAGGGCTTGCTTTAAGTGTTTTAGGTTTCCAAAGCACCATTATGCTGTTTGGTGTTGCATTACTAATCAGTTCTATTGTTCTGCTGAGCTTCTATAGCTTGTTTGTCCGCAGAGACAGAAACCAAGTGGAGGTGGTAAAATGAAGGCTTTGCTTTTGTGTTTGCTAATTCTTCTGCCGTTTGCTGTGCCAGCGGCAGATTCAGGAAGCGAAAAACATGTCGTAATGGTGTTATGGCGCGGCATCACCGATGCTGAACGTGGGTTTATGGATTACTTATCCGAAAAAATGAACATACGCTATACAGTGCTAGATGCAAAACGTGACAAAGCAACCTTAAGGCAGCACTTAGAAAGCATAGATAATTTAAACCCAGATTTAATCTATACATTTGGCACCACAATCACTCTTAACCTTTTAGGCACAGAACACAACCCAAGCCTTTTCCGAGAAGAAAGTGATACTCCCGTTGTGTTCAGTATCGTCACTGATCCCGTGGGTTCAAAGATAGTGAACTCTTTAGAAGAAAATGAACGAAATTTTACTGGTGTCAGCCATATTGTTCCACATAAAGTACAGTTCAACGCCATCAGTCAGCTAAACGGTATCGAAACTATCGGCATTATTTTCAACCCTTTAGAAAACAATGCCGTAGTAACAGCGCGCAGCATACAAACACTTTCAGCAAAATTCAAAAAGGATGTGTATTTGTATCCTCTCAGAACAATAAACGACAAACCTGATTCCAGCTCAGTTGGAAAGGTCGTTGACCTTATGTTGGAAGATGGTGTTCAACTCGCCTACCTTCCACCAGATTCATACATTATCAGTCAGGGCAAAGATATTGTAGACAGCTTGCATCGACAAGGTATTGCGACGTTTTCCGCCACCGAATCACCAATAAGAAAACATGACGCTCTTTTTGGCATTGTGAGCCGTTATTACAATGTCGGCCAGTTTGCTGGCCACAAAGCAGAGCAAATACTGAGTGGAAGATACGAACCTAGTGATGTACCTATTGAGCCTCTGACTCAGTACTCATACATAGTCAATGTCGGCGCAGCTCGTGCCCTCGATTATTATCCACCAGTTTCAATATTAAAGATTTCCGAGCTTATTGGAGGAAATGAATGGTCAGAATGATGCCGTATTTTACTTTCTGCCTAGCGATTCTACTTGGCCTTATCACTGTAGCCAATGCATCCGCACAAACAACATTTGGCCCTGCGCGGCTGCATTTAACCACTCAGGATTGGCCGCCCTATCAAGACTATAAACATGGCCAGATGCAGGGAATCGCTCTGGATAAAGTAAAGTGCGCCCTAAGCCATATGGGTCAGCCTTACCAGATCACAATGACGATTTGGTCTGATGCACAGTTGCGAGTTCAAAGCGGTACACAGCATGGCTTTTTTGTTGCAACTCAAACGGCTGAACGGGATGAATACGCAACACTATCAGCACCGATCGCTCAACAAGAGTTACGCTGGTACTTTGGGCCCGGTGTAGAGCCCAAAATGGATGAACTTACCAAAGTAAACCTTAAGTTTTCAGCTAAATTTGGGTCCAACAAGTGGTTTTGGCTAAAGCGCAACGGATTCAACGTAGTCAAACAGCCCCGAGATGCTAAAGTATTACTAAAGCTTTTAAAACAAAGGGAAATTGATGTTGCATTGGAGGATGAAAAAGTCTTTCGGGGTGAACTAAGGGAAGCTTCTCTACCTGAGGATTTCTTTCAGTCACAATTGATGGACACCAAACCAATGGGCGTCTACTTTTCAAATCGATTCCTTAACAAGTACTCAGGTTTCCTATCTGCATTTAATGCAGCGATTTTAAAGTGTGAGGGGTAACAAGTGACAATTAGCATTCATTTGATTTCAGTACCCTCTGATGAGGTAGTCACTTCTCGTGTCGTGTACTTACCAAAAACAGGTGGTGAATTTGGACGGGCGACTTCTTGTGATATCTCTTTACCCGACCAAAGCAAACGCATTTCAAGAGTACATGGCAGTATTCGCCTTACCGATAATGGATACAGTGTAAAGAGTACAGGCCAAAACAGTGCCGTACTGAACGATAAATCAATGGCGAAAGGAAAAGAATATCCGCTCAGCGATGGCGATATTCTTAAGGTCGAGAATTATACCATGCTGGTCTCCACTCTCATCACCTCCGAGCAACCTCAAGATGAGAAGAAAGATGACGAGCTGTTTTCTGAACCTTTTTCGCTTCAACTAGATAATGATGACATTGACTTTTTAGAGGAAGAACCCTCTCCCGTGGAAAGTAAAAAGAACAACCATTTTTCTGAAGATAACATCTTAAGTGATGATCCATTTGCTGCGGACCCTTTTGAAGACTTAGATGAAGATCTGATTGCTCAACACGTCGAAGTTGATGATATCAACTCGAAAGTGGCCCAAAACCCAGAAGAACCTGAGTTTTTACCTGTACATTCGAAAGCAGGTGTACCCATAGAAGCATCGCTAGAAAAACTTCTTTCTATGACAGAGAAGAACAATAAATACCTGAGAAACCCGACCTTGCATCATGAAGCGCTGTTTGATGCCCTCGAAAAAACGGTTGATCAGTTCTTGAACGAATTCGCACCGACTCAGCTTGAGAGACAGTTTAGCGATTATATCTCTGGCGGAATGTTTACCAATAAAGAGAAGAAATACTGGAAAATTTATCGCAAACACTTCCAGCATAGACAAGAGAATGGAGATTTCAGACGCCAATTCAAAGCTCTTTTTATGGAGAACATGCAGAAACAAAGAGAGGAAAGTTAATGGCCAAGTGGTGTGTTGTTTTGGCCCTGTTTCTGATCGGTTGTTCGTCAGATCCTGCGCCTGTTGTAACTCAATACTCTTTAGCAATTAAGTCAGATAAATCGGCCAACCCGTCGGATTCCAATGAATCGAACCCCGTTGTGGTTAGATTATATCAATTGACTGATGCACAGATGTTTAAGCAGCAGCCTTTTATTGACCTATACAGTAATGATGTGCAACTGCTCAGCGCCAATTTAGTCTCGAAACAAATACTACCGATTGTTATTCCCGGTAGTGAACAAAAGATAACGTTAGATATTAATAATCAAACACAATACGTTGCAGTGTTGGTCGAATTTATCGATTACCAGCAAAGTGAGCCTAAGTCAGTATCTATGTTGCCAAAAACCTCGGACGAGTATTTGCAGCTCAGTATTTCAGGTGACAAGGCCAAGCTAGAAGTTATTACGCCAGATTCTCCCTGGTGGAAATTATTTTAATCATAAAGTAGGGAAAGTACGTGGACGCATTCAAAAAAGTAGTATGGCAAGAAGGTATGTTCATTGCCCCACAGCATTTTCAACAGCAGGATCGATATGTTCAAAACTATGTTCGCCAAAATATCGAGACATTAGCTGGATTTGCTCCCTTTTATGGTGTGACTGAATTAACCATCAATCACGATTTGCTTAAAATCGGCAAGCTCTCTGTCGCGTCTTCGGCTGGCGTATTCCCCGATGGAACCCATTTTGAGTTAAGAGAAGAAGTCGCCCGAGATATCCCACAAGGCACTATTGAGACTATCGCTTATCTCGCTTTGCCAATTTCGTTACAAGGTAATAATGACTACGGTAGTGACGAAGCAGAGCAAAGTCGCTATATAACCCAATCGATCAGTGTCTTCGATACTTCAACATCAGAAAATGCCAGCGTAGAGATTGATGTTGCGCAGCTCAACATTTCCATCAAATTAGAAGGTGAAGACACCTCTGGTTTTACACTGATCCCTATTTCCAAAATTCTGGAAAGTAGTGAATCTGGGGATGTGGTGCTTGACCGAGCATTTATTCCAGCTTGCCTCCACTATGGGGCTTCAACACTATTAGTGGAACGTATGAAAGAGATACACGCCCTATCTTCTAATCGAGCCACCAACCTACTCAAACGTATTCAAGCCGGTCAAGGGCAAAAAAGCCCTCAGTCAATGATGCAAGACTACCTCTGGCTACAGACATTGAATACTTGGCTTCCTTGGTTCGATCTCACAATTAACAACCCCAAATTCCAAACTCATGATTTGTACCTCGAACTACGCAAGTTTGAAGCTCAAATCATGGCATTAACGCCGGCAATACCGGAGCCATGCAGTAACCTGCAATATCACAGGCTTTATGACAGCTTTAATCCGTTGTTTTCTAGCCTACGCAATATGCTGACTCTGGTTCAGCAGGATTCTGTGATTGAATTTAACTGGGATTCTTCCCTATTCGAACGCCGTCGACTTCTAAGAACCTTGATAAAAGATACGGCAAGTGTCTCTAATCGTCGTTTCGTATTGGCCGTCAAATCCAATATCAGTAGCGCCGAATTGAATGAGCTTTTCCCAGTCGCAGCCAAGCTCGGTAACAATGCTCGTATCGTTGAGCTGGTTAGAAACAGCTTATCCGGAATCGCGTTGTCACCACTACCCGTTGCTCCAAGCGAGCTTAAACCAATGCAAGGTGTTTCCTATTTTGAAGTCGACACCTCAGACAGAATGTGGCTAGAGATGCTTGAAAACCGTGATGCGATAGCGCTTCACGTCGATACTCGCATTGGTGAATTAGAAGTCATGTTGTACGCGTTGAGATAATGCCTATGGACTACTTAGACGAAGAAACACTGGTTTGGGATACCAACAAATCAGACTTTACAGACAAAAACAGTGACGATACAACAACCCATTGGGCTCCTGTTCACGCGAGCAAAAGCCATCATGACTTTCTGAATTTTTTCGATAAAGCTGAAAATCAGCTGATTAATATCAGTAGTGAATTATTGGCGACAACGCTCAAAGTTTCGACTCTGCCTGAACCTGAAGATGTCACTACACTACGCCACCAGCTTGTCAGCAATATCAATGAAATCAAGTCTAAAGGGGCTGAGTTAACTTACCCTGTCGCTGTCATCGATAAGCTCTGCTTTCTGTATGCTGTCGTGCTGGATGAGCTTATTATCTACAGCGAATGGGGTGAGAAGCGGGGTTGGGAAAATAAAACGCTACTCAGCGAGTTATTTGGGATGCGTAACGGCGGAGAGTTATTTTTCACTGTTGCGGAAAAGGCAATACGCCAGCCTCATAAACTTATCGATTTACTTGAAATCATCTACATTTTTCTCAACATTGGCTTCAAAGGCCAATATCGCGAAACAGGTAGCGAACAGTTAAAAAGCTTTATTCACCAATTGGAGCAAGTCATTAGTCAATACCGGCAAAGTAACAGTATCCATTGCCGTACAAGAGTAAAACTGCCCAAAGCGCGTAAACCAACTCGCAGAAAACGTTACCTACTTACCACGTTGTTTTTTAGTACGTTAGTGGCGCTAAGCATTGGGTTAACACACTTCTGGTATGAAAAGACCATGTCTCAACGAGCGCGAGATTTTAGCTTGCTGCCTGACTTTAGTGAACGCTACATCTTATCGGGAGAGGTCAACGACATCGTTTTCATTAGTAACGACGATGATTTAGTTAATCCCCCCCAAAGAGCCAGTAAGGTCGAAATGGTAGATGCAACACCTCCGCCTTCCATGCTCACAAGTAAATCAGATTGGCTGGTGCAATTGGCGACTTTCTCATCACAAAAAAATGCCAATGCGTTTATTAACACACTATCGCCTTCTGCATATACGCCTTTAGTGGAACCATTCCACTCTTACTTCCGCGTTATTGTACGTAGCGACTCTTCTCAACAAGCACGTGAAATCAAAGCTTGGTACCTAGAGAAAGACGCAATTAAAGCCATCATTGTGCAAAACAGAAAAACGACAAAAGACACAAAGAAAACTTCAGAGGCTCCTTAGGAATGGCAGAATCAACTTCATCTAAACCTGTAAGCAACAAACGAAGTACCATACTTTGGACCCTGCTCTTAGTATTCGTTATTGTTGTGGTCGGTGGCGTTCTGACATGGCAGCTCGCCTATCCCGACCATACGTCGGTCGGCGTTTTATCGACAATATTGGTGGCCATTGTTCTAGGCTATATTTGTTACTGGCTGCTCTCCAGAAGAAAGAACAAACCACAAACCTCAGATCAAGAAAAAGCGCTCATCAACAAGCGCTGTAAGCTTTTAGCACAAAACTTTAAGTTAATGCTCAATGTTCAAAAGCGTAAAAAGAGACTCACTAGTCGCTATGATCAACCGACATACTTATTCCTCAGTGAGGACCCACGTAAAGATAAGAGCATCATCACTCAGATGGGCTATGAAGCTTATAAAGTGGACGATTTCGGGAACGATATAGAATTCCCAATTCTATTTTGGTTAAGTGAACATTCCATTCTAATTTCAGTGAGTTTAGGGGAAGACCAAAACCCAGCCTATATCAAAACATTATGTCAAAGCTTGAATAAGTGGCGCCCTCGTCAGGCTCTGAATGGACTCATTCTGACTACAGATGTCAAACAGCTACTAAGCACAACGGAAGCATTGACTCAAAAAGCGGATCAGATCAAGTCTGAAATCAAAGGTTTTAATCGCGCTTTTGGCTTAAACCTTCCCATATATAACATTGTCACTCAAATGGGCCAGATCAACGATTTCTGTCAGTTTTTCTCTGCCTTTGATGAAACAAAACGCAACGAAGTCTTTGGTGCTACCTCCCCAATTCAAAAACATGGTGGCATTGATGGAGACTGGTTTAATAAAGAATATGACAGTCTAATTAGTCAATTGATCGCCAATATGAGCACGGCTCTGGCTTCGCAGCTTAACCAAGACTATCGTAATGCTATTTGCGCCGCTCCTTATCAATTTGGGCTACTCAAGCAAAGCTTATGGCAGTTCCTACATCGCCTGTATCGCGGTGATCAGATCCAAGATGGTTTAAACTTTCGCGGATTCTACTTTACGCATAGTGGCACCGTTCAAAGTCAGCACGATGTCTTGGCCAATGTTGTCAACCAGTCTTTAGGTAACGAGCAGTTCCAACAACACCAACAGATACCTGTACAACAGACTTTGTTTGCGCAGCATTTGATGACTCATACCATCATTAATGAGCATGAGCTGGTGGGAGTAAACCGCCGCAAAGAGAATATGCTTCTTACTATGCAAACCGCCTACACCTTGTTTTGGCTTGGTTTGTTTGCAAGCGTTCTCTTGATCATTAAGCTGGATTTTGACTATCAAAACCAGAGGGAAGCAAGAGCTGATAATATGCTTGAGCGCTATAAAGAAGCCATTGCCGCTCAACCTTATGACATCGAAAACATGTCGGATAACATCCCGAATCTGTATTCGCTGAATAGAATTTACTCTCTCTATTTAGAGCCCAAGCCTTGGTACAGCCTGCCGTTCATGCCAAGCTCTAGCATAATGAATGACGTGCAGAATGCTTACTTTAGTGAGCTACAACGTGTGTTAATTCCTTCAATGGAGAATACCCTAGAAAAAGACCTTTTTGTCTACGTGAATCTTGAAGATCAAGCGAAAACTTTGTCCTTACTAAATAACTACCGACTGTTATTTAACGCAGAGCGAACAAATATTGCGGAGCTTAAAAACTATTTCATCAACACATTGGAAGAACAAGGCGAGGCTGATAGTGTTAATTTAGCTCAACTGAGAGTCTTACTTGATGATGTCTTCGCTCAGGACTTAGTCCCACTCAAGCCAAATTTTGATTTAGAAAGTTTAGCGAAGAAAGTGATCAACCAAACCGGTATCGAGACATTACTTTATGAGCATATCCTAAACTCTCCAACTTATTCGAAGCGTATCGATGTACGACAAGAGCTGGGTAGCAACTTTGATCAATTGCTATCTTTTTCACCAAACTATGTCGGCTATTTAGTCCCCTATTTATTTACACCTTCTGGTTTTAACGATCTAGATTTGTCTGTTGACTCGCCAGTATTGAAAGAAGCACTCAAAGCTTATGAAGGCGTTGCAGGTACGTCTCCAAGTGCACTAGAAATGTATCGCATCAGTCGTGACCTTAAACAAATGTACCAGAACGACTACATTAATTACTGGCGTGATTTTTCCTCACATATTCAAGTCAAGAGCCTAGCAAATGCAGATCAACTTAAACAAACCTTATCTGTCCTGACCACAGCCTCGAACAACCCTTTGGCGCAGTTATATAACACGGTAAGTAAGTACACTTCTGTGGAGCTCGTTCAACCTGAAACTACCAGTGAAGGAGAGCAGCCACCCGAACAAGATGTCGATAAGAAAGAATCTGCACGACAGATCTTTATTGCCTTTTCCCAATACCACAAGCAGGTAACGGCAGATGAACAGGGCAACAAACCTATTGACTCTTTGCTGGGGCAATTTACCGAAGCTGAGACTTGGCTAGGGAAGTTCTACGAGGCAGAAGAACCACAAAAAGTGGCCTATCAAGCGCTAACCGCTGAAATAAAAACCAGTAACCCAATTACTTTGCTGGCTCAACAAGAGTCGTCACAACTCAATATTTCAAAACAAATACTGACTCAGGTGACGCAACAAGCCAATGACTTAGTAATGGGCTTGGCGCATGCCTACCTCAACAGCACGTGGAAGTCAGAAGTCTACCAACCCTATGAAACAACCATTGCAGCCTATTACCCATTTAACAAAAGTGCGAGTTTAGATGCGAGTACCGCAGACGTAGCCGCATTCTTTAAAACAAACGGGACCTTAGATCAGTTTTATCAAAGCAAGCTGAAAAGTTTCTCTACTGAAGAGCGCTCTCCCTATCTTTATGGTTTGCTGCCAAACACTGGCTTAGCTTTAGACCCTGCCGTTTGGCAAATGATTGAGAAAGCTCGTGATATTCGAAATGCTTTGTTCTTAGCTGACCCGCAAAACATGTCTTTGCAGTTCCAGCTAAAAGCCAAAGAAATGAGCTCCGATGTTACAGAGTTCGTTATTCGTGGAGAAAAGCCTCTGTTTACATACCAGCATGGGCCACGTCTATGGAGTAAGCAGAGTTGGAATGCTGCAGCGATTGAGCAAGATACGTTAGGCTTCCAGATTATGGCTCAGGCTAATTCTATCGCCAACGAGAAGTTTGAAGGTAACTGGGCTTGGTTTAAGCTTATTGAGCCAAGAGTCGCCTCATCGACATCTCAGCAAACCGAAGTTGCCATTAAATATGGTGACAGCCAAGTACAACTGAGCATTAAAACTCAAGGGCAAAATAATCCATTTGTACCGAACTTCTTCTCGGCTTTTTCGCTACCTTCGAGTATATAAATTGTGGCGATGAACCATGAAGCAGAAAGCAAAATAGCGGCTTGCTTTAGAGTACTGGGTGTCACCCAGTACTCATTGCTTCGCAGTGGAGCCTACCTTGCTACTCACCCTCACTTTGGTTCAACCATTATCAAATTTGCTTGGTCGCTTTATGCGAAGCAACAACTCAAGGCCGAGGCCGAGTTTCTCCACCATCACTCTTCACCATACTGGCCTAAGTATCTCGATTACGGCTCAAGCTTAGGGGTTGACTGGCTTATATTAGAGTTTGTGGAATCTTTATCAGCAGACTTTTCTTTATTGGATCAACCTTTAAAAAAAGAAATTACGCATAATGCCGAACAAGCACTTAAAGCACTTCATGCCACAGGCTTTGTTCATGGTGATGTAAAGCCATCCAATCTACTCGTTACTCCCTGCTACCGAACACTTTTGGTAGATTTTGGCAGCATTCTCCCCATAAATTCATACTATGAAATACAGACCAACCCTTCCCTATCACCTATGTTCTCTCCTTTAAATTCTCTCCTTCGCTGTGGAGAAATCTCATCGCAAAATGACTTCTTTTCACTCGCTATCACGCTTCAGACCATGTGGGAAAAGCATCCATTTTCAGAGCTAACATTGCTCGATTTCGCTAAAACAGAAAAGCGTCCACAACTAAACCACCTCTCTAGCAGTTACCAAATATTGGTTGCTCAACAACTTAAACGCGCTAAGCAACACGTGATGCACTCAGGTGCTGAGTAATACCATTTCAGGAAAAAGAGCTGTGAACTTTATGAACAAAATCGACAGAATAAACAGTATTGTTTTTATCAACGCATTAGCGACAACTATTTAACACCTCATTAACCTTAAACGCATCTATTGGTGAAAACTCTTCCTCACCAATGGAAAAATGATAACGATAAGTGCTATCTCAATGAAGATGCACCTGAACATAAGGAACGTGAATCATGTTTAAGGTACTCAAGCCAACACTGGCAGCTTCAATCATCGCTGCGTCTTTTTCTTTCAACACTTTTGCAGCCGATCTTGAAAAAATACACTTCTTAATCCCTGGCGGTGCTGGTGGTGGCTGGGATATGACGGCTCGTGGAACGGGTGATGTCCTCGTTAAGTCAGATATCGTCGACAACGTCTCATTCCAAAACCTATCCGGCGGTGGTGGCGGTAAAGCCATTGCTCACCTGATCGAAACCGCTCAGCGTCAGGAAGATACCTTGATGGTGAACTCTACTCCAATCGTTGTGCGCTCCCTGACAGGCATTTTCCCTCAGTCATTTCGTGATCTGACACCGGTGGCAGCCACCATTGCAGACTATGGTGCTATCGTGACTTCTGTCGATTCCAAGTACAACACTTGGGAAGACGTAGTTAAAGACTTTGAATCTAACCCTCGCAAAGTCAAAATTGCCGGCGGATCAGCTCGTGGCAGTATGGATCATCTAGTTGTAGCGGCAGCGTTCAAGGGTGAAGGTTTCGATGCACGTAAAGTGCGCTACATCGCTTACGATGCAGGCGGTAAAGCCATGGCCGCTCTACTCTCTGGCGAAACACAACTGCTTTCCACCGGCCTAGGTGAAGTACTGGAGATGTCGAAATCTGGGCAAGTTAAGATCCTAGCGGTCACAGCACCTAAACGCCTAGATGCTGCACCAGAAATTCCAACTCTAACGGAATACGGAAACGAAACTGTCTTTGCTAACTGGCGTGGATTCTTTGCCGCTCCAGGTACCAGCCAAGAAAAGCTGGATGAGTGGAACACCGCGCTGCAGAAAATGTATAACACCGACGAGTGGCAGGTCGTTCGAGATCGCAATGGCTGGATCGATAACTATAAGGCAGATAAAGATTTTTACGCTTTCCTTGAAGATCAAGAAAAGCAAATGGGCGACCTAATGCGCGAGCTGGGTTTCCTTAAGTAATCCTGTCGAGGGCAAACTTGCACTTGCCCTCTTTCCTTTTTGCCGTACCTGAGATAACGACACAATCTCCTCTGTTTAGAAATAAACAGCTAAGCCTCTTTGACTAGCAGCAAATGGCTTATTGGTTAGTGATACATGCTCATTAATCCCTCTTGTACGGCTTTTTTCTTCCCTCAATGTGAATGCAAATGGAGTTGGATATGTCGGACTTGCCAACGAATTCTTTCAACAAAGGTCAGTTTTTCTCAAAAGAGAATTTGCTTTGTCGCGATCGCGTCGGTGCCATGATCTTTCTTATCGTATGCCTTTGTTATGGCTATCAAACATCACAAATCCCTCTTTTTCCCGGTGACGAATATGAACCCTTCACGGCTCGCACCTTACCCACACTTCTGACCTTTATCGGTATCGGTCTTTCTCTGATGTTACTTGTGACAGGCCAAGCGGATAAGCAAAGTGGCGCGGTAATGGATTTTAACTGGAAACTGCTGATCGCTTTTTTAGCGTTAATGGCGTTTTATGGTTTAGGGCTGACTTACATTGGATTTGTGCTCTCAACGGGACTATTCCTGCTCGCAGGTTTCTACCTACTGGGTGAACGACGGAAAAAGGTCCTGTTCGGAGCCTCCTTCCCTTTTGTTATCGCATTTTATCTGCTGCTCACTCAGGGACTGGATATTTATCTAGAACCGGGCGTCATCTTCACCATGTGGTCGTAAACAGTAAGGAATAACAAATGTTAGATGGAATCTTACAAGGTCTTTCGACCGCAGTTATGCCGATGAACATCATGATGGTGATCGTCGGATGTTTCGTTGGTACTTTCATCGGTATGCTTCCAGGCCTTGGCCCTATTTCAGCTATCGCTCTGATGATCCCCATTACGTATGGATTAGATCCTTCATCAGGCCTAATCTTAATGGCAGGTGTGTATTACGGTGCCGTATTTGGTGGCTCAACCTCCTCAATTCTAATCAACGCTCCGGGCTGTTCTTCTACCGTTGTGACCGCTTTTGATGGCTACCCAATGGCGCAGAAAGGTCAAGCTGGTAAAGCACTAGCACTAGCTGCATACTCATCATTCACGGGTGGTACCCTATCCGCGATTATGCTGCTCGTAGCAGCTCCTGCTCTGGCAAGTGTGTCACTTAGCTTCCAATCATCGGATTACTTTGCACTGATGCTATTGGGCCTATCAGCCGTTGCAGCCTTTGCCGGTAAAGGTCAGGTAATCAAAGCTTGGATGATGACCATATTAGGCCTGATGCTTTCAACAGTGGGGATTGACAAAGGCGTCGGCGTTGAGCGTTTCACTTTTGGTCTCACAGATTTAATGGATGGCTTCAGTTTCTTACTATTGGCTATGGCGACATTTGCGCTAGGTGAAACTCTGATGGGCATACTCAAACCAGAGAAAGACACTCGCAACGAAGAACAAAGCAAAATGAGCGACATTGGCAGCATGAAAGTCACCAAGGAGGAGGTCAAGGAAGTCGCGCCAGTATCGATCCGCTCTTCTATCTTAGGCTTTTTTACTGGCGTGTTGCCTGGCGCTGGTGCGACTATCGCAGCCTTTCTAAGCTATGGTATGGAACGGAATCTCGCCCCAAAGGAGAAGAAAGAAGAATTTGGTAAAGGCAGCATCCGCGGTCTGGTCGCACCGGAATCGGCTAACAATGCAGCCTCCAGCGGTTCGTTTGTCCCGCTTTTGACGCTAGGGATCCCAGGCTCAGGGACAACCGCCATTATGTTAGGCGCACTGATTGCCTATGGTATCCAACCTGGCCCTCGCTTATTTGTCGAGCATCCTGATGTATTCTGGTCGGTGATTATCTCAATGTACTTTGGCAACATCGTATTGGTTATCCTCAACCTACCGCTCATCCCTTACATTTCGAAGTTGCTGGCAGTTCCCAGAACGGTTCTTCTACCAATGATATTGTTCTTCTCGATCACTGGTGTCTATCTGGTCTCTTTCAACACAATGGACGTCTTTATCATGTTGTTGATTGCCATAGGTGCGATAGCACTGAGACTGGCTAATTTCCCACTCGCCCCCCTTCTTCTCGGGTTCATTCTCGGAGGATTAATGGAGGAGAACCTTCGCCGAGCATTAATGATAAGCGATGGAGAGCTTAGCTTCCTTTGGGAAAGGCCAATTACAATGGCATTTACAGTACTAGCAATAATGGTTTTAAGCAGCCCTATCATTATTGGTTTATTTAAAAGGTTCAAGCCAGAACCAGTCAAAATAGAGCAATAAACATAACTAGACTAAGAAGGCAATAGTGCCTTCTTTTTCATTAGCGCAATTTGCAAACCCAACCACTTAGAGTTTAAACTCTATTTTTTAACGAATAGAGTAAATACTATGTCGCTGCGCCCTATCGCATTGATCATCGCTTGCCTTAGCTGTCAGCCAATAGCCGCTCATTCGGCTGCTATCAGCTTTTCAGAAGCTTGGCAGTTGTTGCAGAGTGAAAACAATTCTCTTGCAGCACAAAGGGCCAATGTCGACCGATATCAGCATCTCGAAAACGCAACCGACAACCTTCATCTTCCTTCCGTGACCGTCGGTGCAAATTATACCCGGCTAGATACCGACGTAACGCTATCTGGTAACCAATTGATAGAAAGTACTCATGGAACGCTTCCCAGCATTGGTAGCCTTGCCCTACCGACTTCCTTACTATCAAGCCTGAGTCAACTCTTTAGCGATCTTGGTAATACTACATCCACCATCAGCGAACGAGATATTTTCACTTCTTCGATAAGAGCCATTTGGCCTGTTTTTACCGGAGGCCGAATTAATGCAGCACAATCGGCAGCCCGAGGTAAAACCGAAGAAGCACAAAGCCAGTTGGCAATGGAGACACAAGCCCGGTACGAAGACCTAAGTAAATACTATTTCAGCGTATTACTGGCAAAAGAGGTCGTTCAAACACGCCAGCTTGTTGAAAGTGGACTTAAAAAGCACCGGGATAATGCCCTTAAGCTGGAGCAGCAAGGCCAGATTGCGCGTGTTGAGCGCCTCCAAGCTGAATCAGCCTTAGATCAAGCCAGGATAGAGCGAAAGAAAGCGCAGAAAAACCTCGATATTGCCCAAACTGCATTAACCCAAATACTGAGCCAAAATGCCACAGTCGAGCCAAGGGATCACTTATTCATCAATGAAACACTTCCTCCGATTGAGGCATTTATTGATCAAACATTAAACACCTACCCCGGGCTTTCCTTACTTGATGCCAAAGAGAAGCAAGCACGCAGTCTTATCAAAGCAGAGCAAGGCAAGTACTACCCTGAAGTGTATCTATACGGTGACTACAGTTTGCATGAAGACGACTCTCTTGCCAGTCAGATGAAACCAGACTGGCTGGTCGGTGTAGGTGTGAGCATTCCACTGATAGAATCAAGCGGCCGCTCTGAACAGGTCAAAGCCGCACACAGTACCGTTTCACAAGTCCAGTACCTCAAAGCTCAGGCGAAACAAGATTTGACCGTGTTAGTGCAAAAGACCTACTTGGAAGCCCAGCAAGCACAAGAAGAAGTATTGGGCTTGAGTTCAAGCATTGAACTTGCGAAAGAAAACATAAAACTGCGAGAGAAAGGGTTCTCTCAGGGTCTCTCAACATCGACAGATGTGGTCGATGCTCAACTTTATCTGGCCAACGTACAAACCCAAAAGTCTGCTGCAAGCTTTAACTATCTGTTATCACTATCAAAACTTTTAGCACTATCGAGCGAAATGGCCACATTTCAACAATACCAGCAGGACTCGATTAACACGTCAACTCTCTAGGACACTAAGATGAAAAAAGCCAAACCTATTATCCTAACTGCCGCTGCTTTAGCCATATCATCTTGGGTTGGATACCAATTCTATACGGCTTATTTGCCTAAGCCGGTTCGACTGCAAGGGCAAATCGAGTCACAGCAGTATAGTATTTCTTCTAAAGTCCCCGGACGAATTGATCAGGTATTGGTCCGCAAAGGCGACAAGGTGCAAAAAGGCGAATTAATCTTCACTCTGCATAGTCCAGAAATTGAAGCAAAACTTGAGCAAGCTATAGCAGGAGAAAAGGCAGCTGGTGCCATCGCCCAAGAAGCAGAAAAAGGGGCGCGCACCCAGCAAATTCAAGCTGCTAAAGACCAATGGCAAAAAGCCAAAGCAGCGTCTCAGCTTATGGAGAAAACCTACCTTCGAGTCAACAACCTCTATAAAGATGGCGTGGTTGCTGAGCAAAAGCGGGATGAAGCAAAAACCCAATGGGATGCTGCGAAATACACGGAAAGTGCAGCATATCAAATGTACCAAATGGCGCGTGAAGGGGCGCGTGATGAGACCAAAATCGCCGCTGCAGAAAAAGCCCGTATGGCAGCAGGCGCTGTGGCTGAAGTAGAAGCTTATGCAAAAGACACTCAAATCGAAAGCTGGTTTGATGGCGAAGTGTCACAAGTCTTACTTCAAAGTGGAGAGCTTGCCCCGCAAGGCTTCCCTGTAGTGACCGTTATTGATACAGCGGATTCTTGGGCTGTATTGAATGTCAGAGAAGATCAACTCAAGCATTTTTCTAAGGGCCAGATATTCAATGCTTACCTGCCCGCGCTTGATAAGTCATTGGAATTTGAAGTCACTCATATCGCGGTAATGGGAGACTTCGCAACTTGGCGTTCAACCGACTCGTCACAGGGTTTTGATCTTCGAACCTTTGAAGTTGAAGCTAGACCTTTGACGCATGATCACGCCCTTCGAATGGGGATGAGCTTGGCAGTCGAGCTTTAACATG
Organism: Vibrio sp. Isolate24; assembly: GCF_022398215.1. Lineage (NCBI taxonomy): Bacteria > Pseudomonadati > Pseudomonadota > Gammaproteobacteria > Vibrionales > Vibrionaceae > Vibrio > Vibrio sp. Isolate24. Next base: position 878,718 of record NZ_JAKEUU010000002.1, read on the forward strand.
AACGATCTGTTTTCCACTCAGTGGACCATCATCAGGCGCGATAAATGGTTGTTGTCCTGTCTTACATGGATACCTATTGCTCTCGTCATCTCAATTTGGGCAATTTTTTCACAAGGACTGGCACGAGACTTACCTATTGGCATTGTCGACTTATCTCATAGTCAACTTTCCCGCCAACTGAGTCACTATTACGATGCGACATCAACTTTAAAAGTGACTCGGAACTTTGCCGATATTGCCGAGGCCAAAAATGCACTCGTGACCAGCAAGGTTTTCGCCTATGTCGTTATTCCGACGGATTTTGATAAGAGTATTTATCAGGGTATACCTCCACAGGTGAGTGCGTTTTATAACAGCCAGACAATATTGATTGGAAAACTTATCAGCTCAGCCTTGGTGCAAGCACAGTCAACATTCAATGCCCAAATCGACACTAAGAAAGCGTTATTAGAAGGAGGACACTCAATAGATCAAGCGCTGGGATCAGCACTGCCAGTCAAAACCCAAATTACACCTTTATTCAACAAAAACGCCAATTACGCGCAGTTTTTGGTCTCTGCAATTGTGCCTGCCTTGTGGCAAATCATCATTGTGGTTTCGACCATTTTAATACTGGCCGCAAATCATAGAAATAGAGGCTTAGTTCGTTGGTTGGGAAATAACAGCACCACAGAGTGCTTAAAAACTCTGCTTCCTTACTTCCCCATATTTATAGTACAAGGCTTGGCCTTCCTATACTGGTTTTACATGGGCTTCAAATGGCCAATGAGCGGTAGTTATGCTGTGTTGATATTCGCACAAATCATCACTGTTTTCGCTTGTGTTGTTATGGGCAGCTTCTTCTTCTTTTTAACTCTCGACCCAGCTCGCGCCATGAGTTTTGCTGGCGCTTTCACTGCCCCCAGCTTCGCCTTCATGGGCATTACTTTTCCAGTGACAGACATGAACCACCTCGCACAAGCTTGGCGCAGCTTGTTACCTATTAGCCATTATATCGAGGTTCAGGTAAGCCAAGTCAGTTATGGTCAAAGTGTTTATGATGCCTTACCTCACCTGCTACCCATGTTAGGCTACTTACTCCCAGCCTTAATGTGTGCTTTGCTAATTCGAAAACATTTATTCAACACAAGACAAAGCCAAGTGGAGGCGCAATGAGAATCATAGATGTACTTTCTGCCGAAGTTAAAGCTTTGTTGAGTAACCCTATCGTGACACTTACTGTGTTTGGTGGTGTACTGTTCTATTCGTTTCTGTACCCTCTTCCCTACAACCACCAAACGCCAAGAGAACAACCCATCATTATTGTCAACCTTGATCGTAGCCAGACTAGTTACAAGCTTGAGAGAATGGTGGATGCAACGCCACAGGTCCAAGTCGTACAACGTGATTACGCTATCGAGTCTGCTCAACAAGCCTTTATCGATGGTAAAATCAGCGGCTTTCTTGTGATTCCTGAGCATTTTTATAAAGACCTATTAATGGGTGCTAGCCCGACTCTCTCTTTCGCAGGGGATGCCTCCTATTTTCTTGTCTACGGAACCGTCGTTGAAGGCCTTGCACAAGCTGGGGGAACCTTAGCCGCCCAAACAAAAGTTACTCAATTACTCCTAGATGGGACTCCAATGGCTTTAGCCAGTGAACAATATAGCGCAACCAAACTGAACCTTAAGCCGACCTTCAACCCACGTATGGGCTACATTGACTATGTTGTTCCAGCTGTGTTTGTTTTGATTTTACAGCAGACGATGGCGATGGCTTCAGGCCTAATGACTGGTAGCCAAAAAAGCGGAAAAGGCTATTGGAGTGCCACCCAGCCGAGCACACTACTCTTGGTCCGCTTTAGTGTTCTGGTAGGCATTTACTATATTCTGAGCATGTTTTATTTTGGTGCCAGTTTCTCGATGCATGGCATCAGTCAACTTGCAACTAGTGCTCAACTCCTCTCCCTGCTATTGCCGTTTTTACTCGCTTCCTGCGCAATCGGTATCTGCTTGGGAGCAATAACGCCAAGACGAGAACTTGTTACCCTAGTCGTTCTCATCAGCTCAATGCCGTTGATCTTCAGTGCAGGGTTTATCTGGCCACTAAACAGTATTCCCTCCCCAGTCCTCTGGCTCTCACAACTTTTTCCAAGCACACCAGCTATTCAGGGCTTTCTTGCCTTAAATCAAATGGGAGCAAGTTGGGATCAAATATCTTCTCAATGGGGGCTGTTGTGGTTACAAAGCGGCTTATGGATCAGCTTAGCTCTCTACAGCTATCGAAAATACTGTCAATAAAGCGATTACCAGCACTTATCATCTAACGGTAAATAAAATAGATCACCTAAGGCGAAAATTGGCTGAATAGCCAGAATTGGTGTAAAAGTTAACTTAGTTATTGCGATTAATTTGCGGACAGTTCGACATTTTTATGCGGCAATATATATTAATATCAAATAAGTTAACTGGATAGAATAATTAAAATGAATCAAAGCGTATCAACTCTAACACTAGAACTTAAATCACTGCTTGCTTACATTTTAATTCCACTTTGCATTGTTTTTCCTGTTTCACAATACGTTGCGTATTATGGAATTACGGATAGCTTGAAAACCATAGCCTTAAATTTTCAAGATAGAATTGAAGATGTCATCACTGAGCTCCAAGAAAAAAATGCTAAAGCAATGAAGCATCCTGAGAGTTGTGACGCTATTCGTGAAGATCTCCTGTTTGAGAGTTCCTTAAGAGAACTCATCATCATTCAAGACGGCATCGCTATTTGCTCCTCAAAGCGTGGGGAAGTTTATACCGACTTAAACTATGCCTTTAAAAATGGTACGGCTAAATCTGGCGCCTTTCTTTTCGATATTAACCAAGACCCAAAACAAAGAACGATGGTCGTGGTGAATAGAGAGCCGAATATCGTAAATAGTGGTGCCTTTGCTATCGTTGACAATAACTACCTTCTTACAAGGCTAACTAACATTGAAAATGATAAGCTGAGTTTTATTACGGCTAAGTTTGGTCAAAAAGTCTACCCTGCAGAAAAAGATTTTACATCGGATACTCTTCATTACATTACTACCTCTCCAAAGTATGGTTTTTCTTTAATGACTGAAGCGAGCTCCGAATTTATTCATCGACGTGTTGTTTATTCTGCATTAAGCAGCATTCCAATTTCTTTTCTCATTTCAATGGCTTTATATATTGTTCTTTCGCGTCTAAAAAGCCGTGACAGCCTCGTCGATGACCTCAAAAAAGGCTTAAAAAGAAAAGAGTTATTCCTCGTTTATCAACCTATTGTTGACGCTGACGACAGTCAGAAACTGAGTGGTTTTGAGGCACTTATTCGCTGGCAACACCCTAAACTAGGTTTGGTTCGCCCAGACTTATTTATACCACTGGCTGAGCAAGAAAATATCATAGATGCTATTACTGATTATGTATTGGAAGTGGCATTAGAGGATTTCAGTTCAGAACCTGCATTCCGTCATGTTCATCTAGGTATTAATGTTCCTCCCTCCTATCTACATCAGCCACAAAATATATCAACTCTATGTCACTATGCTATCCGCTTTAGACAGGTTGGGATTCGCCTTGTAGTTGAGGTCACCGAAAGACAGATACTTGATGACAAAGGGCGAGATGCGCTTGCCGAGCTGAGAAAGAGCGGCGTTCTCATCTCGATTGATGACTTTGGTACCGGTCACACAGCTCTCTCAGTCATCCAGAGCACTCAGTTTGATTATTTGAAAATCGATAAATGCTTTGTTGATACTATTGGTTTAGAAACCGTTAATGCCACTGTACTAAACACGATTATTGAACTTGGCCATCGCCTGGGTGTAAAAATAATTGCAGAAGGCGTCGAAGAGCCCGAGCAAGTCAAATATTTAGCCGAAATGAAGGTATCTTATCTGCAAGGTTACTACTTTTCCAAACCCTTGAAGTTAGAGACACTTAAACAATCTTGGCTATAGTGACAGGAACAGCCTAAAACCCTCGTCTTTTCCAGAATTCTCCTTCTCGGCTGTAAACATCGAAGGTCTTATCCGCAACCACTTTGCCATTTAATTCAATGGTCATACGCCATTTACCAATGTTGGAATCATAACCATTGATAGGGTCTAAAAGCTGAATGGTATCCCCAAGATAAAAATCCCAGTCATTACTCCCGACATGCATGTCCCCAGTAAACGGATCTAATATCTGGCCCTTTTTACCCAGAACCCCCGGATGGTCAATGCAATATTCAATCACCTGACCTTTGGCTTTTTTGATATTCACAATAAAACCAAACTCTATATCCTGATCGGCAGGAATTTTAGTTGTGAAGTCTTGAATTTTAGGTAAGTGCTTAGATTTTGAATCCCACTGGCTATAGACGCCGTAAGAGGTCATTTCTATTACAGCGGTTCTCTTCGCCATTCTTGCCACCGTTTTTTCATCTCTAGGATAGTGCTTGCAGGAACACCGTGAATATTGCCATAGTCTTGCTTACATTCGATGATTTCAAACACCGCGCCATACTGTTGCGCCATTTTGTAGTAGGGTATGATCTCCCATCTCATGACAAAAGTATTAGATACCACCACGCTTTGCTTCTGAAGCAAGCTTTCACGCGTCATTGTTTTGCACCAATCATGCGCCTTCGAGATATCTTCTGGTCTGAAAATGTAATCACCTTGAGCATCAATGAAGTACATATCCGCTTCATAATGATTCACACCCAGTGTCCGAGCTAGAGTACTTTTCCCGGAACCAGGCAACCCACGAATAATGGTCAGCTTTAGCGTCATTGAAATGAATAGTTCGACTAATGAGGCACAAATTTTACCGCAAATAAGCATAACAATGCTATCGACATCTCATTAGGTTTGAGTTAAGTTTGGATGTATAGACGTCCAAAAAGCTTAGGGAGAAAGCTGTGCCGATTAAGATCCCCGACCAATTACCTGCTAGTGATGTATTACGTCAGGAAAATATCTTCATAATGCCCGAATCTCGAGCGTCTACGCAGGAAATTCGTCCCCTAAAAGTATTGATCCTCAACCTAATGCCGAAGAAGATAGAAACTGAGACTCAGTTTCTTCGCTTACTTTCTAATAGCCCGCTTCAAGTAGACATTGAGCTGCTACGTATCGATGATAGACCAAGCAAGAACACACCCACGGAGCACTTGGATAACTTCTATCGTCAGTTTGAGATGGTCAAAGGGCGTAATTTCGATGGTCTGATCATTACAGGAGCCCCATTAGGACTGGTTCAATTCGAAGACGTAATCTATTGGGAGCACTTACAAGCCATCATGAGTTGGGCGAAAGAGCACGTAACCTCGACATTATACGTGTGTTGGGCTGCTCAAGCAGGTTTGAAACTGCTTTATGACCTACCCAAGCGCACTCGGAAAGAGAAACTTTCTGGTGTCTACCACCATCAGATACATCAACCGTACCATCCTGTATTGCGTGGCTTTGATGATACTTTCTTAGCTCCCCACTCACGATACGCAGACTTCTCACCCGAGTATCTCGCTGAGCATACCGATTTGGATGTGCTGGCGACTTCTGATATCGCAGGAGTGTATTTAGCCGCGACGAAAGACAAGCGAAATGTCTTCGTGACGGGTCATCCTGAATATGATGCATTTACGCTTCACAATGAGTATATCCGTGATCTCGGCGAAGGAATGGAACCCGCTATTCCTGTGAACTACTATCCGAACAACAATCCAGATAACAAACCCATCGCAAGCTGGCGCAGTCACGGTCATTTGCTATTTTCGAACTGGCTCAACTACTGCGTATACCAACAAACTCCTTACGACTTAGATCAATTTAGTGAAGCCAATTTCACAAAGGATGATTAAGGCCTAAAGCGTGGATTAGTTGTTTGATTTCGTTGATAACTTTAGGGGTATTTTGCCAAAGGATAAAATGCCCCCCACCCTTAACTTCCACCAACCTCTTATCTTTTCCAGATAGGCGCTCAATAGCAAAAGTCGAATTCTCAGGCGCTGCGATATTATCTTCATCACCGTGAATCAAAGTCACGGGCACTGAATCCAATGGACTCCAATCCTTAGCACTGAGCTTTTCAAGCTCTCCAGCAAGAGGCAACATTTCTCCATTTGACTTCCTCCAGATGTCAGTAAGAAAAAGACTAACCAGCCACGTATCTGCCAGCTTGTTGTACCACTTAGGTGCTTCATGTGTTGGGTCAAATGCTGGCGCAATCAATACCATTCCGTGAACCAAATTCGGAAACATCAGTGCGAGATTTAGTGCAATAGGCCCACCTAGAGAATGACCAACCAGAATATTAACTTTGTCTTCAGCAAGAAAAGGTTTAATGGATAGGGATTGTCCGTCTAAATTGGCAATAAGCTGGTTAGGAGACTGACCGTACCCCAAACGATCAATTGAAACCAATTCAGCATTGGCTAATAACCAAGTGTCTTTCAAGTAAGCTTCATAGCCTTCTTTATTCCCGGGGGATCCATGAATAAAAATCAGCCTATAGTGACTAGCTTGGTTACCCTGCTTAACATACGCCACACCACTGTCCGCATACTGAGTGCTCATGTCTAACTCAGATGCGATAGATGATTTAATAGACAGCCCGACTAAAAAGCTTAAGGCCGCTGCACCGATGACTTGTTTTTTCACACTCTGTTCCCTTTATTTTCAGCCGTTCTTGCTAAATCGGCCGCATGATTACGCCTATTTTGATGAGACCGGACAAATAACGTAATACATTCAAAAGAAGGTCCTTCTCTTTGCCATACTATGCGCTTTCTATTTCTTTTCGCCAGCCTATTACTATCAGCTTGTGTCACCGTCAAAAACCCTTTATCGACCTCAGCGAAAAACCATCAAGCGGATGCTCGAATCGCATTGGGGATAAGTTATTTACAACGTGGGGAGCGGGTCAAAGCACGAGAGAATCTACATAAGGCTCTTGTACATTCACCGAGCTATTTCCGCGCGCAACTGGCTATGGCTCATTATTTGGATCATGTGTCTGAGTACGAACGAGCGAATGAGATGTACCAGAAAGCCATTCGTAGCCAACCTAGTAATGGGCAGATACTGCATGACTACGGTAGTTTTCTTTGCAAACAATCCCGCTATAACGCAGCGCAGACTATGTTTGACAAGGCTATTCAACAGCCTGATTACCTCAATGTCGCAGCGAGCTACGAAAGTGCCGCTTTTTGTGCGCTTAAGGCTGAACAAACCATACAAGCAATGACATACTTCAAAAGAGCGATAGCACACGATCCCAAACGAGCACAATCAATACTAAACTTGGCCAAGCTTGAAATTGAGCATGGAAAACTGGCCATTGCCCGACAGCGTATCAGCTCGTTTCACCAAGAATTTGGCGTACGAGATGTTTCGCTCCGCTTGCTCATGAAGTTAGAGCAGAGCCAAAAAACAATCAGCCCCAGACCATAGTATTGAAGCATACTTAGCGTTTCTTTCGGTGTGATAAAGGGGTACTACGCCGGCGTTTTATCCGAGAAGCTCGCTGGATTTTGAGGTACTCTCTATAAACGATAAATACAAAGCCCAAAAGCCCAACAATAAACAGGAAGGCAAAGAGAATAAGTAAACCATCGCAAAACCATTCAGGCTCACAAGGCATATAAATTTCGATATCCATATGCCCTCCTTTGGTTACTGTTTTGAGCTATACCAGCCTTGCCTTTCAGCTGGCGTTTGAAACGTCCATGCCATAAACCGGCTCACTTTGTGCCCTTGACTCATTTCAACTATTTGTACCTCTTTCGCACCAACTTTAGCGAGGTTCTTGCGCATCCAACGTACGTTCTCTTTTTTGGAAATCAAAGTAGAAAACCACAAGACTTGTTTCGCAAAGTCACGGCTTTCAAACGCAAGGTTCTTGATAAAGGCCGCTTCACCTCCAGGGCACCAAAGTTCCGCATTTTGGCCACCAAAGTTAAGTATAGGTGATGCTTTGTATTTCTCTTTTTCTCTGTATAAGCCACGTTGCTGTTTACTGCGGTTGAGGTTGTTAATTTTACGTTCCGTACCTTGTTGCGCTTCCTGTAAGGATCTGTGAAATGGCGGGTTACAAGTTGTTAACTCAAAATACTCATCGCTTTGAATGATACCTTTAAAGAAATACCGTCTTTGTGTTTGCAAACGGCACTCTATTAGTGGTTTGAGTTCAGCATTACTTTCAACAATCTGATTGGCGTTCTCAATAGACACCGGATCAATATCAGAGCCTACACACTGCCATCGGTACTGCGTTGCTGCGATGATAGGATAAATACAATTCGCCCCTACTCCGACATCCAGTGCCCTGACTTTTTCGTGGTTTATCTGCTTGTTATCTTGCACTAGCAACTCGGCTAAGCGGTGGATATAGTCGGCACGACCGGGAATTGGCGGACACAGATAACCCTCGGGAATATCCCAAAAGACAATGCCGTAATGATGAGCCAGTAAGGCTTTGTTGAGTAATTTGACGGCAACAGGATCAGAGAAGTTAATGGACGCCTCACCTTTCGGATTTTTAACAACATGCCTTTTCAACTCTGGGGTCACTTTCACTAATTGAGAAAAATCGTAGCGACCTCGATGCAGATTACGCTGGTGTAACCCCGCTTTTCCTTTTAAAACCGTGACTTTCATTTCTCCTGACGGCTTGCCTGTGTATTTCGGGCTTGTTCGCTTGTTCTGCTCAATCATAAATCAGTTTACTTATTCGTTTTCTCTACCGTTTCGGTATATATCATAAATAATCGAGCATCGAGCTCAAGTTGGTGATAGTCAGGTTCCATATGGCAGCAAAGTTGGTAAAACGCTTTGTTATGGTCTTTTTCTTTCAGGTGTGCAAGCTCATGAACCACAAGCATTCTCAGCAAAGATTCAGGGGCATTTCTAAACACACTGGCGATGCGGATTTCATTTTTGGATTTAATTTTACCGCCGTGCACTTTAGCGACGTAAGTATGTAGCCCTAACGCATTGTTGATAAGGTGAATCTTATTGTCGTATACCACCTTACTGATGGGCGATGTTTTTTTCATATAGCGATTTTTTATCGCCATTGTGTACTCAAAAAGCGCTTTCTCGCTTTTAATCTCGTGATTTTCCGGATAACGACGCTTAAACCATTTCTGCAACCGTCCTGTTTCCAACAATTCTGTCACTGGATTAATAATATGTTCTGGATAACCTTGGATGTAACGAAGAACTGGATTCATAGCGTAAATATCAGTGCAAAGATCAAGGTGTGCCAGTCTACCCGAATCACACTTGCCATTCACTGTCTTTTCATTACACTCTGCTGCAAAGCAAGATTAGGAATTTACGATGAAAAGACTTGTCTTATATGTGAAGGATAAATGCCCGCACTGTAAAGATGCCCAGCGATACTTAGATGAAAAAGGGTATGCCTACAGGTTAACTAACGCCAAAATGCAACGCGGTCGCAAAGAGCTTGATGCGATCGGCGCTCGTTCTTTGCCCGTACTCAAAATTGGTGATCGCTATATGATTGGCTGGAACCCGAAAAATTTCGAAAAGATGTACAACTCAAAGTGATCAATCATGCTTCGCGCATCGCTTTTTCTTCCAAAGTTTTAAGCGTTGCGTGAAATACTTCATCCAGTTTGTCTGAACTGATAGGTTTGGTAATGACATCTGCACAGCCTGCAGAGATCATTCGCTCTCTTGTTTGTTCAAATGCGTCAGCAGTACAACCAATGATCACTGGAGGGGACGTTAAGCCTAGTTCAACAATCGCTTTGGTTGCCTTCAACCCATCCATCACTGGCATATGGTTATCCATTAAGACACAATCGAAATGTTGACTTTGCACTCTTTCCACAGCCAATTCACCATTCTCAACCACTTCATATTCAAACCCTTTGTTTTTAAGGAATTTACCTAAAACCAAGGCGTTGACTCTCGTGTCTTCCGCAATAAGAACACTCAGGCCTGATCCGTCAAACTCTGGGAGCTGTTCCTGCTTCTCATGAGTCTGACGAACTTGTACAGTTTTCAATTCAATAGGAACGATCACCGTAAACTGGCTACCCTCTTCGACGGTACTATTTAAGTCAATCGTCCCCTTCATTGCTTTGACCAAATCACGTGTAATAGACAAACCTAAGCCCGTTCCACCAAATCGACGCGTGGTATCGTTTTCCGCTTGAGCAAAAGGGTCAAAAATCACTGATTGCTTTTCCGAACTTATCCCAATACCTGTATCAGCAACCACCATATGAAGCTCTGTTTTCTGACTTTGCTTCACCACATCTAAAGTTAGGCTAATCCCACCTTCCGAAGTGAACTTTAAGGCATTACTGAGCAAGTTTTGTAAGATTTGCAGTATACGCGTTTCATCCGCGATTAGTGCTTTATCAGATGATTGAGGGTAGGTACATTTGAACTCTAGGTGTTTGTCAGCACACAGAGGTTCATAAAGCCGAGTCAGCCTTGTCGCCACGTCCTGTAGAGAAAACTCTGTTTTTTCAAGTTCGAGTTTTCCCGCTTCGATTTTTGAGAAATCAAGAATATCATTCAGCACATTTAACATGTGTTTCCCAGAGCTCACTAAAGTGTCCACGTACTCTTGCTGCTCTTGGCTAAGGTTTGTGTTTTTAAGTAAATCCCCGACACCAAGAATACCATTCATCGGCGTTCTTAGTTCATGGCTCATCGCGGCTAAAAATTGAGATTTAGCTATGTTCGCCGCTTCTGCTTCTACAGCTTTTATTTTTAGAGACTCTTCAAGCTCAACACGCTGGGTAATATCGCGCTCGACAGCCATAAAGCCCTCAATCTGCCCATCTGTGGAATATAAAGGAGTCAGTGCAATTTCAATCCAGTATGACTCTCCGTCTTTGTTATAATTCAGCAGCTCAAAGAAACCCGGTTCTCTGCGGTCGATGAAATCACGCATTTTCTTTGTGGTTTGTCTATCTGTATCCGCTCCTTGAAGCAGTTGGCTAGGCTTTTTACCCACTAGTTCAGATAACGAATAACCCGTCAGCTGTTCAAAAGCTCCATTAACCCATGTCACTTTGGCATTTAGGTCAGTGAACACCACGGCATCACGCATATGCTTAACCACGCGTGCTAATCGAGCCGATTCTGCCTCTCGTATTTTCAAAGATTCTGACTGCTTATATAAACGCTGCTCTGACTCTGCCAATTTTAGAAATGGCGAGACCAGAACTCTACGCCCAAAGATAAACATAACAATCAGCGTCATCCCAGTGGCAGTGAGCATGCCAATAAATAAGCTTTCCATTAAATTGGATCTGGCGTTCACCACCAACTGTGGTGATACCGAATACATTAAAGTCAGCTCAGTTCCTTCGATAGGAAAGGTATCAACCTTCCAATTATTGGGTGGACTCATCTCCCAATTCAGTCGATTTTGAGCAATACCAAACCAATGCAAACTATCTGTGCCTAAGCTCTCGAAAAACTGGCTCTCATCCAGTGGTGTGACATAGGTACCTAGGCCTTCTGCGTATTCGTTATATAAGATTGGAGAAGTAAGCAGAAGATAGTCTCTTCCACCATATTTAAACAGTGAGTATGACTGTTCATCCATTAATGACTCATTTTCTACACCAGTTGTAATGAAGGTTAGTACCGTATCTGGAAGGGCTATTTCTTGATAAATTTCCCCTCCTGAAAAATCATATATATTGACGTAGGCAGTCGAGCCAGATGACTTAATTACATCAAGTTGATCTTTAAATGCGCTGCGATTATCCACCCCTTCTAATACCGCTCGTGTGACAACAGGGTGAGAAGTGACACGTCCAAGCCTTTGCTCATGCAGCTTCAGAAACTCGAATACATATCTCTCAATGGCAACGAATTTTCCTTTTAGACTCTCGTTAATAAGGATTTGTGCCGTCTCTCTGGCTTGATGTTGAACAAAAGCAAAACTTGCAAGCATGAATACGCAGGCCCCAACGATGAGAAACAACGAAAACAAATGCATTCCATTTTTCTTATCAAACTTCAACATAGACCTGCGTTACCTGTACTTAAATGGATTTAGATTTCAGTTTTACAGCGTTTTTATCATCGTAAGTCGCCATACAAAAATCATCAGCACCTAATGCTTCATGGGCATCAAAATTTTCTTCAGAGAAGGGAGAAAATGGTGATTGATATTCTTTAATTAGCCCTTGCACAATGATATTGCTCGATTCCAAAGCATTTTTTAGTGCGATACGATTAGATTCCACATTGTCCGTTAACTCTATTCGACTGGCTGCTTCAATGAATATTTTTGCCAGATCGTAACCATGAACAAACCCGGCTGGAGCCTCAATATTGGTGTCTTCAAAGTACGCTGGGAATAGTTTTTTGGCGTCTCTAAACACATTTTTGCTAAAAGTATTTAACTCAGAGCTATAAAAGTTGAAACACGATTGGATGAAGTGAAGATTAGCTTTCTCGCGGATAGGGAAAGGGACATTTTGTGCAAACTTCCCTCCCGTAATTCCCCAATGACTGTATATCGGCATTTCTATATCAATATCTGCCACACTTTCCACAATCAATTTGCCTTCACGGCTATTCGCTACCAGTAATACACAGTCCGCACCACTGGATTGGGCTTCACGAATCAAAATCCGCGCATCAACATTCTTAATCCCCCAATTAAACCAGCTTGTTTTAACCTGCTCGGTGAGGTCTTTAGGTAACGCAGACATCATGGCTTTGTGATTGGATTTCCCCCACCCTGTATTTTCTAACACCAAGTGAGGTTGTTTACATTGCTGCTCTAATGCATAGTTAACCAATATTTTCCCAACCTTAGAGTCATCGACAGAAAGGCGAAATACATAGTTATCTTCCGCTGAAGGGTAACGGGTTATTGGCGTACCGGCTGCCCATGGTACTAGCGTCAGCATCTTGGATTTATTGATGTATTCTCGATATTTCATTAAAGGCGGCGAATGCATTCCAGCAAAATAAACCAATCCATTATTATCTTTTAGGAAACGATCCATATTTCTCTTACTACGCAGTACGTTTCCTCGGTGATCGGTCGTTACAAACTCAACCGGAATGCCCGAAATTTGATTTCCTTGTTGAGCGAAAGCCACCTTAACCCCATGCTCAATGGAAAGTGCCGACTCTAGATGCCCAGTTCTATCGGCATCCAAATACACTCTTAGCACATCGGGTTTAGTCGCATGAACCAAACCGCTGAATAGTAGCATCACTCCAATCAAAAATTTCCTAGCCATATAGATCACCAAGTTAGTCGTTATCCTTTATTTCTATAATTAGCCTAGGAAAGCATGACGTTTTTTCCAGTAATTTATTGACTTTAAAAAACAAAAATTGAGGGCACCCGCTGTTTAGGCCATCAACCAGAGAATATCACCTCTCTCATTACAGCGATTGGTGAATGATAGTCTTGTAGCATGCATGAGTTTGATCGAAGCAAAACTCGAGTTCATTATGGATACTTTCTAGCTTGTCATTTTGATAGTGAGAAACGTAAAGAAGCTGGCTCAAGTTTTCCTTAGCAATCAGCTCGAGCGTATTTTTAACCAGTCTCCTGCCTAAGTAGTCAAGCCCCTGATAAGGTTCATCTAGGATTAGAATTGCTGGTTGTTTTATTATCGCTCTGGCAATCAATAACAGACGCTGTTGACCGTACTCAAGTTGCTTAAAAGAGGTTTTTTCGTACTCTGACATGTGCAGTATTTCCAGCCACTCTTGAGCGACTTGGACTTCCTTTTTGGAAGGCGATTGATAGAGACCAATAGAGTCATAAAAGCCAGAAAGGATAACTTCTAGTGCGCTGCAACTGACACGATATTGCAGATGTAATGCAGACGACACCATCCCAATGTGTTTTTTAATATCCCAAATAGATTCACCTGAACCACGTTTATTCCCCAAGATATGAATATCGTTAGAATAGCACTGCGGATGATCACCAAAAATCAATCCAAGTAACGTACTTTTCCCACAACCATTAGGGCCTTTAACCTGCCAGTGCTGACCTTTGTCGATTCTCCAATTTACACCAGAGAAAATTGTTTTCTCTGTGTATTCGACCTTACCCTCTTTAAGTTCAAATATCGGATTGTTAAATTCTGTGGTGTGCTGATGACGACGAATAAGAGACATCATCTGTTCACTCTGCTGTTTGGATTGGGCTTTGATTTGATTGATGACCGGGTGTTGATGCCAAGATTTGATGTTCATGACACTCTCGAGTTTTCCCTGATTAAACAACGCAACTTGCTCAATCCAGCTAGGCACATCTTCCTCTCGGTTAAATGTGATGATCATCTGAAGTGATTTCGACAGTGCCGCTAGATACTCCGCAAGCGCTGAACGGTGAGTGACATCGAGACCTGTAAATGGATTATCAAGAACAATCAAATCCGGCTTGGTTGCCAGCGTTCGTGCTAACATAACTCGCCGTGTTTCCCCTGTGGAGAGAACACGAAAACCACTATCACTGAGGTGTTTAAGATCTAAATCTTTAAGCAGTCGTTGAGTTAGCGCTTCATCTTTACACTGTTCATAGATCAGAGTCTGAACAGTGCTCCCATTATCTATTCGATCTAGAAAGTCGGTATCGTCTTTCGCGAGCTCATCTTCTAGCAACCGCTGTTGCTCGACAAGAGAGACCTGAGCGACTCGACCTTCAGATATAGCGAAACCTCCCTCGACTCCCTCCAACTCCCCACAAAGCAAATAGCCCAGAGTAGAACCAATATCGCCTTCTGTACTAAACACGCCCCATGATTGGTCTTGCTCAATATCCCATCGCGTAATTTCCAACTTACTCGCGCCAATTTCAACCATCAGATCTTCAATTTTCAATTGCATTTCACTGCATTCCTTCCCTGAACTTTGTATCCAATCAAACTACTCTAATCGAAACAATGTTGCGACCAACTTAGGGGAAAGTGTGAGCTACATGAGCTACACATACTGCTTAACAAATTCAATGAATGTCCGATCGGCGATGGATAGATAACCATCTTTTCGCCATGCGAGAGATAAGCGTAAGTTGACGGGATCATCAAAAGGCACAGCAACCACATCTTTCTCATGCTCCGTGACCAGCTTAAGTAAAGCAGTAATAGCAAACTCATGCTTCACAATGCTTAATATCATTGGTAGCAAATTGGTTTCAAAAGAAAAATTCATCTTCTTTTCATACTGACGCGCTTTGCTTTCCACGAAGTCACGGTGGAAATACCCGGGCTTAAACATCACCAGTTCATGTTCAAAGAACTCGGTGAAACTAATACTTTTCTTTTCAGCAAGTGGGTGTTCGGGGCCAACGACTGCAACCATTTCAACATTCAGCAAATGGTCCGTTTCCAGATCATCAGGTACATTTTCATCATCAATGACACCAATATCGAGCTCTCCATTCAAGAGCATCTTTCTGATTGAACGAGCGCCCGCATCAATAAGGGTTAATTTGAGATTGGGATAATGTGTCTTGAATGCCATCAAAACCTGCGGAAAGAAATAGGATCCCATCATGCTTGGTGCTCCCAACCTGACTTCCCCTTTCTCTAAACCTCGCATTTCGTCGATGGCTAATTTGGCGTCATCGATTTGTTGCAGCACTCGCTTGGCATGTTCATACAGCACCTTGCCTTCATCAGTTAACGTTATTTGTCGTTCTTCTCTACGGAACAATTCAACACCAAGTTGCTGTTCAAATTTTTTTATTGAAATGCTTAATGCGGGTTGCGCAATATGCAGTGCTTTTGCAGCCATGGTGAAGTGGCCATGCTCTGCAACAGAGACGAAATGTTTCAGGTGTCGAGAGTCCATGTTTCTTCATATATTTTATATATAGCATCCATATTTTTAATATATTTTATTAATCTTCATCTCGCTGATATTTTGATCACATTAACCGATTGAATTTCTAAGGCACACCTTCAATGATCGAATTAGGCACTCAAGATTACCGACGCGTCACTTTGAGCCTCGCATTGGGATCCTTCATTATTTTCTGTAACTTATACTTGTTCCAGCCAATGCTTCCCTATATGGCTGTGCACTTTTCAGTGTCCGAAACTCAGGTTAACTGGCTATTTGCTGCAACAACACTCGCACTTTCATTCAGCTTGGTTCCTTGGGCTGTTGCCTCTGAAGCAACTGGACGTAAACGCGTCATGCTAGCAGGACTTCTTACAATGCCAGTGATTGGTCTTTGTATGCTGCTCTTTCCATCATTGATCAGTTTGGTGGCTATGCGCGCTTTAATGGGCATTGCGATCGCTGCATTTGCTTCCGTTGCTGTCGCTTACATGGTCGAAGAACTCTCGCCAAAAGCTTTTGGGCAAGCTATTGGTGGCTACATTGCCGCTAACTCACTCGGCGGGATCACCGGGCGTATTGTCGGAGGGACGCTTACCGACGCACTTGGCTGGCAACAGGCGGTTATTGTCATGGCGATATTGACTTTCATTGGTGCCCTAGCCGTTTGTGTGATGTTGCCAAAGCAGAAACATTTTGTGCCTCAAAAAGGTATGCTGAGGTATCACAACCGATCACTCATCAAGCATCTCAAGAACCAGACTATTTGGCTCGCAATGCTGATTGGCGGAGTGAATTTCGCTCTATTCGTAAACTTGTATTCGGTCATGGGGTTCCGACTCGTTTCGGCTCCCCACTCTTTACCGATAGGGTTAGCATCGTTGATTTTCCTTTGCTACTTACCCGGTACACTAAGTTCTAAGCTGACTTCTGTATGGAACCGCAACCATCAACCCATATCCGGTATGGTTTGCGGCACCATGATCAGCCTACTAGGAATGTTGGTCGCCTACATTGACCGTATTCCATTTATGATTCTAGGCTTAGCCCTAATAAGCTTTGGGGCTTTCTTCACTCATACTTTGGCTTACGCTTGGGTCAGCCAAAAAGCCACCAGTGCCAAAGCAACAGCAACCGCATTATACCTCGTGCACTATTACGTAGGCGGTAGTTTAGGAGGATTCTTCTTAATTTACTGCTGGCAGCATGGTGGATGGGCCTATGTGATTGGTGGGGGAATGACTCTATATCTGACAATTTTCACCCTTTGCTACAAGTTAAACTCAATCAGTATTGAGCCGGTACTTAAAGACAACAAGACACAAACTGAAACGTCTCATGAGTTAAAGGCTACAACAACTTCTTAATAGCCTTCTTAGCTACTTACTGCCGTAAACTGAATCTGCTATTCTTGCTTCCAAATAATAAACCGGAAGCAAGATGACCACTTCAAGCTCAACACAAGCCATCGCAGAGCAAGTCAATCAATGGCTCAATGATGTCGTAATCGGCCTAAACCTATGCCCATTTGCTGCCAAACCACAACGCAATAAACAGATTAAAATCTTTGTGAGTGAAGCTACGCAAGAAGAAACACTGTTAGAAGACATACTCACTCAATTAATGGAACTCGAAACCAAGCCCGCCGAAGAATTGGAAACCACTCTAGTGGTGGTACCAAACATGCTGGAAGACTTCTTCGATTACAATCTATTTATTGACTGGGTAGAAGCCTTAATTCGCCAGCAAGATTGGGAAGGTGTCTACCAATTAGCGACATTCCATCCCGATTATTGCTTTGGGGGTGCTGAGCCTGAAGATGCAGAGAACCTAACCAACCGTTCTCCTTATCCAGTTTTTCATCTCATCCGCGAGGCGAGCATGGAAAGAGTATTGAAGCACTACCCTGACCCCGAATCTATTCCTGACAACAACATTGCGCGAGTCGAGTCTCTTACTCAGGCAGAATTGATCAAACTTTTTCCGTACTTATTTAAATAACGCACCAGTTTGAGTGGAGTCTAACCTCCACTCATTTCAACGATTCATTGACAAAGAAGATAGCGAACGTATCACAACGCAATTGCGTCCTTGGTTCTTAGCGGTATACAGCGCCTCATCAGCCACAAGAATGATTTGATCGAGAGTACTCTTTTTACAATCAGAGTTTGATTCAAGGGAGAAGTCAAACTCACAAACGCCAATGGAAACCGTTATTGGTTTATTATCCAGCACCACTTCGGTAACCGATTGATGAAGCTTATTGATGAACTGCTTTCGTTCTTCAGTATTGCGCTCTGGGGACCAAACAACAAACTCCTCTCCACCTAAACGAGCAATAAAGTCTCTGTCAGACAAGCTGGACTGAAGTTTTTGTGCCGTTTTCTTTAGAACGTCATCACCAATTTGATGACCATAAGTATCGTTGACTTTCTTGAAGTTATCGATGTCAATGACCGCCAAAGCTCCTTTACCACCAGCATGTTTCATACGTTCAATGTCCAAATGTATCGTTTTGAACATACAGCGACGATTTGCGACACCAGTCAAAACATCATGATAAGCCTGATATTCTAATTGGCTGTTCATCTTTTGTAGACGTTCTTCCTGATTACGACGAATTAACTCGACCTCAATCCATGAAGCCATGAGTTTAAGCGCATCAATATCGATATCTTTGAATTTTCTTGGGTAGGGAGAGGCGGAAGAAAAGTTGAGCGTCCCAAAAATCTCGTCATCAATAAAAATTGGTACGCCGATGTAAGACTCTAAGCCAAAAGCCTCATAAGCTGGGTGTTTAGCGTACTTATCGTTTTCTCCCATATGCTCAATAGAGACAGGACCAGACGCGCTGCAGGTAATTTGACAATACGTAGACTCATAATTAAAAGTATCCCCAGGGTTTAACTCAACACCTTCGGATGTAACGCAATATAACACGGTATATTGGTCGTCATCTATACGAGATAAGATACCAATATCAAGATTAAAGCGCTCCAATCCCATCATGATCAGCTGGGTAATCTGGATATCAAATCCTTTCTGATAATCATTGGTGATCTGGTAAAGACGTCGTATCACCTTTTCACTTTCACTCGCTACAACCATATGCTTTCCAAATCAATTTCCTTTTATGTAAGATAGACTTACCTTCACAACAACATCAATGGCCGTGGACGTGAAACTCTGAATATTTTGGCCTTGCCCCATTTATTTTCGTGCTGCAATGGCACGTTTCATAAGGCTTTGTTAGTATGACGCGATAATTAGCAATTGCAGGTTAAGTGAATGCACCTATCCAAACTTACTCAAGATATCTTTGACCATCTTTACCGCGACATTACCGAGTTTCGTACTACTTTCGACTTACCTGTTGCCTCTCCTGAAAGCTTAGACGAGAAAGCAGACACCCTGCATACCTCTTTAGCGGTAGAAGAGCTCACTGAGTTAGCTGAAGCTGACAATAAAACGGAACAAGCTGACGCTATCATTGACAGTGTATATGTCTTAATGGGCCGCCTAGTTCATCTAGGGGATAATAAAGTAGAGTCCAACCTAGCCATCAGTTACCTGATTGACTTGCTACTCAATGTTGCGGTTAATCGTGGTATTGACTTTATTCCTTGTTGGGATGAAGTCCACTCAAGCAACATGAGTAAAGTCTGTCGAAATGAGCAAGAATACGCAGAAACCGAAGCCCATTATGCAGAGCAAGGCATCAAGTTGAAAGCGGTACAGAAAGGTGATTACATTATTGCCAAATGTGCTGAAGACTTCGTCTCTGAGGGCAAAACAATTCGCCAAGGTAAGGTGTTAAAATCTGTTTATTACCGCCCAGCAGACCTTGCTCCCCTCACCGTATAACCCCTAGATAAAAAGCCGCCACCTTCGGAAACCTTAGGTGGCGGAAGCTGCCATAATCATAAAAATGGCTTATTTGTTGTCAGCTTTCTGGTTTCCCTTCAAATTGACTAAGCCTAACAAGAACGAGAATGTATCATTCTTATTAATGCCAAACTCATGCCACCCTACGAAACAAATCTAACCAATTGATATTTAAGGTTAATAAGATTTTTGCTTCGCTAAAATCAGATGAGTATGAACACATTCAGTGCAGACTGCACTAATTTGAGTATTAGAAATGGTAGGGCTGTCTATCAGTCAAAGACTAATACGGGCTCCCCATTGAACTCTGTCCGGTGAACTTGAGTGTTGAACACTTTCGATAACTTACTTGGCTCAAATACTTGAGAGACGGGGCCGACATGTTGCATCACTCCTTTATCAAGCAATAAAGCTTGATCGGCATGCTTCAGTGTCCGATTCAAATCATGATTGGACATCACAACGCAGATCCCCATATCCGCCACCTTTCGAATCAACCGATATAACAGCGCCTCTTGGCCAATATCCAACGACGCAGCAGGTTCATCGAGAACCAAGAGTTTCGCGTATGGGTTCAATGCTGGCCAAATTTGAAGACAAATGGCACATAAACGGACACGTTGCCATTCACCACCAGATAATTGATGAATTGAGCGATGGAGCTTATCCTCGAGTTCGAGCAGCTCGACCAGTTCACTCACCACTTGCTCTACCCCTTGATTCATTTTCAGAACTGAACTCGGCAATGAGAGAGAAAGGTATTGTGACACTTCAAGATTAAAAGCTGGTCGATCATTTTGGCTTAAGAAAGCTCTATACATGGCTAGGCTCTCAATAGAGCTAGAGTGGACGCTTAAACCGAAAATCGTTGCTTCCCCCTCAAACTCTAACAACCCCGAAAGAGCCGTCAATAAGGTGCTCTTCCCACTCCCATTTGGGCCGACAACGTGAAGTATCTGCCCTTTCTCGACCGAGAATGAAAGCGGCAATAAACGCGCGCCTACCGATAGGCTATTAACGTGAATCATGATGTTTTACCAGCATCCATATAAACACAGGGGCGCCTATCGTCGTCGTGACGACTCCAAGTGGCAGCTCAGCAGATTCCAACGCGATTCTGGCGATGATGTCGGCAAAGACAAGCAGCAACGCACCTGACAATGCGGAGATAGGGAGTAAATAGCGATTCTCACTTCCCAAAGCGAGTCTAAGCAAATGCGGAACAATTAAACCAATAAACCCAATCACACCACCGAGTGCGACTGAACCACCAACAAGAATCGAAACGGCTAAGATTAACTTCCAGCGAACCGCTTCCACGTCAACGCCGAGTTGCTTGGCATGCAGTTCACCCATCATTAGCTTGTCCAGTATCTGTCCTTTTAAACACAACCACACCAAAACAGGGATCAACGTGAGTGTTAATGTGTGGTGGTACCAACTCGCCCCACCAATACTACCCATCAACCAATACATAAGCTGCCTTAGGCTTAAGTCATCACTGAAATAGAACGCCCAAGTCACAACAGCACCCGTCAAAATACCCAATGCAACACCAACCAAAAGTAGCCTTGCCGTAGTCAGCCGCATCACCTTAGCCATAGACACAAGCAGTAGAGTGAACAGCAATGCACCTATCACCGCAGCCACCATAAAACCAACTGGGGTTGCCAAGGCAGGAAGAAAAAACAGGAGGATGACCATCATTACGCTCGCCCCACCTGAAATACCAAGAACGCCTGGCTCTGCAAGAACATTGCCCAAAAGCACCTGCAAAACGGCACCCGATACAGCCAGTGACGCCCCAATAGCAATCGCGGCAAGTAGCCTCGGCAACCGAAGTTGAGTGATCAATTGTTGCTGCAAATGGGTCAATTCTGAGAAAGGCGAAATGAACATTTCACCAACCATAAGGTGCGCCATGGAGAAAAGAACAAGCGCAGCAAAGATCACCATAAGACAACGCTTCCAGCGTTGATGTCTGCGACTTAATAATTGACTCAGTTCCATAGGACTTCGCTTAACTTCATACAGCAAGTGATTCTAGGTATGATAAAAATAATGGCTTAACGATACCGTTAAGCCATTAAAATAGAAAGCTTGTCTGATGAGTTTAGACTGCAAACGCTTTAATCATAGACAAGTTGATCTTCTTCATAACGCGTTTTCACTGGGCAAACCATTAGCGCAGCTCTTTGCCCTATCGCTACATGCCTGTTAGGGAATACGATCGCTTCCCCCTCATTTTTTGCCATCAGCGGTTTATCACCATCATGACCAAACACTTCGCCATGCTTAAATGCCGTAAAGTTTTCTACGTCATCATCAAACATGAAGTCAAAGTCATCGTGCAGACGAACGATAGTACGGCTAACACGATACATAACGGGCACACGCGGTAGGTGTTCTGCTTCGCTGGATGAGAGGAGATCTCTCATCGCCAAATCAAAAGCGACCAGTTTATCGAGATCATTCTCCCCGATACGTGCAACTCGCCCTAATTCCACCGTCAATGCCTGTGCGGCAAAGTTTTCGGCACTGAACCAGCTGAATGTGCTGGAAGGCGCATTGGAAAACATCACTGCATCAATATGACCGCTCGCAACAAACTCCATGAGAGCTTTGCTTCGAACAGGATGGCGTGTCTTCGGGCTCACAACAAATGTGTAGTGTTTAGATAAGCGGATTGCACAATGCAGATCTAGATGCCAGCGCTTATCTGAAGGCGTACCTTCATAGAATTCTGCCACAATACGTTTAAGGTTTCGCGCAATGACCAGCTCTTTCGTAGGTTCATATTCTTTTTCATCAAACAAACGGTTGAGGTTCATTTCTAGAAAACGAGTATGAGCGTTCGTTGACTCAGGATGAGCAATAATAAACAGCAAACGCTCCGTGACAGGCTGAAAGCCTGACTGGATATCAGAAATGATTTTATCCACCAACTCCATGGGAGCGGTTTCGTTACCATGAACACCACAGGAAAAAATGATGTGTTTACTGTCTTCATTTAACGTTGACGGGATGACTTCCAGAACTCCACGTTGGTGAAGTTTGAACACAGTACCATTTGCAACAGTGATTTCACCAGCTGGCATGTCTTGTTCTAAGTTCAGACTGTCAAAAAGAAAAGATTGGCGAAAGAGGTTTTTCGTCATGCGCTACTCCTTTATTGCACAGCGGGTATGTTAATGAATTGTTCAGGCAATTTATGTAGACACGATCTCACTTATCAAGAGAAAATCCGTGCTTCATCGTAAAAAACTCAACTGCCACGCCCGATACCATTTTCCGTTCGGGATAGAATGCTCTCGCTGTACATAAAACAACCGGGCAGACTCCCTACCCGGTTTGCTGACTATCGTATCATATTTATGGTGAATTTATTCTTGATCTAATAGAGATTCGAACTCATCAATTTTATTTTTCACCATATCGATGCTTTGTTGCCAAAACACTTCACTGTTCAATGCCATACCCAGATGCTTTTCAACCACTTCTTCTGCCATCATTGAGCCAGTATCACGTAAAAGGCTGACGTAATCCGCATAGAAGTTGTCACTTTTCGATTCTCGTTGTGCATAGACACCTTTACTAAACAGATAGCCAAATAAATACGGATAGTTGTAAAAACTGACTCCCGAAATGGAGAAATGAAGCTTGCTTGCCCAGAAATAAGGATCGGCTTCCGTCATCGACTCACCGTACCATTCTTTCCAAGTCTCACTCATCAAAGCACACAATTGTTCAGCACTCAGTTCACCTGACATTCTCTGCTGATAAAATTCCTTTTCAAATTCAAAACGCACTGGAATATTGATCATCAAGGCGTAGCAACTTGAAAGCTCTTCCCATAGCATTTCCAACTTTTCTTCACGACTTTCGCTCTGTTCCAGCAAGTAATCACGGACAATATTTTCCGCGAAGATGGAAGCCGTTTCTGCTAGCGTCATCGGATAGCGTGTTTGACACAGCGGCATATCACGCATTACCCAGTTATGGAAAGCATGGCCAAGTTCATGAGCTAGAGTGAGAAGATTGGAACGGCTTCCTCCCCAAGTCATGAAGACTAACGGGGAACGCGTTGCGGCAAATTTTGTACAATATGCACCTAGGCGTCTGTTGGTTGAAGGCGCAGCGTCAATCCATCCATTTTCCACCATCATGGTGACAAATTCCGCCATTTCATTGTCCACTTGAGCAAAGGCATTGGTAATGATCTCGATACCCTCATCAAAGCTATACACCTTAGGTTGAGCCTCTGTTAGGCTCGGCATACCCGCTAAATGGTTCCAAGGTTTCATTTCCGTCAAACCATGCACTTTGGCCATAAGCAAACCTGCTTTCTGTCCTACATGTCGGTTGTCTTTAGCAACTTTCATCATGGTATCTAAGGTTTCCGCTTGGATACGACTGCCATGAAGACTACTATCTAGGAAGTGTACTTTTTTCACATGAGAACGTTTTTGGTTGACCGTGTGGCGCCATCCCGCTAGTGCATTTAAAATTCCAGCAAAACTTTCTTGGTGCGTGTGCATTGCTTTCTGAATACCACGCCAAGCTCGTTCTTGTTTGTTAAAGTCCGTACCATACAAAATACTGGCAGCCTGAGAAAAACCGATAAAATCGGGTTCGTGTTCTCCTACATTAACTTGCAGCGAGCCTGTGATGTTGTCATACATTCTCCCCCAAGCATCTCGCCCATCCACCTGCATTGCCGATAGCAATTGCTCTTCCGCAACACTTAACTTGGTGTCTGCAAGCTTACGTGTACAATCAATCTGAAAAGCCTGACCAAACACATCCCCACTTTCATGGTTCAATACCTCAATAATGAACTCTTCGGGAGCGTTTGTCAGAGTATCGTCATAAGGTGTAAACGCTTGAGAAAGCTCAGAGTTCAGCTTAGCTACACGACCAATCATTGCTTTGGCTGCGCTGCTTTTGGCGTCTACCGACGCATGGCAATTTGCAAACGTATTGATTGTTGAAAGTAGCTTGCCTGCGGCTTCACTAGTCAATATTGCATTTTGCATCACGGCAACCGAGTTACGTTTATCAACGTTCAATCCCAATACCTGAATACATTGCTGAACGAGCTCGACATCTTGTTCAATCTTATTATCGTCTAAACCTTGATAAGCAATGGTCAGATTCCAACTTGGTGTTGTCATGTTTTATTCCTTAATTTGAAGTGGTACGCCAATGGAGCACACTCGTTGGTACAGACTGTCTGCTCTGGTCAGTTGGATGTGAGTCAGGCTTTGATTGCCTATTTGAAGCACAGAATAGAGCGCAGGGTTTTTCCAGTCTAAATCCAATATTGAAGCTAATATCATACGTATCGTACCACCATGACAAATGATTAATGTGTCCTCTTCGACACTCTCTACCAGTGCTGTCCACCGTTGAGTAACACGACGGTGAAACTGCTGTAGAGTCTCTGCCCCTGGTAAAACCGTCTCTACGGGGTCTTGCCAAAATTGCTCCAGCAATGGCCAGTGAGGCTTAGTACAGTCAAATGATTGACCGTCAAGCTCACCAAAATTCATTTCCTGCAGCTCAGGATCTGCTGATAATGAGAGAGCCGGCCGATTTGACACCAGTAGTGCTGCCAAGTCTTGGCAGCGCCGAAGTGGTGATGTAACAACGTGGGTGATGTTTAAAGACGATGATATCAAACCTCGGCAAATTGCTTGCTGAGTATCGGAGTCAACCAAAGCATCAGTGGAACCATTCAAGGCAGGCTCACCTTGTGTTTTTCCATGCCTGAGTAAATAAATATTAACTGTCTTCAAGCTTCTTCCCTTACAGCTTGATTGGCAAAATAGCCGCAACCAATGTCAAATGTATAGACACTCTTTCACCTTCACAGAAAACCAAGTATCACTAGATAAATCACGATTTCCATCAACTGCTGAGCAGCACCTAGGCAGTCGCCCGTAAATCCACCAATTCGTTTCATTAGCCAGTGTTTGAAAAGCACTCGAAACATAAGAGCGGCAGTAATCAACAAAACCACTAGCGTATAATCTAACCACAACATCGGCAGCAAAGCGGTGACAGCCAGTATCACAAGTTCGCTTTTAGATTGTTGATTTGCAAGCGGTTTACTCTTGCTCACCTCGGGGTCACTCACATAAGGCATATTATAAATGAGCGAAGCAGCGATCGCTCGGCTTAAAGTATAAGAGACGAGTAAAACGACTATGAGTTCAGTTTTAGGCGCAAGCTCAGTAAGCAGAACGTACTTTCCCAGTAAAGCCATGACAAGGGCACTCGCGCCATAGGTGCCAATTCGGCTGTCTTTCATGATGGTCAAACGCCTTTCAAGGGTCATCCCACCACCAATGCCATCTGCCATGTCGGTCAGGCCATCCTCATGGAAAGCACCGGTTAACAACAAACTAAACACCATAACCACGACAACGGCAACATTGACGCCCCAGACACTTTCGGCCAACCAATAAACCATGGCACATAATGTTCCTAGGCATAAGCCGACTAAAGCAAAGTAACGGCCAGCCTGATTCATGCGCTTTTCTGAGTATGGAGTGGCTTGAGGAATGGGTAACCGCGAAAAAAAACCTAAAGCCAGCCAGAACAGTTCTATCTGATACCTCAGAGAATGCATCAAACCGTTACTCCGGCATCTTCGAAGCTTGCCATTGAATTGTAAAACTCCGCAGCCGTTCTGACTAAAGGAATCGCAAGAGCGGCACCCGTGCCTTCTCCTAAACGCATAGACAAATCTAACAGCGGGTTAGCATCGAGTTTTTCGAGTAATATCTGATGGGCCAATTCTTCAGATTTATGCGCAAAAATCATAAACTCTCTGCATTCAGGGGCTATCAGTGTTGCTGCGTAGGCTGCTGCTGTGACAATAAACCCATCGACAATAACGGGTGTTCTTGTTTCACTGGCGGCCAAGAACGCCCCCACCATTTGCACAATCTCAAAACCGCCCACTTCAGATAACACCTGATAAACGTCACCACCTCGGCAACGCGACACGCCTTGCTCGACTAGAGCCACTTTTTTCGCTAGCTGTTCAGTGGTGATACCTGTGCCTAGACCAACACATGATTGGGCATCCTGACCTGTCAAAGCAGCAACTATGGCGGCGGCACTTGAAGTGTTCCCAATTCCCATTTCACCAAACATGACAAGGTTGCAACCTTCATTGACCGTTCGCTTAACCAGCTCGCGACCAAACTCAATCCCCTGTTTGACTTGGTCACTAGACATCGCTGCCTCATTGGCAAAATTGGCGGTTCTGTCACCCAGCCTTTGCACTACAAAGTTAGGCGCTGACACCTCTACAGGAATCAATATTCCCGTATCAACCACCTTAAGCTCAATCTGGTTTACCCGACAAAAACAATTGATTGCCGCTCCACCAGCAAGAAAATTTAACACCATTTGTTGAGTCACAGCGCTTGGCGCGATGCTCACATCTTCATCCGCAATGCCATGATCACCAGCAAAGACAATCGCGGTTGGCTTTACAATGCCCACATTAGTGACGACGTCACCTTCTGAATTACTCTGAATCAGTGCGAGCTGGTGGGCAATTGACTCTAACTGCCCAAGAGCACCCAGTGGTTTAGTTTTTTGATTGATTCGATGCCAAATAGCATCTGAATAAGATTGATCTAACATACAGCTTTATTTCGGTCTGGCGACAGTAAAGGATTGGTCTAGGTTGGCATATTGGCTACCACCTAAACGAGAAAGAGGATTCACTTTTAGTGCGTCAACAACTAAACGTTCTTGGTTATCTCCAATCACTTCCGGCGCAATATATATGTCTTCAATTTGAGCAAAGATTAGGCTTTGAGGTGTTTCCCCAATTTCTTTAACTTCAAACAGCTTGCATCCAAAAGCAATTGGGCAACCTTTGATTCTTGGTAATTCAAAGCCCTCAAATTCAGTCAGTTCCAACTCGGCTAAGGCAACCTCAGACTGACCATGTGGTAAGGTTGCCGATGTCTGAGTTACTCGCTCAGCCATCTCAGCATTTGCGATATGCACCACCATTCTTCCAGTCTCTAGGATGTTGCGTGTCGTATCTTTGATCTCGCCTGTCGGTTTTTTACCCACAGAAAACATTAAAAGCGGAGGATTACTTGAGATAGGTGTGAAATAAGAAAATGGTGCGAGGTTGTAATCTGCATCACCCGAATCGGTCAAAACCCACGCAATTGGCCTTGGAATCACGGTTTGAGTCATCAAATGGTACATCTGAGTAGGAGCAAGAGTGCTTGCATCAATATTCATTTTATTGTTCCTTTTGGTGTCACGAATCCCCTGTGAAGCTCTGAGTGTAACGCGAAATCAGCTAGTTAACACCCCACCCCCACGCTTATTTCATCGCGGATAGACATATACAGACGTCATTTTCATATTCAAATTGATGTGAAAAATGAAACTTTTCCCTCCCATCACCTATCTTATTATATGGGGCAGCCTTATTCACAACTAACTTACTGAAAAATATCACACTGAAAATTAGTCGGCATGAAGACTGCATTGCTTAACGCCGAGTACGGTTGACCCAAGCTTGATAGCGCAAGGAGGTTTGTATGTTTGCCAATCAAAAATCGAAGAAACAGAAACAACACAAGTCGAATCAAAAGACTCAAAAGCGAGTCCCTTTCTCCCTTACTTGATCTCTCCACCACCAGAATGGCCTCGTTAATCGAGGCCAAACATGACCCAAGATAACTCTCAACCTAAAAGATCGATCACAGACTTTTCAGGTGCATTGTTAGATGCTCTGGTTGTTACATTGAACTAAGGACAATAATGTGTCTGAGTCGAGAGATTTAGTCGTCATGATTGCTGGCGCGACAGGCTTAATAGGAACAGAGCTGATTAAACAGATGCTAGAAGAGGCTCCCATCACACGCATCTATGCCTTGAGCCGTCGTCCACTGCCTTTCTTTCACCCCAAACTGGAAGTACTAGAAAACAAGCAACTTCAAGTTCAACAGTGGGACTCTGATAAACCATCCCCAAAATATGGCTTCATCTGCCTAGGTACCACCATCAAGCAAGCAGGATCAAAACAGGAACTGGAACGCATCGATTACGAGTTAGTGTGCGATGTAGCTCAAACAATGAAGGTACTTGGTGTGACTCACTTAGCCGTTGTCTCTAGTTACGGTGCTTCGGTACGTTCTGTGTCTCATTATTTGCGCTGCAAAGGCAAAATGGAAATAGCCATTGAGCGAATGGGGTTTGAACATGTTTCCTTTGTCAGGCCTGGACCTCTTGTCGGCCTTAGGGATACCCCTCGCACTGATGAAGCCGTTGTTCAATTTGTCTTGAAATCTCTTCGACCGCTTATGTTAGGCAAGCTGGCTAAGTTGATTCCCATTCAAGCTGAAGAAGTCGCAAGGGCAATGCAATACAGCTTGCTGACCAACACGGAAAGAAAAATTCAAACTCTTGATAGTATCCAGATGAGAGATTTGATTAATAAATATCAATAAGTTACCCATTTTCACTTTTATTCGCGCACTTTCGATACAAAACCGCCAGTTTAATAACTTAAATACATATCAAATATCTTTTTTTTATTTCAATCATACTTTTCAAATCATTATTGTTTGTTACAGAATTTAATCCTGTAATGCATTTACTCAATAAATGCGACTCAAACTCTCAATAAGGACAACCTATTATGTCAGTAGCGGCTATCGCTTCTTTAGCGGTATTTGTCGGTATCCTCTTTTTCCTTTTTGGACAACAGAGGAAGGAAAACACATTATCCCGACTCGTTCTCTTCGGTTTAGTGCTCGGCAGTGCATTTGGCTTAGCGCTTCAACTTATATTCAGTGAAGGTAACCCGGTTATCGATCAAACTCTGGAGTGGGTCAATGTCGTTGGCCGTGGTTATGTTGGCCTATTAAAGATGGTCATTATGCCGCTGGTACTGGTCTCTATGATTGCCGCCGTTGTCAAGCTAGAAAAAGGCGGTTCATTGGGCAAGATCTCTGGGCTGACAATTTCAGTACTACTAGCCACCACGGCAATCTCTGCCATCATCGGTATCTTTGTGACCCAGGCGTTTGGCCTTAGTGCAGAAGGTTTAACTGAAGGTGCCCGAGAAACAGCTCGTATTGCTGTGCTCGAAGATCGCGTAGGTGTTGTCAGCGATCTCACCATTCCTCAAATGCTGGTTAGCTTTATTCCTACTAATCCTTTTGCTGATCTAACTGGTGCGCGCTCGACTTCGATTATCGCTGTTGTGATCTTCGGTGTATTAACTGGTATCGCTGCACGCAAAGTGATGGCAGAAAAGGAAGAGTTGGAAGCACCGATTCGTACGTTTGTAGAAGCCACTCAATCGGTAGTGATGCGTTTGGTAAAAATGATCATGGCTTTGACACCTTACGGTATTGCAGCGCTGATGGCGAAAGTTGTTGCCACATCCAGTGCGAGTGACATTCTCAACCTACTGGGCTTTATCGTTGCGTCATACGTTGCCATCGCATTAATGTTTGTTGTTCACGGAATTCTGGTGTCTTTTGTTGGTGTTAGTCCTAAAGAGTATTTCCAGAAGATTTGGCCGGTGCTGACATTCGCATTTACGTCACGCAGCTCAGCAGCAACGATTCCACTTAACGTAGAAGCACAGATCAACAAGCTGCGCGTGCCACCTGCAATTGCAAACCTTTCAGCATCATTTGGCGCAACCATAGGACAAAATGGCTGTGCGGGAATCTACCCTGCAATGTTGGCCGTGATGGTTGCTCCAACTGTGGGTATCGATCCAACGGATATCAACTTCATCCTATCCCTAGTCGCGATTATCGTGGTGAGCTCATTCGGTATCGCCGGCGTAGGGGGCGGGGCGACCTTCGCTGCTTTGATTGTATTACCTGCAATGGGATTACCAGTAACCATCGCAGCGCTACTTATCTCAATTGAACCTTTGATTGATATGGCACGAACCGCTCTTAACGTCTCAGGTGCCATGACAGCAGGCACCCTCACAAGCCGTATTCTTGGTGATAAACTCACCGACGAAGAGCTTGAAACTCAACAAGCCTAACATAGCAAAGCCCTGAGTTAACCACTCGGGGCTTTTTCTAAGCCAACAAATTTCCTGCAATCAAGCGCTTCCTGTTTGCCTTGTCTCATCCTCAGTGGTCTAATACCTGAGTGAATTTCAAAGACTTGGTAAAGAGATAATGCAACAAGAGCATCAACCTACGTTTTTTTTCTTCGATTATGAAAACATAACTTTAAGAGACTGATATTTATATATTTTATATTATCAGACAAAATTATGAGACGCTAAATAGACGCAAAAAAACCAACTATATTTAGGTATTCAAGGTAACTTCTGGACATAACCTTGTCGGCGACTTTGCTAAATTAACAAATTATGGATAACTACTGGTATAGAAAGTCGTTTAGCTTTGTGCCCAACCTTTATACTGTAGATCAAGTTCGGAGAGGGTCAGGCTTTGATCACAAACACTCATCCTCTATCAGAAGCCCTTCTTCGCTTACACCACTAATCGGAGAAATATCGAAAATATATCCGCCGAACAAGGAATTGGATTCTGCTTTTACATCTTGTAGGAACTGCAAAATAATTTCCAGTAACCCCGAATTGTTGTGCAATGCCATACAATCCTTGGGGGCGATTAAGGATAAAACTTTTTTATTGAATCCTTCCAAATCTGAAGGTAACTTAAGCAACTTTATCTTTGAGCTGTGCATGATGTGAACAATATGTTAAACGCCTAAATTCAGAGTAATTTTTGCTGTCTCCATCCTCTAATTGCTGCAGAATGACAAAAATCACCCGCCTTCCACTTCATACCTTGTATTTTTCACCTGAAAGTTCATTACAGCTTTTATCTAAATGTTAACGGTTTGCTGTTTACTATCATTTCACCCTTTCATTGCCAAAACGAACACTTTTCCAAATGAAACGGTGAATGGAGATAAGGGAATTCTGATAATTGCTTATTGAGTTGCATATAAGGCGCACACACTGGGCTGATACTGGAAGGGCCAGTCTCATTTGAGGTCTGGTATTTACACAACTCTTACTTAACCCTCCTCACTGCCCTTCTTCAGTGAGTTTTTTTTGTATTTGAAAGGTGTGTAACTCATCAAGTAACTCCTCACGCAATAGTGAGCCCTCTTCTCAGTCCTGCGTGCTGGCCACTGCATTTTATCGCTGCCTCTGGAGTGGGTTAAGCATTTGCCTGCCACCTTTAGGAATAGTCTTATAGGAATAGTCCTTACAATCGTTGATACTCATTTCGCTTATTTCATAAGCGAAACGATGAAGTCATTTGAATTGGGCCTAATTACAGATGTATATCTTTTTCGTCAAACTTTGCTTTCGCCAGGCAGTATGAATTATTTGAAGACAAAACGGGTGTAGAAGCAGTGCTCTATGGCGTTATCAAGTACTGATTGGTTTGGTTGTAGAAGGCGGCTATCCGCTATGTAGTAGCTACGAAGTAGAGTTGACTAAAGTATCACAGTGTAAGCGGCTGTTTTTGGTTCATTTCGTTAGGAGTGATTCAACAACCCACAGTCGCTTTCAGTAAAGACTGGTTAATATTATGAACAAACGTATCAATGACATAAACAAACTTTCAGGCAAACTACCAGCAGCTGCACTATTGGCCTTGCTTTTAGCAGGATGTGGCAGTGATAGTGACGGGGATGATATACGTGGCCCTATCGGGTCGTGCCCAGCCCTTCTCTGTGACAGCGATGGTGATGGTATTTCCGATGCGGAAGAGGTGAGCAATGGTACCGATCCGTATGACCCGAACGATCCAATCCCTGGTGGTAATAAAGACACCGATGGCGACGGCATCAAAGATGGTCGTGAAATCGTGGAAGGTTGGGACCCGAATGACCCGAACGATCCTGTTCAAGATGGTGGCCTGGATAGCGATGGTGATGGCATCAAAGATGGTCAGGAACACGCGGAAGGCTGGGATAAAAATGACGCCAATAACCCTGTGAAAGATGGCCATAAAGACAGCGACGGCGATGGCATCAAAGATGGCCGAGAAGAGATAGAAGGCTGGGATCCGAATGACCCGAATGTCCCCGTTATTGACGGCGATCAAGACAGCGACGGCGATGGCATTAAAGATGGCCAGGAAGAGATAGAAGGCTGGGACAAGAATGACCCAAATAGTCCCGTACTTGGTGGTGCGGATGACAATGACAGCGATGGCTTCCCTAAAGGCCAAGAAGTGATTGAAGGGTGGGATGATAATGATCCCAATAATCCAGTCTCTGCTGCCGATGTGATCAACCCTGAGTTGGTGCTGGCGGATAGCACCGTATTACCAGAGATGTCTTTACAAGCGAGTATCAGCTTTGAAGTAAGTACTCAACCGGGTAAAACCTTTAGCACCTTGCAATCCCCGGATGCCAATCACGTAACATGGTCAGTGGTGGATGCAGACGGGAGCAGTTTAGAAAGCGAAGGGTTTGTTGTCAATACAGAAGGACAAGTGTCGATTCCGGCACAAGAACAAGCCCTGCCTTATGTAGATGAACCGCTTGCTGTCCGTGCTTCATATGTGCCTGACGGTTGGTTTAGTTATCTAACGGGGCCGTTAGAAAAGATATTCAAAGTGACATTGGCTAAACCATCGGATACAAAAATTACTTTCATTAAAGATGACGTAGTATCCGATCCAACAATCTATCTATTACAGAAGGTGAAAGCACAAGCTACGGTTATGTTAGTGGATGGTGGCTCTGTGACGGTACCGGATGATACCAAATTTGGGTCATGGAGTCTGGATAAGGACGGAACAGATGCTGGTCTTATCATTGATCCTGCAACAGGATTAATTGATAGCACTGGTGTGGTCTTAAACGATAGCCTAGCAAGTGATATATCTTTCATGGTTGAGTGGACTGGTGCGGGGAGTTTAGAAGGAGCAAGTCAAAAGGAAGAAATGAATCTGAAATTAGCTTTGGCCCAAACATCCACTGACGTAGCAGAAAATAATACCACTTATTTGGCTCCATTAACCGTGTATCAAGCGAATGATTTAGGAATTACATATAGTAATTCTATAACAGAAAATGGCATTGAATTTCCTTTGTATACCTTTGATGAAACAGAGCAAGTATGTAGTATGCAGGGTGCTGCTATAGCTGGGCCAAGATCTGAATTAGGTAGTACTTTGACCGATTTATGGAATGATAAAGGGAATATAAGTAAGTCTTTGGGTTGGCCTGTCGATAGTCCATATTGGAGTCATTATAATGATATGGGTAGTGCTGAACAAAGAGACTATAGTTACGTTAATGGTATAGGAAACGATTCTCCAATAGATTCATATAATTTACCGATGTGCATTACTGCAACTTCCGAATAGTTTTTTGAAAAAAGTAAAGTCAGTAGTTGCGGCTACTGACTTTTAATCAATTCTTATACTAGTAAATATTGATTTTTGTATTTTAAATACAAGTTGGATGTCGAAATAGGCACCGAATAGAAGCTTTTATCGTTAGCATCAAACCTATCAGGATAGTGTAGGAAAGAAAAGTATCCAAGTGGGTTTACACTAAGCACCCAAATTGATGGTAGTACATGGCCGAGTAGCTCAAAGGAAGAAAGTGTCCTGAACTCTGTGTAACTACCTAAGCTTGCCTGAAAAAAGGCTAAGGATAGGCGATATGAATAAGGAAGCACTTGGAGCGTCTTCTCGTGAAGCTGCCAAACCAATCAAGACAGAAAACGATCTTGATGACTTCCAAAAAATGTTATGAATAAAAAATCTAAACAGAAAAGGGGCAAAGATGAGTTAAGTTGTACTAATTCAGACCTGATCTGACAGTTACCCACTTTTTGACTCGGTGCCTGTCAGATTATATCTGGACTAGATTCTTTTCAGCCCAGGTTGATTTCCCATCCTCTAATGTTTCTATCGGCGTTCTGCCGCAGCACATTTTTCCTTGATGAGTACGATGATTGTTGTAGTAGTCCATCCATTCGTCCAGATCTTTCTGTAACTCTTCCATCGACCCATACAGTTTCTTTCTGAATGTTACTTGGTAGAACTCATTTAATATGGTCTTGTGGAAGCGCTCGCAGATGCCATTTGTCTGTGGCGACATGGCTTTAGTTTTGGTGTGGTCGATATCATTGATGGCTAAATAGAGTTGATAGTCGTGCTGTTCAACGCGACCACAGTATTCAGTGCCTCGGTCGGTTAAGATTCTGAGCATTGGTAGCGCGTGAGTCTCGAAGAACGGTAGGACTTTGTCATTGAGCATATCTGCTGCTGTGATTGGTGTTTTGGTTGTGTAGAGCTTTGCTATAGGTATCAACGAACGTCTGCTGATAGATGCGTCCAACCCCCTTAAGGTTGCCGACATAAAACGTGTCCTGAGAGCCTAGATAACCTGGATGTGCTGTTTCTATCTCACCACAAGCTTCTTCATCGTGCTTCTTACGCTCAAGAGCAGCAACTTGTTCGTCCGTTAGAATGATACCGTTTTCAGCTACCTGTTTTTCTAAGGCGATAAGGCGCTTTTTGAAGTTTTCTAGGCCATGACGAAGCCAGATTGAACGCACGCCACTTGGCGAAATAAACACACCTAGCTTACGCAGCTCGTTACTTGTTCGAACTTGCCCATGAGCAGGAAAATCAATGGCGTACTTGAGAACGGCTTGTTCTGTTTCACCATCAACTCGGTTCTTCAAGTTTGGTGTTCTTCTGCTTTGATTAATCAGAGCATCAATGCCACCAGTTTCAACCAGTTCTTGATAGCGATAGAACGTGTCTCGTGAGACACCCATAACCTTGCAGGATCTAGATACATTGCCAAGCTCTTCTGCAAGATTGAGAAGACCAGCTTTGTGTTTGATGATTGGATTGCTAGTATGAAGCATGAGAGTTACCTCTTATTGTCTTTGATTACGGATTCAGCACCTTTAATCAAAGTGGGTAACTCTCTTCTTTTCAAATTGAAGTGTCAGATCTAGTCGGAACTAATACAGTTAAGCAACCTGTTGGTATAGTCACGTCGTATTTGAGTCATTGAAAGTTTTAGTCCAGCCTAATCCAAATAAATCCAGCGTTACGCATCACACATGCAACACTTGCCAGCACACTACTTACTTCAAACCATCTTGGTGGTGGTGACTTAGGCGACCAAAAAATTTTTATTTCACGCGAGTGAGCCTCGTTTGCTTTGCAGATAGTCCAGAAAGAACCTATTTACCTAGTAACAACCGTGTAGTCACGAATCGAGAGACTAGAACTGAGTGTTTCACACCTTAATGTACGAACCATACTTACGCTTTACTTCAGCAAATCGCTTTTCTGCATCACTAATCCGAGCATCATAATCATCAATCTGCGATTGTTTGCTTTTCAACAATGCGTCTAACCTTGCTTCCGCCAGCTCCATAGCCCGAGACTCTATAGAAAGATCCAACTTAACTTCCTTAGACTTCAGCAAAGCGGCCTGTCTATCATTGGCTAGCTGCTGCCGCTCTAATTCTCTCGTCGTATCTTCAAGCGTGCTTTGCCAAGATGATAGCTTAAAGTTAATTTCATCAAGTTCATTCTCTCGCTTTTTGTTGGAAGCCACAGCAGCAACATGCCAACTAGCATGTTGCCTTTGATTCTCCTCAAACATATATACTTTTTGCAACATCGAATCATAGTGCTCTATGTTACTCTCGCAGTCTCGGAGTGTAGCTCTAGCTTGCTTGATCTTATGATTGACCTGTTGTAACTGCTTCGCTGCAGAACCACTTTGATTTTCAACCCTTCGCTCTTTTTCCTGAAGAAACTGAATGTTACTTTTTAACTTGGTGAGTTCACTTTGTAACTTTTGCTTGTCACGGCGATGTCGTTTGTGAAGTTCAGAGATTTTACGTCTGTTATGGGTGTTTATTTTTTCAGCATAATTGCCAGTTGGAGCCACCGAAAGCCAATTAGCTTCTGCACTATGGATAATCTCTCTTAATTCACTCTTGGAAACTAGCTCCCCAGTAATTCGGTATCCTGACAAATCGATCTCAAGACAATTCTGGTTGTTCTGCTTGTAATCTTGAACCTTTTGTCCATCACATGAATGAGTTACAGCAACTTCTATGAAAAAAGTTTCTCCCCCAACCTCTGCAACAACATCAGGGATTCGGTTTCCTCTTTTCACTTCTAGTTGAACATTCGAAAACTCTACGATTTCAGTCTTAGGCTCGATAGTTCCAATAGGAAGAAGCAGAGATTTGTCTTCAGCAATGATTTCTTTTACTATCAAGTGAATGTCAGTTTCAGGAGCCCACGAGCAATCCGTTTTAACTTTGGAGTTTGGATCGTGAGCGAAGTGATCTGCACGTTCCTCTCCTTTCCTAGCAACGAGAGAAGAGTTGCAGCCTATACAAGTACAATTACAACTGCTTCCTCTGGGGACATCTGAAATACTTACAATATTCCCAAAGGCATCAAATGCCCTAGACATCTTTACTCTTCTCACTGCTTGTCCCTCAATTCACCTATCTATAAAGCCAACCTAACGCACGTATCATGATTTACATTAATGACATCTCCGTGCTCACCCTCTTCCAAGAGCTTGACAGAAAGAGCTAATAACCTATCTTGGTTGCCTTCAAATAACTCTATAGCTTTCTGTTTAGTATCTTCTGTTTGGAAATAGTCCACCAAAGCCATACGAGATACCCTGAAAATGTGCCGAGACTCGTCACTCGAAACGTAATAGCGGATACTCTCACTCTTCATCTCCCAGTCCCACTCGCCTTCAATTCGCCATTCATTTTCCATTATTATTCCCTTGGTTTTATATAAACAAACTGCACACCTCCACTTTGCCTAGTAGTAGGTTTACGGTCAAGGTAACGCCTCGCAAATAACTGCTTTAGTAAAGTACTAGCCCAACTTTCTGATAAATCGCACCTATTAGAGATCAGTTGTGCAGTTACTTCTTCACCAGGTTTAATCGAATTCAGCACTCTCAGTTGGGTTTTGCTCGGCTTTACGTACACCACTTGGTGAGGACAATTTCGCGCAGCAGTTATAAGAGCCTCGTTTATTGGTGTGTTTGGGTATAAAAATGACATGACAGGATTACCCCCTGTAATTAAGAATTGAAATTGAGTTTAATCGTTGATCTGAATGATCAATTTGATATGAAATGTTTATTGAAAATCAGCACTAAAACAGCTTCGCCAGCAATTTTTTAGCCATGAATGGTAGGCTTTAAGCGCCGATAGCTTTTGCAGTTCCGTATGTGTATGAATATAGGCTTGATCCAACTTGCCTTTTGCGTCATTGAGTAAAGTTTCAGCGACTAGGTAATCAACCCCAAGGTCTGCCCAAACGGTACGTGCAAGTTTCTTCAGATCATGAGCGCTCCATTGCCCTTGACTGATTTCACGAACCATTTCACTTGCCTTGGTCGCATGAATAGCCTGTTTATCTTTTTTTGTTAGAGGAAAACGTTGTTGCTCTTGTAGCAATTCGCTAACTGCCACTTTTTAAACGCTTTTAGCAAAACTACCATTTCATCCGTAAGCGGGTAGACGGTTTCTTTCTTCGTTTTGGTGTATTGCTTTGGGATAGTCCAACGCTTTATCACAAAGCAATCGTGCTTCCACTTTGCCTGCTGAATATCATCAATCCAAGTACCCTGATGAGCCACCATAATTAAACATAGCATTCGACCATACGGATCGAATGATGAAAAGACTCAACCACGTAAGTTGTGTTACCTGATCAAAACTTGCGCCCTTTAACGCCATCTTTACTGTTTGGAATTCGTCTTATGCCCGATTGCTATTATCGTAGTGAGTTCAACGTGTCCTGCGCCATGACAGCAGGCACCCTCACAAGTCGTATTCTTGGTGATAAACTCACCGACGAAGAGCTTGAAGCTCAACAAGCCTAACATAGCAAAGCCCTGAGTTAACCATTCGGGGCTTTTTCTAAGCCAACAAATTTCCTGCAATCAAGCGCTTCCTGTTTGCCTTGTCTCATTCTCAGTGGTCTAATACCTGAGTGAATTTCAAAGACTTGGTAAAGAGATAATGCAACGAGAGCATCAACCTACGTTTTTTTTCTTCGATTATGAGACGTGGGGAACCAGCCCAGCAAAAGACAGACCGTCTCAGTTTGCGGGAGTA
This sequence comes from Vibrio sp. Isolate24, assembly GCF_022398215.1. NCBI lineage: Bacteria > Pseudomonadati > Pseudomonadota > Gammaproteobacteria > Vibrionales > Vibrionaceae > Vibrio > Vibrio sp. Isolate24. Next base: position 917,579 of record NZ_JAKEUU010000002.1, read on the forward strand.
CGTACCGATATGGACTTCAATATCATAGGTGAACCTCTTGTTATCTACTGCCAACCACCCTCAGATTATCTTCCTTCACCAGAAGCTGCGCTGATCACAGGTATTACACCTCAAGTTGCGGAATCGAAAGGCCTGCCAGAGCCTGAGTTTATCGCCAAAATTCATGAGCAATTATCCACCCCCAACACCATTAACTTAGGTTACAACAGCATTCGATTTGATGACGAAGTAACGCGATACACCTGTTACCGGAATTTCATCGATCCATATGCGTGGAGCTGGCAAAACGGCAACTCTCGCTGGGACTTACTTGATGTGATGAGAGCTTGTTATGCTCTTCGCCCAGAAGGCATCAATTGGCCAGAAAATGAAGAAGGCTTCATCAGTTTTAAGCTGGAACACTTATCCGTTGCAAATGGCATTGAACACGCGAATGCACACGATGCGATGGCCGATGTTATCGCCACCATTGAGATGGCGAAAAAGGTCAAAGCTGCGCAACCAAAGCTTTTCGATTACTTCCTGAGTATGCGCCACAAGCGTAAACTCAATGATCTTGTCGATATCGTAAAGATGACACCGCTTATGCACGTATCGGGTATGTTGGGGCGTGAATGCAATTATACTAGCTGGGTAGTTCCGGTCGCTTGGCACCCAACCAATCAAAACGCAGTCATCGTGGTTGATTTGGCGAAAGATCCTCAGCCGTTGTTGGATTTAGATGTAGAACAGCTTAATGAGCGTCTCTACACCAAACATTCTGAACTTGGCCCAGACGAACTGCCCGTACCAATCAAACTTGTCCACCTCAACAAGTGCCCTATTTTGGCCCCAGCCAAAACATTAACTGCTGAGAATGCAGCTAACATAGGCATTGACAGAGAGAAGTGCTTACAAAACCTTGAGCGACTTAGACAACACCCAGAAATAAGAGAAAAACTCAATTCGCTATACAGTATCGAACGAGAATACGAAAAGAACGATGATGTCGATACCATGCTTTACGATGGTTTTTTCTCTCCAGCTGATAAAACATCAATGGCAATAATCCGCGAAACGGATCCGGAGAATCTATCCGCTCTAGATATCTCATTCAATGATGAGCGAATAGCCCTACTTTTATTTCGCTATCGCGCCAGACATTTTCCGTGGACATTGGACGAGAGTGAGCAACAAAAATGGGCGGCACATTGCCGTGAGTACTTTGAAAGCCGAATTGAAGATTACATGTTGAATTTGGAAAACTTAGTTCACGAGTATGAAAGTGACGAAAAAAAGATAGCTATCTTAAAATCTGTTTACCAATACGTCCAAAAGCGAGTATCTTAAACAACTTATTGCCTGCACCCTATAACAGTTAGGCCTCATCACACTATAAAAATACCACCTTGCTGAGGCCTGTGAATACACTGAACCTACGTTTCAGTGTATTCACATATGCAAAAGTTGATTAAATTTGGACGACACCACCTATGGCGAAAACCTTGCTTAAATACGTCGTATCTATGGGGCTGATTTTTCTTTGCCTCATGGCAGGCATTAATATTCAAAACCTTCTAGATATCTCAATTCCAGGCAGCATCATTGGCATGTTAATCTTGTTTTCACTTCTTGCCAGCGGCCTAGTACCAGTGGAATGGGTACGCCCTAGCGCCACTCTGTTTATTCGATACATGGTACTGCTCTTTGTTCCAATCAGTGTTGGATTAATGGAACACTTTGATCTACTCCTCAACAACGCGCTTCCGATTCTTGCTAGTGCAGTAGGTGGCACATTCATCGTACTGGTTTTATTAGGACTCATGTTGGATAGAATGCTCAAGCGAGGTGACCAATAATGTGGCTACTCGTAACAATTGTCGTTTTCCTGTCTGCACGTTGGCTCTGCCAAAAGATCACTAGTCCGTTTATGAATCCTCTACTGATCAGTCTGGCAGTGATGATCCCTTTACTCACCCAGCTCAAAGTACCGTTCGAAACTTATTACCAGGATAATGAGTGGATTAATTTTCTGCTACAGCCTGCCGTTGTTGCCCTCGCTTATCCCCTATACGAGCAGCTTCCTCAAATACGAGCTAACTGGCGAATCATCATTCTGGCCTGTGGTGTCGGTAGTGTCATGTCGATGCTGACCGCCACGGTTATCGCATCCTACATGCAGACAGACCTCTCATTGATCGCCAGCTTATTAGGTAAATCTGTAACAACGCCAATCGCAATGGAAGTATCAAGCCATTTAGGTGGCGAACCTGCTATTGCCGCTATTTTGGTGCTATTGGTTGGGTTGTTTGGTGCGATTCTGGCCTACCCTATTTATAATGTATTGAACATTACTCATCCCATTGCCAAAGGCCTCACCATGGGCACCGTTTCTCATGCATTGGGGACCGCAACCTGTGCAGAAAAGGACGCACAAGATGCAGCCTTCAGCTCATTGGCACTCGTGGTCTGTGGCGTAATTACCTCAATTCTGGCCCCATCATTCTTCGCTCTCGCGATCTGGCTCGCTGCATAAACCTCCGCGTCGGATAGCGTATCTACGCATTCCGACGTACATCACCTAAACCCTCACCGCAATCGTTATCATGTGTGACATCACTCTAATTGTGTAACAATAAAATCCATTGCAATTTTTATTGTGACAATGATCTCAGTAAAGTTTTCTGCGTTACATAAAATGAAATACCAGTATCAGGGTAAGCCACTGTAAAAGTAACTCAGGCAGACCCAAAGATATTCATTATTGCTTAAACAAGGATTCAATATGAGAAGCCGCATAGAACAAGCGCTGTCTGAAGCGCCAGCTAAAGTCGCAAAGTTCCTTTCTCCTATTTTGTTAGCGGATGATTTTGATGCAACCCTCTCTTCTGAACAGTTTGCAGAGCTACTCGCTATTTCTGATCTACAAGATGATGAGCTGAGAGTGGCACTGCTTCCCTTCGCCGCGGCTTATTCTTATGCTCCGATTTCAAATTTTTATGTAGGTGCAATTGTTCGTGGCCTGTCAGGAAGACTTTACTTCGGTGCAAACGTTGAAATTTTAGGCGCGCAACTTGGTCAGACCGTACACGCAGAGCAATCAGCGATTAGTCATGCGTGGATGAAAGGCGAACAAGGTATCTCGGACATTACAATCAACTTCAGTCCTTGTGGTCATTGTCGACAATTTATGAATGAATTGACGACAGCTGGTGAATTGGCGATCCAACTTCCTCAACGTGATGAGAAAACCCTTGAAGAGTATTTGCCTGAATCATTTGGGCCTAGTGATCTCGGTATCGAATCAGGTTTAATGGCAGCCGTTGACCATGGAAAGCAATGTGACGAGTCTGATGAAGTCGTCCTCAAAGCATTAAGTGCGTTGAATAGAAGTTATGCGCCTTACACTCACAATTTAAGTGGTGTTAGCATCAAGCTAAAAAGTGGAAAAGTGTATCAAGGTGCCTATGCAGAAAATGCAGCCTTCAACCCAAGCCTACCTCCACTACAAGTAGCATTGATCCAATTACTTCTTGATGGTGAGTCATTCGATAATATTGCCACAGCAGCACTTGTTGAGATGTCTGAAGGCACAATCAGCCACCTTGCCGATACTCAGTCAACGCTGGAAGCAATTAACCCCGATATCCCTGTATCTTATTTGGCTATCTAATAAGGTGATATTCGCAAAAGGCGCTGAGTTAGCGCCTTTATTATTTTCTCACACATCAAAAAATGGGGCGGGATCTACTTCAAGATTACTTGGCGCAATCGCCTTCGCAATTTTATATTGACTGTTCTTGATATCGACGAAACTGACATCAATAAAACGCTTATATTTTCTTGAGTAAAAGCATTTCACTTCTGGCTTTAGAGGCTCATCCGCATTCGATGTCCAAACAATGCCAACCCTACCGTCATTCAGTTCGACTAACGCCCCGACTGGATAGACGCCGATACAGTTAATAAACTTATAGACCAAGTCACGATCAAGATGAAATGGCGTTAAACTCAATATGATCTTAAACGCTTCGGCCGAGCTCATTCCTTTCTTGTAACAGCGATCTGCGGTCAATGCATCATAGATATCCACAATGCAGCTCATTCTCCCATGTAATGGTATTTCATCGCCCTTGAGCCCCTTCGGGTAACCATTGCCGTCTAATTTCTCATGATGCATCAGACAAACATCACGACTGATGCTACCTAACCCCTCGACAGTAAAAATAATCTCTTCAGCATAGACTTGATGCAATTTCATATGCTCAAACTCTTCAGGGGTGAGCTTACCAGGCTTGTGCAGAACTTTATCGTCCACCTTAATTTTGCCAACATCATGAATAATACCGCCGATAGCCAGTTGCTTTAGTGTCTCTTTCGGCAAGTCAAGGTGTTTGCCAAAAGTCACCAATAAAGTAGCGACATTGACTGAATGCTCAAGCAAATACTCGTCTTTACTTCTTAGTGCAGAGACGCAGTGCAAAGCATCGGAATCAATCAATACCGCTTCTATAAGATCATTGGCCCAACCATCTAACTCATCAACATGAATCGACTTATCATCAAACGTCTGATTAAGAATTTTTTGCGCAAGACCTTTGGCTTCACGAATGATTTTTGACGCTTTCTTCTGCTTAGAAAAACGGCTCATGGGCTTGCGTTTAATCGGTGTTGGTGACGACTCTTCGTTCACCTTGGGCTTGTCTTCAACCACAGGTTTAAACACACTCCCTTTAGCAGACAGACTTTTATCTACCCACGCGAATTTGATCCCATTCTGAACGAGTTGCTGGATGGCTTTCTTAGAAGAAACTCTACCCGCATTTGCCAAATTAACACGCTTGTTATCTTCGATTGCCGTAACAAACATCCCAACCATTAACGTATCAATCGGAACCTTTATGGAGTTGTTTGGATCGTACTTCATCTATTGACTATGACAACTATTGTGATTTCTGTAGTTTTATAAATTATAATCACAAACTTATCACTTTACTTAAGCATTCACTCTACTGATATGTCACATAATTAAGATTTTTAACGATGCACACTCAATTCACTCTCTTCCGTTCAATACACAAGTCATAACAACCTCATTCGGCAGCATAGAGCAAGTAAAATCATCCACTGAACGTATATAATACATGGCTCTACAGTATCCAGATGTAATTCTCACAGAAAAGGCAAACGTTTGCCTTTTCTGTTTATATCAGTATGATTCGTATCAATTTCAATCTCCATTAATTGTGAAAGGTTATTTATGTTTGGTACTGCTACCCGCAATAACGCGACACGTGTGTTGCTGCTAGGTTCCGGGGAACTTGGAAAAGAAGTTGCGATTGAATGTCAACGTTTAGGCTTAGAAGTCATTGCATGTGACCGATATGAAAATGCTCCTGCCATGCAGGTGGCGCACCGAAGCTACACATTAGATATGCTTGATGGCGAAGCGTTAGAAAAAATTATCACCAAAGAACAACCGGATTACGTTGTACCTGAAATTGAAGCCATAGCCACAGAGAAACTCGTTGAGCTTGAAGCCAACGGATTAAATGTTGTGCCAACAGCAAATGCAACTCGCCTAACAATGAACCGAGAAGGAATACGCCGGCTGGCAGCAGAAGAGCTCAACCTCACCACTTCACCTTACCATTTTGCTAGTACCTATGAAGAATTCACCCAAGCCGTTGAGTCTGTTGGCATCCCATGCGTATGCAAACCAATTATGAGCTCTTCAGGCAAGGGTCAAAGTGTTATTAAATCAGCAGCGGATGTAGAGGCCGCTTGGCAATATGCACAAGAAGGTGGCCGCACAGGTGCAGGACGCGTTATTGTCGAAGGCTTTATTGATTTTGATTATGAGATCACTCTATTAACGGTTAAAGCTATTGATGGTATCCACTTCTGCGCTCCGATTGGACACCGCCAAGAAGACGGTGACTATCGTGAGTCATGGCAACCTCAAGCGATGTCTGATGCTGCGCTATCTGCCGCTCAAGACGCCGCTAGCAAAGTTGTAAATGCGTTAGGAGGCCGAGGTATCTTCGGCGTAGAACTGTTCGTTAAAGGTGACACCGTCATTTTCAATGAGGTCTCCCCTCGCCCGCACGATACTGGCCTAGTCACTCTTATGTCTCAAGACAGTTCTGAATTCGCACTTCATGTCCGCGCATTCACTGGCCTACCTATTTCAGGTATCACCCAGTACGGGCCTACTGCATCAGCGGTAATTTTGGGACAAGGCCAATCCGATAACCTTCAGTTTAAAGGAATGGTAGACGCTCTAGCTGCCCCACAAACTCAACTTCGTTTATTTGGAAAACCTGATATCAATGGACGCAGACGCTTAGGAGTGAGCATCGCTCGTAGAGAGACCATTGAGCAAGCGATTGAAGGCGCTGTTGCCAGCGCAGATAAGGTAAAAATCGTTTATTAAAACAAAAGCCCCTGAGATTATTCAGGGGCTTTCATCATTAACTTTCAATCAAATACACTTCTTCTGCGAAGCTGGATAAACCTTTCTTCGCTATCTTAGGATGGTTTTCATCTGCGTCATCACGATACAGTTTAGTGATGCGGTATTCTGAGAATAAAGAGCGTACTTCTGTTTCGGTCACAGAGAATGGAGGACCCACCATTTCAGCTTGCGGATAATCCAACGTAACTAACAGAATTCTTCCGCCCGGTTTCAGCAGAGATTTAATACGCTGGACGTAATCTGCACGCATTTCTTCTGGCAAAGCGACCAGAGCAGCTCGGTCATACACAATCTCAACTGGCTGAACGGGCGCGGTAAAGATGTCGCCAGTGTAAACAGACAGCTCATCAAACTGATACAATTCGTGCTGACCATTTACAGGGATCACCGTAGGCGTATAAAAATGTTCAGCAAAAAATGAACGTACTGCAATTTTGCTTAGTTCCACTCCCTGAACATCATCATGCTTGGTCGCTAACCAGACTAGATCTTCCGTTTTACCACACAGAGGGACAAACACTTTATCTTCTCTGCTCGGTTTGGTTTCGGACCAATACTGAACCAGCAGCGGGTTTACATCTTCTAAGTGAAAACCGATTTGGTTTGATGCCCATTTACTGTGCCAAAATTCTGGATCTTTCATTTTTATTCCCTACCTGACGTGACTGCCTCATAGCCTATACGAAAGCGTTTCTCAGTGGTATCCCTCAAGCTTTATAAACCGTTCAGATTGGGTTCAGATAAAGCGTTTATACTGATTTACAAATTGAGAATGAACCATAAGGAAATCGGGCACTCAAACAAATTGGGAGTTAGCTCATACAATTACATCACAAGGATATTCCTACATTGTAATTATCGGACTAGCCCTCATATATAAATTAGAGATTGGTATGCCTTGGTTGTTGAATCTTTTCTTACACCATTTACCCAAGACGCTACGAATCTAAGGAGAGTGAATGAGCCTATTTTTGCGAACTACGGCCCTGATGCTTTTAATGCTCAGCCGCGCGCCAGCTTTCGCCGCTATTCCAACAGCACCCGGTAGTGAGGAAAATCGTTCGACTAACCAGAACGAAGTTTGTTCCAAAGCATTCAAACACAACCTGAGTGGCCTGTATGGCATCCAATCCACACCAACAACTCCACTTCAACCCTACTCTGACTTCGACATTCTATACAGCAAAGCACACCAAGCTCAGGCTGAGTTAGAAATGATCTGTAAGAGCACTGCAATGCTAACTTCAACAAACGCCCACTTTGCAGGTGTGAAATCTGCAGAGCGAGCAAAGCAAAAGATCGCCTATGAACTTGATGGTGATGCTGAGCGTATTACTGACCTTGCCCGTGCGACGATTGTTGCCGATGACATCGAAGGCTTGATGTCAGCTTACGAAGTGTTGAATCGTGAAACCACTGTGGTAAAAGTAAAAAACCGCTTTAAGAAACCTGGTGCATCAGGCTATCGTGACCTAAATCTATTGGTCCAGCTTCCAAAGACCAACTTGATTGCTGAAGTCCAGCTACACCTTAAAGCCATTGCCGATGTAAAAAGTGGTCCAGAGCATGACTTGTACGAACGTATTCAGAAAATTGAACGTCAAGCGGCTTCAGAAGGCCGCCACATCAGTGAGTTTGAATTCGCTCAGATTAAGTCAATGCGAGCTCAGTCGAAAGCGCTTTACCAAGAAGCATGGCAACCTTATATTACCACCCATCTAAGTGCTGCCTAGGCCTAACTAAATGCGACAGCCCCTTATTATTGAAGGGGCTTCTTTTCAAGGACGATGATGACCCCACAGCAACAAGCGTATCTAAACGAATACCTCACCACCCTCGCACCTCAACAGCGAGAAGCGATACCAGACACCATCGCTGAATATTTTTGCGCTGACGAGTTTAATGCCAACCAATGCGCCAAATTGATTAACGAAGGTACAAAGCGAGCGTCCTGTAGCTTGAAACAAGGCTACGATATTGAACAAGAACCTCTTCCTCAGGTAGGTCGCATTACAGTGGTGCTTAACTGGCAGCAAGAGCCGGTTTGTATCATTCGCCTAACAGAAGTTTCTATCTGCCCTTTCGATCAAGTAACTGAAGAGTTTGCCCGCTCAGAAGGAGAAGGTGACCTGAGCTATGAATGGTGGCGTGACGCGCACATTAGATTCTTTACTCAGTACGCTGGTGAGATTGGTGCCAAATTCGATTTACAGTCCGAATTGGTACTAGAACGATTCGAAAAAGTGTATCCACTGTAAAGCTCCCCCAGACCGACTGCTGAGGGTTAGCCAGACGTCCCTCAGCACATATCCGATCATAAATTCGGCACATGATAAAATCATAAACTATCCTTTTATCAGTGACATAAGAATAAGAAATGAATCTATGATCCTTTGCAGGCAGTTTTTCCTCTCTCTCATTCCTCTGGTAATAGTTAACGCTGCGTGGGCACAAATCGACTACGGACCGGTGCAAAGCTATACGCAGTCCCCTTTCCATACCAATAGTTTGTCACCTCAGCTTCGTTCTGGGTTTTCGATGGATAGAAATGAAGTGGAAGTTTATGGTACCGGCACTATTTCAAGTATCTGGGCCGTCACGTCAGATTACGAATTAGACTACTATCAGAATCAAATTGCCGTAGGTGGGAAATGGCAGTTCACTGCCGATTGGCAATGGGAATTGAGCTATCGCTGGAATTACGCTGGTAACAATCACCTTGATCGATTAACCATCGCTTTTCACGACTGGTTTGGTATTGACCAAAATGGCCGTGAGAATGTGGAGAACGATCGCTTTGTAATTAATATGCCTGACTATGGCATAGAATTGGAAGACTTCCGTGGAGAAAGCCTAAGTCACGCAATCACCAGTTATATGCAATATCAATTTATCAATAAAGAACATTACGGGCTTTCAGTCGGTGCATCTCTTTACTATAACGACACTAAGCATGGCATTTTCAGTTCTTCAGAGTTCGAGCAAGGTATTCAACTAAACTACGGCTACCGCCGCGACAAACACTCCCTAGACACCCTACTTGCTATCACTTTTCGCAATACACCAACAGTATTCAAAGATATGCCCTATCGCTCTAGCACCTGGACAGTGGGAGCTAGTTATCGCTACCAGCTATTGGCAAGACACCACCTTATTGGTCAGATTGCTTTTCATGAGGGGGTTTCTGATGGGGAAGATGAGTTTTCCAAGCCATCGACCGAGTTCACCTTTGGCTATCGTTACCAGATGGAAAACTCAGCCATTGAATTGACTGCAGTGGAAAACATGTTTAACGCAGATAACAGCACCGATATCGCCTTTGGAATAGGATATCGGTACCGCTTTGGAGGTTCAGATAACCAAGCTTAAACTGAAAGCACTCGGCTAACCGCAGAGCTGATTTCAGCATCGCTGGCGTTAAGACTCAGAGAGAAAGAGACGTACTGGTCACCACGCATGCTAAGCGAACGGTCAACTTCAGCTAAACAATGCATAACACTGCCATCAAGGATGAATGACAATTCTATTTCTTTCTTGTTGATGAAGCCATTGTTGCGGAATTCTATCTCCTGATAGCAACCAGATTTAGATGAGAAGTTGCTGCCTCGCAAATGCCCTTTTTCCACATCGGCCTTGACCATTGCAAAGCCAGCCTGCTCTATCGCCGAAATTACTTTAGAAGCCACCGGTAATGCTTTCACTTCAACAAAGTCACGATCTTTAGGATCGATCGCGAAATCAATATCTAATGTTGTTTCTACCCAAACATGACACTGATTCTTCATTGCATTCAGCGCCGTAATCGGTGTTTCATCATCTAACTTAAATTCGAAAGGAACCTGTTTATTTTCCTGCGGCTGAATAGTGAAAGGTTGTACGGCCTGAAGGCTACCAATGGTGAAACTCTGATAGCTAGCACCGTTATCACTCTCAACTTTGACCTCAGTACAAAGTTTAAGATTAATAGCGTCAATTTGCTGCTCAACATCGCCCCCTTGAATATGGACAACACCTTTCAGAGTTTCTCCCTGAAAAACAGACATACTCTCAAGAATCGTATCTACTTTCGCAGCTCCAATACCCAGTGACGCTTTTAACTTACCAAACATAAGGTTTCCTTTTACTTTCTATGTCGTTATTGTGTTTGATTAACATGTCGTGTTAATCAGCTGCAAGTCCTTTCTCTGAATAATGCGTCAACCATCATTTGAACGATTAATCCGTAACCAGAGTTGCAATTTAATGGCAAATGAATCACCATTTGTATAGTCAATTAAATAATTATTAAGTAATTATGAGCCAATCGCCATTATATCTTCAAATAAAACAATATATTACTGACAAAATCGATTCCGGATATTGGCCTGTGGGTCATCGTATATCGACTGAACTGGAGCTAACAGAACAGTTCGAAGTTAGCCGGATGACAGTCAATAAAGCAATTCGTGATCTAGTCGCTGAAGGTAAGCTTCAAAGGCGGCCTAGGCTCGGCACATTTGTTTGTGCACCAGATGATAAAGCAGAGTCTCCATTACTGGATATTCAAAATATTGCCGAAGAAGTGAAGCTACGTGGTAAAACCTACTCTAGTAAGGTAATCAAACAAGCCTCGATGCTCGCCGACGAAACTGTTGCAATAAAGTTAGGAGTGATGTTGAACAGCCCGATTTTCTATAGTGAAATCATTCACTTTGAAGATAATTCTCCTATTCAATATGAACTTCGCTGGGTTAATAGCACTTATGCGCCTGATTATCTTGAACAAGACTTTACCCAAATCACCCCAAACCAGTACCTATCCGAAAATTGCCCACTAAGTGCTATCGAACATACCGTTGAAGCCATCGTTGCAGATGATGAGGTGCGTAATGCCTTGAGACTCGGGGCTAACGAACCTTGCCTGCTACTGAACAGAAGGACATGGAGCCAAGATAAGCTCGTGAGTTCTGCATTGCTTTACCACCCGGGCACTCGCTACAAATTAAGCTCCAAAATATTACTCAGTTAAAGCATTTCATATTTTTTACTGATCACATTTTTGCAACAAGCCACTTGATCAATTGTTATACCTGAATAATTATTTGTATATACATTTAAACTTGTGGACTCAATTACATGCTTGGAAGCGCTTCTTCATCCTTAAAAACCGACAGCCAAGAGTTGCTGCTAACTAATGCACGACTGGTCTCTATGGTCGCTGGATCGCAAGGGTATTCCGTTTCAGAACCAAGTAGCCTTCTTATTAAGGGTGGAAAGATCGCGCAAATCGGTGGCTCCGAGCTTTCTTGCACCAACTCTTATGATTGTAACCACCAGTTGGTCACACCTGGGTTTGTTGATTGCCACACTCACCTAGTATATGCAGGCAATCGCGCCAATGAGTTTGAAATGCGTCTTAATGGTGTCCCATACCCGGAGATTGCCAAGCAAGGTGGCGGTATTCTATCAACCGTTCGTGCAACGCGAGAAGCAAGTGAAGAAGCTTTAATTAACCTTGCCCTGCCACGATTGGACGGTTTAATTCGAACTGGTGTTACATCAGTAGAAGTAAAGTCGGGTTACGGTCTGACTGTAAAAGATGAGATCAAAATGCTACGTGCAGCAAAAGCACTAGAAGAGCACCGTAAGATTCGAATCACCACAACATTACTCGCAGCACATGCCCTTCCTCCAGAATATGCCGGTAAAGCGGATGACTACATTAAATTGGTGTGCGACGAAATTATTCCTCTTGTCGCAGAAGAGAAACTAGCCACCAGCGTCGATGTATTCTGTGAATCGATTGGCTTCAACTTGGAACAAACCGAAAAAGTATTCGCTGCTGCCAAACAATATGGTCTGCATGTAAAAGGTCATACTGAGCAACTGTCTAACTTAGGTGGCACAGCCCTAACCGCTCGCTATCAAGGACTGTCAGCAGATCATATTGAATATCTCGATGAAGAAGGCGTAAAAGCACTCGCCCAATCTAGAACGGTTGCCACGCTGCTACCTGGGGCGTTTTACTTCTTACGAGAAACCCAGCTACCACCCATTGAGCTGCTTCGTCAACACAATATTCCAATGGCAATAGCAACGGATCTTAACCCGGGCACCTCGCCTTTCTCAGATTTGACTATGATGATGAATATGGGCTGTACACTTTTTGGCCTAACACCTGAGGAAACATTGCGTGGCGTGACTTGCAATGCTGCTCACGCGCTAGGCTTCGGTGACAGCCGAGGGCAAATTCAGCCGGGCTATGATGCTGATCTTGCTATTTGGGATGTGAGCCACCCTGCCGATTTCAGTTATCAGCAGGGTTTGTCACGCTTGTCTGCTCGTGCGGTAAACGGAGAACTGGAATATGTCTAATCTACCAACGACTAACCAGGATTTTCACTGGCAAGGACGCCATGACGCTGAAGATGGTGCGATGGGAAAACGCGTCCATCACGTTATCAAACAGCTGCAAGTACAGGATCTTGAACCTTATCGAAACGCTGTGAGCGTCTTGGGCTTCGCCTGCGATGCAGGTGTTGCGCGAAACAAAGGTCGCGTTGGCGCTAAAAAAGCACCTGATTTGATTAGACGTGCACTTGCCAATATGGCTTGGCACAAAGAAAGCGCGCTTATCGATTTAGGTAATGTCGTCTGTGAGGATGACTTGCTGGAACAATACCAATCAGAATGTGCCGATGTCATCGCCGCAGCGCTTCGTTCTACTCCGGTTATCACACTAGGCGGCGGACATGAGGTGGCTTGGGCTTCCTTTCAAGGACTTGCTCGCTACTTTGAGTACTTAAACCCAGTAACGCCGCCTAAGATTGGTATCATCAACTTTGATGCTCACTTTGATTTACGTGCGTTTGAAAGCAATAACGCCGACGTAAAGCCCAGCTCTGGCACACCATTTAATCAAATTTATGATTACTGCCAAAAGCATGACTGGCCGTTCCATTACGCCTGCCTAGGTGTCAGCAGAGCCAGTAACACGCAAGCCTTGTTTGAGCGAGCCAAAGAGCTCAACGTGTGGTTCGTCGAGGACAAAGATCTCGCGCATTTAAACCACATCTATCATCTGACCCAGTTGCAGCATTTCATCGATAATTGCGATTACATCTATCTCACCATCGATCTTGATGTCTTCCCTGCTGCGACAGCTCCGGGCGTCAGTGCCCCTGCCGCCAGAGGCGTTAGTATGGATACGTTGGCACTCTTTTTAGATCGAATTTTACACTACAAACAGAAGTTGGTTATTGCCGACATCGCTGAGTACAACCCTACTTATGACGTTGACAGTCAGACGGCGCGGTTAGCTGCAAGGCTTTGTTGGGATATCGCTAACGCCTTTTCCGAAAAATAGAAAAACCAGAAAGGAAAGCGATTAGATTGCGTGAGAGCTTTGCTCTTGCGTCACCCGCTTTCAACCTGAAAACGTGAAATACAAGGAGTCTTACCATGACGGAACGCCAAGTAGAAGATATGCGTCTCGATACAACCCGCACTATTCGTGCCCCACATGGCACGGATCTGAGAGCAAAATCTTGGCTGACTGAAGCCCCGCTTCGCATGTTAATGAACAATCTGGATCCTGACGTCGCTGAGCATCCTCATTCGCTGGTTGTGTACGGTGGTATTGGCCGTGCAGCGAGAAACTGGGAATGTTTTGACAAGATTGTTGAAGTTTTAGAGCGTTTGGAAGACGACCAAACCTTGCTGGTTCAGTCTGGTAAACCTGTTGGTGTATTCCCGACACACAAAAATGCACCACGTGTTCTTATTGCAAACTCAAACCTAGTACCGCATTGGGCGAACTGGGAGCACTTTAATGAGCTGGATAAAGAAGGCTTGATGATGTACGGCCAGATGACTGCTGGTAGCTGGATATACATCGGTTCACAGGGCATTGTTCAAGGCACTTATGAGACGTTTGTTTCTGTTGCGAAGAAGCACTTTGATGGTAAAGCAAACGGACGTTGGATTCTAACCGGTGGCCTTGGCGGCATGGGCGGCGCTCAACCTCTGGCTGGCACCATGGCGGGCTTCTCTATGATCGCGGTTGAGTGTGACGAGTCTCGTATCGATTATCGTCTACGTACAGGCTACGTTGACAAAAAGGCCACCAGCTTAGATGAAGCACTGGCAATCATTTATGAATCTGAAGAGCCTGTGTCTGTCGGCCTACTCGCAAACGCGGCAGATGTATTCCCTGAGCTGGTTGAGCGCAACATCACGCCAGATGTCGTGACAGACCAAACGTCAGCACACGACCCACTCAACGGTTACCTTCCAATTGGTTGGTCGATGGAACACGCAGCCGACATGCGTAAGCAAGATGAAGCAGCTGTTGTCAAAGCAGCCAAAGAATCGATGGCGATTCAAGTTAAAGCGATGCTTGAGCTTCAAGAACGCGGTGCAGCGACTCTAGATTACGGTAATAACATTCGCCAGATGGCCCTAGAAGAAGGCGTAGATAACGCGTTTGACTTCCCGGGTTTCGTTCCAGCTTATATTCGTCCACTCTTCTGTGAAGGTATTGGTCCATTCCGCTGGGCTGCACTATCCGGTGACCCAGAAGATATCTACAAAACCGATCAGAAAGTCAAAGAGTTAATTCCAGACAACCCACACTTGCACAACTGGCTAGACATGGCTCGCGAGCGTATTCAGTTCCAAGGCTTACCTGCTCGCATTTGTTGGGTTGGATTGAAAGATCGTGAGCGTTTAGGTCAAGCATTCAATGAAATGGTCAAAAATGGCGAACTTAAAGCGCCGGTTGTCATAGGCCGTGACCACCTAGATTCAGGTTCAGTAGCCAGCCCTAACCGTGAAACAGAAGGCATGATGGACGGTTCTGATGCCGTATCGGATTGGCCTCTGCTGAATGCTCTGCTAAATACAGCAGGCGGTGCTACTTGGGTTTCACTCCACCACGGTGGCGGTGTAGGAATGGGCTTCTCTCAGCATTCTGGTATGGTTATTTGTTGTGATGGCAGCGATGATGCGTCTGAGCGAATTGCTCGCGTTCTTCACAATGACCCAGGCACAGGCGTGATGCGTCATGCAGATGCTGGCTATGATATCGCCAAGCAATGCGCAGCAGACCAAGGGCTCGACCTACCTATGCTCAATGAAGAGCTGAAGAAGCTTAAGTAAGCAAACCTGAAGAAAGGAAAGACAAAGATGTTAAATTTAACGCTAAAGCCGGGAAATATTAGCTTAAAAGAACTCCGTCAGGTGAGTCGCTCTCCTGCAAGATTGACTCTGGATCCAGAAGCCATTCCTGCTATCGATGAAAGCACTAAAGTGGTTGAACAAGTGATCGCCGAAGACCGCACTGTCTACGGTATCAACACCGGCTTTGGTCTGCTTGCTAACACTCGTATTGCCCCAGAAGATCTCGAGACGCTGCAAAAGAGTATCGTGTTGTCGCACGCGGCCGGCATCGGCAAGTTCATGTCAGATGAAACGGTTCGCCTGATGATGGTACTTAAGATCAACAGCCTTGCTCGTGGATTCTCAGGTATTCGCCTTAAAGTCATACAGGCGCTGATTGACCTAGTGAACTCTCAGGTCTATCCATGTGTGCCACAAAAAGGCTCTGTGGGTGCTTCTGGTGACCTCGCGCCACTAGCGCACATGAGTACCGTATTACTTGGTGAAGGTCAGGCACGCCACAACGGTAAGATCATCTCAGGTCTGGAAGCGATGAAAATCGCAGGCCTTGAACCAATCACACTTGCGCCTAAAGAAGGCCTTGCGCTGCTTAACGGCACTCAGGCATCAACTGCCTTCGCACTTGAAGGCTTATTTGCGGCTGAAGATCTGTTTGCTTCTGCGACCACCTGTGGCGCAATGTCTGTAGAAGCGGCACTAGGAAGCCGTCGTCCATTCGACCCTCGTATTCACCGCGTACGTGGTCATCGAGGTCAGATGGACGCTGCACTAGCGTACCGCCACGTTTTGGACGCCAATAGTGAAATCGGTGACTCACACACAGGTTGTGAGAAAGTTCAGGATCCATACTCGCTGCGCTGTCAGCCTCAAGTTATGGGGGCATGTTTACAACAGATCCGAAACGCCGCGGATATTTTAGAAGTGGAAGCCAACTCTGTCTCTGACAACCCACTGGTTTTTGCCGAAGACGGTGACATCATCTCAGGTGGTAACTTCCATGCTGAGCCTGTCGCCATGGCAGCGGATAACCTAGCTTTAGCAATTGCTGAGATTGGCAGCCTTTCTGAGCGTCGTATGGCACTGTTGATCGACAGCGCATTGAGTAAGCTACCACCTTTCTTAGTCGACAACGGCGGTGTTAACTCAGGATTTATGATTGCTCAGGTCACCTCCGCCGCATTAGCAAGTGAAAACAAAACGCTAGCTCACCCTGCGTCTGTTGATAGCTTACCAACATCGGCAAACCAAGAAGATCATGTCTCGATGGCAACCTTTGCTGGGCGCCGTCTGCGTGAGATGGCAGAGAATACTCGCGGCATTTTAGCGGTTGAGTATCTTGCGGCCGCTCAGGGGATAGACTTCCGTGCTCCAAACAAGTCGTCTGCGAAAGTCGAAGAAGCAAAACAGATCTTGCGTGAGAAAGTACCGTTCTACGATAAAGACCGCTACTTTGCGCCGGACATTGAGCAAGCAAACAGTTTACTCAAGCTTGCCGTGCACAATCATCTGATGCCAGATTCGATTTTACCTAGTCTCTGATCACTGTTTGCAGGGCTCCAATTCGGAGCCCTTTCTTGAATTTATCGTCATAATTCAGTAATAACTCCACTGGATGGACCATTCAAAAAGAATCGTCATATATAATCCATCTCAGTTTTGGCTATTTACCGTAAATTATGTTTTTAAAACCATATTTTTCTAACAACGACAAGCAGTTCCAGTTCACTCGTCAGCAAGCAAGCCATTTTGCAAAGATGGTTGCGGGCGACTTCAACCCAATTCACGATGAAGACAACAAGCGCTTCTGCGTTCCGGGCGACCTGCTTTTCGCTGTCTTGTTACAGAAAGAAGGCGTTAGCCAGAAAATGCGTTTTGATTTCTCAGGTATGGTCAGTGATGGTGTTGCTCTGCACATTGAAAACAAGTGTGACAAAGAAGCCGCTGTTGTTGACGAAAGCGGTAAAGAATACCTCCACATGAACCGCGAAGGCGAAGTGAATCGTGATGCCGCATTTATTGAGCATGTCGTAACAAATTACGTTCAGTTCTCAGGCATGAACTTTCCACACATCATGGTTCCATTAATGGAAGAACAGCAGATGATGATCAACTGCCAGCGCCCATTAGTAATTTACGAGAGCATGGAAGTGGAGTTCACTCGTTTAAATCTCTCACATCCAGAAGTCGAGTTTGCAGGCGCAACGTTTGATGTTGAAGGCAAACGTGGTGTCGTCACATTGAATTTCGACTTTAAAGAAGGTAACGAGGTTGTCGGTAAAGGTGTTAAGCGCATGGTTGCGAGTGGTTTGAAGCCATACAACCAAGAAGACATCGACTGCTTAGTGGCTCGCTTTAACGAGCGCAAAGAGGCATTCTTAGCGCAGTTCAACAAAGCGGCATAGCCACTCTGATTTCTAAAAAGAACCCCGCACATATGAGCGGGGTTCTTTTATATCCAGCGTCTGACACGTTGCTTGTAGTCTAAATAAGCGGCTCCAAAAAGCTCTTCAAGGGCGCGCTCTTCAGGACGAATTTGAAATCGATTCATATATAGAACAAATCCGAAAGCGAACACAATACACAACAAGTTTTGTTGCCAGTAAGCGAAACCAAACAGCAACAAAAACAGCCCCAAATACATTGGGTTTCTTGAGTAAGCAAAGACACCACTATCCACGATCTTTGAAGCTTCTTTGACGTTGACTGGATTGACAGTCGTGTTCGCTTTGCGAAACTCATAGACGCCAGATAGCCCAACAAACGCTGAAATAACGAAGCACGCCAATAAAACTATCCAAGGTAGTGGCAAACCAATTGAAAAAGTGTGGAACTCATGGCCAATATGATTCATCAACACTCCAATAAGGATAAACAGCGCGACAGGTGGGATTTTTCTTTCTAACTTTTCCATAATCTTCAAGAGCTTTGCAGGTGTTCATAAAAAATAGCCCAGCTTTGAAAGCTGGGCTAGGTCTAATCACACAATTTGCAGTAGTGCCTGTAAAGGATGCTTCACTTTGACTCCTTCAAAGCGCTTGACCTGACTTCGGCAGGAGTAGCCTGTTATCAGGCAACGATCTTTTGGCAACTGTTCTAGTTGAGGCTTCCAGCTCAGCCCGTAAATGTCTCTCGACATCTGCAACTTATCGACTTCGTGGCCGAACGTTCCTGCCATACCACAGCAGCCAACAGGTACCGTATTCAAGCGAGAACCAAAGTGCGAGAATATTGCTCCCCACTCTTTCTCTGCGTTTGGCATTTTGGTTTTCTCTGTACAGTGAGCCAGAAGATACCAAGGTTCTTCTTCACTCGTACCAGAGGTCTCGAACTCACCCAACCTAGGTTGCAGCCATTCATGAACCGTCAGCACTTCGAAGTCACCACGCTTATCGCCAAGCACTTCGTTGTATTCATCGCGATAGCAGAGCACCAATGCGGGGTCGACACCAACCATAGACACTTCTAGATCGGCCACTTGTTGTAAGAACATCGCGGTGCTCTTAGCACTTTTGGCAAAACGCTGTAAGAAACCTTTTACGTGCTGAGCCTTACCATTAGGTTTGAAAGGCAGCAAAACTGGCGTTTTACCAAGTTTAGTCAGCAACTTAGCAAAGTCTTCCACCACTTCAGCATCGTAGTAGCTAGTAAATGGGTCCTGTACGATCACCACATGGTTCGCTTTATCTTCTTTAGACAAAGCCGCCAAGTATTGCAGATCAAAAGGTTGATGGTGCTGCAATCTCGACTTGAGTGTTGGCACTGACATAAATGGCGCATCAGTATAACCCACCGCAGAAGCCGTAAGGCTTTGGACCCATTTTTGGTTGAGGACACCATTTACTAACTTTGGTGCTTTCGCCATGACAGGTAAAACTGATTCTATATTCGCAACCAAATAGTCCTTTGCAGGACGCTGATAGCGCGAGTAATAAATATTGAGGAACCTTGAACGGAAGCTTGGTACATCGACTTTAATCGGGCATTGGCTGGCACAAGCTTTACAGGCTAGACAGCCATTCATCGCTTCGTAGACTTCATGGGAAAAGTCATACTCATGACGCTTGTTTAACGAATTACGCACTCTGTCCAGCATCGACTTGATGGATGACGTTTCTTCTAAAGCCTGCTTCTCCAAATCGAGAATATCCACACCCTGCTCTGTAAGCTGACGTAGCCACTCACGAACCAAGCCAGCACGACCTTTAGGAGAGTGGCGACGATCTGCCGTCACTTTCATCGAAGGACACATTGGCGAAGATGTATCGTAGTTAAAACAAAGACCGTTACCGTTACATTCCATCGCCTGCTTAAAGCTGTCTCGCACTTCAACATCGATCTGGCGATCAAAGTAGCCGCGCTTTGTATCTGTGACTTTGACTAGTTCTTCTTGGCTCTCTAGTGGTGTGCAGATCTTACCTGGGTTCATCTTGTTGTGAGGATCAAACGCCGCTTTAACTCTTCTCAACTCAGTAAACAGCTCGTCACCAAAGAACTCTGGTCCATATTCTGAGCGGTAGCCTTTGCCGTGTTCTCCCCACATTAAACCACCATATTTGGCGACGAGCTTAACGACTTCGTCAGACACTTCATGCATCAAGGCTTCTTGCTTAGGATCGCACAAATCTAACGCAGGTCGAACATGAAGAACGCCTGCATCAACGTGACCAAACATACCGTAGCTGAGAGATTTGGAATCCAGTAGCTCTCGGAACTCAACAATAAAGTCAGCAAGGTTTTCAGGCGGGACACAAGTGTCTTCTGCAAATGCGACAGGCTTAGCTCTTCCTTTCGCTGCACCAAGCAAACCAACCGCTTTTTTACGCATGTTGTAGATACGACCAATACTGGCCACATCACTGCACACCTGATAACCGATAATGCCCGCTTGCTCGGCTTCCATCATTTGATCCAAACGTTTGGTCAGCGCATCGACCTGCTGCTCGACTTCCTCAACATCTTGGCCTGCATACTCCACCATGTTGATGCCTTGCATATCTTTGCCGGGAACATCGGTCAGCAAATCACTGACGGTATGCCAGACAATGTCTTGCTTAGCTAAATTGAGTACTTTTGAGTCGATGGTTTCTACTGAAAGCGCGTTAGCTTCAACCATAAATGGGGCGTTACGCAGTGCGGAATCAAAGCTGTTGTATTTCACGTTCACTAACGTGCGAGCGTTAGGGATTGGAGTGAGGTTAAGCTTAGCCTCTGTAATAAATGCCAAAGAGCCTTCCGCGCCACATAATACTCGAGTTAAATCGAAGCTCTGTGTCTCTTCATCAATTGCATTCTTTAAGTCATAACCCGTTAGAAAGCGATTGAGAGGGGGAAATTTCGTATTGATTTGCTCACGCTTGCTACGACAAACTTGCTCTGTGACCTGCAATGCTTGGTATGCGTACTCTCCCTCCTGAGGACGACCTTGTGACATATCCGACTCAAGCACTGAACCATCAGAAAAAACGGCTTGTAAAGACAATACGTGATCAGACGTTTTTCCATATTTCAGGGAGCCTTGTCCGGAAGCATCAGTATTGATCATACCGCCTAGAGTCGCACGGTTACTGGTCGAAAGATCAGGCGAGAAGAAATAGCCATAAGGCCTGATAGCATCGTTTAACTGATCCTTCACCACACCAGTCTGAACGCGTACCCAACCTTCCTTCTCATTGATTTCCAGCACCTTGTTCATATGGCGTGATAAATCCACCACGATACCCTTGGTCAACGACTGGCCATTGGTGCCTGTGCCTCCACCACGTGGTGAAAACGTAATACGCTCATATTGAGATCGGGTACTGAGTTTCCCAATGAGAACAACATCTTGAGTAGACTTAGGGTGAACGACTGATTGAGGGAGTTGTTGATAAACACTATTGTCCGTCGCGACAGCCAAGCGGCTAGAGTATTGGCTTTCGATATCTCCGGTAAAACCCGATTGTCTGAGATCTTCCAAAAAACTGAGTACGACGGGATCCACATCAGATTGAGAGTGTAATCTTGGTAACATTTGCTTCCTGCCCCTACTGCGCTGATCCTATCAGCATTGGGTTCAATATAATGAGTAATATTTTTTTGATTTTCGTCACTTTACAACATTTGAAAGGGTGAATAAAACAGAAATGCAATGTCAGAATGGCACTAATTGCAATTCTTATCCACACTTAGTAATTATACCTAAAATTAGTAAGTGTCTTTCATGAGCGAATCATCAATGAAAAAAAATAAAGTCATTACCACAGAAGATATCCTTTTAAAGCTTTGCCAGTCCGTATCGAGTGTGCTGACTTCAGCAACCAGTTCTGATATCAGCTATTCCGCTATGGTACAAAAAATCACCAAAACGAGTCTCAAACCTGACTTCGGTTGTTTTGTACTGTTTGATGGTGGTTTCTCTGGGCTGGTTGTTATCAACTTTACTTCAAAAGCCGCTTTGGAGATTTATACCAATTACATGCGCAACATGGGTATGCCTGAGGAAGAATTGGCCGTCCTACATACTTCAGATGAGGTAGGTGATGTGCTTGGAGAGCTGATGAACCAGTTGGTCGGAGACTTCACCAACCAAGTAAGGAAAGCCCTGCAAACACATATTACGCAGAACCAACCTAAGATGCTGACGCTGAATAAGCAAGTCATTCTTTCCGTTGACACGAACTTAGACCGCCCTCAGGCTCGCCGTGTGACCTTCTCAACCGAAAACGGCAACATTTTCTACCTTGAGCTTGCTATGGACAAAACGGAGTTCATTCAACTAGAAGAGTTTGAAACTCACGAAGATGAAACACCAGATTCGATTCTTGAACAAGCACAACAAAAGCTGAAATCTAAGAAAGAATCGCCAAAAGAACAGGCCGATAACGGCAACGATTTGTTAGATGAGCTAGGTATCTAATCTTTCTCAACTAAATCTGACTAAGCCGCTGTAATTTCAGCGGCTTTTTATTTTTGATTATATAGTTTCAAAACAAAATTTATCCTCTGGCAAGCCAAGAGTTTCGTTTTGATGTCAGAAGCGTTAAAATGGTCGACTTTGTAAAAATCAGTGAGATTTTCTGTTGTCGATGGATAAACAAAAAGCCCTCAAAAAAATTGCTAAGTGTTTAGAACTTGGTAACTCAGCCAATGTTAATGAAGCGGCGAACGCGATAAAAATGGCGCATCGCCTCATGCTCAAATATGGCTTAGATAAAGATGACATTGAATTCATCAAAATGGGCAAAACTAAATCGACAAACTTACTGCCTTCTAACATTAGCTCTACCCTGCTCCGTATTATTCGCGGGATTAATACCAAATTTGGTGTAGAAGCCGTCTTAACCAACCACAAAGGCCTCAAGCGTGCTGAATTCATTGGTGAGGCTGATCGCGCCATCTTTGCAGCTTTTGCATTCGATATCATCTATCGTGAGATGAATGAGCAAACAGGTAAGTTTCGCAACAGCTTTGCGGGTACAGGCACGTCTACTGGTGAGGTATCTCGTCGGGTCAATTCCTTCGTTTCGGGTTGGGTTGAAGGGGCGCTTGAGAAACTGCCGATCATCAGCCCTGATGATGACTCAAATAAAAAAATCGACGACTATATCGATAAAGAATTCAAAAACATTGATCGCGAAACGTTCAAAAAGCAACTTCGCGAAGCAATGAAAAACCTCACAGAAGACTATGAAGTCGGCCTAAAGAAAGGTCGTTCAGTCTCAGTCAGTCGTCCAATTGATGGGGCCCAAGCCCCTAAAATGCTACGATAAACTCTCCCCTCTCTTAAATTAACTAGGCTGAATTCTCACCACTTACGTTCAGCCAACGTTAACATTCAGTCAATTGATATATAATTAATTGACATAACAAACACTAGAGGGTTAATTCTACTCCCCGTATAAGTCCACAGGTCAGTTTTGACTTATGCTGACAATGAAAGTGAAAGAATACATGGAGATGTTTTCGTGAAAAAAATGACTTTAGCACTTGCGGTAGCGATCGCACTTACTGGCTGTCAAGCAACACAGCGCCAGAATGCGACCACCGGTGAATCCGAGACAAATTCAGCTACCAAAGGGGCACTGCTCGGCGCTTTGACAGGCGCTGCCGTCGGGTTAGCGACAGGTGATGATGCAACAGAGCGCCGACAACATGCGCTAATAGGTGCTGCCGGAGGAGCCGCCGTCGGCGGTGGTGTAGGTTACTATTTTGATCAACAAGAAGCGGCTCTTAGAAAAGAGTTGCTCAATTCAGGAGTTCAGGTTGAGCGTGTTGGTGAAAATCAGTTATTGCTTCGTATGGAAAATGGTATCGGATTCCAAACCAACTCGTACAACCTAGACCCTAGCATCCACAATACCCTACGCGGCGTGGCTAAGATTCTGGTTGAGTATCCAGATACCAGCTTAGTCATTGAAGGACATACCGACAGCACAGGTAGCGATACGACTAATCAGGTATTATCTGAACGCAGAGCTGAGTCTGTTCGCTCTTATCTATTATCACAAGGTGTTGCGGCTGGCCGCGCGATTGCACGAGGCAACGGCGAACGCTTCCCGCTATGCTCGAACAGCACTTCAGACGGTCGAGCTTGCAATCGAAGAGTAGAAATTAAGATTCTGCCTCTTAAATAAGACTCGGGATTCTATCGATGAAAGTGGCTTCTCTAGAAGCCATTTTTTTATTTGTTAGATAAATACATTACACTATAGATCAGGTAAGTCATTTTTAATGGTTTGGGGAATATCTTGAAATTTATCAGCCTTTTATTGTTAATACTCTCCCCAATCACCTTGGCCGAGTCTATCGAAGTTTTAACGAATAAAGCTCAAAGCAATGACGTAGAAGCACAGATACAACTAGCCAACCAATACCTTAAGGGTAAAGATGTTCAACCCTCACAAGAAGACGCACTCTACTGGCTCGAACAAGCAGCCAACAACGGCAGCACTGAAGCAGCAGTACAACTCGCCTCTCTCTATCTTCAAAATGAGACTAAAGATACCCAAGAAGCCATATATTGGCTCACTAAACTCGCTGTATCCAGAAATACCCAAGCTCAATTCAATCTGGGCAAGGTTTACGAGAACATGCCTGACTCACCTGAAAATTTGGATCTAGCCGAAGTTTGGTACCGTACGGCCTCATCAGCCAATGAAGAGGCAGAACAAGCCTATGCCAGGGTACTGGAAAAGAAATTCAATGCCCAAAGAGCGAAACAAGTGTCATCGATCGGCCAGTTAGACGTCGCTTTTGATAATTCGACTATTGAGCTAAGCCCTGTCGCTAAAAGTAAGTCCCGTGCCAGTAACCGGAGTAATGACATCATTTATGCATTGATGATCATTTCAGGTGCATTATCAGTATTAGCATTCTGGCTGGGTCGCAAAGTACGTAAGTTAAAAGCATATTCAAAGCTCTCACATGATGATTTGTCTGGTGAGAAACGCAAACTAGAGTCTAAACTAAAAGACAAAGATAACCTGTTGAGACAACAAAAAAAACAGCTGGAAACCTTGTATCGCCAGTTTAAGAAGATGCAATCGTCTCAAGCACAACACATACCTAAACACAAGTCAGATACTCTCGCTACAGAACAAAAACTCTCGCTTGCGTGCGCTCTATTTGGCTTCAAAGTAGAGGCCATTCCTGCTGAAAAAGACATCAAAGTCAGATATAAGCAATTATGTAAAATTTACCACCCAGATTTGAAGGGCAGTGATGAGGAAATGAAACGCCTTAACAATGCACTAAAAGTCATCCTTGCCAATGTTAATAGATAGTTACAATTTAAAACTCATTGAATTTAAAACAGACAGGACCCTTAGTTTCACTCACTTGCGCAATCGATCTCCCTCCCACTTCAAGTAACAAAAAGTTAACTTACCTTCATCATGTATGTCATACTCTTCGCCGAAAATAACACCTGGTAAAACAAGGTGAGGAGAAATCTATGTTTACTATCGAAGGTATTTGCGATTGGTGCAAAAAGCCTAGCCTAGTTACCAAACATGAGTATATTGACGGCCTTTGCCACCACTCCTGTAAAGAGTGTAACGATCTAGCCAAATTAGACGTTCGCCAATTCAATATCGCAGAAACCCAGCAACGGGAGCGCCTTGCACAATCATAGTATCCGCTGTTGCCATGCTCTATGAGAAGAAATAGAACAGCCACCGTTTTCGCGGTGGCTTTGTTTTTGTGGTGAGGGTAATTATTTAGCTCGTCACTGCATCGGGTTGATGTTCCGGCGCTGCGGAAATAAAGGCTGGATGCTCCCTTAGTGACATTGTCACTTTATGAATAAGAGGATAACGGCTCAAATCCACACTGAATCGTTCTGCATTATAAACCTGTGGAACCAAACAAACATCGACTAGACTGATATCATCACCAACACAATAAGCACCATGTGTTTGCGCCAGTTTCTTTTCCAAACTATGAAAGCCCACATCGATCCAATGACGATACCATTGAGACTTTTGTTCCTCTACAACCAACAGCTCTTTACTTAGGTACTGCAGTACACGCAAGTTATTGATAGGATGGATATCTACAGCAATATCCTGCGCCAACGCTTTCACGATATAGCGTTTCTGCTTATCCAGTGGCGTCAGAAGATAACTAGGGTACTGCTCATCAAGGTAATCAATAATAGCTAGTGATTGATTCAACCTAACATCACCATCAATCAGCACTGGGACCAGTTCGCTGGCATTCAGGGCTTGAAATTGGGCGGAGTGTTGCTCTCCGCCATTGTTCACCAAGTGAATAGACTTCTGTATGTACGGCAACTGCTTGAGATTCAGAGCGATTCTAACTCTATAAGCTGCTGATGAACGCCAGTACCCATACAATGTCAAATCAGACATCAGTACTTCACCACTTTTTGATCTATCGAACCGAAGATGGAAGCGCCAGAGGCATCCTTCATTTCCATTTTGATTCGGTCACCGAACTTCATAAAGCCAGTCGAAGGTTTACCATCCCGAATCGTCTCGATCATACGAACTTCTGCAATACACGAATAACCTACTCCTCCTTCTTCAATAGAAGTACCGTATTCTGTACCTTGCTTATTGGAGACGGTTCCTGAGCCTATGATAGCCCCTGCTGATAACGGACGAGTTTTTGCAGCATGAGCTATCAGATCAGGGAATTCAAATGTCATATCAACCCCTGCATTGGGGCAACCGAATGCTTCGTCGTTATAGAACGACAACAAAGGTAAAGTGACTTTCCCCCCATCCCATGCATCACCTAATTCATCTGGCGTTACAGCAACTGGAGAGAAGACAGAGGAAGGTTTTGACTGAAAGAAACCGAAACCTTTTGCCAACTCATTAGGGATCAGCCCACGCAGTGAAACATCATTCACCAACATCAGCAAGCGGATCGACTTCGCTGCTTCTTCCGCATTCGCCCCCATAGGGACATCGTCAGTGATCACAGCCACTTCCCCTTCAAAATCAATCCCCCACTCTTCACTGCTTACAGGAATATCATCTCTAGGACCGATAAACGCATCAGAACCTCCTTGATACATAAGTGGGTCAGTCCAGAAACTCGGCGGCATTTCGGCACCACGGGCCTTACGCACCAGCTCAACGTGATTGACATACGCACTGCCATCAGCCCACTGATAAGCGCGCGGTAAAGGAGACTCGCACAGGCTCTGTTCGAAAGGCATTTCAGCAACCAGCGTGCCTTCATTCAAGGCTTGGTAAACTTCGGTAAGTTGAGGTTCTACTTTTGACCATTGATCGAGCGCAGACTGCAAAGTCACAGCAATGTCTGCAACAGCCACACATTTAGTCAGGTCTTTGCTGACAACAACCAACTGACCATCTCGAGTATCGTTTTTCAGGGTAGCTAACTTCATCATTGTTCCCTTTTATTTTTCTGGATGTGTTTTCCAGCTATAAACATATTCTGGGTTCTCTACAGCATGCGCTTCATCGCTGAACTTTAACGCATGTCTGGTATCGATCATCACTGCAACTTCGTCAGTAAATTTTTTCTTATACTCCTGTCCCGCTTTGAATGCTTTAGGATGAGGGCCATGCGTAAATCCAGCAGGGTGAAATGTCACCATGCCCGCTTCGATGTTATCCCTGCTGAAAAAGTCACCGGCATGGTAGAAAAGCACTTCATCGTAGTCATCGTTGTTGTGATAGAAAGGCACTTTAAGTGCTCCAGGGTCACTTTCAATTGGCCTTGGTACAAAAGTACAAATAACAAACCCGGCACCGACAAACGTCGTATGCGCTGACGGCGGTAAATGATAGCGGTGAGACATTAATGGGCGAATATCACGCCAGTTAAGCTTCACAGCAGAGAGATCTCCATGCCAACCAATCGCATCAAGCGGGTTAAACGGATAAGTGATCACACTCACTTGCTCGTGTCTTTTCACCTGCACTTGAGTTTGCTTTTCCGAATATTGCGCTTTGAAATGGTCATCAATTGAAGGAATTTCCAACACGGCAGGATCAAACACCGCATGATTGCCAACCATACCTTTTTCAGGCAATGAATAAGCGGCATCGGTATTCTCGACCATCAGAATGAACATTGGTTCAGAAGGCTCTAGGCGCCAGTTGGTCGAGCGGGGAATCATCACATAATCCCCTTCGCCAACTTCTAGATGACCGTAATCGCAATACAGATCAGCTTTGCCCTGATGGATAAACAGAAGTTCATCGCCATCGGCGTTGCGCACAAGAAAGTCCATCTTGTCATCCATACGCCAGATACGAATTTTACAGTCATTGTTATGCAGAAGATTCGGCACCGCCCATGGTGAAACCTGTGCCGCTTTCTCAACCAGATTAAAATTAAACGCGCGAGGCCTTAGATCCCCTTCCCATTCCGTCCAGCCAGTTGGTGCATGCTGGTGATGGAAATGAGCTGCTGGGCCGAAGAATCCACTTCGACCTGCTTCGCGCTCATAAATTGCCTCTTCCGGAAAGTCAGCATGTGCCTGTTTGGAGCACACTCCCTCCCGGTGAGGGAATGTAATCCATTTATGCATCGCTCAATACTCCTCGGCGGATCTGATCTTCTTCAATCGATTCAAACAACGCTTTGAAGTTACCTTCACCGAAACCTTCATTACCTTTACGCTGAATGATTTCAAAGAAAACTGGACCAATGACCGTTTGAGTAAAGATTTGCAGCAAAATACCATCTTTCATCGGCGCACCATCGATCAAGATCTGCAGATCTTTTAATTTTTCAACATCTTCTGTGTGGCCTTCAACTCTCGAATCGATTTTTTCGTAGTAAGTGTCCGGTGTTGGCATAAAGTCCATACCACGGTCGCGCAGCGTTTGTACGGTTTGGTAGATATCATCCGTTGTCATCGCAATGTGCTGGATACCTTCGCCATTGTATTCTCGGATAAATTCTTCAATTTGTGATTTATCGTCAGAGGACTCGTTAATTGGGATTCGGATCTTTCCACACGGAGCTGTCATCGCTCGGCTGACTAGACCAGTCAACTTACCTTCGATGTCGAAATAGCGGATTTCACGGAAATTACCGATACGCTCATAGAAGCCGGCCCATGTGTCCATGTTACCTTGCTTAACGTTATGCGTCAGATGGTCAATTTCGTACATGCCAACATCCGCTTTCTTCAAACGCGCTTCAGCATCATCATAGAAATTAAAGTCGACATCATAGATACTCTGCTTACCATAACGATCGACAAAATAAAGCAAGCTTTCACCAATACCATAAACCGCTGGTATGCTAAGCTCCATTGGGCCAATTTGCGTCTTGTATTCTTCTGCACCATTCTCTAATGCATGAGCCATGGCTTTGGCAGCATCTGCCACACGGAATGCCATACCACACACAGATGGACCATGTACCTTAGCAAACGCTTCCGCTTGGCTATGGGGCTGTGCATTGACAATAAAGCTGATGTCTCCCTGGCGGTATAGCCACGCTTCTTTTGAGCGATGTTTGGCAATTTCCGCGAACCCTAGAGAAACAAACAAATCCTTCAACTGCCCGATCCCTTCATCTGTCGCAGCGGTGTACTCGACAAATTCAAATCCATCAGTTCCAAGTGGGTTATATGCTTGAGTCATTGTTTTTCCCTCAGTGATTAGTTACGTCCTTTCCTAATTAACTTGAACCAACTTGACCACTAAGGGAATAAGCTCACTCTAAATCGATTTTAAAAGTCAAACGCATGATTTTGTAAACAAAGCGTAACAAGACAGGAAAATAAAAAAAAGACCATTAGAAACAAACAATTAGACAAAAACAAAGGTAACATTTTATTTACAAAAGAGCATATACCTGCAACTTTTCACTCACAATCTAGTGTTTGGTATAGAGCTCCTAAGGGGCAAAGCAAAACAATATTTGGCGATGACAAAGCTCTTCACTAAAAGATGTTTCATCAACGCCACTGCGGCACTATCACGTGACTTGATTACTTTGTTAACGCTCCGTGTTAAAGCTGTATGACTGGATTTTTTGAAGAGTTTTGCTCATAAACACGATAGCGATAGATCCAACCAAAACAGGCGTAATTAAAAACGACCACCCATAACCAGCCAGCATGATTAAAATAGGGTTTGCTCCAGCTGGCGGATGCGTCGTTTTAGAGACCAGCATACATGTAATTCCCAGCCCAGTGGCGATAGCTAAGTTCATTGGATTTACATCCATATACTGAGAAAAAGTCACCCCAATGATCGCAGTGATTAAGTGACCCATAATAACATTTTTCGGTTGGGCAAGCGGACTCTGCGGTAAACCAAAAACCAGAACGGCTGTAGCGCCAAATGGAGCAATTACCAACATCACATTTTCTATATTACTCTCCAGCACCAAAAGAAAGCCAATAGCAAGTGATGCTCCAACCCCCGATATCAACGCAGACAAATAATGATTCATATAAACCTCTCCATTGCAAAAGTAGACCACTCTGTCTACTCATCTAGGGTAGACAATTTGTTCTACCTGCGTCAATATAGAAAACACGATTTTTGAGGTACCGTTTATGAGCAAGAAGCGAGATTTATTGCTAAGTACAGCACTAGAATTGTTTTATCGACATGGCATTAACTCCATTGGAAT
Source organism: Vibrio sp. Isolate24 (assembly GCF_022398215.1). NCBI lineage: Bacteria > Pseudomonadati > Pseudomonadota > Gammaproteobacteria > Vibrionales > Vibrionaceae > Vibrio > Vibrio sp. Isolate24. Next base: position 948,273 of record NZ_JAKEUU010000002.1, read on the forward strand.
AAACGAAGTCATCAACGTTTCTGGGGTAGCGAAAAAAACACTGTACAGCCACTTCAATAGTAAAGAGGATTTAATACTGAAGGCTTTAGAAAGAAGGCACCAAACTTTTATGTATTGGTTGGAGTCTAAACTCGAACACGCCACAACCAATTCTGAGTTGATTGAAGCATTGTTTTCTTCTTTAGAGAGTTGGTTTAATAGTAAGGAGCCTGAATTAGGCGACTTTAATGGGTGCTTCTTTATTAATACCTCTGCGGAGTTTCGCGATACTGACAGTGAAATATCGAGCTATTGCCGCTTTCACAAAGAACAAGTCCGCCAATTTATTCAGTACAAACTTAGTGAAAGCTCAGAGGAGTTACTAAACGCGATTTGTTTGCTAAAAGAAGGCGCTATTATAACCGCTTACATATCAGGACAAAGTTCAGAGCTCATTAAAAGTAGTGTGGATACTTTACATCGCCTGAGTGATCTGCTCCAGCAAGACTCGGGGTCACATTAGGTGTATGATTATAGACATCTTTTCAACTATACTGGATGTCTATTGACAGATAAATCAACCACTTATAACAAACATCCAATTACCACTTTCAACAAGAGGCTCATTCAAAAAGAAAAGACTAGCAACTAAAAACCAAATCGCTATTAGCAAATCATTGATTGCTCCCAAGGCCTCATAACGACGTTGGATGACAGCATGTCGATTATCAATGTCTAGATCCAATTTCATAGTTTGACTCATTTCCACCTCATAAAACGCTCCATGACTGAATAAAATAAATATCAGGTTGCAAATGTCCATTGGCAACCTAACGCCTCGTTAAGTGGTGAACAACGCCCCCACTATGCTCTAGAAAACCGTCGAAAACACTGCACTTCAATCTGCAACTAAAAGTGCTTAGCGTTGTGAGTCCGTCTTGAACGCTTTGTTGCTTTCTTTCGAAACAGTGAAAGTGATGCCAGAACAACTAAAACAAACCAATGGATACTACCGCCGCTATAACCACTGCCGTAGCTAACATTCGCTACCTTTTCTTCTTTGATACGGATTTTGAACAAATCGAGCTCCGAACCAAGATTGTTCACCATGTCTGTAACAGCCAAGTCAAAACCTTTTTCAGAGTTTTCGTAGAAGGTCTCCTCAATGCCGACGGCCGTGGACAAAGACCCAACATTACTCAAGCCAGGAGCTCTGAATAGCAACTTGCTGCTATTAATATCGAATACCGCAGTATCTACAAAAGTTTGAGTTGTATTTTGGTCTCCGGGGATTAAGTACATACCAACGATGGTCCAATAAAGTAGAGCAGCGTTGTTTTGACTACTACGCGCCACTTGGTCATACGAAACTAGCGCCATAACTTGTACATCATACAACCTAGAAATTTGCTTTAAATTATCAAAACCACCGCCACTTCTTAGGTAGGGGTCGGATATAATTTCTATTCTGTTTACGTAGTCGAGCTCTAAAAATTCATTTTTTACTTTTGACAAAATTTCATGCTTTCGCTTACTAGACAAATCCAACTTGCCGTATTTTGAGCTAGGTACAAAGGCGATACCAACGTTAACTGGTAAAACCAAATGAGGAATTGTCGGCTGGTGTTCTTGATAATCTTTAGTATTGGGGTAGAGGAAGTCAACTAAGCTACTAGAAGCCGTTTCTTCACTTTGACCAAGCCCGCTACACCCAAATATAAAGAACGATAAAGCAAAGATAAACGCTATTTTCTTCATATTATTACCCCTTTATTAATACTAAAAACCCTTAAAAGCTACGCTAAGTTAAGTGGTGACTAGACGTGCGCGATGCTTGAGAAAACGAGTCCAGCGCACGTTTAGACATCCACTTAAACGCCTTGTTATAAGGGCTTATTCTGCCACCGATTTTTAAACAGCGCACAGTGGTTGGGAGAGTTTTGTGAAGCATAGAACACCGCATTCATCGCTGAGCCCTCGAGCCGAGTACGTACAGAAGTTAAGACACATTGATAGAGCGGTGGTAAATATTGACCGCTACGCCACAGTGAAACTATGCCAGCAATTGTGAACCGCTAAACTTGGCAAGGTGTCCAGTAGTAACCATCGATTTCAACACACAAACCAACACCACAACAACGAGATTTGGCTAGCTAGATAGAAGGTCAGGTGGAAAACTTTAGAATTAGAGTACAAAAGCACAAAGCCTTATAACACCGCATTAAGGTGTGAGCAACGCCACCACCCAACCTAAACCCTTGTGCCGTAAACACTAAAACTGAATCAAACCAAAAATGTCAAGCGTGCCACTCTTAAATTGTTTGTTAGATTCCAGAGCTCTGAGCCTGATTTAGTAGTGGTAACGACACGAAATTATCGTTATCGCTTGATCATCAACTGCATAAACAAGCCTGTTAATGTCATCAATACGACGAGACCAAAAACCAGATAAGTTCTCTTTTAACGGCTCTGGTTTACCGATGCCCTCAAATGGGGAGCGCTTAACATCATTGATGAGCTTGTTGATGCGCTTGAGTGTTTTCTTGTCTTGAGTTTGCCAATACAGATAGTCATCCCAAGCGTCATCAGTCCACGACAGTAAACGTTGACTACTACTCATCAATTAATTCTCGTGCTGTTGTTTTACCAGCACGGTACTGTGCTATCGAACGGTTTAGGTGTTCAGCGTTTTGAGGAGAGCGTAGTAAATGAACTGTCTCCATAAGGCTATTATAGTAATCTAAAGACATAACCACAGCATCCTCAGAGTCACGACGTGTAATGACTGTTGTGTCTGCGTCATTAACTACACCGTCTAAAATAGCTTTAAGACCATTTCTAGCTTCAGTAAAAGATACAATTCTCATAAGAACCTCAACATGTACATTTAATGGAACAAGTATAGTCTTCATCGCTCTACTTGTACAGTAAGTTGAACATGCGATATTAATAAGGCAACTAACGCCCCATTAAGGTGTGAGCGGCGCTTGGCTATACTTGAGCGAAGCGAAACTGCCAAGCTTTGCGAATCACTCTTAAATGCTTTGTTAGGCAAATTTTCGCTATGGCACGTAAGACCAGTTCTATTTGATACTTATTACCCACTGGCATTTTAGCTCAATAGTTTCACGGTCAAAATCAATTGAAGCCTGAACGCCCAGTGGGGTGACCAGCATTGGATGTGTATGACAACTGTCAAAGCCATAGAGTATAGGAACATTTTTGCCATTTAACACTTCAAGCAAAACATCTAGCGGACTGCGCCCCGTCCCTTTGTCATTAAACAGTTCATGTTTGCCTAAAACAATTGCACCAACTTTTTCGAGCACACCGCAAGCCATTAAATGATCAAAAGAACGTTCAACAGTTTCTATACCTTTGAGCGAATCTTCAAGCAGTAGGATATCGCCTTGCTCTATCTTTGGCATATATTTGCTACCCCATATGCCCGCAATAGTATTTAGATTACCACCGATTATACGGCCACTGACTTGGCCTTTGCTTAAAAACTGCCATTCATTCGTGTAACTAGTTTTTGGAGAATCTTGAGTTTCCCAGTCATGCTTAACATCTGTCCACAGCTGAGGGATTGAATACTTATACGAGCCAGGCCCCGAGCATAAGATTTCCAGAATGGACTTGAGTGTTTCATCAACTAAGGTAAGGGTGGAAACTCACCAAATGAGGCAACCAGAGCTGGGCCATAAAACGTAACTACCCCTGCCTGAGTATAGATACCCAATAGCAAAGCCGTTACATCCGAATAGCCGATGAAAATCTTGGGGTCGTTTCTGAGTGCTTCATAGTCGATGTAGGGCAATAGAGAATTACTATTGCTCCCACCAATTGTAGACATGGTACACCGTACATTAGGGTCACGGATTAATCGGTTAAACTCTTCTGCACGTTCTAGAATCGAGCCTGAGCGATATGCATCAGAACAGCCAGCAAGGTGACCCTCCATTAGTTCAAAGCCTTGAGATTCCAGATAAGATTTTGCTCGCCTGAAGCGATTTGGCGCAAATGCCGTTGCTGGTGATGAGGGTGAAAAAAGCCAATTTTATCACCAACTTTTAAAGCTTGTGGGAATATCACTTACCCTTATCCTCCATAATTCAAATAAGCAAAATAACACCCAATTAAGGTGTGAGCGACGCTTGGCTTTACTTGAGCGAAGCGAAACTGCCAAGCGTTGTGAATCCCTCTTGAGCAGATTGTTATGTGTTGATTAACCATGCTGAAACCAGAAAGCAAGCTAAAGAAATAAGTACACCTAAAAATGGAATTTTAAACCAGTATTTTTTGGCCAAAATTAAATATGACACACCAACCACTACTGGTAAAAGAGAAAACCAAATAGAGTTCTTAATGACTTCGAAATGGTTAACGGCCAATGGAAGGTAAATCGCTGGTAATAACATGGCACCTAAACTATGGCTAGCATTGAAACCTACCCAAGCGCGCCACATTGTAGTTTCTTTGGTAAGTATTGGTGACGTACTTTTCATGACAGTAAACACTGAAGCGTCATAAGGGTTAAACTTTTCTGTGAAAAATGTATACACCAAGTGGATAGCGCCCAGAACACCGAATATTGACACTCCAATAATTAGTAATATTTGACCCATATTCCCTCCCTGATTTGACACATAACGCCGCGTTAATGGGCAGACAACGCTGCCACATACTTAACCCATTGTGACATAAACACTAATACCAAACTGTGAGCCAAAACTGCCAAGCGTTGGTTGTCCGATTAAACGCTTGGTTATGGAACCTAAGACAACCAACACACTCACCGCGACGCATGAGCGCTTTGCAACCACGAAACCCCACAAACCATTATGCAGCAACCCAATGAAGCCCAAGGAAGAAACCTAACAACAACGATGCGGCCAATTGAAACAAAGAGGATCCGCCCCCACTGAAGCCAAGTACCAGCTAATTGCCGCTGTACCAGTTTTACTTGGGAACCAGATGCAAACGGCAGATTAGCCGCCTTAAGAAACTCAAAGCGGCTTTTCATCAGAGATTAAGATTTAAAACCAAGTGAGCAAATAAGAGCTACTAATAAACAAGTAGCGAAAACTGAACCAACAAGCCAAATAAGAACTATATCCTGCTGTACCATAACGCCGCATTAAGGTGTGAGCGACGCTTGGCTACACTTGAGCGAAGCGAAAATGCCAAGCGTTGCGAATCACTCTTAAATGCTTTGTTATGTGAATTAATCGCTCAAACTTGGACCAAAGTACCAACCCGGTATCCACTGCCATTCGTTTTGCTCTGTGCAGCTTTTAGAGTCATTGAACCATAAAGTCACTTGTTTCTTGCTAGATTGCGCCGCTAAGAGAGTGGAATATACAACTTTACAAGCATCCGCACTAATACCATCATGTTCATTATCCACCTTACACATTCTTGGCCACTTTATAGGCCTATCTGCTCAACTAAAACATCGCCTATTCTAGCCTCGATTGAAACTCCTTTTACATAACCAGAACATGTATAGGCGAATGTATTAGTACTAACAAAAGCCAATAACAAAAGTGTTTTTTTCATTTGATCTTCCTTAAAAACATAACGCCCTACTAAGGACTAAGGGGTGGGCAACGCAATACCAAAGCCGCCGCATACCACCTTAATCACTTAAACCAACGCATAGTAAAAATGCCACGCGTTGCGAATCCCTCTTGAGCAGTTTGTTAGAGGTATTCCGGGTCATCAGCTGCAGACCAATATACTTCATAATCAACATTTTCAATTATTTGATTGTCTTTAAACTGGTAAAAATCATACTTGGCAGGTTGCAGAAATTCCAAATCTGGTGGGATCATTTCAAATTCATCCTCACTACCACCTTCGACTTTGACTAATAACCCATTCTCGTGAGCTGAAACAATTATTCCCCAGAAACCATCATATTCATCATCGCGATTTGGATATACAATCCTTATGGATACTAATACACGTTTTCCAATTTCTTTGGATGCTTCATCAATTGAATATTCCACTTTATACCTCTAACGCCCTTGCTAAGCGGCTACCAACAATACCACAAAACTCAAACAAACCACCGTAAGCACGATACCCAACTAGACACAAAACCGCCAAGCGTTGGTTGTCCGTCTTGAGCGGATGGTTAGGTATGCTTATTTCGACTCCCTTTGCCCGTTGGTGCTATAGGACTCCCCCATAAAACACCAAAGCCAACTGCACCGCAATCGCCACCGAAGCTGAATAGCAATCACATCACTTTTTTGCGGTAGCTCACTGAAGCAAAAAACTAACCGGATGGAGATAGCTAACTTTCAACGAACAAGCTTGACCAAGAGCACTTAAAACCAGAAAACACTCAGCCACTAACGTCAAAGCTTGCCAGTTGAATGAAACCTTCACCTGAAAACGTTTGAGCCACATGACCACTGAAACTAGCGACAAACAATATTATTGAAGTGGCTGACTGCAAAACTATAAGCCGTACAAGCTTAAAGCAACCTAACGCCCTGCTAAGTGGCCAGCAACGCTACCACATGCTTAAACCATTGTGACATAAACACTTATGCTAAACTGTGAGCCAAAATTGCCAAGCGTTGACTGTCCATCTTGAACGTATTGTTAGCTCTAAGTGCTCGGCGATATATGTCTTATGACTATTGAAATGTATCGCCCAAGTTTTCTAAGGTTTTATAACCACACTTTTCGCAAACCTCGTACCTATCGATTAAGTCTAAAGATGCACCTACAGGACTAGCGACCCCACCAAAGAAACCTTCAAGGAAAGCCTTAAATTGTTCTTTCTTACTTTTACCGTATTTCGAAGGCTTCTGCTTTATTAGTTCCTTATGCTCGGTTTTTTTTCACCACACTTCTCACAAAAACTAAGACTCATTTCCTACACCTCTAACTGATTTACACCAATTGGAGTAGATAATCACATAATGCCACAAGAAAGATTGAGCTGGTTTCCAGTTAACAAGCAAATTTTGAATTAATTGCCCTGCAAATAGAAGAGAGCTAACGCCCTTGTTAAGCGACTACCAACAATAACACAAAACTCAAACAAACCACCGTAAACACTGAGCACAACCAGATACAAAACCGCCAAGCGTTGGTTGTCCGTCTTGAGCTGATTGTTAGGTATGCTAATTACGAGTGTCTTTTCTCGCTGGTGCTATAGGGCTAACCCACGAAACACCAAATCTAAATGCACCGCAATAACCACCGAAGCTGAATAACAGCCACATTACTATTTTTGCGGTAGCTCACTGAAGCAAAAAAGCTAACCACATTGAGATAACGAGCTTCCAATAAATAAACTTGGGCAGGAGCACTGAAAACAGAAAACACTCAATCACTAACGTCAAAACTTGGCAGTTGAATGAAACCTTCACCTGAAAAAGTTCGAGCCACATGGCCGCTGAGACTCACTACAAATACGATTATTGAAGTTGCTGGCTGCCAAACTAAAAAACCGTACAAACCCAAAGCAACCTAACGCCGCGTTAAGGGGCAGACAACGCTACCACAAACTTAAACCATTGTGACATCAACACAAAAACAAAAATGTGAGATAAAGCTGCCAAGCGTTGGCTGTCCCATTGAACGCTTTGTTATGCAAATTTAGCTCACGTCTTTAATGTGATGTATTTTACCATTTTGAAACTCAAAGTATGTCTTACCTTTCAGAGCTAATTCCTGACCTTCCTTGATACCATTGGGAAGATCGATTGCCAAAGTACCCGTATAATCGATACTGACTGTTGCTGTACTATCACTTAGCTGTATATCCGTGACAACTTGCTGGCGAGCACTAAACATTTTTGCTGACTGGGAAGCTAAGTTTTCAAAATCTACCTTACCTACTGTACGCGCCGTTATCTCACCATTTGATTCGTTTTCGAAAACGATATTATCACTAAGAATCTCTAACATCCCAGTCACATCAAACGCGTTGTAACGACTTATATAGGACTCGATCAATTCAACTTTTTCACTTTCTGACATGCTAATTATCCTTATTTGTAATTTGCATAACGCCGCGTTAATGGGCAAACAACGCTACCACAAACTTAAACCATTGTACCTTAAACACTAAATTCAACTTAAACTGAGATCGCCAAGCGTTGTGAATCCATCTTGAACGCTTTGTTAGGTTTGTGATTTCCACTTCATTAAGTGATAACTTTCCGCACCATTGCCCACAGTTTCGGCAATTGTGAACCCCTGAGATAAATAGAACTCAGTGGCATAGCTATTTTGACTAAGACACTTGAGGCTTAAGCTTGGATACCTTTGTTTGGCGAAGTTTAGCAGTCTTAATCCCACACCGCCACGTAGCTTACGAGGACTAACAAACAGATGGTGAATGAAGTTTTCAGGTGCCCAAATTGAGACAAAACCGACGACTTTATTTGATTCAATTGCCACCCAAATGCTTTCACCTTCTGTATCCCGCTCAAAATCTGACAGGTCAAATTCAACTGGATCCAACCATGTAAAAGTTACTAGTCGTGATTCTAGGTACAGCTTCTCTGCAGCATTTAAATGATGAGATTGAAATCTTATTATTTCCATAAACTTACCAACAAACCTAACGCCGCGTTAAGTGGTGAGCAACGCTACCACTGCACTTAAAGCATTGTACCGTAAACACTAAATTTGAAGTAGAAGCAAAAATGCCGAGCGTTGGGAATCCGTCTTAAACGCTTTGTTATGCTTAATTTTTGACGTACTTTGTCATTGCTGTTTCCGAGACTGACAAACCGTCGATTCTATATTGATCTTTGAACTCTCCAACAACATCGAACCCTGCTTTTAGGTAGAGGTTCTTTACTGGGAAATTCTCTGATAGTACACAAAGATCAACCCAGTCAATTTCGGCTTTTTCTTGGCAGAAATTTATAACCGCATCAATGAGTCGTTGACCAATACCTTGCTTCCGGCAGGAAACATCTACGCCCATACCAAGTAGAACTCGATGAGAACGGCTATCATCACCGTGGTGGCGAAGATCAATGTGACCTTTGATACTTCCAGAGGTGTCTTTTACAACCCAGAGCTTTCTCCAACCTAAATCGCCAAAGTGATGGGAAAAACCTTGGATAAACTTATCTTTTGTTGCTTCTGGAATTTCACTTTGCTCTCTGGACATTGGCTGGAAAAGAGGAACTTCTCCATTACCATTTTCAGACAGCTGATTTTCAAGATACGCAAAGAATGAATCTAAATCCGATTTTCTCGCTTCTACTACTTCCATCTAATACTCCGTAGTCCATCGATTACGCATAACGCCCTGTTAAGGGGTGAGCAACGCAATACAAAGCCGCCGCATACCACCTCAATCACTAAATTCAACGCATAGTAAAAATGCCACGCGTTGCGAATCCCTCTTGAACAGTTTGTTAGCTGCGTTGTTGAATAAGATCTAAGAAATTAATATCAACATGCCCTTCTTCATCTCTGACTCGGACTCTTTCGTTGAAAAGAGCATCGTCAATATTTGAATTTTCGGCAAAGATTTCCAAAAACAACGGTTTTATCGTTCTGCTCTGAATTGCAACAGCTAGAGCTTCATGAGCAAGGTTAATAAAAAACTCAGTCTTGTCATCGTCATCACTTTCATCAGTAGACCCCAGCGCTTCCCAACCTTCAAAGATATCGCGTAACCTTGAGATATTTGAATTACCCACTTCAAAATCGGAGAGAATTATAAAGGGATTAGGAGAACAATTTGGATGACGCTCAAAGTCCATGCCTTCTTTACTCCATACATTCCAATGTAAATCATAGTGCCAAAAAGCTACCGATAATGTCATATGAGAAAACGACTTTTGATGAGCGTAAAATTTCAGCTCATCCTTACGACTGGTAAGCAATGTCTTTAACGCACTCTTGTAGTACTTGATCAATCTTTTTTTATTGGTGAAAAAGCGCCAAGCAAAAGGAACATGAGCCTTGAGTTCAAGTTCAGAACAGATATTGGTAGTAAGAACCACTGCACGCGCGATCAAATCAAATACTCCTTAATACTTTTTATAGAGAAATTACCTCATAGTGTGAGCAGCTAACGCCCTGTTAAGGTGTGAGCAACGCAATACCGATGCCGCCGCATACCACCTTAAACACCTAAACCAACGCATAGTAAAAATGCCACGCGTTGCGAATCACTCTTAAACAGTTTGTATGTAAAAATTAATTTGGGCAGAGAAAAGAACCTACTAAAGGCTCTTCCACAACCTCACACTCTAACGTTCCATTTACTGAGAGTTTTAGAAGGTTCAAAGGTGTACAACATTCATCTTCAGGCGCTATGGAGTTTTCGACTTGGTACTTAAAAATGTTGTCGTTATCTTGCCTATAAGTAAACTCACACCCCGAAAACTCACCATTAGTATCGCCAAAAACCATACCATAGCGTGTAACTATCTGAAATCTTTCTTCAAGCTCGGTAAAAGTTTGAGAGACAACTTCAACATTCCCCTCATAGCATTCGAATATAGTCTCTGTAAATTCATGTTCGTTCAAAGCACTACTAATATTTACTGGTCGAAAATAAATATAGGGGCGGCAAAGGACACTATTATTGTAGCGAAAGACAACGCTAAGCTCGTCTTCCCCTATATATTCGTAATCATTTTTATTCAAAGTTATATGCTGCGTGAAGTACGCTAATTTGAGCATTATATCTTTCACTATCTAATACCTTTACTTAGAGCTAACAACGGCTTCAGGAGAATTTTCACATAACGCCGCGTTAAGTGGTGAACAACGCAAGCCGCCAAATCTAAATTATTGTGCCATAAACACAAAAGCTAAACTTTGAACCAAAATTGCCAAGCGTTGAGAATCCCTCTTGAACGCTTTGTTAAGTTGATAAATTTTTACGAAACAAATGCATAAACGATAGCGCCCATACTAACAATAGTTTGCAACAAATTAAGAACAACAATAACCTTTGCTAAAACCACCCAGAGCTTTCTTCCAGTATATTTATTAGCAGATCTCCATACAGCTACGCTCAAGAATAGATAGTAAATTGACAGAAGAATAGCTCCCGCGATTGCTGCTTCCACCGTTGAGAGCTTAGTAACAAAGCTTGTTAATACCGCCCCACAAATAATATAACCTGCCCAAAAAACATCGACTAAGCGGTAGTCTCCTGACATTAATTTAGAGACTGCTCCCTTATTAGACTCTTTCTTAATAACTTCCATTTAGCTTTCCTCTTTCAACTTAACGCCCTTGCTAAGCGGCAACCAACAATACCACAAAGCTCAGACAAACCACCGTAAACACTAAACATAACCAGACACAAAACCGCCAAGCGTTGGTTGTCCGTCTTGAGCGGATGGTTAGGTATGCCCATTACAAACGCTTTTGCTCGCTTAAGCTATAGGACTCACCCATGAAACACCAAGGCCAACTGCACCGCAATAACCACCAAAGCTGGATTAATAACCACGTCACTGTTTTTGCGGTGGCTCGCTGAAGCCAAAAAGCTAACCAAATTGAGAGAGCGAACTACCAATGAATAAACTTGGACAAGAGCACTTAAAAACAGAAAACACTCAATCACTAACGTCAAAACTTGGCAGTTGAATGAAACCTTCACCTGAAAAAGTTCGAGCCACGTAGCCGCTCAAATTTGTGACGAATAAGACAATTGAAGTGGCTGATTGCAATACCACAAACCACACAAGCTTAAAGCAACCTAACGCCCTTGCTAAGCGGGTTAGGTATGCTCACTACAAACACCTTTGCACGCTGGTGCTATAGGGCTAACCCATGAAACACCAAAGTCAAATGAACCGCAATAACCATCAAAGTTGAATAACAACCACATCACTATTTTTGCGGTGGTTCACTGAAGCAAAAAACTAACCGGATGGAGATAGCGAACTTTCAACGAACAAACTTGACCAAGAGCACTTAAAACGGAAAACACTCAGCCCTAACATCAAAGCTTGCCAATTGATGAAACCTTCAACTGAAAAAGTTCGAGCCACATGGCCACTGACACTAGCAACAACAAAAGGAGCCAAAGTGGCTGAGCGCCCAACTAAAAAACGACCAAATCTAAAGCAACCTAACGCCGCGTTAATGGGCAGACAACGCTACCACATACTTAAACCATTGCGACATCAACACAAAAACAAAAATGTGAGATAAAGCTGCCAAGCGTTGGCTGTCCCCTTGAACGCTTTGTTATGTTTATTTTGGGAAACCTTCTAACTTAACTGCTTGCAAACCCAGCTTATGCCACTCTGCTTGTTCTGAACAGAATATTTGAGCATCAGGAACCTTTGATGGCTCTTCATTTAAAGAACCAGCTGGAACAATTAGAAATTTCCCACTTTGAGTCAAAAATGGTAAACCTGAACCACAATCCGTACAAAATGCCTTAGAAAAAGAACGAGTTGGATGGTCATAGCGCTTTATCTTGTCGTCACCTTTAATCCACTTAATGTTAAGCGGAGACGTAAACAAGTTCGACGCATGAGCCGAGCCTGTTAGTTTCCTACACTGTTCACAATGACAGAAGAAGAACTTACCGAAGTCATCATTAAGTTTAAAGGCGACGCTTTCACAGCAACAACTACCAGTAGTCTCTTTAGCCATACCAAAACTCCATGTTTGTCTTTTGTACTGTAAACATAACGCCCTGCTAAGTGGCTAGCAACGCATAGCACGATACTTAAACTAGCCGCCGTAAACACCATACCTGACTAGAACTAAAGTTGCCGAGCGTTGATAGTCCGTCTTGAGCAGTTTGTTATGTGTTAAATTTTAAACTCTAGCTTCTGTTTCTGAGGAACAGATTCAGCATGATTTAAAGATCCATACTTCCATTTTGATAACGCTTGTACAGCAGCCTCATCAAAAACGCCTTCTGGATTTGATTCTACCACTGTAATGTCAGTTACATGCCCTTGCTGATTGACGTTAAAAGTCATAACTACAAAACCTGATAATTGACTTTCAACTGCTAATTTAGGGTACTTGGGAAATACACGCTCTATAGGTGTGAGTTCTTGATATGTGAGAGGGTCAGTATTTTCCTCAGGGCTAGCGCACCCGACCAGTAATAACACTAAGAAAATTTCTATAAATCTCATATTTACCCTTTTATACATAACGCCGCGTTAAGTAGTGAGCAACGCCACCACTTAACCTAACCATACCACCGTAAACACAAAACCCAACGATGGAATTAAAAATGCCATGCGTTGGGAATCTGTCTTAAACGCTTTGTTATATGCCTTTTTTCAGCAAACTCTACTGCTCACTATCTAGAATTTGCCATTCATTTGAAGTGTGTTCTTTACAGACATTTATTGTCTTGTGGAGTTCATCATTACAAAACACAGCGCTTGGTTTAACTGCTCCTTTCTGAACTAAACGCGTAAATAGATTTTCAGAAATAAGGAAGTTTTCTTCATCTAAATGTTGAATTAAAAGTTCAGTAAAATCTCCGTCACTTTCATTAACAACAAATTGATTTGAGCCTAAAACGTGCTCAACTACACTCAGTGTAAACGCCTCTGTTCTGTTTAATCTATTGGATTCATACGTGGTTCGGCCACCGTAGCAAACTAATTTAGTTGTCATTTGAATATCTCCATATGTGCATCATAGTGCTCATTGTGAACACCCGACACCATAGGTTTAGCATAAAAAAACTGTTTCGCGTGTAATCGCTCACCGATTCAGGGCATATAACGCCCTTGCTAAGCGGCGACCAACCATAACACAAAGCTCAAACCAACCACCGTAAACACCAAACGCAACCAGACACAAAACCGCCAAGCGTTGGTTGTCCGTCTTGAGCTGATGGTTAGGTATGCTCATTACAAACGCTTTTGCTCGCTTAAGCTATAGGACTAAGCCATGAAACACCAAAGCCAACTGCACCGCAATAACCACCGAAGCTGAATAACAACCACGTCACTATTTTTGCGGTGGTTCGCTGAAGCAAGAAAGCTAACCAAATTGAGATAACTAACTACCAATGAATAGACTTGGGCAAGAGCACTTAAAACGGAAAGTCCTCAGCCACTAACTTCAAAGCTTGCCAATTAAATGAAACTTTCACCTGAAAATCTTCGAGCCACATGGCCACTGAAACTCACGACAAAGAAAGATTCGGAGTGGCTGAGCACCAAACTAAAAACCGTATAATCTTAAAGCAGCCTAACGCCGCATTAAGGTGTAAGCAACGCTACCACTGACCTAAACCATTGCACCGTAAACACGAAACCCAACCTTGAATTGAAAATGCCAAGCGTTGGGAATCACTCTTAAATGCTTTGTTAAGTTTTCTATTTTACTTTAACAAAATTGAATGTTGGGTAGTTACTATGGCATCGTTGAGCAACCGTTGTATCTGCGTTTTGGATAACGACAACTTTACCGGAAGCATGTGCAGCAAGAAGCATTGATAGATGCCTATCGTTCAATGTTTCTGGGTTTTTGATAAAGTACTTTAAGCTGTCTCCACACGGATTTTTATCCATTGTACCTTCAAGTTCAATACCAAAGTACGGGTTGTGTAAACGCTCATGCAGATAAATGCTCTTAATTTTTCCTTCATAAGTTGAAAATGTCTCCGCTAACACCTCTGAAGATTGTGATAGAGCAAAAAACACACCAAAAAATATCGATTTATAAACCTTCATATTACCTCTAAAAAACTTAACGCCCTGTTAAGGGGTGAGCAACGTAATACCGATGCCACCGCAAATCACCTTAATCACTAAAACCAACGCATAGTGAAAATGCTACGCGTTGCGAATCCCTCTTAAACAGTTTGTTATGTTGTCTGAATAGTTATCGCTATTCAGCTAACACCTCTTTAATTAACGGATAATCATATCCTGTTTGGCAACCTTCAGCATATATCTTTACTGTTTTCCCCGAAGCATAAGCAGAAAGCAATAGAGAATAAGTTTCTTTAAACAAATTGTCATCTGCCTTCAAAAATAAGTAGGCATTATTTTTACAATCATTCTCGACCTGGCTTTCATGAACAAAATAAATCCCATTTCGACTTGGCTTTGGATACACTTTCGTAATAAGCCCCGCAGTATTCCAAGCCCCAGAAAAAGCGCTAGAAGATACTAAAGCAGTAAGCGTGAACAATAATAGTTTCTTCATTTAAAACTCTCAGTAATTTACATAATTTCCAATAAAACATAACGCCCTTGCTAAGCGGCAACCAACAATACCATAAAACTCCAACAAACCATCGTAAACACCAAACTCAACCAGACACAAAACCGCAAAGCGTTGGTTGTCCGTCTTGAGCTGATTGTTAGGTGTCTCTCAACGCGCTCAGTACCTTTAGCGCAAATTCGTCCCAACCTGGCGCAGTAAAGGCGATACCCCTTGCCTGTTTAACAGCATAAATGGCTTCTATAGGGGACAGTTTTTTGGTGCTCATTAAATATGCAGCCAAAGCTAGACCAGTGCGATCTTTACCTGATTTACAGTGAACAACAACCACACCATTACGCTCGTGCTGTTCAATGAAATTGAGTATTTGTGGGAGAGCCTTTAAGCAAAGATCCAAATCACCATCGAGAGGTGGTGCATTACTTGAAAGCGGTACGTTTTTGTAGGCAATACCCAATGAGTCCAGAAGAGAAACATGCACCATTTCACCATCATTCACTGATAGTATGGCAACTACTTTGTTATTGTGTAGTTCATTAAGGTCCCACATACAGTTGTCAGGACCACACCTACCAGCCACCGATTTTTTGATAAAAAATAACTGCTGCAAAATAGCTCTCCATTAGACACCTAACGCCCTTGTTAAGCGGCTACCAACGATACCACAAAACTCAAATAAACCACCGTAAACACTAAACATAACCAGACACAAAATCGCCAAGCGTTGGTTGTCCGTCTTGAGCGGATGGTTAGGTATGCTCATTACGAGTGTCTTTGCTCGCTGGTGCTGTAGGACTAACCCATGAAACACCAAAGCCAGATGCACCGCAATAACCATCGAAGTTGAATAACAACCACGTCACTATTTTTGCGGTGGTACTCTAAAACAAAAGAACTAACCGGATGGAGATAGCGAATTTTCAACGAACAAACTTGCCCAAGAGCACTTAAAACGGAAGACACTCAGCCGCTGACGCCAAAACTTGTCAATTAAATGAAACCTTCACCAGAAAAAGTTCGAGCCACGTAGCAGCTGAAATTCGCGACAACAAAAAAATTTGAAGTGGCTGAGCGCCAAACTCAAAAACGAACAAACTTAAAGCAACCTAACGCCGCGTTAATGGGCAGACAACGCTACCACATACTTAAACCATTGTGACATAAACACTAATGCCCAAATGAGAGCCAAAACTGCCAAGCGTTGACTGTCCTATTGAACGCTTTGTTATATGGCTTTACACCAACACTGATTTACAACTAGTACCCTAATCCAGGGCTTTCAACTTTGGTGGAGCTGTATGCCAGACATCATCTCTTTTCATTTTCGGTGGTTCGTAAATTTGCTCAGGCTCTTTGGCTATGTCAATACCATAGTTTATTAGGATATCACGATGACGTCTTAGCGTTTGTTTAGACACATAGTGAGTGGATATTTGCCCCTTGAACCATAGCTCTGCAGTAACCCAAACATTGTATTTTTCACCTTGGTGTATACGCTTTAGCAAACTGTGAGGGTGATCCTCAGGATATGTGGGTTCAGGCACTTCAACATACTTCTTGAACTCAATAATATGCATCTTAAGCTTGGAACTATTTTTCCAATCATTAAAAAATGCTCTAGCTTCATCAATTGAGTTAAACTCAGCGGCTTTTCCCCAACCACATTTTCTCTTTTTTGCTGATAAATATAACGCGCTATCATATTCATTTGAGCCATAGGGCCAACGATCAAAATGTGCTGGGTCATATAATCCTATGTTGAAAAACGAACGATATTCCGTTGCCACTAGTTGCTCCTAAGTCATACATTAGGTTAATACCTGATTGCCATATAACGCTAAGCTAAGTAGCTGCAAACGCTCCACTAAACCCAAATAACCACCGTAAACACATAAACCAATTTGAACTAAAACCGCCACGCGTTTGCAGTCCGTCTTAAGCGCCTTGTTAAATGTCTTTACCTGCGTACACATTTGAAATTTAGAAATTCTTTCCCCTCGCGACTTGCAAGCAGTTGATAACTTAAAATGTGCAATGAATAGTCAAAATTAATATGATCGAAACTCATTTCTTTTTTGACAGTCTTACCATCAACCAGATCATAACCCACTACTTTCGTTTTTTGTCCGGAAAAAAACTTTCTCTCACGAGATATTTCTCCATTCTCATACGTTACTTTTTTACTCGATAAGAATAAAGTAGCCTGATTATCCTCTACTTCAATTACTAGTTGATTTGTTTTATTTGATAACTGTTCACAATCCCAGGCTCCTATAGCTTGAGTTTGGTATAACCTTTTATTCTCTTTCCATTCATCAAAAGACAAACGCTCTTTTGCTTGTAACGAAGCTGTGCAAGCCAACATTACAAAACCAGCGACCTTTGATCGTACTACTTTCATCATTACTTCCGTGAGACATTTAACGCCGCATTAAGGGGTGAACAACGCAAGCTACTCAAAACTAAACTATTGTGTCATAAACACTTAAGCTGAACTTTGAACTGAAACCGCCAAGCGTTGAGAATCCCTCTTAAATGCTTTGTTATGTGAATTTTGTCAACGGACGTCCTGACAGAACCTAAACAAGTACCCGTCTGGTGATTGCACGATAAACTGCTTTTGAACAACGGACTTAGTACCACATTCATACGATTTAGATTAGAGTGCTAGATAAATTGACTCATTAGATTTCGAACACACTTCACGATATAAGCGTTCAATGTCATTAACGTCCCACTGAAAGTTCATACCACGGCCCAGCGGGAATTCTGGATTACTAGTGATCCACTTACGGCTTTGACTGGATAAACCTTCTAACATTAAATCGACACCATCGAGTGTTAAATATACAAACTGTTCTTCTGGCCTTTCGTATTTGATGGCAAAACCAAGAATATCTGTGAAAAAAGCCTTACTTACATTTATATCGAAACAATACAATTCTGGAACTACTCGTAATGTCATGATTTTCCCTATTCACATAACGCCCAATTAAGGGGTGAGCAACGCTACCACCCTACCTAAAGCATTGTGCCATAAACACTAAAATTGAAGTAGAAGCAAAAATGCCAAGCGTTGGGAATCCCTCTTAAATTGTTTGTTAGTTTACCTTTCGCACAAATCACACGATTTAATCATATTGACCATTTCATGCGAATAACTATAATCTTACTGTGATTACAGATTTGGAGAGTAATCATGCACACATTAACAGCAAATGATGCCAAACGTAATTTTGGTGAGTTACTTCTGAGCGCTCAACGTGAGCCAGTGAAAATTAGCAAAAATAGCAAAGATGCCGTAGTAGTTATGTCGATTAAGGACTATGAAGAGCTGGAAGCAATGAAAACTGATTACCTGAGACATTGTTTCGAGTCAGCTAAGCAAGACTTGGTACAAGGCAATGTGGTTGATGGTGAAGACTTTTTAAACGCCTTATAACCCATTATGCAAAAGAATAAATATAAGCTAAGTAAATTAGCACAGACCCATTTACAAAAAATCAAAAACTATACCGTCAACAATTTCTCTGAGATGCAATGGCGAAGCTACAAAGATACCTTACTAACAGGGTTTCAAATGCTTGCTGACAACCCGGCTGTTGGTCGCAGTTGCGATGAGATATACCCAAGTGGTTTTTATTTCCCAGTGGGTAAGCATACCGCTTACTTTACAAAAGAAGATGGCTTCATTTTAGTTGTTGCTGTACTCGGTCAATCACAACTTCCGCAGAACCACCTGTAATTAAGATTTCACCCTAGGATTGGATTTAGGGTGATGATCTTCACTGGTAAACTAACGCCCTGTTAAGGTGTGAGCAACGCAATACCGATGCCGCCGCATACCACCTTAAACACCAAACACAACGCATAGTAAAAATGCCACGCGTTGCGAATCACTCTTGAACAGTTTGTTATGCGTATTATTCACTAGGCTTAGAATTGGTAGTTTGATTCGTTTGCGTGCTTGCAGTTGGTTGTTGGGGATTGGAAGTATTTTGGCTCGAAGACTGCTGTTGCATAGTTTTACGCATATTGGCAATTTCATTAAAACTGTCCATACCTATACCGGTAAAGGTTGTTTCAGTTGTTTTTTCGTCAGACATGATTGGTTCCTTATTTACATTATCAATAGCTGAAAACACACCAATTATTACAGAGAATACCATACCTAATAAAAATGATATCCAGGCGGTACGATCTAATATCGACAAAAGCTGACTTGGTTCATCACTCCCTGCAACAACTTTCACTAAGTGATCCGCATTTGCGTTAAAAATCCATAAGACCGCACATATACAAGCTAAGAAAGCAAAAACAGCTAAACAAAACATAATTGCAGCATAGATACTATTAAAGCCAATCGTTGTTGCTAGCGTAACCAATACCCCCAGACCAACAGACGAGATTGAAAACAGGTGCTTGTCTCTTTCCAATTTAGTAGCATACCAAGCGTTCAAGGCTGCTGCGTTAAAGTCATTATTTTGTTCCACTTTTACTCCGTCTTTAAAATTGACGCTTAAATACGCATAACGCCGCGTTAAGGGGTGAACAACGCCACCACCTAGCCTAAACCATTGTGCCGTAAACACTAAAGCTGAATCAAACTGAAAATGCCAAGCGTTGAGAATCCCTCTTAAACGCCTTGTTATATTTTTTGACGCACTAGCTTGACGACATCCGTTGCAGCAGAGCCTGACTTGAAGCTACGACCAAGATCATAAGCCATATTTTCAAGAGGAGCATCATCGTAGCCATATTCGTTAATTTCTCTAACATACCTTTCAAGAAAACCAACGCCACCAATTTGGTCCCATTGAACTGTATGCATGAGTTCATGCATATGGATTTCCAAGTTTGCTTGATGTTGAGGCTTCATGAAGTACATATGCTTATATGTGATCGCACCACAATCCATATCGAGGAAGTCACCCAAGCCGATTTGTCGCAATTCGGGAATATCAGGCTTGGGAATGGTGTCAGTGACAACGAATTTACACCCAGCCAAATATTCAGGTGAGTAATAACCTGAAAATACACCTGAGAACTTACTGCAAGATTGAGCTTGTTCTTCGTACTCAGAAACAATGTTGTCTATCCACTCATCAAACTGCTTTATTGGCATATTTCCTCCGCAAAATATAACGCCGCGTTAAGGGGTGAACAACGCCACCACCTAGCCTAAATCATTGTGCCGTAAATACTAAAGCTGAATCAAACTGAAAATGCCAAGCGTTGAGAATCCCTCTTGAACGCTTTGTTATGTGATTTTCATATGCGGGTGAAACGTCTCTTTTAACTGAGAAAGTACATCCATATGCCATTGAAGCAATTCATCCGCTTTATCTACAACATCACTTCGTTCTTTTCCCACTGGAAGGCCAGGACTTCGATCACTTGGGTAAAGCTTTTCGTGGCACGATGCCAACGAAATTGATTTTTGGTATATATCCGCAATCAATTGAGGAACGTTTTTATCAAACAAAAACGCAGCCTCCGAGGCTTCAGCATTAAACTTCAGAGTGTCATGATAAGTAGTGTGTCCTTCTTGAACGATTCTCGACAAATGTAATTGAATTGCTTTATATACCTCTAACCTTCTCTCGTATGTTTCGTGGTTCAGACGCTGCTTGTTAATTATAAATTGCTGATACGCAATGTAGATACCTATTACCGTCAATATAGGAACGAGCAATGCGGACATAGTTGCAACCCAATCACTCTCTACTTTTGAAACGGTTTCTACTACCAACCTAACTGGTTTCTCAGAACTCAAATTGCCTCCTAATCACATAACGCCGCATTAAGGTGTGAGCAACGCTATCATTAAACCTAACCATACCACCGTAAACACAAAACCCAACGATGGAATAAAAAATACCAAGCGTTGGGAATCACTCTTAAATGCTTTGTTATGGCGAGACTATAAAGCGCCTCATTGANTAACGCCGCATTAAGGTGTGAGCAACGCTATCATTAAACCTAACCATACCACCGTAAACACAAAACCCAACGATGGAATAAAAAATACCAAGCGTTGGGAATCACTCTTAAATGCTTTGTTATGGCGAGACTATAAAGCGCCTCATTGACTCTCTTCTAGACCCCATTAGCTCTTGATATGATGACACATCAATTTTAAAACATATGTGGTTCTTATCGTGTCGAATGTAGAAACCAGATTTATTCTCACGTAAATAATTCGTAGGAATGTCGAGCAAATGTATGTTCATACCATCTTCGAGTAAGAAATAGATTTGCTTTAGCCGGCTGTCATCTATTTTGTCTAATGAAACCTCTAGCCACCAAACTGGTAATGCCTTGTTGATCTTTGAAAAGTGAGTATTGCGACTTCGAAAGTCAACACCATATATACTTCTCGCTCGTTGCATTGCTTCTGACTTTTTCATGATTCATGTCCTATCCTTGGATACAAATCAATTATAGCAACTGATTGAATACAACTTACCTAGCGCCATAACGCC
>NZ_JAKEUU010000020.1:0-602 GCF_022398215.1 Vibrio sp. Isolate24
GTCACACCATGGGAGTGGGCTGCAAAAGAAGTGGGTAGTTTAACCTTCGGGGGGACGCTCACCACTTTGTGGTTCATGACTGGGGTGAAGTCGTAACAAGGTAGCGCTAGGGGAACCTGGCGCTGGATCACCTCCTTATACGATGATTACTCACGATGAGTGTCCACACAGATTGATGGTTTATGTAGTTTAAGAGAACGAASATMYCCCAAKATSTTCAACTTAGTGTCCCGTTCGTCTAGAGGCCTAGGACACCGCCCTTTCACGGCGGTAACAGGGGTTCGACTCCCCTACGGGATACCATCTTTAAGTACATTTCTTTTGAAATAGAAAGTCTTAAGTGTTCTTAAAAATGGTTCTTTTCTTTATAGAAAGTTGAATCTAGCTCTTTAACAATTTGGAAAGCTGACGAATAACAACAATCCCCATCTCTATGAGATGCGTTGTTATTCATTTAAAAGTTCTCAAATCCTAAGTCTTTATGATTTAGGTACCAACACACATTCAAGTGTTCTTGGCTTTTTGTTTTCACTTTTTATAAAAAGTAAAATAAAAAGATATTTGAGTCCGGCAAAATCGAGTCTGCATCATGTTTAAATAAT
>NZ_JAKEUU010000021.1:0-600 GCF_022398215.1 Vibrio sp. Isolate24
AATAACAGCTTTCCGAATTAAGAATTTGCTTGGCGACCATAGCGTTGTGGACCCACCTGATTCCATGCCGAACTCAGAAGTGAAACGCAATAGCGCCGATGGTAGTGTGGGGCTTCCCCATGTGAGAGTAGGACATCGCCAGGCTTTAATTTCGACTTTGTCTACTTGTTAGACAAGTCACCATAAGATTCTAAAAAAGTTTAGAGTTTTATGTTGACTTCAACAGTCAGTCGCGTATTATACGCGTCCTGCTTAAGTGCTAAGGCACTGAAAGCACAGCTCTTTAACAATATAAACCTATCAATCTGTGTGGGCACTCGTTGATGATAATCCAATTCGATACTTTGGTATCAAATTAGGTTTCAATGAAACGAAGTGACCATTGAATCTTCGGATTCAGCACAGTCAATTCAAACATTACTTATGTAATGTTCAGTATTCATTGAGCCGAACAAAATCTTAAATTGAAGAGTTTGATCATGGCTCAGATTGAACGCTGGCGGCAGGCCTAACACATGCAAGTCGAGCGGAAACGAGTTATCTGAACCTTCGGGGAACGATAACGGCGTCGAGCGGCGGACGGGTGAGTAATGCCTGGGA
>NZ_JAKEUU010000022.1:0-537 GCF_022398215.1 Vibrio sp. Isolate24
CTGGGCTTATCGCAAGTTAATACGTCCTTCATCGCCTCTGACTGCCAAGGCATCCACCGTGTACGCTTAGTCACTTAACCATACAACCCCAAAGGGTCTTCTAGTCAAACAACCAAAGTTGTCTGCAATTATTTAAACATGATGCAGACACAATTTTGCCGGACTCAAATATTAAGTATCTTTCGATACTTCCAAGAACACTTGAATGTGTGTTGGTACCTAAATCATAAAGACTTAGGATTTGAGAACTTTTAAATGAATAACAACGCATCTCAAAGAGATGGGGATTGTTGTTATTCGTCAGCTTTCCAAATTGTTAAAGAACTAGATTCAACTTTCTATAAATAAATGAACCATTTTTAAATATTCTCTAAGAAAAACACTTAAAAATGGTGGGCGATACCGGGCTCGAACCAGTGACCCCCTGCTTGTAAGGCAGGTGCTCTCCCAACTGAGCTAATCGCCCACATAAGTTTTGATTCTTCGTGGAGAAGAATGGTGGGTCGTGCAGGATTCGAACCTGCGACCAATTGATTA
>NZ_JAKEUU010000023.1:0-511 GCF_022398215.1 Vibrio sp. Isolate24
ACTTAACCATACAACCCCAAAGGGTCTTTGTTAAACAACCAAAGTTGTCTGCAATTATTTAAACATGATGCAGACTCGATTTTGCCGGACTCAAATATAAACATCACAAGGATGTTTCCAAGAACACTTGAATGTGTGTTGGTACCTAAATCATAAAGATTTAGGATTTGAGAACTTTTAATTGAATAACAACGCATCTCATAGARATGGGGATTGTTGTTATTCGTCAGCTTTCCAAATTGTTAAAGAGCTATGTTTCTTCACAAGGAAGTTACATTTTCTAAAGACTTTCAGCGGCAAAAATCCAACCACGTACGTATTACTGAAGTGGTTTGGAAATCTGAATCCAAAAATACTTAGAGAATGGTGGGCGATACCGGGCTCGAACCAGTGACCCCCTGCTTGTAAGGCAGGTGCTCTCCCAACTGAGCTAATCGCCCACATAAGTTTTGATTCTTCGTGGAGAAGAATGGTGGGTCGTGCAGGATTCGAACCTGCGACCAATTGATTA
>NZ_JAKEUU010000024.1:0-397 GCF_022398215.1 Vibrio sp. Isolate24
GGGGACGCTCACCACTTTGTGGTTCATGACTGGGGTGAAGTCGTAACAAGGTAGCGCTAGGGGAACCTGGCGCTGGATCACCTCCTTATACGATGATTACTCACGATGAGTGTCCACACAGATTGATGGTTTATACAGTTTAAGAGACGATGCTGGGTCTGTAGCTCAGGTGGTTAGAGCRTTCGCCTGATAAGCGAGAGGTCGGTGGTTCAAGTCCACTCAGACCCACCAATCTTCCTCCCAGGAGATTGGCAACAGTATCGACACCTTGATGGGGCTATAGCTCAGCTGGGAGAGCGCCTGCCTTGCACGCAGGAGGTCAGCAGTTCGATCCTGCTTAGCTCCACCATCTTTAAGTGTTCTTGAAAAAGAATCTTTAAAAATGGTTCATTTATGA
>NZ_JAKEUU010000003.1:0-880640 GCF_022398215.1 Vibrio sp. Isolate24
ATTGTGATACCGCGCTCACGCTCTTCTGGAGCGTTATCGATTGATGCGAAGTCTTTCGCTTCACCGCCGTACACTTTAGCAAGAGTTGTACAGATTGCAGCAGTTAGAGTTGTTTTACCGTGGTCAACGTGGCCGATAGTACCAACGTTAACGTGCGGTTTAGTACGTTCAAATTTTTCTTTAGACACGATCGTGTTCCTTCCTAGTTATGATTCGCCGCGAACATTATTGATCACGACGCGCCAGAATTTGCTATTTTATGCGTCAACGTCCGTCAGCGCAATATTTGGACGTATTGATCTTTAAAAAAGTCTTGCTATTTTTAAAGGTTAATACGATTTATTAGTAACCACGGTCTGCAATGATTTTATCTGCAAAGTTTTTCGGTACTTCAGCGTACTCGTTAAACTCCATAGAATAAGACGCACGGCCTTGAGTTGCAGAACGTAGATCAGTTGCGTAACCAAACATCTCAGATAGTGGTACTTGAGCGCGGATGATCTTAATACCAGCCACACCATCGTCCATACCTTCGATCATACCGCGACGGCGGTTTAGGTCACCAACAACGTCACCCATCCAATCTTCAGGCGTAGTTACTTCAACATTCATCATTGGCTCAAGAAGTACAGGCTGTGCTTCTAATGAACCCTTCTTGAATGCCATCGAGCCAGCGATCTTAAACGCCATCTCGTTAGAGTCAACATCGTGGTAAGAACCATCAAACAGTGTTGCTTTAATGTCTAGAACCGGGTAACCCGCTAGAACACCACTGTTCATTTGCTCTTCGATACCTTTCGCTACCGAACTGATGTATTCCTTAGGAACAACACCACCCACAATTTCGTCAACAAAGACAAAACCTTCACCAGGTTCAGATGGCTCCAGTTTGATCCATACGTGACCATACTGACCACGACCACCAGATTGACGTACAAATTTACCTTCAACTTCCGCGTTACCACGAATCGTCTCTCGATAAGCAACCTGAGGTTTACCAACATTACAGTCAACGCTGAATTCACGTTTCATACGGTCAACGATGATATCTAGGTGAAGTTCACCCATACCAGAGATCAGTGTCTGACCTGTTTCGTCATCCGTTTCGACGCGGAAAGACGGGTCTTCTGCGGCTAGTTTACCTAGCGCAATAGCCATCTTTTCTTGATCGGCAACAGAGCGAGGCTCTACCGCGATCTGAATTACTGGGTCAGGGAACTCCATGCGCTCCAGAATCACCTTGTGGTTCTGGTCACATAGTGTGTCACCTGTAGTTACGTCTTTCAGGCCGATTGCCGCAGCAATATCACCTGCGCGAACTTCTTTAATTTCATCACGCTTGTTTGAGTGCATCTGTACGATACGGCCAAAGCGTTCTTTCTTCTGTTTAACAGAGTTGTAAACAGCATCGCCAGAGTTAACCACACCAGAGTAAACACGCATAAAGGTTAGCGTACCTACAAACGGGTCTGTCGCGATTTTAAATGCTAGTGCTGAGAACGGCTCGTTGTCGTCTGCATGACGCTCAACTTCGTTGTCGTTGTCATCCACACCTTTGATCGCTGGAACGTCAATTGGCGATGGTAAAAATTCGACTACTGCATCGAGTACCGCTTGAACACCTTTGTTCTTAAACGCACTACC
Source organism: Vibrio sp. Isolate24 (assembly GCF_022398215.1). NCBI lineage: Bacteria > Pseudomonadati > Pseudomonadota > Gammaproteobacteria > Vibrionales > Vibrionaceae > Vibrio > Vibrio sp. Isolate24. The sequence goes on from NZ_JAKEUU010000003.1 coordinate 1,645, forward strand.
ACAAGTGGCCAGTACGATTTCATTGTTTAGTGTACGAGTACGTAATGCTTGCTTGATTTCAGCTTCCGTTAGTTCGCCTTCTTCAAGATACTTATCCATTAGCTCTTCGCTAGCTTCTGCCGCTGACTCAACAAGGTTGTTGTGCCACTCTTCAGCAAGCTCAAGCATGTCCGCTGGAATGTCTTCGTAAGTAAAAGTTGTACCTTGATCAGCTTCACTCCAGTTGATCATCTTCATCTTGATTAGGTCAATAACACCCTTGAAGTCTTCTTCCGCACCAACATTAAGTTGGATAGGAACAGGGTTCGCACCAAGACGGTTTTTGATTTGATCAACAACACGAAGGAAGTCAGCACCTGCACGGTCCATCTTGTTAACAAATACCATACGAGGAACGTGGTACTTGTCAGCTTGACGCCATACAGTTTCAGATTGAGGTTCAACACCCGATGAACCACAGAACACTACGACAGCACCATCAAGTACGCGAAGTGAACGCTCTACTTCGATAGTGAAATCTACGTGTCCAGGAGTATCGATAATGTTGATGCGGTGGTCTTGGAATTGTGCATCCATACCACGCCAGAAAGTGGTCGTAGCCGCTGAGGTGATTGTGATACCACGCTCTTGCTCCTGCTCCATCCAGTCCATGGTAGCAGCACCATCGTGAACTTCACCGATTTTATGAGAAAGGCCGGTGTAGAACAGAATACGTTCACTTGTGGTTGTTTTACCTGCGTCTACGTGAGCGACGATACCAATGTTACGGTAGCGCTCAATAGGTGTTTTACGAGCCACGATTGAATCCTCTTGAATTAGGGACTATTGCTATTTCTAGTTGCATTTTAGCCTGCTCATGGCAATTTTCACGTGCCCTAGATATAGCAATAGTTCCTAAGCTTGCGCATAGGAACTAGAGTTGCGCCGCGAGGGTTCTCGCGGCACTGAAAGGTATTACCAGCGGTAATGAGCGAATGCTTTGTTCGCTTCTGCCATACGGTGAACGTCTTCACGTTTCTTAACAGCAGTACCTTTGTTCTCAGACGCATCTAGCATTTCAGCAGCTAGGCGTTGAGCCATAGATTTTTCACCACGCTTACGCGCAGCTTCAACTACCCAACGCATAGCAAGTGCGTTACGGCGAACCGGACGTACTTCTACAGGTACTTGGTAAGTTGAACCACCCACGCGACGAGATTTAACCTCTACCGCAGGGCGAACATTTTCAAGAGCTTCTTCAAATACAGCTAAGTGATCTTTACCAGATTTCTCAGCCATTGCATCTAGTGCAGTGTAAACAATTTTCTCTGCAGTAGATTTTTTACCGTCAACCATAAGGATGTTAACGAATTTTGCCAGCAGTTCAGATTTGAACTTTGGATCTGGAAGGATCTTACGCTGACCGATGACGCGACGACGTGGCATGGATTTTCTCCGTTGTCTTCTTCAGGTTATCCAAAACTTTTCAGTTTCTTCAAAAATTAAATTTAATTTAGTGTTTGGCCTTACTTAACGGATACCATTAAGATTTTGGACGCTTCACACCGTACTTAGAACGACCTTGTTTACGGTCGTTAACGCCAGCACAGTCTAGTGCACCGCGAACTGTGTGGTAACGTACACCCGGAAGGTCTTTAACACGACCGCCACGGATTAGAACAACTGAGTGCTCTTGAAGGTTGTGACCTTCACCACCGATGTACGAAGTCACTTCGAAGCCGTTCGTTAGACGAACACGACATACTTTACGAAGTGCTGAGTTAGGTTTTTTAGGTGTAGTAGTGTAAACACGAGTACATACACCACGTTTTTGTGGACACGCTTCTAGTGCAGGCACGTTGCTTTTAACAACCTGCTTTGCACGAGGCTTACGTACCAACTGGTTAATAGTTGCCATTAACTAGCTCCTGATTTACTTGAAAGTAAGCTTTGTGAAAAATCTATCCCTAATCACCAATGGCAATTAGGGACGCAAAATTCTATGCAGCAGTGAGAGGTGTGTCAAGAAATATACGGATCTTTTTTGTTCAACTCAAACCTTCATACCGTAAATGTTCTTCCACACCGATTGAAAAGAGGATAAGGCTAATCCCAAGTCAGAGAAGTTTCCTGTGCCACAGTAAGATCAACAAACCCATCATAGCCGATAACCTCAACTGAAGGGCTGACGCGATTAAGGATGCCACGCGCTTCTAAATCACTGCGAAGTGCTGCGATATTGAAGCCTTTTACCATGGGGTATGACCTGTGTTGAGGGTTGAGTGCATAAACGGCATTTTCAATAAACAGTAAGGTGTCGCTCTCTTTAGATACTTTTCTCACCTCTTCTACAGCCGCTACGGATTTGACGATGTGTAACATAAGACCTCTAGAATGAAAGTATTTTTCTCGCACTATGTATCTGCGTTTTGAGCTCATCGTCGTCGAGCAATTGAGCATCAATAATCAAATCCGCTTGCGCCAGACCACGCTCAGCCAGAGATTGCGCGCATACATACACTTGCTCTATATCGTAAAGATCGAACAGCTTCAACATAGGTGAATAATCTTTACTCAGGATGTCACTGGTTTGCTGACCGGCAATCAACTGATAAACACCATCCCCTATAAACAGTACGCTAATATCTTCACAATATGCGGATGCGGCTAATAAAGCATCAACACCTTCACGTCCAGATGCACTTCCATGCGGAGCGCTACGAAATAAGTAGGTTAACTGACTCAAAACTGTACAACCCTATCTTGTGTCAGCATGGCTTCCGCCAAACTACCTAAGCCCGCTTGATGGAAGCCATCGGCCAAATTACTTTGGATTAAGTTGTGCTGATTGGATTCATCCTGACTGACAATCCCACGGCGCTGCGCTGCCGCCACACACGTTTCTAACCGCACATTATGCTCTGTAGCTAGAGCTTGCCACGCCTTCACCAAATCAAACTCATCATTAGCAGGGACGCTGAGTGCTGTGCCATTGGTCACGCCATCTTGGTAAAAGAATACACTGACCAATTGATGCCCTTTAGTAATCAGGCTGCGTGCAAATTGATAAGCCGTTCTAGCCGACTGACTACCATATACCGGCCCATTGACGACTAAGGTATAGCTCAATGCACTCAACTTTCGTCGTCCTCAGTTTTACGCTGACGAATATAAAGATAGACGGTGTGCTTAGAGATATTTAAACGATCTGCGACACGGTTTATTGCATCTTTAATATCAAAAATCCCTTTGTCGTACAGCTCCATCACAATCTGACGATTTTTGGTATTGTTTGATACTGACTTATCCGCATTGATCTCTTCAATTGTGCGTTCAACCGTCTGATCAACCAGTTCTTCGACATCGCTGGCAAAATTCACTGACGATGCAGCTTGCTTAGCTTCTTCTGTTGGCATGAAAGATTGCAGTACCTGAGAAAAAGGCGCGTCAAGATTAACGTTGATACATAGCAGGCCGATCACTCGGTTCTCACCATTACGGATCGCAACCGTAATCGACTTCATCAACACGCCACCTTTCGCACGAGTAAAATATGAACGGGAGAAATTACGCTCAGAGCCTTCGATATCTCGCAGCATTTTCAACGCTAGATCAGTGATGGGTGAGCCAACCTGACGACCCGTATTTTCACCATTGGCAATTTTAATGGCTGACGTATTGAGATCTTCCAAAGAATGCAGAACGATTTCACAAAAAGGGCCGATAAGACTGGCGATACCGTCCACCACGGCTTCATACGATCTGAGAATAATTTTATCGTGCTCGCTAAATGGCATCACATTGACAGATTCCATTTCGAGCAACATATCCGTGTTAACTGTGTCTGTAGTTGTCACTTTTTAAGCCTTCGAGCGAAAAATCAACAAATTGGTGTAAGTTTATCAGAAATTTTGAATTGAACATCTAGCAATGCCACTATCTAGTGATTTAGAACAAACTATTCACGCGATACAGCGCCAAAAAATGAAAAAAGGCCTGATTTTCATCAGGCCTTTGGGTTTATTTCAGAGGGAAGTGGCTTATTGAACCGCTTGCTCACCTTCACCGTTATCGATTTTCAGTAATTCAACTTCGAAGACAAGTGTCGAGTTAGCAGGAATACTTGGCGTGTCTTGCTCACCATATGCTAGCTCTGGCGGAATAACGAACTTGAATTTAGAGCCAACAGGCATCAGCTGCACACCTTCCGTCCAACCTGAAATCACACGGTTCAGTGGGAAAGTCGCAGGTTCACCACGGTCGTATGAACTATCAAACTGAGTACCGTCGATTAAAGTGCCTTTATAATGGACTTGTACAGTATCAGTATCTTTAGGCTGGTCGCCTTCGGCAGGAGTCATGACTTGATACAATAGGCCAGATTCTGTCTTCTTCACGCCTTCTTGCTTTTCAAAGTCAGCACGGAAGTCATCGCCTGCTTTCTTCGCTTCAGCTGCTTTTTCTGCCGCTTGCTTTTGCATTGTTTCAGCAACACGCTTATCTAGCGATTCAAGGGCTGCGCGTGTTTCTTCTTCATTTAGCTCAGGGCTACCCGCAAACACATGTTCAATGCCTTTAAGTACAAGGTCTTTATCTAGATTGATACCAATCTCGTTTGGCTTATCTAGACTAGTGTTTAGATAGTTTGCGAATGATACGCCAATTGCGTAAGCCGCTTTTTCATCGTCGGTTTTAAAGTGAACCGTTTTACCGGCTTCTGCTTGCACTTGTTCTGCTGCTGGTGCAGCCTCTGTTTTAGCTTCTTCTTTCTGACAGCCAACCGCCAACATTACTGTTGCTGCAAGCAGTGACACCTTAAAAATAGATTTCATTGAATTCTCCAATTAATGGCTAACCATTTGTCTTTGCGCACAAATCTTTAATTTCGACTGGTGCTTATAAGCATGTTGTACCACTATAACCAATATGCGTTTTAATTAAACGTTAACTAAAGCGGATCTTTGTATTTAATGCGAACTATTTTTCATACTCTATTACTTACGTTTGTCATCACAACGTTAAATGGTTGCTTTTTCTCCACGCAAGATGATCAACGTTGGGTTATAGAGCCCCTAGGAACAACTAGCTTCGCCTTAAGCCGAGATGCCCGCTTCGCCCTATTGTACTCCAAAGAGCATCAACTAGTACTGTGGGATCTCTATGAAAGCCAGCAGCTTGCCTCATTAGGTGAACAAGATCCTCAAGCGAGTACCGTTTCTCGAATCCGTATCTCAGATAATGGCCGATTTGCCGTCACCGCAACACAAATAAACTTTGCTGTTTGGGATTTGGCTTGGACCCAAGCTCAAGGGCTATGGTCGATATCTGACGGACTGATTCGTGACGTTGATATTGCTAGTAACGGCGAACAAGTACTGCTTGGTTTATCGAATGGCAAAGCCATTTACGTCAACTTAGTCACCGGAAGACGACTAGAGTTCCTTGCCCACAATGAAAAAGTCAACTCCGTGGCACTTTCACCCAATGGTCGTTTTGCGTTATCTGGTGGCAATGATTACACCGCCTACTTATGGGATACCCGTACAGGTCAGATTCTCAAAAGCTTCGAACACGAGCAACGAATTAATCGCGTTGCCTTACAAAGAGATGGTCTTTATGCCTTTACGTCCGATGGTGGAAACCAAGCAATTATTTGGAACCTACGTACTGGGGAGAAATTATCGCAGCTGCGAAGCTTTTCGCGTCAATTGATCTTTTCTACAGCCCGCTTTTCAGATGATGGCCAATACTTGGTGACAGGAACACCTTCAAGCCGAATTATGGTCTGGGAAACCAATACGGGCAAACGTGTCGATGGATTTGAAGCTGAGCCGTTAAAAGATACTCGCCCTCCACGCGCAGTGGTGTATGATGCAGCCTTTGACAACCAGAATCGAGTAATATCGGGCACATCCGCAGGAATAGCCCAAGCTTGGAATGTGGACGACTAATCATGACCGAAAAGCGTGTAGCAGAACTAGAAAACCGTATCAATGACATGGAGTGCCAATTGGCGTTTCAAGAGCAAACCATTGATTCACTTAACGATGCGTTGAGCCAACAACAGTTGCTGATCACAAAAATGCAAGATCAGATGAAGTACGTAGTGGGTAAAGTCAAGAATATGGATACTTCGAATATGGCCGATCCATCCGAAGAAACTCCACCACCTCATTACTAACTGAACACGTAAGCAATAACAGCGCCTGCAACCACTAGACCCCCACCAATACGCCTCAATTGATTGTTCGGCTGTTCACTCAATTGCGCAACCATGTTGCGCCAACCATTCGGGGCAATTAAAGGCCCGATTCCTTCAACAATTAACACCAGACCAAGCGCTATCCAAAGTGAGTTTGACATCATGATTCCCTCGAAAAAATAAAGGCTCCGTGAAGGAGCCTTTGCTATTTATAAATTTGAGTTTATTTTGCTGGAGCGCCTGCTGAGTTGTTCATGTACTGGAAGAACTCACTCTTAGGATCTAACACCAAAATATCACTCTTCTCACTGAATGATTCTTCGTACGCTTTTAGTGAACGTAGGAAACTGTAAAACTCAGGAGCTTTGTTATACGCTTCAGAATAAACCTTCGCAGCTTCTGCATCCGCCGCACCTCGTGTCACACGAGCTGTTTTGTCTGCTTCAGCCAAAATGGTCGCCACTTCAAGTTCAGCTTGAGCGCGAATAATTTCAGCTTGCTCACGACCTTGAGAACGGAATTGCCTTGCAACCGACTCACGTTCAGCTCTCATACGATCGTATATTGACTTACTAATGCTGTCCGGAAGGTTAATTTTCTTCATGCGGAAGTCGAAGACATGAATACCTAAGTCTTCCATGGCATCTTTACGCGTATCATTCAGTACATTTTTCATAATGATATCGCGCTCACCATCAACTTCTAAGGCCTCTTTTGCTGCTTTAGTCGTTACAACTTCACTATCAGCACTATCCGGTAAGACATCGTCATTGCGCGGGCCTGAAACAATCTGCTTAATTTCACGCGAACCAATTTCAGAACGAAGTACATCGGTCACTTTACGACTCAAAAGAGCTTGTGCCGTTGATGAATTACCGCCACCGGTTGCAAGATAATACTGACCGAAATCTTCGATACGCCATTTCACGTAGGAATCAATGATTACGTCTTTTTTCTCGGACGTAACGAAACGATCCGAACGGCCATCCATAGTTTGGATACGTGCATCTAATGTTCTTACACGATCAAACAATGGCATCTTGAAATGTAAGCCCGGTTCATAAATTCGTGCAATCTCATTGTTGTCTTTCAACACACGACCGAAGCGAATGACAATACCGCGCTCACCTTCAGGGATGACAAATAGCGACATCAGCATCAAAACCAGTGCGACGACTAGTACAGGGATCATTAACTTACGCATTCTTAATATCTCCCTTGACGTGAACCCGTTGAACGAGATTGTGAATCTGAGGTTGTCTCTGTGCGTTGAGGCTCCAGTTCGATTTGATCATACGAAGAAGATTTCGATTTACGATTAGTTTGTGCTTTACCTTCTTGACCTGCCAGCTTATCGATCGGCAAGTATAGAAGGTTACCACTCGACTCTGAGTCAATCAGGACTTTAGAAGTATTGGAGTAGACTTGCTCCATAGTATCTAAGTACAGACGATTACGGGTAACCTCAGGAGCTGCTTGATACTCTGGTAGCAGTTTTTCGAACTGAGCAACTTCACCTAAGGCGGCATTCGTGACTCGCTCACTATAACCCTGCGCTTCTTTTAGCAGTCGCTCTGCACGGCCTTTAGCTTTAGGGATAATATCGTTTTGATACGCTTCCGCTTCACGCTTAAATCGCTGTGCGTCTTCTCGAGATGCCGTGGCATCATCGAAAGCAGCTTTAACCTCTTCCGGTGGACGAGCATCTTCAAAGTTAACTGCGACCACTTCGATACCCATATCATAGCTAGCGACAATATCTTCGAGTGTTGTCTGCGTGTTTTGACGAATCGACAAACGACCACTGGTCAAAATGCTGTCCATCAAAGAGTCACCAATTACAGCACGTAGCGCAGAATCTGTCGCTTGGCGTAAGCTGTCATCAGCGTTGGTCACGCGGAATAGGTATTTATACGGGTCAGCAACACGGTACTGAACATCCATAGCAACGGTCACAACATTTTCATCTTTCGTCAACATAAGACCAGATGAACGTAGCGAGCGGATTGCCTGTACGTTAACAGGGGTTACTTCATCAATGAAGCGAGGACGCCAGTTCAGACCAGGATCGACGATTCGATCGTATTTACCCAGTCGTAGAACGACACCACGCTCAGCTTCACCGATGGTGTAAAAGCCAGCGAAGAACCAGATTGCTATCGCGATTACTGCAATGACACCAAAACCTAGTGCACCGCCGCCACCGCCGATAGAAGATCCTTTGCCTCCTTTTCCACCACCAAACTTTCCACCCAGTTTCTGACTCAGTTTATTAAATACTTCGTCTAAGTCTGGCGGTCCTTGATCACGGCCACCTTTGTTACCACGATTATTACTCCCCCAAGGGTCGTTATCGCGGCCATTGTTGCCGTTGTTATTACCAGGCTCATTCCACGCCATTAGAAAGCTCCATCATTTGATATGACGTTATACTGTAGCAGTCATTTAAGTAACTATAAAGTCACGTAAAACTGCCCCTTCTCTTTTTTCAAGTCTAGACCAATCCACTTGCTGCATGCGAACATCAATCAACAAGTTACCATCCTGATCATACTCTTCTCGTTGAATACATTTCATTTGGAAGAATGTACTACGAATACGCCCCTGATGTTGTGGCGGAATTCGCAATTGATATTGAACCATTTGACTGGCTAAACGCTCAGTCAGGGCTTCAAATAGCAGTTCAATACCAATGCCTTCCATTGCCGAAACCCAAACGGCACGAGGAATACCTTCTTCGTCCCTTTCAATACGAGGTTTCTGATCTTCGAGATTGTCAATTTTGTTCATCACTAGAAGAGCCGGCACCTCATGGGCATCAATCTCTTCAAGCACTTCATGAACAGCCTGAATATTCTCACGAAAACGCTCATCACTGGCATCGACAACATGTAACAAAATGTCAGCTTCCTGAGTTTCTTGCAGGGTTGCTTTGAAAGCAGCAACCAGATCATGGGGTAAATGTCGGATGAACCCAACCGTGTCAGCTAAAATGGCTGTCCCTACATCCGCAAGCTCAATCTTTCTCAACGTTGGATCCAAAGTGGCAAACAGCTGGTCAGCTGCATATACGCCCGCTTCAGTAATGCGGTTAAACATGGTGGATTTACCCGCGTTGGTATAACCAACCAGAGAAATCGTTGGGATTTCCGCTCGATTTCTGGCTCGGCGACCTTGTTCACGCTGTTTTGCCACTTTTTCCAAGCGGCGCAAAATAGCCTTTATACGATCACGCAATAAACGTCGGTCAGTTTCTAGCTGAGTTTCACCTGGACCACGTAAACCAATACCACCTTTTTGTCGTTCAAGGTGCGTCCAACCGCGAATAAGTCGAGTAGAAATATGACGAAGTTGAGCAAGCTCAACTTGTAATTTACCTTCATGTGTTCGGGCGCGTTGGGCAAAAATATCTAAGATAAGACCGGTGCGATCAAGCACTCGACATTTACACAACGATTCTAGGTTACGTTCTTGGGCAGGAGAAAGGGCGTGATTGAATATCACTATATCAGCGCCAGCAAGTTGCACCGCTTGGGCAATTTCCTGAGCTTTACCCTCTCCGACATAGTATTTAGGGTGTGGTGACTGGCGACTGCCGGTTACAACTTGTAACGATGAGACTCCAGCCGAAGATACCAGCATTTCAAATTCACTGAGATCTTCCCACTCCCCTTCTTGCGTGAAGTTGATATGAACAAGTACGGCTCGCTCACCGGCTTCATAACGGTCAAACAAGCAATCAACTCCTTAAAATAATACTAATTTTCTTTTTCAGAGAATTAATCTTCTGATTTCTCTTGCTGACGCTCGCCGCCCTGAGGACGCTCACCGCTGTGGTGGCTAACTGGACGAGCAGGAACAACTGTCGAGATAGCATGTTTATATACCATCTGATTTACTGTATTTTTCAGCAAGATCACAAATTGATCGAAAGATTCAATCTGACCTTGAAGTTTAATTCCATTTACTAGGTAGATTGATACTGGGATACGTTCACGACGTAATGCATTTAAGAATGGGTCTTGAAGAGATTGCCCCTTAGCCATTTTATTTTCCTTATTTTGTAATTTTGTTCTAGTTATTTAGCTAGTGGTGCACTGAAAAAACTAGGTGCGCCTTTGCATCTGAGCTAAACGAATAAAAAACACCCTGTCGTTACCTGTTATGACGGCTTTGCTAGCAAATTTCAAGTAACAGATCCTTTACAGAGCACATTCACGCAAAAGCGATCACATTATACACGGCTAAAACCTTCAGACGCTATGGCATTTGATACGGTTTCTAGAGCCTGTTCTATGTTTTCGCTATCTAACCAAGTTAAATCATCCCAGCTGCGCAACCAGGTGATTTGTCGCTTGGCCAACTGGCGGGTCGCACAGATACCTTTAAAAATGGCATCTTCAAGTGTGCAATTCCCATCCAAATAGTCCCACATTTGCCGATAACCGACACAACGAATAGAAGGAAGATCAGCGTGAAGATCGTCTCGGGCGTACAGCCCTCGCATCTCCTGTTCAAACCCTGCTTCTATCATTTTGTCGAATCTCAACTCAATTCGGCGGTGGAGTTCTGCCCTTTCCTTGGGAGCTATCGCGAACTGTTTCACTCTAAACGGCAGGCTTTCACCTTTCGTTTGAGTTAGTTCAGTAAGAGTTTTACCTGAAATTCGATAAACTTCCAATGCCCTAGACAATCTTTGTGGATCATTTCGGTGGATTCGTTCAGCGGAAACAGGATCGATCTCTTTCAGTTGATCGTGCAGTACGTCCCAGCCATGAGTCAATGCTTCCTGCTCAATTTGCTGGCGTATTTCAGAGTTTGCAGCCGGAAGAGGTGATAAACCTTCCAGTAGTGCTTTGTAGTAGAGCATGGTGCCCCCTACCAGCAATGGAATTTTTCCTTGCTCAACAATGTGATGCATTTCATTTAATGCATCACGACGAAAGTCGGCTGCCGAGTATGCTTCACTTGGGTCAAGAATATCAATCAGTCGATGTGGAGCCTGTGCTTGCTCTTGTTCATCTGGCTTCGCGGTGCCTATATCCATCCCTTTGTAAATCAAAGCAGAATCAACAGAAATAATCTCTACTGGATATTTTCTCCGCAAGCGGATAGCTAGGTCGGTTTTGCCAGAGGCGGTTGGCCCCATTAAAAAAAGGGCCAAAGGTAGTTCATTATTCATAACTTCATCGCTGCAATCGTTGCAGAAAAATCAACAGGATACACAAAGCTGCGGTCATCCAAAGGGAGGTTACCTTGCCACAACTGCTCTATCTCAGCGATGACTTGTATCGCCTCCGACAAAGTGTAGTCGTTTTTTACCTGTGTGACGTGGTTCGTTAGCCAATCAGAGAGCTGCAATCTCTGCCCACTCTCTGACGTCAAAGCGGCGTAAGATAACAGATCTGGTATCAATTGTTGCAAGTTTTGCTGACGAAGTGGTTGAGGTACCCCCATCACCATCAACGCAGATGCATGACGACTTTTCAACTCTATACCAAACTGGAGTAATGCTTCTTGGTGAATCTGAGCGGCTTCAATCTGCACTGTGCTGAGCTTCAATGACAAAGGGACCAACAGCGGCTGGCTTTTTAGTCCACCGCCAGTGGTCGATAACTGCCCTTTAATACGCAACCATTCCGCTTTCGCCAGTGAAACTAATCTCGCCCCCTGTTTATCTCCCATCAGCACATATTGTCCTTGAGTCACACAAATCACTTTGCCCAGCGCCTCAATGGATTGACAAGCCTGCTCGGATGTTAAACATGAACGATCAACCTCCGCATCCAATTCGATGCATGGACTGGTTTGAGGGAGATGAGGAGTTGTTAATAACTCCTTATATGCTTTGACTTCTTGCTTGCTTGGCGCAGGTTCTCCGTATCTTTCTTCGGATGCAACCTTAGGCTTAGAGGACGAGCGTGATTCAACCCAGTCACCTCTTGGAATCGATTCTCTCACCTGTTGAGCCTGACGTTTTTCTTGATAGTCTTGCTGCCCAGGATAAGCCGGAACTTTCTCTATTGCTTGATAGACAGTCTCAGGCACCTCATGGCTGACAGAGTCAGCAGGTGCTGAACTTTCTGCCTGTGTTTGCGTATCCTTTTCTGTGTGGAAAGCGGATGCATTGATTTCAGGTTTATCAATGTGGGCACTTTGTACTAGAGCGTCACTGAGTGCCTGATAAATAAAATCGTGAACCAAGCGAGCTTGATGAAAACGAACCTCATGTTTTGCCGGGTGAACATTGACATCCACTTGGTGTGGGTCGATTTCAATAAATAACACATAAGTCGCAAACTGATCTGGCCGTAGACTGCTTTCATAGCTTTGACGAATTGCGTGATTGATCAATTTATCACGCATCATCCGCCCATTCACATAGCAGTACTGCAGATCACTTTGTTGACGAGCACCTTCCGGTGTTGTGATCCAGCCATGTAACTTTAGCCCCTGATGTTCGAGTTCGATTTTCAACATATTACGCACGAACGGGTTACCACACACAGCAGCAATGCGTTTTTCTTCTTGGAGCTGAGTCTTCGCCGCTCGGTACTGTTTAATCACCTTGCCGTTGTGTCGCAAATTGATCGTGACATCAAACCGACTCAAGGCAATTCGCTTTAGCAGCTCATCGATATGAGTGAACTCAGTCTTTTCTGTGCGAAGAAATTTACGTCGTGCCGGCGTATTAAAAAACAAATCCAAGACTTCAACAGAGGTGCCAATAGGGTGTGCTGTGGGTTGCAACTTGACCGCCATCTCACGGCCTTCGCTGTAAGCAGACCAAGCTTGATCTTGTGTCGCGGGACGCGAAGTCAGAGTAAGACGAGAAACTGAACTGATACTGGCCAGCGCTTCACCGCGAAAGCCTAGGCTCATGATCGCTTCCAGATCGTCCAAAGTGTGGATCTTTGACGTGGCATGACGACTCAGTGCTAGTCCAAGTTCATCTTTAATGATCCCTTTACCGTTATCACGCACACGAATGAGCTTAGCACCACCTTTTTCGATATCAACATCAATTCGGGTCGCGCCAGAGTCTAAACTATTTTCAACCAGCTCTTTGACCACAGAAGCCGGCCTCTCAACCACTTCCCCTGCCGCAATTTGGTTAGCCAGCCGCGCTGGAAGAATCTTAATCGTCATACCAATAGCTACTTATTCGGAATCACCAAAACTTGCCCTATCGCCAATTCGTCCGAACGCAAGTTATTTGCCTTACGGATCGCACCGACACTGACATCGTATTGGCTGGCAATTTTGCCTAAGAACTCACCCCGCTTCACCTTATGCTTGCGCAGCGGCTGATCTTTCAAACTCACTGTAATGCGTAGCTTTTGGCCAAGTTTAAGTGTATCCGAGCGCAATTTATTTTCTCGTTTAATATGGGCAACTGAGACTTTATATCGCTCAGCAATCTTACCGAGATATTCCCCACTCTGAACCACGTGCGTGATGGTCTTAGTTTCCACAGGGTTCGTCACTTTAGGTACAGGCACTGCGCCTTTGGAGCCAGGAATGGTCAATACCTGACCAATCGCTAAACCAGAGCTTTTCAGCTTATTGGACTGCATAATGGCCTTCGTCGTTGTACCGTACTTCTTAGCAATCACAGAAAGCGACTCACCTCGTTTCACTTTATGCTTGATCGTCTTCCATCGGTTCGCAAACAAAGTCCCCTCAGGAGGGTTAGCTTCGAAGTATTCGACAATCGCTTTCGTCAACGCTCTGGCCAATTTATCTTGATGGCTACGCTGGAAGAGCAGTTTTTCTTCGGTTGGATTCGTAATAAAACCGGTTTCAACAAGCACTGAAGGAATATCGGGAGACTTCAATACCGCGAGGCTTGCATTCACTGGCTGTTTTTTATGTAGCCTTATCCCCGCACGGCTCATCTGTTTTAGGATCTTTGTCGCCAGTTTATAGCCTTCTTTTTGTGAATGACTAAACTGCAAATCTAACAATGTCTGGCTGATGTTTCTGTCTCTGGTGTTTTTCGAAAGAACTTCCCCCGCTCCGCCTAATAACTGAGACTGTTCTTCATGATTTTCTACCCAGCGTGCAATTTCTGAATTCGCACGGCGGGTATTCAGAACAAATACAGATCCCCCACGAGGTTGAGGGCTACGGAAACCATCAGCATGAATTGATACCAATAAGTGCGCTTTATTGCCACGTGCAATCTCGGAGCGTTTATTGAGATTGACAAAATAATCCCCGCGACGAGTCAAAACGGCCTTCATTCCTGGAACAGCATTAATCTGAGCAGCAATTTTCTTAGAAATCGCCAAAGTGGCGTGCTTTTCATACTTGCGACTTGGGCCAATAGAGCCTGGATCTTCACCACCATGACCAGCATCAATAGCGACCACAATGTCCGCAGTGCCTAATAACTGGGAAGCATCTCTATTCACTTGAGGTGAAGAGTTGGACGAAATCTTGGCGGAAGAGGTAGCGGAAGTGCCATGCGGCAGATCAATCACGAGTCGATGACCATACTGTCCACCAGGAGTGGGCGCTAACTTAAATAAGCGCGGTGCCACTTTACGCTTGAGTTCAAACACCAAACGATAAGTGCCCTTTTGTGGGGGTGAACTTTTACGTATTTTCTTCAATACAGGGCTATCCGACACATTGATCGGCAATTTGGTATTAAGCGAAGTTCGCGGTAGATCGACAACCAAACGTTCTGGGCTGCTAAGCGTAAAATAGCTGTATTCGGCTTCGGAAGCCAAGTCGATTACGACACGGGTTTCATCTGGAGAAGGCCAAACACGTATGCTTTCCAGAGCATTTGCCCACACGCGTATGGGCAAAAGAAACAGAACGAAAAGAAGAGAAACAGAGACAGCTCGAACAAATTTACTGATTATCATAACTCCAACTGCTCAAGTAATTTAGAACCATAACTATTATTGGCGGTGAGATCGACCACACGCGCTTCACCGTCATAGCGCAGTTCAATATCTAAATCAGCACAAGGTAGTAAACCTTGGCCTTTCTCTGGCCACTCAACTAAGCAGATAGCATCAGGAGTAAAGTAATCTCGGATTCCCATAAACTCGAGTTCTTCTGGGTCAGCTAAGCGATACAGATCAAAGTGATACACCTGCCATTGGTCCAACTGGTACGGTTCTACCAATGTATAGGTTGGACTTTTTACATTGCCCTGATGACCCAGTGCACGTACAAACCCGCGACTGAACGTCGTTTTACCCGCACCCAAATCACCATGCAAATAGATGGTCGTTTGTTGAGAGCATAGGTTTGCCAAGACTGTCCCTAATTGAATCGTTGCGTGTTCATCTTTAAGGGCAAAATGTTTCGTGGTCATGAAGATCAATCTCTAGTGGGTGACTATATAAAAATCAAAAGAACAGGAATAGTAAACTGGGTTGGAATTGAGAGACAAGGTCTGTTGTGTAAGTAAAAGCCAAATTCCTGTAATTCTGCCAAGACTTCTTCGTTTTCGCGTCTAGATTCAACGAAAAAGATCCGTTAAGATCCGCTCCCCATTTCACCAGAGTCATTAGAATGAACTACCAAGAGCTCGCAAACAAGATCAAAGTTTGGGCAAAAGAGCTTGGCTTCCAAAAGGCCGGTATTTGCGATATTGACCTGAGTGAACATGAAGCTGCGTTACAAAAGTGGCTTGATGCTGGACATCACGGTGAAATGGACTGGATGGCTCGTCACGGTATGATGCGTGCGCGACCTGCTGAGCTGTTACCAGGTACAATACGCGTTATTAGTGTTCGTATGGACTACCTTCCCCCTGAAGCCTTGTTTGCAGCCAATCTAGCAGATCCTACCCAAGCTTATATCAGCCGCTATGCACTGGGTCGCGACTACCACAAGCTGGTACGTAATCAGTTAAAGAAACTTGGCCAAAAAATAGCACAGGAAGTGGGCCAGTTCGGCTACCGCCCTTTTGTCGATTCAGCACCGATACTTGAACGTCCCTTAGCTCAAAAAGCAGGCCTAGGCTGGACGGGAAAACACTCTCTCATTCTAGATAAAGATTGTGGTTCATGGTTCTTCCTTGGCGAACTACTGATTGACCTGCCTTTGCCTGTTGATGACGTTCATCAGGGTAACTGTGGTAAATGCACCGCCTGTATGACTTCTTGCCCCACTCAGGCCATCATCGAGGATGGAGTGGTCGATGCTCGTCGTTGTATTTCTTATCTGACGATTGAGTTCGATGGTGTAATCCCAGAAGAGTTTCGTAAGCCGATGGGCAACCGTATTTACGGATGCGACGATTGCCAGTTGGTTTGCCCATGGAATCGGTTTTCTGATGTCACAGAGCAGGAAGACTTCCATCGTCGGCAAACTCTAACTTCACCTGACCTTCTAGCTCTATTTGAATGGGATGAAGAAACCTTCCTCAACAATATGCAAGGCTCAGCCATTCGTAGAATCGGTTATATTCAATGGCTAAGAAATTTATCGATCGCCATGGGCAATGCGCCATATTCAGCTAATATTATTGAGGCACTCAAACAACGCTTAGGATTAAATGACCTATTAGATGAACATATTCGCTGGGCATTGGAGCAACAAATTGCTCAGGTTCCTAACTCTTCGACTAAGCTCAATAGGCTCATTCGAATTGTACAGAAAGGGCTTCCCAGAGATGCATAAACTTTGCCTAACTTTCTTCAGCAGAGTTTGATTTAGCTCTAAAAATGAAAATGTGGAAAAAACAAAGGGCGATTGCTTGTTTTCTTTCAGCTGAAGAAGTTAATCACATTAGCTATAAATGACTAAGATCAAAAAACAATCACTTAATGATCGAATGAGATTCTCTATAAGTTGTAGTGAATATTAATAATATTAAATAAATACAGTAACTTACAAAAAATATCCAACTAGAAAGAAACTTTCATAAAACAAAAGATCATTTCTCAGCCACACTTATTTGTGAAAATAATCAGGTTACCCACCAACTTATCCACAGTATAAATTTTGTGGATAACTCTGTTAATCTTTACAGCTAACCCTGACTCACCGAGGCTTGTCATCAAGATATAAATAAGCACATCTCGTACTGATTTGATTTTTAGACATAAAAATGCCCACCTATTCGGAGGACTTAATATGATTTTTGATTGGTTTATGCTTCACAGCATTAGATAAAGAGCGGTGACCAATGAGGTCGATTCAGACATTTGTGGTCTGAGAAGAATTTGGAGCGACACACGAGGTTCGAACTCGTGACCTCAACCTTGGCAAGGTTGCGCTCTACCAACTGAGCTAGTGTCGCATTGGTTGCGGAGGCTAGATTTGAATCGATAACCTTCGCTAGATTTTATGAATGGCTGAGCCCGACGAGCTAGCGAATCACAACACCTTAAAATTTGGTTGCGGGGGCCGGATTTGAACCGACGACCTTCGGGTTATGAGCCCGACGAGCTACCAAGCTGCTCCACCCCGCGTCCGTAGTCATCATTCAAGGCATGATGAAAGCCTATAAATTTGGAGCNTAGCGAATCACAACACCTTAAAATTTGGTTGCGGGGGCCGGATTTGAACCGACGACCTTCGGGTTATGAGCCCGACGAGCTACCAAGCTGCTCCACCCCGCGTCCGTAGTCATCATTCAAGGCATGATGAAAGCCTATAAATTTGGAGCGACACACGAGGTTCGAACTCGTGACCTCAACCTTGGCAAGGTTGCGCTCTACCAACTGAGCTAGTGTCGCATTGGTTGCGGAGGCTAGATTTTAATCGATAACCTTCGCTAGGTTTTATGAATGGCTGAGCCCGACGAGTTAGCGAATCACAACACCTTAAAATTTGGTTGCGGGGGCCGGATTTGAACCGACGACCTTCGGGTTATGAGCCCGACGAGCTACCAAGCTGCTCCACCCCGCGTCCGTAGTCATCATTCAAGGCATGATGAAAGCCTATAAATTTGGAGCCTGCTCCACCCCGCGTCCGTAGTCATCATTCAAGGCATGATGAAAGCCTATAAATTTGGAGCGACACACGAGGTTCGAACTCGTGACCTCAACCTTGGCAAGGTTGCGCTCTACCAACTGAGCTAGTGTCGCATTTGGTTGCGGAGGCTAGATTTGAATCGATAACCTTCGCCAAGTTTTATGAATGACTGAGCCCGACGAGCTAGCGAATCACAACACCTTAAAATTTGGTTGCGGGGGCCGGATTTGAACCGACGACCTTCGGGTTATGAGCCCGACGAGCTACCAAGCTGCTCCACCCCGCGTCCGTAATCATCATTCAAAGCATGATGAAAGCTTTTTAATTTGGAGCGACACACGAGGTTCGAACTCGTGACCTCAACCTTGGCAAGGTTGCGCTCTACCAACTGAGCTAGTGTCGCATTTGGTTGCGGAGGCTAGATTTGAATCGATAACCATCGCTAGGTTTTATGAATGGCTGAGCCCGACGAGCTCGAATCACAACACCTTAAAATTTGGTTGCGGGGGCCGGATTTGAACCGACGACCTTCGGGTTATGAGCCCGACGAGCTACCAAGCTGCTCCACCCCGCGTCCGTAATCATCATTCAAAGCATGATGAAAGCTTCTTAATTTGGAGCGACACACGAGGTTCGAACTCGTGACCTCAACCTTGGCAAGGTTGCGCTCTACCAACTGAGCTAGTGTCGCATCAACAACGTTTTCGTCGTTTAGGGCTGCGAATTATAAGAGCATTTTTTTGTGATGCAAGTCCTTCCAGCAAAAAAAAGGCGTTTTTTTTCTGTTTGATGAAAAAGCACACAGATTAGAATATTTTTCCATCTAAGCTTGGCTTTTCCATCATCATCTTTGATAAAGAGTTGCTGATATTAGATGTTAAAAATTGTTTGGCGGTAGTACTTTAACTCAGAAATTGACTCCCGAATGTCATCCAAAGCTAAGTGGCTTCCTTTCTTAGAAAAGCCCTCTAATACCTCAGGCTTCCAACGACGTGTCAACTCCTTCAGTGTACTGACATCGATATAGCGATAGTGGAAATACGTTTCCAGTTCAGGCATGTGCTTATACAAAAAGCGGCGATCTTGGCCAACACTGTTACCACATATTGGGGACATCCCTTTCGGCACCCATTGCTCAAGGAATTCAATTGTCTGACGAACCGCTTCCTGCTCACTTACATCACTAGCACGTACACGCTCGACTAAGCCACTGCCAGTATGTGTGGTCGTACACCACTCATCCATCTTGGCCAGCTCTTGTTCTGATTGGTGAATGGCAAGTACCGGTCCTTCAGCTAAAATATTCAACTCACCATCCGTGACGATAGTAGCGATTTCGATGACTTTATGGGTTTCTGGGTCTAAACCTGTCATCTCGAGATCAATCCAAATCAAATTTTGATCGCTAAAGGACATAAATCGTTGCCTATTGGTTTTATGCTAAAAGAGGTACTATACCCAAATTCTGATCTTCAGGGTAGTTATCCTAGGATCCATCAAGGCGAATTAAGTTAAGTAGACAAATTGTGGCAAAGAAGAAAAAACTAACCAAAGGTCAAGTTAGACGAGTTAGGAGCAACCAGAAGCGAAAACTCACCAAGGAAGATTCCGTTCAATGGGAAGAGTCCATGTTGGGTACAGCCCAGAAAGGTCTAGTGATAACACGTTTCGGGCAACATGCCGACATTGAAGATATAGAAAGTGGCGAAATCCAGCGCTGCAATTTGCGCCGCGGTATCGAGACCTTAGTTTCTGGCGACAAGGTGATTTGGCGCGCTGGACTGGAGTCTATGGAAGGCATCAATGGTGTTGTCGAAGCTGTCGAGCCGCGTACTTCCGTTTTAACTCGTCCTGATTATTACGATGGTTTAAAACCTGTCGCGGCTAACGTCGATCAAATGATCATTGTTTCTTCGGTATTGCCTGAGCTGTCATTGAATATTATTGATCGCTATTTGGTCGCATCAGAAACACTCAACATTTCTCCGTTACTCGTACTGAATAAAATTGACTTGCTGGAAGATGAGCAACGAGCCTTATATCAAGAGTGGCTCAGTGAATACGAACGTATCGGTTACAAAGTACTGTTTGTGAGTAAGCAAACTGGCGAGGGTATCGCTGCGCTGGAGGCTGAACTCAAAGATCGCACCAATATTTTTGTCGGCCAGTCAGGTGTGGGTAAATCAAGCCTCGTCAACGCACTTATGCCTGAATTTAATGTCGAAGAAGGTGAAGTCTCTGAAAACTCGGGGCTAGGTCAACACACTACAACCGCCTCGCGCCTGTATCATATCCCGACAGGTGGTGATTTGATTGATTCTCCCGGAGTGCGTGAATTTGGTTTATGGCACTTAGACGCAGAAGACGTGACCAAAGCATTCGTTGAATTTCGCCGCTATTTAGGTGGGTGTAAGTTTCGAGACTGTAAGCATAATGATGACCCTGGCTGCGTGCTGCGCGAAGCCGTTGAAAGTGGCGAGATCAGTGAAGTACGCTTCGAAAACTATCATCGCATCCTCGAGAGTATGGCGGAAGTGAAAGCCAACCGTCAGTACTCACGCAGTAAAAAAGCCGATCTGTAACGGCTTCTTGCACAAATCATCGGTGCTAGATACTGACTTCGTTAACAAATTTAAGTAGTATCTCGCGCCCAAAAGTAAGCAAACATACAGTTAGCATTGGAATTAATGACAATGGATAAGATAAAAGTTGGACTGCAATACTGGATCCCTCAACACGGCTTAACCCGTCTCGTCGGTAAGCTGGCATCCGCAAAAGCTGGCGGCCTAACCACAGCTATCATTCGCTGGTTCATCAAGCAATACAATGTCAACATGGACGAGGCTAAGCACTCAGATCCCAAGCACTTCAAAACTTTCAACGACTTTTTTGTTCGTGAGTTGAAAGAAGGCGCGCGCCCGGTCACTGAAGGCGAGTCTATTATCACCCACCCTGCAGATGCATGCGTCAGTCAGTTTGGTCCAATTACTGACGGCAAGCTGATTCAAGCAAAAGGTCACAATTTTTCAGCGCAGGAGCTACTGGGTGGCGACGCTGAGCTAGCAGAAGAGTTCGCCGACGGTGAATTTGCAACACTTTACCTGTCACCACGTGACTACCACCGAGTCCATATGCCATGTGATGGTACACTGCGTCAGATGATCTACGTGCCGGGCGATCTGTTTTCAGTCAACCCTCTGACCGCTGAAAATGTCCCAAACCTGTTTGCTCGTAATGAGCGTGTGGTGTGTGTCTTCGATACCGCATTTGGTCCAATGGCTCAAGTACTAGTGGGTGCAACGATCGTCGGTAGTATAGAGCAAATCTGGGCTGGCACGATTACCCCGCCACGCGGCAATACGGTCTACAAATGGGATTACCCAAGCGAAGGGGACAAAGCCGTGATTCTTAAGAAAGGCGAAGAAATGGGCCGTTTCAAGTTAGGTTCGACCGTTATCAACCTGTTTGCTAAGGACGCGATAAAATTCGACGATTCCATGGCTAACGGCCAAACAACGGTGATGGGTACGCCTTATGCCCATCTGGCCAAGCAAGAACAAGAATAAACAAAACAGCCCCGACTATCGGGGCTGTTTCATTCTCTATCAGCATAGTCGAGTGAGCAGGAACACTCCATGACTGGCTACCTGCTCAATTCTCTCAAGCGAAGTGTACTTTAGGGCTTTCTACTAACCGTTGGTACTTTCGAAAATCTTATCAGCGGAAGCGGCAACAAACCCAGGGTAGAGTTCACCGTTGCTCATTGGGTAACGCTTAGCAAACTCATAGAAGCCACCAGGAACCATCTCAGTACCTTCAGTGAAGGTCACTGGCACTTTATCCGCCATAGTAGAAGATTGCTCAAGCAGCACGTCTGGCGAGCCTTTCACTTCACCGCCTGATTCATTGATCGTAAAGCCAGCTTCACGTAGGTGGTCATTAACACCTTTCACTTCTTCAAAAGCGTCCAGCTGATTTACACTAACCGTAAAGTGGTTAGCACCGTAGCCGTGTGCCGCTAGCCAAGAAGCGTATTCACTCTCTTTTGCCAGCAGCTGATAATCAGAAAAACTCAGATCCCATAGACGCCCACCAGACAAGAACTCATGACTTTTTAGCTTATCGGTGTCCAATTGCTCAACCAGCTTGGCAACGATGGCCTGAAGCTCTGGAGAACACTCGTTCACTTTTAGTTCACTGATAAAAACTTTTGGCTGTTTCGGGTCTGGATGCTCAAAGTGCTTCGCCACTAACTTCTTACTTTCGAACTCGTAATCACCGCATGGCTTATAGCCAACGTCGATAAACGGTTTGGCCAGAGTCTCAATACCTAGAGGTGCGACATTAAATGTACGCAGCGCAATGTGGTCATTGATCAATGGCTCATTTTCCTGAAGCAGATGGTGAACTTTATCAGCAGAGGGACATAAGCGTTGAATATAGTCATTCCATAACGACTGGAATAAAACTTGTGGCGTCATAACGCCTCCTTGTTTGGGTTTGTCTACGTTAACGGAGTTATATTTATTGTTTATTTAATTTTATAAATGAGGCTATCTGACCAAATTTGTCCAGAAATCTGATCAGATAGCCTTCAACCTGTGACGTTTAAAAGCCTCCCCAACAGGGAGGCGGTAAGGGAAACCCTTAAAATATTTTTATAACTCAACACCCGGGCTCAATGTAGCAGGTAGTAGAGTTTCCCCACCTTCCATTGATGCCATTGGGTATGCGCAGTAATCTGCTGCGTAGTAAGCACTTGGGCGTAAGTTACCCGAAGCACCTGGACCACCGAATGGTGCATCACCGCTTGCGCCAGTTAGCTGACGGTTGCGATTGACGATACCTGCGCGAATGTGGTCAACAAAGTAATCCCACTCACTGTCATCGGTTGAAACCAGCCCCGCCGATAAGCCAAAGCGCGTATCGTTTGCCAGTTCAACGGCTTTCTCTAAGCCTTGGTAACGCACCACTTGCAGTAGTGGTCCAAAATACTCTTCATCTGGCAGATCAGCGATTGGTGTTACATCAATGATGCCAGGAGAAACGAACGCTGCTTCACCCGCTTTCGCTTCCAGCAAGCTCACACCGCCAAGGCTTTGCAAGTTTGTTTGCGCATTAAGAATAAAGTCAGCCGCTGCTTTAGAAATCTGAGGGCCCATAAATGGTGCAGGCTCAGCAAATGGCTGATCAACACGAATCTTTTGTGTTGCTTCAACCAGCTTGCTCACCAGTTGATCACCTTTCTCACCAACAGGTACGTAAAGGCGACGGGCACAAGTACAACGTTGACCTGCACTAATGAAAGCAGACTGAATAATGGTATACACGGTTGCATCCAACTCGCCATAGTTCTCAGAGATCACCATAGGGTTGTTACCACCCATTTCTAGCGCCAACATTTTACCCGGCTGCCCTGCAAACTGACGGTGCAGGATATGACCTGTGTTTGCACTACCCGTGAACAATACGCCATCAATACCTTTCGAATCTGCCAGCGCAACACCAGTTTCCTTCGCGCCCTGAACAAGGTTGATTACACCTGCTGGTAAGCCTGCTTGTTGCCATAGTTTCATCGCGAACTCGCCGGTGAGTGGCGTTTGCTCTGAAGGCTTAAACACGACCGTGTTACCAGCAAGTAGCGCCGGAACAATGTGGCCATTTGGTAAATGACCAGGGAAGTTATAAGGGCCGAATACCGCCATCACACCTAGAGGGCGGTGACGTAGAACAATCTGGTTGCCTGCCGCTTCACGTGTTGCTTCACCCGTACGCTCATGGTAAGCACGGATAGAAATCCCGATCTTACCCGCCATCGCAGCCGCTTCTGTGCGTGTTTCCCAAATAGGCTTTCCGGTTTCTTTTGCAATGATTTCAGCGATTTGCTCGCTGTTTTCTTTAACTTTTTCGGCAAAGGCCAGAACAATAGCCTCACGCTCAGCATAAGTCATTTTCTTCCAGCTAAGGAAGGCGCTGCGTGCTGCACTGACGGCCGCTTCAACCTGCGCAGGCGACGCACTGTCACCTTGCCAGATTACTTCATTGTTGTATGGGCTGGTAGAGCTCATCGCTTCGCCTTGCCCTGCAAGCCACTCGCCTGCAATCCAATGTGTCATGTTTCTGTTCCTTTCGATTACTGAGCTAGCATGCGAACGTATTCGCCTTCGTTGACTTCCAATGCTTTGGCAACATCCGGTGATAGAATCACAGACTCAGAAGCTTGGTCATACGCGGCTTTAGCAGCCACGGCACGGAAGTTTTCAAACGACGTGTTTGAGATAAGGTAATCTTGCGAGCTGGTGTGCTCAGCAATGGTGATTTTCGCGCGGAATGAGTGGCGGACCGACTCAATATTACGCACATCACACTCTACCGACGGGCCGCCATCAAAGATATCGACGTAGTTACGGCAAGTGAAGCCTTCTTTCTCAAGCAAGCGCAATGCAGGCTTGGTATTTTCGTGAACCTGACCAATTACGGCCTGAGCCTCTTTGCTCAGCAAGTTGATATAAATCGGCAACTTAGGCATTAGGTCGGCGATAAAGCCTTTCTTGCCGATACCCGTCAGGTAATCGGCCATAGTGAAATCAATCGAGAAGAAATGCTCTTGCAACCACTGCCAGAATGGCGAGTTACCATTTTCATCGGACACGCCACGCATCTCAGCAAACACCGTTTTAGAGAAACGATGCGGGTGCTCTGCCATCATGAGAAAACGACATTTAGACATCAAACGGCCATTTAAGCCACCACGGAAATTCGGGCGCAAGAACAAAGTACAGATCTCACTGCAACCTGTGTAGTTATTACCGAAGGTCAACAGTTTAACCACATTATTCACCCCCAATTTTGGTGATGAATGCACTATGGTACTGATGTGGTAAGAATAAAACGGTACATCCCAACCAATTGAAGCTTCAATACCAGTACAACCAGCCACTTCACCAGTTTCACTATCGAAACCGACCATTAAGTAACCTTCGTCACCCGGTTCCGTTACATTAGGCTTGGCAAAGCTATACTCAGAATGAGTAATACGGTTGGTTAACAGTTCCTCGTTAACCGGAAGAGATGTGAATCCATGACCCGACTCAACCGCACAAGTGTGCAGCGCATCGTAGTCCGACATTGCTATAGGGCGAACAACCAGCATCGATACTCCCTCCTGATGCAGGATACCAATGCTATCGGTCATCTATTTGTTGTTGCTGGCAAATCGCTAATCACTACGTTGTAGTTTTGGAAGTTAGGCTCGCTAGCTTGCTGCAAGCTACGCCTTGTTCTAAGCAATTTTTCCTGAGTAACTACCCAAACACATGACCGATAGCACTGGTATTGGGAGAACTGTTGCGATACAGCTCTCCCAGTTTGTTTATTTATTATTTAACTAGAGTGGCGAGTGCTTTATCTAGTTTTGCTAATCCTTCTGCGATTTCTTCTTTGCTGATAACCAGTGAAGGCGTAAAGCGAACCACATTTGCGCCAGCCACTAGCACCATCAGGCCTTCTTTGCCTGCTGCAACCAGTACATCTCGCGCGCGGCCTTGCCATTCATCATTCAGAGCAGCACCAAGTAGAAGACCTTTACCACGTACTTCAGCGAAGATTTGGTATTTATCATTAAGTTTAGTTAATCCGTCACGGAACAGCGCTTCACGCTCTGCAACACCCGCTAGAGTTTCTGGTGTGCTGACAACATCAACAACCGCTTCAGCAACCGCACACGCGAGTGGGTTACCACCGTACGTTGAACCGTGTGTACCAATTTTCAGATGTTTAGCCAGCTCTGTAGTTGTCAACATCGCGCCGATAGGGAAACCACCACCGAGCGATTTCGCTGTGCTCAGAATATCTGGTGTGACACCCAGACCTTGGTAAGCATAGAAGTGACCAGTACGACCGTTACCCGTCTGAACTTCGTCAAAGATAAGCAGCGCGTTGTGCTTATCACACAATTCACGAACCGTTTGAACGAACTCATCGGTTGGAGAGATGATACCGCCTTCACCTTGAAGCGGTTCCATCATGATCGCACAAGTACGGTCAGAAATGTGCGCGCGTAGTGCTTCCACATCATTGTATGGCAGATGAGTAACATCGCCAGGCTTAGGACCAAAACCGTCCGAGTAAGCTTCTTGCCCACCCACTGTGACAGTAAAGAAAGTACGACCGTGGAAGCCTTGCTTGAACGCGATGATTTCAGATTTCTCAGGACCAAACTTGTCAGCCGCATAGCGACGTGCCAGCTTTAGCGCCGCTTCGTTTGCTTCTGCGCCTGAATTAGCGAAGAACACTTTTTCTGCAAAGCTCACCTCTGTCAGCTTCTTCGCCAAGCGAAGCGCAGGTTCGTTTGTCATGACATTACTTAGATGCCACAGTTTTTGGCCTTGCTCCGTCAGAGCGTTAACCATTGCAGGGTGACAATGACCCAGACAGCTCACGGCGATACCACCAGCAAAGTCGATGTACTCTTTGCCTTCCTGATCCCAAACACGAGCACCTTCGCCCTTGACTGGAACCATTTCCATTGGGTTATAACAAGGGACCATCACCTCATCAAACAAACCGCGTTCTACTTTATTTTCGACTGTCATTGCACATTCCCTCTCGATACCGCATGCCAGGTAATTTTTGCATCCTTGCTTTCATTTAACGAAAGCACATATTGTTTTGCATTTCAGCAATTGCGGCATTGTATTTACATTTAATTAACCATTTCAATAGTGAATTATTCTTTTTACTTCACCACTAAAAGCTTGTTCTGCATCAGCGTTGAGTATTTATGCATTAAGCCACTGCTTTTATGAAGCAATATATTCTTATAACAAAGATAAGCTGTAGTTAAGCATAGTAATAACAAGGGCGCAGAGTCAGACAGGACAATGCCTGCGAATAGTTTTTCACATAATATCCGCGCGCAAAAATATGAAAGAAATGTTAAAAAAAGTGATCTCAATCAGAGTTTATTGAGTCAAAAAGAGAGGGTTAGCGACGTAAAAAGTTAGCAAGTAGCTCATGCCCTTGCTCGGTTTTGATCGATTCAGGGTGAAATTGCACCGCATCAATAGGTAATGTCTTATGCTGATAGCCCATAATTTCGTCCATCGAGCCATCTTCTCGTTCCGTCCAAGCGGTGAGCTCAAAACACTCGGGTAGCGTACCGTTTTGTACCACCAGCGAATGATAGCGCGTAACTGTGAGAGGGTTCTTCAAACCAGTAAAGACGCTACGGCCATTGTGTCGAATTGGGGAAGTTTTTCCATGCATCACCTGACGAGCTCGCACCACTTTACCACCAAACACCTGAGCAATTGCTTGATGGCCTAAGCACACTCCAAGTATCGGCAGTTTACCGGCAAAGTGTTCGATCACTTTCAGGGTGATCCCTGCTTCATTGGGAGTACACGGCCCTGGTGAGATCACGAGATGAGTCGGCTGCATCGCTTCAATCGCCGCAATGTCTGTTTCATCGTTACGCACAACTTTTACCTCTACACCCAACTCGCAAAAGTACTGGTACAGGTTATAAGTAAAGGAATCGTAGTTATCGATGATTAACAGCATGGGTCTGGATTGGTGTTGATAAAATTGCTTGTCAGGGGCGGTATTGTGCAATACCAAGACGGAAAGGCAAGCAATAACTCCGCAATCGATAAAAATAACGCCAGCATAAGCTGGCGTTATGGGTTTACAGTCATCTAGGCTAACGAACTATTTCGATGTACGAAGCGTTCTTACAATCTCTCCCAATATAGTTATAGACCTTTACTTTAGCCCCCATAGAAAATGCGGTCAGCGCAGTCGAATAGGCACGGTTATGTACTTCGGAAGAGGTAGTTGCATTACGTGGAAATAGTATTGTGGTATTTCCACATACACCTGTACCACCTTTCACTGATATAGAAAAACTATCGGTATTGTTGTACGTATTGGCAATAGATTCTATAGTTGAACCTTCGGCAATAAAAGCACCTGATGCCAAAGCAAAGTTAGATAATGCAACAAGAGTTAAAAATGCGATTCCGCGTATCATCATTACTCTCCCATAATTCCAACATAACCAGGACCAGGTGCACTGCCATAATGAGGCAGATTGCTACAAGTATATTTATCAGTGTTGTAGTAAGTCGCTATAGCCTTGCCTGTTGATTGCGCAGTCAACAATACGCTTAACATCCCTTGGCATGCTTCAGGGCTAATCCCTTTCCAATGCTTTTCAATATTACACATTACAGTGTATGTGCCCCTATATGAGGTCGCTACGTTAATATCACCATTAGCATATTGCAAAATATGCTTGATGGTGCCTTGGCAGCTAATAGCAGCCATTGAGGGCGTACTAAATAGAATTGCTGTCAGTAGCAGTATTTTTTTCATTATTGTTTCCTAGTTTACCGGCGGTGGGTTTCCAAGCGTGATGTACCTTGCTTTACAGTTGCCAGCGTATTTAACAGAGTCGTCAAAAGAGACCGACACCTCTTTACCTGCCATAAACGCGCCTAAAATCATTGAATAAGCAGCACTATCTGTTGCCGCAAATAACACCGTATTGCTAGAAGCCCATCGATTACATGTTCCGGCTTTATCTACGCCTTTTAACGTAAACCAGAATGCTGGCGGTCTCCAAGAAGTAATCTCACCGCCGTCATGTGTGCGAATATATTCGATTTCCCCTTTTACAAATCCTTTCTCTGCATTCACTACTACAGAGAAAAATACTAAAGGGACAAGAAAAATTAACTTATATAATGTTTTCATATTTTCACTTAAGGGGTTAATAAATTATTACTTAATTATATCTGAATGTTTTTTTGCTTAGCATTCGGTTGCTTCCCCTACCATCAATAAAGCTTATTTTTGAGAAGAAAAAGCAATAGTTGCCAACATCATTAATCATTAAAGAACTAATTCTCATCATTGATTCCACTGGGTAGAATATCCAGGAACAGTGTCCTTAGAATGGTTAGCCGATACACCATTCAACACGTTAGGGATTAAACTGGCAGGGCTCGATACAATAGTCGTATTGGGACGAACTATCGACATTAGGGCAGTGCCACAAATGAAGTCCAGAGAGGCACAGGACCCGCGGCTCCCTGCAGCCGGATAGGCAAATCCCGGTAATGAAAGAAGATAAGAAGACTTAATATAGCCATGCCGCTGTAAATTATTGGTTCTCCAAGCGCCTAACGAATGACCAATCAAGTGACCGTTTTTTGTCCCTTCTCTAACAATTTGAGATGAGACCGCGTCCAGTAAACCTTGAACGTTTAGTAGTGAGTCATTGATATCCCAAAACACACCTAATCCTGGCTTAATAAACCGGCTCGTAAAGCCTTCTACATGTGATTTATTACTGTATGAGCCACCGGCAATAGACAAGCCCGCTTTCGAATTTAGTCCAAGAATTAAATTAAACTCTTCTAAGCTCATCCCCCAACGAGCCGCATGCCGTTGTAGCTCTGCTTGAGCTAAGTATTGCAACGAACTACCCACGCCATTTTGAACCATGGTCCCAATGCTTGCTCCCCAGTTACCCTGAAGAAACATTAAGGCTTGCCCTAACTTAGGATCTTGCGAGCCAGCGACCATAGTGCCCGCTTTTATCGCAGCTTGTTGTACTGTTAAATCCGCACCTGAGCTACCGAAAACCCATTGCGCACCTCCGGCTACGGCTGCCGATTTAAGTGAATCTGAAGAGGAGACACCATGAGCTCTATTAATTTCATAAGTCCCAACTGCTGCACATGCTGGTGCCCATGGCCCGCAGAATGCAGAACCAGCAGTCATAATGGCTCTAGCAATGCCATAATCTATTTTCTTAATCACTCTCCTTACTATTTTTTTCAAGGATTTGAAAAAGTAGCCACTTGGATCGGTATAACTCAGCGGATTATTAAGCACATAGCTATATCGATTGAAACTGCCAACTGTATAAAGCTGTTGAACAAATGGGTCCGGGCTAATAAATCGACCCAACTCTTGATCGTAGACTCGTCCATTCATATGAACTAAACCAACTTCGGTAATGTCTTCATGTCCGGTATAACCGCGGTTAGTAATGGCGTTTTGTACTACCTCCAACGGCCCATTATCAGACCACGCCACTTTACGCTGCTTACCCCAAGTATCGTAACTGCGGCGCTCTACCACTAAGCCGTAGCCATCAGTGATCATATCGACCGAGTTCAGCGCATCGTAATGAAGGTAACGGACTTGTTTGTCTTTCAGCTGGCTCTCACCATCGTCAGTTTGAGTATTCAGAGCAATCAACTTGCCATCGGCATAAATAAAGTGCTTGTGTTGAACAACCCCTGTATTGGTATCCTTGACTCGCTCATAGCTCTTACCAAAGTAGAAGGTTTCGACACCGTCGCTGTTCTTCTTCAAATAACGATTATGGTTAGCGTCATAGAAAAACTCGACGGTTTTACCGTTGCGGGTAATCTTGTTTGGCTTGTTGAACTCCGTCCATTCCAGCTCTCGCTCGTTGGTCGAGTTGCCCTCTGCCCATGCGCGCAGCATGTTACCGTTATCGTCATATTGGTAATTCAGCCCATTGGCTTTTGTCACGGCATGTGGCCCTGCCTGCTGACCGCTGTAGTGGTAGTCTCCAATGTCGGATTTATGTATCAGATTGCCCAGCTTGTCATAACGGTAATTAAACGGCCCTGCTAAGTCTGGGTTGTTTACCCCGTGCTGCGCTTTATTCGCCAAGCTGATGGTATTGCTGGTAACGCGATCTAAACCATCGTAGGTCCAAGTATCGGTTATGCCCAGCTGCTCATCATATCGGTAGGTCACGTTGTTGTGATTGTCATAGCGATACTGAATAAAGCGGACATTACGCCCTTGGCTGGTACTTGCAGAGAGGCGTGGATCAAACAACACATTCGCTTTATGGGTGGTAATATAATTCGGTCGACCGGTATTGGTATCATGGCTGTAGGTGTTAACCAATCCATTACCCAGTGTTTCCGACAACGTATGATCATAAGCATCGGTTTCACGACGTTGCCAATAGTAAAGGTAGGCAGGGTTATCTAATGACGCTTCCATTTCTGACTGAGTCAGAATCATATTGAGGTGATCAGCTTGGCTAGATTGCTGAGTGT
Organism: Vibrio sp. Isolate24; assembly: GCF_022398215.1. Lineage (NCBI taxonomy): Bacteria > Pseudomonadati > Pseudomonadota > Gammaproteobacteria > Vibrionales > Vibrionaceae > Vibrio > Vibrio sp. Isolate24. The sequence continues at coordinate 32,890 of NZ_JAKEUU010000003.1, forward strand.
TCTCACAATGATTACGGGAAGAGGCCTCTAGCTGATTCCCCCCCAACTGATTCGCATATTCACAGTTCAAACCACTCAACTCTGCCACTTTTTCTGACAGGTTAATTAACTGGTTGGCAAGGTCGGTGTAGAACTTATAGCGAGTGTTTGCCACCGTTGCTGCTTCAGATAAATCATCGGCAGCAAATAAGAGTTCGTCACGTGTTTCACTGTCCGCCTGAGCAATATAGATATCGTTATTGCTCATTAAATCTTTCTGACCGTTACTGTCATAATCAGTCAGTAAGAAGTCATGTGAAGCACTCAAACTTTGCGCATTAAACTCCGAAGCTGGCACCTTATGAATGGTCGCGTTGTAGTTGCGGATTCCCGGTTGGGTATTGGCTAAGGTAGTCGTTAGGCGATAAATCGCCCCTTCCAGCGTAATATCCAGCGGGATAGAGACATCATCATGGAGCAGTACCCAAGTTGCTGGGCGTAAATAACATTCGCCCTGTTCATTACACCACTGCTTATAGCGATAGCCGTCACCCAACAAGGCTTGCGAGGAGGCATCTAGATTGTGCACATTGACGGTTTTGCTGTTGTACTCAGCTGCTTTAGTAGTAAAGAAGCTTTCCTGAGTGGCGTAGCGTTCTGCCTTAGTGAGGTAAACATTGGCTTGTGCAATTGCGTCATTCAGCAGCTCACGAATACCTTCACGGAAGCTAGCACTGGTAAAGACTTCATCTGCATAATTTCGTGGGCTGCGTACCCCTGCGACGTAGCCATAAGGGTTATAAACATATTCAACCGCTAGGCGATCGTTGCTGTTGGTGCTGCTCAATAACTTGGCCGTACCGGCAAGCGTGGTATCGATGCCGTTTGGTCGAACTTCCCTAGAAACACGCTCGAACTTATCGTAGAAGTAATGGGTGCTGAATTTCTCGTCACCAACTTGAACGGCCACTTCTTCAGTAAGACCTGCAGAGTTGTAGTAATAGTCCGTTTCACTGCCATTACCAGTAAAGCCTGATAGGGTGCCAAGCGCGCCGCGTTCATCGTAACGCCAGGTAGATACATTACTCCCTTCGGTCTGCTTCACTTTTCGGCCAAGATTATCGTACTCAATCGTGGTGACAGTGCCCTTCGCATCGCGCTTATAAACCAGTTCGCCCGCGGCATTGTAGTTGTAACTCCACTGGCCCATATCTGGGTCATCCAACGAATGACGATGACCTAAATTGTCATAGCGGATGTGAGTCGTGTTACCTGCGGAATCCGTGCTTGAACGTAGTTTTCCATCCGGATAGTACTGATAGGTTTGGTATGCACCATCTGGCTCTTCTTTACGTAAAGTATGACCCATCACATTCGTTACTGTCGTATGAATAAAGCCTCGTGCATCTTTAACACTGGTCTTGTATCCATCATAACTTGTGTCGAAAGTGGCGATTCCCCCAGCATTGGCAGGCTCTTGCTTTTGAATTTCTCGGTTTAAGGCATCATAAGTAAAAGCAACTCGAGGTGCCGAGGCTTTGCTACCAACAAACTGAGGTCGAGAAAGGCTAACTTTTCGACCATTGCGATCCCACCGAGTATCGACCACGACTAACTGACCGCTAAAGCCAGTATGCAGTTTACGAATTTCTCGGCCTGCATAGTCAAAAAATGTCATCACCTGGCCACCAGAGGCGGGGTTAAGAGTAACGCAGCTCACCGTCTGACTTGTTGAGTGCGGACCACATTGCTCTCCCAGTTGGTATTGGGTGTGATTGGTATTCCCCGTACCGGGCAGAGATTCACTAATTACACGACCAAAAGCGTCATAAGTAAGGCTCTTGGTACGGCCTTTCAGTGCACCAATTGATTGGCTCAGCAAGCCTTGAGCATTAAATTGAGTAAATGAGACATGCCCTAATGCATTGGCAGATTCTGTAACGTATAACCCTTGACTGTCATATTGAGTGGTTGAGATTCGCGCAACAAGGTCAGAGCCTTCTACGCTTTGCGACACAACATTGCCCCATTGATCATTATGATAGCGATTAGTAACGCTTTTACCGCCTGACGTAATATCACTGCTTGACTCATAGTTAGAGCTATTCACAGAACTGGAAATCAAAAAACCATGGTTATCGTAGTGATAGCTATTACTGGTCGTACGGGTCAGTTGAGTTGTATCGTCGGTTATCGTAGCTGTTGACGTGACCACAGCGCCAATTTTCCAAAAGCTATCACCCGTTTCCGTGACCAGTTCAGTACGTGTCGTCCTTGAGGTAGTGAACTCCATATTTCCATCACCGTCAAAATCACCAATCGCGTAGCTACCACATGATTTCGGGTTAGCGGTATTAAAATCTGCGGCGGAAGAGTGGATTAACGTTCCAGCGTACACCGTGAGCCCATCTAGATCAGTGCTAGATTCTGTGACTTGATACTTAAAGTAAGAGTCGTAACGTTGTAGCACTAAAGGAATATCGACATCGCTATGAATGAGCACGATATGATCATTGGCTTTAAAGTAAACGTCACCGTTCGCGGCACAATAACGCCCAAGCCCCGCTTTGAAAGAGCTCAGCACGGCCGCTAGATTATCGATGTTGCTGACTGCCGAAATATCATAAATATGATGATTGTTGTTCACACCAGTTGAGAGATAATCAAGCTTATTCGTTCGAGTAAATTGACCTGCGCCATCAAGCTCACTTGAAATAACGGTTGTCTCTTCAAGCAAATTCCCAAAGCGGTCCATGATACTGCTCATGGTCTCTTTTCTTTCGACCACATCACTGTTCAAGCCAAACTGACTTTTAACAACTTTGTCTGCGTACACTTGGTAGTACTTAGCGTTATAGCCTTGATGAGTGTGCAATTTGTATTGGTAACGATTCTCAGCGACTTTCTTACCATTTTTAAAGATTTCGACCTCAAGTGGCTTGCTGGCTATCGCAAGATCTTCTTGCTCAAACGTGGTTTTAGTGGTCGTGATAACATCCGCATTTTCTGTTTCAGTCATCATTTTAAAACCTAAGAAGCCTCCTCCATTAAGATGCGTCTTTGCGTCTTGATATTGGTAGCGATGGTGAGTCGTAGCATAGCCTTTTGGCGCTTTAACCATACTCGCGACTAAATAGCGCCTTGGCGTTATCACTTGAAATGGGTACGAGCTGATATTAGAAGCCGTGTAAACACTGTTGTCACTGGCAGCTTTGTAAGTCACCGTATAATCAACACCCACTTCAGAAAAATGCGTAATTTTGTCTTGGGCATGCTGCGAGGAATAGCGAATATGAGCTTTAGCGTTGTTACCATCAGCACGAGTTAATACATCCGGCCAGCCATCGCCATTCACATCTTGAACCGAATAAATCTTTTCGCCGACATCGAGAAATACGCTGGTCGAAAACTGGTTATTCTGAGTATTTTGGTAGAAGTAACGGCCATAGCCCAATTCTGGGTAACCGTCATTATTTAAGTCGGAGAAGTAGATACTCTCATCGTGTAAGACGCTATGACTAATAGCAAAAGGAGAATTAAATGATTTACCATTAAACAGGTGAATGTAGAGCTTACCTTTCGATGTTCCTGAGCCCATCACCACATCAAGATAACCATCAGCATTCACATCAGCAAACGACTTTAAAACTCGTCCCTCCGCAGAGGGCAACGTTTGCCAAGCCCCTCCCGTTATTCGATAACGATATCCACCATTTGCCACATCAAACTTATGTAAGTCATCAATCCCATCACCATTGATATCAATGGTTGCGTAACCTTTTTGATAGGTCTCAACACCATCACCATTAAAGTCACCATAATTCACGCCATTGGAAGCATGTTTGCAGCTATCACCTGAACAGGTACTAAACTGACAATAGTGACCTAATTGACCATTCCCCTTGTTATACGAACTCGCGGTATTGATACTACATTGGTTCAAAGCAACACTAGGCGAGATGACACTACCACTCAAGCTGTATGACTTCACATTGGTATGTGTTACACCGTTTAAGCCTCTGACTGACATGGTGCCATTGCTGTTACGGCTCAACTCACCGTACGTTTTTACTTGCCCATTTACCTCTAAGTATCTGGGGCTATTAAAACCTGTACTTGTTGCCCCACCTAGCCCCGGATGACTTCGACCAGTCCAAGTAAAGCGAATATCACTAGAGCACTGGCCTTCAGCACAGTAATTAATCTTGGTCAGTTGGCTGCGAGAAGTCGTAGGAGACGTCTGATAAATGAGATCATATGTGCCAATTTTCTCCCCTTTGCTGTCAAAGGTTTCGATCTGCTTTAGTCGCTCTGTTCTATTAAGTTGCTTACCGCCAAGATAGTGAGAAGTTGTATCTGAGCGGTTTTCATAAACAAGGTTAACTTTTCCCCCTACGTAGGTGATCTGTGTGAGCTTATGTTTACCCGCCCCATTGTCTTCGCTGTAAACAAAATCGATATAATTTGCCTTACTGGCATCCGTGATTCGATTCAGCGCCCATTTATATACATCAAGTTGTGTGGGGAGTTCGACTCGCGAGTCTTCCGTTACACCATACTCATAAATAGAGCCGTCCTTGTACCAAACCTTAAAGCTCGATGGCCCCTTTCCTACGCGACCAAACGACACAATCTTGGCATAGCCATTATTTTCCACTCGATATTCCGTCAGGTCTTCGCCGTCCCTACCTGAAATCGCGATCAACCTTTGTCCATCAAGGCAGAATCGGTCATTGTCATCAAAATTCACCCCGCCCCGACGACCGTCTTTATATAAGCTCTTGCCACAACGAGAAATCGAAGATAACCCGCCTAAGCTCCACCCCATTCCAAGCATGCCATTAGGGGAATCACTGCGATACTCGATACTTAACCTAGGTTGATGGCCCGCTCGGCCCGGTGCTACTGAGATGGGCAATGAGTAGCTTGCTTGGCTGCCTGAGACCGAAAAGTCACCTGATAGTTTGATGCTTTTTCCAGCCTCTAAGGTGAGAGCCAAAGCAGAATAAGAAAAGACGACTGCTAGAAGTAAAGCTACATGTACTGCATAAATATGAGGAAAACGATTCGATTTCATATAAGCCACTGCGGTTATTTTCTTGATTTGGATTTGTTGACCACTCTAAAAACTCAGAAAGCTATCAATTTGAGCTGTGTATGAGGCATTTCTGAAGCAAACGGTGAGGAAAATCACTGCATTTTATTTTGGGGACGGCTTTCGACGGTTTTTATTCAAACCCAAGCCATCAATTGATAATAAAAATAAAGGCGCTGAGTGTATGGTGTGTAAGACAGTGGTAATAAAAACGAGTAAAACCACGATAGGGAGATAGTGTATTTGAGTCATCATTGATTTCACTCTGGTGAAAAGTGGAAATGGGCTACACTTCCACCCCATATTGTTATCTAATTAGCAGGAAAAATCATAATACACATGAATAATAATCAACCTTTAAATAGATTCAAATCAAAAAAACATAGATACGATTCAAATCACAACGAATATGAAAAAATGGTACTTTGGTTTAGTGAGTCAAATAAATCCCGTTCAGATCTGCGCTCTACTCTATGTACAACTCTTTAATCCGATACCATCCACCTTCACACCCTTCTATCACAATTTTTACCGTATCTTGCGTCGCTTTCGCTGAAAGTAATGCGGATTTAAAAATATTTTCCGATGTCCCTAACCCAGCCCATCCATTGCTGTTTGCGCACTGACCTGATGTTTTTGCATNATTTTTACCGTATCTTGCGTCGCTTTCGCTGAAAGTAATGCGGATTTAAAAATATTTTCCGATGTCCCTAACCCAGCCCATCCATTGCTGTTTGCGCACTGACCTGATGTTTTTGCATTCGGGAAACCTTGCTGAAGACTCACTGCAATTGTTCCATTAGGTTTAAAAAAAACACCTTTTATAGTGCCGAAATCCATTGAAGATCCAGCAAAAGTGGATGACGATATAAGCCAAAGAGCCAAAAGGCGTTTTTTCATAATTAATTCCTTATGTAATTTATAAAACGTTAATAAATAACCATATAATCAAGCTGACAATCGTTGGAACCTTCAACAATACGGGCAAATACCTGTTTCTCTGATGAGTGAGCTGTGAGCAACATACTGTAAGTATTTTTAAAGTGAGGATGAGATTGTTTTAAAACGAAGTAAACACCTTCTCCTAACTTACAATGAAGCTCACTGGGTACATATCCAAACACTTTTCCTGGTGGTGGGAACTTAATACTTCCATCTCGGTGCAGGTAAATAGAATCAATTTTTCCCACACAACCACTAGAACGGCAACCTTCGAAAGGCGGCGTTCCCGCTAATGAACTGTTAATACTGAAAAGTAAAGAACAGAGTAAAAATAACAATGTATAAATTTTCTTCATAGTTTCACCTTTTAGGCTAGTTTTATAAGCACTAAAAATAGTAGTAATACTCCTATTTTAGTGGGAAATTAATTAAAAATAGAAAGCAGCTTTTCTAATTATTATCTAAGCCCAAATCCTCTAGTTTACAGACTGTAGCCCTTTTTGTGCCGCAGTGGCGAACATAGACCTTAACTTTTCTATCGGCTAACTTAGCTGCTAATGCGAGAGAGAATAATGTTTCGCTCTCTCCATCAATATAAAATGGTGCTAGCCCATTTGACCATAGTGGAGGGTTAAACTGGTTAACTACACTTGTTACTTCTTCGACATGCAGGCTAATTATTTTTATTCCTCAACTCAGAATAAAAATAATCATCGGGTTCAATATCTGTTTCTTTAACTGAAATTAATAGCACCCCATCATCGTCAATATATGAAAATCCTGAATAAGTCGATTTGTTAATGTTAGCCTTCATTAAAACTGTAATATTATCTAAACTTGCATTATCTAATTTTATTCGAATTTTCTCTCCTGAAAATTCCTCGCTAAACCTAGGGTTGAATTTTCCAATAAGAATCCTTAAAACAAAAGTAGCCAATCTAATTTTAGATGATGTATCTTTTAAATCATGTTCTAAGAGTTCAGGTGTAGAATCAAAATTACTATTCACAGTAATAAAAACTCTTTTTTCTTCATCAATGTTAATTCTTTCGATACATAGGCTACTTTTTTTCTCAAGTTTACAACTAGGATAAAAGTCCATAACTCCTGATTTTTGTAAATCGACATCGTATGCAAATACACAAGAAGAACCCAAAGCAGAGAAAGAGAAGAAAATACAAACTCTAAAAAAAGCATTAATCATAATCATAACTACCCAAATCCATATTACTACTAGTTTCCTTTGTACCAGCAGGCCTCACTGTAACATCAGTTTTTTCTACTTTCTCTACAACAACTTTTAGATCATGGTCTTTTTTATTTCCTGTAGAAAAAACATATCCGGTCTTAGTATCAAGTAAACCTTCTTGGGTTGTTGTATTATAAGTTGTTTCACGAACCTCTTCACGAAGGTATTCTTCTCGATTAGAATAGTTGATACCTTACCGAGCAGTTTCCACCGCAATTTTCTCCGGTATAGTTCTAGTAAAAAATTGCGCAGGATCTGCCAGTTTATTAGCAATCTCATTAACAGAACCATCCATGGGTTTCTCTGTCACCTTTAGTTCTTCTTTGACTCAATTAGATAACCTAACTATATCTACTCGCTGATATCTATTCGGAATACTATCTACGAGAGGTTTTACCTTACCTTCTCGATACTCATCGTGCTGCCAACTTCCATCTTTCACTCTAACAGTATTCTCAACATTACTATCATTTTCTTTCCTATTAGGGAGCTGTGGTTCTGGAGCGAGCTTATCCTTTGCATCTACGCCTTTGTCTTCTCCATTTCTAGGACGTCTCTTTCCACCTGAACCACTTGAGTGTTCAATGCGATAAGAATGCTCATATATTTTATAGCCTGTAGGGTCTATAAACTTAATTGGGTTATTCCATACATAAGAATAACGATTGTAACTATAGGTCTTATATGGTGCCTGAATATTGCTCAAAGCCCCAAGCTATAACTTGGGGGGTGTGTATAAGAGGCAAATTACTCAGCTTCCATTTGAATGACATAATCCATGCGAAAGTGCCCGCTATCTTGACAAACTCCACGCGCTTTTATTACCTTACCAGTAGCCTGAGATGCCAGAACAAGACTTAGCACCGCGTCTGCAGCAACGGCTTCGTTTTTATGTAAGAAGACATAAGCCGCTTTTTTACAACTCTCAGCCCCCCACCCATCGGCCACTTTAAAATAGTATGTACCATTAGTGGTGATATGGACTCGCTCTACTATATGTGGTTCTGTCCACTCTAAAGAATAAGCAACCGAACTCATTAGGGAACACACAATAAAAAATAATCGCTTCATTAGATAGCCTTTAATAGTTAATTTATAAGTGGTTAACTATTTAATCTTAAATATAACCACCACTCGTAGATACAACGTCCACAGAAATTTATTGATAGATTTAGTAATTGACGTATTCCTCTAACGACAGTTTAATTACTCGTCGTTATATGATTAACAGAAAAGCCTGTAATACACATAAATAATAATTGACCTTTAAATAGATTCAAATCAAAAAAACACAGACAAGATTCAAATCACAACGAATATGAAAAAATGGTACTTTGGTTTAGTGAGTCAAATAAATCCCATTAAGATCTGCGCTCTACTCTATGTACAACTCTTTAATCCTATACCATCCACCTTCACACCCTTCTATCACAATTTTTACCGTATCTTGCGTCGCTTTCGCTGAAAGTAATGCGGATTTAAAAATATTTTCCGATGTCCCTAACCCAGCCCATCCATTGCTGTTTGCGCACTGACCTGATGTTTTTGCATNATTTTTACCGTATCTTGCGTCGCTTTCGCTGAAAGTAATGCGGATTTAAAAATATTTTCCGATGTCCCTAACCCAGCCCATCCATTGCTGTTTGCGCACTGACCTGATGTTTTTGCATTCGGGAAACCTTGCTGAAGACTCACTGCAATCGTTCCATTAGGTTTAACAAAAACACCTTTTATAGTGCCAACATCCATTGAGGATCCAGCAAAAGTGGATGACGATATAAGCCAAAGAGCCAAAAGGCGTTTTTTCATAATTAATTCCTTATGTATAGTTTACAAAATAGTTAAATACTGTAATTTACAATGTCCATCGTTCGGAAAGCGAATTGAGTCATCTAGTGTAACCATGACTTTTTTATTTGCCATTTTCACAGATAACAACATAGTTAACACTGTTTCATTATTTTCAGGTATCGATACTGAATATTTTCCTGACGAAGAAGAGTAACAGTTAGGCTTTCCATTTGGGGTGACGATTTCAAACCAAGTGTGTTTTCGCCATAATGGAGCTAATGAATTAGAGGCTTCATGATATCGAATTTGGCCAATATCCCCAGTTATATCAAATCGAGCCGCATTGGCTGTAAATGACAATAAAATAAATAGTACTAAGGTAAATCTAACCATCTTCAAGAAGCACCTTTATCCTTTTCTACACATCTAAGTTATCTGCTAACGCGCATAAACCACGCTAAATATTTTACATACAGGGGCAGTAGTCCCCGACCATCGTTGGTCTTCATAGGCAAATATTGATATTGGTGTATTGGCTTGGTAGGCCGCAAGTAACATACTTAAAATTGATTCATAGCCTGGGCTGACTTTATCTATAAAGTATCCAGTGCTACATTGCTGCCCGTTAGTTTCCATACTAATAAAAATATCCCCATGAACAGAATAAGCTTGTATTCTTTTAATCAACCCAGTTGGTGATTCTTCTGTTGCGCTTACACCGAAGCTAAGCAGTAGAATAATAAATATAAAATATTTTTTCATTGTTGGTCCTTTAATATTGGTCACGGTAAATTGGTTAACCAGTTTTACTCAATGATTCGGGGCAGATCTTTAGCTTTATCAAATCATTAGCGAAAGATAAACTTCCCACAACCATGAGCACAACAACTTTCGAAAGGCAGCGTGCACGCCAATAAGCCACTAATATTAATGGATAAATAAAAATAAGACATGATAGAATACAAAATATTTTTATAAAGTCACGGCTATTATTTTTATACAAAATACAACAACATTATATACACATTAATTTCTTCTTTTTATAGATTTATATTTCTCATATCTTTTTGCATCTTCTTCATCACCAACATTACTTAAGTACTTAAGAAGCTTACCTGCTTCAAAATAATCCTCACTCCCTCCATACTTAAGCATAACAATAGCAAGAGCTCTAGTTGAGTCTATGTCATTTAATAAATGAGCTCTATAAAAGTTATCCTTAGATAATTTGAAGTATTCATTCTTCAAATATTCAGATTTTTCAGTATTTAGTTTATAGAGATAGAACTTTCCTAGTAAATTAAATGTCACTGAATTCCTTTCATCATATTTAATAGATTCAAGTAAATCTATAGATTTATTTACGTCTCTTTCAACAATATTACCGACATAATAAACTGATGCTTCTAGGTGAAGAGCGTCTAAATTACCTAATTTTGACACCTTTTTTAAAGCACTAATAACTTTATCTGAACTAAATTTTTCTGAAAGGAGAGTATAATTATCTACATATATTAAAACTGAGCGAATAATTTTATTTGGAATGACAGAATCTATACCAGATAAAAAGCATCCCTCAATATCAGACTTACAATCCTCATCCATATAGCTACTATCAATGTTAAGATCTATTGAGTTGGAATAAGAGCTATAAGACAACAGGCAAAGCACTATAAACAAGATTCTTTTCATAAGAACACATCAACTCTACTTATATTTAAACTTAAATTTTTCTTTGAAATATCTGTTGATCCTAGCATCTAGACTAGACACATTCGATATTCCAGATTTGATATCCACAGAAACATCTACTCCAGCACTAGCCTTTCCTAAATTGGCTGAGGCCTCAACTCCAACCTTACCATCTGAGGCAGCATAGCCCGATACCCCTGCTCCTCCTACGGGAGTCTCAACACTTCGGCCAACACTGACCTTAGTCGTCGTCGTGTTTGATTTTAAATCATGATTAACTGATACGTTTACTGGCCCTGCATCAAAACTAGATCCAACTGATCCAGACTTACCATTTGTACCTGAATTCACAGGGCCAGACTGATAACCTGCACTAAACTCAACATCAAGAACCTTTTTGAAATCCATGTCGTCGAACAAGTCATTCATGGCATTTGTATATGCATACCTCTCGGCTTCTGCATCCAGCTCTTCATCTACTCGGTTCATCACCTCATTTATGTAACCTAACTCTCTAGCGACTTGCTCTTCAGATATTCCTTCTCCCTTGGAAGACTTTGTACTATTCGAGTTACTAGAATCTTCAGATACTTTGTCATTACTTTCTTCAGGTTTGTTTTCTTTTGCAGCACCCGTTTTCTCATTGGAGCCATTGTCGCTACCTCTATCGTTTCTATTAGAGTTACTTCCAGATATTCCGTCGTGATTGGTGCCATCTGTACGACATTCACCAGTTGCTCCGCTCCCACTGCTATCCCTCCACCAGTAACCTGAAGGATCAGTGTATTTAAGAGGATTGTTCATTACATAGGCATATCTATTGAAGCTATTGGTAACGTATGGAGCTTGTACTACAGGGTCGGGACTAATAAACCGACCCAACTCTTGGTCATAAACACGACCATTCATATGAACTAAGTCAACTTCGGTAATTTCTTCATGTCCGGTATAACCACGGTTAGTGATGGCGTTTTGTACCACATCCAACGGCCCATTATCAGACCACGCGACTTTACGCTGCTTACCCCAAGTATCGTAACTGCGGCGCTCTACCACCAAGCCATAGCCATCGGTGATCAAATCGACCGAGTTCAACGCATCGTAATGAAGGTAACGGACTTGTTTGTCCTGCAAGTCGTCTTCTGCACCCTTAGTCTGAGTATTGAGTGCGATTAGCTTGCCATCGGCATAAACAAAGTGTTTGTGTTGAACAATCCCTGTATTGGTATCCTTGACTCGCTCATAGCTCTTGCCGAAGTAGAAGGTTTCAATGCCGTCGCTGTTTTTCTTCAGGTAACGGTTATGGTTAGCGTCATAGAAAAACTCGACGGTTTTACCGTTGCGGGTGATCTTGTTTGGCTTGTTGAATTCTGTCCATTCCAGCTCTCGCTCGTTGGTCGAGTTACCATCTGCCCATGCGCGTAGCATGTTACCGTTATCGTCATATTGGTAATTCAGCCCATTGGCTTTTGTCACAGCATGTGGCCCTGCCTGCTGGCCGCTGTAGTGGTAGTCTCCAATGTCGGATTTATGGATCAGATTGCCCAGCTTGTCATAACGATAATGAAACGGCCCCGCTAAGTCTGGGTTGTCTACACCGTGTTGTGTTTTATTCGCCAAACTGATGGTATTGCTGGTGACGCGATCTAAACCATCGTACGTCCAAGTATCGGTGATGCCCAACTGCTCATCGTATCGGTAGGTCACGTTGTTGTGATTGTCGTAGCGATACTGAATAAATCGCTTATGGCGACCAGTGTTTGTAACACCAGCAATACGTGGGTCAAACAATACATTCGCTGCATGGGTAGTAATATAATTCGGGCGACCGGTATTGGCATCATGGCTGTAGGTGTTAACTAAACCATTACCCAGCGTTTCCGACAATGTATGATCGTACGCATCGGTTTCACGACGCTGCCAGTAGTAAAGGTAGGCTGGGTTATCTAATGATTCTTCCATTTTTGACTGAGTCAGAATCATATTAAGGTGATCAGCTTGGCTAGATTGCTGAGTATTCTCACAATGATTACGAGAAGAGGCTTCTAGCTGATTTCCCCCTAACTGATTCGCATATTCACAGTTCAGGCCACTCAACTCTGCCACTTTTTCTGACAGGTTAATCAACTGGCTGGCAAGATCGGTGTAGAACTTATAGCGAGTATTCGCAATGACAGCAGCTTCAGATAGATCCTCAGCACTGAAAAGTAAATTTTCTCTAGTCTCACTGTCCGCCTGAGCAATATAGATATCATTACTACTCATCAGATCTTTCTGACCATTATTGTCATAATCAGCCAATAAGAAGTCATGTGAAGCACTCAAACTTTGCGCATTAAACTCAGAAGCAGGCACCGTATGAACGGTCGCATTGTAGTTGCGGATTCCCGGTTGGGTATTGGCTAAGGTAGTCGTTAGGCGATAAATCGCGCCTTCCAGCGTAATATCCAGTGGGATAGACACATCATCATGGAGTAATACCCAAGTTGCTGGACGTAAGTAACATTCGCCTTGGTTGTTACACCATTGCTTATAGCGATAGCCGTCACCCAACAAGGCTTGTGAGGAGGTATCCAGGCTGTGCACATTGACGGTTTTGCTATTGTACTCAGCTGCCTTTCCGACAAAGAAGCTTTCTTGTTTAGCATAACGTTCCGCTTTGACTAAGTACTCTGTTGCTTGTGCTTTTGCAGCGTCAAGTAGCTTTTCAATATTTTCTCGGAAACTGGCCTTGGTAAAGACTTCATCTGCATAATTTCGCGGACTGCGTACCCCAGCAACGTAGCCATAAGGGTTATAAACATATTCGACTGCCAAGCGATCGTTGCTGTTGGTGCTGCTCAATAACTTGGCCGCACCGGCAAGCGTGGTATCCATGCCGTTTGGTCGAACTTCCCTAGCAACACGCTCGAACTTATCGTAGAAATAATGGGTACTGAACTTCTCGTCACCAACTTGAACGGCCACTTCTTCAGTAAGACCAGCAGTATTGTAGTAATAGTCCGTCTCACTGCCATTACCAGCAAAACCAGATAGGGTGCCAAGCGCGCCGCGTTCATCGTAACGCCAGGTAGACACGTTACTCCCTTCGGTCAGCTTCACTTTTCGGCCAAGACTATCGTACTCAATCGTGGTGATAGTACCCTTCGCATCACGCTTGTAAACCAGTTCACCCGCTGCGTTGTAGTTGTAACTCCACTGGCCCATATCTGGGTCATCCAATGAATTACGATGACCTAAATTGTCATAGCGGATATGAGTCTTGTTACCCGCGGAATCCGTGCTTGAACGTAGTTTTCCATCCGGATAGTACTGATAGGTTTGGTAGGCACCATCTGGCTCATTTTTACGCAGTATATGACCCATGATATTGGTCAAAGTACTGTGTTCAAAACCTCGGGCATCAGTCACAGAAGTTAAGTAGCCTTGATAACGGGTGGTAAAGCTGGCTACACCACCGTTGCTTGCAGGCTCCGACTTAGTCAATTCACGGTTTAACTCGTCGTAGCTGAAAGTGACTATTGGCGCAGGCGATTTTTTGCTAAGGAACTGAGGTCGCGTTACGCTGACTTTACGGCCATTACGGTCCCAACGAGTATCCACTACCACAAGCTGGCCACTAAACCCTGTATGCAGTTTGCGGATTTCTCTTCCAGCGTAGTCAAAATGCGTCACTACTTTACCGCCAGTCGCAGGCGATGTCGTCACACAGCTTACGGTTTGCGACGTTCCATCTTTACATTGGCTACCCAAACCGTAGCTGGTGTGGTTGATATTGCTGGTACCCGGTAGGGTTTCTGTCAATACGCGACTGAAAACGTCATAGGTGTAACCTGTGGTACGGCCTTTTAGCGGACTCACTGACTGTTTAAGCCGTCCTTGAGCATCAAACTGTGTTGACGTACGGTGACCAACGGCATTGGTGGAAGCTGTTGAGAATAAGCCTTGTGCATCAAACTGGGTGGTCGTCGTGCGTTTAGCCAAATCAGCGCCTTCTACACTTTGGCTGACAACATTACCCCAATCATCATAGCTATATTGTGTGGTAATCGATTTCCCAGCCAAGGCAATATCACCACTTGACTCATAATCCGAACTGGTTGTTTTGTCTGAGATAAGGAAACCATTGCTACTGTAATCATACTGGTTCGCGATGGTTCTCTTCAGATTGGTGGTGTTATCAACAATAGTAGAGATAGAGCTGGCAACGGCGCCGATCTTCCAATAATTCTCGCCCGTTTGGCCGACAGTCTGCACACGCGTCATAGACGATGTGGTGAACTCCATATTACCGTCACCATCATAGTCATTATACGAATAGCTTCCACACGACTTAGCGTTTGAGTTGTTAAATTCGCTGGCGGTTGAGCTGGCAAGTTGGCCTTTGTAGACCGTTAAACCATCGAGATCAACACTGTAAGAACTGCTCTGGTATTTGAAATAACTATCGTAGCGCTCCAGAACGAGAGGAATATCAACATCACTGTGGATCAACACAATGTAGTCATTGGGCTTAAAGAACACTTCGCCGTTTTCACCACAATAGCGCCCCATGCCCGCTTTATAAGTACGAAGCAGAGTGTCTAAATTGTTGACGTTACTAACGCTGGTAATGTCGTAAATGTAATGGTTCTGATTTACACCCGTTGAGACGTATTGATATTGGGTGTTGCTGGTAAAGCTGCCCGCGCCTTCTAATTCACTGGATAATTCTGATTTTTCATTGATTAAGTTGCCAAAGCGATCCATTGAACGAGTAATCACTTCCTGACGCTCAACTGCACTACTGCTCAAACCATACTTTTTCTTAACGACTTTATTAGCATAAAGCTGGTAGTACTTGGCTCCGTAGCCTTGATTGGTCAACTTTTGATAGCTGTACGATGTTTCCGATACTTTCTTATTGTTTTTGAATACAGATACGAGCTTTGGCTCACCCGCCTTCACCACATCTAGCTGTTCAAATATGGTTTCTGTACGAGTGGTGACCTCTGCATTTTCTGTTTCGGTGATTTTTTCAAACCCAAGGAAGCCACCACCCAAATAGTGTGACTTCGCCCCTTCATACTGATAGCTATATGAGGTGGAAGCATAGCCTTTAGGTTGCTTAACAACGCTAGAGACAAGGTAAGCGGTTGGGGTTGAGTTAACGTAAGGGAAGCTGTAGTAACGCTTTTGTTTGTGGACGCTCGTATCTGTCGCGACTTTGTAACTAACGCGGTACTCGATCGCAAACTCTTCAATCTTAGATATTTTGTCTGTCGGATATGCGCTGGACGTTAGCAAGTAGAGCTTGTCGTTATCATTACGAACAAAATCAACGATGCCATCGGAGTTGTAGTCAACCAATTGCTCAATTTTTGAAACATTTGAACCAATGGTCTGACTGAAATTGATATTACCGAAATTGTTTTTGTAGAAACGTCCGTTAACGTAGATTTCAGGGTAACCATCAGCGTTGTAGTCGATGGCTTTGATTTTCTTTAAATCATCGCCATGCAAGCGCCCAGAAGTAAATCTATGTACAAAACTATGACCATTAAATAGGTAAACGCGAATGGTGCGTTGGTTACCACCCGCTGCAATCAGGTCTTTGTAACCATCGTTGTTTACGTCTGCGAGAAAAGCTAAATCTGGTCGCCACTGACTTGTTTCACTGCGGAACACATACTCTTTATAAGAGCGACTTGATAAATAGAAGACCAAATCACTCGTATACTTAACGTAGTAGTCATCTTTACCATCATTATCGATATCAGCAATACCAGATATAGGATAAGACGAGCCCTTTGGTGATGAGAAGAGCGTTTCCTTTCCATCTCCATTTAAATCGGCAGCGGACTGCTCTGATGTATATGTGGCTATTACCCCATTGTTGTTAGGCGAATAGGTTCTGAGTGGCTTCTTAACATCAAGGTAATGGTTGTATTTAGGTCGTTCGCGATCTGGTGGTCCAGACTCTCCGCACCATTCGCCTCTAACATAGTCATATTTTGTAGTCACTAAGTTTGGAGAATCCAAACTGCCTGAAAGAGCATAAGCAGCAATATTATTAACCGTCTCTCCCTTCAAACCTTTGGCAATTCCCGAAGGAGTCGAAGGCTTTATTCTGGTACAAATAGGGTTCTGAGCTTTTTGAGTCAATCCATATGCCTCAAAACGGCCATCTCGATTGCTATCAAAAAAGCTAACTTCTTGAAACCCTAATGAAGATGATTTTCGGCTATTGGAATGGCTATTATTCCAAGAGAAATTGATTTCTGTACTGCACTGGCCATTACTACAGTAATCTACCGTGTTTAAAAGGCTTCGAGCGGTGATCCCAGAGTAAGTATATTTAAGGTTATAGCTTCCGACGGAGGCATTGCTGGCATCAAAAGTCTTGATAGTTTTTAAGCGTACATTTCGTTTTAACTGGCTACCAAACAGATATTGCGCGATTTGATCCGTTCTCGTTTCATACTCAAAGCTAACCTTACCGCCCACATAGCTGATATTGTCAATTCGATGCGTACCATTTCTATTGTCTTCACGGTAGCTGAACTGTACGTGGTTGTTTTTGCTGGTATCAGTGATCTTATTCAGTGACCATTTATAAACGTGCGACTGACCGGGCAATTCCGCTCGCGAATCGGACGTCGCACCATATTCATAAACCGAGCCGTCTTTGTACCAAACCTTGAAACTTTTAGGCCCATTTCCAGCACGGCCAAATGAGACGATCTTCGAATAGCCGTTTGTTTCCAATCGATACTCAGTTAAGTTTTCGCCATCACGGCCAGAAACGGCAATCAAACGTTTCCCATCAAGACAGTAGCGATCATCCGCATTAAATCGAACCCCTCCCCAGCGGCCATCTTTATTGAGGTTTTTACCACAACGAGAAATCGAAGAAAGCCCACCTAAACTCCAACCCATACCGAGCATGCCGTTAGGAGAGTCACTACGATATTCCAAACTCACAGAAGGTTGTAATCCTGCACGGCCCGGAGATACCGCGATTGGCAGCGAGTATGTTGCCTGACCGCCTGACGCAGAAAAATCGCCAGATAGCTCAATGCTTTTTCCTTCTTCTGAGGTTAGCGAGAGAGCCGGGTGCGAAAAGGCTGCCGCCAGTAGTGAAACAACATACACCACATAGGTATGAGTGAAACGATTCGATTTCATATAAGCCACTGCTGTTTATATTCTTAATTGGATTTCGCTTGTTACTCTGAAAGATCAGGTCGCGAATTGATTATTGACTGATGGATTGCAGTCTTTTCAGCCTCAGTTGCAGATTCTCAAGCTCTGCGGGGGGCTGATATTGTTCTTGGATATTGCTTTGTGAAAATTCAGCGAGATCTCCACGAAGGAGTGGGAGTTCCGCTTTCTCCACTTCAACTAGGCCATGGGCAATGGTTTGCTGAAGCTGAATCACCGGTGAAGGGAAATTCGCATCTTGACTCAATGTTATTTTTGGCAATGCATTACTACTCTTGTCGCTCAGAGCAGGTACTTCATCAGTGATTGATTGAGGTGAAGGTTTGAAGAAAGTCACATATAGGGCGCCAGCGATAGAAGCGAACAAAGCCACAACTAGGACATAGTGCTTTTTAGTCATATGAATTAAATCCCAGCCTTTAACGCGGAAATTAGGTGCGCCTACGCTTTTCGTCGTCAGACTAACAATAGGTAGATAATATAAATTAACGTCGATAATAATTAATACTTATATAAATTCAAAATATAATTTAATGGCTATGAGATGAATCACAATATAAATCAGTAAATAGTACTTTGGTTTCAGTTAGTTAAATTAGTAAAAACGAATATAAGAATCGGATAAGGGCAAGGAAAATTTGGTCGCTTAAGCCTCCATTAACTCAAGTCGTACCTGAAAGACTAAATACACTCTGATTCACACTTTTTTGTCTCTATAAAATTATCACTACACATTGATTTAAGTTATAAATAAAATCCTCTTTTCCTTAAGGCTCGTCCTTAATCTAATATCAATCGAGAGTCATAAATGAAACTAAAACACATCGCAGTGGCGAGCCTTTCAGCGTTAGCTTTGAGCGCTTGCCAAACTACGAAGATAGAAGATTTACAACCAACAGCTAGCCAAGAAACTATTGATACCGCTAAAGAGCATCTGAGCGACGTCAAAGGATTGAAGGTGATGGACAATGGTGTGATCTATTACGTTAGAACCTTACCTGGCAGCTCTCGCTGGCAAACGTCTCATATCAATGAAATTAGCTACAGAGTCTCTTGTGAAAACCTACGCTGGTATATTGAGCGCGGTATGATTGTGCGTATGCACCATAGAGGTAGTGGCGGATCTACACAAGACTACGACCTAACACGTTGTGAGACCGAAGTTCCAACGGATTTATACGAATAAAAAAACCGCCACTGAATGTGGCGGTTTTTACTTTGTCTCTGTAAAAGAGTGGCTTATTTACGACGACGCCACAGTGCTAAGCCAAACAATGACATTAGCGCACCAAAACCGAACGAACCAGCCATGTTCAGTTCTAAGACTGCTGGATCGTGGTCCGAAGAGCGGAAGTGGTCGTTGTACTTCGGCAAGTCACCTTTGTACTCATCGTTGTAATCAAATAGAGTCGATTCACCGCCATTGATATGCCAGTCTGTGGCATCCACGAAATGCTTCTTCAGACTTGGACTGATTAGCAGGTGGTCTAACGCGCCCACTTCATCATTGTACGAGTAGCTCCAGCTATTTGGGTGCTTCATCGCAACAGCATTAATGTAGTTGTACCCTTCAGTAATCACCGCACCGTTGTCACCAAACTGCTCTGTACCACCAATGAAGGTATTACGTGCCGCTTTGATCTGCTTACCGTATTTCTCTTCACTGTAATCTTTAGTGCCGGTTGGCAAAGCGTTGCATTTGGTACATTCGATTACATGTTATTTCATAATCGAAAATTATGAATTGTTTAACTATAAGACATATCACAATATAATAAGGCTAAATAATTGATTACTAAAATGCTTAATTAGCATGCGTTAATGCACAGTAGTATTTCTGCCATTAACATTAACCCTATATTCGGTCTCACTACTTCTTAGGATTTTACTTTGATGAGAATACTATTATTGACAATATTACTATTAACTTCCCCTTTATCTTTTTCTCAGGAAGCGACGGGAACGATAGAGGAGATTCAGATCTGTGCAACAGGTGAGCAATCAAATAACTCGTGGTTTAGAACGTTGCAGTTTAAAGTTGACAACAAGTGGTTTGGCATTTGGGCCGACTACTATGGCGGAGCAAATGACTACGAAAACAATATGTCCACGTCTATGATCTTGATGGCTTATTCTCAAAACTTAACAATCCATATAAAGGCGCGCCAATCATGGGAACACCTGTTTACTAGATGCGGTGTAAGCGAAGGAAGCATCTTTGATAGTGCAGCTGGGGACTTTATTCGCATCCGTAGATAGGAGAATGACAAACTCTTAATCAATAAAAAAACCGCCACTGAATGTGGCGGTTTTTACTTGGTCTCTATAAAGCTTGGCTTACTTACGACGACGCCATAGTGCTAAGCCAAACAATGACATTAGCGCACCAAAGCCGAACGAACCTGCCATGTTCAGTTCTAGGACTGCTGGATCGTGGTCAGAAGAGCGGAAGTGATCGTTATACTTCGGCAAGTCACCTTTGTACTCATCGTTGTAATCAAATAGTGTCGATTCACCGCCATTGATATGCCAGTCTGTCGCATCCACAAAGTGCTTCTTCAGGCTTGGGCTGATTAGTAGGTGGTCTAGCGCGCCCACTTCATCATTGTACGAGTAGCTCCAGCTATTTGGGTGCTTCATCGCAACAGCATTAATGTAATTGTACCCTTCAGTAATCACCGCACCGTTATCACCAAACTGCTCGGTGTCACCAATAAAGGTATTACGTGCCGCTTTGATCTGCTTACCGTATTTCTCTTCACTGTAATCGGTCAGAACCAGCATCGGATCTTCCATACCGTAAGAGTTCAAGTCACCAAGAATCACTTTATGACCTTTGATGTCTTTCAGCGCGTCGCCCAGTGCAACCGCCGCTGCAACACGGAAGTTTTCACAAGAGCCTTGCTGGTCTGCATCGACACCGCCCTGACCACCTTGGTCAACGGGTGCTGCGTCTTCCCAACATTTAGAACCTTTCGATTTGAAGTGGTTAATCGCAACCGTGATCTTCTCATTAGTGCCTTTGATCTTGAACGTTGGCGCTAGAGAGTTACGCTGATAGTTCTTACCATCTTCGATCACTTTACCGTCGTCATCTAGTACTTCAGGTGCTTGCTGACTTGGCATCTCGATAACGCGTACTTCTTTCAGCTTCGCCACTTTAGAACGGTAAATAACGCCTGTTGTGATAACGTCGGTACCAATTGAGTCGTTCTTATCCGTCACTTTATCGCCATTGCTGTCAACAGCAACGAAGTCGTAACGGTCTTTCTTCTTATCGATACGCTGGTTTAGCTGTTCAACAAGCTGGCGAATAGCACCACTGTCACCAAAGCCATTGTTTTCGATTTCCATCAAACCGATGATATCAGCGTCAAGGCGTAGAATAGCGTTAACAATCTTCGCCTGCTGAACTTCGAACTCTTCATAACTGTTGGCACCACGGTTATCACCATGCTGGTTAGCGTCACCACCAAATGGGGAATTGAAGTAGTTGAGTACGTTGAATGTCGCGATACGCAGATCGCCTTCTTCCATATCGATGCCTTCAGTACGAGGATCGTTACGTACGAAGTTGTCGTTAGTTAGCGTGTTGGTAGCAATCAGACGGTAATCACCGTAGCTGTAGCTTAGGACACCTTCTAGACCAACGATGGTATCGTCGATACGGATGTAATCTTCTGTGGAACCATTCTGGTCAGCGTCCGTGCGGCCAAAGTCTGGGTAGTAAGGAACCGTGCCATCCGCGGCCTTGGCATCAGACTCAATGAACAGGCGACGCTGTGCGTTTTCAGTGCTCTGCTGTTTCGCTTCGTCAGAACCTGCAGCAAAGTTCTGGTTAGGGTGCATATTGATACGGCCTTGAGCAACCACCATGTTATTACGACGCGATGCGTAATCGTAACCAAAGGTGCGAGTCACGCGCATATCCAACGCTTCAGTCGTCTTAACCAGCATGCCTTCATAGCGCTCTAACGTCTGATCGAAGTTAGCGTCATCCGCCATCACTTCAACTGCCGTCGCTGATGGGGCTGCTTGCTCGCCTTGTTTCACCCAGTTGTTGTTTTCGGCTTTCAGTTGCGTCAGATTGTAGTATTCCTGAACCTTACCTTTGACACACACTACATCGCCAGGCTGAAGATCAGAGCTTGACTGGTTAGTGTGGACGAATAACCCTTCCGATGTTTTCGGGTTGTAGTCATCTTCCAGTGCTTGTAGATAGAAGCCCTTTGTTAGTCCTGTGGTCACTGCACTAACCACACCTTTGACGAAGAAATCTTCATCTGTGATGTATGGATAGCCATTGATGAATGGAGAAGTATCACCTTCACCTTGAATTTCTTGAATCGATGTAAAGACAGGCTCAGCACCATCTTGAGTACAAGCGAACGGCTCTGGTGTCTCACCGCCATCCAGTACTCCTAAACCTTCGATACTGTCTTTTGCCAGCGATGACCATTGAGAAGCGTCATAAGTAGAAGAAGGCGTCATCGCATCAACATTACGTACTAGAGTGACATCCTTTGCGAAATCTGAGCCGCCCATGTTACCCAAGATGTCATGTACGTTGCCGTCTTTCAGTAGCGCAATCGGATCATTACCGTTAAATCCGATCACTGAACCATTTAGGATGTCGCTTACTGCTTTGATTTCATCACTTGAACTTGTGTGTGCAACAACCAGAACGCTTTGTGCTTCCAGTACACGGCCACCTAGAGCCAGTTTGCTGCCCCACTCACCGCCGCCGTTGGTCGATTTCGCTAGCTCATAGCCATCCAGCGTCACTGCTGAATCACCAGTGTTGGCAATCTCAATAGCTTTATTGTTACTGCTACCTTCAACGTACTGAGAAATTACGATATCCGCCATTGCTGGAGCGGAGAGAGCACTTGCGACCACTGCTGCAAGTAAGGTTGGGGTTAGTTTTTGTTTCATTCTGTCCACCTTGCATCGCTTTCCGTGTTGTATAGGGTTGAGAAAGCGTGTTCCAAATCACCTTTTCTATTGAGAAAAGACTTATAAAGCACGACAAGTGTTTATCTTTTTCATGAAACTAAAAACAACATTCAGTGACAGTGAGATTTCGATCTCATAGATATGCTGAATATTTGAAGAGACTTCAAAGTTTAAACATAAGGTGAAACGTTTGTTGCACAAATGAGAATAGATCGCTGATTTAGTTTAGCTTTTGCTTATAAATAGAATTAAAGCTCTAGAGGAAAATACAAATAAAGGCGCGGTGATTGCGCCTTTATTTATCAAGTGTTCGCGAGTTTTTATCTGTTAATTGAGGCGATTATTATCGTCCCCATCCTTACGCTCATATTCCCCTTCAAACGTATTACCGTCTTTAGGTTGGTGATTAAACGGGTCTTGATCAAAAGGGCCTTGTTGGAAGTTTCCAGAACCGAAGCCACCTTGAAAGCCACCACCGACAGACTGCACCGTCATCTTACTCATAAGGTATTTTGCCATCGCAGCGCGTGGTGCCGGTAATAGCACTAACATGCCGAGCGCATCGGTCATAAAGCCCGGTGTCAGCAGTAGTACCCCTGAGACCGCAAGCATCACACCTTCAAGAATTTGCTGAGCAGGCAGCTCGCCTTGCTGCAAGCGGTTTTGCACTGACATCAAGGTCTGCAAACCTTGGCTGCGTACCAAAGACGCACCGGCAAACGCGGTGATCAGTACCAGTGCGATCGTCGGCCACAATCCTAAGTAACCGCCGACCGAAATAAACAGGCCTATTTCAATAATAGGAACGAAAATAAACATCAATAATAAGATAGGAAACACACGCCCTCCTTTGTTAGGCCCAGTGTAAGCCCAAAGCTGATTCAAGCTCAAATTAAAGCTGTAAAAAAGAGTGATAGAAATCCCAACAAACCACTACTACTTTGTGGTTATTAATACCCTGTTCATATCTTGCAAAAGTTTAACTAAACAAAAGCAAAAAAGGTGATCAAGCTACTATTTTTATCTGCTGGGTACAGTATTATGAGCCCCATAAGTCAGGACGGATTTTACAGCCAAAAATTCTGACGAAAGGATTCTTACACTGCAGAATGGCTAGCATTTTACTTTATCATCAGAATAATTATCTAAGGATCCTGTGATGGCTACCCTAACTGATACTCCTAGCACTACCGCTGCCACTCGTATCGAAGAAGACCTACTTGGCGAACGCCACGTTCCTGCCGATGCTTACTACGGCATCCACACACTACGCGCTATCGAAAACTTCAACATCTCTAATGTCACGATTTCAGATGTCCCTGAATTTGTCCGTGGCATGGTTATGACCAAGAAAGCCGCGGCGTTAGCAAACAAAGAGCTAGGCGTTATTCCTAAAGATGTCGCGAAATACGTAGTAGAAGCGTGTGATTTGATCCTTGAAACAGGTAAGTGCATGGATCAATTCCCTTCAGACGTCTTCCAAGGCGGTGCTGGCACATCAGTCAACATGAATACTAACGAAGTGATCGCCAACGTCGCACTTGAGCTGATGGGCAAGGAAAAAGGTCAGTACGAATTCATTAACCCAAATGACCATGTTAATAAGAGCCAGTCGACCAACTGTGCTTACCCAACGGGTTTCCGTATCGCCGTTTACAATAGCGTTCACACTCTGATTGAAGCGATTGAATACCTGAAAGGTGCGTTTGAACTTAAAAGCCAAGAGTTCAAAGACGTGCTTAAAATGGGTCGTACTCAGCTTCAAGACGCGGTACCAATGACAGTTGGCCAAGAGTTCCACGCATGGGCTGTGACTCTGAATGAAGAAATCCGCGCCCTTGAGTACACTTCAAAACTACTGCTAGAAATCAACTTAGGTGCCACTGCGATCGGTACTGGTTTGAACGCAGCTGAAGGCTATCAGAAACTGGCAGTGAAACACTTAGCTGACGTGACAGGCCTAGATGTAGTCCCAGCGGAAGATCTGATTGAAGCGACATCAGACTGTGGTGCTTATGT
Source organism: Vibrio sp. Isolate24 (assembly GCF_022398215.1). Taxonomy (NCBI): domain Bacteria; kingdom Pseudomonadati; phylum Pseudomonadota; class Gammaproteobacteria; order Vibrionales; family Vibrionaceae; genus Vibrio; species Vibrio sp. Isolate24. The sequence goes on from NZ_JAKEUU010000003.1 coordinate 57,816, forward strand.
AATGACACATGGTGCACTGAAGCGTTTGGCGGTTAAATTGTCTAAGATCTGTAATGATTTGCGTCTGCTTTCTTCTGGTCCACGTGCCGGACTCAACGAACTTAACCTGCCAGAGCTACAAGCAGGCTCTTCTATCATGCCAGCTAAGGTTAACCCTGTGGTACCAGAAGTGGTCAACCAAGTCTGTTTCAAAGTACTGGGTAATGACAACACCATCTCATTTGCCGCAGAAGGTGGTCAGCTACAGCTAAACGTGATGGAACCTGTCATTGCGCAAAGCATGTTCGAGTCCATTTCTCTACTGTCTAACGCGTGTGTCAACCTGCGTGATAAATGTATCGATGGCATCACAGTCAACAAAGAAATCTGTGAAGGCTACGTGTACAACTCAATCGGTATCGTGACTTACCTGAACCCATACATTGGTCACCACGAAGGTGACATCGTTGGTAAGATCTGTGCGGAAACCGGTAAGAGCGTCCGTGAAGTCGTGCTAGAGCGTGGCTTGCTGACCGAAGAAGAGTTGGACGATATCTTGAACGTGGAAAACTTTATGCATCCTAAGTATAAAGCGAAACGCTACGAATAAGATTGCTACCAAGGAGGGCCCAACAGGGCCCTTTTTTAGGCACCAATACGGTTAACCGCAGTTTGATAAGGGTTAATACCTATCCAATGGCTCCCTCCTTCAATTATCTAAACGTTTAGGCACTGAGTGTTCAGATAATCGAATTTAAGTTAACAATATGAGGTAATTATCATGGTAGCGGTCGAACTATTAGTCGTTCTGCTCTTTATCTTTTTAGGAGCCAGAATAGGTGGGATTGGCATTGGCTTTGCGGGGGGTGCAGGCGTTATCGCATTGTCATTAATTCTTGGCGTACCGACCAGTCAGGCCTACATTCCTGTGGATGTAATTCTGATCATCATGTCGGTCATCACAGCGATTGCCGCGATGCAGGTCGCCGGTGGTATGGATTGGTTAGTACAACTGGCAGAAAACTTCTTGCGCAAAAACCCAGAGCGCATCACCTTTTATGCGCCTATCGTCACTTTCCTTATGACATTAATGGCAGGTACGGGTCACACCGCATTTTCCACACTGCCTGTTATTGCGGAAGTCGCAAAAGGTCAAGGGGTGCGTCCATCGCGTCCTCTCTCTATTGCTGTGGTCGCATCGCAAATCGCGATTACCGCTTCCCCAATCTCAGCAGCCGTCGTGGCATTCGCTGCGATGCTGGCACCAATGGGGGTTGATTACCTGACACTGCTTGCGGTGTGCATCCCAACCACCTTCATTGCTTGTATGATTGGCGCATTCGTCGCTAACTTTATGGGGAGTGAATTAAAAGATGACCCGATTTATCAGGAGCGCTTGGAGAAAGGTCTGATCAAACTCGCAACGGAAAAGCAGCGTGACATTCTTCCAACAGCGAAAACAGCCACATATATCTTCCTTGCAGCAATTGGTTTCGTGGTTTGCTACGCGGCGGCCATCTCTAAATCCGTAGGCCTGATTGTTGATCCAGCACTTGGCCGTAACGAAGCCATCATGACAGTGATGCTGGCCGCAGCAGCAGCGATCGTTTTATTTACAAAGATTGATGCTGCAAAAATTCCTAACGCCTCAACGTTCCGTTCTGGAATGACCGCTTGTGTGTGTGTTCTAGGTGTGGCTTGGTTAGGTTCAACCTTCGTCAACGCGCATGTGGATGGCATTAAAGAAGTCGCAGGCGCGCTGCTGTCTGATTACCCATGGCTACTGGCGATGGTACTGTTCTTTGCTTCTATGCTGCTTTACTCGCAAGGAGCAACCACAGTGGCTCTGATGCCAGCAGCACTTGCAATCGGTGTCGCTCCGCTCACAGCAGTGGCTTCTTTCGCCGCAGTAAGCGCACTATTCGTTCTACCGACTTACCCAACTCTGCTTGCCGCAGTGGAAATGGATGACACAGGTTCAACTCGCATCGGCAGCTATGTCTTTAACCACCCATTCTTCATTCCGGGTGTGGTGACCATTGCTTCAGCGGTTGGATTAGGTTTCACTTTCGGTGGTTTACTTATCTAACCAAAGGGAAAAACGAACCTCCCGACATAAAAAAATCCCCAAGCTAAGCTTGGGGATTTTTATTATCTTCTTATTAGTCCGCGATTACTCGTCAGCAGAGAAACCTGCGTTTAGCAATGCTGCAAGATTGTCAGTGGCTTGCTCTGCTGAAGGACCTTCTTGTTCTTCAGTGCGCTTAGCTTGACGATCTTGGTGGTAAGCGAAACCTGTACCTGCTGGGATTAGACGACCAACAATGACGTTTTCTTTCAGACCACGTAGCTCATCACGTTTACCAGAAACAGCTGCTTCTGTTAGTACGCGAGTTGTCTCCTGGAACGATGCCGCAGAGATGAACGATTCAGTCGCTAGAGATGCCTTAGTAATACCAAGTAGCTCACGCTCGAAACGTACTAACTCTTTACCTTCAGCTTCTAGCTGACGGTTAGCAATCTTAACGTTCGCGTATTCAACCTGTTCACCAACTAGGAACTCTGTAGAGTCACCTGCGTGAGTGATTGTACACTTACGTAGCATCTGACGAACGATAGTCTCAATGTGCTTATCGTTAATCTTAACGCCTTGCAGACGATATACTTCTTGAACTTCGTTCGCGATGTACTGAGTCACAGCGTGGATGCCACGTAGACGAAGAATGTCATGTGGAGACTCTGGACCATCTGCGATCACGTCACCACGTTCAACTTTCTCGCCTTCGAATACGTTAAGCTGACGATGCTTAGGAATCATCTCTTCGTAAGCGTCACCGCCTTCACGAGTGATTACTAGACGACGCTTACCTTTCGTTTCTTTACCAAAGCTCACAGTACCTGTGTGCTCAGCAAGGATCGCAGGCTCTTTAGGCTTACGAGCTTCGAATAGGTCAGCTACGCGTGGTAGACCACCGGTGATATCTTTGTTACCGCCAGATTTCTGAGGGATACGAGATAGCGTATCACCCACGCCTACTTCTGCGCCATCTTCGATGTTTACAATCGCTTTACCAGGTAAGAAGTAGTGAGCTGGCATATCTGTACCAGGGATCATTACGTCGTTACCTTGCTCATCAACAAGTTTGATAGCTGGACGCATATCTTTACCTGCTGCTGGGCGAGCGGCAGCTTCTGTAACTTCGCTTGAAGATAGACCCGTTAGATCATCGGTTTGACGAGAAACTGTCACACCATCGATCATGTCTACAAACTGGATGCGACCTGCCACTTCAGTAATGATTGGCATGGTGTGCGCTTCCCAGTTCGCTACTGTTTCACCAGCTTCAACGGCATCGTTGTCGCCTTTAGAAAGTAGAGAACCGTATGGCAGTTTGTGCTTCTCTTTAGTACGGCCAAATTCGTCAATGATGGTTAGCTCTGATGCACGAGAAGTGATCACTAGCTTGCCATCTTTGTTTGTAACGAATTTCGCGTTATGAAGCTTAACCGTACCTGTAGTCTTAGCTTGGATGCTGTTCTCTGCAGCTGCAGTCGATGCTGCACCACCGATGTGGAACGTACGCATTGTAAGCTGTGTACCTGGTTCACCGATAGACTGAGCAGCAATAACGCCGACAGCTTCACCTTGGTTCACTAGGTGACCACGTGCTAGGTCACGACCGTAACACTGTGCACAACAACCGAAGTCCGCATCACAAGTAACTACAGAGCGCACTTTCATGCGGTCAACTGAGTTCTCTTCCATGATCTGACACCACTTCTCATCAATTAGAGTGTTACGTGGGATCAGAACATCGTCCGTACCTGGCTTCAGTACGTCTTCTGCAACAACACGGCCTAGAGCAAGCTCAGAAAGCGCAACTTTAACGTCACCACCTTCAATGTGCGGCATCATGTCGATACCTTCGTGCGTGCCACAGTCATGCTCGTGTACAACAACGTCTTGAGCAACATCTACTAGACGACGAGTTAGGTAACCCGAGTTCGCTGTTTTCAGTGCTGTATCCGCAAGACCCTTACGAGCACCGTGCGTTGAGATAAAGTACTGAAGTACGTTTAGACCTTCTTTAAAGTTCGCAGTGATCGGCGTTTCGATGATTGAACCATCTGGACGAGCCATTAGACCACGCATACCTGCAAGCTGACGAATCTGAGCTGCAGAACCACGTGCGCCCGAGTCAGCCATCATGTAGATGCTGTTGAACGATTCTTGTTGCTCGTCTTCACCTTCACGGTTCACTACCGTTTCAGATGAAAGGTTTTCCATCATCAACTTAGCGACACGATCGTTGGTTGAAGCCCAAATATCGATCACTTTGTTGTAGCGCTCACCCGCAGTTACAAGACCAGATTGGTACTGTTCTTGAATTTCGCGAACTTCTGCTTCCGCTTCTTCGATCTCAGTGTATTTCGCATCTGGCACAACCATGTCGTCGATACCAACCGATACACCAGAAAGTGCTGCGTAAGCAAAACCTGTGTACATGATTTGGTCAGCGAAGATAACCGTATCTTTCAGACCTAGCTTACGGTAAGCCTCGTTAAGTAGGTGAGAGATTTGCTTCTTACCTAGCTTCTGGTTAACGATGCTGAACGGAAGACCAGATGGCACGATTTGCCATAGCATTGCACGACCGATAGTAGTATCAACTAGCTTAGTCTCTGTAGTGCTGTTGCCATCTTCATCTTTCACTGTCTCAGTGATACGAACTTTAACGCGAGCGTGTAGCTCTGCAGACTTAGTACGGTATGCTTTCTCAGCTTCAGCTGGGCTAGCAAGGTACATACCTTCGCCTTTGACGTTGATCTTGTCACGAGTCATGTAGTAAAGACCCAATACAACGTCCTGCGAAGGTACGATGATCGGATCACCTGACGCTGGCGACAGAATGTTGTTTGTCGACATCATCAGAGTACGAGCTTCAAGCTGTGCTTCTAGAGTTAGAGGCACGTGAACCGCCATTTGGTCACCATCGAAGTCCGCGTTGTACGCCGCACACACAAGTGGGTGTAGCTGAATCGCTTTACCTTCTATCAGTACTGGTTCGAACGCCTGGATACCTAGACGGTGAAGTGTAGGGGCACGGTTCAATAGTACTGGGTGTTCACGGATTACTTCGTCTAGGATATCCCAAACGACCGCTTCTTCACGCTCTACCATCTTCTTAGCCGCTTTGATTGTCGTTGCTAGGCCACGAGTCTCAAGCTTGCTGTAGATAAATGGTTTGAATAGCTCAAGTGCCATCTTCTTAGGAAGACCACACTGGTGCAAACGAAGGTATGGACCTACTGTGATTACAGAACGACCAGAGTAGTCTACACGTTTACCTAGAAGGTTCTGACGGAAACGACCTTGTTTACCCTTGATCATATCAGCAAGAGATTTCAGAGGACGCTTGTTCGAACCTGTGATCGCGCGACCGCGACGACCGTTGTCTAGTAGCGCATCAACAGACTCTTGCAGCATACGTTTTTCGTTACGTACGATGATGTCCGGAGCAGCAAGCTCTAGTAGACGCTTCAAACGGTTGTTACGGTTGATTACGCGACGGTATAGATCGTTCAGATCAGAAGTCGCGAAGCGACCGCCATCTAGTGGTACTAGAGGACGTAGATCTGGCGGAAGTACCGGAAGCACAGTTAGGATCATCCACTCTGGGTTGTTACCAGATTGAACGAACGCTTCAACTAGCTTCAGACGCTTAGTGATCTTCTTACGCTTAGTCTCTGAGTTAGTAGACTGAAGCTCTTCACGCATTTCTTCGATTTCAGCAGGCAGATCCATAGACGCAAGTAGGTCTTTGATCGCTTCTGCACCCATCTTAGCCGTGAATTCATCGCCCCACTCTTCTAGACGATCCAGATACTCTTCTTCAGTCAGCATCTGAGATTTTTCTAGATCCGTCATACCCGGTTCAGTTACTACGTACATTTCGAAGTAAAGAACACGCTCGATATCACGTAGAGGGATATCCATTAGTAGACCGATACGAGACGGCAATGATTTTAGGAACCAGATGTGAGCAACTGGTGAAGCAAGCTCGATGTGGCCCATACGGTCACGACGAACTTTAGTTTGTGTAACTTCAACGCCACACTTCTCACAAATAACACCACGGTGTTTCAGACGCTTATATTTGCCACAAAGACATTCGTAGTCTTTAACTGGACCAAAGATACGCGCACAGAACAGACCATCACGTTCAGGTTTGAACGTACGATAGTTGATCGTTTCAGGTTTTTTAACTTCACCGAAAGACCATGAACGGATCATGTCCGGTGAAGATAGACCGATTTTGATTGCATCAAATTCTTCGGTCTTATGCTGTGCTTTTAGAAAGTTTAATAAGTCTTTCACAATCAGCTCCTGTAAGGAGTTAAAAGGAGCCCACCCGCAAAACTAGGTGAGCACCTTCAACCAAATAACCCCGTGGGGATTACTCTTCGTCTTCTAGCTCGATGTTGATACCTAGCGAGCGAATCTCTTTCAACAGTACGTTGAACGATTCTGGCATGCCAGGTTCCATGCTGTGGTTACCGTCTACGATGTTTTTGTACATCTTAGTACGGCCGTTAACGTCATCCGACTTAACCGTTAGCATTTCTTGAAGCGTGTAAGCAGCACCGTATGCTTCTAGTGCCCATACTTCCATCTCACCGAAACGCTGACCACCGAACTGAGCTTTACCACCAAGTGGTTGCTGAGTTACTAGGCTGTACGAACCAGTAGAACGAGCGTGCATCTTGTCATCAACAAGGTGGTTCAGTTTCAGCATGTACATGTAACCAACCGTTACAGGACGCTCAAACGCATCACCTGTGCGACCATCAAACAGCGTTAACTGACCAGATTCTGGCAAGTCACCGAGTTTGAGAAGCTCTTTGATTGACGTTTCATTCGCACCATCAAATACTGGTGTCGCGATCGGCAGACCACCACGCAGGTTGTTGATCAGCGTACGAACTTCATCATCAGAAAGCGATGCAATATCGACTTGCTGACGAGTTTCGCCAAGATCGTAAACTTTCTGTAGGAAGTCACGGAACTTAGCCAGTTCTTGCTGCTCTTTCACCATTTGGTTGATCTTGTCACCGATGCCTTTCGCTGCCAGACCTAAGTGAACTTCTAGGATCTGACCGATGTTCATACGCGAAGGTACACCCAGTGGGTTCAGTACGATGTCAACCGGCTGGCCTTTCTCATCGTAAGGCATGTCTTCAACAGGGTTGATCTTAGAGATTACACCCTTGTTACCGTGACGACCCGCCATCTTATCACCAGGCTGGATACGACGTTTAACCGCAAGGTAAACCTTAACGATCTTCAGTACGCCAGGTGCGAGATCATCACCTTGTGTGATCTTACGACGCTTGGTTTCAAACTTCTTATCGAAATCAGCACGTAGCTCGTCATACTGCTCAGCAAGCTGTTCAAGTTGAGTCTGTTGAGCATCATCCTCAAGCGTTAACTCTAGCCACTTCTTACGATCGATAGTGTCTAGTTTCGCTTCAGTGTAACCACCATCGATGAGTACAGCTTTAACGCGGTTTAGAAGGCCACCCTCAAGAATCTGGAATTCTTCAGTCAGGTCTTTCTTCGCTTCTTTTAGCTGCATCTGTTCAATTTCAAGTGCACGTTTGTCTTTTTCGACACCGTCACGAGTAAATACTTGAACGTCGATGATCGTACCGGATACAGAGTTTGGTACGCGTAGAGACGTGTCTTTAACGTCTGATGCTTTCTCACCGAAGATAGCACGTAGTAGCTTCTCTTCAGGCGTTAGCTGAGTTTCACCTTTAGGCGTTACTTTACCTACAAGGATATCACCGCCTTTCACTTCCGCACCGATGTAAACGATACCTGACTCGTCTAGTTTAGACAGAGCAGATTCACCTACGTTTGGAATGTCAGCTGTGATTTCTTCAGCACCAAGCTTAGTATCACGCGCCACACAAGATAGCTCTTGAATGTGGATAGTCGTGAAACGGTCTTCTTGAACTACGCGCTCAGATACTAAAATCGAGTCTTCGAAGTTGTAACCGTTCCAAGGCATAAACGCGATACGCATGTTCTGACCAAGAGCTAGTTCACCAAGGTCTGTTGAAGGACCGTCAGCAAGAACGTCGCCACGTGCTACAGGTTCACCCGGCATCACACATGGACGCTGGTTGATACACGTATTTTGGTTAGAACGAGTGTATTTAGTTAGGTTGTAGATATCGATACCTGCTTCGCCAGGGATCAGCTCGTCTTCGTTAACTTTAACAACGATACGAGAGGCATCTACAGACTGGATTACACCACCACGTTTCGCTACCGCTGTAACACCAGAGTCAACGGCGATGTTACGCTCGATACCAGTACCAACTAGAGGCTTGTCAGCCTTAAGTGTTGGAACTGCCTGACGTTGCATGTTCGCACCCATCAATGCACGGTTCGCATCATCGTGTTCTAGGAACGGGATAAGCGATGCAGCGATAGATACAACCTGGTTAGTTGCAACGTCCATGTAGTCAACATGTTCGCGTGGGTGTAGGCCAGATTCACCTTTCTGACGAGCTGTGATTAGCTCTTCAGCAAATGTACCTTGTTCAGTAAGAACCGTGTTCGCCTGAGCGATAACGTACTGACCTTCCTGAATAGCAGATAGGTAATCGACTTCGTCTGTTACTACGCCATCTACTACGCGACGGTATGGAGTCTCTAGGAAACCGTACTCGTTACAACGCGCAAACGCAGATAGAGAGTTAATCAGACCGATGTTTGGACCTTCAGGCGTTTCGATAGGACATAGACGACCGTAGTGAGTTACGTGTACGTCACGTACTTCGAAGCCAGCACGTTCACGAGTCAGACCGCCAGGACCCAGTGCAGAAATACGACGCTTGTGCGTTACTTCTGATAACGGGTTGTTTTGGTCCATGAACTGTGAAAGCTGTGAAGAGCCAAAGAATTCTTTAACCGCAGCAGAGATAGGCTTAGCGTTGATTAGATCTTGAGGCATGATTGCATCAAGGTCACCAAGGCTTAGACGCTCTTTAACAGCACGTTCAACACGTACTAGACCAACGCGGAATTGGTTTTCTGCCATTTCGCCAACGCTGCGGATACGACGGTTACCTAAGTGGTCGATATCGTCCACTTCACCGATGCCGTTACGAATAGCGATCAGCTTCTTCATCACTTCGATGATATCTGTTTCATCAAGTGTGCCTTGCTCTTGAGCATCTTCACGTTCGATAGAGCTGTTGAACTTCATACGACCAACAGTCGATAGATCGTAACGCTCTTCTGAGAAGAATAGGCTGTCGAATAGTGCTTCAGCAGCTTCTTTCGTTGGTGGCTCACCAGGGCGCATCATGCGGTAGATTTCTACCAGTGCAGAAATACGATCAACAGTGCTGTCGATACGTAGCGTGTCTGACATGAATGGACCGTGATCTAGGTCGTTCGTAAATAGAACTTCTAGAGCTTTATGGCCTGCCTGAGATAGATTCGCTAGTGCTTCAAGACTGATTTCTTGGTTAGCCGCAACGATGATCTCGCCAGTCGCTTCGTTGATGTAGTCTTTCGAAGACACTTTGCCTACGATGTACTCTACTGGTACTTCGATGTGCTCAACGCCATCTTTTTCAAGCTGACGGATGTGGCGTGCCGTTACACGACGACCTGTTTCAACGTAAGTCTTGCCGTTTGCTTCGATATCGAATGACGCAGTTTCACCACGTAGACGATCAGGAACCAACTCCATAAGTAGAGTTTGATCTTTAACCTCGAAGTTCACCTTCTCAAAGAAGATGTCCAGGATCTCTTCTGTCGTCTTACCTAGTGCGCGAAGAATGATAGATGCTGGTAGCTTACGACGGCGGTCAATACGTACGTATAGGTTGTCCTTAGGATCAAACTCGAAATCAAGCCATGAACCACGGTAAGGAATGATACGTGCGTTATATAGAACTTTACCTGAAGAGTGGGTCTTACCTTTATCGCTGTCGAAGAATACACCTGGGCTTCTGTGCAGCTGGGATACGATAACCCTCTCGGTACCATTGATAACGAAGGTACCATTGTCTGTCATAAGCGGAATTTCGCCCATGTAGACTTCTTGTTCTTTAATGTCTTTTACAGTACCTGCTGGCGCGTCTTTATCAAAGATAACTAGGCGTAGTTTTACGCGAAGTGGTTTTGAGTAAGTTACGCCGCGAATTTGACATTCTTTAACATCAAAAACTGGCTCACCAAGACGGTAGCTAACGTATTGCAGCTCGGAATTGCCGTTGTAGCTCTGAATTGGAAATACAGAACGGAAAGCAGCTTCAAGACCGTATTGACCTTCAGGATCCTGTTCGATGAATTTTTCGAACGAATCGAGCTGGATCGATAGCAGGTATGGAATGTCCAACACTTGTGGACGAGTACCAAAGTCCTTACGGATGCGCTTTTTCTCGGTATAAGAGTAAACCATGGGGTTCCTCAGCTCGCTGATAAGTGACCCAAACTGTCTCCAATCGTTATGAGACAGTGACTAACACCTGTTTGAATGTAGTGACATTTCATTAAGCTGTAATGAAATGTTTTTTGCTAGGAACCTGGGTGCTCAAACAGCGGAAAAATCACCCAACCCCTACAGCGCAAAAAGGCCGGTGGTTATAAAACCACCAGCCATTAGCCGTTAGGCTAAGAAACTATGCAATAATTACTTAACAGTAACACTTGCACCAGCTTCTTCTAGCTGAGCTTTAAGAGCTTCAGCTTCATCTTTCTCGATGCCTTCTTTTAGAGGTGCAGGTGCGCCGTCTACTAGAGCTTTAGCTTCTTTAAGACCTAGGCCAGTTGCGCCACGTACTGCTTTGATTACAGCAACTTTGTTACCGCCAGCAGATTCTAGGATTACGTCGAATTCAGTTTGCTCAGCAGCAGCTTCGCCACCAGCAGCGCCGCCAGCTACAACAGCAGCAGCAGCAGAAACACCGAATTTCTCTTCCATTGCTTCGATTAGTTCAACAACTTGCATTACAGACATTTCTGCAACTGCGTCTAGGATTTGCTCGTTAGTAATAGACATAACAATTCTCTTTTAAAATCAACAATAAGTTTAATTAGCAACCAGTAAAAAGCAAGGCTTATGCCGCAGCTTCTTCTTTTTGATCGCGTAGTGCAGCGATAGTACGTACCAGCTTGCCTGCAGAAGCTTCTTTCATGCACATCATTAGGCGTGCAATTGCTTCGTCGTAAGTTGGTAGTGTCGCTAGTACTTCAGCATCAGTAACTGCGCCTTCGAATGCAGCAGCTTTGATCTCGAACTTGTCGTTCTCTTTAGCGAAGTCTTTGAAAAGACGCGCTGCGGCACCTGGGTGCTCGTTAGAGAATGCGATTAGAGTAGGACCAGTGAAAGTGTCTGTTAGACACTCGTAGTCTGTACCTTCAACCGCACGACGCGCTAGAGTATTACGAACAACTTTCAGGTAAACGCCCGCTTCACGAGCTTGTTTACGTAGAGAAGTCATCGCGCCTACTTCAACGCCACGAGAGTCAGCTACAACTGCAGAAAGTGCACCACTGGCAGCTTCGTTGACTTCAGCAACAATTGCTTTTTTGTCTTGAAGGTTTAAAGCCATCTTGGATTTACTCCTGGTTGTCGTTACACCACTCACTATTATCACAACAGTGAGAGCTATTGAGGTGCTTCCCAGAAGAAAGGTAACTATTTACATAGAGCTTTCTGTCAGTTCGGGCACCATCTACGTAGGGTAATTAAGTCTTTATTTATCAAATAAATTCAGACGCCTACGGTCTTGGACGGAGACTGGGTCTTAATTCTTACAGAACCAAAGTTCAGCCCCAACCACAAATATTAGGCGCGAAATTATACACAAATTTCGCGCCTAAGCAAATATATTAGTTTGCTAGAGTGTTCAGGCTAGCCTGATCAACAGCAACACCAGCACCCATAGTAGTAGAGATGCTTACTTTCTGCAGGAATGTACCCTTAGCAGAAGATGGCTTAGCTTTCTTCAGAGCAACTAGAAGTGCTTCTAGGTTCTCTTTGATCTGCTCAGCAGAGAAGTTTGCTTTACCGATAGTAGTGTGGATGATGCCGTTCTTGTCGTTACGGTAACGAACCTGACCAGCTTTAGCGTTCTTAACTGCTTCAGCAACGTTAGGAGTTACAGTACCAACTTTAGGGTTTGGCATTAGACCGCGAGGACCTAGGATAGTACCTAGTTGACCTACAACGCGCATTGCATCTGGAGAAGCAACAACTACGTCAAAGTTCATTTCGCCTTTCTTCACTTGCTCAGCAAGATCTTCCATACCAACGATGTCTGCGCCAGCTTCTTTAGCTGCTTCAGCGTTTGCACCTTGAGTGAACACTGCAACGCGGATTTCGCGGCCAGTACCGTGAGGTAGTACAGTTGCACCACGTACGTTCTGGTCAGATTTACGAGCATCGATGCCTAGGTTAACAGCAACGTCTACAGACTCAACGAATTTAGCAGTTGCTAGTTCTTGAAGAAGAGCAACAGCTTCGTTGATTTCGTATTCTTTAGTTACGTCAACTTTTTCGCGGATTACGCGCATGCGCTTAGTTAGTTTTGCCATGATCTTAACCCTCTACCACTAGGCCCATTGAACGAGCAGTACCCGCGATTGAACGCTTCATTGCTTCGATGTCAGCACCAGTCATATCAGCAGCTTTAGTTTCTGCGATTTCTTGGATTTGAGCGTCAGTTACAGTACCCACTTTTTCAGTGTTTGGACGACCTGAACCAGACTTAACGCCAGCCGCTTTCTTAAGAAGAACTGCAGCAGGTGGAGTCTTAGTGATGAACGTGAAAGAACGGTCGTTGTATACAGTGATAACAACAGGAGTCGGTAGACCTTTCTCGATAGATTCTGTTTTTGCGTTAAACGCTTTACAGAATTCCATGATGTTAACACCGTGTTGACCTAGAGCAGGACCAACTGGTGGACTTGGGTTTGCCATACCAGCAGCAACTTGCAGCTTGATGTAAGCTTCAACTTTCTTAGCCATGATTTTTCCTAATTTTGGGTACAAACGCTAATCGACCGATCAGCTCCCCGTTTACGTAAATAACTTTTTGCTTCGACAGAAGCAAAAAGGCGCGAAATTATAGTCATAATTCGCGCCTTAAACAACCCTAAAAAGGTGTTTTTTTAATCAAGTTTTTCAACCTGACCAAACTCAAGCTCAACTGGTGTTGCACGACCAAAGATCGATACAGACACTTTCAGGCGGCTCTTCTCATAATCCACTTCTTCAACCGTACCGTTGAAGTCAGCAAATGGACCATCAGTAACACGTACCACTTCACCGGCTTCGTACATAGTACGCGGGCGAGGAGACTCGCTCGCTTTCTCAAGACGGTTAAGGATAGCATCAGCTTCTTTATCAGTGATAGGAGCTGGACGGTCAGAGGTACCACCAATGAAGCCCATGACACGCGGCACGCTGCGTACTAAGTGCCATGATTCATCGTTCATAATCATCTGAACGAGGACGTAACCTGGGAAGAATTTACGCTCAGACTTACGACGTTGACCTGCGCGCATTTCCACTACTTCTTCAGTAGGAACAAGAACTTCACCAAACAGCTCTTCCATGCCATGCATTTTGATATGCTCGCGAAGAGACTGAGCTACACGGCCTTCAAATCCAGAGAAGGCTTGAACCACATACCAGCGTTTTTTAGGAGCTTCACTCATGAATTAAAACCCTCTATACCCCAGTCACAAAGTTGACAAGACGAACCATAATGCCGTCAATGCCCCAAAGTGCTAGAGCCATTACAATACTTACAGCTAAAACGATCAAAGTAGTTTGCATAGTTTCTTGACGTGTAGGCCAAACCACTTTACGAACTTCCATACGAGATTCTTTAGCGAACTCGATCGCAGCTTTACCTTTTGTTGTTGTAGCAGCAACACCTAGTGCCGCAGCAATCAATACAACAACACCTGCAGCGCGAATCACTACAGACATTTCACCATACAGGTAATTACCCACAACAGCGGCAGTCAGCAGAACGAAAGTGACAATCCACTTGAAGATATCTGCGCCATTTGAGCTTTCAGGAGTTTCAGCATTATTTGCTTTCATAAAACCAAACCTGTCACAAGTCTTAATATAGACGACAACAACCCCGCTGTTGCAGGGCAAATCCATGAGACGCTAACCTTACTCGATTGGCGAACTCTCTTAATGACCAAGAAGCAACATCTTGGGCAAAAAATCCTGCTTAATATTTGCTTGGATAAGAAATTAGCAAACATTATATTTAGTGCAGAAAAAGGGCATCAAATGATGCCCTTTTTGCTACTGGTTCGTCAAATCTTATTCAAAGATTTTTCAGAAGTCTTCAGCAATTCCTAAGAATTAGTCGAAGATCTTAGCAACAACACCAGCACCTACTGTACGGCCACCTTCACGGATCGCGAAACGAAGACCTTCGTCCATTGCGATTGGTGCGATTAGCTCTACAGTCATCTTGATGTTATCGCCTGGCATTACCANAATTCCTAAGAATTAGTCGAAGATCTTAGCAACAACACCAGCACCTACTGTACGGCCACCTTCACGGATCGCGAAACGAAGACCTTCGTCCATTGCGATTGGTGCGATTAGCTCTACAGTCATCTTGATGTTATCGCCTGGCATTACCATTTCTACGCCTTCTGGTAGCTCGATGTTACCAGTTACGTCAGTTGTACGGAAGTAGAACTGTGGACGGTAGCCTTTGAAGAACGGAGTATGACGGCCGCCTTCGTCTTTAGAAAGTACRTATACTTCTGAYTCGAACTTAGTGTGTGGGTTGATTGACTTAGGAGCCGCTAGTACTTGACCACGCTCTACTTCGTCACGCTTAGTACCACGTAGAAGTGCACCAACGTTCTCACCCGCACGACCTTCRTCTAGAAGCTTACGGAACATCTCAACACCWGTACAAGTAGTTGTTGTAGTCTCTTTRATACCTACGATTTCTACTTCGTCACCTACTGTTAGGATACCACGCTCGATACGACCAGTTACTACTGTACCACGACCTTGGATTGAGAATACRTCTTCGATAGGCATTAGGAATGGCTGATCGATTGCACGCTCTGGCTCTGGGATGTAGTTGTCTAGTGCTTCTGCTAGCTCAACGATTTTCGCTTCCCACTGCTCTTCGCCGTTTAGKGCRCCTAGTGCAGAACCTTGGATAACTGGTAGGTCATCACCTGGGAAATCGTACTCAGATAGAAGTTCACGAACTTCCATTTCTACTAGCTCAAGTAGCTCTTCATCGTCAACCATGTCACATTTGTTCATGAATACGATGATGTATGGGATACCAACCTGACGGCCTAGTAGGATGTGCTCACGAGTTTGTGGCATTGGGCCATCTGTCGCAGCAACAACTAGGATACCACCGTCCATCTGTGCAGCACCTGTGATCATGTTCTTAACATAATCCGCGTGTCCTGGACAGTCTACGTGTGCGTAGTGACGAGTTGGAGTGTCGTACTCAACGTGAGATGTTGCGATTGTGATACCGCGCTCACGCTCTTCTGGAGCGTTATCGATTGATGCGAAGTCTTTCGCTTCACCGCCGTACACTTTAGCAAGAGTTGTACAGATTGCAGCAGTTAGAGTTGTTTTACCGTGGTCAACGTGGCCGATAGTACCAACGTTTACGTGCGGTTTCGTACGTTCAAATTTTTCTTTAGACATGAGTTGTCCCTCTAGGTACGGATTTAGTTGGCTTTGATGACCACGCGACAAAAAAGTCTTGGTNATTGTGATACCGCGCTCACGCTCTTCTGGAGCGTTATCGATTGATGCGAAGTCTTTCGCTTCACCGCCGTACACTTTAGCAAGAGTTGTACAGATTGCAGCAGTTAGAGTTGTTTTACCGTGGTCAACGTGGCCGATAGTACCAACGTTTACGTGCGGTTTCGTACGTTCAAATTTTTCTTTAGACATGAGTTGTCCCTCTAGGTACGGATTTAGGTGGCTTTGATGACCACGCAACCAAAAAGTCTTGGTGATAAACTTCTCTTAATCACTAAACGTAGTTTAGTTAAAAGAAAGTATCAAAAGGAAACATTGCTTAGAGCTGGTGCTGATAGGCAGACTCGAACTGCCGACCTCATCCTTACCAAGGATGCGCTCTACCACCTGAGCTATATCAGCACTCAAATTAGAGTGGAGCGGGCAGCGGGAATCGAACCCGCATCATCAGCTTGGAAGGCTGAGGTAATAGCCATTATACGATGCCCGCAACACGTAACTCTGAGAGCTATTTCCTTAAGAATATGGTGGAGGGGGACGGATTCGAACCATCGAAGGCAGTGCCAGCAGATTTACAGTCTGATCCCTTTGGCCACTCGGGAACCCCTCCAAATTTTTCATCCATTCCTCTCATAAAAGGAGAAATGGTGCCGACTACCGGAATCGAACTGGTGACCTACTGATTACAAGTCAGTTGCTCTACCTACTGAGCTAAGTCGGCATAAGTGGTGCGCATTCTATTGAAGGATTATCGACCTTGCAATAGCTAAATTAAAAAAAAACCAGATTTTATCCACTTTCGGTTTGTTTGCTGAAAAATCACACAAAATCATCGACAAAACGGCCTCTTCCTTGCCTTGTCATTTGGCAATTTGCACAGGTTGTTGTATTTTCGCAGCTCTTATCGCGAATCTCAGTTAGGAAGACTATGACGCCATATCTCTCTTTTAACCGTCAACAATGGGCAGAACTACGTAATTCTGTCCCTATGACGCTATCCGAAGAGGATCTTATCGAGCTACAAGGCGTCAATGAAAGCCTGACGATGGAAGAAGCTGTTGAGATCTATCTGCCATTGGCGCGACTTCTCAACTTATATATCGCAGCGAGGCAAAGTCGCAATTCTGTACTGAACAACTTTCTCGGCAATCAAGAAAGTGCGCCACCTTTTATCATTGGTATTGCTGGCAGTGTTGCGGTCGGTAAGAGCACTACGGCTCGCTTATTAAAAGCTTTGCTATCCCGTTGGGAAAACCACCCCAAAGTCGAACTGGTGACGACAGATGGTTTTCTGTACCCGAAAAAAATACTCAATGATCGCGGGATCATGCATCGTAAAGGTTTCCCAGAGTCTTATGACATCAAGCGTTTGGTAGAGTTTGTTTCTGATGTAAAAGCCGGAAAGCCCAACCTCGAAGTTCCGGTCTACTCGCATATTACTTATGACATTACCGATGAGGTAAAGGTCGTTGACCGACCTGATGTGTTGATCATTGAAGGGTTGAATGTACTTCAAAGTGGGATGGACTACCCTCATGATCCCCATCGTGTATTTGTTTCCGATTTCTTAGATTTCTCTTTGTACGTTGATGCAAAAAGCGATGTGATTGAGCAGTGGTACGTAGAACGGTTCTTAAAGTTCCGTTTCGGCGCATTTACCAAACCTGGTTCTTACTTTAGCCACTACACAGAACTCACAGAAAAAGCAGCGATAGAAAAAGCACATTCAATCTGGCAATCCATCAATGGCATTAACCTAACAGCCAATATATTGCCGACCAAAGGGCGTGCTCAGCTGATTTTGAAAAAAGGCCAAGATCACAGAGTAGAAGAAATATTACTCAGAAAATAGCACACTGTAATGGCTCGATGTGAGTTAATGCTGCGAGCCTTTATTCTCAGTTACACCCGATTGAGGACTGCCCTGAGCTTGAGCGGTTTGACTGGTTTAGGAATAAAGCTAAATCCGTTAGATTTAATCCCCTCCATCATGTCGTTGGTTCGATCCGCACTGATGATCACCCCTTTAAAACTATCTCCTAAACGCAGTCGACATTGCTGTAAAACTTCAAGCCCAGTGCGACCATTATCCAAGCGGTAATCAGAGAGAATTACATCAGGCAGCCACTCTTCGTCTAGACACTTCAAACTCGTTACCAAGTCAGTCGCCGTGCGTACATCACATCCCCAGCGCGCCAGCAAGTTTTCCATCCCGACCAAGATTTCCGGCTCATTGTCGACACAGAGTACATTAAGGTGACTAAGATCCGAGACGGCAGCTGAAGGCGCTGCTTGCGGCTGTACCAAAGCTTCATTGCTACGATTGAGCGTAATTGAGAACACGCTACCTTTACCTGGCCAAGATCGCATGGCAATCTGATGACCCAGCACGTGGGCGATGCCTTTCGAAATCGCTAAACCAAGTCCAAGCCCTTGATCCGAACGCACCTGACTACCGCGGGTAAACTCTTCAAAAATTTCCTGCTGTTTGTCTTCATCGATACCGGTGCCGTTATCCCACACTTCAATCCTCGCCTGTTGACCTACCCGCCTTACCCCTAGCACCACCTTGCCTTTGGGATTGTAACGGAAAGCATTGGTCAGGAAGTTCTGCACCACCCTGCGCAGCAGTTTCGGGTCAGATTGAACAATCAGCTGGCTTGGCACCATCTCAAACTCAATCCCCTGCTGTTTTGCCAATGCACTGAATTCAGCGTTTAGATTTGAGAGAACATCATTAATTGCAAAGCCATGCACATTAATATCAAGCTTGCCAGATTCCAACCGAGAGATATCAAGCAAGTCACCGATCAGATCTTCAGCGGCCTCCAAAGCGCTTTCAATATGCTTGGAGAGGCGCTTGGTTTCCTCTTCTTGTGCCACCTCAGACAATGATGAAGCAAATAAGCGTGCGGCATTGAGCGGTTGCATCAGATCATGACTGACCGCCGCAAGAAAGCGCGATTTCGATTGAGATTCATGCTCGGATCGTTGAGTGGCAGAGACCAGCTGTTTGTTGAGTTGCTCCAGCTCTTGAGTCCGCTCATGCACCCGTTCTTCCAAACTTTCGTTAGCGTCTTTCAGTGCCTGCTCTGCATCACGGAACACCGTAATGTCAGTAAAACTCATCACAAAACCACCGCCGGGCATCGGGTTGCCCTGTACTTCAATAACCCGACCATCAGGCCGAACTCGTGAAGAAGTATGACGAGTGCCTTGTTCAAGGTGATAGATACGACGGCGGACATGGTCTTCTGGGTCACCGGGGCCACATAGCCCCTGCTCAGCATTGTGACGAATCACATCCGCGATCGGCCTGCCCACCTGAATCAACCCTTGAGGAAAAACAAACAGCTCCAGATATCGTTGGTTCCATGCCACCAGGCGAAGCTGCTTATCAACCACCGCAATGCCTTGGCCAATATGCTCAATCGCCCCTTGGAGAAGCCCGCGGCTAAAGTCATACAATTCAGAGGCTTCGTCAACAATAGTCGCAACTTCTTCCAGTTGCATGTTGCGCCCTTGCAGGGCAGAGGTCAGGACCAACTTTGCTGAAGAGGCGCCAAAGACGCCAGCCAACACTCGCTCCGTGTGGCGGATTAAACTGGCAGGTGCCTGCTGATTTGGCAACATAGTTTCGTGTTGTTGGACCCAGTATTGCTCAAAGGCGTTTCGAACCCTTTGCCGACCCACGAATCTCGATGCCAGCATTTCTAGTTCTCCCACCGTCACGCGGCTTTGATAGAGGCTGATGTTCTCACTTTCTGGCATTGGCGTACCGACAAAAGACGCCGACTGCAAACGCTCACTCAAACTTGAACGTGTCATTAATGAGACCACTACATAACACAGCGCATTGACCGTCACGCTGAGGACAATTCCCCAGTCAGAACCTTTAATACCAGCTGCCTGCAAAACCTCTGGCGGTGTCACGAGCCACAAAAGGAAGTTACTGTTGGCATCGCCTGCCAGCATATCGGTCTGACTCATTAGGGTAATAAGCCATAAGCCAAAACCAAACGCGAGGCCAACATAGACCCCTTTTCGGTTACCATTTCGCCAGTACATTCCCCCCAGTAGAGCAGGAGCAAACTGTGTAATCGCCGCAAATGAAAGAAAACCAATTGCCGATAGAGAGTGAATATTGCCCAGTGCCTGATAGAAGCCCCATGCACCAAGTAACAGCAATAGAATCAAACCACGTCGAATAACCAGTAATAAGCCTGAAAAGTGGCGGTGGTTTCGCTGAGCAAGCTTCATTCGGCGCAGCAACAGCGGCATCACCAAATCGTTCGACACCATGATGGCTAACGCAATGGTCGAGACAATAACCATGCCGCTAGCGGCAGACGTCCCACCGAGAAAAGCCAGCAAAGCAATATCCTGTGCACCTACGGCCATCGGTAAGCTAATTACATACGTATCAGGGCTCGCACTACTCAGTAGCCCCTGCCCTACCCAAGCAATAGGCAGAACAAAGATCCCCATCAAAACCAGATACACAGGAAATAACCAACGCGCTGTATGCAAGTCCTGCGCGCGCTCGTTTTCCACTACCATGGTATGGAACTGACGCGGCAGACAAACAATCGCCATCATGGTCAGCACAGTATGAATTAATAATGTCGGCAGGTTTGGTGACTGATAGGTGTCAGAGGCAATCGACATCAGTTCGATGTCGCTGCGATTGAGTGCCAGATAGAGGATGAAACACCCAACGGCGAGGAATGCCACCAGCTTGACGAGCGACTCAAATGCGATTGCCATCATCATTCCGCGATGGTGCTCTGTGTTGTCGATGTGGCGCGTACCGAACAACATGGTAAATATCGCCAATGCACCAACCACAAACCAAGATACATCCATGCCCTGAGCGTTAAATGCTTCCGGTAATTCCGGAGAGACGATCTCCAGCCCCATGGTAATGCCACGCAGCTGTAAGGCGATGTAAGGCAAGATCCCCGCAACCGCTATCAATGTAACCACCACAGCCAGGCCTTGAGATTTACCATAGCGAGCAGCGATAAAGTCGGCAATCGATGTGATGTGTTCTCGTTTCGCAGTGATCACCAAACGTGCCAGTACACGCCAACCAAGAGTAAACACCAGTATCGGCGCAATATAAATCGGCAGGAAGGACCACGGATTGTCACTAGCTTGGCCCACCGTGCCGTAGAAAGTCCATGAAGTACAATAGACCGCAATCGACAAACTGTAGATCCAAGGCCGCCAGCGAGCTAGCCAACGATGCTGCTTATCGCCATACCAAGCAATGAAAAAGAGGAGTCCGAGGTACATCAGTGATACGGTGATCACTAGCCAGCCTTGCATCTGATTTCCTTATCGTATTGAAGTCTGCTGCGTTATTTATACAAACAAAAACCTCTCCATATTGGAGAGGTTTCATTTAACTAAGGAAGCGAATTGAACTCAAACAGTTCCGCTTAATTCTGTGCTTTAACGTCGATAACCGAGGCACGTTCACGTTTTGGTTCAACACGAATAAACAGTGCCAGAATGCCCATCACTGCCATCGCCCAAAAAACGTTCGCGCCCCAATTCTCATACCCCCAGCCACTCAAGGCGGTCATCAGAGCGATAAACGCACCGAGCGGAATCGCATTGTACAGTGCTTGAAGGGCGACCATTTTTCTTGGCTCCGAATGCTGGATGTATTGAATAGCAGCAATGTGTGCGACGGCAAACGTCACACCATGGAGTAATTGGATTAAGACAAGCCCTATCAGTACCGTTGTCGAAGCGGTCAACCCCCAGCGAACCGCGACACCAATCGCAGCAACTAAGAACAGTGCACGTAACGACCAACCGGCAAACAGGCGTTTACTTAAGGCGAAAACTGCCACTTCCGCCACCACGCCTAAGCTCCATAAATAGCCGATTATATCTTCAGAATGCCCGGCTTCTTTCCAGTATATTGAGCTAAAACTATAGTAAGCGGCATGACTGCCCTGAATCAAAGCAGCCAGAGCGAGGAACTTCAAGACGGAAGGCTCCTTTAGTAGCTCGGTGAGTTTCGGTCTTTCTGCCTGCTCTTCTTCCGTCGTGACAGGCATCGGATTGGTGTTACGCATCCCGACCAAAATGGCAAAAAATACCCCCGCTAGCGCGGTATACAAAATCATATCAGTGCCGAATTTGGCCACCAGATAGCCGACCACAGTCGAACCTGCAATAAAGGCCACAGATCCCCACAGTCGAGCACGCCCATAGTCGAGCATCTTAAGCCGCGCATAGTAGTTCGCCATCGCGTCAGAGAGCGGCACAATCGGCCCGCAGCAAAGGTTAAACAGCACAGTGGCACCCGCCATCAACCAAAAGCTACCACCGGTAAAGAAGTGAAAACCGATAAAAATTAGGGCTGCAATGCTCAACCAGCGCAGCGCGGGCATCAGGTGCTCAACTTTATGGATACGTGGCGTTAGTACCATATTGGCGACACAGCGAGTCGCAAAACCAATGCCGACTAATAAGCCGATATCCGTGGCGGAAACGCCCTGTTCCTCAAACCACAACGCCCAGAATGGCAAATAGACACCATAGGCAAAAAAGAATCCGACAAAGTATTGAGATATCCAGCCGTAGGGAGACGGATTGAGCATTATGACCTCTGAATGCGATATGAGAGCGGATGCCGCATTATCTCTGCTTACTTGCTGAATAAAAAGGGAAGATTACTCACCAATCTGTTTCCGCACAGCCATCCTAAATTAGAGTAATTCGACCAAAGTCGTCTGGCACTTAAAAGGAAACTTGTCACACTTAAAGCATGGTTTCTTTTCTCACACGGGTCCGGTATGCCAGATAAATTCAACATGCACTCTCCACCGTTCGATCGCCTCGACGAACGGCAGCAGAACAAGCTACGGGCCTCGTTGGATGTTGCATACTACCGAGATAAAGAAGTGTTGCTGACAACCGATGGGGACAGCCAGCACCTGCATATTCTGATTAAAGGCGCTGTTGAGGAGCGCAGTGCTAATGGAGAGGAAGTCTTCGCCCATTACGCCAATGATGACTTATTTGATGTACGCGCGCTGTTTGAAGGTAAAGTCCGCCATCACTACGTTGCGCTGGAAGATACGCTCACCTATCTGCTACCTAAAGCGGTCTTTCTTGAGCTATACAACGAAAATGGCCAGTTTGCGGCCTATTTCGATAACAATCTCGCCAAACGACAGCAATTGATTGAAGCCGCCCAACAACAACAGAATCTGGCCGAGTTTATTCTCACTAAAGTTGACCGCGATATCTATCACCCTCCGATGATTCTTAGCCCTGAGCAGCCACTTAATGAGGTCACTCAGGTATTAAAGCAGAATGGAATTGATGCCGCTTTAGTCAGGCTTCATGACGACGACCCACGCTTGACCAACAATCCAAATCAGCTGCCTTTCGCTATCGTCACCCGAACCAACATGCTGCATGCCGTAATGCTTGACGGTCATCCGCTGGATACTCAGGTCAGCGCGATTGCAACCTTTCCGGTGGTTCATGTCGACGATGGCGATTTTCTATTTAACGCGATGATAAAGATGACCCGTCAGCGTATGAAGCGGGTCATGGTGGCGGACGGTAAAGAAGCGGTCGGTATGCTGGATATGACCCAGATTCTCAGTGCCTTTTCTACCCATTCTCATGTATTAACCTTGAGCATAGCCCGCGCATCCAGCATCGAAGAACTGGCATTGGCATCCAATCGCCAACGTCAGTTAGTCGATAGCCTGCTAGGAAACGGCATTCGTACCCGTTTTATCATGGAGCTGATTTCTGCGGTCAACGAGCAAATTATCGAAAAAGCGTTTGAACTGATTGTTCCTCCTGCCCTTCACGATCATTGCTGTCTGATCGTTTTAGGCTCAGAAGGACGTGGGGAACAGATCTTAAAAACCGACCAAGACAATGCATTGATTATCAGAGACGGATTGGACTGGCCTCAGTGCGACACAGTTATGGCTCAACTGACCCACACTTTACAACAACTAGGCTACCCACTTTGCCCAGGTAATGTGATGGTCAACAACCCGAAATGGGTGAAAAGTCAGTGTGACTGGCAGACAACATTAACACGTTGGTCTAAGCCTTCTTCTGCTGAGCACGTGATGGATCTGGCCATTTTCACCGATGCTCACGCTGTCGCTGGCAACAAGACGTTACTCACTCCTGTGCGACAACACCTCAAAGGGCTGATGCTGAATAACATGCTGGCGCTACAGGACTTCACTCGACCCGCGTTGCAGTTCTCTCTGCCACTGACTCTGTTTGGCAACGTCAAATCGGACAAACAAGGAGTCGATCTGAAAAGTGGCGGTATTTTCCCAATCGTTCACGGGATTCGCACCCTAGCGCTGGAATATGGCTTAGAAGAAAACAACACCTTTGACCGGATTGAAGCATTGCGTAACAAACGCATCTTAGAGCCGGAAACCGCGGATAACCTCAATGAAGCTTTGAAGCTGTTCTTCAAACTCCGCCTTAGCCAACAGGTCGCGAATCAACATAGCCACAACCGCATCAACCTCAAACTGCTTGAACGCACGGAACGTGACTTACTGCGCCACAGCCTGCATGTGGTCAAAAAATTCAAACAGTTCCTTAGCTACCACTATCAAATTCGGGACTAATAATGAACTGGATTCAGCGCCGCTACTGGTATCACAAATTGAAGGGCTCTCCTTATCAGCCCATGTTTGCCTCAGTCCAAAAGGGTGAGTATGTTTCGCTCGATTGTGAAACCACCAGCTTAGATCCAATGCGCGCCGAATTGGTCACCATAGCAGCGACCAAAATCATCGACAACCGCATCATCACCAGCCAACCTTTCGAAGTGAGATTAAGAGCTCCCCAATCGCTGGATTCTAATTCGGTCAAGATCCATCAGATTCGCCATTCAGATCTGGCCGATGGTATTGATGAAAAACAGGCACTGACCCAGTTACTGGCTTTTGTCGGCAACCGACCACTGGTGGGATACCACATTCGCTATGATAAGAAGATCCTAGACTTAGCTTGCAAACGTCAACTAGGGTTCCCTCTTCCCAACCCTTTGATTGAGGTCAGTCAGATTTACCACGACAAACTGGAGAAACACTTACCTAACGCCTATTTCGATCTGAGTCTAGAAGCCATTTGCAAGCATCTCGATTTACCGATGCAGAGTAAGCACGACGCTTTGCAAGACGCTATATCTGCTGCTTTAGTGTTTGTTCGCCTCACTAAGGGAGATCTACCCAGTTTGAATTTCCCCTACACTCGCTAATCATTCCGTCGATCCAAATCGCAAAATCAAACATAACAGCGTCATTAATAAGCAGAATCCGCTCTCTCATCCTAAAGTCTAATTGTCGAATCAAGCTAGGTGCTAGAAAGTGATAGATATAGGGATTTTCGACAAACGTGAAAACGTTTTAAACGAGCACTTGCTTGATTCGAGCAGAATTAAGCTCAAGGAGAGAAACAATGAGTGAAGCCCATATTTATCCGGTAAAGGACAATATCAAAACAAATACCCATGCGGATAATGACACCTACCTCGCCATGTACCAACAGTCTGTCTCTGACCCAGAAGGATTCTGGAGTGAGCACGGTAAGATTGTTGATTGGATCAAACCCTTCACCAAAGTAAAAAACACGTCATTTGACACAGGCCATGTCGATATTCGCTGGTTTGAAGATGGTACGCTCAACGTCTCTGCCAACTGTATTGACCGCCACCTAGCTGAGCGCGGTGACGATGTAGCAATCATCTGGGAAGGTGATGACCCAGCAGACGATAAAACACTGACATTCAACGAACTGCACAAAGAAGTGTGCCGTTTCTCTAACGCTCTAAAAGAGCAAGGTGTACGTAAAGGCGACGTCGTGTGTCTTTACATGCCAATGGTACCTGAAGCGGCTGTTGCTATGCTAGCTTGTACTCGTATCGGTGCAGTCCACACGGTTGTTTTCGGTGGTTTCTCTCCAGAAGCACTATCGGGACGTATCATTGACTCAGACGCCAAAGTCGTTGTCACAGCCGATGAAGGCGTGCGCGGTGGTCGAGCGGTTCCGCTGAAAAAGAACGTCGATGAAGCATTGACCAACCCAGAAGTGAAAACGATCGATAAAGTACTAGTGCTGAAGCGCACTGGTGGTGATATTGACTGGCATGAGCATCGTGATGTTTGGTGGCATGAAGCAACGTCATCTGTTTCAGATGATTGCCCACCAGAAGAGATGAAAGCGGAAGATCCACTTTTCATCCTCTACACATCAGGTTCAACCGGTAAACCTAAAGGTGTCCTTCACACCACAGGCGGTTACCTAGTTTACGCCACCATGACTTTCAAATATGTCTTCGACTATCAACCAGGTGAAACCTTCTGGTGTACCGCTGACGTAGGTTGGATAACCGGCCACACTTACCTTATCTACGGCCCTCTAGCTAATGGTGCAAAAACCATTCTGTTCGAAGGGGTACCAAACTACCCGAACACCAACCGTATGAGTGAAGTCGTTGATAAGCACCAAGTCAATATTCTTTACACTGCGCCAACCGCGATTCGCGCGTTGATGGCAAAAGGCAATGAAGCGGTAGATGGCACTACTCGTGACAGCCTACGCATCATGGGCTCTGTGGGTGAGCCGATTAACCCAGAAGCGTGGGAGTGGTACTACAAGACGATTGGTAATGAGAAATCTCCGATTGTCGATACTTGGTGGCAAACCGAAACCGGTGGCATCCTCATCACTCCACTACCAGGCGCTACGGCACTAAAACCTGGCTCGGCCACTCGTCCATTCTTTGGCGTACAACCTGCGTTAGTCGATAACATGGGTCACATCATTGAAGAGACCGCAGCTGAAGGTAACTTAGTTATCCTTGATTCATGGCCAGGCCAAATGCGTACCGTTTACGGCGACCATGAGCGCTTTGAGCAAACGTACTTCTCTACGTTCAAAGGCATGTACTTCACCAGTGATGGTGCTCGTCGTGACGAAGATGGCTACTACTGGATCACAGGCCGTGTTGATGACGTACTCAACGTCTCCGGTCACCGTATGGGGACCGCAGAAATTGAATCGGCTTTGGTTGCCCACGATAAGATTGCAGAAGCAGCAATTGTCGGCATCCCACATGACATCAAAGGTCAAGCCATTTACGCTTACGTTACACTTAATGATGGTGAGTTCCCATCAGCAGAGCTGCACAAAGAAGTGAAGGACTGGGTACGTAAAGAAATTGGACCAATCGCTACGCCGGACGTGCTGCACTGGACTGACTCACTGCCGAAAACTCGCTCCGGTAAAATCATGCGTCGTATCCTACGCAAGATAGCCACTGGTGATACCAGCAACTTAGGTGACACCTCAACACTGGCTGATCCAAGCGTTGTTGATAAGTTAATCGCCGAAAAAGCAGAACTTGCGTAGAAATAATAAAATAAGACTAAGCCGTCACATTTGTGGCGGCTTTTTTATTGGTTGGAACATATCTAGCGACCTAAAGTCCAAGGTAAAGCGGTCAAATTTGTTACCTTAGTAGCAGTTTTTTGTCTTCACCACAGGAGATTAGACCAGTAAATTGCTGCTAAATGTACTGAATTAGCTATAATCTGGGTCTATTTTAAAGATCTAGCGTAAATTTTTACAATATAATTACGCTGAGTCAGCAATATCATGGGAAGATTCCATTTCATATCATGAAGTAGGAAGATGGCAGCACAATGACAGCTAAATCACGCATTCTTGTCTTAAATGGTCCAAATTTAAACCTGTTAGGTCTACGCGAGCCGGGTCATTATGGTTCTCAGACCTTACCACAGATTATCGACACTTTGACTGAGCAAGCCCACAAAGCTGGCGTTGAGCTAGAGCATCTGCAATCAAATCGCGAATATGAATTGATTGAGAAGATCCACGAATCCTTTGGACAAGTTGACTTCATCATCATCAATCCAGCTGCATTTACCCACACCAGTGTTGCGCTGCGGGATGCCCTACTCGGCGTCTCAATCCCATTTATTGAAGTACATTTATCTAACGTGCACGCACGCGAGTCTTTCCGCCATCACTCTTATCTATCTGATAAGGCGCAAGGTGTGATTTGCGGTCTAGGTGCACAAGGTTACGAATTCGCTTTGTCTGCTGCCGTAAACACATTGCAGGCACAGTAGCTTATTACTATCACAGTAAATGAACACACTCTGCAGCTCACTAGAGCTGTCTTATTCACAAGATAAAAGAGAAAGAAAAGATGGATATCCGTAAAATCAAAAAGCTTATCGAGTTAGTTGAAGAATCTGGCATTGCTGAGCTAGAAATCTCTGAAGGTGAAGAGTCGGTACGAATCAGCCGTAACGGTTCAGCGGCACCAGCTCCAATTCAATATGCACCAGCACCAGTTGCAGCGGCACCAGCAGCTCCTGCGGCGGCACCGGCAGCAGCACCTGCTCCAGCGGCAGAAGCAGCAGTACCAGCGGGTCATCAAGTTCTTTCTCCAATGGTCGGTACTTTCTACCGTGCTCCAAGCCCAGACGCGAAAGCATTCATCGAAGTAGGTCAATCAGTAACAGCTGGCGAAACTCTATGTATCGTTGAAGCAATGAAGATGATGAACCAAATCGAAGCAGACAAATCTGGTGTAGTTACTGCAATCCTAGTTGACGATGGTCAGCCAGTTGAATTCGACCAACCACTTGTTGTTATCGAATAATAGAGGCTGTCTCTTATGTTAGATAAATTAGTCATCGCGAACCGAGGCGAAATTGCGCTTCGTATTCTTCGCGCATGTAAAGAATTAGGCATCAAAACCGTTGCCGTACACTCAACAGCAGACCGTGATTTGAAACACGTACTTCTTGCTGATGAAGCAATCTGTATCGGTCCAGCTCGCGGTATCGATAGCTACCTAAACATTCCACGCATTATTTCAGCAGCAGAAGTAACAGGTGCAGTCGCTATCCACCCAGGTTACGGATTTCTATCTGAGAACGCTGACTTTGCTGAGCAAGTTGAGCGTAGCGGCTTTATTTTTGTCGGTCCAAAGGCAGAAACCATTCGCATCATGGGTGACAAAGTATCCGCCATCACTGCGATGAAAAAAGCAGGTGTGCCTTGTGTACCGGGCTCTGATGGCCCACTTGACAATGATGAAGTGAAAAACAAAGCTCACGCGAAGCGTATTGGCTACCCAGTCATTATCAAAGCCTCTGGTGGTGGTGGTGGTCGTGGTATGCGCGTGGTTCGCTCTGAAGCTGAGCTGGTAGAAGCTATCGCTATGACCCGTGCTGAAGCAAAAGCAGCGTTCAACAACGACATGGTTTACATGGAGAAATTCCTAGAAAACCCACGTCACGTTGAAGTACAGGTGATTGCTGATGGTCAAGGCGGTGCTATCCACCTAGGTGAACGTGACTGTTCTATGCAGCGTCGTCACCAGAAAGTGGTTGAAGAAGCGCCTGCTCCGGGTATCACAGCAGAAATGCGTAAGTACATTGGTGAACGTTGTACGCGTGCTTGTTTGGAAATCGGTTACCGTGGTGCAGGTACTTTCGAGTTCCTTTACGAGAACGGCGAATTCTACTTCATCGAAATGAACACACGTATTCAGGTAGAGCACCCAGTAACAGAAATGGTGACGGGCGTTGACCTAATCAAAGAGCAGCTTCGTGTTGCAGCAGGGCAGCCTTTGTCATTCACTCAGGATGACATCAAGATCCGCGGCCATGCGATTGAGTGTCGTATCAACGCAGAAGACCCTGAGCGTTTCCTACCTTCACCAGGTAAGATTGAGCGCTTCCACGCACCAGGCGGTATGGGTGTTCGTTGGGAGTCGCACATCTACACGGGCTACACAGTGCCACCGCACTATGACTCAATGGTCGGTAAGCTGATCACATTCGGTGAAAACCGTGATGTTGCCATTGCTCGCATGAAGAACGCACTCGGTGAGATGATCATCGAAGGCATCAAGACCAACGTTCCGCTGCAAGAAAGCATCATGAACGACGAAAACTTCCAACATGGTGGTGCGAACATCCACTACCTAGAGAAGAAACTCGGTCTGCAGTAATTCGATTACTGACACGATACAAATGCTCACTTCGGTGAGCATTTTTGTTTTCAGTGCAGTCTGGGCTCAAATACTCTCCCGAGTTCTGCTACACTCTGCGCAAATTTAAATCTAACTATCTAGACGAGCACATACCCATGCCTTGGATTCAAATCAAACTCAATGCGACCAACGACAACGCTGAGCAAATCGGCGACATGCTAATGGAAGAAACAGGAGCACTGTCTGTAACCTTCTTAGACGCGCAGGATACGCCAGTATTTGAACCATTGCCGGGGGAAACTCGTTTATGGGGTGATACCGATATTCTCGCTTTGTACGATGCTGAAGCAGATACCCAGTTTATTATTGAACAGACCAAAAACAGTAACTTGCTACCAGAAGGCTTTGCTTACAAAGTGGAGCAGTTGGAAGACAAAGACTGGGAACGAGAGTGGATGGACAACTTCCACCCAATGAAGTTTGGTGAGCGTTTATGGATCTGCCCAAGCTGGCGAGATGTCCCAGAGCCGGATGCGGTCAACGTGATGTTAGACCCTGGTCTCGCATTTGGTACTGGCACTCATCCAACTACTGCGCTGTGCCTGGAGTGGCTGGAAGGGCTAGACCTATCGGGTAAAACCGTGATCGATTTTGGTTGTGGCTCTGGCATCTTAGCGATCGCTGCGATCAAGCTTGGTGCTGAAAAGGTCATCGGGATCGATATTGATCCTCAGGCTCTCATCGCTTCAAAAGACAACGCCGAACGCAATGGCGTTGCCGATAAGCTCGAAGTTTTCCTACCACAAGATCAACCAGAGGGCCTGATCGCTGACGTCGTCGTCGCGAACATCCTTGCTGGTCCACTTCGTGAGTTGTCGCCGATTATCAAGTCTCTAGTCAAACCGAACGGCCAGTTGGCAATGTCTGGCGTGCTGGATACACAAGCAGAAGATGTGGCTAACTATTACCGTGATGAGCTTCACATTGATCCTATCAAGGAACAAAGTGAGTGGTGTCGAATCTCGGGCTGCAAGCAAGGCTAGACAAGACTTTCAGGGCTAATTGTTTGAAATTCATACAATTTACAAAAACAATTTGTAAATGCTCAAATATTAGTCTTTTCACAGCGGAAAAAAATGCGTAAAATGCGCGCCCTTGCTGGTACTAAGCTGTGAAGACGTTTTGAAAATCGGAAATCATCAACTTAAGAATAATCTCATCGTCGCCCCGATGGCGGGAGTGACCGATAGACCGTTTCGAGAGTTATGCCTCCGCTATGGTGCTGGGATGGCCGTCAGTGAAATGATGTCCTCAAACCCAAAGCTATGGAAAACGTCTAAGTCCAAGCAACGCATGGTGCATGAAGGTGAATCGGGCATTCGCTCTGTACAGATTGCGGGTGCGGATCCACAACTGATGGCCGACGCTGCTCAGTTTAGCGTTGAGAACGGTGCGCAAATCATCGATATCAACATGGGCTGCCCAGCAAAAAAAGTGAATAAGAAGCTTGCCGGTTCTGCACTGCTTCGCTTTCCAGATATCATCGAAGGTATCCTTAAAGCGGTAGTCAATGCAGTCGATGTCCCAGTGACACTCAAAACCCGAACAGGCTGGGACCCAGATAATAAAAACTGTGTCCAAATCGCTAAATTAGCCGAAGACTGCGGCATACAAGCGCTTGCTCTGCATGGCAGGACAAAAGCCTGTATGTACAAAGGTGAGGCAGAATATGACAGCATCAGAGCAGTCAAGCAGGCAATTTCGATACCGGTTATTGCAAACGGTGATATCGATAGCCCAGAAAAAGCCAAGCGCGTACTGGAGTACACCGGTGCAGACGCTCTGATGATTGGACGTCCCGCCCAAGGTCGTCCATGGATTTTCCAGGAAATCCAACACTTTTTGGAAAACGGCACCACGATGCCTGACCTTCCGTCCACGGAAGTGAAAGACATTCTGCTGGGTCATGTGAATGCGCTCCACGATTTTTATGGGGAGTACTTAGGGCCACGAATCGCGCGTAAGCACGTAGGTTGGTACCTAAAAGAGCATGAGCAAGCAAGTGAGTTTCGCCGTACCTTCAACGCGATTGAGGCAGCAGAGCTGCAACTTGAAGCGTTAGAAGCGTATTTTGATAAAGCCTAACTATTTGAAGCGAACGCTTTAGATACAATAGGTAAACGTTGCATCATAATTAAGAGAAGAGCTAGACCGAATATGTTCGAACAAAATCTGACTTCAGAAGCATTAACAGTAACGACAGTAACGTCACAGGACCAAATTACTCAGAAACCATTACGTGACTCTGTTAAAGCGTCTCTTAAAAACTACTTGGCTCAACTAAACGGCCAAGAAGTCACAGAACTATACGAATTAGTTCTAGCTGAAGTTGAACAGCCACTACTAGATACCATTATGCAATACACTCGCGGTAACCAAACTCGCGCAGCAACTATGATGGGTATTAACCGCGGTACTCTTCGCAAGAAACTTAAAAAATACGGCATGAACTAATCGTTCTGACGAGTTTTTCTAAGAAAGCCGATTCCTCAGGGATTCGGCTTTTCTCTTTATCATCGCTTGCCATTTATTCACTTCATTTCATAGTAATTATTTGGCTCTCCAGCTCAGCTAGTCCACTGATTTTAAGGCTAAAGCGTACAAACCAAGCGCATATTACGTCTCACTTTCACATCCTATAATTGAGCGAATAGTAAGCAAACTGTGATCTCTCACGATTGTCATCACTACCTGTCTAGATATAATGCGGTGTTCACCTATTGTTGGATAAATATATATGCTTGATAAGCAAAGGGAAGCATGGCTGAGCCAGATTCTTAATGAACTTCCTGACCGACTTTTCGTTTTGGATCAATCGGGGCGCTTTATCGAGGGTTTTGGGGGAACGTTCCATTCTGTTCGCCTCGAAAAAAGTGGCTATACCAACAGAACACTCCATGACCTCCTTCCGCACGATAAAGCCGATCAATTGTTCAGCTATATACAAACGGTAACAGCATCAGCAAAGCCGCTGATTGTGCAGTACAGTGTTAGCCCTATCGAGTGTCTGCACTTCTCCATTAATGAACTGGACAATTTAAATGGGCGAGATGAAATGTGGTTTGAAGCGACGATCAAACCTCTGTGTATCGTGGATGGAGCTCAATATGTGCTGTGGCAAGAACGCGACATCACCAGTACTTACCACCGCCAAGAAGAACTGAAGCGACTTTCAGAAACCGATGAACTCACGGGTATCTTCAACCGACGAGCCTTCTTAGAAGCACTAGAAAGTGAGCTGACTAGCAGCAAAGACACACAGCATAGGCTATCGTGTTTGATGATTGATATTGACCACTTTAAAGAGATTAACGATCAGGTGGGCCACCTCTCAGGAGATGAAGTCATCACACATGTGGCGAAAATTTGCCAGCAACAAATCCGTGGTAGTGATTATATTGGGCGATTAGGAGGAGAAGAGTTCGGTGTCGTGCTGTCTAATATCAATGCGATAAAAGCTTACGACATCGCTGAACGCATTCGTCAATCCATCGAGAGTACCCCCTGCTATGTCGATGAACATATTATTCACCCAACTGTAAGCATCGGCATTGCGGAAAGCACACCTGACATCCAAAATGTCAAACAGCTGCTAATCCAAGCGGATAAAGCCATGTACTACTCAAAACAAACAGGTCGTAATCAGGTTACGCTTTACCACAGTAGTTTGCCCGATATGAAGGTGCAATCGGCTACCCAAGCTCGAATTCGTCAGGCGGGTTAATCTTCAGAACAACACGATTGTTCATGCTCTTCATTTCCCAGCGCACCTAAAATCGAACAGTGACTGGCATCATCATCAACATGACCACAACACGCATCGTTGATTTTCTTCAATGCTTGGCGAATGCGGTTTAGCTCTGCAATTTTTTCATCAATCACTTCGAGCTTTGCCGAGGTGATGGCTTTTACTTCGGCACAACTGTGCTCGGTGGCTTCTAGCTTTATCTCTAGCAGCTCACGAATTTCTTCCAGACTTAGCCCTAGGTCTTTGGCTTTTAGGATAAAACCGACCTGTTTCTGATTTTCTTCGTTATAAAGACGATAACCCGATTCACTGCGCCCCATGGGGCGGATCAGTTCATTTTTCTCATAGAAGCGCAAAGTATCGGTGGTCACACCACAACGCTTTGCCAGTTCTCCAATATGGAACATAACTTTCCTTATTAACTATCTTGTTACTTTTTAAGTTAAAAAGCACGGTTTTCATAATTATTTTTGAGATGCCAAACGATTGCGCGAGCTTTTTTGTAATAAATTAGTTAGAATGTGCGCCATCAAGTTTAGAGTCTAATACCTGCCCAGTCTCGACTGGCAAAAAGGTCTTTACCAAAACTGGCCAATATTTTATCCCTACGAGATAAAAACAAGTTCATTTTTGGCAAATATCTTTAGTTTAACTCCATGACTTTGAGGAAGATGGAAGCATGAACAACGCTCGTCCAATTCGCCGCGCCCTTATCAGCGTATCAGACAAAACCGGTATTGTTGAGTTTGCCCAAGCGCTTGCTGAGCGCGGTGTCGATATCCTATCCACTGGTGGTACAGCCCGCTTACTTGCTGAGCAAGGCATTAACGTTACTGAAGTATCCGATTATACGGGTTTCCCGGAAATGATGGACGGACGCGTGAAAACGCTACATCCAAAGGTTCATGGTGGTGTTTTGGGCCGTCGTGGCCAAGATGATGACGTGATGGAAAAACACGGCATCAACCCTATCGATATGGTTGTTGTAAACCTATATCCATTCGCAGAAACCGTTGCTAAAGAAGGCTGTGCCCTAGCTGATGCGGTAGAGAACATCGACATCGGTGGCCCAACAATGGTCCGTTCTGCAGCGAAAAACCACAAAGACGTGACTATCGTTGTGAACGCTCACGATTACGACCGCGTGATCTCAGAAATGGACGCAAACGAAACGTCTCTTACGCTAGAAACGCGCTTCGACCTCGCTATCGCGGCATTCGAGCACACCGCGTCTTATGATGGCATGATCGCAAACTACTTCGGCACTATGGTTCCATCTTACGGTGAGAACAAAGAAGGTGATGAAGAGTCTAAATTCCCACGTACTTTCAACCAGCAATTCAAGAAGAAGCAAGACATGCGCTATGGTGAGAACAGTCACCAAGCAGCAGCTTTCTACGTTGAAGCAAACCCTGAAGAAGCTTCGGTTTCTACTGCTCGCCAAATCCAAGGTAAAGCCCTTTCTTACAACAACATCGCAGACACGGACGCAGCGCTTGAGTGTGTGAAAGAGTTCAACGAGCCAGCATGTGTGATCGTAAAGCACGCGAATCCATGTGGTGTGGCTCTAGGTAAAGACATTCTAGAAGCTTACAACCGCGCTTACCAAACTGACCCAACATCTGCATTCGGCGGTATCATTGCCTTCAACCAAGAGCTAGATGCTGAAACAGCATCTGCGATTGTTGAGCGTCAATTCGTTGAAGTAATCATCGCACCTTCTGTTTCTGCTGGCGCGATTGAAGTAGTTGCGGCGAAGAAGAACGTGCGTCTGCTTGAGTGTGGCGAATGGACAACTAAGACGACGGGCTTTGACGTGAAACGCGTGAATGGCGGTCTACTCGTTCAAGACCGCGATCAAGGTATGGTAAGCCTAGACGACCTAAAAGTAGTTTCTAAGCGTCAACCAACAGAAGAAGAGCTAAAAGATGCCCTATTCTGCTGGAAAGTAGCGAAGTACGTGAAATCAAACGCGATCGTTTACTCAAAAGGTGACATGACAATCGGTGTGGGCGCAGGCCAAATGAGCCGCGTTTACTCAGCGAAAATAGCAGGTATTAAGGCTGCAGACGAAGGCCTACAAGTTGAAGGCTGTGTGATGGCATCAGATGCATTCTTCCCATTCCGTGACGGCATCGACGCGGCGGCAGAAGCGGGCATCAAGTGTGTTATCCAACCAGGTGGTTCTATGCGTGACGACGAAGTTATTGCTGCAGCGGACGAACACGGCATGGCGATGATCTTTACGGGCATGCGTCACTTCCGCCACTAATTCTCTTGTCATCATTGGGGCGGTAACTGCGTTGACTACGCTCGCTTACCCTAATCACATAGCGAGCTATGCTCATAGGGATAAGCTCGCTTGTCGCCTTGTTAGCGCTCCCACTGATTTAAAGAGACCTCGAATAGTTGAATGGCGTACACACCAACTACTTTGAGCAAAACTTATTTAATTTAGCTAATTTGAAATACTCTTAGTTTCAGGAATTTTCATTTTAGAGCAAAGCCATATTGATAAGGTCAAGGAGAGCTCGCGGAGTTTATAACTATAAATGAGCAAGCTCGACGCAGAGATTAACAATATGGCGCAGCTATCAAAGGATAAATAAAATGAATGTACTTATTATTGGTGCCGGCGGTCGTGAGCACGCACTTGGTTGGAAAGCAGCACAAAACCCGAACGTTGAGACCGTTTTCGTTGCGCCTGGTAACGCAGGCACAGCGCTTGAGCCAAAGCTAGAAAACGTAAACATTGGTGTTGAAGCAATCTCTGATCTGGTTGCATTCGCCAAAGAGAAGAAAATCGAGCTGACGATTGTTGGCCCAGAAGCGCCACTTGTTATTGGTGTCGTTGATGCTTTCCGTGAAGCGGGACTACCTATCTTTGGTCCTACTCAAGCCGCTGCGCAGCTAGAAGGATCTAAAGCGTTCACCAAAGATTTCCTTGCGCGTCATAACATTCCGACGGCTGGGTACGCTAACTTCACTGAAATTGAACCAGCTCTGGCTTACGTTCGTGAGCAAGGTGCTCCTATTGTTGTAAAAGCAGACGGTCTTGCTGCAGGTAAAGGGGTTATTGTTGCGATGACGCTTGAAGAAGCGGAAGACGCAATCAAAGATATGCTGGCTGGCAACGCGTTTGGTGAAGCCGGTAGCCGTGTGGTAATCGAAGAGTTCCTCGACGGTGAAGAAGCCAGTTTCATCGTAATGGTAGACGGTCAGAGCGTTCTGCCAATGGCCACCAGTCAAGATCACAAGCGTGTGGGCGATAAAGACACTGGCCCTAACACTGGCGGCATGGGTGCTTACTCCCCAGCACCAGTGGTAACCCCAGAGATCCACGAACGTATCCTTGAAGAAGTTATCTACCCAACCGTGCGTGGCATGGATGCAGAAGGTCACCCTTATACTGGTTTCCTTTACGCTGGTCTTATGATCGACAAAGACGGTACACCGAAAGTCATCGAGTACAACTGCCGCTTTGGCGATCCAGAAACGCAGCCTATTATGATGCGTATGGAATCTGACCTTGTTGAGCTTTGTCTGATGGCTATCGACGAAAAGCTTGATGAAGCCGAGTCTAAATGGGATCCACGTGCGTCTATCGGTGTGGTTCTAGCCGCAGGGGGCTATCCAGCAGACTACGCAAAAGGTGATGTGATTTCCCTACCGGCTACCGAAGTCGAAGGTCAGAAGATCTTCCACGCCGGCACTGCAAACAACGAAGCTGGCGACATTGTGACGAATGGCGGTCGTGTTCTATGTGCAACGGCTCTCGGCAATAGCGTCTCAGACGCTCAGCAGCAAGCGTACGCGCTAGCTAAGCAAGTCAGTTGGAATGGTATGTTCTATCGTAATGACATTGGTTACAGAGCGATAGAGCGCGAAAAAAGCGAATAACCTCTCAGAATCAAAAAAGGCGCTTTAAAAGCGCCTTTTATTTGTTGAGTAGCTTAATCCGAAAGCAAACTTGGCCTCTCGATACAAGAATGGTCTTCATCTGCTAACATCAATAGGTCTTCAACCGTCACCCGATTGGTTCGGGTTGAGCCTAAGAATGCGACATAGTTATCAACACCCGCCAAACGATTCACTACAAAAGAAGGCAAAGTCTGATTAAACTCAAGTCGAGAATAACTTTGCCCCGAGCAAGTTTCAAAGGTTGTACCATCCCAGTAACCTTGGATCAGTTCTTGACCTTTTTTATCTTGTTCTTTCGTTACACTGGTAACAGACTCGGCGTCACTCTTATAACGTTCCAGTTCAGCAGGTTTCACAGGAAAAACTTTTCCATCCAAACGATATTGCTGGTAAACCGCTTCACCCTCTTTGTTAAAGCGAACATGAACTCGGTACGACACCAGTCCTTGCTCCCCTTTTAATTGCTCACCTTCACGAATCAGCTCTCGAAGTTCACCTTCAATCCAGCGATAGTCTGTCTTGTACCACCCGTAATCTCCAGCAGTGACATAGTCTGCTGCAGTGCTTGGAGAAGCTTGCTTTTCGGTATACCAATATAAACTTGTCGCATCACCCATACTCTTTCCACCCGTATAATATGCGAATTGGTCTAAGTTAGGTCGAGGGGCGTTGGAAGAACAACCAACAATAGAAGAGATGATTAGTAAAGAGAATAAATATTTTTTCATGAGACAGTGATGCGCCAAGACAGAAGACTACCTTGGCGCATTATAAATTATTTCACTGCGTCTTTCAGAGCTTTACCTGAAACAAATGCAGGAACGTTTGCAGCAGCGATTTGGATCTCAGCACCCGTTTTTGGGTTACGACCAGTGCGAGCCGCGCGGTGGTTTACTTTGAATGTACCAAAACCAATTAGTTGAACTTGGTCACCCTCTTTAAGTGCATCAGTCACACCATCAAGAGTTGCTTCAAGAGCAGCCTTAGCTTGTGCTTTAGATAGATCTGCTTTCTCTGCGATAAAGTCGATTAATTGGGTCTTGTTCATTAGGTTTCCCTTCTCATATGTTATCGAATTCAACTCACTCTAAAGCATAAATGCCCCATCTGGCAAAGGTTTGTAAGCGATCTTTAGCTTTCATGACGTACTTTTAACCATAATATGAGTATTAACTCACAATTTGTTACCTTCCTCTCCTATGAGAAGGCTTGTTTTTCATCATAATTAACCTTATTTATAAAGCGCTGATGGTCCACGAAGCCTGATATTGTGGGGCTTGAAGCGAATATAAAATACTCACACCAATAATGCCCAGGCATAATGGCTCATTTCATGATTGATAATTTTGATGAGTGCATTGCAAAATTTGGTGCTGGTATAACCTATATAGGACACTTATGTTACTGCTAACCATATACGTCTCTGTTGCGATTGGCGTATCCTTTATCTGCTCCGTTTTGGAAGCGGTTCTTTTGAGTATTACCCCGAGCTATTTGGCTCAATTGCGTCAGCAGGGACACCCTGCGGCCAACAAACTCTCTAAGCTCAAAGCAGATATAGACCGCCCATTGGCGTCGATTCTAACCCTGAACACAATTGCTCACACTATTGGTGCGGCCAGCGCTGGTGCTCAAGCAGCTGTTGTATTCGGCAGTGAGTGGCTAGGCGTGTTCTCTGGTGTCCTGACACTGGGTATTCTGGTGCTATCTGAAATTGTGCCGAAAACGATTGGGGCGACCTACTGGCGACAGCTTGCCCCTCTAGCGGCAGTGATATTGCGATGGATGGTTTGGGCATTAACCCCATTTGTGTGGTTTTCAGAGCAGATTACTAAACGTCTCGCACGTGGCCACGAAGCCCCAAAAATGCGCGACGAGTTATCGGCGATGGCCATCCTAGCGAAAGAAAGTGGTGAGTTTGCTGAAGGCGAAACCAAAATCCTTAACAACTTACTGGGTATCCAAAATGTGCCAGTCACTCAGGTAATGACACCACGGCCAGTAGTATTCCGCGTCGATGCTGAAATGAGCATCAATGAGTTTCTTTCTGAATATAAAGAAACGCCTTTTTCACGCCCGCTGGTGTATAGCCAATCAAAAGATAACATCATTGGATTTGCACATCGCTTAGAACTCTTCAAACTCCAACAAGCAGGCTGTGGTGAAAAACAACTGGGGGCGGTAATGCGTCCTGTCCATGTGTTACTAAATAACTTGTCTCTGCCTAAAGCATTCGAGCAGATGATGGCTAAGCGTCTCCAGCTCGCGATGGTGGTTGATGAATATGGTACAGTGCAAGGTATTCTGACCTTGGAAGACATCTTCGAGCACTTAGTGGGAGAAGAAATTGTCGATGAAGCGGATCGCGCAACCGATATGCAAGAATTAGCCTTTGAACGCTGGGAAAAGTGGAAAGAAACCCACGGTGTGATTGAAAGTCGAGACGACGACGAGGATCAAGCGTCAGAATTCAGTAGAAAAGAAGATAATTAATCATAACGGGAGCCTTGAGCTCCCGTTACAGATTAAAGGCTCACACCAATATTACTCATGCCTTCTTCTCTGAGCTCTAAGCGAAGATCTTTAATTAAATCGATGTCTCGTTCTTGAGCGTCTTTCAGTGGTCGGAAAATAGCCCACTGAACGTCCCACTCTTCACATACGGCTTCATTGTCTTTCTGATTTTCATTGGTTATATCAATACCCGTTTGAGCTTCCTCGAGCTGAGCAACTGTCTGTACTGATTGTTGACTGACCTTTTGCATACTTTCAAACAAGTCATCACGATCTAGCAAACCATGCAATAATGTCGACAGTCCAACACACGCATCAATAGCAGGCAACACCCCATAAAAGTCGAAATCTTCGGAGCTCGGAATAATCTCTTCTAATTTCTCTAGCTGACGTTCATAGTTTACTTTCGCATTTTTAACCGTCAGCTGTTCCCATACACTATCGAGAATATCGCGATAAATTCGTGCCTCAGCAAATTCCGTACTGTCACAAAACATCGCATAATTAGGGTACATACGTTCACACAGACACGCCATGAAGGTAATCTGCTTCCAAGGTTCTAACTTCTCGAGACGAAGTTGAAGAGGGTTCTGTAGCATAGGGACTCATTGGTTCAGAAAAAGACAGCGGAAGTGTACTTGATAACCATAGTGGAAAAAAGCAAAGCCG
Organism: Vibrio sp. Isolate24; assembly: GCF_022398215.1. Taxonomy (NCBI): domain Bacteria; kingdom Pseudomonadati; phylum Pseudomonadota; class Gammaproteobacteria; order Vibrionales; family Vibrionaceae; genus Vibrio; species Vibrio sp. Isolate24. The sequence continues at coordinate 98,575 of NZ_JAKEUU010000003.1, forward strand.
ATGAACAATTTCACCAACAAAGTCTATTTACTGACTGAGCACAACGAAACTTACCAGCAGCAGATCGACAAGCTGCAGTTACCGGATCTCGAGATCACCGACAATCCAGAAGATGCTTCTATTTTACTCGCCTCTCCACCACTGGTCGCCAAGCGGCTTAGTGACTTTCCCAACGTAGAATGGATGCAATCTGTCTATGCAGGAGTGGATGCGCTCGCTACAGTAGAAAAGTCTGATTTTCTTCTCACCAATGTGAAGGGGATATTTGGTCAACAAATCTCAGAATATGTGTTGGGATACCTCATCCAACACCATCGCCACTTTTTGCACTATCAAGAAAGTCAGAATCAGGCCAAATGGGTGCCGAGACCCTACCAATCTCTAAGCGCACTCACTTTATTGGTCTTAGGGACAGGCTCGATAGGTAGCCACCTCGCCAAAACGGCTCAAGCATTTGGCATAAAAGTGATCGGCATTAATCGTAGCGGCATTCCGGCCATGCACTCGCCTTTCGCGGAGACTTACCATATTCAAGAGCTGGAAAGTGTACTCAGCCGAGTCGACGTTATTGTTAACACGCTTCCGAGTACACCCGATACACTGCATATTCTCAATAGCCAATCTCTTTCTCATTGTCGCTCTGCACTACTGTTCAATGTTGGCCGTGGTAATGCTATCTGTGAATCTGGCCTATTATCTGCGATTGAAAACCAATCTATCACTCACGCCTATCTTGATGTGTTTGAAAACGAACCACTAGAAGCCCAGCATCCCTTTTGGCATCATCCTGCCATTACAGTGACTCCTCATATCGCCGCGCTCAGTTTTCCTGAGCAAGTTGTCGAGATCTTTGCTGAGAACTATCAACGCTGGCGAGACGGCTTTTCACTCATCAATGAAGTCGATCTCGAGAAAGGTTATTAATGCTAGAAAAATTACTCAAAGAGGTTCGCCAGTGTAAGCTTTGTGAGCCAGAGCTACCGCTCGGTGCAAATCCAATCATTCAGGCAGGTAAGCAAGCCAAATTGCTAATCATAGGGCAAGCGCCAGGTACCCGAGTGCACAACACCTCCATCCCTTGGAATGATCCAAGTGGTGACAGGCTTCGTCAATGGCTTGATCTCGACAAAGCTCACTTTTATGACTCAAATAATATCGCCATCATGCCCATGGGGTTGTGCTATCCGGGTAAGGGGAAAAGTGGTGACCTACCACCGAGAAAAGAATGCGCTCCTCAATGGCACAATAAAATTCTTGAGCAGTTACCCAATGTAGGGATGACATTGTTAATCGGCCAATATGCGCAAAATTACTACCTGCAAGATAAACCGAGGACGCTGACTGAAACCGTGAGAGTCTGGCAACAATGGGCCCCACGCTATTTACCTCTACCCCACCCTTCGCCGCGAAATACGCTCTGGCTAAAGCGTAACCCTTGGTTTGAGAATGAAGTAGTCCCGTTCATTCGACAATATGTGCATGAGCATTTAGGGCATTAAGTCACTATATAGATTCTAAGCGAGTCGCATTTTTGTAATAAAATTTCAACAAATATAGAAAACACCGTCTAGCCAAATTGATTACATTCATTTGCACAATATCTGCAAACTTAGCCTACACCATTTGACTCAAAGCGATATTTTTCGCTAGATTGTCTACTTAACAAGGAACAATGGATGTAATTTTTTTACAAGGCAGGATGACAATGAACGAGAAATACTCTGCTCTCAGAAGTAATGTAAGCATGCTAGGGCATTTACTTGGCAACACGATCAAGGATGCGCATGGTGATGCCCTTCTAGAAAAAGTAGAAACTATTCGTAAACTTTCTAAATCCGCGCTTTCTGGTAATCAATCTGATCGTGAAAGCTTGATTGAAGAGATCAAAAGCTTACCTGATGAGCAACTCACTCCTGTTGCGCATGCCTTCAACCAATTTCTCAACCTCACCAATATGGCAGAGCAGTACCATACGATCTCTCGTCATTGTGATGCGCACGTCTGTGAACCCGATGCCATCAATACCCTGTTTTCCAAACTAAGCCAAAATGGCATCAGTAAACTCGATACCGCTCAAGCGGTCCGTGACCTCAATATAGAGTTGGTACTTACAGCGCACCCCACTGAGATCACACGCCGCACGATGATCAACAAACTGGTCAAAATCAATAAGTGCTTATCGAAATTAGAGTTAAACGATCTGTCAGTGAAGGAACGTCAAAAGACAGAACGCCGCCTCGAACAATTGATCGCCCAAAGTTGGCATTCAGACACCATTCGCCAGCAGCGCCCGACTCCCCTTGACGAAGCTAAATGGGGATTCGCGGTTGTAGAAAATTCACTGTGGGAAGCAGTGCCTGATTTCCTACGCGAATTGGACGGCCGCCTACGAGGCTACCTTGAGGAAGGCCTGCCCATTGATGCTCGCCCTGTCCACTTCTCGTCTTGGATGGGAGGGGATCGTGACGGTAACCCGTTTGTCACTCACACCATTACCCGTGAAGTGATGCTGCTGTCACGCTGGAAAGCGGCAGATCTATATCTTAATGATATCAATGAGTTGGTAAGCGAACTATCAATGACTCGTTGTAATGAGGCGGTACGTGCACTAGCTGGTGAAGATGAACATGAGCCTTACCGCGCGGTACTAAAGCAACTACGAGCCCTACTGACCGAAACCAAAGAGATACTTGATGCAAAAGTAAACGGCCAGAAGCTAGCCGTTAAAGCCCCACTTCAGCGTGTCGAACAACTATGGGCACCACTTTATGCGTGTTACCAATCTCTACATGAATGTGGTATGGGCATTATTGCAGATGGTTCTCTACTCGATACCCTGCGACGTATCAAAGCCTTCGGGGTGCATCTGGTACGCTTGGATATCCGCCAAGAGAGTACCCGCCATTCAGATGCGTTATCCGAATTGACTCGCTACCTTGGCATTGGTGACTACAACCAGTGGAGTGAGCAAGACAAAATCGCCTTTCTGACCAATGAACTGGCTTCTAAACGTCCACTTCTCCCACGTGACTGGCAACCATCAGAGCCCGTCCAAGAAGTACTGGATACCTGTAAGATTGTCGCAGCCCAACCGCGTGAAGCATTCGGGGCTTACGTTATTTCGATGGCGCGTACCGCCTCTGATGTTTTAGCGGTACACCTATTACTGCAAGAAGCGGGATGCCCATATCGTATGGATGTCTGTCCACTTTTTGAGACGTTGGACGATCTGAATAATGCAGAGTCAGTGATCAAGCAGCTGATGGGCATTGATCTCTATCGTGGTTTTATTCAAAACCACCAAATGGTCATGATTGGCTATTCTGACTCAGCGAAAGATGCCGGAGTAATGTCTGCAGGCTGGGCTCAATACCACGCGATGGAGTCCTTGGTGAAAGTCGCTGAAGAAGAAGGAGTCGAGCTCACCCTATTCCATGGTCGAGGTGGAACGATTGGCCGTGGTGGTGCCCCGGCTCATGCCGCTTTATTATCTCAACCACCAAAAAGCCTGAAAGGTGGCCTTCGAGTAACCGAGCAAGGCGAAATGATCCGCTTTAAGCTGGGCTTACCAGAAGTGGCAGTAAACAGCTTCAACCTATATGCCAGTGCAATTTTGGAAGCTAACTTGCTACCACCACCAGAGCCGAAACAGGAATGGCGCGATCTGATGAATGTCCTATCAGAAGTGAGTTGTGAAGCTTATCGACGAGTCGTCCGTGGTGAACCTGACTTTGTTCCTTACTTCCGTCAGACTACCCCTGAATTAGAACTCGGCAAATTGCCTCTTGGTTCTCGTCCAGCGAAACGTAACCCTAAAGGTGGCGTAGAAAGCTTGCGTGCGATTCCATGGATCTTCTCTTGGAGCCAAAACCGTTTAGTCTTGCCAGCATGGTTAGGAGCAGGAGAAGCCATTCAGTATTCTATCGACAAGGGCCATCAAACATTGCTTGAAGAGATGTGCCGTGAGTGGCCGTTTTTTTCCACTCGCCTAGGCATGCTCGAGATGGTTTATACCAAATGTAACCTTGAGATCTCCCGATACTATGACGAACGTTTGGTCGAGCCAAAGCTCTTACCTCTTGGCGATAAGCTTCGAACGCAGCTACAAAAAGACATCAAAGCCGTACTGAATGTCGAAAACAATGAAAACTTAATGCAAAGCGATCCTTGGGGGCAAGAGTCTATTCGCCTGAGAAATATCTACGTTGAGCCATTGAACATGCTGCAAGCTGAGTTACTCTATCGCACTCGCCAAAGTGAAACAGCTTCTCCTGAACTTGAAGAAGCATTAATGGTCACGATTGCTGGTATTGCAGCAGGTATGCGTAATACTGGATAAACCATTACCAAAGCACAAAAAGGCTGTCATCCTAGACAGCCTTTGCTATATCTGATTCTAAAAACGTCAAAGCAATTAGCATTATTTAAACAAAAAAATAGTAACAATACAGATTTTACAGAATAATAATCCAAAATATTTATTTATTGAGCAAATTATCAGTTTTTTGGTTTATTTTGTTCTTCTATTCCACTTTATGCTTATTATTTAGATATAATGTTGCTCCCTTGCGATACACAACAACATCTACATATCGCTCTAGGTGATAAAACGGCTTTTTTAAGGTGACATGGCCAACTTTGTTGGCGCTGCTTAAATACATTCACTGATGATAAGTGCCAAAGAAGCACGACAGTAACTAAGCAGTTGTTAGTAGTTATTTGACCATTTGGATTGAAGACATGTCATTACCACACGTTATCCTGACAGTTCTAAGCACGCGCGACGCAACTGGATATGATATCACCAAAGAATTCTCGGCCACTATTGGCTACTTCTGGAAAGCCAGCCACCAACAAGTTTATCGTGAGCTAAATAAAATGGCTCAAAACGAGTTGGTTACATGCGTTTTAGAACCTCAAGAAGGCAAGCCAGACCGAAAAGTATACTCTATTACCGACTCCGGTCGTGTTGCATTAGGTGAATGGTTTGATCAACCCACAGCGCACCCAACCGTTCGTGATGAATTCTCTGCGAAGCTGATGGCTTGTGCTGTTCAGCCTTCAGCGCCTTATCGTGAACAACTTGCAGAACTTGTTGAAGAATCACGCAAGTTAGTTGCTCACTATCAGGAAATTGAAAACGCATATTACTCAACGCCTGCAACGCTGGATAAACAGCAACGCTTAGAACGTTTAACGCTTCGCCGTAATCTCTTGGTGCGCCAAGCATGGATTGAGTGGGCAGAAGAAGTGCTCGCGGAACTAAGCTCTCTAGATTAAAGAGACAAAAAAGGGTTGAAGCCAAAGCTTCAACCCTTTTTCTTTTAAGAAAGAACCTTCTTAAATACCATCGCCACCAATAAAACTCTGCGAGCGCCCATTGAATTGTTGATCCATATCCAATGATGGCTTATCTGTTTTAGGTCGACCAACGATCTTAGCTGGTACTCCAGCCACTGTCGTATGAGCAGGGACAGCTTGCAGCACCACTGAGCAAGACCCAATTTTAGCCCCCTCACCGACTTCAATATTACCCAAAATCTTAGCTCCGGCTCCGATCATTACGCCTTCTCGGATTTTAGGGTGACGATCACCGCACTCTTTCCCCGTGCCGCCCAACGTCACGTCTTGCAAGATCGATACATCATTTTCAACCACAGCCGTTTCACCAATCACTATGCCGGTTGCGTGATCCAGCATGATGCCTTGGCCAATTTTCGCAGCAGGATGAATATCAACTTGGCACGCAACTGAAATTTGATTTTGCAAGTAAGTCGCCAAAGCAATGCGCCCCTGGCTCCATAGCCAGTTTGCTACACGATAGCCTTGCAGAGCATGATAGCCTTTGAGGTATAAAAGAGGCATTGAATACATGGAAACCGCAGGGTCTCGATTCACTGTTGCACAGATATCACAAGCCGCGGCCTCCGTGATCGAGTGATCAGCGTTAAAAGCTTCTTCTACGACTTCACGAACAGCCATCGCTGGCATCGAAGCTGTGTTCAGCTTGTTCGCCAAAATATAGCTTAGAGCAGCAGCTAAGCTCTCATGCTTAATGATCGTCGCATGGTAGAAGCTTGCGAGCATCGGCTCCTGCTCTGACAGCTCTCGAGCTTCACGGACAATGGCTTGCCAGACTTTCTGTTTTTCACAATGTTTCATTTATCAACCCTTCACCTAAGCCGGCTTAAGTGCTTATCGCTTTCCATTTCTATCAGCGTTTACGCCTCTGATTTCTTATCTCGAGCAAGCAAATCTTTTGCTGCCAAGTGAGCATCTTTTCCTTGATACAATACTTGATAAATTTGGTCAACAATCGGCATCTCCACGCCCATTCTCTGAGACAGCAACCAAACCTCTTTTGTGTTGCGGTAGCCTTCAACAACTTGGCCAATCTCTTCCTGCGCCATATCGACATCTTTACCTTGTCCTAGAGCGAGCCCGAAACGGCGGTTACGTGATTGATTATCTGTGCAAGTCAAAACCAAATCGCCAAGTCCTGCCATACCCATGAAGGTCTCTGGCTGCGCGCCTAATGCAGCGCCAAGACGTGTCATTTCCGCAAGACCACGGGTAATTAATGCCGTACGTGCATTCGCACCAAAACCAATGCCATCGGACATTCCAGCCCCTATAGCAATCACATTCTTCACCGCACCACCCAACTGCATACCGGTGAAATCGCTGTTGGCATATACTCGAAAGGTCTTACTGCAATGAATTTTCTCCTGCAGATCAGAAACAAAACCTTTATCAGGAGAAGCCACCGAGATTGCTGTTGGCATTCCCATCGCTAGCTCTTTAGCAAAGGTCGGCCCTGACAAAACCGCCATTGGGTGGCTTTCTCCTAAAGCTTCAACTGCAACTTCTTTCAACAATCGACCTGTTTCAGGCTCAAGCCCTTTGGTTGCCCAACAAATTCTGGAGTCCGGCCTTAGGTAAGGCTTAACATTATTCAGTACAATACCAAAAACATGGCTGGGTACGACAACCAATAGGTCACGACTTGCCTGTACAGCCTTTTCTAGATCTGATTCAATAATCAGTGAGTCAGGAAAATCAATCGCCGGTAAAAATTCGTGATTAGCTCTATCAGATTCCAAGCGCGCCATATGCTCAGGGTCATGCCCCCAAATCACCACATTCGCACCATTTCTCGCGAGTGAAATAGCTAGAGAAGTACCATAGGAACCCGCGCCAAGCACTGTCATTGCTATCTCTTTACCATAGCTGTTTTGAATGTCTGAGTCCGTCATTAATCCGCCTGATCGTATCTAATATGTGGAACTTGGAATGATTTCAGTGTAAGGCACTATTATCAGCAATAAATAAAAAATGCACAGCACATCCCTCGATGCTCTGTGCATTTCTTTAAGAAATAGCGATGAAACAATTAAGCTTCCGCTGTACCTTCTTGCTGAGCTTGCTGCTGTAGGTAGTTCATAAACAGAGCATCAAAGTTAACTGGTGCTAGGTTAAGTTGTGGGAACGTACCTTTAACCACTAAGCTAGAAATCGTCTCACGAGCATATGGGAATAGAATATTAGGGCAGAACGCACCTAGACAATGCGCAAGCTGGCCTGCTTCCATCTTCTCCGCTGTGAAGATACCACCTTGTTGTACTTCACATAGAAATGCTGTTTCTTCTTCGTTTTTAACCGTCACGGTTAGGCGTAAAACCACTTCGTACACACCTTCACCTAGCTCACGGCTCTGGGTGTCTAAGTCCAATTTCACATCAGGGTTCCACTCTTTCTGGAACATATTTGGTGAGTTAGGCGCTTCAAAAGAGACGTCTTTTAAGAAAATACGTTGGATTGCGAAATTTTGCGCTTCTTGTTGGGGTGCTGCTTCAGCCATTTTAAAAATCCTTTAATAGATCAAGTCGTCTGCTTGGAGACTAACTGAGAGAGTTGATTGTGACTAGGTTTTCCAAACAATTCGTGGAATTGTTCACATCTCTCTCTAATAAGCGCTGATTTTTTATTCAGCGCTTTCGTAAAATTCATGCAATTTACTTCTTGCCTTTTACCAGAGGCAAATTCGCTTCATTCCAAGCGATTAAACCATTCTTCAGCAAACTAACATTTTCAAAGCCAGCTTTTGCTAGGAGATTAGCACTCTCTTGCGCTGTTTGGCCCGTTTTGCATACCACAATAATTGGGTTAGATTTATGGTTTTCAAGACTACCTAAATTACCTGCTTTAATGTCAGAAGGTAAAATGTGAACTGCATCAGTAATATGCCCCTTACGGAACTCGTCTTTACTACGAATATCAACCACAACACCATTTTCACGATTCATCAGTTGTGTCGTTTGAGAGGCCGTCACTTCTTTATATGCCGCCGTTGTGGATTTTACGATATTCATGATTAAGGCAACCAAAAGGCCCACCCATACTAGAGAAAGTATCATGTTCTCTTGAAAAAATGCGATATATTCTTGCATGTCCTGTGCTCTTAAATTGTAGAGCGGCCTAAATATAAGCAGCTCTGGACTCAAATTCAGTTTGGGAGTATAGCGAGGATAAGAACTTAAGGCGAGGCCACCTTAAGCTTGATGTACAATAAGCGCATCATTCTCTCGACCAAATGCATAACGAACCAGTACAATAGCAATTCCCAACATCCCTCCCAGCAACGTCGCTAATACGCATATCAATGCTCGTTTGGGTCCAACTTTTTCTTCTGGTACAACCGGGGGGTCAATCACTTTAAACGCATATTCATCTTTCACCTCAGCTAGCATGAGTGTCTTAGTTTGTTCCTCAATCAATTGATAAAACACGTTCTGCATATCTACCACTTTAGTTCGTTCTAACTGCTGTTCTAGATACTCAATATTGCGATTGGTTTCCGTTAAAGATTCTTCTTTCATCCATAAGTTCAGCTCCTTAACTAACCATTGAGTCCATTGCTGAGCAACAAAAGGTGATAAATGAGTGATACTGACAGTGACAATACAATTGATGAACTGGTTCGATTCAAACGTAAACTACACACGTGGCCCGAACTACTATGTATTAGCCCTCCTTTCTACAGCGGAGAACCGATAAAGGGATCTACACCAAAGTCCGTCTTTGGCAAGAAGAGGACTGGCTGCCTGAGACATCAATTGAAGTTCGTTATTTTAGCGGTACGGGTTTATTTGACGGTAAATATGTACCGTAAGAAAGCACTTTAGTAATTTAGACATCACTCTAAATCTCAGTCTCAGCTAGGTAGGAGCTCGCTTCGATTTTTCTAAGCAATTTAATTCTGGAGTTATCGTCGGTGCATACGCGACCTTTACCGATCTGACAGCAGAAGAGTATGGTGAAGGAAGCTATAACAAAGGCTTCTATATTTCGATTCCTCTGGACATCATGACGATTAAGCCAAGTACCAGTCGCGCTGACATCTCTTGGGAGCCAATTACCCGAGATGGCGGGCAAATGCTGAAGAAACAATACAACCTATTTGAGAAAACAGACGTTCGTTCTCAATGGTATCAACGGCCTAGCACCGTTGAGTAGAATTGGCGAAGGCTGGCAGTGCTGCCAGCCTTTTACTCTTACGCTCTAGGGAAAGGGAATGCGGTTACCTTATCAATATGATCATTATTGGTTGCCAGCATAACTAGACGATCGATACCTAATGCCACTCCTGCGCATCGTGGTAAGCCTGCTTCTAATGCCTTAATCAAATGATGGTCAATGGGTTGTGTGGTTAGGCCCATTTGTTGTCGTTTAACGTTATCTAGCTCAAAGCGTTTAAGCTGCTCTTCGGCCCTATCCAGTTCATGGAAGCCATTTGCTAACTCTATTCCTTTAGAATACACCTCAAAGCGATCGGCAACACGGCTGTCTTGGTCGTTTATCTTTGCCAATGCCGCTTGTGACGCAGGAAAATCGTACACAAAGGCAGGAACTTGCTGACCGATTTCAGGCTCAACTCCAACGCTAAATAATAGTTGCAGCAAGGTGTCTCTGTCCTGTTCTGGCTGAGCAATATCACTAAGTCCTAACAAATCAGCCGTTACTTTCAGCTCTTCCATCGACGCCTCTAGCGGACAAATTTTCAATATTGAGAGAAAAGCCTGTTGATAGGTCATACGATCTGCGGCTCCAACCTTCAGAATCAGTTGCAGTAGCTCATCCATCTCATCCATCAACTGATGGTGATCAAAGCCAATCCGATACCACTCAAGCATGGTGAACTCAGGGTTGTGATATCGGCCATTTTCTTCATTGCGAAAAGATTTACAGATCTGGTAGATACAGCCACTTCCTGCAGCTAGCAAACGCTTCATATGAAACTCTGGGCTGGTCATTAGATAGAGATTCTTACCTTGCGAATAGCCAGGGCCAACAAATTTGGTTTGAAACGTGTGCAAATGAATATCTGTCACTGTTGCATGACTCATCGCGGGTGTATCAACCTCAAGGACGTTTTTATCCTTAAAAAACTGACGTATCTGCCCAATCAAATCCGCGCGTTGCCTTAACTGTTCAATGCTTGCCGTGGGTTGCCAATCTGCCTGCATAGCTCTTCTCTCGTGACGATGTATTGTGGCGCAAACTATCATCTTTCACTCAGATTGCAAATGAACAGCTCTTAGCTTGAAGCGTTAAAATAACGTACTACAAGAAATAATTCCCCAGCTTTAACATTGATGAAATTAATAACAAATCTCACTCGCAACATACCCGTAACAGCGGGTTCTGCAGAGACTTAGAGCTAAAATAAGTTTGCCGTGATAGTAATCACATAACCTGTATTTTCTATGCTCTCATATGCATTACTGGGGAAAAAACCTAAATACATCAACTTTTCCATAACGATACTCTTCTACACTACCCCTACCACTTTTGGGGGAATTCCCTCATTTTATGATAACAAGCGGAACACTCCGCAATTTCACACTGGAGGATAACTGTGCAAACTATCATCACAGATATCGCAGTCATCGGCGCTGGCGGCGCTGGTCTTCGCACTGCTATTGCAGCAGCTGAAGCAAACCCTGATTTAGAAGTCGCACTAATTTCTAAAGTTTATCCAATGCGTTCTCACACAGTCGCAGCAGAGGGTGGCTCAGCAGCAGTTATCAAGGATGAAGATAGCCTAGACAATCACTTCAACGACACCGTTGGTGGTGGTGACTGGCTATGTGAACAGGACGTTGTCGAATATTTTGTAGAAAACGCGACTCGCGAAATGATCCAAATGGAGCAATGGGGCTGCCCATGGAGTCGTAAAGAAAACGGGGAAGTCAACGTACGCCGCTTTGGTGGTATGAAGGTTGAGCGTACATGGTTCGCGGCAGATAAAACTGGCTTCCACATGCTTCACACCCTATTCCAGACATCAATGAAGTACGACAATATCAAACGTTTTGATGAGTACTTTGTGGTGGATCTTCTTGTCGATGAAGGTGAAGTGCAAGGTCTTATCGCCATTCACATGTCAGAAGGTGAACTCGTTACGATTAAAGCCAAGTCTGTTGTTTTAGCAACAGGTGGCGCAGGTCGTGTTTATCACTGTAATACTAACGGCGGTATCGTAACCGGTGATGGCATGGCAATGGCTTACCGTCATGGCGTACCTCTACGTGATATGGAATTCGTTCAGTACCATCCAACTGGTCTTCCAGGAACAGGTATTCTGATGACTGAAGGCTGTCGTGGTGAAGGCGGTATCATCGTTAACAAGAACGGCTACCGTTACCTACAAGATTACGGTATGGGCCCTGAAACTCCAGTTGGCCAGCCAAAGAACAAATACATGGAACTCGGTCCTCGCGACAAGGTTTCTCAGGCTTTCTGGCACGAACAGCAGAAAGGCAACACCATTAAACACCCTCTAGGTGATGTGGTTCATCTAGACCTTCGCCACCTTGGTGAAGAGTACCTGCAAGAGCGTCTACCGTTTATCTGTGAGCTAGCGAAAGCATACGTTAACGTTGACCCTGCGAAAGAGCCGATTCCAATTCGTCCAACGGTACACTACACCATGGGTGGCATTGAAACGAACGGCGAATGTGAAACGCGCATTAAAGGTCTATTCGCGGTAGGTGAATGTGCTTCTGTTGGTCTTCACGGCGCTAACCGTCTAGGTTCTAACTCACTGGCTGAGTTCGTGGTATTCGGCCGTGTTGCTGGTGAACAAGCTGTGAAGCGTGCAGCAGAATTCAAGGGCTGGAACGAAGAGTCTATTGCAGCTCAAGTCAAAGATGTTGAGCAGCGTATCGCAGCACTAATGAACCAAGAAGGCGATGAAAACTGGGCAGATATCCGCACTGAAATGGGTCATACCATGGAAGCGGGCTGTGGTATCTACCGCCAAGAAGATTTGATGCAAGCCACCATAGACAAAATCACTGAGTTGAAAGAACGTTACAAGCGCATCAGCATCAAAGACAAAGGCAAAGTGTTCAACACTGACCTTCTGTACGCTATCGAAGTCGGTTACGGCCTAGAAGTCGCAGAAGCAATGGTTCACTCTGCGATCCTGCGTAAAGAGTCGCGTGGTGCCCATCAGCGTCTAGATGATGGCTGTACTGAACGTGATGACGTAGAGTTCCTCAAACACTCTCTGGCTTTCTTCCAACCAGATGCAGCGCCAACTATCGACTACAGCAAGGTGACTATCACTAAGTCACAGCCTAAAGCTCGTCTATACGGTGAAGCTGCTGAGAAAGCAGCCGCTGAAGAAGCAGCAAAAGCGGCACAGAAGAACGCAGAGGAGCAAGCATAATGTCAGCAAATCGCATCCAAAAAGTAGAGATCCTGCGTTATGACCCAGAGAAAGACGCAGAACCGCATTTCCAGACCTTTGAAGTGCCATTCGATGAAACTATGTCGACCCTTGATGCACTTGGCTACATCAAAGATAACCTAGATAAAGATCTGTCTTACCGTTGGTCTTGTCGTATGGCGATCTGTGGTTCATGCGGCATCATGGTGAACGGCGTACCAAAACTTGCTTGCAAAAGCTTCCTCCGTGACTACCCAAACGGCGTGAAGATCGAGCCATTAGCAAACTTCCCAATCGAGAAAGACTTGATTGTCGACATGACGCCATTCATTGAGCGCCTTGAAGCCATCAAGCCTTACATCATCGGTAACGATCGTAAACCTGAAGACGGCACTAACCTACAAACGCCAGAGCAAATGGCTAAGTACAAGCAGTTCGCTGGTTGCATCAACTGTGGTCTATGTTACGCAGCGTGTCCGCAGTTTGGTCTAAACCCAGAGTTCATAGGCCCTGCAGCACTGACTCTTGCCCATCGTTACAACCTCGACAGTCGTGACAACGGTAAAGATGAGCGTATGTCACTCATTAATGGCGAGAACGGTGCTTGGGGCTGTACCTTTGTGGGTTACTGTTCTGAAGTTTGTCCGAAGAATGTAGACCCTGCAGCTGCAGTAAACCAAGGTAAGGTCGAGTCTTCTATGGACTTCGTGATCTCAATGTTCAAGCCTGATGGCACACCAACAAAGACTACACAGGAGGCGTAAGATGAGTAACCGTAAACCTTACGTTCGCGAGGTAAAACGCACTTGGTGGAAAGATCATCCATTTTACCGCTTCTACATGCTGCGTGAAGCAACGGTGCTGCCTCTGATCCTCTTTACGCTCTTCCTAACTTTCGGTTTAGGTTGCTTAGTAAAAGGGCCAGAAGCGTGGCAAGGTTGGATTGAGTTTATGGCCAATCCACTTGTAGTCGCGATTAACATCGTTGCACTTGCGGGTAGCCTACTGCATGCTCAAACGTTCTTCAGCATGATGCCGCAGGTAATGCCGATTCGCTTAAAAGGTAAGCCAGTGGATAAGAAGATCATTGTGCTTACTCAATGGGCAGCCGTGGCATTTATTTCTCTGATTGTGCTAGTAATCGCTTAAGGAGCTATGACTATGAAACCTAATTTTTCTGTAGATAGAGCTCCTAAGCGTTCTGATGAACCAATTTGGTGGGGACTGTTTGGCGCTGGCGGTACTTGGTTTGCCATGATTACACCAGTGACGATTCTGGTTCTTGGTGTACTTGCTCCATTAGGCATCATCAATGCAGAAGCCCTAAGCTATGAGCGAGTGGTTGATTTTGCCACAAGCATCATTGGCGCTCTATTTATCATTGGTACACTCGCGCTACCAATGTGGCATGCAATGCACCGTGTTCATCATGGTATGCACGACCTTAAATTCCATACCGGTTTGGTCGGAAAAATCGCTTGTTACGCATTTGCAGGCTTGATCTCTGCCCTCGCAGTGATCTTTATCTTTATGATTTAAACAACTGAGTTCTTGGTGATAAAATAAGCCCGCTCAATGGAGCGGGCTTATTACTATCTAAGTGAAGCTAAAGAATAAAACGACTCAGATCTTCATCTTCGACTGTATTGCCCAGTTTGGCTTTTACATAGTCAGAGTCTATCGTCAATTTCGAGCCGGATTTATCCGTTGCTTCAAACGAGATCTCATCCATCAAGCGTTCCATCACAGTATGCAGGCGACGAGCGCCAATGTTTTCCGTGGTTTCGTTAACCGTCCACGCCGCTTCAGCAATTTGAGTAATACCATCCTCGGTAAATTCGATATCCACATCTTCAGTTTTCATCAGGGCAATGTACTGCTCTGTCAACGATGCTTTAGGCTCTGTCAGAATACGTTTGAAGTCATTGCTTGAGAGCGCTTCTAGTTCAACACGAATTGGCAAGCGACCTTGTAATTCAGGGATAAGATCTGATGGTTTTGCCACTTGGAATGCGCCAGACGTAACAAACAAAATGTGATCAGTTTTTACCATACCATGCTTGGTTGAGACCGTACTGCCTTCAATAAGCGGCAGTAAGTCACGCTGAACACCTTCGCGAGACACATCTGGGCCAGAGCTTTCACCGCGCTTACAGATCTTGTCTATTTCATCGATAAATACGATACCGTTGTTTTCAACATTAAAGATTGCCTGCTCTTTTAGCTCCTCTTGGTTCACAAGCTTTGCAGCTTCTTCTTCTGTGAGCGCCTTGAAGGCATCTTTAATTTTCAGTTTACGCTTCTTCTTGGTATCGCCCGCTAGGTTTTGGAACATACCCTGCAGTTGGTTAGTCATCTCTTCCATACCAGGAGGCGCCATGATCTCAACACCCATCTGAGGAGCTGCCACATCGATTTCGATCTCTTTGTCGTCTAGCTTGCCTTCACGTAGCTTCTTGCGGAAAATTTGACGTGTATTTGAAGCACTTTCGTCCTGTTGCTCGTTTTGCCCCCATGCATCTCGTGCGGGTGGTAAAAGCGCATCAAGAACACGTTCTTCAGCTTGTTCTTCAGCACGGAATTTTACTTTTTCCATTGCTTGCTGATGCGTCATCTTGATGGCAACATCCGTCAGATCACGAATGATAGTCTCGACCTCTTTACCAACGTAACCTACTTCAGTAAATTTGGTCGCTTCCACCTTGATAAATGGCGCGTTCGCCAACTTTGCAAGACGGCGAGCGATTTCCGTTTTACCCACGCCCGTAGGACCAATCATCAAAATATTTTTCGGGGTAACTTCGGCACGCAAGCTTTCTTCTAGCTGCATACGACGCCAGCGATTACGTAGTGCAATTGCTACAGAGCGTTTCGCATTATCTTGACCGATAATATGGCGGTTCAGTTCATGCACAATTTCGCGAGGAGTCATTTCAGACATAATCAAATTCCTTAAATTCTAGTAGCCACTATCTTGGGTTATTCAGCACTTAATAGAGCTGGAATTTCTAGTTCTTCGATAGTGTGGTGATGATTAGTAAACACACAAATATCACCGGCAATTTTCAATGATTTTTCAGCAATATCACGCGCATCCAGTTCGGTGTTCTCTAGTAATGCGGTCGCTGCAGCTTGAGCAAAATTACCGCCGGAACCGATCGCAATCAGATCATTTTCAGGCTGAACCACATCACCATTACCTGTGATGATCAAAGAGGCAGTCTCATCCGCCACAGCCAATAGCGCTTCTAATTTGCGCAGCGCACGGTCACTACGCCAGTCTTTGGCCAACTCTACCGCCGCTTTCGTCAAATGCCCTTGATGCATCTGCAACTTGCTTTCAAACTTTTCAAACAACGTGAAGGCATCCGCTGTACCACCAGCAAAGCCAGCAAGCACTTTGTTGTTGTACAGGCGGCGCACTTTGCGCGCATTACCCTTCATTACTGTGTTACCCAGAGATACTTGTCCATCACCAGCGATGACGACTTTGTTGTTACGACGTACAGATACAATGGTAGTCACGAGTAGGGCCTCATAATAGTTTTCATCTTAGTGTTAGAAGATATATGAGGTTAGCTTAAAGGGAATTCAAGGGCAGTCGGTGCTAAGGAGCACGCTTAAAGGAAGCAATGAGCATCAAGATATTGCTACAAACGCGTAGAACAAAATCTCTAGCGAACTTAGGCTCTATACAAGAAAGCGAGCCAATTGGCTCGCTTCATTTATCTACTGACTGTCTTTCCAGATCGCACAAGGTTCAATCTTAGCACGCTGAAGTTTGTGCTTATCTCGTTCTGCATCACGCTTGAACTTATATGGCCCTAACACCACACGATACCATTTGCTACCCTCTTTCTTGCGGATCTTGCTGTTGATCCCCTGAAAAGCAATATCGAGCTTACGCGCTTCGGCCTGAGAAGCATTAGTGTACGCCCCACACTGCATGATATAAGGGATCTCGGACACCACCTGCGCCTTGGCTGTGACTTCAATCTCACGACTGGGAAGGGATTCAACGTAGTCCCATTTTTCTTCCGGAGGAGGTGGTAACACCTTATCAGCCTTTGGTTTAGGTTTCGGCTTGGTTTGCTGCACAACAGGCTGGGGGGGCTCAGGGTCATTGTTCAATGTATAAAGTCCGTAGCCAAACCCTCCTACCAGCAAAATTGCCAGTAACCCGCTTCGCCATGGCTTTCTTTTGGGAGCCGACTTTTTACGCACGGGTTTGCGCCCGCTGTTACCACGACCGCGCTTTACATAATCTCTATTTGCCACTGCTGTACATCAATATCTATTACCTCTTTGGCTATGGTAATGCAGTTCGCGCCCTGATTACAGAGGGGAAATGGAAGCGGCGCATCAAAATGCACCGCTGAGGAGAAAGCTATCCTCAGATGACTCGCGGTGGAGCGGCACTTTCTCTGACCACTAACTGAGTTTCCAACAATCTTGAACCTGCTCGAACATCATGTCCTCGCAACAACTCCAACATCATCAACATCGCTTGACGGCCTATTTCATAGCGCGGCTGAGAAATAGTGGTCAGCGGTGGATCGCAGTACTGAGCAAATTGAATATCATCGAAGCCAACGACTGAAAGATCTTGTGGTACTCGTAAGCCTAATTTCTTCGCTTCCTGAATCGCACCAATGGCCATTGCATCGTTGTGACAGAAAATAGCAGTTGGAGGCTCAGGTAGAGATAGAAGCTGTCTCACTGCTTTTGCGCCATCTTCAAACGAGAAATCACCGTAGATAGTGTAGTTGGGGTTCATCGTGATCCCCGCTCGACGCAGTGCTTGCTGGTAACCTTGGAAACGGAATTGACACAATACAGCTGAGTCCGGCCCAGAAATCTGGGCAATACGTTTATGCCCCATTTGTGTCAGATAGTTCACTGCTTCAAATGCCGATGTCAGGTTGTCAATGTGAACCGTCGGCAATTCCAGCTCTGGAGCAAATTCACACGCCATCACCATAGGTGGCAAGTTTTTCTGCTCTGGTTTGCTGACGTCAAATGGCAGATCCGTACCAAGCAGCAACATACCATCTGCCTGCTTAGTAAAGACAAGGTTAACAAAAGAACTTTCTCGTTTTTTCTGCTGACCACTATCTCCTAGCAGTACTATGTACCCATGCTCCATTGCTGCATCTTCTATCCCGCGAATAATCTCTGTGTAGTAGGGATCACAAATATCTGGGATGATAGCAATAATGGTTTTGGACTCATTTCGGCGCAGGTTGCGCGCCAGAGAATTTGGTGAATATCCGGCTTCTAAAACTGCATCTTCGACCCGCTTCCTTGTGGCTGAAGATACTTTTTCCGGGTTCATTAGAGCACGCGATACTGTTGCAGTTGAAACACCGGCCAGCTGAGCAACATCCTTCATTGTCGCCATATATTAATTACCCTCTTTATTTCCTAAACATGGTAGCGCCTAGTGCCACCTAAACCGATTTTGATGAGCTGAAACCCATTCTTATGTTTATTGCCTAGAGCAATCGTTTACCTGTCTTATATCACTCAATTTATTCAATCAAGCTAATCCATAGTTTATTCATTTCGAAACAGAAAGTTACGGGAAGATTAACAAAATTAAACCCCGCAGCGAGACGTGAATCACAATTAAATGAAAAAGATGAAAATCAACTCAGATCTTGCGGCTCAATATCTAAAGACCAGCGAACCTTTTTTGCATTAGGTAGCATTTGGATCGCGGGTTTGGCACTAGCCAGTAGTTTTTGCATCCTTGGGCGAGTTTGCGTCTGCAACATTAGCTGCCAACGGTGCTTACCAGCTCGTTTTGCCAGCGGAGCCGGTGTGGGGCCCAAAACCTGACAATAACCGTCAAAGAGAGGATGAGCTTCCAAGGTATGACGAACCTGACGCAAAAATGCTTCCACGTGTTGGGAGTTATTCGCCTCGGCACGAAACAGTGTCAAATAAGAATAAGGTGGCAGCAGGGCAAATTTACGTTCCTGTAATGCAGTCTCAGCAAAATGGCGATAACTTTTGGTCAGCAGTGCCTGTAACAAACTGTGCTCAGGGTGATGGGTTTGTAGTATCACCTCCCCGGGTTTGCTCGCACGACCGGCACGCCCTGCTACCTGAATAAACAATTGAGCCAAACGCTCTGATGCCCTGAAATCACTGCTGTATAGTGAACCATCAACATCCAGCAATGCTACCAATGTCACATCAGGGAAATGATGACCTTTCGCCAACATCTGAGTACCAATCAATATTTGGTATTTACCGCTACGAATTGCACCTAGCGCTGATTCAAGGCTCCCTTTACGCCGAGTGCTGTCGCGGTCAATCCGTATGGTTTTATATTCAGGAAAGAGCTCACCCAGTTGCGCTTCAAGCTGCTCAGTACCAACGCCCACCGTTACTAAGTTGGATGAACCACACCCTTTACACTGATGAATAGTAGGCTGCTGAGAACCGCAATGGTGACAACGAATTTCATTGCTGTATTGATGGTAGGTGTAATACGCATCACAACGCTTACATTCGGCAATCCAACCGCAATCATGGCACATCAAGGCTGGCGAAAAACCGCGGCGATTGAGAAATAGCATCACTTGATTGCCCGCGCTGAGGTGTTGACGCATTTCAGCAATTAAAGACGCAGATAAGCCACTTTCCAGATACTGGCCTTTTACATCCAACACCTTATTTGTCGTCGGTACAGCATTGCCTGCGCGCGCTGTCAGTGTCAGATGGTGGTACTTGCCTGATAAGGCGTTATGCAGCGTTTCCAACGCAGGCGTTGCTGAGCCAAGAACAATAGGGATTTGTTCCTTATTGGCCCGCATTACGGCGACATCACGCGCATGGTAGCGAAGGCTGTCTTGTTGCTTATACGAAGCATCGTGTTCTTCGTCTACAATGATGATGCCGAGATCGGCAAAAGGAGTGAGCAGTGCTGATCGCGTGCCAATCACGATGCCAGCCGCTTTATCACGAGCACTTAACCAAGCATTTAACCGCTCACTGTCATTGAGCCCCGAATGAATAACAGCAACTGGAACTTCAAACCTATGACGAAAGCGATTGATTGTTTGAGGCGTCAGGCCAATTTCGGGGACCAACACCAATGCTTGCTGCCCTTTCTCTAGTACTGGCTTAATCAGGTTTAGGTAAACTTCCGTTTTCCCTGACCCAGTGACACCTTCTAGTAGAAAGCAGCCAAATCCACTTAAGCTATTGACGGTTGCAATCGCCACAGCCTGTTCTTCATTAAGCTTTGGCTTATCAACATCCGCCTCCACCTGCTGGCTCCAATCGCGAATTTCTGGTTTTCGTTCAACCGACTCAATCCAACCTTTCTCATTTAATCCCTTAAGGACACTGGTACTGATCTCCTCATCAAGAAAATGCTGGTGTGGTACAGGACCAACTTCTAACCTATGCATCACTTTGGCTCGCTTCACAGTTAAACTAGAACCAAGCATTAACTGCTCACGACCAGAAGCGGTTAAACGCCATTCCACCAGCGAAGCAAAATCCGCTTTTTTTCCCTTACGTAAAGCACTGGGCATAGCATTGAATAGCGTTTCGCCAAGCGGATAATGATAGAACTGGCTACACCACTGCAGCAACTCATAGAGGCTATCTGGCCAGACAGGCTGAGAGTCCAACACCTGTTTCAGCGGTTTGAGTTTATCAATGCTAAATTCTGATTGATTAACAAGCGCAGTCACCACCCCCACCAAAGTCTGGGGGCCAAAAGGCACAGACACACGTCCACCAATAACAGGGAATAGGTGTGCGGGGATCTGATAGTCAAATAGTTTGTCGAGTGGTACAGGCAAGGCTACTCGGGCAATCGTCGGTCGCATATAAGCTTAAATACAATCAAAGGTACCCAATTAGTCTAAGGGAAAAGCGCTAAACGGGGAAGCAACGACATCATGAACTTCAGTTCTACGATGGTTCAACCTCATAGGCGAAAAAAGTAGCAACTTTATTGGTAAATCGGTTGATCCCAGAGAACGTATTCATTACTATATCGCGCCTTAGTGATATGGCTTGCTTTTGAGCAGCGGTATCCAAAGTGACATTTTATTAACTACGTGTGGTGTCCGGCTTAGAATCGGATAGCGACACGGCCTATTACAGAGGTTCTCCCATGAAAGCTGGTATCCACCCAGAATACAAAGCAGTTAAAGCAACTTGTTCTTGCGGTAACTCTTTCGAGTTCAACTCAACTCTAACTAAAGAGTCAATCCACCTAGACGTATGTGACAAATGTCACCCATTCTACACTGGTAAGCAGCGTATCGTTGATACTGGCGGCCGTGTAGATCGCTTCAACAAGCGTTTCGGTGCTCTTTCTTCTAAGAAATAATTTCTTTTTAGATGAAAAGAAAAGGACGCTACGGCGTCCTTTTTTGTTATCTGCTTTTGCCCCAACCCATTCAGAATAATCTCTTCCACTGTTTGATATTCGCTAGCCATATCTCTACCCATCTGGTCTTATCTCCAGTGATTTAGCACATTTTATTGCTTTAGCTCGCATTCTGACCTAGGCAGCTTGACTTAGTTACTCTAGAATGGATTTCCCCTATCCTAATTATTATTAACGAGTACCTACACCTATGTCCGATGACAATCGCCAAGAACTATCCCCTGAAGAACAATTCCGTCAGCAAGCGCTGGATTACCATGCTTACCCAACAGCAGGTAAAATTTCGGTGGAGCTGACAACACCAGCCGAAACGGCAGGTGATCTGGCGTTAGCGTACAGCCCAGGCGTGGCTGAGCCTGTACGTGAAATTGCACAGAATGCAGATAATGCCTATAAGTACACCTCAAAAGGTAACATGGTAGCGGTTATCTCTAATGGCACAGCAATTCTTGGTCTTGGTAACTTAGGTCCGCTGGCATCCAAGCCAGTCATGGAAGGTAAAGCTCTTTTGTTCAAACGCTTTGCAGGTTTGGACTCTATCGACATTGAAGTCAAACACCGCACAATCGAAGAATTTGTCGATACGGTTGCCAACATTGCCGATACGTTTGGCGGTATCAACCTTGAAGACATTAAAGCCCCAGATTGTTTTGAAATTGAAAAGCAATTAATCGAGCGCTGTGATGTGCCGGTTTTTCACGATGACCAACACGGTACAGCGATCGTAACCGCAGCCGGCATGCTTAACGCAATTGAACTGCAAGGCAAAAAGCTAGAAGACGCGACGATTGTCTGTCTTGGCGCAGGCGCTGCTGCAGTAGCTTGTATGGAGCTACTGATCAAATGTGGTGCGATGCGCGAGAAAATCTACATGCTTGACCGCAAAGGCGTTATCCACACTCGCCGTGATGATCTCAACGAATACAAGCAGCTATTTGCGAATAACACTGACAAGCGTACGCTGGAAGATGTTATTGAAGGCGCAGACCTGTTCTTAGGCGTATCTGGCCCGAACTTGCTCGTTCCTGAAGCTCTCAAACTGATGGCTGACAAACCTGTTGTCTTTGCGTGTTCAAACCCAGATCCGGAAATCAAGCCAGAGCTGGCACATGAAGTCCGTGATGATTTAATCATGGGTACAGGTCGCAGCGACTACCCGAACCAAGTAAACAACGTGTTGTGCTTCCCATTCATCTTCCGCGGTGCTCT
Source organism: Vibrio sp. Isolate24 (assembly GCF_022398215.1). NCBI lineage: Bacteria > Pseudomonadati > Pseudomonadota > Gammaproteobacteria > Vibrionales > Vibrionaceae > Vibrio > Vibrio sp. Isolate24. Next base: position 120,939 of record NZ_JAKEUU010000003.1, read on the forward strand.
CGATGTTCGTGCTAGCGAAATCAACGATGAAATGAAACTCGCTGCGGTGGACGCCATTCGTGAACTGGCGAAAGAAGAAGTTCCAGCGGAAGTACTGAAAGCCGCAGGTGTGGATAAGCTGGAATTTGGCCCTGACTACATTATTCCTAAGCCAATGGACTCCCGCCTATTACCGCGTGTTGCAAAAGCGGTTGCTCTAGCGGCAGTGGAATCAGGTGTAGCTCGTATTGAGATGCCAGAGAATTACATGGAAGCGTAAGCGTTTCTCTCTGAAACAAAAAACCGCTGAATATTCAGCGGTTTTTTTGTATTTAGCGAAATAAAAATAAGGTGTGCAGCTGGTGATTACTCTTCATCATACGCTTCGAATTCAATCCCCATCTCAGTCATGAGTTTTTTCACTTCCGCGGGAATATCATCTGGGCGGTCTTTACGCAAATCTTCATCAGTAGGTAGTGGCTGGCCTGTATAAGCATGCAAAAACGCTTCACAAAGCAGTTCACTGTTGGTCGCATGGCGCAGGTTATTAATCTGACGACGGGTTCGCTCATCAGTTAAAACCTTCAATACTTTCAATGGAATAGAAACCGTAATCTTCTTTACTTGTTCACTTTTCTTTCCATGTTCAGCATACGGACTAATGTATTCGCCGTTCCAATCTGCCATTGCGCACCTTTATGATTCATTATGTATAAAATTAGAAAGCGTAATTTTAGCGGGATTTATGGCCACAAGCAAAGACATATAGACGTCTAGAAGTGTTGACGTCTTTAAAAATGAGAAGTAAAGTGAAGAGACATACGATTGGAATAACATATATCTAACATCCGGCAAACAGGTATAGTGTAATCTCCAGCCAAGTCACTACAGTTCGAAAGGAAACACTTATGAGCGCCCGTAAACCAGCCACAATCGCGGTACGTACTGGTATCGAGTCAGACACTCAGCATCACGCCGTTGTGCCACCTATTTACCTCTCGACTAACTACGGTTTTCCCGCCTTTGGCGAAGTGCCAAAATATGACTACACTCGCTCGGGTAACCCAAACCGTGGCTTGTTAGAAAAAGCTCTGTATGAGCTGGAATCTGGTAAAGGTGCGGTAGTGACCAACTGTGGAACCTCTGCATTGAACTTATGGGTCTCTGCATTTCTTGGCCCAGATGATCTGATCGTCGCACCACACGATTGCTACGGCGGTACGTACCGTTTGTTTAATACCCGCGCTCAAAAAGGTGATTTCAAGGTCCAGTTTGTCGATCAGTCCGATCAAAAAGCCTTGGACGAGGCTATTGCAAAGAAACCTAAACTGATTCTGTTAGAAACACCGTCTAACCCTTTGGTTCGCGTAGTCGACATTGCCGCAGTATGTGAAAAAGCCCGCCAGGTTGGTGCTCTGGTCGGCGTCGATAATACCTTTTTGACACCTGTGTTCCAAAAGCCTCTTGAACTCGGCGCTGACTTCGTCATTCACTCAACAACTAAATACATTAACGGCCATTCTGATGTCATCGGTGGCGTAGTGATCACCAAAACTGAGCAGCACGCTGAAGATCTCGCTTGGTGGGGCAACTGTATCGGCGCAACAGGCACACCATTCGATAGCTACATGACATTACGCGGTATTCGCACCTTGGGCGCACGCATGAAAGTACATGAAGAAAGCTCAGCGCACATTCTCAATTACCTACAGTCTCAGTCTCTGGTAGGTAACATCTATCACCCTAGCTTGCCGGATCACCCTGGTCATGAGATTGCGAAAAAGCAGCAGTCTGGATTTGGCTCCATGCTTAGCTTTGAGTTTGCAGGCAGCTTTGAGCAGCTCAAACACTTTGTTGGTCAGCTAGAGCTCTTCTCACTCGCTGAATCACTTGGCGGTGTGGAAAGCCTGATTTGCCACCCAGCGTCGATGACACACCGAGCAATGGGAGAAGCGGCTCTAGCTGAAGCTGGTGTGTCCCAACAATTACTACGCCTTTCAGTTGGTCTAGAAGACGCTGACGACCTGATTGCAGACCTTGAGCAGGCATTTAATAAAACCAAGGAGGCGTTGTCATGAGCCAGCAACGTCAATTGCATAAATTTGGCGGCAGTAGCCTCGCGGACCCAGAGTGTTACCGCCGCGTCGTCAACATACTCAAAGAGTATTCAGACAAAGAAGATTTGATTGTTGTCTCTGCTGCGGGTAAAACTACTAACCGTTTGATCGAATTCCTCGACGCATTAAGCAAAGATGGCCGACTCGCGCATGAGGCATTGCAAACGTTGCGTCAGTTTCAAACCCAACTGGTTGAGGAGCTACTCCAAGGAGAGACTCAACAACAGTTGATCGCAACACTCAACGATGAATTCAGTACACTGGGTGAGCTAACAGCTCCGTTAACTAGCGCCGAGCGCGCAGCCGTATTAGGTCACGGAGAAGTGTGGTCTTCACGACTACTGGCAGCATTACTGAATCAAAATGACCTACAGGCTGTCGCTCAGGACGCAAGAGCCTTCCTACGTGCCGAAGCAGGCACACAACCTGAAGTTGACCGAGGCACCTCTTATCCGCTGATCAAAGAAGTGCTCGCTCAACACGCCCATCACCGCGTTGTGATCACAGGCTTTATGGCACAGGATGAGCAAGGCCATACCGTTCTGCTTGGTCGTAATGGTTCAGATTACTCCGCCACTGTCATTGGTGCGCTAGCCGAAGTAAAACGCGTGACCATTTGGAGTGATGTTGCCGGTGTCTACAGCGCAGACCCTCGTTTAGTTTCGGATGCTTGCCTGTTGCCATTACTTCGCCTTGACGAAGCCAGTGAATTAGCCCGGCTTGCAGCGCCCGTTTTACACAGTCGTACTTTACAGCCTGTTGCACAAAGTGCGATGGATTTGCACCTGCGTTGTAGCTATGACCCCGAAGCTGGATCAACTCGAATCGAACGTGTTCTTGCATCAGGCCGCGGTGCTAAAATTATCTCCTCGTTAAAAGAAGTACTGCTTATTCAACTCAACTTTGCCTCTGGGCATGACTTCAAACGCCTTGAACAGGAAACCTTGGCAAGTTTGAAACGAGCACAGCTAGAACCTTTAACCTACGAGGTTCAGGAAGATCAGCAAACCCTGCGCTTAGCCTACACTGCCGAGATTGCAGGTGGTGCGCTCGAATATCTGCAAGATGCGGCGATAGAAGCAGAAATTAAGCTCAAAGAAGGCTACTCACTGATTGCGGCAGTCGGCGCAGGCGTGACGAAAAATGCGAGCCATTGCTATGGTTTTTATCAGAAGCTCAAAGCTGCACCTATCGAGTTCATCTCAGAATCCCAATCTGGTTTGAGCTTAGTCGCTGTACTGCGCAGTACGGATACTTCTGTTCTGGTTAAATCAATCCATAGCCAGTTATTTCAAGCTCAAAAACGTGTCGGCATTGCTCTATGTGGTAAAGGCAACATTGGCTCGAGCTGGCTCGAACTGTTCGCCGAACAAAAAGCTGAACTGGAAAAGCGTCGCGGCATGAACTTTGAACTGGTTGCCGTTGTTGGCAGCCAAAATTATTGGTTCAATCCTGAAGGCATTGATGCCAGTACCGTCAGCGACCACTATGAAGAAGAGGCCGTTGAATACCAAGGTAATGAGTGGGTAAGAAAGCTCGGCGCCATTCAAGGTTACGATGACGTAGTCGTACTTGATGTGACGGCAAGCCCACAGCTGGCAAAACGTTACCTAGAGATTGCAGAACAAGGCATGCACCTTATCTCGGCCAACAAAGTCGCCGGCTCTGCGTCCAGCAGTTATTATCATCAAGTGCAAGATGCCTTTGCCAAGATAAACCGCTACTGGCTGTACAATGCAACAGTCGGGGCAGGTTTACCCATTAATCATACCGTCAAAGATCTACGTGAGAGTGGTGATGATATTCATGCCCTATCCGGAATTTTCTCCGGCACGTTATCTTGGTTATTCCAACAATATGATGGCAGTGTCCCTTTTGCTGAGCTGGTGGATCTCGCTTGGCAGCAGGGGTTAACTGAACCCGATCCGCGTAGCGATCTCGACGGTTCCGATGTTATGCGAAAATTGGTTATCCTTGCTCGTGAGGCAGGACTCGACCTCGAGCCTGAAGCCGTCAAAGTCGAAAGCCTAGTTCCCTCTGAACTCGCAGAGTTATCTCTCGATGACTTCCTCGATAATAGCCAACTATTAAGTGAGCTATTAGCTGAACGTTTAGAAAAAGCTCAGCGTGAAGATAAAGTACTTCGTTATGTTGCTAGGTTGGAAAAGAACGGTTCTGCAACCGTGGGAGTTGAGGCACTTAGCAAAGAACATGCATTAGCTAACTTGCTGCCATGTGACAACATCTTTGCCATCGAAAGTAAATGGTACAAGGATAACCCTCTAGTCATTCGCGGCCCGGGCGCTGGTCGAGAAGTAACCGCAGGTGCGATTCAGTCCGATCTCAACTTACTTTCCAGCTTCTTATAATCGACTTTAGCGCAGCCCTCAGCTGCGCTTTTTCTTTCCCGCACAACTATTCACCTTTCAAGTTGAAAACGTCTAATATTTAACTTGAGAAAAATTCATAATCGTATTGTTGACTTTAAATCGTATTCAATACATCCTGTGGACATATAGACGTCTAAACGTCGATTTGAGGAATTTGAGTTTTCGTGGTCTTGGTTACCACATGGAGAGAGTAAGATGGGATACACACACGCAGGCCATATTGATGCCTTAAATCAAAATATCGCCGAGCTTTCTGACAACATCAATGTGTCATTTGAGTTTTTTCCACCAAGCAGTGAAAAAATGGAAGAAACATTGTGGAACTCTGTCCATCGCCTCAAAACACTAAAACCTAAGTTCGTTTCTGTTACATACGGAGCCAACTCGGGTGAACGTGACCGCACTCACTCCATCATTAAAGAAATCAAGGCAGAAACCGGCCTAATCGCCGCTCCTCACCTAACGTGTATTGACGCGTCACGCGAAGAGTTAGTTCGCATTGCGGATGATTACTGGGCAAATGGTATTGAGAGCATTGTCGCCCTTCGTGGTGACATCCCACCGGGTGGCGGTAAGCCAGAAATGTACGCCTCCGATCTGGTAGAACTGCTGAAAGAGCGTCATGACTTTGATATTTCCGTCGCTGCTTTCCCAGAAGTGCATCCTGAAGCAAAAAGTGCTCAAGCCGATTTGCTCAACTTAAAACGCAAAGTGGACGCGGGAGCAAACCGTGCTATCACTCAGTTTTTCTTTGACGTCGAAAGCTACCTACGTTTTCGTGATCGCTGTGTTGCAGCGGGTATCGACGTTGAAATCGTACCAGGTATTTTGCCGGTTTCTAACTTTAAGCAAGCGTCACGCTTTGCCGCACAAAACAATGTCAAAGTACCAAGCTGGATGGCAAAACAGTTTGAAGGTCTGGATGATGATCCAACCACGCGTCAATTGGTTGGTGCAAGCCAAGCAATCGATATGATTCGAGTGCTGAGTCGTGAAGGTGTGAAAGACTTCCACTTCTACACACTAAACCGCGCAGAAATGACTTACGCGCTGTGCCATACGTTAGGCGTGCGCCCTCAGGTATAACCTGAACTCATTATTCCTCTAAAAACGTAAAAAGGGTTGGCCACAAGCCAACCCTTTTCTCATTAAGACAGGACTTATTCGACTTCGTCCATCTTACCGAGCAGATTACGGATACGCTCCTGCCATGCAGAGTGCTCTTGCTGCATTTGCTGTGCTTTCTGTTCAATCTCTTCACGGCTAGAGCGAAGCTCATTAGCTTCTACAGCTAGCTTTTCTTTTTCTTCTTTCAGCTCTTCCACTTCCATTTGTAGAAGTGCAATGGTGTCAACTGCAGTTTGGATTTTCGCTTCTAGTTTTTCTAGTACTTCAAAAGACATCTTAGCCTACCTTGTATTGTCCGGTTATTGTGAAGAGCTTTCTCCACCTAATACTCTCATTCTACTTAGGCAGAGAGTGATAAACACGCCCTATATTCTATATTTCGTATCATTCGGTCAAAAAAACAGCATACATTGACAATGTACTGACGGAGAAGTGTTGCGGGTAATTTTTTTGGCGATTTGCACCTCATTTTGATCGAGTTCAATCTCACTAGCCTAAAATAGCAAACGTTTACTTACGAATGTGCTAAAATCCTGCGCGCTTAATTCATTCCCCTATTCTCTAGATTTGGAGTCCTCATGAAACGCGATTTAGCAATGGCATTTTCCCGAGTAACTGAAGGCGCCGCACTGGCTGGTTATAAATGGCTAGGACGAGGTGACAAAAATGCGGCCGATGGTGCTGCCGTTGAAGTAATGCGAATCTTACTTAACAAAACAGAGATCAGTGGCGAAATCGTAATTGGTGAAGGCGAGATTGACGACGCCCCCATGCTATATATTGGAGAAAATGTTGGCCTAGGCGGTGATGACATCGATATCGCAGTTGACCCTATTGAGGGGACACGCATGACAGCTATGGGTCAATCAAATGCCCTAGCGGTCCTCGCCGCAGGTGAAAAAGGCAGTTTCCTTAAAGCACCAGACATGTATATGGAAAAGTTGGTTGTTGGGCCTGGTGCGAAGGGCTGCATCGATCTCAACAAACCACTGAAAGACAATCTAGAGAATATCGCCCAAGCACTAAATAAAACCCTAGATACTTTGGTCGTTATTACACTGGCTAAACCCCGCCATGATCAGGTGATTACGGAGATGCAGGCAATGGGAGTACGTGTCTTTGCTGTGCCCGATGGTGACGTAGCTGCTTCTATTTTAACCTGTATGCCTGACAGCGAAGTTGATGCTATGTACTGCATTGGCGGCGCACCTGAAGGGGTGGTGTCTGCTGCAGTCATCCGCGCTCTGGATGGTGACATGCACGGCCGTTTACTGCCTCGTCATGAAGTTAAAGGCGATACAGAAGAAAACCGAATTTATGGCACAGCAGAGCTAGCACGCTGTAAAGAAATGGGTGTAGAAGCCAATGTCGTACTCACCATGGAAAACATGGCGAAGAGTGATAATGTGGTCTTCTCAGCAACGGGGATTACTAAAGGTGATCTGCTGGATGGCATTACTCGCCAAGGTAACATTGCTACCACAGAAACACTGCTTATCCGAGGTCACTGCCGTACCATTCGCCGCATTAAATCCACCCATTATCTTGAGCGCAAAGATGCTGAAGTAAGAGAGATTATTCTCTAACCTCTAGCAGAGTTATTTGATAGTAAATAAACCTCTGCTGTATAAGTCAGATACGAAAACGGAGCCTAAAGGCTCCGTTTGAATTTGGCTAAAGTAGCAGTGGGATCACATCATACCGCCCATGCCACCCATACCGCCCATGCCACCCATATCAGGCATTGCAGGTGCATCTTTCTGAGGTAGGTCCGTAACCATCGCTTCTGTTGTGATCATTAGGCCAGCCACTGATGCCGCGAACTGAAGTGCAGAACGAGTGACTTTGGTTGGGTCTAGGATACCCATCTCAAGCATGTCGCCGTACTCACCCGTTGCCGCATTGTAACCGTAAGAGCCTTCACCACCTTTCACGTTGTTGGCAACCACTGATTCTTCATCGCCTGCGTTCATAGTGATTTGACGGATTGGCGCTTCCATTGCACGTAGAGCAACGCGGATACCAACGTTTTGCTCTTCGTTATCACCTTGAAGTTCAGTGATCTTAGAAGCTGCGCGGATTAGTGCTACACCACCGCCAGCTACTACGCCTTCTTCAACTGCAGCGCGCGTCGCGTGTAGAGCATCTTCTACGCGATCTTTCTTCTCTTTCATTTCAACTTCAGTAGCAGCGCCAACTTTGATAACTGCAACCCCACCAGCTAGCTTAGCAACACGCTCTTGCAGCTTCTCTTTGTCGTAGTCTGAAGTTGCTTCTTCGATTTGCTGACGGATTTGAGCAACACGGCCAGAGATCATTGCTTCTTCGCCAATGCCATCGATGATAGTTGTGTTTTCTTTAGTGATAGCAACACGTTTCGCTTGGCCTAGGTCTTCAAGAACCACTTTTTCTAGCTCTAGACCCACTTCTTCAGAAATGACCGTACCACCTGTTAGGATAGCGATGTCTTGAAGCATTGCTTTACGACGATCACCGAAGCCTGGCGCTTTAACTGCCGCCACTTTCACGATACCACGCATGTTGTTCACAACTAGCGTTGCTAGTGCTTCACCTTCTACATCTTCAGCGATAATAAGTAGAGGGCGAGACGCTTTTGCTACAGCTTCTAGAGTTGGAAGAAGCTCACGGATGTTTGAAACTTTCTTGTCGATCAGAAGAATGAATGGGTTTTCTAGATCAACAGAACCTGCCTCTTGGTTATTGATGAAGTAAGGTGATAGGTAACCGCGATCGAACTGCATACCTTCCACTACGTCTAGCTCGTCTTGTAGGGCCTGACCTTCTTCAACCGTGATCACGCCATCACGACCCACTTTTTCCATCGCTTCAGCAATGATGTTACCAACGCTTGAATCTGAGTTCGCAGAGATAGTACCTACCTGAGCAATCGCTTTAGTATCGGCACATTCAACAGACAGTGCTTTTAGCTCTTCAACCGCAGCGATGACAGCTTTGTCGATACCGCGCTTAAGATCCATTGGGTTCATGCCCGCAGCAACCGCTTTTAGGCCTTCGTTAACAATAGCCTGAGCAAGTACTGTTGCCGTTGTTGTACCATCACCTGCAGCGTCATTTGCTTGCGAAGCGACTTCTTTAACCATTTGCGCGCCCATATTTTGGAACTTGTCTTCAAGTTCGATTTCACGCGCAACAGATACACCATCTTTAGTAATCGTTGGTGCACCGAAAGATTTGTCTAGAACTACGTTACGGCCTTTAGGACCAAGTGTTACTTTTACTGCGTCCGCTAGAACATTGACACCTTCTAGCATTTTAATACGTGCGTCATTACCAAATTTAACGTCTTTAGCAGCCATCTTTAGTTTCCTTTTCTAAATTCTTCGTTTTGATTTGTCTTTGAACCTGAGCAAAAAATTACTCAATGATTGCTATTACTCAACGATAGCCATAATGTCGTTTTCAGACATCACTAGCACTTCTTTACCGTCGATTTTTTCCGTTTTAGTACCGTAACCTTCAGCGAAGATAACAGTGTCGCCAACTTTAACGTCCAGCGGCATAACAGAGCCATTTTCTAGGATGCGGCCTTTACCCACAGCCAGAACTACGCCGCGAGTTGATTTCTCTGCAGCAGAACCAGTTAGAACGATACCACCAGCAGACTTAGATTCAACTTCTTGGCGTTCTACGATAACTCGGTCGTGTAATGGACGAATGTTCATCGGTCGTCTCTCCTGATTAGTTTCCATATTGTTTGATAATTGCATTGCACTAAAGCACAAGGCTTCAAAGTCTTGTGCTACCTATATGAGGGGCAAAATCAGGAAACCCAAGGGCTAGGGAGAGATTTTTGTGATCTAGTTCAGAGAAGATAAATGAAGTAAGCCTCTAGTTGGAGAAACACTAAATCAAGAAAACCTTTTAATTAACGCCAATCATCCAAAGGAACAACCTGTGCACTGTACTTAGGGGCGATTTCACTAACATCCCCATCAAGAACATCTTGAAATTTTACCATTTGGGAAACAAGCTCGCGCATGAGCAAAACGTTGGCGTGATTCGCGTTTTTGCAGTGCCCAACCACCCTGTCTATATGACTTTGCTGGGCCCATAATCTCCCTTGCATCTCCTCAGAAGCAGAATTGATCATCTCCTTACACATATTCTTTTTAAAGCGATTAAACTCTTCTGGGTTATTTTGTGCTAGAGCCATGAGCTCATCAAAAGATGGTAAAGTTTGATTGATTAGTGCCGCACTCATGATCCCCCCATATAGTGATAGTTTTATCATCACCATAAAAAGAGTTTAGATTAACGACAGAAAAAGGGAAATGTACAGTTCCACATTCTCATAAGTGAGAACATCTATTGCTCAATAGGGGTAATGTCATAGCAACAACGACGTTGTCCTTGGATGATGTGCTCAGTCCGAGTAACCACACACAAGTCTCCAAGAAGCTTCTGGAACACATTCAGTTCAGACTGACACAAAGAAGGACAATGCACCGCCGCATTACAAATAGGACAGTGGTTTTCGATCAATAGATAGCGATTATTACACTCTTCAAGCTCCGCCATATAGCCTTCTTGCTGTCTCAATTCTACCAGTTTAATCAAACGCTGTTCCAATCCAGACAATTCACTAAGTTGCATTTGATAGCTGAGAAAGGTGCTCCGCTCTCGTTCCTCTGCAACTTTTTTGAGCCCATCCGCACCAAATAGATGCTCTACCGCATCAATCACTTGGATGGTCAGCTCTCCATGACGATCCGCAAACTGCTTATGGCCCAAGCCCGTCAGTAACCAATGGCGTGTGGGACGCCCAATCTTTGCCTTGCGATCTTCATATGATAGCAACCCATCCTTCTCAAGCTTTTGTAGGTGCTGCCTGACTCCCATAGTGGTCATACCAAGTTCTTGCGCAAGCTCCTTAACCGTAACGGCACCGCGAGTTTTGATGACTTGTAAAATTTTCTCCGTGCTTTTCATATCACTTCCTTTCATCACAATAATCATTATTGCGCACGGGTTTAATAACGCAACTCATTGATATACTAATACATCACCGGGCAAGAATTGCATTGGAACTAATTTCTTATTTCGGTTGTAACGATGAAACCGCTCTTTTAGTTGACCGGGCAAGCCTGAAGGTTCTATTGTTGCAAACCCATGCTGAGCGTAGAAATTTTCTAGGTGTTCGTAAGCAAAACAGTAGTCCCTACCAGCAAGGATATTAGCAGAGCAATATTGCATCAATTGATGACCTAAACCGAGTTGACGTTTATCAGGCACAACCAACATACCCGTAAGTAATCTGATATTTTCTATCGTTTTCAAGCGCACAACCGACACAATTTGATCATCGAGATACCCTACTAATGTCAGCTCATCCTTTTTAGCCTTACCGGATGGGTAAAACTGCTTATACAAACGCGTGACTAAAGGCAATTTTAGCGGATCAATCTGTTCTATCTGCATGGCGTTCATTATCACCCAACCTTTATTTGAGGTAGAATGTGCGCAGTTTAGATTACTCAATAAATCCGATGCAAATATTAGCTAACGCAGATCTTAGTCGCTTCCATACTTTCTCCATTTCTCAAACCTGCTCTTACCTAGTTGAAGTGACAAACGTTGAAGAGATTCAACAAGCCTATCAAAAACGAGAATGGTTGGATCTTCCAAAGCTCATTTTGGGTAAAGGCAGCAATGTTTTATTTACTCAACCCTATCAAGGCGTTGTAGTCGTGAATAATTTACTCGGTAAGTCAATCACTGAAAGCGACACTCATTGGCACCTGCACATTGCAGGCGGTGAAGATTGGCCTAGCTTAGTCAAATGGAGCGTTGAGCAAGGTTATTATGGATTGGAAAACCTCGCCCTTATTCCTGGTTGTGCTGGCAGCGCCCCAATTCAAAATATTGGCGCTTACGGCGTTGAACTGAAAGATGTTTGCGAGTACGTCGACGTACTTTGTTTGGAAACCTTCCATACAAAGCGATTGAGTACTGAAGAGTGTCGATTTGGCTATCGAGACTCCATTTTTAAACATACGCTGTTTCAGAAAGTCATGGTTGTAGCGATTGGCTTAAAGCTCCCCAAGCAGTGGTCAGCAAATATCGAATATGGCCCACTTCAATCTCTGCAAAGCGAACCCCTCAACGCACAACTAGTGTTTGAACGAGTTTGCCAAATCCGAACGGAAAAGCTGCCTGACCCTACCAAGCTAGGCAATGCAGGGAGCTTCTTTAAGAACCCAGTGATATCAAACCAGCAGTTCGAAAATTTGAGTAAACAGTTCCCCAATATTGCCGCGTACCCAACACAAGGTGGCGTAAAAGTAGCCGCTGGCTGGCTAATAGATCAATGCCAATTGAAAGGCCATCAAATCGGCGGGGCTCAAGTTCACCCTAAGCAAGCCTTGGTGTTGGTGAATAAAGACAACGCAACAGCAAAGGACGTTGTCAAATTAGCTGCCACAGTGCGACAAACTGTGTTTGAAAAGTACCAGATAACCCTAGAACACGAGGTAAGATTTATCGGCTCTCAGGCAGAAACCAATCTTGAGGAGATATTGGAGAATCAGCAATGAAAGAACATTCCGTAAAGCTCTCTATTTTGAAGGCTTTATCTCAAGGAGGCTTTCACTCGGGAGAGGAGCTTGGAGAAAAGTTTGGTGTCTCTCGAGCAGCGATAAGTAAACACATCAAAGGTATCCAAGCTTGGGGCGTTGATGTATTTCGCGTGCAGGGAAAAGGCTACCAACTCGCTAAGTCTATCCAGCTACTCGATCAGGAAATACTCCAAAATAGCCTAGCTAACCACGTAGATCTAATCCCCATAATCGACTCAACCAACCAATATCTACTCGATAGAATCGATAGCTTAGAGTCAGGGTCAGTTTGCCTTGCAGAGTATCAAGCCAAAGGGAGAGGCCGCCGAGGACGAGAATGGGTATCTCCTTTTGGGTCAAACCTATACCTATCGATGTTTTGGCGTTTAGATGCAGGTATAGCAGCCGCGATGGGGCTAAGCCTTGTGGTTGGCGTGGCAATTGTCGAAGCTCTCGAAGAAATGGGACTGACAGGTGTTAAGTTAAAATGGCCGAATGACCTCTATTATCAAGATAAGAAGCTCGCAGGCATTCTGGTAGAAATGTCAGGTCAGGCTGGTGCAGCGGCCAACCTTGTAATAGGTATGGGGCTCAACTTGATGATGTCAGAGTCAACGGAAGGTATTAACCAACCTTGGTCTAGTCTCTCTGAGGTGGCAAACAATCAGGATATTGATAGAAACCAGCTCGCGATTTCCATGATAACTACACTGCATAAAGCGTTGACTGATTATGAACTGTATGGAATGGTCGGGTTTGTGGAAAGATGGAACCGACTGGATAACTTCATCAACCGTCCAGTTAAACTGCTCATGGGACCGAGAGAGATCACTGGGCTCGCTAGAGGTATTAACGAACAAGGCGCGGTACTTTTAGAAACGGGAAATGGTTTAGAAACCTATATTGGTGGTGAGATCAGTCTTCGCTCAAATAAGTAAGTCACAAGCTTTACCACTGCGATTGTCGAAGCAAGATCTGGCCGCTAGGAACTGCTAGCACATTTTGCTAATATCCATGTCCACGTTAAGTAAAGGTAACCCATCCAACATGATGACTAATAGGAATTTATTCGAACAACTTCCTACTTTGGCGCAAGATCCCGCTCAGTTTGAAACCCTTTATGCGGCTAAAGATTTTCGGATTCGCTTAATTGAAGCGATTCGTCAGGCAAGTAAACGAATCTACCTGGTTGCTCTTTACTTAGAAGATGATGAAGCGGGAAGAGAAGTCTTAACCGAACTCTATGAAGCCAAGCAGCGTAACCCTGGCCTAGAAGTGAACGTCTGTGTTGACTGGCACCGTGCTCAACGTGGTTTGATTGGTGCCGAGCCGGGGGAAACCAATGCCTCCATGTATAAAAACTTTGCAGATAGGTACGAGCATAAAATTCCAATCTATGGCGTACCTGTCCGAGGACGTGAAGTATTTGGCGTCTTGCACTTAAAAGGCTTCATTATAGATGACTCAGTCATCTACAGTGGCGCGAGTCTTAACAACATCTATCTTAATTATAAAGAACGCTATCGTTTCGATCGCTATCACGTTATGAACAATAAAGCACTTGCAGACAGCATGAGCAGTTTTGTGCAAAAAGAGATGATCGAACATCCGGCAGTGAATGATTTAGCTTGTCCGAGTAAACCTGATACCAAAGAGATAAAAGTACAGATTCGCCAGCTACGTGCCTCTCTCGCGAAGTCCACCTATCAATTTGAGCCCCAGACTGTCTCTCAAGAACAAGTCGCGATCACGCCAATCGTTGGGGTTGGGAAAAAGCGTAATAAACTTAATCAAGGCATCAATCAATTACTAGCAAAAGCGAAAGATGAAATTTTCATCTGCACGCCCTATTTTAACTTCCCACGCAGTGTTGCCAAAGAAGTCAGAAAAGCCCTAAAACGTGGGGTAAAGGTGACTATCGTCGTAGGTGATAAAACAGCCAATGATTTTTATATCTCGCCTGAGGAAGAATTTAAAACGATTGGTGGCTTACCTTACCTTTATGAGCGTAACTTGCGCCAATTTGCTAAATCCAATGAAGCCAATATCGCAAGTCGTAAACTGTCTATCCATTTATGGAAGCACGAAGAGAATAGCTTCCACTTAAAAGGCATTTGGGTAGATAAGCGCTACATGCTAATTACTGGTAACAACCTAAACCCAAGAGCCTGGAGTCTAGATCTAGAAAACGCGATCTTTATTCAAGACCACTTCCACCACCTCACTCCTCAATTTGAGAAAGAAGTGGAGAATATTCTTCAGCATACTCAGCTAATTTGTACTTATAGACAGTTAGAAAAAGCGGAAGATTACCCCGAGGCGGTGCAAAAGCTAATACGCAAGATAACTCGCGTGAAAGCAGATCGAGTGTTGAAGCAAATTTTGTAGGTAGAGGAAAAATGAAAGGCTCCGATTGAACTGGAGCTCTTTACACTTAATGAATAGTATCTATAGACTCGTCTTGGATATCATGAAGTCTTTGCCAAACTAAATCGCCAATACCATCTGTTGGATTAAAGTCAGTCGGAGCTTCGAGCAATAACTCTCTAATCTTATCATGTTCAAAGTTATGGCAAGCTTTATCTAGCCTATTAGCCAACTCAACATATTTTTCTAAAGGTAGAAAACGTTCACTCGCTGTCATAATTCTTGGATGAGCAGTTTCACCAACATTATCTCCGATAAGCAACTCTTCAAATAGCTTTTCTCCTGGACGCAAACCAGAGAACTCTATGGAAATGTCACCGTATGGATTATTGTCATCTTTCAATTCCAATCCTGATAACTGTATCAAATTAATAGCTAGGTCTGTAATTTTGACCGGTTCGCCCATATCGAGCACAAATACATCACCACCTTTGCCCATTGCCCCAGCCTGAATTACGAGCTGTGCAGCCTCAGGGATAGTCATGAAGTAACGAATGATGTCTGGGTGTGTAACTGTAATTGGACCACCACTCGCGATCTGCTTTTTAAACAGTGGAATAACCGAGCCAGAGGAGCCTAATACGTTACCAAACCGAACCATACAAAAACGAGTTCCATTGTCTTTGGCATTTTCCTGTTCAGCTAAAGCCTGTAAGCCTAATTCAGCCATACGTTTGCTCGCTCCCATAACATTGGTTGGCCGAACTGCTTTATCAGTAGAAATTAAAACAAATGACTCGACCTTAGCTTCAATTGCCGCTTTCGCTGTGTAGTAAGTACCGAAAACGTTATTTCTCACTCCTTCGACAACATTATACTCAACCAAAGGTACATGTTTATAAGCTGCAGCATGATAAACCGTTTGAACGCCAAAACTCTTCATGGTAGTGGCAAGTCGATTGATACGTTGCACAGAACCAAGTAGCGGAACAATCTCCACATTAAAGCCCTCAGCTTCAATCAAGTTCGATAATTCTCGATCGATTTGATACAAACCGAATTCAGACAACTCAAACAAGACCAAAGCCTTCGGTTTTTGTCTAACAATTTGACGACAAAGCTCTGAACCAATCGAGCCTCCAGCACCAGTTACCATGACCACTTTGCTTTTAATGTTTGCTTCCATTAAAGCTTGCTGAGGTTCGACAGAATCTCGCCCTAATAAATCCTCAATAGCAACATCTTTTAGTTCATCGATTTTTGCCTTGCCATCAACGATGTCTTTCATATCAGGGACAGTGAGAACTTCTGCAGAAAGGTGAACAAGTGAGTCAAGGATTTCCTTACGACGAGCTCTAGATGCACTAGGAACAGCTAGTAAAATCTGACTCACGGAGTGTTTTTCTATAAGCTTTTCCGCACGACCTATCCCTTTAACCTTAAGTCCCATTATAATCGTGTTGTATAAAGTTTTATCTTCATCGATAAAGCCGACAACTTTATGTGTCTCAGAAGAACGTAAAGCCAGTGCCAATTGCCTACCTGCGGCTCCTGCACCATATATCAAAACCTTTTTCATACCCTTCCCGTTAGCTTGGGCAACTAAGACTCGAACAATTAAACGAGAACCACCACATAACAAGCACAAAAAAGCACCATAAATAATTGGTACTGATCGTGGTACTGATGCATCTAAGTAGAAAGCTAATACTGCTACTGATGCAGCCGAAATAATTGTACCAAGACTAACTACGGCTAGTGCGTGAAACGTCAAGTAACGCAAGACAGCTCGATAAAGGCCCAATTTAGTAAACGCAAAAATAGTAACAAGAAGAGTGCCAAACACTACATATTTCGTTAAGACATCATCCAGAGGCTTAATATGTCCAATTCGCGTCCAATAAGCAGCATAAAATGACGCTACAATAAAAAAAACGTCTATAGAAACACTAATTAAGCGCTTGTGTACCCTTGGGAGTGACCAAATCAGATTCAACTTTTTCATAAACGCTTATCCAACTTATACTGAACGACTAGTCTTTTTGATAAAGAAAGCAAAGATTTCTTCAACAATCGTACTTATCTCGTCAGAAGTGATTCCATAATAGAGAGGTAGTCGTAAAAGATAGCCACTATGTAAAGTAGTAAAACTATCCGTTCCGTGAAATCTGCTAGTCTTGCTCCCATACTCAGATGAATGCAACGGGACATAGTGCGTTACCGTCTGAACGCCTTTTCCTTCCAGATAAGATATTAATTGAGAGCGCACAACCGAGTTTTTCAGCTTCACATAAAACATATGCGCATTATGTTCACAATCCTTCGGGATAGTTGGTAGATCAATAAAATCTTGTTCAGCTAAAGGCTTTAGTAGTGAGTTATAAACATTCCAAGCGGAAAGACGTTTGAGATTAATAGGTTCCGCAGCATTTAACTGAGCATATAAATATGCAGCCTGCAATTCACTCGGCAAATGACTACCGCCAATATCAACCCATGTATACTTATCAACTTTGCCTTCGATAAACTGAGTACGATTGGTTCCTTTCTCTCTAATATGTTCAGCCCTATCTAAAAATTGAACATCGTTGACAATCAATAATCCGCCTTCACCACCTGAAGTGTAGTTCTTGGTTGCATGGAAACTATAAGTTCCCAAATGCCCAATAGTACCCAATGCCTTTCCTTTATACTTGGCCATCATCCCTTGAGCGGCATCTTCAATGACGTAGAGTTCATGCCGATTAGCAATGTCCATAATAACATCCATATCACACGCGACCCCTGCATAATGCACTGGTACGATTGCCTTGGTACGAGAAGTTATAGCCGGTTCTATTAACGTCTCATCAATATTCATAGTATCTGGGCGTACATCCACAAATACTATTTTTGCACCTCTCAGGACAAATGCATTGGCAGTAGAGACAAATGTATAACTAGGCATGATGACTTCATCACCGGGCTGAATATTCACCAATATTGCCGCCATCTCAAGCGCAGAAGTACAACTCGGTGTAAGGAGTGCTTTATAACAGCCTAACTGTGATTCAAACCAATTATGACAGAGCTCAGAGTAATAACCATCGCCAGATAAGTGGCCTTTGGCAATAGCATCATAGATATTTTTGCTTTCACTGCCTACAACAGTTGGCTGGGAAAACTTAATCATTTTTTTTTCCAATCACAAATAAACTACCACCAAAACAGTTTGGTAGCATACCACTTAGTTTATCTTCTAGTTTACATATAAACTTAAGTCCAAAGTTAATATATTTATTGATTGCAATTTCATTGCTATATTCACTTTCCTTCACATCGCTGCCATCATCAGGATTAAGGAGCCTTCTCAGGTAGAGCAAGGGGACAATTAATACAAAAAAGTATCTGACTGAAACGACTTCGAAGCCATTACTTTCCAGTTCGTTCTCAATCATCTCCCTGTTGTATCTCTTTTTGTGTCCTGCCACACTATCTTCTCTAGACCAAAGCCAGTTATGCGCTGGTAGAGTCATCACGACTAGACCGTTGTTTCTCAACATCTTTCTCACATTTTTGAGGGCGGCATTGGGGTCTGCAATATGTTCTAGTACATCAAACATACAAACAACATCGAACTCGCTCGTGAAAGGGGATTTCAGTAAGTCAAACTGATAACAATCATTAATTCCGTACGATTTAGCATACTTTAGACCTGAGAAGTACATCTCTCCGACACAGAGATTATGATAGCCTTTAGACCTTAAAAATCGGGACACATTACCAGTCCCGGCACCAATTTCTATAATCCGTGCATTCTTGCTAATCGAATTGTTAATATTATCAAATATGTATTTTTTTCTGTGCAGGAACCAAAAGTGTTTGTTCTCAGAGTTGTAAAGGCTGGTCAACCCCAATGGGTTGTAGTCATCATGCTTATCAGAGGAATCACTATGGTATACTCTAATCCCATCTATTTCTTGGTATTGATTTTCCACAATATTGCCCTTTAGTTTACCGTCCCTTAAATAACTTAAAAATCAATTTTGCACAACTAATATACAGTAAGTATAAGGTATCCAACGTTTATGCTTAATCTCTGTCGAAACCTTGTCAAAATCACCTAAAAAAAGATCTCTATAGCCAGCTTCGGTTCGCACATTTTGACCACGATCTTTATCTATCAGATATTTGGCAAGTTTATTCTGCCCTTCCACATAACAACCGTCTAAGGCAATAAACCTTCCTCCAGGTTTTAACGCCTTTTTTACAACTTTAATCAGAGCTTCCACATCATCGTCATCCAAGTGATGTAATACACCTAATGCTAGAATTGTATCAAATCTCTCCTGTTCTTGAACGACATCTTCTGAAACATAAGCGCATTTAAACGTGCCTCGATTTCCATGCTTTTTTTTAGCAAGCTCAATGTACTCATTTGAAGGGTCAAAACCAACATATTCAACACTGTACTCAGTCATAAAATCTAATATATTAGCTGTCCCACAACCGATATCTAAAATCCTATTATTGTTATTTGAATTTATAATGTATTTTTCGACCATCCATCGACTAAAATCTTTTGACCCTAGAATGAACTGTAGAGCATTATATACTTTAGGGTGAGACAAAACTTTTCTGATCCCTGTAGTCACTTGGGCCATGTCATTCTCCTTTATAAATTACAATTAAGCCTAGGCATATTAAAGCCGTACCCAAAATACGATAAATATCAATAGGTTCATTGAAGACAACAAAGCCGACCCACATCATAATAATGATATTTAAACTCATGAAAGGATATGCAAAACCGATGTCAAATTTTGACATAACCATCATCCAAGATATACCTGCAAAAAAAGTAGCAACTATACTTGAAATAACCCAAGGATTAAGTAATACCCAGAACATATGAACAACTTTACCAAAAGTATCACTTGGCATATTTATTAAAAGTTGAGATTTCCATTTGATAACCGTCTGGCTATACACAGAAAATGCTAGTGTGGAGAAAATAAAAAAATACTGCTGCATACTAAGAACTTTAACCAAGATGACTCTAGAAACATACCTTACAAGGTAGATAAGGTTTTTTTATCTACTTTCCCATTAGCATTTTTAGGAAGCGTATCTAAAACAACCACTTTACTTGGAATCATATAATGAGGAATTATACTGGATAGTGAGTCAATAACCATACTATCTGTTATGTTTGAATTCGATGAAATATAGGCTTCTATTTTTCCATAAGCACTATTAACCCTATTATAAATTACAGCTGCTTGGTTGACATGCTCAACCTTCAGTAAAGCGTGCTCTATTTCTTCGAGTTCAATCCGATAACCCATATGTTTTATTTGGTTATCTTTACGCCCTAAAAAGTATAAATAACCTTGGCTTTCTCGCACCAAGTCACCTGTTTTATACATGCGTTTCATATAGCAATCTGATTGCGTTAACGTAACAAAAGCCCTATCAGTTCTTTCTTGATCGTTAAAATAACCAGCTGCCACATTCGGCCCGATCAGACATAGCTCCCCTGAGTCAGAGTGACGGCCATTATCATCAAGTATCATATAATCGAAATTCTGATTAAGCTGGCCTAGTGTCGGCAGTCCATCCAAATTGTCAAAGTCTGAATCAGTTAACCTATAAGCGCTGCATATACAAGTGCACTCTGTAGGCCCATAGACATTCACGATATCTGCGCTGCTAGAAAAAATGTCATACAACTTTTTCAGCTCTATTTTCGGGTAACCTTCTCCGCCAAAAGAAAAGCTTCGTATATTGGATAGCTTACCTTTAGAAATTACTTTCATAGCTATTAAATATATCAACAATGAAGGTACGCTAAACCAAATCGAACATTTAAGCTCTTCAACGACTGTTACCAAGCGAACTGGATCTTCCAGGACATCTTTAGTAATCGGGGCAAGACTGGCACCTGAAAACAAAGCGGTATAAAAGTCAAATACCGAGTTATCAAAATACATCGGACTCAAGTTGGCAAAAATATCCTTAGAAGTGACTGAGAAAGTGCTTCTCCCCCACTCAATAAAATGAAGGATATTTTGATGGGTAACGGCTACACCTTTTGGGGTCCCTGTGGATCCAGAAGTAAACATAACATAAGCAATTGAAGAACCGTCTACCCTCTCCATACTCTTTTCAATTAAAGCGCGTTGTTCAATACCTATTGCAACGTTATCTATTGAGCTTATAAGACTAAATATACATCGAGATTGCTGAGCAAGGTTTGAAAGGGATTCACTAAGTATTGACTGATCACCAAATAGGTATTTAGCTCCACATGTTTCAAGTATTTTTCTATTTCGCTCAGCAGGAGAATCTACATCAATGTTGACATACGCAATACCTAACAACAAACAAGCACACATCATTGCATATGAGTCAAACTGTTTTGTGTGCGCTATAGCAACCACATCTCCTTTGACACAGCCTTTTGACAAAATATGACAAGCGAGCACTTGAGCACGTTCGGATAATTCAGAATATGAGAAGCTTTCATTCACTAAAACAATAGCAGGACTATCCGAAAATTTTGATGCTACGTCCCTGAAGTACATACTTAGATTATAATAATACATCTAGACTCCAAATAATTTCTGGTTAACGAGTAATGGAATATTGTCCTTTTGAGTAACTTCTTCAAATCTAATTACTTCTCCATGCCTATTAAAAACAATTGAGTTTTCATAACTTAGAGCGACGGTATTTTCCTCAAATTTCATAACATGCCGAGTTAAATATGGATTACATACTTTAGACGCACGAAATACTTTATATTCGACGTTTTCACTCTTGAACGAACAGCCAATACTCTTATTATTAAATGCTTTAACTTTTTGCAGCATAAAATCGTTAGTATCTGATTGAGACAGATTCTGATGTTCTGCTTTTCGATTAAAGTACAGGGACTCAGGTGTACTAACCTGTGCCCCTTTTGCTTTGAAGCCTAACCTGCATGCCTCATGAAAGACTTCTATCTCTGCCAAAAAACTTAACTGATATAAAGTCGTTACATCGAGATCTTCGGTATAGGGTATCTTGGTCTGGGATATAATATCTCCGGTATCAATCCCTGAGTCCATAATATGGCAAGTAGCACCAGCATCACGACGTAAAAGGACTGCCCCAATCACTGGATCACACCCCTTCAAGTCGGGTAGGTAAGAAGGGTGGATATTGACATACTTAGCCAAAGGTAGTTTTTCAACCGGCAATATGAATGGGCAACCATTTGATATGAGTAAATCAAAACTAATCAGTGACAAATGTTTAAGAAGCTCACTCTTAGAAGCGACTGTCTGAAATGGAACATTTTCAAACATACCAGAATTAAAGTCGCGTTCTAAATGCGTTCCTTTAACAACAAATACTGTTAAGTTCCAATTTTTCTTGATGAGTTCCTCGAGCACAAACCTTCTATTGCCAACAAATACACAGTCCCTCATACCTAAAACGTCAGACCTCCATTAACATCTAAGGTAGCACCATTGATGAAGTCATTATCAATAAGTGAAACCACAGCTTTGCTAATCTCAGATGCTTTCCCTAACCTTCTCAATGGAGTATTAGAAACTATATGATCAATATGCTGGCTTGATAAAGCATGGCCTGTTGATTCTGTCTCTATAAAGCCGGGAGCAATACCATTTACACGAATACCCATCTTACCTAGCTCCTTAGACCAGGTTACCGTTAGTGCATTTACCGCAGCCTTAGCCGCTGAGTAACTCGTCTGACCTTCATTTCCTCGACTAGATATAGAACTAATATTAACTACACAGCCTTTAACACGATTGCGCAGCATGTGCTCTACTGTCGCTGAAGTAACCAAGAATACTGAATCAAGATTAACAACAAGGTTATTTTGGAATCTCTGGTAACTTAGCATCAGTTCATCTGGGTTCATTAAATTGACAAAAGGAGCACTGTCTATCGTGCCCGCGCAATTAATGAGAATATCTATGGGGCCTTCACTGCTAAAAATAGAAGAAATTGACGCTTTTACCTGTTCTGGTTCGGTAACATCAAATGCATATTTCGCAAATTTTGCAGGCATTCGCTCTAAAGACGATTC
The DNA here is from genome assembly GCF_022398215.1 of Vibrio sp. Isolate24. Taxonomy (NCBI): domain Bacteria; kingdom Pseudomonadati; phylum Pseudomonadota; class Gammaproteobacteria; order Vibrionales; family Vibrionaceae; genus Vibrio; species Vibrio sp. Isolate24. The sequence goes on from NZ_JAKEUU010000003.1 coordinate 143,599, forward strand.
ATGCAAGTCAGCGATGACAACTTTTGCCCCAAGGTCTGACAGATACTCAGCAATATTAGAGCCAAGCCCGCCACATCCTCCAGTTACTAGGGCAACTGCCCCTTTAACTTTCAAGCTCTACTCCTTTGTCTCTTAGTACACCCATTATGGCCTCTACACTTGTCATAGACACTATATCCATCAACTCCAAGGTAATGCTGTACTCTCGCTCCAAAGTAGTCACAAGATCCATCTGTTTAAGCGAGTCCCAACTCTGTAAATCAGCTTTTGTTAAACTTGCGCTAATTTCCGAAGCTTGAACACCAAAAACACTGCTCAGTATTGTACTTAACTTCACGTCCACTTTTTACACTCCAAAAAACTTTATATAATCTTCAGCTGAATAACGGAATTGCTCACCAGAACGCGACAAATGGACTGTGTTAGGCTTTGTACACTTTGAAATCAAAGCATTTGCCCCCACAATATTTAACTCAGAAACTTCGACCTCGTTTACGATTGTCGAATTTACGCCTATGAATGCATTGTCGCGCACTTTTGCACTACCAGAAACCACACACCCAGATGCAAGCCAACAATTGTCACCGACGCTAGCATGGTGTGCAACTGTAGTATTGCACCATATCATACTATTTGAACCTACAGAGCAATAAGGCTCAAGAACAGCTCCAGGTAAAACAATACTACCTTCACCAATTAACTTTGATGTATGAATCTTGGCATCCTGATGCAGATAGGTCTCAACGTTGTATCCTAGAGATTTAATTTTATTACACATCGTTTGACGAGAACGATTGAGATCGTGGTAACCCATTGCAATGATAACCATCACTTCTTCTGAATCAAAATTGTGTTTTATTTGGCTCAACGGAACGCATGGAACATCAATAAATTTATCTGCCTTGATGAAGGCATCATCTGCGACCACGCCAACTACCAGATATCGCTCATCCTTGTTAAGATAAGCATGTAATATTTCAGCTGTGATACCATTCCCAGCAAGGACAATCTTCTTGCTCATTAATCAACCTTCCCGCAACACTGCTATACCAAACCCTGAACGCCCATAACCGTTGCCGTTATATAGCATATATGTATAACCCTTATGTTGAAAGACGCATGGGTAGCATATCATCTCAGAGTCCCATCCTTCTTTAGAGACATCAATTCCCGATAACTCGTCTTTCCTTTCCCAGTTAACACCATCTTGAGAGTCTGCATATCCAATACGATAAGTATCGACTTCCGGCTGGGCACGATATGAATACCACATACGATACTTGCCCTCTGGTGTTATAATCACCGCGGGCCGAGATATTGCGTACTCGAACTCATTCTTAAAATCAATACAAGTAACCCCTCGAGGCTCCCAGTATATGCCATCAACTGATGTTTTATACTTGATATTATAATAATGTTTATACCCTGCTCCTTCCTTTTCCCAATATTCACAAGAGACATACCACATTTTCCAACCCTCATCTGTTTTGAGCACACATGGGGATGCGGCGAAGCACGGATCATCAATGCCTCGATCCAAAACTGGTCCAGTAAACTTGTCAAAGGATTTTCCGGAGTCTTTAGAGATTGCTAGGCCTGTTGCTGCATCGAATATAATCTTATTTTTAACGCTAAATCCGATTGTATACAAATAAAGCGAATCGTCTTCTACCACCAAAGATGATGGTATGATGCCGTTATCATCATAAAAGCCGACATTACCTATATCTAATAAGGGGGCTGTTTCAATAGATCTAGGTTGTGTCGGTTCTGTGAGATCTATCTCAAGAGAAAATACTCTCCCGCGCCCTTCACCATCATAAGATGCAAAAAATATCCTGTATAAATCATCTCCAATATGAAGTGGCACTGGTGTCCGACCTCCACTAACCATATATTCGCTGTGATTATTTGCGCAAAAAACCAAGCCTAATTTATCCCAGTACATACCAATTCCTATTTATTAAAATGTATCTTTTTAACTATGGTCAAAGGTCTTCTTTTAATTTCATTAAATACCTTACTAATATACATACCAATAATACCCATAAAAGAAAATGTTAATCCGCCCAGTAACCAAATAGATAATACAATTGAAGTCCAACCGTCTAGTGATTGCTGATAAAACAACTTCATTACTAAAAGATATCCGCTAATACCAATTGAAGTTAAGAATATCAACATTCCAAAATAAAATATAAATTCAAGAGGCAGCGAACTAAAAGATATTAAGTTATCGAATAATAATCTGATTTTTTTTGTGGTACTATACGTAGTAGGGCTAGTGGAATGTTTTTTTACAATATAGCTACTTTGAGAAAAACCAGTTAGCTCACATAGACATGAAAATACAACTTCCCTTTCTTCGAATAACAGTAGAGAGCGGACATAGTCCTTAGTCATTAATCTAGCTGTTGTTATATTATGAGGATGCTCGATATTAGCAAATAAATTAAACAGCTTATAAAATAATTTTCCGGTAATTCTCTCTCTTAAGTTACCTTTTCGACTTTCTTGAACACCATACACAACATCAAAATTATTAATTTCCAATTCTTTACTAAAATCTAGCAACCATTCTGGTTCTTCTTCTAAATCACTATCAATTAAGAAGATGTGCTCACCATCCGCATAAGATAAACCTGTCAGCATCGCCTTATGGTGACCGAAGTTTCTCGATAATTCGACCACACTCAAATTTGGATAAATATTTTGCTGGGATAAAGCGATTGATAACGAAGAGTCTGGTGAACCATCATCCACGAGAATAATCTCAAACTCGTCGCCAACCAACTGTTGAGCTACAAGAGCTGCACGTTGACAGAATTCCTCTATGTAGGATTCAGACTTATACAATGTTGCTACTATTGAAAGCTTCACTTACTGACATCCTCATCTAACACATACTTCATATAAGAACGACTTTCTTTACCCTTATTGAACAAAAGGTCGATAATTGAGACATAATGTTCGAATTCGCCCCATAACTGTTCGTACTCTTCGTATCCACTGTAATCGAACCAAGTAACTTTTATACCAGCACTCCTAAAAATGTCTTCGTCCAAGTACTCTTTAGCGGCAGGGCCTGAAACATACTCTGTTGCGCCAGCCTGCAAACAAATATTCAGCAATTTCTCAGATCTCCCTTGTACCAACTCATAATCCGAGGAATTCGTCACCTTAGTATTAATTGAAAGGTACCTACAAATCTCTTCAATAAACCTACGATTACAGCTTGAAACCGTCTTAAATTCACAATCAAGGTACAAAGGCTCCAGCAATGCAGATATCTCGGCAAAGTAAGGCGATTTCTTATAATTTTGAACAATAGTTCCCCAATGCTTCCTTACCCAGGCTTGACCATCAATTTCTGTGTCCTTTATCTTTTGGAAATACTTTCCTTTAACTTGTACAGGAATAGTTAACCAATGAGTGCCATTTGAGGTTTTAATCTTATTTCTATTTCTCCAATCGCGTTTGGTATACTGCATATCATCATATAATACAAACTCATCCACGTAAGATATCATGTCAAAATATCCCTTCCATGGGATATAGTTTGATTGGGATATGGCAATTTTCTTACTCACTAAACAGCTCCTAAATCTTGATTATTGGTACACTACTTAAGCTAAAAAAGACAACTTACCTTAAAATACATATAGCACGCCAGATGACCATATTTAACTTTTTGCAATCAGAAAAGACAGCATCAGAAAGACGAGAAAGACGAGAAATACTATCAATTGTTATAAAAGCAAAAGAAAGTCTATCCATAATTATGTTACCTAATCGCATCTCCAGAACCCGATCCAAGTACGGTCATTGCGATAAGCTTAAAGTAGTTAAGTATGCTAATGTTCTTTATCATCACGCTATCTGTTTCAGCCAGTAGCTTAGGAGTAGACATGTCAATATTATTTACTTGAGAGAGCCCCGTAATACCAGGTACGACATCATAAACTTTATATTGTTCTCGAACAGCAATTAACTCACCTTGGTTAAATAAGTTGGGACGAGGGCCAACTAAGCTCATCTCTCCTTTCATCACATTGATTAATTGCGGCAACTCATCAAGCTTGGTCTTGCGTAGAAACTCTCCAAACTTTGTAATTGAATTTCGATCGGCCATATGGCTGGCGACAGACTTAGTATCAACATTCATTGTTCGAAACTTGACGAGTCGAAAAGGCTTTTTATTCTTTCCCACTCTCGTTTGTATAAATAGTGGCGATCCAGTATCGAAGTAACCGAGAACCAAAACCAAGAAAAACACCGGGGATAGAAGGATAATACCAATAACCGAAAATAATAAATCTAGTAGTCTAATCATTTTTTTCATCTCTGTAAGCTTTAACTGTCATTTCAACTGCTCTATCAAATGTTGTGCCAGGTACCCAGTTGAAGAACTCCATCGTCTCTGTACAATCTGAAACTGATGAATTCAAAAAATACTTTAGTTTCACTCCTAAAATAGGGACAAAGCTTAAAAACACAAGTAGACGATATGGCGCATTGAAGTTACCCCCCTTCTTATTTAAATGCTTACATAAGGTATTAACTAACATCTTCGTAGAAATATCGTAATTATCAGTAACATTAAAAATAGCTTGACTTGCCTTGTTACAAAGAATCACCTTACTTACTAGTTCAGATAAGTTGTATAGTGAGAGATAGCTTTTCTTTGGCCTTTCAAGGTTGCCAAATGGAAGAGGGCATCCCTTATCAATAAGAGAAATTAAGTTTCTAAAATTAGCTTTAACATATGGTCCATATACAGTAGGCAACCGTAATATGACAGTATCCATATTTACTTGTTGAAGGCTTATTTCAGCCTTCTTTTTGAAAAAAGCGTATGTTTCACGATTGTCGTTAACAGAAAAAGAGTCCAAATCCGAATTATCAAAACGGACAGCATTCACAGAGCTTAAGAATATAAATTTCCTAACTCCAGATTCTTGTGCTTGACGGGCAAAGTTAAGAGTACTTTGGTAGTTAACGCTATCATGTAAGGTTGACACATGTTGACTAGGAGCCCTATGACACACGGCTGCACAGTGAACAATTACGTCAATTGTCTTAAGTCTATCTCCGAAATCAGTTTCAGGTGTCATATTTTCGCAACTATCAAAATTTGAATTCCGATCCCAAGTAACAACATCAAAGTCGGTAGAGAGCGAATTTGAAAGGAAAGATCCAATGAACCCCCCTGAACCAGTAATTAAAACCTTAGTTCGTCTCATACAGCCACCTACCTATAAAACACGAAATGGTCACCGATAAACTTGATGTCCGACGAAGATTCGTTTATTTTCTTCAACACTTCTTCGTAAGTCATCAACTCAAGCCAATATTTATGAGAATATTCATCTCTGATACAAATTGGATGATAACCAAACTCTTTTGTAAACACCTTGTAGCCACGATACCTTACACACGCCTCACTATAAATCATAGATAGAGATTCTAGGTTGTACTCTCCTCTAGGTGCTCGCTTGTGGTATAGAAGTTCTTCGTCTGATAGTGACTTTATTTGAACAGTTGACTTTGTTTTTATAAACATATAGTCAAGAATAGAATGTCGCTCCAAGAAAACAAAAGAGTATACTCCTCCTAACAAAATAGGAGACAAAGAAAGCAAGATATATTTTTTATTATCGTAAAAACCCAAAGAACCACAAACATATACAAGCGAAAGAAATACGTATATTACTTCTAATGACACCACATAGTTCATGGGAATTGATTCCATTAGAGTAAATAAGTAAATTGCCCCCCCCCCAGAAAAGAGCGTTGACAATAAGAGCTTTTCTTTAAGATCACCAGCGCGGATAATACTCAGTGACATCAAAGCAGAGAACATTAAAAATGTTATAACCCTTACATACTCCGAAAAATATAGTCCTTTGGCATTAAACACATAATCGTACTTACCAAGTCCGAGTGAAAAAACTTTAGAATAGAGATCTGCTTTAAACTCTCGTGTACTTTCGTAGCTAGTTAGAGCTTTGATAAAAACTGAGTAATCATGAACATGAAAATGCATGAAAGAAACAAAGATTAAAACAGATATTGAAACATAAAGTATATCTATATACCTGAAATCATCTTTATGCCATAATTTTATACATGATGCCAATGCAATAAAAGCTGCAGGCAGAGTATATCGCAATGACGTGAATGCTGCAGCCATTGCAAGAAATAATGAGACATAAAATATAATCTTGCCAAAACGATCTGAATTCAAGATTAAATACGAGAAAGAAGCAATAAGAAATAAGTTAGCAATAGACTCAGGTCTTAACTCAAAACCTCTCATAGCTGCTACGTAAATTATAGCAAGCGCAGACAAAAGAAAGGCGCTAGAGCGTTTTATATTAGAGAAAGATCTATAAACATATATATACGTTAGTACTATCGACGCTATAAAAAACAGCCCAACAAGAGCTCTGGAATATATAAACACATCCATATCACCATCAAAAAAACCTACAAACCTTGAAAATATAAAAGGAAAAAGACCTGGTAAATAAGCACTAATAATTGTGTCATCAAAGTATGTTACAGACCAAGCTTTATACATAAAAAAGCTCTCATCAGTCTGGTAAACCTTCATGAAGTTTCCTAAGACGAGAGTTATCATCAATAATACCAGTCCAACTACAATATAAGGCCGAAACTTAGATATATACTCAATTAATTCATTGTTCTTATTCATCTTTCAATGCTTCATATACTTTATTTACAACGATAGAAGAATCATACAGTGACTCTGCTACCTCTCTACAATTTCTTCCCATCGAAGTTATTAACTCAGGCTCCAATACAAAGCGTTCCATTGCATTATACAACTGTATATCATCTTTGACTGCTACCTTGAACCCTGTTACGCTATCTTCAACGACTTCCTTACATCCAGGTGCGTCGGTAATTACAATCGGCATCGACATACTCATAGCTTCAAGCGCTGCCTTAGGCTTCCCTTCTCGATATGATGGCAGTACAAAAACGTTATGATTCTCATAAACCTCAACCATAGTATCTGAACCACCTAAGTATTGGATGGAGGTGCCTTCTAAGAGATTCTCAAGTTCAGATTCTGTGATAGCGTTAGGGTTATCGTCTAAGTGACCAACAATCGAAACAGTCACTTCGTTATATTTCGATGCTAGCAGCTTAGAAGCCGAAATAAACTCATATATTCCCTTATCCTTGAGCAATCTACCTACAAATAGAAATTGTATACAGGTAGTGTTAAAGTTTTTTCGTGTAAACTTTTTTGTATTGACGCCGGAGCCAGGAATCAACGCTACCTTCATAGGATCAATCAATTTAGACGAAACAAAAAAGTTAACATCGTCTTGGTTTTGGAAAAAAACATTTTGAGAGCGGTGAGTTACCAGTCTATAAGACAATTTTATTAGACAAGCAATAGTCTTTTGTTTCAAAGTCTGACCTGAAAAAGAGTAACCTAACCCTGTAATATTTGAATAGACTTTCGCCGAAGGGACCAGATATGATGCCAATCCACCATATACGTTTGCCTTCACTGTATAGTTTAATATGTGTGTAGGTTTGAGCTTCCGAAATAAAATAGCCAATTTAAGTAAGGACTTAGCTTCAGAGTATGGATTAACACCAGCTCTCGAGACCGACAAGTCAATCAGTTCAACACCTAGAGATTTTGTCAGCTCGATAACCTTACGTTCATTTATAAGATTACAACTGGCCGGGCACAAGAGAATTACCCGATGTCCTCTTTCTACTAAATACTTAATTAGATCTAATCTAAAATTCAAAAGGGTAAAAGGAGAGTTTGCAACCATGCAAACTCTCATGATTGAATCACTCACTACCGTGGTCTCTTATGCCTTTAAGGGTATCATTGATAATAGTACTCGAAGTACCCTGTGTGTATGGAAAATATACAACCTTACACCCTATCTTAGATAGCTCTTCTTCGTAAGACTTCCACTTTTCAGATTTATACCAGTCATCACCAACAAACAAAATGTTTGCATGGTACTTTTTGGCAGCATCAAATTTATTCATATCCATTTGTGGTACAGCAACATCGACATATTTGCACGATCTAACCACTTCGATTCGCTCATGATAAGGAATTACTGAACGTTTCCCCTTATACAATACTAATTCGTCTACTGTGACGCCCACAATTAGTTTGTCGCACATAGATTTAGCATTTCTCAAAATGTTCACATGTCCAACATGAAATAAGTCAAATACACCACTTGTGTAGCCAATAATCATTTTTTTAAGACCTCAATATTTTTTTGGAACCAGATGTCATATGAAGACGCGTCAGCAATGCCCGGGTAAACTTTTCTTAAATCTACTGGAAAGCCCACCTTTTTCTCAAAAGCAAAATCTTCACCTTCATACTTGGTGATAGCACGCCTTAAAGGTAACTTACCTAATTTATTATTAGTCATTAGTGAGTCAGGGGCGAACTTCATAGCCGCCAAAAAGGTATGCATATTTGCCAAAGGCTCTCTACCCTCTACACCTGCGGCCATCAAAGCGAAATCAAGCCTTCTGAATAATACTGGCATATGATATTTAATAAAAAACCAGCGAACTAACTCAAATGGGCTTTGATTGCCTGCACTTTGAAATAGCTCTTCAATTTTCTGATATACATAGCTACCTTTCGAAGGCTTAGAATAGCAGTAATACTCTACAAACGTCTCTAGATCAAAAACTTCTTCCTGAGCGGCCCATGAAAAAATTCTGTCATAGCCTCCGAAAAACTCATCGGCCCCCTCCCCAGAAAGTAAGACCTTAACCCCCTCGTCAGCTGCACGCTTAGCAATTTTGTACAGCAGAACTTCATTTGGTACTGAAAGTGGCTCACCTCTCAACTCAAGTAAATATTCGAAAGATTCACGATATTCTTCAGGGCTACAATACTCTAGAGTTAGGTTTTTTATATCTTGGTTTGCTAAGTACTCAATGTCCTCATCGCCTTCGAAACCGATCGTATATAGGTGGGTAAACTTACCTAGGTGCTTCGTAAGATTGCTATCTATGCCTCTGCTGAGTAACAGACCAACGGGAACATCACTGACACATCGAGTGCTTACCGAATGCTTAAGTACTTGTTCGAGTTGTTCGATTTCTAAAGGTTCATAATGACTGGAAATGAAACACTTAGGATCAAAGAAAGTACCCTGAATGAGACAGGAACCTGGAGTCACAGACTCTATTCCCTCAAAATAGGAATTTGAGAATACAGGGGCCCTCATGCATTTATACTCTTCTAAAGCATTCATATCCACATTAAGATTATGAATTTCCTTAATGACCGACGGCTCTGAGCTTATAGTTACAAACCCTTCTCTTTTTAAATAAAATAAAGGTTTAACTCCAAACTTATCTCGAGCACAATACTTCAGTTCACCACTCTTATTAATATAAGAAAATGCATAAAACCCATCTAGCTCGTCCAAATCTAACAGATCATTTTCTATCAGATCAAATAAGAGCTTTGTATCTCCTACATGACTTCCATCGAAGTATTTTTCCGATAATTCCTTGAAGTTAAGGATTTCTCCATTGAATAATAGCGCCCCCCCTTCAGAACCTAACATCGGCTGATTGGATTCGTTACTTTCTACATCAATAATCGACAATCTTGAGTGATAAAGTTTCCAAGGTCCCACTTCTATGATTCCAGATGAATAATCCGGACCACGAAATCTTAGCTTTTCCTCGATTATATTTCCCTGACTTGTTTTGAAAATAGGGTCATTTGTTAAAAACAGTCCACACATAACTAGCTTCTCTTGCTATAAAATCCATTCTTAGAAAATAAATAAAACTTAATAAAACTGATAGACGCCATTACTGCCGAGTAAAAAATCATGATAATGTGAAGAAAAACATTATTGACCTCTAAGAATAAGGCAGTTGTGATAATTAACAAAAATCCTTCATAACTTAATAATGCTTGTATTGACCTTTTTAATTGAAATTTTAGCCCGGACAATTGAGTCAACTTACCCTTACTTGTGTCGAGTTTAACATTCGAAAAAAGCATCGCTCGATAATAATTGTTTTTTGTAGCTAAGTTTAAACTCATAACTAAACTACCAAACATACCAATAATTAAGCTTAAAGGATCGTTAAATGTAAAGTAAACATTCAATGATATAGAAATAAAGCTGAGAGGATATAATACTGAATGGATCATATAGTCCCAGTATGAACCATTAATAGAGAAAGTCTGGTTAAATCTTGCCACATCACCATCAGAAAGATCAAAAATTATATGTAAGCGCCAGAATATATAAGCTAAAAATACATAAACTCCGCCTAGAAAATAGAAATAGCACGACAGTAGACCAGCGATAAAGAAAACCAATGTAACTTGATTAGCGCTTAATCCAAGGTTAATGAACACCCAACTAAACATCATGCTAAATTTAGAGGCAAAGAAATGTAGCTTGTCATTTGAACTCGCATTCTTTCTCTTCGATTTCTGCTTAACTTCTTCATATGGTATCATTTTTATAAACCTCCAAATACATATCTGAGACTACTCTCCAATCCGAGTACTTATCTAAAACCTTTTCCAATCCGTAGTCTTCGCTATCTGCCGTCAATTTAACTATTGCTTCTGCGATTTCAGACGCATCTGGATTTACTATGTAAGGGTAGTCTCCCAAAAAGTCAGGGATAGCTCCTACGTTGGTAGTCACTAACTTTAGTTGGCATGCTAATGCTTCAAGAACGACTTTAGGAAAACCTTCTGATACCGAGCTAAGAACAAACATCTCGCTAGTAGAATAAAGATCCAACAAACTTGACTTGTTCATATGCCCTATTAGAGTCACTTTGTCATCTAACCCAGATTCTGTTATCTGAGCCTGAAGCACAGGACGTAAAGGGCCTTCTCCGGCAATGACTAAGTCGTATTCTGGGTGAACCTTCACAATTTGAGAAAACGCGTCAATAAGCAAATCAAATCCCTTTTCAAGCTTTAATGACCCAACCGCTACGATCCTCTTTTGACGTTGCTTGTTCTTATCATGAAAGTATTCGCTTCGATCAATAGCATTAAATGTTTGAAATACAGAGTCCTTACCATGAATTTCTTTTAATGATGGAATCATTGAAGGTGAGATAGCAAATGCTCCTGCTAACTTATTTAAAAAGTAACAATAGAGCTTGGATTTACTAACAGCATTTAAGTCTGAACCATGGTAGGTAATGTATGTATTCTTTCCCAACATTTTATAATAGAGCGCAATGAGTATAAACATAGGGGAGTGTATATGAACTACGTCTATATCAATTCGTCTATAAAAACAAATGGTTCTGGTACTAAAAGAAATAATTCCTAAAATTCTCTTAATATTGAATATGATTTTTTTTAATATTCCAGCAGAAGGGTCTCTCTTTTCGCTAAAGAAGTATTGCTCATTTAAAAAAACACCCTGGGGTATAGTTTCATTTTCGTCATTATTTTTCGTTGTAACATAATAAGTCCTCACATCAGAGGACATACTTTGAGTTATCTTATAAGGATGTAGACCCATCCCTGGTCTTTCTTTAGTCGGATAACTGCTAATTCTTAATATGTTCATTTATCGTAAGCCTTTTTGCCACATGTGATTCATAGACTATCTCAGCGGCCATATAGATGATAGCCAACAATGCTAACCGCTGATCAATGAAGAACACCAATGAAAACACTGAGCCTTTTAATAATATATTCACAACTAATGTTGAGAATATATCTCGGATTTTTCCCTCTCTAAGCCTAACACCTCTAATAAACAATTTAACTACGGCACTGATATTTAACGACAACATGACTGAGGCGTAGTAAATATTAAATTCATATAAGCCGACATAGTTGAAAATTATGTATGCACTAATGGAAATAATTATAGGAAAAATAATTAAGCATGGTACAACAACAATGTTTTTAAGGTAACGTGTCGTTATTTCATTGTTCCGGTGTAAAAAAAGATAATTCGTAAAGTTTCCAACCACATTAATACCTCTAGAAATTAATGTAATCGGAACAAGTTGACCAAGAATCTTCTCTGGTAGAAAGAAGGCCATCGTCAGTCTTAAAGATTGACTATCCAGTCTTTTGAGCAGTGCGTAGAAATATATATTAATATAAGACTCGTCAAATTTATGCTCTTTACTGTAATTTAATATATTTGAATATACCCAAATTGTCATGGAAAATATCGTCAAATAGCCCAATATTGTTATTGGATATAAGTAACTTTCAAAACCCATAATTAGAGAAAACATGACTAATATCGGAATATAAATATCAATAATTAAAGACTTAGCTACAAATCTCTTGTGGAACTTACGTTCATTCTTATTGATTCTCTCTGGTAAAGAGTATGTATCGACGTAGTGTTGAGACATCAGAGGTAACAATAGGCACGTTATAACTAAAACTGTTTCTCTAGCATCTAGAAGATATAGAATGGCAAAAAATGATATTAGGTAGGAAATAAATATTGCTTTCCTTCTAAAAATCAACTCATCCCTACCTACTCTTTCTTTTAAAACGGCTATTTTAACCCATTCAAATGCGGAGAGTTCTATTAAAATAGAAAATAAAGGAGCCCATTTCAAATAGTTGCCTGCTGATTCCAGATCAACAAAGTAAAAGTATAACACAGGAGACATTACCGTTAACTGTGTTGTTATTTTTAAAATAGTTAACAGGTATTTATTCACGTCTCATGCTCAGCGTAGAAATAAGATATATCACTAGACTTGGAAATATGACCATCGAAATTAGCAATGGCCATAACTCAGCTCTATTGTATTTAATAGCAAAAATTAGTAGTGGTATTAACGTTGACTGCCCTAAAATACCTGTAGTGAGATGTATAATTAGTATGACAATTAAAGGCACTAAAACTATACCAGCCATTCCAAAATTAATATATCCTTCTAGCCAGCTAGAGAACCCCGTACCAGTGTTACCATCAGTATAATAATCGGTAGCTAATCGAGAGTTTGTAGTACGCTCCGGTTCAACAAGCCTTGGGATTTGATATGGTGACATCAAACTAAATGGTTTGTAATTTGGCACATTCCCCCCGTCAATGTATGAAACTTCTAAAGAGAGTTTGTGGATTGTATCAACTCCTAGTTTATACAGAATCCCATTAGTAGAATTATTGAAGCTTTGTCCGCGAGAGTAGTTAACTAAATCTTTATATAGCAAAACCGTAGACATAAGCACGACACTAGAAATTGACAATACAATCAGGCTTTTTCCTGTAACTCTAACCCTAAGTATCAAGGGAATAACTGCAAAAAGGAAAAACTCCCTCTCAAATATAACTATTGCTATGTATGAAATAAATAAAAACCTAAGCAAGCTAGGAATTACTCTTTTATCTATCAACAGTTTATATGAACAAATCGATATAGAACTAATTATAATAATTTCACTAACTAGTGTAGAACCGGATTTAATAACGTCTCGAGATTGAGAGAAGTGATCTTTAGTTATTAAAATTACAGAAACAGCAAATATCAATTCAAATATAAATGGTATTTTGGGGTTGTAATTTAAGTTTCTAACAAGAGCACCACTGAAGTGATAGTAAATAAGTAGTACACTACTCACAATGAAAAATGCAATCGAAATTACAGAAGAAACAATCAATGTGTCTTCTGTAATATTATTTAACGTATAATAACTGCTTACAATATTAATATCTAAAAACTTAATAATATAAGGCAATACATTAAAATAAAAAGAAGCAAAAACTAATATCAATACGAATAGAAGACTTCTATTTTCATTTTGAATACTCAAGCTTACACCACTATTTTTTATAGCTTCTATACAAGTAATTAAAAATAATTGTAACAGTAGACAAACACCCCCCAAGTAAAGCACCTAGTAGAATGTAGAGCTTCCTATTCTTCTCATTCGTCTTGATTGGATTTTCATACTTTTTGCTTACAGCCATCAACTCGATATTAGGCTCTTTGGCGACATGGACCACGTACATGATTACTGCAATTTTTTCCGCAATAGCTTCTAAAACTTTATCACTAGTTTGACTATTAAAGGTCTCTATCATCATTCTGTGTTCAGTCTCTCTTCGCTCAATCAAGTCTTGCTTCGCGAGAGTGCTGATTTGCTTTTTATAGTTATTGAAATCTCTCTCTACCTTACTTTCATCTTCCCCTCTAACAATCAGTGTGATCAGTTTTTTTCTAGGATCAAAGCTAAAATTAAACTGACTATCAACATCACTATTTTTTAAAGCAAAATCGGAAAAAGACCTGTTGTTTATATAGTCAAACGACGCGCTAGATGCTGTTTTTTGATCGTAGCCGAAGAAAATTGAGTCTGTGTAGAATGAAAACTCCCCTTTTTGCTCATACTGTACCGGCTTCATAAGAGACAAAGCCAGTAAACTTAAAACACCAAAAACTATAGATACAGCTATGATTAGCTTTTTATTCCATAACTCTAGCATCAACTCATTAAGGCTAAGCTCGCTGGTTAAATTTTTAGCCTGCATTCTCATTAGTTATTTCCATCATTTTGTTTTTTGTACCATCCCATAGCAATACTTAACCCATCTTTTATTTTATAAAGTGGTTCATAGCCTAATTGCTCTTTTGCTTTACTTATATCAGCTTGAGAATGCCTTACATCTCCAGGTCTAAAGTCTCTATATATAGGTTTTTTACCACTTTGACCTAGCTCTGCTTGAATGGTATAGAATAAATCATTGAGTGTTGTTCTATCCCCAACTGCAACATTGTAGACTTCATCTTTAACATCTTTTCCTGCAGTTGCGGATAAAATATTCATTTGTACAACATTTTCGATATAGCAAAAATCTCGACTCGTTTCTCCATCGCCATTGATGTACACGTCCGAACCGGAAAGTAATGCCGCTGTCCATTTAGGAATTACAGCTGCATATGCTCCATTAGGATCTTGTCGTCTACCAAACACATTAAAATATCGTAAGCCTATACATTGAAAGCCATATGTTCTTGAAAACACCGAAGCATATAATTCATTGACATATTTTGTCACTGCATATGGCGAAAGTGGATTCCCAATATTTTGTTCGACTTTAGGCAATACCGGGTGATCACCATAAGTCGAACTGCTCGCGGCGTATGTAAAACTTTTTGTTTTATTCTCCTTAGATGCATTAAGGATATTGAGAAAGCCTGTAATGTTTGCATCATTTGTAGCGATTGGATCAGCTATAGAGCGAGGAACCGACCCCAGTGCTGCTTGATGCAAAACGTAGTCAATTCCACGAGTAGCTTCTATGCACGTTCCATAGTCAGTTATATCCCCTTCTATAAAACGAAACCTCTCCCATTGAGTCGTAGAGACACTGTTTTTGACTTCTAACAGGTTAGACTTATGCCCTGTAGCAAAATTATCTAGTCCAACAACTGTTTGTTCTAGCTTCAATAGCGACTCTAGTAAGTTTGAGCCAATAAATCCGGCAGCACCCGTAATAAGCCAAACTTTGGGTTCAGCTTGCAGCTCTTTCTTTACTTTTTCGTACTTAAACATTTTGATTGTTGCTCCATATAGCTTAGCAAAGAGATTAACCCGTAAAATTATAAACGCATGTCGACATCAGATTTATCCAATACATACTTTAGATCGTATAACACATGCTCTTTTTTACCGTATTCTCGAATCCTCTTCGCTCCTAAGCTACGAAACTCATCGTGAGCAACAGCCAGGACTATCGCGTCATAGTTACCAGCTTGTGGTTCTTCACATAACTCAAGTCCATATTCTAAGTTAGCTTCTTCACTGGAACACCAAGGATCGACAATATCCACATTAATGTTGTATTCTTTTAACTCTCTCACAATGTCTACAACCTTAGTATTCCTAAGATCTGGGCAATTTTCTTTGAAAGTTAGCCCCATAATCAAAACATTCGCCCCTTCTACATGAATACGTTTTTTTAACATGAGCTTAACTAATTGAGATACGCTATACTCAGCCATACCATCATTTAATCGACGACCGGCCAAGATCATTTCTGGATGATAGCCTACAGATTGAGCTTTGTGAGTCAAATAATACGGATCTACACCGATACAATGCCCCCCAACCAACCCAGGTCGGAAAGGAAGGAAGTTCCACTTAGTACCTGCAGCTTGTAATACTTCTAATGTGTCAATATTTAACTTATTAAATATGATTGACAGCTCATTGATTAGGGCAATATTTACGTCACGCTGAGTGTTCTCTATCACTTTTGCAGCTTCTGCTACCTTAATTGACGAGGCTTTATAAGTGCCAGCGGTTATAATCGATTTATAAAGTTCATCAACGTAGCTTGCAACTTCCGGAGTCGAACCACTCGTAACTTTAAGAATGTTAGTTACCCTGTGTTCTTTGTCTCCTGGATTAATACGTTCTGGAGAATAACCAGCATAAAAATCTACGTTAAATCTTAGCCCTGAAGCTCGCTCAACGACTGGGATGCAATCTTCTTCGGTAGCCCCAGGGTAGACTGTAGATTCATAGATAATAATATCGCCTTTTTTAACAACTTGACCCAACGCTTCAGAAGCCTTAATAAGTGGAGCCAGGTCTGGTTGCTTATGAACGTCAATAGGCGTAGGAACTGTCACGATATAGATATTACAATCAGTTAGTTCTTTAAGATTCGCCGTATAAGTAAGTAGAGTTGCAGATTGGAGTTCATCGTGACTACACTCTAGGGTGCTATCAGAACCAGCCTTTAGCTCTTCGACTCTTGAACTATTTATATCAAAGCCTATCGTTTTTACTTTTTTACCAAACTCTACCGCCAAGGGTAGTCCTACATACCCTAGACCAATAATGCCTATTTTTGCACCAGCCACTTCAAAACGCATACTCACATTCCTAGTTAATATATTAAACCTGCCCACCCCATACATAGATAAACCTTTGGATAGATTATTTTTTCAACAATGGGGCTTATAAAATCATCTTTTTATCCAATGACTCCTCTTGAACGAAAGAGCCTACTTAACGATCGCTCCTATTTAGAAGCGGTCTAAGATAAAGTTGAGTGCTTGGATACTCAAAATATCGGAATGATACAGCAAACATTTGCTAGAATCGATATTGCATTTTGAACTGGACGGTTGATTGTTTAAGAGTACGGGAATCATTGAACGTAAATGGCTCAACTTGCCTGATCGTGGTATGCTTTGTTCAACTTTTTGGGAGCATTAGGAGTTTTTTATGATTATCGTCACAGGTGGTGCTGGAATGATTGGCAGCAATATAATCAAAAGCCTGAATGAAAAAGGCATTAACGACATTTTGGTAGTCGACAACCTTAAGAATGGTAAGAAATTTCAGAACTTGGTTGATCTAGATATCACTGACTACCTGGACCGTGACGACTTTCTAACTCAAGTCATGGCTGGAGATGACTTCGGCCCTATCGAAGCACTTTTTCATGAGGGAGCTTGCTCTGCTACCACTGAGTGGGATGGCAAGTACATGATGCTCAATAACTATGAGTATTCAAAAGAGCTTTTGCATTACTGTCTAGAACGAAAAATTCCTTTCCTTTATGCCTCTTCCGCGGCCACTTATGGCGAAACAGATACTTTCATTGAAGAAAAAGAGTATGAAGGTGCACTGAACGTATATGGCTACTCTAAGCAGCAATTTGATAACTACGTGCGCCGTATTTGGCAAGATGCTGAAGAACATGGAGAAAAGCTGTCTCAAATAACGGGATTCCGTTACTTCAATGTATATGGACCTCGCGAGCAACACAAAGGCTCGATGGCATCGGTTGCATTTCACCTCAACAACCAGATAAATAATGGTGAAAATCCCAAATTGTTCGCTGGGAGTGAAACTTTCAAACGCGACTTTGTCTACGTGGGTGATGTGTCAGCCGTAAACTTATGGTTTATGGAAAACAGTAAATCAGGTATTTTCAACCTTGGGACTGGAAAAGCAGAATCATTTGAAGAAGTCGCGAAAGCAGTAATCACCTTTCATAGAAAAGGTAAAATCGAAACTATCCCATTCCCTGAACACTTAAAAGGGACTTATCAGGAATTCACTCAAGCAGATTTAACAAAACTTCGCGCCGCTGGATGTCAACATGAATTTAAAACGGTAGCACAAGGTGTAGCTGAATATATGTCTCTAATTAACTAAATTGCACCGATAGGGCTTTATGTGAACAAATCAGTAATTTTGCATATATGCCTCTCCAAAGGATGGGGAGGGCTAGAAATGTATCCAATTAGGATCGGGAAAGAGTTTCAAGAAAGAGGCTATAAGGTTTATGGTTTATGCATATCTAATTCGCAAGTTGCAAAAGGAATGAGAGGTGCGGGTATTGAAGTTTTTGAGATCAAGAGCAAATTTTCTCTCATTTTTAGCGAACTATTCAAGCTGAACTCGTGGTTAAAAGCACGTTCAGTAAACACAGTGCACTGCCACAAGTCCGGTGATGTACTCGTATCAGCATTATTAAATTTAGTAACTACTAGATGCTCTTTTTTTACCGAACATATGGGTATCACCAATTCCAAAAAAGATCTATACCATAATTGTATATATAGACATTTAAACCGAGTCTTCGCGATTAGCAAAGAGACATATCAACGAAATTTAATCGCGCTTCCCGTTAAAAAGGAAAAGCTGACATGTTTATGGCTCGGAACAGATATTCCAAAAGCTAGAAATAACACAATAGAGAACATAGCTGAAATAAAGACAAAACTTGGCTTAAAACCTAACTCAATAACAGTAGGAAATGTAGGTAGAATATGTTCTGGGAAAGGCCAAAAAGAGCTTTTAGAGGGATTCGCTCTCATTTCTGAGAACTATCCAGAAGTACAACTATTAATTGTTGGCGGTTTAAAGAGTTCGCAAGGAGCTGACACAAACTATTTGAAGGCTCTACAAGACATGATCGTAGAGTTAGGACTCGAAGGCCGAGTTATATTTTCCGGATTCAAAAAAGATACCTATGAAGCATTGTCTATTATGGATATTGTTTGTCTACCAAACCACAATGAAGCGTTCGGCTTAACTGCTATTGAGGCAATGGCTGCTCGCAAGGCTATCATAGCTTCAAAGACAGGATCACTACCGGAGGTTTTAGAAAATACAGCGCTATTTTGCAATCCATTTGATCCAAGTGAAATTGCATCATGTATTGAGTCTTACATAAATGATCTCGATTTAAAAAACGATAATGCAGATATAGCTTACTTACGTGCTAAAAAAGAGTTTTCTATGGAAGCTCATATTTCAAAGTTAGAAAAACTTTATTACAAATAAGATATGAAACCAAAAAACTATTACAACAACCTAGAAAAATTTTTCTTTGCTTCAACCTTTTTAGTGTTAGCTTTATTACTTAGCACTAACAATGGCTCAGTAGTTATCGCTGGAGTCTCTGTACTTATTTCGATATTAGCTTTGTTTAAATTTAAAGATAAAATAAAATGGGATAATACAGATAAACTAGTATTATTGTGTCTTAGTGCTTACACTTTCTCTAATATTCCATTATTTTTATTAGATTGGGGGAATTTTAGATATTTTAGAGGCGCTTCAAGAGTACTTTTATGCATACCTATTTATATGATTTTAAAACATATTATAGATAGTGAGAAAATATACAGACAATCTTTATCTTTGGGGGTTTTTTCTGGAAGCTTAGGAGCTTTTTCCATAGCAATATATCAGCACTTCATTGAAGGTAGAGTTCGTGTTGATGGCTTTTTGTTTAGTATTAACTTCGGTTATTTAGCTTGCGCATTGGCTGTACTTTCTTTAGCATTGTTACACAATAAATCCCTCCGAATATTGCTAACTGTTTCTTTCGTTTTATCGACTATTGCTACCTTACTGACTTTAACAAGAGGTGCTATTTTTGCACTTTTTCTAGTAGTCATTTTAATGGCAATTATAAATATAAAAAAAATAGGCCTAAAAGGTTCTCTAGCTTCTTGCTGTTTTGTACTAGCTTTTGCAGTGCTCTCTTACACTGTATCCCCTAGTATAAAACAACGTGTTAATTATACAGTTTACGAAATAACGAACATCGCTAACGGACACATAGAACAAGCAACATCCTCTGGAGGAAGACTGTTACTTTGGCGTGCCGCTTTTGAAGCTTTCAAAGAACGCCCTTTGCTTGGCCTAACTCATCCAGAGAGAGAAGCTTTAAATAAGAAGCTTGCTGATGAAGGAGTGATCAATGAATGGGCAGCTGGGATCAAGCGGGGCCATGCACATAGTCAATACTTCGATCAGTTAGCCTCAGGTGGAATACTCGGCGTATTTTCTATATTATTCACTATAGTGGTCCCATTCGGTTACTTCTTTAAGTATAGAGAAAAGTCAGATGCTGCTTATGTAGGATGTTTATTTGTTTTTAGCTTTGCGTTATTCTGCCTAACAGAAGTCGCGTTGCAACAAAACCTTATTAGTACCTTCTATGGCTATATGCTGGCCTTGTTTTTTGCTGTCACACAGTTAGAGATCAGGGATAAAATCACAAATGTTGAAAGTACCTGACTAACTTCTTAAAAAATGTATTATTGCTCATGAAAATCCTTATCATCGGCCCATCATGGGTAGGCGACATGGTAATGTCGCAGAGTTTATATTCATCACTTAATCAGCTTCATCCTTGTGCGAATATCGACGTACTGGCACCTGCTTGGTGTAAAGAAATACTTGAGAGAATGCCAGAAATTGATAGCATCATCGAAATGCCCATTGGCCATGGCGCTTTTGATCTTGCAGGACGGTGGAAGCTAGGACGACAGCTAGCAAAAGAAAAATACACCCATGCTTACATTCTTCCTAACTCAGCAAAATCTGCGTTGATTCCACTTTTTGCCGGGGTTTCGCATAGGATAGGCTGGAAAGGTGAGATGCGCTATGGCCTACTTAACGATTTAAGGCCCGATCGACGCGTTTTCCAATATATGGTTGAACGTTATGTTGCTCTCTCGCATGAAAAATCATCCATGATTGATGAAGTGAGCATTGATAAATGCCCTAAACCTTCCCTACAAGTATGTGTAGATAGCCAGCAAACAGCACGTCGAAAGCTTCAACTAACCAATAACAAGCCCGCAATTGGATTGTGCCCTGGTGCGGAATTTGGCCCAGCAAAACGTTGGCCAGATTACTACTACGCCGAACTAGCTAAATATCTTATCAATAAAGGACAACAAGTTTGGCTATTCGGCTCAGCAAAAGATAAAGAAGTAACTGATAAAATCAAGTCTGCTCTGACTCAAGAGCAACAACAATATTGCTTTAACTTGGCTGGTGAAACATCACTAATTGAAGCGGTCGACCTACTCGCAGCTTGCCATACTGTTGTCTCTAACGACTCTGGTCTAATGCACGTATCAGCAGCTGTTGGTTGTAATATCGTAGCAATATATGGTTCTAGCTCACCAAAATACACTCCACCTCTGACTGATAATTTAGAGATGGTGCATACTGATATAGACTGCCGCCCTTGCTTTAAACGTGAGTGTCCATTAGGACATCAAGACTGTTTGAATAAACTAATGCCACCTCAAGTTATTTCTGCTGTAGATAAATTCATTGAGTAAAAATTTATGAAACACCTCTGGTTTGAACGTGGTGCATATGCATCCAAAAAAGCTCGCCACTATATTGAGACGGAATTCACGCCTGAAAAAATCAAAAAGATCGCAGTAATTCGCCATGCTGCACTTGGCGATCAAGTGATAGTTCGACCTTTTTTAGTCGAAGCCCGTAAGTTTTTCCCTAATGCTGAAATTACTTTAGTGCCTGTCTCCAATTATATGTATGGCGTACCAAGCGACCTCGTTGATCACGTTCATGTGATGCCTGGAAAAGAGCACGGTAAAAAAATATCCATTAAAGAGAAAGTCGCTAACATAAAGCAATTAGGTAAACAGGATATCATCTTTGACTTGGCCAGCACCAATAGGTCTCATTGGATGACAGCGCTTAGTAAAGCAAAAATAAAGATGGGGTTCCCTTATAAATGGTACCTTAGAGGCTTGCTTTTCAATATAAC
Source organism: Vibrio sp. Isolate24 (assembly GCF_022398215.1). Taxonomy (NCBI): domain Bacteria; kingdom Pseudomonadati; phylum Pseudomonadota; class Gammaproteobacteria; order Vibrionales; family Vibrionaceae; genus Vibrio; species Vibrio sp. Isolate24. The sequence continues at coordinate 165,687 of NZ_JAKEUU010000003.1, forward strand.
GGTCTGTCGTTCGGATTTTCAACCCGAAGTAGAATGTATGATGGATATGCTGAAACTACTAGGGCACAATCCTAAGCGACCACTGGATTTCGCCTATCCAAGTCATCTAAACCTGTACAGTGAAAGTTTCACAACAAAGCCTAAGATCCTTTACTTTAATGGAGCGTCAACTAAAACAAAAATACTGTCACAACAACAAGTAGAAAACTTAATAAAAAAATCTATTAATTCTTTTCCGGAATATCAACATATTTACCTCGAAGGAAAAAATAATTTTGAAAAAGGGGATTTTTTGAAACCGCTGACATCAAACCCAAACTTTTCTATTAAAGAATGCCTACCATTAGAAGAACTTGTAGATTATATCGCTAAAGCAAGGCTATTAGTTTCACCTGATACAGGAATTCGTAACATTGCAATTTCTACACACACGCCAACAGTAGGTGTATTCTACTCTACGGTACCTTTTAGATATACGCCTCTAGCAGGAGAACATATTATTGTCATGAATCCAGACGGTTCAATTCCTGATAATATACATATTTTGGATACCATTAAACTAGCACTAAACAAAAAAAAACAATGGAATAATTAAGATGAATAATATCCCTATAATAATAGCGAATCGTATAATTAGATTCATTGGCAACATATTTAAGGTGCTTTCTTATCCGTTTCATTTTTTATTTCCTAGTATTCGATTCTCTATTCCTGATCATTCACCTGCTAAAGTAAGAAACAAAAGTAAAAACAAAATAACAAAAATCATCTGGCAAACTAATTTTTCTAATAAATCGTCTTTACCTGTTTATCTTAACTACTTATTTAATCGCCTTATGTCACTAGACTACGAATATAGATATGTTAGTACAGAAGAAAGGCAGGCATATTTAAAGAACCATGCGCCTAAAGAAATTTATGAAGCGTACTTAAAATTAACAGATGGTGCAGCACAAGCAGATCTATGGAGGGTAGTAACTCTTTATTTAGAAGGAGGTGTTTATATGGACATTGATGCTACTTTGGTGTGGCCTTTAAAAAGAATCTTACAGGAAGAAGATCATTCTTTATATATTAAAATAAAGAATGACACTGAGATCACAAATTATTTTTTGGCGACATACCCAAATAACCCTGATTATAAAGATGTAATAGATAAAATTTTACATAATATTAATCATTATGACCCCAGAAAAGGAGTATATGGTACCACGGGGCCTCAGGCGTTTAATGATACCCTTAAGGATAGGAAAATTAACTCTCGCAGACGTCGATATGTATGTATTCAAGGCACTTTTACTAATGAATATTTCCAGTACTTAGATAAACCAAGGGGTAAATGGACTCACCAAGACCCAAACGACCTTATCAAGAAATAATCAGGATTTACCAAAGTGCTTTTTCGTTGGCTATATACATTAATACTTACTTTCTTTGCCCCCTTCTTGTTGTTTAGTTTATACAGGACACAACAAGGAAAACCCAGTGTCGGCTCACGCTGGAAGGAGCATTTTGGTTTTACACCAAAGTTAGACTCAAGTAAGAAACCTATTTGGATTCATGCTGTTTCAGTTGGAGAAACTCTCGCCGTCGCACCTCTGATCAAGCAACTCAAACATGAACACCCCGATACCGAGATTGTCCTTACAACCACAACTCCTACGGGGGCATCTCAAGCAGCTAAGCTCAGTAAGTTAGTAAGCCATCGGTATATGCCATTAGATTTCCCATTTGCAATCAAAGGCTTTATCAAAGCGATAAAACCTAGTAAGCTGATAATCATGGAAACAGAGTTATGGCCCAACACCCTTTACACTGTTAACCAAAACGGTATTTCAATCAGTGTTATTAACGCACGCCTCTCTGAACGTTCTTATCTACGTTATTCAAAAGTTCAACCCATTTTTAATCTACTAAGTAAAAATATTGATCAAGTCTTATGCCAGTATCAAAATGATGCAGATCGATTTGTAAAATTAGGGGTAGATTCTGATAAAATAAAGGTAACAGGTTCAATTAAGTTCGATATAAGTATTGAACCTTCTCATATAGCTCAAGGTGACCAACTTAGAAAGCAACTCGGTAACGAGCGTCCTATTTGGATCGCGGCTAGCACTCATTTCAATGAAGATGAACAGATTATAGAAGCACATCGAGAGATACTACAAAGTGTCCCGAACGCTCTTCTAATTCTGGTCCCAAGACACCCGGAAAGATTTAATTATGTATATGAACTATGTAGAGAAGAAGGCTTTGTTACTCAGCGTAGAACCAATATCAATGAGGAAAAACTGCATACCACTGAGATCTACTTAGCCGATACGATGGGTGAGATGTTAACATTGATCCAAGCAGCTGATATATGTTTTATAGGTGGCAGTTTAATTGGTGACAAGGCTGGTGGACATAATGTTTTGGAGCCGGCAGCGCTAGCCAAACCTGTTCTTTCTGGCCCTAGCTATTATAATTTCACTGATATAGTGCAAAAGCTGCTGACCCACAATGCCATCATTATTACTCACTCTTCGATAGAAATTAGCAAAGTGATCTTGGAACTATTGAGCGATCAAAGAAGACTATCCCACCAAGGTGAACTAAGCCTACGGTGCATCAATGAGAATAGAGGTGCGTTAGTTAATACAATGCGGCTAATAACTAAGTAACCATTTAACGAGTTACTTTGTCCTTCGACACAATTTACAGGCAAAATATGAAAATTCTAGTTACCGGTGGTGCGGGCTTTATAGGCTCTGCGGTTATTCGTCATATCATTAACAACACACAAGATCACGTAGTAAACATCGATAAGCTCACTTATGCAGGTAATCTCGACTCTTTACAGTCTGTTGAGTATAGCGATAGGTACGAGTTTGAGCAGGTAGACATATGCTATGCTGTTGAGCTTGAGCGCGTGTTTCAAGAGCATAAACCTGACGCTGTTATGCATTTAGCTGCGGAGTCACATGTTGATAGATCAATTGATGGCCCATCGGATTTTATTCAAACAAATATTGTAGGGACTTACACTTTACTCGAGACAGCTCGTATATATTGGTCCAAATTAGAACCCCACAGAAAAAACTCATTTAAGTTCCATCACATTTCTACAGACGAAGTATTTGGTGACCTCGAGGGAAAAAGTGACCTTTTTTCTGAAACCACTCCTTATGCGCCTAGTAGCCCTTATTCTGCCTCCAAAGCTTCAAGTGATCATTTAGTCAGGGCATGGTTTCGTACTTACGGTATACCTACGGTTATTACCAATTGCTCGAACAATTATGGGCCGTATCATTTCCCGGAGAAGCTAATACCTTTAATAATTCTCAATGCTCTAGAGGGAAAAGCTCTACCTGTATACGGTAACGGAATGCAAATTAGAGATTGGTTATACGTGGACGATCATGCTAGAGCACTGTATGAAGTGTTGACCAAGGGTGAAGTAGGTGAAACATACAATATTGGAGGTCATAATGAAAAAGCCAACATTGATGTCGTTAAAGAGATTTGTACTTTACTAGAAAAGCTTGCCCCCAATAAGCCTCATGGTGTAAATCAGTATTCTGACCTTATAAAGTATGTAACAGATCGCCCTGGTCATGATATCCGTTACGCTATCGATGCAAGTAAAATAGAGCGAGACTTAGGTTGGGTCCCTAAAGAAAATTTTGAGTCTGGCCTCCGCAAGACTATTGAGTGGTACCTTAATAACCAGAACTGGTGGAAGCGGGTCTTAGATGGCTCATACAATAGAAAAAAACTAGGAGCGTAAGAAATAAAATGAAAGGCATAATACTCGCAGGGGGCACTGGGACTAGACTTTATCCTTTGACTTGTGGGACGTCCAAGCAGCTGCTTCCAATCTATGATAAACCTATGATCTACTATCCCCTATCGACATTAATGTTAGCTGGGATAAGAGATATACTAGTTATTACAACCCCAGAAGATAACGCTTCGTTTAAAAGGCTGTTGGGTAATGGTTCTGGCTTTGGCATTTCAATCCAATATGCTATTCAAGAAAGTCCTGATGGCTTAGCTCAAGCGTTTATAATAGGAGAAGAGTTTATAGATAACAATTCAGTCTGCTTGGTGCTGGGAGATAACATTTTTTACGGTCATGCTTTTAGTAATACACTAAAATCTGCAGCAACTAAAAAAACTGGAGCAACGATTTTCGGTCATCAAGTACGAGACCCCGAACGTTTTGGTGTCGTTGAGTTTGATAACCAAATGAAAGCAATATCTATTGAGGAGAAGCCCACTCAACCTAAGTCTGATTATGCAGTAACTGGCCTCTACTTCTTTGACCATAAAGTAGTTGATTTTGCTAAAGAAGTTACCCCATCAGAGCGAGGGGAACTAGAAATCACTAGCATCAACCAAATGTACTTAGAGTCCGGACAGCTAAATGTTGAGCTTTTAGGTCGAGGATTTGCTTGGCTTGATACAGGGACCCATCAGAGCCTTCATGAGGCTTCTTCTTTTGTTCAAACCATAGAACATATTCAAGGTTTAAAAGTAGCATGCTTAGAAGAAATTGCATGGAGGAATGGATGGCTTACATCAGAACAAATAAAAAGCCTAGCTCAACCGATGACCAAAAATGACTATGGTCAATACTTACTTGGTTTAATCAGCAGCGAAAAGAAGGATTAATGTAGCACTCCATTAATCCAACAATGACGCCTGAGTTAAGTTACTTGTTAGGTAAACGACTTCTAAACTGAAACTTGTTCCAAATAGTCATTCTGATGAAACGATAGAAACGATAAGCCTCTCTGAAGGCCTTAAACAGCAAAGGGACTTTTGATTTACTGCCAAACTGGATTGTTGTTTCATAATCAGCTTTGGTGCTCGCGAATGGTAGTAAACCTAAGCAAGGCAATTTAGTTCTGTATGCCTCGCCGACAAAGTTATCCACAGCACATAACCATGATGAACTAGCATCGAGTAACTTTTGGGCTCCATTAGGGGATAAGCTGTAGCATCGTGTAGAGCCACTACAATTGTCACGCCAATGTACCAACTGCATTTCATCGTTAATAACTTTCGGCTTTTCTTCTGTATCACTCACACCAAGCCTAAAGTAATCATATCCTAAAAGATGTAATTGTTCTGCTTTAGTACAAACTTCATTAAATTCAGGCTCTAGAACTACGTCGTCTTCCATAATCAAAATGGGTTCATTTAACTCCACGCATTTCTTCCAGAGTAAGTAGTTACTGGCATATATACCCTTCTCTCCAGGAGCTAAAGGCCTACTCCGTAACAAAACCCTATGTCTGTCATTGATTAGATTTTCCAATTCAGCAGGCAAGCTTTTACCGTCAATCGCATCAAAAAATTCGTAATTGACTACGTTAGTGTTACTTAGCTGCACTGCCATCTCACGCCGTCTATCAATTGAACGTGGCAAGTTAATTATAAAAACTTTCATACTTCATTAGTCTATTAAAATGACGTATCTAAAATACCTGACAACCTCAAGTTCTCTCAATACACAGCTTAGTCTTCTGGGCTAGCTCATTGTACTCAAAATTGTTCACCTCTCCATGTGCAACAATGACTTCTGCTACATCAGAGTTTGGGTGCCAATTTGAAAAGTTTACAGTGTCATCACTATAAATAGCAACTTGAGGTTTGTGAAGCCCTGAGGCAATATGGACAATGGAAGTATCCACAGAAATAATCAGCTTCGCTGCTTGAACCGCTGCAATGGCATCATAGATTGATTCACTATCGGTGAAATGAAAAACCCTATCATTAGTTAACTTCATTGACTGAAAGTGCCCTTTGGTGTCCGGAGCAGTCAAGACAACGACTTTAAGAAATTTATCTAAATTCAATACTACATCCACAATAGCCGCTATCGATTCAGCTCTGAGTTTACGTTCATTACCACTTCCAAACGGGTTCAAGAGAATAAAGTCTTTGATTCCATTCGTAGTCAAAAAGCTTTCCATTTTAGCGACCGAGTCGCTAAGTACTGGTATCTGATATTTTTCACGTGGTCCCGATATACCCAAAAGCTTAGTTATATAATCAAACTTCTCAGCATAATGAAGCTGCTGAATGTCCTTAGAGATATTAAAATTGACTATTTTGAGAAGCCTATCAACACCGATAACTATCTTAGAATCTAGCTTGTTTAGTAAGTAGATATCTTTCATCTTCATATCAAGGTTGAGTGATACTACAACATCAACACTTCCTACTTCATTGCTGACAAATCTTATCTCGCTATATGATGGTCGTTTACTGAGATGGACAACTCGGTCAACAGAGAAATGTTTCTTAAAAAGAGTCTCCAACGAAGGTGTGGTCAATATAATAATATTAATATCAGGCCTATATCTACGAATTTTACTAATTACCCCAGAAGAGACAATCGCATCTCCGAGTTTAGCATCATTACGAATAAACAAGATAGTTTTGGTATACTCTGGGGCAAAATCTGACTCTTTCTTATGGTCAAACAACAATACGCCAAAATACCTTCGGGCTATATCTCTAAATCGCTGCAGCTTACTAATTATAAGTCTCATTGAATACCTTCATAAGCAGATAAAATTGATGAAAAATAATCACCCTTCCACCCTATATTGCGCTTACCGACTTCCTTCTCAAACGACCTTTTCAATCTATCCAAGTTGCTCTGCTTCCAGCCATTTCCTGATTGCTGATAGCATTTATCAAAATCGATTATCCACACTTTGTTCTGTTCATCTATCAGGATATTGTGAATATTAAGGTCGGTGTGATTGACTTGCGCATCATGCATCTTGCGAATTTCGCAGCCAATCTTCTGATACATTTCTGCGGGAAGTGGCTTTTCTATCAGAATAGAAACCAAATCTCGTGCATTGGGGATTTTCTCACTCAGAAGATCCGCTTGGTAAGTGAAGCCAGCTTTCACCGCTCGGGCAGCAATTGGCCTAGGCACGTTGACACCAGCTTCAATCAAAGTATTTAGCAGCTGAAATTCCTGATAGCTGCGAGTTTTTTCCCAGCTTGAAAAGAGATAACTATCTTCCACTAGTTTTCCAAACAAGCCACCGCGGCGATAATGCCTGAGTGCCGCTTCAATAGTTTCCGTTTGTACAAACCAAGTGGTACCACGTCCTTGGGCGCTACCGATGACTTTACCGGCATTTTGCCAAAATTCGGCGTCAAACACCTGCTTAGGGTCTTCCTTCAGCAAGGTTTCGTCATACCAGATGGTTTGATTATCCAATTGCACGGTTTTCATGCGGAGGCTATCTCTGATTAAATTTCAGTAGCCATTTTACATTTATTGAGCGCCTCTGCATAATCTTCACCATTGCTAGCTAAAAGAATTATTTATGAGCCTTTTTTCTTCTGCCCCTGACTCTTTGTGCATTCTGCGCTTATCTGCGATTGGCGATGTGTGTAACACCGTTGCGGCAGTGCAAGCCATTCAGCGTCAGTGGCCGCAAACCAACATTGTCTGGATCACAGGTAAGCTTGAAGCCAAGCTCATTGAAGACATGCCCGGCATTCGTGTGATTGTTTTTGACAAGAAGGAAGGCTGGCAAGGCTATAAAAAACTCTGGTCGACACTAAAAGGACACAAGTTTGATGCACTGCTGCACATGCAGTACGCATTTAGAGCCAGCATTGCCACTCTGGGGATTAAGGCTAAATACAAGCTCGGTTTTGATTCTATCCGCAGTCAGGACTTCCAAACTCTGTTTACCAATATCAAAGTGCCTTCACCAGATTCCATGCACGTTTTAGATGGACTGCTCGCCTTTGGCCATACACTTGGTGTTCAAGATATGAGCCCTGTCTGGACGCTTGAATACTCAGATGAAGATCAACATTGGACACAACAGCAATTATCTACCGACAAACGCAACTTGGTTGTCGTACCTGCGGCAAGTAAAACCTACAAAAACTGGACAGCAGAAGGCTACGTCGAACTTATCCAGCATGCCGTCAATCAAGGCTGGCAGGTAACCTTAGCCGGTAGCCCAGCGCAAGTAGAATTAAACCTAGCGACGAAGATTGAAAACAAGCTGACATGCACAATCAACAATCAAGTCGGTCAAAGTTCGCTGAAGCAAATGCTGGCACTGTTAGACCAAGCTGATTTGGTGATCGCCCCTGACACTGGCCCTGCTCATATGGCCAATGCAGTCAATACACCGGTTATTGGTTTGTATGCCCACCATAACCCTGAACGCACTGGGCCTTATCAATATCGCCAATATGTAGTGTCTGCTTATAAAGAAGCAATTCAGGCTGAAACAGGAAAATCTGCAGAGCAACTCAACTGGCGCGCCCGTGTCAAAGACAAAAACGCCATGCAGCGCATTCAACCACAGCAAGTCATCGCCATGTTTGATAAAGTAACCACAGAACTCCATTTAAAATAAACTCCGAGAGACTTCAGAGGTACCACAGTGAGTAAACCAACCATTGCCGTCGCACTTATCGTTAAGAACGAAGCGCAGCACCTGAAAGCTTGTTTAGAAACCGTTCACGACTGGGTAGACGAGATTGTGGTTCTGGACTCTGGAAGTACAGACAATACCGAGCAGATTGCACGCCGTTTTACGGACAAGTTTTACGTCAACCCTGACTGGCCTGGCTTTGGCCCTCAACGCCGCCTAGCTCAGTCCTATGTCGAGTCGGATTACGTCCTGTGGCTAGATGCCGATGAGCGTGTCACTCCTGAGCTCAAGCAAAGCATTTTAAATTCAGTGAGTGCAAACAAGCCAGATACCATTTATCAAACGGCGCGTCTAAGCTGGGTGTTTGGACGCTATATTCGTCATTGCGGCTGGTACCCAGATCGTGTGTTGCGTTTATACCCAACCAAGTTAACGCAATACAATGATGCCTTGGTGCATGAAAAAGTCGAAGTGACGAAAACCATGAAAGTCGAAAACTTGGATGGCGATTTGATTCACTTTACCTATAACGACATGAATCACTACTTAGTGAAGTCGGCGGGCTATGCCAAAGCCTGGGCTGAACAGCGCGAGAAAAAAGGTAAGAAAAGCAGCATCTCGCAAGGCATTTTGCACGCATTGGGCTGCTTCTTGAAAATGTATGTTGTTAAAGCCGGTTTTCTTGATGGCAAGCAAGGCTTCTTGCTCTCCCTGCTTTCGGCACACTCTACTTTTGTGAAATATGCGGATCTGTGGATTCGCAGTGAAACCGACAAGATGCCAGACAAATTCTAAGTATTTCAATACAAACAAAGGGCGATATTTCTATCGCCCTTTTTTATTAATTCAGCTTACGACTTATCCATGGTTGTAACTCTCTCGAGACCAAATCCATATCAATTCTAGCCATATTTTCCTGACTGGCTTTATCTTCAGCCACTGGTGGGCAAAAAGCGATATGGTTGCCTGCCGAGTTAATTGGTTTCCAGCGCAGCGGTGTCGCTGAACGCTTACTTGGGAAAAAGCCAACAGTCGGCACATCTATCGCCGCCGCGATATGCAAGGGCCCAGTAGAACCCGCAACAAACAAGTCGGCACAAGCGATAGAACAAGAGAAATCGACTAAGCCATCGTTCTTGTCATACACCACCGAGGCTCTGCCTTTTCCTTTCAGTAGGTTATGTAACTCAGCGGCTTTCTTTTCTTCTCCCGGCCCAGCCGTCAGTATAATTTCAAACGGCTCCGGCATATCGCAGATTAACTGGGTGTATTGTTGTAGAGATAAGTTATTGGCTGAACCACCGCTACCGGCATGAACGAACACCCATTGCTTCTCTACGTTCAAATTCAGTTGTTGTGAGAGCTTGCGCTTTTGCTGCTGCAGATCGTCAGCTGAGAAAGATAGATAAGGTGCGCCAGGCTCAACCACCGCTTGACCAATATCCGTTAAAAACGCACGCACTAAGTCCAGGTTGTATTCGTATTCTGGTTTTGCTGATTGTGAACGCTTTTGTTTGATACGCTTGTTATAAAAGAGCTGTGCCAGCTTTGTCGCCGGAGCAAGGCGGTAAGGGATTCTCGCTTTCCAGACCAATTTCGCGCTATATGTCGTAGAGAAAAGGTTAATGGATGCATCAAAGCGCTCCGCTTTTATCTGCTCAATCAAAGTCGATTGCGCCTGCTTAGAGCCTTTCTTCGTTGGATCAACCAACACTTTATCAATCCAAGGACAAAGCTCTGCCAGGGCCACAGTGTAATTAGGTACTAGCGCTGTAATCTGACAATCCGGCATCGAAGCTTTCAGCATCGCGAAACTGGGCCAAGCTAGCATGAAGTCGCCTATCTTGTCGTTACGAACCACCAGTATCTTTTTCATTACTTTTCCCAACTCTCAATCTTTGCTTCCAATGATAACGGCTAAGTTGGGTAAATGTGAGCCTTTTTGTTACCATTAAGCGATATAAAAGAATGATTTGAGTAACTGACTGTGAGCAAAAAACGCCTTTCCCGAGTGATCTACCCAGGGACCTTTGATCCTATTACTAATGGCCATTTGGATTTAATCGAACGTGCGGCAGATATGTTTGATGAAGTGATCATTGCTGTTGCTGCCAGCCCAAGTAAGAACACCATGTTTACGCTAGAAGAGCGCGTAGCTTTTGCACAGCAGGTGACTCAGCATTTGGACAATGTAATCTCGAAGGGATTTTCCGGTTTGATGGTCGACTTTGCCAAGCAAGAAAATGCCAATGTTCTTATCCGTGGTTTACGTACCACAGTCGACTTTGAGTACGAATTTGGTTTAACTAATATGTATCGTAGACTGATGCCCGGATTAGAAAGCGTTTTCCTCACACCCGCAGAAGAGCATGCATTTATCTCCTCGACCATAGTCCGTGAAGTGGCTATTCATGGTGGTGATGTCACCAACTTTGTACCAAAAGCGGTCGCGAAAGCGCTAAAAAGCAAAGCGAAAGTCTAACTTTAATAGAAATATAGAGCTAGCATAAAGCCTCAGCTCTATATTTGACTACTTCTGGCAATGGCTACAAAAAAACGTATTGCGCTGGCCAATTTTCTGCTCTTCAATCGCTTCACCACAGCTAGGGCAAGCTTCACCTGCTTTGCCATAAATTTGCAGCTCTTGAGCAAAATAGCCCGGTTTACCATCCGCTTGAGCAAAATCCTTTAACGTTGTTCCGCCCTGCTTGATGGCTGTATCGAGCACCTGTTTAATCTCTTTAACCAAACGTTGCCACTCTTTCGCCGTTAGTGTGCCTGCTGATCGTGTCGGATGGATACGTGCACTAAACAATGACTCATTGGCGTAGATATTTCCTACCCCAACTACGACTTTGTTATCCATAATGAACTGCTTCACCGCGACACGCTTATTCTTTGCCTTATCCGCGATATATTGCGCATTAAAGTCTTCCGTTAGCGGCTCTGGTCCCATATGGCCCAACGCATCATGTTCACCATCTTCGGTCCACAACCAAGCCCCGAAGCGTCTTGGGTCGTTATAACGTAATACCTTGCCATTGGTCAGTTTCAGATCGACGTGATCGTGTTTCCCCGGCTCCATGTCTGCATCCAGTACACGCAACGATCCTGACATCCCCAAATGGACAATCGCGCTGCCTACATCGGTTTCAATTAGCAAATATTTTGCACGACGAGAAATACTGCGGATCACCTGACCTTCCATCTTCTTTAGCTCATGCGGGATATCCCAACGCAGCTTAGGGGTACGAAAAGTCAGCTTGGCAACAGTTTGTCCAGCCAGATGAGGGGTGATCCCCATACGGCTGACTTCAACTTCAGGTAATTCAGGCATAGTGGTTAAGCAATTAATAATTCTGGGCGTTTAAGGTAGCAGATATTCCGGAGCAACTGAAACAGCGATCCATTGATCCTGCCAGTTTTTCAGCAGCCAAAATTGCGGCGTTTGGTATAAGGTGATCCTTTGAGGCTCTTCCTGATCACGATACCAGACTTCAATCGTCTGCGGTGCGGACAATTGAGGCTTTAAGCTATCAAACGTTTTCTGGTCTACTTCGGTCCCGACGAGACCCACCCAGCGCTCAACCAATTCCTGCGCAGCAAGGGGGCTTTGCTGAGTCAGAACCCATTCACCATTTACGAATTCCAACGACCAGTCAGAAAAATGCAGAGCTTTCAATTCTGCGGAGGGGTTGAGCAAATAAGGGTAAGGACTAACTTCAGCGGTTGTTTGGTCGTCAATCAAATAGGTTTTGATGATAGTCGGCAAATTGAGGATCGCGATAAACGCGATGATGCCCAATATCATGATGTTATTCCAGCGACGGCGTCGTGAGGTAGAAACACGCATGAACTTATACTTCCCTAAAGGTAACTACAAGAAAGGTAGCAGAAAATAGCAAAGGGGGGAATGAAACAAAGAGGAAGAACGGTTGGTTGCTATTAGGATAACAGGCAATAAAAAACCCAGCGAGAACGCTGGGTTTCAAATACAGACTTCTGTTTAAGAAGCTTCAAAGAAGAATCAATTACTTGATTTTCGCTTCTTTGTACATAACGTGCTGGCGAACAACTGGATCAAACTTTTTGATCTCAAATTTGCCTGGCATGTTACGTTTGTTCTTGTCAGTAGTGTAGAAGTGACCAGTACCTGCAGAAGATACTAGACGGATTTTCTCACGTACGCCTTTCTTTGCCATTGCCTATTTCCTCTTAAACGTTTTCGCCGTTTGCGCGAATGTCAACAAGAACAGCATCAATGCCCTTCTTATCGATGATACGCATACCTTTAGCAGATAGACGTAGTTTAACAAAACGTTTTTCGCTCTCTACCCAGAAACGATGAGTTTGTAGGTTCGGCAGAAAACGACGCTTAGTAGCATTGCGTGCGTGTGAACGGTTGTTACCCGTTACTGGACGCTTACCAGTTACTTGGCATACTCGTGACATGAATGTCTTCTCCAAAATCGTTTCAGCTCGATATCAACCTTGGTGGCCGAACCTCTCTAGTTCTCTAAGAAGAATTTCGAGGTCTTATACCGCTATGGAAACCCATACAAGGCTATCAAAGGTCGCGCATTATACTAACTTGACTAGCATTGCTCAAGACCCGAACAGATCCTTTTTCAAGGTTTTCGTGATCTTTTTTAGGCAGAGCTGATAATAGTTCAAAAAATGTCGGGGGATTGTAGCAGAATTCGCGCAACTCACAACAAATAATGTGATTTAAATCCATCCACGTTCTGCAAAGGAGACCACCTCTCCATCTCCGACGACGAAATGGTCGAGAATTCGAATATCCACTAGCGCCAATGCATCACTGATTCGCTGGGTAATTCTACGGTCGGCTTGGCTTGGTTCCGCAATCCCTGATGGGTGGTTATGAGCAAGAATCAACGCTGCCGAGTTAAACTCTAATGCCCGTTTGACAACTTCTCTTGGATAAACAGACGCTGCATCAATCGTACCTTCGAACATCACTTCATCTTTAATTACCCGATGCTGATTATCGAGAAACAAAATATAGAAAGCTTCACGCTGGCGATCGCGCAGCATACTCGAAAGGTAAAGTTTGGTTTGTTGCGGGCTGGTCAGAGCCTCCCCTCGCTGTAAGGTTTCACTCAAATAGCGCTGTGTCATCTCAAGTACCGCTTGAAGTTGGACATATTTCGCCTCACCGAGCCCTTTATGCTGACAGAACTCTTCTTTGCTCGCAGCGAATAAACGTCGTAACGAACCCAGCTCTTTGAGTAGTTTGTCTGACAGCTGAAGAACATTTATGCCCTGAGTACCGGTACGCAAGAAAATCGCCAGCAATTCAGCATCGGTAAGTGACTGCGGGCCTCTGGTTAACAGCTTTTCTCTCGGCATTGACTCACGAGGTAACATAGTTAGAACACACCCTTCTACGGTAAACACAGTGCCTTTAGCTTAAACAAGCTTGTCATCAAGCTCGTGCGCTGAAACTTTATCTTCGAAGTAGTGAAAGATTTTCTGTAAATAATAGGTATATAAAGAAGTAAAAAATAAAAAAGCAAAAACGTGCTGAATCTGCAACAACACTTTCCATTTCTAGAGTCTCTAATTGCTGCGTGGTAATCTACCTCCAGTATTTTTTAAGGATGTTCATCATGCAAACACTCGCGGGCAAAAAGATCCTACTTGGTATCGGTGGTGGTATTGCCGCTTATAAATGTGCCGACCTAACACGTCGTCTGATTGAACGTGGCGCTGAAGTTCAGATTGTTATGACTAAAGCCGCAAAAGAGTTCATTACGCCCTTAACGATGCAGGCAGTCTCCGGACGTCCAGTCTCCGATAGCTTGTTGGATCCGGCAGCAGAAGCCTCTATGGGCCATATTGAGCTGGCAAAATGGGCGGATTTGGTCTTACTCGCTCCCGCAACGGCGGATCTGATCGCACGAATGACTGCGGGCATGGGCAATGACTTGCTGACCACACTGGTACTTGCAACCGATGCTCCAATTGCAGTCTCTCCGGCCATGAACCAGCAGATGTATCGCAATCCAGCCACACAAGAAAATATCGCGACGTTAAAAAGGCGTGGCATGCATATTTGGGGGCCCGCTGCTGGTGAGCAAGCTTGTGGTGATATTGGCCCTGGCCGCATGTTAGAGCCGATGCAATTAGTTGACTTATGTGAACAGTTTTGGGGCGACAAACCTCTTAGCGGTAAATCGATATTGATTTCTGCCGGTCCAACCCGCGAAGCTATTGATCCGGTACGCTACATTACCAATCATAGCTCAGGGAAAATGGGCTTTTCATTAGCAGAAGCAGCAGCTCAGCTCGGTGCGACGGTCACGTTAGTCGCTGGCCCAGTGACTCTTCCAACGCCAGTCGGCTCGAAGCGCATTGATGTTTCCAGCGCAGAAGACATGCACAACGCTGTCATGGATAAAGCTTGTGAACATGATGTTTTCATTAGCTGTGCCGCTGTAGCGGATTATCGCCCACAAGCAGTGTCTGAGCAGAAAATTAAGAAGACGGATGACAGCGATCAAATGACCATCACTATGGTTAAAAACCCAGATATTGTCGCGTCCGTTGCCGGTATGACTCAGCAGCGTCCCTTTACCGTAGGTTTCGCTGCAGAAACGCAAGATGTGGAACATTACGCGCGAACTAAGCTGACCAAGAAAAATCTCGATATGATTTGTGCCAACGATGTCTCATTAGAGGGGCAAGGCTTCAACAGCAACAACAATGCGATTAACCTATACTGGAAAGATGGTGAGCAATCACTTACCCTTGCATCAAAACAACAAATTGCGAAGCAGATACTTACAATTATCGCCGCAAAGTTAGACAATTAAGTCGCTATTCTAACAATCAGAAATTCGTCTATTCCGTTCACCTTAGCTTAGTAAGGTGGACGAATGCCTGTGTTTATGGGCATCAACAGTGGTAACAAAAGGAACTCGTTCATGGCCGGAACAAGAAAAAGTAATCGCCGGGAAGAAATCTTACAAGCACTTGCTCAAATGTTGGAATCCAACGATGGTGGCTCTCGTATCACCACCGCCAAACTTGCCAAGCATGTTGGAGTCTCGGAGGCGGCGTTATATCGTCATTTCCCCAGTAAAGCTCGCATGTTTGAAGGCCTGATCGAGTTCATTGAAGAGTCCTTAATGTCACGTATTAACCGTATTCTGGATGAAGAAAAAGACACGCTGACACGTATACGACTGGTTCTCCAGTTGATTCTGGCATTTGCTGAGCGTAACCCTGGCCTAACCCGTATTCTTTCAGGACACGCATTGATGTTCGAGAATGAACGCCTGCGTGATCGTATCAATCAATTGTTTGAACGCATTGAAACATCCATCCGTCAGATCTTGCGTGAGCGCAAGCTGAGAGAAGGCAAATCCTTCCCTGTCGATGAGACCATTCTGGCAACGCAGTTACTCGGTCAGGTGGAAGGTAGCTTGAACCGTTTTGTGCGTTCAGACTTTAAATATCAACCAACAGCCAATTTTGAACAATACTGGTCACTCTTAAGTGCACAGATCAAGTAATCACTATGAGCAAAAAAAATAGCGTCGAAAAGCCTCAATTTACACCAGCCCTGCTCCACCCCAAATATTGGGGGGTTTGGTTTGGGTTTGGTTTGTTGGCTCTGACAGTCAACCTTCTACCTTATGCGGTACTGCTTAAAATAGGCCGAGGCATCGGAGCAATCGGTATGAAGCTGGGTAAATCCCGGGTAAAGATCGCTAAGCGTAATCTTGAACTGGCCTTTCCGGAGATGGAAGAGACAGAAGTCGAGCGCATGGTCGTAGAAAACTTCAAAAATACCGGTATGGCTTTGATTGAGACAGGCATCACTTGGTTTTGGCCGACGTGGCGTTTCAAACGTATTTTGATTGCGAAAGATATCGAAGAGCTAAAGAGACTCAATGACGAAGGTAAAGGTGTACTACTTTGCTGCGTGCATGCCCTCAATTTGGAAATTACCGCGCGAGCTTTTGGTGTACTTGGCCTACCGGGTTATGGCGCTTACCGCCCCCACACAAACCCGGCTTACGAGTTCATCCAGTATAGAGGACGCACACGTAACGGCAACCAACTCATTTATCGTCGTGATCTTAAACAGATGGTACGCGTGTTGCGCCAAGGCCATCGCCTGTTCTACCTACCAGATCAGGACTACGGCCATAACAAATCTGTGTTCGTGCCTTTCTTTGCCGTCGAAGAAGCCTGTACAACGACAGGAACCAGCATCCTTGCTTACACTAGTAAGAGTGCCATCGTGCCAGGTTCTGGATTCCGTAACCAAAACGGCAAGTACGAAATCATGGCCGATAAGTCTATCGACCAAGATTTTCCACAAAAAGATGAAACGGCGGCCGCAGCCTACATGAATAAATTCGTCGAAGAGATTATCATGCGCGCTCCGGAACAGTGGATGTGGCTACACAAGCGTTTTAAGTCGATGCCAGACCACTCTCTCACTAACTCAAGATATCAATAACATAGGTGCTGCTTTCAATGAGCAACAACGATAAAAATAGCATCGATAAACATTTGCATAACCCTACCTTCGAGTGGGCATTTTTACATCCTAAACACTGGGGGACATGGCTGGGCATTTTATTTGCCGCCCTGTTTGCTTTTATTCCGTACCGCTGGCGCGATAACTTGGCACGCAAACTGTCCGTCTTTGCGGTGCGCAAAAACGGCCGAGTGGTACGCCGAGCGCGTGTCAATCTTGAGTATTGCTTTCCTGAAAAATCAGACCAAGAACGCCAAGATATTCTGGAAGAGACCTTTGTTAAGGCTGCACAGTATCTGTTGGGTTATTCGGAGTTTTTGGTTCGTTCAACCAAACATAACCAAGAACGTGGCGTCATGATTGGCGAAGAAAACATCCTACCGCTGCTTGATGCCGGAGAGAAAGTCATCATCTTAGCGCCACATGCTTGGGCGGTCGATTACCCTGCGGTCATGTTGGCTGCAAAGGGCTACAAAGTCACCACCATCATGAAGCCGCAACGTAACCCTATCGGGGACTGGTTGATGCAAGTGCAACGCATGCAATATGGCGGTCGTATTTTTGCTCGTGAAGCCGGGGTGAAGCCTTTCGTGCGTTCAATTAAAGATGGTTACCTTGGTTACTGGCTACCAGATGAAGATTTTGGCCCGGCCAACTCAGTATTTGTGCCTTTCTTTGGTACAGAAAAAGCAACGCTAAAAGGCTTTGGTAAAATGGCCCGCCTATCGAAAGCCAAAGTGATCCCAGTGTTACCTGCCTACAACGACAAATCAGGCAAGTATGAAGTGCATATTCTGCCTGCGCTCGAAAACTTTCCAACTGGCGATGAAGAAGCCGATGCTCGCGCAATGAACCAGGCCATTGAAGACTTAGTCAGACCGCATCCAGAACAATATATGTGGAACCTATCGCTACTCAAAACTCAGCGCGATGGAAGTGAGATTTACGATAACTCTCACAAAGGTACTAATAGCGAGCGATAAGGGTTGGTATTGTCACTCCAACCCTACAAGCCTTTCTCTCTATGCCTTCGAATACATGCTATGCCTTCGAATACATGTCTCTATCCCCCAGCCAACGTTCAATTATTGCCGCGGCGCTGTCTGGGAAGTACTCATGAATATGACGCGCAACTCGCTGAACTTCTGGAATCAAATGCTGATCTCGAATCAGATCAGCAATTTTAAAATCAGCCATGCCCGTTTGCTTAGTGCCTAGTAGCTCACCTGGGCCACGAATTTCCAGATCGCGCTGAGCAATAACAAACCCATCATTACTTTCACGCAGCACACCTAAACGCTTTTGTGCGGTTTTAGACAATGGGGAATGGTAAAGCAGCACACAGTGACTAGCAACACTCCCTCGTCCAACTCGTCCTCGTAACTGGTGCAGCTGAGCCAACCCTAAGCGCTCAGGATTCTCGATGATCATTAAGCTTGAATTGGGGACATCAACACCGACTTCGATCACGGTAGTAGCCACCAGCAAGTGAAGTTTGTTGTCTTTAAAATCCTGCATTACGGCCTGTTTTTCTGCAGGCTTCATCCGGCCATGCACTAAACCGATTTTGACATCAGGCAGCTTTCTTTGCAGTTCTTCTGCGGTGTCAGCCGCAGCTTGAGCTTCTAATACTTCTGATTCATCAATCAATGTACACACCCAATAAGCCTGCTTTCCTTCATTGAGGCAGGCATTGCGTACACGTTCAACAATATCATCTCGTTTGGTATCTGGAATAGCGACCGTCTGGATAGGCGTTCGCCCTGGGGGTAATTCATCAATAACGGAAGTTTCAAGATCCGCATAGGCGGTCATCGCCAATGTACGCGGGATCGGGGTAGCCGTCATGATCAGTTGATGAGGAAATGCGCCCTGTTTCGCGCCTTTTTCTCTTAGTTCGAGGCGCTGGTGTACACCGAATCTGTGTTGCTCATCAATAATGACTAACGCAAGATGATGAAAAGCAACGTGCTCCTGAAACAAAGCGTGAGTACCAACCACCATTTGCGCTTCGCCACTGGCTATCTTGGCTAACTCAGCATCTTTGGCTTTACCTTTCAGTTTACCTGCTAGCCAGCCTACATGTATCCCCATAGGTTCCAGCCACTGTGCAAAGTTGATCGCATGTTGCTCTGCCAGCAGTTCAGTCGGAGCCATTAAAGCCACCTGATAGCCATGTTCTAGTGCTCGAAGCGCTGCTAAAGCGGCAACCAAAGTTTTTCCTGAGCCGACATCTCCCTGAACAAGACGCATCATCGGGTGAGGTTTAGCAAGATCTTGTTCAATTTCCGCAACAACTCGAGATTGCGCTTTGGTTGGGGAGAAAGGCAACTGACTGAGCAGCTTTTGTTTCAGTTCATTGCGTTCAGCCAGTGGCAGAGCAATGTCTTGCTGACCTTTGCTCCGCACTGAGAGCATCGAAAGGTTCTGAGCCAGCAGCTCTTCCATAATCAGGCGTATTTGCGCTGGGTGCTTACCTTCATCAAAGGCGTGTAAATCGATATCGGGTGTTGGCCTGTGAATCGTGTGCAGCGCCTGAGCAAGCGAGATTTGCTGATCATACAGGCCGGCAGGCAAGAGCTCTTGCACTGCCGACTTATCAAGTAATTCTAACGCTTGATCAGTCAAGTTACGTAAAGTGATTTGACGTAGTCCATCTGTGGTCGGATAGACCGGTGTCAGGCTCTGTTCTACCTCAGAAGGCTGATTCGGCGCATAGAATTTGTAGTCTGGGTGGACAATTTCTAAGCCATAGCTGCCCCGTTTAACTTCACCATAGGCATGGACAGTTTTGCCCTCAGCAAAGTTGTTCTTCATCCCTGCGGTAAAATTGAAGAAGCGCAAGGTGATGGTGCCATTACCATCACTGATTTTGACCGTCAGCATCTTACGCTTACCAAACAAAGTATCGACGCTCATGACCTTTCCCTGCACTGCCGCCCATAAACCAGCATGTAACTTCACAATAGGGTAGATACGCGTTCGATCCTCGTAACGCAGTGGGAGATGAAATAAGAGATCTTGTACCGAATGTAGCCCGACTTTTGCTAGCTTTTCTGCCACTTTGGCGCCAACACCAGTCAGAGAAGTCAAAGGAATAGCAGATAGCAATTGGGACATAACAGAACTCGGTAAGTTATTCAGTAAGTTACATAGGTGTCTGAACCTAATAGTTAACCATTGAGCTGTGTTTTTGTACAGGGAAATTTAGTCTGGTAACAAGAGTATAGCGCCTTCAAGCTGTCGGCATTGGTGATGAGCAGAAAATCAAAAGGGTTGACGCATTCGCCTCAACCTCTAACGTTCATTGACATTACTTCTTCTGCATTTCCTGCCACCAAGCTTCATCAGCAATGATCTGACCTTCTTCATCAAGCGGTGGATAAGGTAGCCCCTTGCGTTTTGCAACTTTCGCAAGCACAGGGTGACCTCGCTCAAACAGAATACGATGAATCGTTTCTTCAGGTAGCTTGCTAACCTGATTGTTATACATGCCAGCCGCTTCGCGCTGACGCTGAGCTTCGTACATGATGACAGCACTGGCAACCGAGACATTAAGCGACTGGACCATGCCCATCATAGGAATGATGATATCTTGATCGGCCAGTTGCTTTGCTTCTTCAGAAGCACCAATTTTTTCGCTCCCTAGAATGATCGCCGTCGGCTGAGTGTAGTCAATCTCACGAAAGTCAACCGCGTTGTCAGA
The DNA here is from genome assembly GCF_022398215.1 of Vibrio sp. Isolate24. Lineage (NCBI taxonomy): Bacteria > Pseudomonadati > Pseudomonadota > Gammaproteobacteria > Vibrionales > Vibrionaceae > Vibrio > Vibrio sp. Isolate24. Next base: position 186,328 of record NZ_JAKEUU010000003.1, read on the forward strand.
CAGGTTCGTCACTAGAACCTGCATACCTTGCTCTTTAAGCGTTTTGACGGCTTTGCTAATCGTATCGTGAGTGTCGACTTCAACCCAGTTTCGTGCTCCCGCAGAAGTATGGCTAAGCGTGCGCATATCATTGGGCCACACAGCATGAATCTTATGAATTCCCGTCGCATCAGCGGTACGGATAACTGCGGAAACATTATTAGGTTTGTGCACTTCTTCAAGACAGAAAGTCAGATCAGCCTGCCGAGACTTGAGGACTTGTTGAATTCGGTTGTAACGTTCTAAGTTCATAATGATAGTAAAATAAAAGCCCCTGAAACCGTAATTTCAAGGGCGTTTTGCTCGATGAATATACCGTTAGTTTTTACGGCGACGTACTTTTAGTGCGTTCGGCATTGCCTTGATCTTACGCATGATACCCGCAAGATGAACACGATCTTTGGTCGTCAGTAATACCGTCACAGTATACAATCGACCATCTTTCTCTTCCGTCGAAAGACCATGGATATTCGAACCTGTTTTGGAGATCACATTGGTCAGCTCGGCCAACACCCCCTGACGGTTTTGGACATCGACATATAGCTCAGTGATAAACTCTTGGTCATAATCTTCTGACCATTCCACTGCCATATACTTATCTGGCTCTTTCTGGTAGCCGCGCACATTTGGACACGTTTCACGATGAACAACCAGCCCTCGCCCAGGAGAAACATGAGCAATGATGTGATCGTCAGGAATTGGATGGCAACAGTTAGCAAATGTCAGTAGCAGGCCTTCCGCACCACGAATTGGCAGCTTCTTCTTCGGTTTATTACTGTCAGCCTGCTCAACTTGAGTCAGCTCCTCAACATCACCAAGTAGACGACGGGCAATAACAATGCTCATCAATTCGCCAAGGCCGATATCGGCTAGCAAGTCCTCAACACTATCGACTTTCAGTTCTGACAGGACGTGGTTGATGTTCTCTTCATCAATATCCGAAAGAGACAGGTCACCCAAGGCATGATTGAGCAGACGTCGGCCAAGTGTCACCGACTCTTCACGGCGCATGGTTTTCAGCACTTGGCGGATCTTCGTGCGAGCACGTGAAGTCACCACGTAGTTAAGCCAAGCCGCATTCGGACGCGCTCCTGGCGCACTAATTATTTCGATCGTCTGACCATTTTTCAGCGATTTGCTGAGCGGATAAGGGTTACGGTCAACACGAGCGCCTACACAAGTATTACCCACATCAGTGTGGACGGCATAAGCAAAATCAACCGCAGTTGCGCCAACAGGCAGCTCGACAATCCGGCCTTTTGGTGTAAATACGTAGATTTCATCCGGGAACAGATCCGATTTCACATTTTCGATGAACTCAAACGAGTTACCCGCACTTTGCTGAAGCTCAAGCAGGCTTTGCATCCAACGCTGAGCTTTCACCTGCGCCGTAGTACCAGTACGATCACCATTCCCTTTGTAAGACCAGTGTGCCGCCACCCCTTTGTCTGCCATCTGGTCCATGTCTTCGGTGCGGATCTGCACCTCGACAGGTACCCCATGCGGGCCAACCATCGAAGTATGAATGGACTGATAACCATTAGCCTTGGGTACCGCGATGTAGTCTTTTACACGCCCCGGACGCGGCTTGTACAAGCTATGAACCTGTCCGAGTACCCGATAACAAGTATCGGCATCTTCAACCACAATACGGAAAGCGTAAATATCCATGATGGTGTGGAAGCGCTGCTCTTTGGTCTTCATCTTGTTGTAGATGGAGAACAGGTTTTTTTCTCGACCAAATACGCGTGCTTTCAGCCCAACCTCTTCAAGACGTCCTTCAATCTCACTATGGATATTTTGGATCATCTCTTTACGATTACCACGCGCCGATTTGACCACGGCTTTAAGAACACGGTAGCGGTTCGGGTAAAGGGCTTCAAAACCTAACTCTTCGAGTTCCGTTTTGATGTTATGGATACCGAGACGATGCGCAAGCGGAGAATAAATCTCCAGGGTTTCACGAGCGATACGGCGCTTTTTGTCCGCGCGTAATGCACCGAGCGTGCGCATGTTGTGCGTACGGTCAGCAAGCTTGATCAGAATAACGCGAATGTCCTGCACCATGGCAAGAACCATTTTGCGGAAGTTTTCAGCCTGAGCTTCTTTGCGATCACGAAATTTAAGCTTATCCAGCTTAGATACACCATCAACCAACTCAGCCACTGTGGTGCCAAATTGAGTTTCTAACTCTTCTTTAGTAACTTCTGTGTCTTCAATAACATCATGAAGTAGAGCGGCTTGCAGTGTTTCAACATCAAGGCGCATTTCGGCCAAGATTCGAGCAACAGCAACAGGATGGATGATATAAGGTTCACCGCTGGAGCGGGTTTGCCCTTCATGAGCGTCTTTCGCTACCACATAAGATTGACGTAGAGCCTCAACTTGAGGCTCTGATAAGTATTCTTGGGCAACGTCTTTTAGGCTATCGAATAGATACAAACTTTAGGCCCGGAAGATAGTTGATGAGAAGGAAGTCAGATTAACGACTGTGAGCAATGCTGCTTACGGCTGCTAGCTCTGCTGCTTCTTGTTCCTGCTGCTCCTGACGCTCACGAGCATCAAGAATTTCTTTCGTGATCAGGCCTTCTTCGATTTCGCGAAGGGCGATAACCGTTGCCTTATCGTTCTCTTCTGGCACTAGTGAATCTTTACCGCCAGTTTGCATTTGACGAGCGCGGCGAGCCGCAATGAGAACTAGGTCGAAACGGTTGCCAACTTTTTCAACAGCGTCTTGAACAGTTACGCGTGCCATGAGGACTCCAAATTAGTTAACTAAAATTTTGTATGACGAGAAATTATACAGTCTCTGTGTTCCCAGTGTCTAGATCAGAGTAGGCGGAGACAGTATTTCTTGATAAACAGCTTGTTAACAAGCCGGTTTATTCTGCTAAAAGCGCGTCAAGCATGCCTTTATATTTAGCAGCTTGCTTATCTTGCTTCAATCTTTCTGCACGTATGATGGCTTTAAAGTCCATCAGTGCGCTATCGAAATCGTCATTGACGATCACATAGTCGTATTCGCTGTAGTGTGAAATCTCTGATTTTGCCTCAGCCATGCGTTTAGCGATCACAGCATCGCTGTCTTGGCCACGAGCATTGAGGCGACGCTCAAGTTCACCATTCGATGGCGGCAATATAAAGATGCTTTGTGCCTGAGGCATTTGTTCACGGATCTGGCGAGCACCTTGCCAGTCGATATCAAGAAAGACATCGATACCTTTATCGAGATTCTCTTCAATCCACGGACGTGAAGTGCCGTAGTAGTTACCAAACACTTCGGCGTACTCAAGGAAAGCACCTTGGTCGATCAGCTCTTCGAAATACTCTTTCTGGACAAAATGGTAGTGGACTCCATCTTGTTCACCCGGGCGCATGCCACGTGTAGTGTGTGAAACAGACACCTTCATTGCGTAAGTCGGGTTGGTCTCCAGCATGGCGGAAATCAAGCTCGATTTACCAGCGCCACTTGGTGCAGATACAATATAAAGAGTGCCTTTGCCCATAGGTACAATTCCACATTTGGTTTGATCTTGCCAGCTTAACAAGCCGACATGTTAAAGATAGCACCGACCTTGCAGGATCACCGAAATGGTGAAAATTAGGTCAGAAAAATGGAGGCGAAGAGTAGCATGATCCTAAGGATCTTCACAAGTATTTGAGTGCGTGGTTGTGCCAATTGATGTTGATGCGGGACTGAAAAAAACAGTGGAATCGCTCAAACAAGAGTTCACTACATAAACCACGACGCTAAAGGAAGCCAGCCGCAAGAATCTTCATAGGGAAGTTATACTCGAGGGGTTACTCTCAAGTACCTGCGTGAGCTTAGCGATCTCTCCCCACCAAAAGCAAACGTTTGCTAAATTTTTATAAAAGCATTGAGATTTCACTCAAGATCCTTACAATCCGCGCAAACGATTAAATGCTGTATATGTCTGATGAAATGGATTAGACGTTTCTACCATTGAGCCTATCTCGGTGACTACAGTCGCTATACTACTTTTCTTCTGCTACAGCATTGAACCCGTTGCCTGTTTATCCCCACTTTTAAAGGTTTCATTGTGAGTGTCGAATCAACCCTGAAAAGCCAGAATCAATCCGGTGTGCTGGAATCAGTATTTAAAATTACTCAACGTAAAACGACCCTAGGTACTGAGTTGTACGCGGGTTTCATTACTTTTTTGGCGATGAGCTATATTCTAGCGGTGAACCCCGCCATTCTAGGTAGTATTCCTGGTATGGATAAAGGCGCAGTCTTTACCGCGACAGCCATTGCAGCCGCAGCAGCCACGTTAATTATGGGCATTTGGGGCAATTACCCTGTGATGTTGGCACCGGGAATGAGTATGAATGGCTTTTTCAAAGGTATGTTGCTGAGTAGCTCGGTGGCATTGGTATGGCACGAAGCCCTGTTTGGCATTTTTCTCTCCGGTGTACTGTACCTGATTTTGTCGATGACCAATATCCGCAAAGCGATGATTGAGTCGATACCAGAGGATCTGAAACTGGCGATCACCGTTTCGCTTGGTTTATTCATTGCCTTTCTCGGCCTAAAAAACGCTGGCATTATTGTTTCTAACCCCATCATTCTCGTCAGTATGGGCAAGGTGACAGATCCACAAGTCATCATTGCGTACATCAGTATTTTTGTCGCTCTGGGATGCATGGTCCGTGATATCAAATTAGCGACCTTTATTTCGTTCATTACAGCCATAGTGTTAACAGTCTTTGCAGACATGATAATGGGTACCAATAACGCGCCAATTCCAGAACAATTTGTCTCTGCCCCACCAAGCTTAGCGAGTAGTTTTGGTGCCGTCTTTGACTTTTCTGGACTGACCGCAGACAAAATGTTCGATCTGCTGTTTATTGTGATTATTTTCCTCATCGTCGATTTCTTTGATGGTCTGAGCACGATTGTTGGTGTTGGGCGTGATGCAGGGATCATTGATAAGGATGGTAAAGTACCGAATGCACGCTCTGCTTTGGTAGCAGATGCGGGTGGGACAGTGATTGGTTCCGTTTTAGGCACCACCTCCATCACGGCATTTTCAGAGTCAGGCATCGCCTCTTCTCAGGGAGCAAAAACCGGATTAGCCGCTGTGATGGTCGCAGGGCTATTCCTGCTTTCATTATTCCTATACCCGCTGTTTTCTATTTTCTCAGCCGCGATGGTAGCACCAGCAATGGTCGTGGTTGGCATCTACATGATTGGACGGTTAGGACAAATCAGTTGGGAGCAAAAAGAGTCGCGCATTGCGGCATTCTTTACCATCATGTTCACTGTACTGAGTTTCTCACCAGCCAACGGCATGGCGATGGGCTTCATCAGCTACGCATTTACTATGGTCGTCGCCGGCAAAGGTAAGCAAGTTCATCCGGTGATTTACGCCCTATCCGTGCTCTTCTTGATGTATTTGATCCTGCTTTAATCAGATTTAGATTAAAAAAAGCCCCCACTCCAAGAGTGGGGGCTGCATAGCATAGGTCAACCTATTCAATATTTTGGATCTGTTCACGCATTTGCTCGATGAGCACTTTCAGCTCAACACCAGACGCAGTGATGTCCGTACTAATAGACTTAGAGGCTAAGGTATTGGACTCACGGTTGAACTCTTGCATCATAAAGTCGAGACGACGTCCGACTGCGCCCCCTTTCTTCAAGATGTTAGTGGTTTCTTTTACGTGTGAATCTAGGCGGTCAAGCTCTTCGGCTACGTCTGATTTTTGCGCCAGCAGGATAAGCTCTTGCTCTACTCGTGATGGGTCAAGTTCTACCTTTGCATCTTCAAACTTCGAAAACAGGCGCTCACGTTGCCATTCTAGAATTTCCGGCATACGCGCGCGTACTTTCACGACTTCTTCAGAAATAGCCGTTAAGCGCTGCTCAATAAGCGCCTTCATGTTGTCGCCTTCACGACCACGGGCTTCGATAAAGTCGCTCAATGCGGCATCGAAAGCCGCAAGCAGGTCTTTATTGACGGCGTCCATATCTTGCTCTGGTGTTTCCATCACCCCAGGCCAGTTCATGATCTGGAAAGGATTTAAACGGCTCTCATCGCCAGATAAAGCCATCACTTGGTTAGCGGCACTGATCACTTGCTTCGCCAGATCTTCGTTGATGGTCAACTCACCTTTTGCTGCAGGGTTGGCTTCAAATCGAAGCGCACACTCGACTTTACCGCGTGCAAGGCGCTTACGAAAACGCTCGCGCAATACAGGTTCCAAGCCGCGGAACTGCTCGGGCAGACGGAAGTAGGTCTCAAGGTAACGCTGGTTTACCGAGCGAATCTCCCATACTGCTGTACCCCAATCACCTTTCGCCTCTTTACGCGCATAGGCTGTCATACTGTAGATCATCGAATTTTCCTGTTTATTATCTGTGAAAATAACGCGAGCCAATAGTAGCACATGCACTGGTGCTTAGCTGAAGGAATCCACATAGCTTTGTCTACTAAACTTCGCTATAATCCTGCTCCAACCAAATTCGTCTCCCCCTATCAGCAGATAGATAACTAAGGTAGATGCCCATGCGTCCAAACGATCGCAAGGCGGATCAAGTTCGCCCAATCAAAATTACTCGTAACTACACTGCTTATGCAGAAGGCTCTGTGCTGGTTGAATTCGGCAATACTAAAGTGCTGTGTAATGCGACCGTTGAAGAAAACGTCCCTCGCTGGCTAAAAGGTCAAGGTAAAGGCTGGGTGACCGCTGAATACGGCATGCTACCTCGTTCAACGCATTCACGTATGCGCCGTGAAGCCGCAAGCGGTAAACAAGGCGGCCGTACGATGGAAATCCAACGCCTGATTGCTCGCAGTCTTCGTGCTGTCGTAGACCTAGAAGCGATGGGTGAAATCATGGTGACGGTTGACTGTGACGTGATTCAGGCTGATGGCGGTACACGTACTGCGTCTATCTCTGGCGCGAGTGTCGCAATGGCGGATGCTTTCCAACACCTAGTTGAGAAAGGCAAATTAAAAGCTAATCCGATGAAGGGCCATGTGGCTGCTGTATCTGTGGGCATCTTAGGTGAAGACATTCTGTGTGACCTTGAGTACACCGAAGACTCCGCAGCCGATACTGATATGAATGTGGTGATGACGGAAGATGGTCGTATGATCGAAGTTCAAGGCACAGCAGAAGGCGAACCCTTTACTCATGCTGAGCTGATGACGCTGCTGGAGTCGGCGACCAAAGGCATTAGCGAAATTGTAGCGGCGCAGAAAGCGGCGTTAGAAAATTGATTGTTATTAAATAGCTTCCATTTGGAAGCTATTTTTTTATCTCCATTTCTTTAGGAGATAGTTCATTAGTGTTTATAAACCGTCTAGACAACTAGACCTTTTATTTAGAGAGAAAGTGATGAAAGCATACCAGCGTGAATTTATTGAGTTTGCATTAGAGAAAGAAGTCCTAAAATTTGGCGAATTTACTTTAAAATCTGGCCGTAAGAGCCCGTACTTCTTTAACGCTGGTCTTTTCAATACTGGTCGTGACCTAGCGCGTCTCGGTCGTTTTTACGCAGCGGCACTGGCGGATTCTGCAATTGAGTTCGATGTGCTATTTGGCCCAGCGTACAAAGGCATCCCAATTGCGACGACAACAGCCGTAGCCTTGGCCGATCATCATGATATCGACACGCCATACTGCTTCAACCGTAAAGAAGCGAAAGACCATGGCGAAGGCGGTAACTTAGTCGGTAGTGCACTTGAGGGGCGCATCATGCTGGTAGATGATGTGATCACTGCTGGCACGGCAATCCGCGAATCAATGGAAATCATTAAAGCCAATGGTGCTGACCTAGCGGGTGTTTTAGTGGCAATCGACCGCCAAGAGAAGGGCAAGGGTGAGCTGTCTGCGATTCAAGAAGTCGAGCGTGACTTTGGTTGTGCTGTGATTTCGATTGTTAGCCTAGGTGACTTGGTGACTTACCTTGAAGAAAAAGGTAATGCGACGGAACACCTTGAAGCTGTTAAAGCTTATCGCGCTGAATATGGTATCTAAAATATCGCTAGAGAGCTGGTTGTGCCGCAGTGACCCGAGTCGCTAACTGCCACCAAACTGGCTCTTTTTCTGCACGTACAAAGAAGGGCTGATGTATTCACACCAGCCCTTCTTTCATCAAGCACGGACGTTAAGCGCCCTTGTGACGCTAGTCTTTAACTTGAAGAATTTCATCCCAAGGTAACACTTCATCACCGAGCACGATGAAATTAGGGTTTTCCAATGTTTCGCGCTCATTGTAAGACAAAGGTTCAAGCTGCGTACTCAAAATACGGCCACCCGCTTCTTCAACGATACATTGCGTTGCCGCAGTGTCCCACTCACCAGTCGGGCCAAGGCGAAGGTAACAATCCACCGCACCTTCTGCCACTAAGCAAGCTTTCAGTGCTGCTGAGCCGAGTGGTACTAAATCATAGTTCCAACCACTGCTCATGCGGCTGGTAATACGGTTGATATCTTGACGGCGGCTAATGGCAATCGCAATCGGATGCGCTCGGCCATCATGGTTGTGGGATGAGATCCGAACGCTTTCATCCATATCGGGTATTTTCCACGCGCCTTTGTTCTTGTATGCGTAGTAAGTCACACCAGACACTGGACCGTACACCACTCCCATAATAGGTTGGTTATTCTCGACCAAGGCGATAATCGTTGCAAAGTCACCGCTACGAGCGATAAATTCTTGTGTCCCATCTAACGGGTCAACCAACCAATAACGGTCCCATTGAGAGCGTTTATCAAGGCTTATCTCCGCGTCTTCTTCGGACAGGATGGGAATATCAGGGGTAAGCTCAGAAAGCTTTTCCATGATCAGTTTATGTGCAGCTATATCTGCACTGGTTACTGGTGTTTCGTCACTTTTGGTATAGGCTTGATATTCTTTTTTCTCGTAGATATCGAGAATTAACTGACCTGCCGAGCGAGCAATGGCAATCACGGCAGGCAAATGGTGAGAAAGGTCGTCTGTCATTGGCATAGTCAATCCTTCACGCTCTACATTGATTATGGTTTTAAGATACGTAGAGCCAGCATCAGCGCGGTAATACTGCGCGCCTCACAAAAATCGAGGTGAGTCAGAAGCTCTTCAGCTTGAGCAAGTGGCCAGCGAATCACTTCTAGAGGTTCTGGTTCATCCCCTTCTAATTGTTCTGAGTATAGTTCTTCTGCGATAAACAGAGTCATTTTGCTTGAGAAATAAGAAGGGGCAAGCACAACCTCTTTCAAGGGTGTCAGCTTATGAGTACCTAAACCAATTTCTTCCTTCAACTCACGATCTGCCGCTTCAACTGGCGACTCTCCAGCATCAATCAAACCTTTAGGAAAACCCAGCTCATAACGCTCTGTGCCCGCCGCATACTCACGAACCAGTAATATGTCTCCTTCAGCTGTCACAGGTACCATCATTACTGCATTGCGCCCACTCGGCTTCATGCGTTCATAAGTACGTTCGACGCCATTGCTAAAGCGTAAGTCGAGTGCCTCAACAGCAAATAACTTGGATCGAGCTACTGTTTGTTTTGCCAGAATTTCTGGTGGATTCCGTTTAGCCACTTGCTGACTCCTTAGCCATGGGGGAAGCCATTAATATATGAGAAAATTACTATGTTTGAAAACAAAAAAAGGGCTGACTCTCTCGTCAACCCCTTGTATTGCATATGGTTAAATCAAAGACTTAAGTCATGATCAGTAATAAGAGTGCTCACCACGGTCGTGCTCTGTTGCATCACGAACCGCAGACAATTCACCTTCAAACTGTTGTAGCAGCTCTTTTTCAATGCCTTCTTTTAGCGTCACATCCACCATTGAGCAACCATTACAACCACCACCAAAGGCAACAATCGCAACGCCGTCATCGGTAATTTCTACCAGATTGACATGACCACCGTGACCCGCTAACTGAGGATTTACCTGTGTTTGAATCGCATATTCAACACGCTCGACTAAAGGCGCATCGTCAGACACTTTACGCATTTTTGCATTAGGCGCTTTCAGCGTCAGTTGAGAGCCCATTTTATCCGTCACGAAGTCGATTTCAGCATCTTCTAGAAATGGCAAACTTAGCTCATCAACATAAGCCGAAAATCCCTCGTACTGAAACTCCGTATCTGTAGCTTCAATAGCTTCAGGAGGACAGTAAGAAACGCCACACTCTGCATTTTGCGTTCCTGGGTTCACAACGAATACGCGGATGTTTGTCTCTTCTGGCTGCTGGCTCAAAAGGTTAGCAAAGTGTTTTTGAGCATTTTCTGTAATAGTAATAGGATTTGACACGACGAATACCTGAGTAAATTTGTAGGCTATTTAAGCACCATTTTACTCCTGATTTCCTCAAGATCTAGCCTTTTAGATCAAATCACCGTCACTTTAACGGTTCGACGGTTCAGGAGTGCGGCAAATACAATAAATATCAACGGTTTTTACCCCGTTACCAAGCAATAATTTACATAATTGATGTACGGTGCTCCCTGTGGTTAACACATCATCGACAATAGCAATATGCTCTACCTCGATTGCCTTAGTTAGGCAAAAAGCCTGACGCACATTGTTCCTACGTTGCTTCTTATCCATCCCTTGCTGTCTTGGTGTTGAACGCACTTTTTTAAACACCGCATCACAAGGAATAGCTAACTCTCGGCTGATCTGCCACGCCAAATGCTCACTTTGGTTATAGCCTCGATAGCAATAACGGCGCCAATGCACAGGCACAAAAGTGATCAAGTCTGGTCGGGTGTCGATTCGCGGAGCCAAGAGCCCAGACAAAGTTTTTGCCTGCCAATACTGCCCTTCATATTTAAGGCGATGAACATAACTCGACAAAGGGGGCAGATAGTCTCCAACACAATACAAGCGCGTCCATAATGGCGGTGAAACTAAACACTCTCCGCACATCTCAGTCACTTCTGGCGTCACTAAGCCGCAACGACGACAACGTATTGTTGGCGCAAACCTCAGCTGACAAGTGACACAAAATTGAGGATGAAAGGCCTCAGGCTCTATCACCATATGGCACAGTTCACAATGACTCGGAAACAGGTAGGTTGTGTGTTTCTTAATCCAATCAGTTAACATAGGGGCCAAATATCAACGAATGTAGCAATCAGCTTATCGCTTTAGCTCGGGTGTAAAGGATGAAAAACGTGGCACACAATGAGATCAAACCAGAAACGCCTTACTGGCACTCCACCGGTCAGGGTGAGGATTTGGTCTTGGTTCATGGCTGGGGTATGAATGGTGCGGTCTGGCATCAAGCCGTTGAGCAATTAAGCCAGCATTTTCGTGTGCACGTCGTTGACCTACCGGGCTTTGGCCATAGCCATCAATTACACTTCGACACGATGGAAGAGCTCGCACAGCAAGTGTTGCAAAACGCACCGGACAAGGCGATTTGGCTAGGCTGGTCTTTGGGCGGCTTGGTGGCAACGCATATCGCAATTCATCACCCAGAACGGATCGCCAAACTGATCACCGTGGCCAGTTCACCAAAGTTTTCCGCTGAAAGACGCTGGCGCGGCATACAGCCTCAAGTCCTGAGTGCATTCACCGAGCAATTGGTCGAAGACTTTCGCGTGACGGTTGAACGCTTTATGGCCTTGCAAGCTATGGGGAGCCCCTCTGCGCGTCAGGATGTCAAAAGCCTCAAGCAAGCGGTATTATCTCGCCCTGAACCGAACCCTCAATCTTTGCTGTCAGGTCTGCAATTACTAGCCGATATCGATTACCGCCAAGCACTCACGGAGATTTCTACACCGACTCTGCGCCTCTACGGACGCCTCGATGGCTTAGTTCCAGCCAAAGTCGCCGCTGAAGTCGATAACCTCATGCCCGGCAGTGAAAGCTATATGTTTGACGCCTCTTCTCACGCCCCTTTCATGACCGAATTTAGCGATTTTTGTCAGCAAGTTATTCGCTTTTCAGTCAGCAAATAGAAATTATTTTGCCTAATACGCTAAAATTTTGACTATCAAGGCCGATAAATAATCGAGCTAAGAAAACGCTGTTTTATTGCATTTTCTGGCTGGGCGTGAGGAGGTTTAAATGATCGTATCACCTACCAATGTAAGTGTACCGCTGATCGCCCCATCGGTTAATGTGCAAACGGAGCAGGCAGCTCGAGACAATAAAGTTCGCGAACCCGTCACTCCAACAGTGGCATTAACCAAAAGTAACGCTGAACGTAAAGTTAAAGCCGATGATAAAAGGCGAAGGCAATCCTCTTGGGATCCGGCAGAGCATCCAAGCTATGAAACCGGTGAACAAGAAGAAGTCAAAGCTACTTATCAGGAAGATCCTAAAGATACACTCGAACGGATTTTCCAGCTGATTGCTCTGGATAGCTACAGCGAAGATCAGGGCAAAGGCTACGCAATGCGCTTTCGGTTACCTAGGCACATAATCGATGCGGCGATAACTGAAGGCAAAATGGCCAAACGCAGAACTGTGATTAAGTTTCACTATGGTGATGCGGTTGCACCCAATACACCTTCAGATGTCATTGCGGTGTTGTAGTTCCTAAGCCAAATGATTAGGAAATGCCGAAAAAAATCCCCGCGATTGCGGGGATTTGTCTTTCTAGGGGTTATTTTTTCGCTTTGGCAAAGGCAGCAGCAAACGCCCCGCCCATCGCCCCATTAGCAGGTTCATCACGACGTCGTTGAGCACCTTTGCTACCATGGCTTTGACGCTGCTGAGCGCGAGTATCTGAAGAGCGTTGCGAACGATTATCCTGACCTGGCTCATCGGTAAGACGCATCGACAAACCGATACGTTTACGCTGGATATCCACTTCCATCACTTTCACTTTCACGATATCACCGGCTTTCACTACTTCGCGAGGATCCGATACAAAGCGATCCGTCAATGCTGAAATATGCACTAAGCCATCCTGATGCACACCAATGTCAACGAAAGCGCCAAAGTTGGCCACGTTAGAAACCACTCCTTCCAATACCATACCTGGCTCAAGATCTGACACTTGATTCACCCCATCGGCAAATGTCGCGGTTTTGAATTCTGGACGAGGATCCCGCCCCGGTTTATCTAGCTCTTTAATAATGTCACTGACCGTCGGAACACCGAAGTTATCATCAGTATAATCGACCGCATGAAGCCCGCGTAAGAACTGAGTATCACCAATCAAAGCACGAACGTCTTTGCTGTTTTTCTCCGCTATTGCTTTTACCACTGGGTAAGCTTCTGGGTGAACGGATGACGCATCTAGCGGGTTTTTACCATCCATGATACGTAGGAATCCGGCACACTGTTCGAATGCCTTAGGCCCAAGGCGCGCCACCTTCTTCAATGTGGTTCGCGCTTCAAAGCGGCCATGTTCATCGCGGTAATCAACGATATTTTGAGCAAGGGTACTCGATAAGCCAGCAACACGAGTCAGCAAAGCAGGGGATGCCGTGTTCACATCCACACCCACGGCGTTTACACAATCCTCAACCACGGCATCCAAACGCTTAGCCAACATTGACTGGCTGACATCATGTTGATATTGACCAACACCAATCGATTTAGGGTCAATTTTCACTAGCTCCGCGAGTGGATCTTGCAGACGACGAGCAATCGACACTGCGCCGCGCAATGACACGTCAAGATGTGGAAACTCTTTCGCGGCCAATTCAGAAGCGGAATAAACCGATGCCCCCGCTTCACTCACCATGATCTTCTGCACTTTTAGGTTGTTACGCTTTATCAGATCGGCGACGAAGCTGTCGGTTTCACGTGAGGCGGTACCATTACCAATAGCAATGAGGTCAACATTGAACTGTTGCACCAGTTTCGCCACCACTTGTGCCGACTTATCGTACTGGTTCTGTGGTGGGTGAGGATAAATTGTCTCGGTTGCCAGTACCTTACCTGTTGAGTCTACAACCGCGATCTTTGAGCCTGTTCTCAGACCAGGATCGAGCCCCAATGTGGCACGAGGGCCAGCCGGTGCTGCCATCAACAAATCTTTCAAATTCGTGGCAAACACCTCAATCGCTTCAATTTCAGCCCGCTCTTTCATCGCGCCCATCAACTCGGTTTCCATGTGCATCGAAACTTTGATGCGCCACGCCCAACTGATCACTTGCTTACGCCAACCATCAGCAGGCGCCTGACTCAGCGAGATACCGTAATGGTCCGCGATCAGGGTTTCGCAATACGATTGACGCACCCCCTCTTCTTGATCAGGGTCAGCATTCATCGCCAATGTCAGAAAGCCTTCATTTCGCCCACGCAACATTGCAAGTGCGCGGTGTGAAGGCACCTTGCTCAGTGCTTCATTATGCTCAAAATAGTCTTTGAACTTTTCACCCTCTCGCTCCTTACCTTCCACAACACGAGACATAATCTCTGCATTACGGTTCAGATGAAGACGAATTTTCTCTAGCAAGTTAGCGTCTTCAGCAATCCGCTCCATAACAATGGCACGCGCACCATCAAGAGCCGCTTTTACATCAGCAACCCCTTTTTCAGCATCAATGTAATGCGTTGCTTCCTGTTCGGGATCCGTTTGCGGTTCGTTCCACAGTTTGTCCGCCAGCGGCTCCAAGCCAGCTTCAATCGCAATCTGGCCTTTGGTGCGACGCTTAGGTTTGTATGGCAGATACAAGTCTTCAAGGCGAGTTTTGCTATCCGCTTGATTGATTTCCGTTTCAAGCTCAGCCGTCAGTTTGCCTTGTTCCTGAATGGATTTCAGAATCGTCTGACGACGATCATCCAGTTCACGCAGATACGCTAAACGGCTGTCGAGATTACGTAATTGGGTATCGTCCAGACCACCTGTCACTTCTTTACGGTAACGGGCAATGAATGGCACCGTATTACCATCATCGATCAGATTAACAGCAGCGGTAACTTGCTCAGTACGAACATTCAGTTCTTGAGCAATCATTTGACAGATAGCTTGGCTCATCCGTGGATTCTCTTAATTCTATAATGTGAAGGAGTATTTCAGCCCTAGACATTGGGGCAATTCATCGATTTTGCAATGTTTTTAATCTTACCCTGAAAAAATCACCGTTCCTTGATAGACACGGTGCACATTTGTGTCAAAACTGCAGTCGCATTGTGCATTTATTCATTATATTTAAGTCAGTTATATTTACGTGAAATCGTTTACTTATATCGATACCTTGATTTGTTTGGAAACCATTGCATGAAAAAGCTCTCTTTATTTTTGACGTTAACCAGCGTTCTGTTGACCACTCCACACGCTTGGTCAGAGTCCCTTTCAGCCACCACACAGCAACCAGCTTATCAGGTGGATAACGATCTGATTCTAGGCCGCATAGAAAACGTCTACTACAACGATATTCCAGAGCTAAAAGATGTTCCTTTTATGGGTAAGATCGATACTGGTGCCGATACCACCTCGATTCACGCCGAAAACATTCATCTATCCAGCACACACCCTGACTTTAAACACCTGACCGACAACGATCTGCTGTGGGCGGTAGTTAACGACCGACGTAAGAAGAAACTCAAACGTACAACGGAAACCTATTTGTCTTATCAGGTCACCATTGCCTTCACCATTCGTCACCCATACACAGGTGAAAATATTAATATTAAAGATGATCTAGAACGCATCAGCATTATTCGCAGTCGAACCAGCAAAAAGCCAATTCTCCGTCCGGCGGTCAAAATGCCTTTGACCATCGGCGGACGAACAGTCGAGGCCATGATCAATCTCACCAAACGCAGTCAATTTTCCGCACCGATTCTGATTGGTAAAACCTTCCTAGAAGACAATGCCTGGGTCATGGCTGGGTATGACTATCTGCAAGAACAACCTCACGCTCAGGTAATCGGCAAAAAAGAAACGGTGCAAGTCGATGGCCTACCTTATAAAGTCAGCGTAGCAACCACCAGCCGCTACTCCAATGCTCATGCACTGGATGTCAACATCGATAAGAAGAACAACTTAGTTTCATTCAAACTGGAGGGAGAGAACGGTGAGAGGAAGTCGATGACATTGCCTCTGATTCGCACTTTGAAAACAAGCGAAGCTGAACGCCCTCTGGTGTACTTACCCGTCAAACTTAATCAAGACCAAACTCAACACTGGCTGGTTTATCTTCGTGATCGCGGCCATTTAGACAGCCAGATTAGCCTCGGGCGCGATGTGGCCAGCGAACACTTTGTGATCAACACCGAGAAAGCAAACCTGCTCCAAGACGCTGACACCAGCTTTAAAAGCGCTCTTAAATCAGACCCTCTGGTGATCTCACCAAAGGAAACCATCACCATAGATCAAGATTACCAGCTCCCTGCTCATCCGAGCTTTGTCGTCAAAACACCGCTTCTGAGAGTTACAGAGTTCAAACTAAGTAATAAAAATGGCAAAGAGCAGGTCAGTTTCATTCTTGAAAACAGCCAAGGTGAAATGAAAACGGTGAGTAAGCGTGTCCTGCGTAAACTCAAAGTTGGTAAATCCGTTCGTCCGGTTGTCGAAGGCGTATTCGAGTTAGGGGACAAAAAACGCGAACTGGAGTTCGCTATCGACAAACTAGGGAAAGGCGATGCTCAACCCTTCTTCGTCATGGGACATAGCATGGCTAAAAATGGTGTGCTGTTAAATACCAGAACTGAAAACCTGCTCACACCGCACCCGTTGTTCAAAGCAGGGTACATCGAAGTTGCCCAAGTGGAAGAGTTGTCGTTTCCCGTCAAACTCGATACTGGCGCTGATGTCAGCTCGATAAACGCACAAAACATCAAACAGTTTCAGAAAAACGGCAAAGATATGGTCACTTTCACTTACGAAAATGATGTCGGCATGAAACAGGAGTTCACACGGGAAGTGGTCGATGTGATGAGAATTAAAGCCAAGAAAGGCGAAAAAGACAACGTTCGCCCTGTGGTCGAGATGCGAGTCAGACTAGGAGAGATAGACCAAACGATTCGCGTCAATTTGCAAGATAGAGGCCGTTTCCATTACAGCATGATTTTAGGAGAGAACTTCCTCAAATACGGAGCGATCGTCAGCAGTGACCAAGCCTATATCGTGACGGATGAACCTGACTACGAAAAATAGTAACTCAGTGCCGCGCTCACCGGCGCGGCACTGGTGTCATTCTGAGTAGCAGATACTGTTCACAAACCACTCTTTCTCGCCTTCTGGCGTCCTGACACTGAATTCATCATCAACTTCTTTTTTTAATAACGCTCGAGCCATCGGGGAATCAATCGAAATGTAATCCTTGGCATCACCGTAAATCTCATCCGGACCAACAATACGAAATTTCTTTACATCTCCCGCTTCATTTTCTACTTCAACCCACGCCCCAAAAAACACTTTACCTTCCTGCTGCGGCGCATAATCCACCACTTTTACCTGCTCTAAGCGTTTGCGTAGATAGCGCACACGACGGTCAATTTCACGTAGACGCTTCTTGTTATATTGATATTAGTACTACTTAGGAAAGCATACTAAAACTGCACATATCCACATTATCCGTTAGGTCTGGCTTGGTAACTATGAAACTGGAATTTGTGAGAACTATAAACTATATACTAATTGGTATATTAAGAAATCCTTAGTATTGGTTGAATTGTGTGAACTCCCAGGAATGTGCGAAATGTCTGAAAAGTTTATGAGTTATGAGCAAGCTAGGAAGGCGGCAGTTAAGCTGAAGATAAAGTCAGCAAGAGAGTATAGAGAGAGCTACGAAAAAAAAGAGAAAGATGAATCTTCTCTCAACATTGATGTGCCGAAAACGCGGAAATAAGTGTATTGAGGTGAACTATGAATGATAACGAGCGCTGGACGAGTTGGAGTGAGTTTTTAAAGAGCAACCGTCGACTTTGTGATAGTGATGGGTTGGGATGCAAAGAGGCGAAGCAGTTCAAGCACTGCCCTGTAAAGATGACTCACTATTACAGTTCAAATTGGTCTGGATGGCATAATTACCTTCAAAAAACAAAGAAATGAACTTCGTTATAAAGCGTGGAGTGCACTACATAGCTGGTACAGGTCGGCCCTCATTTCGCTTTCCAGCGCTTTTTACTGAAAGTGGTTTGCTGATTTCTCATTTGAGATTTTTGCATGATAATCGCTACAAATCTCAGTCGTGGCTTGAGCGCAATACCTTCGCTGTAGAGCTCCTTTTAAAGTTCGTAGAGCGCCGAGTATCAAACTTCTCATCGGCTACAAAGCTACTAAGAGCTTTTGTTGAAGCGTTACAGTTCGGAACTATTCAAGACGGGCAAGATTGCTCTGGGCTATTTTGGTCTCCTCGAAGCAATGAAGATGTGAATGTTCTTCTTCGTCATATTACCGATTACTGCGACTACTTAGACACCATCCATGGTACTGATTTACCTAAGCTAAATCCTTTGCGTAAAGCCAATCATGCAGAAGAGCGCTTGCAATGGTGTGCTTACTACAGAAGGCACAGTCGTTGCTTTCTGAATCATTTAGCTAAACCGTCCCGACAGCAATTCTCAGCTGTTAGAAAAGTTCGAGGACCTGCGAGGCATCTATTCGATATCGAAGCGGTATATCGCTTTCCAGAAGATAGAATTGAAGACTTACTTTTGCACGGGTTTGTTTCTGCCTCAGGAGAGCCGGATTTTAGTAGTCAGTTAATCGTAATGTTGATGCATTTTGGTGGGCTACGATTGTCAGAGTGTTTCCATATATATACCCATGATGTGGATATAGATAAGAAATCAGGTTCTGCTCTTATCTCGGTTTTCCATCCTAGTGATGGAAAGTCTCCAGATAAACGTTTCAGTAAACGAAACGAATTCTTGGCTAATGCATACCGACTGAATCCAAGGAATGAGTATTCGAGAAGCCATAGGCTCTACGCTGGCTGGAAAGGACCTCTGCTCACAAATCGCGACCTATCCTTTGATGTCATGTTTTATCCGGCAGGTAAAGCCGTTGAGTTCACTTTGTTACTGCAAAAATACCTTTCGACTAAACCAGCTTCAGACTCTCCTTTCCTATTTGTTAACTCAAAAGGTAACCCTGAGAGTAAAAAGAACTTTCTTCAAAAATATAACAGAGCCATTCAACGAATTGGGCTAAAGCCCCACAAATCGCTAGGGACAACTCCACACGCTCATCGCCATTCCTACGGCTATAGATTAAACCAAGGAGGCTTTTCTCAAATGGAAATTCAAAAAGCGATGCACCATAAAAGTCCTGATAGTTGTTTAGTCTACTTGAAACCTTCTGACGAAGAGGTTCGTCGTCAAATGAGAGGCGTTCACTGTTGAAAAAGTTTTACGCAACTATAAACCAAGCAAGTAAAGCGGCGATAGGATTGGGCATTCAATCGCAGCCGGAATATAAGCAGCGTTACAAAGAAGATGAACGTCTTCCCTCGAGCCCATATAGGGTTTATGCCGATGACTGGGTTGATTGGTTTCGTTTTCTGGATAAAGAGAAGTGGCCTTGGTATTCGACATATGCAGAGGCCAGCAAAGCGGCGATAGGATTGGGCATTCAATCGCGGCCGAAATATTCGCAACGTTACAAAGAAGATGAGCGCCTTCCCTCGAGTCCACATCAAATTTATGCCGATGACTGGGTTGATTGGTTTCGTTTTCTAGATAAAGAGAAGCGGTCTTGGTATCCGACATATGCAGAGGCCAGCGAAGCGGCGATAGGATTGGGCATTCAATCGCAGCCAGAATATTCGCAGCGTTACAAAGAAGATGAACGTCTTCCCTCGAGCCCATATAGGGTTTATGCCGATGACTGGGTTGATTGGTTTCGTTTTCTGGATAAAGAGAAGCGGTCTTGGTATCCGACATATGCAGAGGCCAGCGAAGCAGCCATAGGATTGGGCATTCAATCGCAGCCAGAATATTCGCAGCGTTACAAAGAAGATGAACGTCTTCCCTCGAGCCCATATAGGGTTTATGCCGATGACTGGGTTGATTGGTTTCGTTTTCTAGATAAAGAGAAGTGGCCTTGGTATCCGACATATGCAGAGGCCAGCAAAGCGGCGATAGGATTGGGCATTCAATCGCAGCMRGAATATMAGCAGCGTTACAAAGAAGATGARCGCCTTCCCTCGAGTCCACATCAAATWTATGCCGATGACTGGGTTGATTGGTTTAGTTTTCTAGATAAAGAAAAGCGGCCTTGGTATCCGACATATGCAGAGGCCCACGAAGCGGCGATAGGATTGGGCATTCAATCGCAGCAGGAATATCTGCAGCGTTACAAAGAAGATGAACGYCTTCCCTCGAGTCCACATCARATTTATGCTGATGACTGGGTCACCTGGATTCACTTCTTATTGCCCAGAGATATTTCTAACCTGAAACAGTTCAAAACAGCATGTGCGATTCTAAAAATCAAAAATTCAGCCCAATATAGAGTTACACAAAAGAACTATCCTCAATTACCCTCAAAACCTGAAACAAGAATACCTGACTGGAGCAACTGGTATGATGCTCTCGATATACCACGACCTTATGGATATGACGAACTAGCTGCTTTGGTTCAAAGCAAAGGTGTTTGCAGTCTTGCAGAATATGCGAAGCTTCGAGCGGAATCCAATGATCCCAGAATGCCAGTAAAACCAGAAGAGCATTATCAGGGGAAAGGTTGGACTAACACCTATGACTTCTGGGGCGTTAAACGACCGTATCAAGTGAATTATTTTACTGATGAATGGTCTTTGTGGGCGGAGACGATAAAAGAGTTTCTCAAGTCTGCACGTGGGGGAGATACCAAAGCGAAGGACCTGTGTGAATTTGTTCGTAAATACATTGAGCCAAATGGTTTTGAAACATCCCCGCTGGAGTTTCTCACACGTGGCTCGACAAACATTCAACCAATGCTCAATCTGTTTGAACAAGTTCCAGTGACAAGAAGAAAAAAATGGGCGTTCTCAATCAATGAGTTCTTAGATTGGATTATCTCGAGTTATCTTATTTTAGAAGACACAGAGACCGGAGAAATTACTCACATCAAGGACGCTAAAAACCCTTTTAGTCACATTAACTTTAATGGAGAGACTGCTCCTCAAGTTGTCAATGAAACAGGCAAGATGAACCTGCCTTATCAATTTGTAAAACTGGGGCGAGAGTGGATATTTCCCTCAGACTCAGTAGAGAAAAAGTTAAGCTATCGGGACTTGACTCACTTGCATCGTTTTTCATCAGATTGGGTGCCGATCACCGATAGCTCTCTCATAGATAAAAAAGATCCTGATTGCGTTTTCAAAGTTGAAAATGGAAAAACCTATCTTTGGTTTCCTACATACTGGACCTATACCTACTCACTCATGCAACTCCCTGCAAGAGGAATGCAAATCGTCTATTGCGATTCTGGAGAGGCTGATCAAGAACTCGCCGACTTTCAGAACAATAAAGTCGTTTGGAAGAAAAATAGAACTATGCTGGCTGGTCTAACTAATCGGCAGGGCATGGTAAGTAAGTCAGGGCAAGGAGAGTTTGGTGTCCATTACACGTCGAACAAAACTAAGTTTGATGGTTCGGGCTACACGATACCCTTCATGCCCATAGAGCTGGCATATTGGTTGGTAAAGCTTAGAAAGTGGCAACAGAAATACAATCCAATTAAGGAGCCAACAAAATGGCTTGATTGTGAGCGCACTAATCTAAACGAAGTACAGCGTAAGCAAAAAGGGGCGAACTGTTTTTTATTCCGAGACTATCTAGAAAAAGAGCCTGGCACATTTGGTGGCAGACTAACGACGCGGCTTGCTGCAGCGCTATATTTCTCTGGCAAGAATGATATTACAACGGCTACTTACAAAGGATTGAAATACAATCAATCGATTGAAGAGCTGGAAAATAGCCAAACGATACCGCTTTCACACTTCAAATCCCCTTACACTCCACACTCAATGCGCGTTAGTCTGATTAACGCATACGCGTATGAGTTCGGCATTCCTTTGGAAGTCATCATGAAACTGGTAGGCCACTCCAGCATCATAATGACTATCTACTATACCAAGAGTGATAAAACAGGCGCCAACTTACGAGAGAAAATGGAGTTGGGAGAAAGGGAAGCGATGAGCAAAGCAACTCAGACACTCAAATCCTTTGTGGAGCAGCAGCGAATTGAAGAGGTGAAATCACAGTTGGTAGGTTCGTCTATAGATTTACTAAATTCACTAGACAATGCCCGGCCAGCCTCAAGCTATCTTTGGAAAGACTTTGGTATCTGCCCTGTGGGAGGTGCTTTTTGCTCGGAAGGGGGCTGTCCTGTAGCCACGAAAGCCAACATATATCACCCCGTACCAGCAGGTTATTTGGGTGAGCAGAACTGTTTTCAGTGTCGTTTCTTTATTACCGGCCCTGCTTTTTTGGTTGGACTTTCAGCCATGTTCAATGAGATTAGCCTAGCCATAAACACTCAGTCTATACGTTACGCTTCCCTTGGGCAGAAGCTTGATAATATTGCAGAGAAGATAGATGTCATTGATCACCAACTTTACAAAATTAAAGCGGATAACTCAGAGAAGTCGGCTTTGGAGTCTGATAGACGTGAGTTAGTCGGAGAGCGTGCACACTTGAACTCAGAAATTGAAACACGTGCGAAAAAGCTGGATTTGTATCTCTCAGACATGAACGCGATTCACCGACATATACATAATTGTCAAACTCTTATGCGTAACCCTAAAGAAAATGCGGAGAATCAGTATCAGCTTATTGTTCCGCATGAATTCACACTAGGTGTTGAGTTAGATGAAGTTAGCAGTTTTCATCAGCTATCAGAGGTATGTTCGAATGCAGAACTGTACCATAGTTGTAGTGATGATTTGGCAGTAACCAGGCGCTCCCAAATGATCGACAAAATGATGGTTGAAAATGGTATTCAGCCGCAACTGTTTTTACTGTCAGAAGAAGAACAACTCTTAGTGGGTAACCAGTTAACAGAGTTGATGCTGACACGCTTGAAGGGCTGGGAGAACGTTGACCGTCTCATGGATGGGAGCTTGACCCTCAAGGACTTATCGATAGACAACCAGTTTGACGAAAAGACGATTCGTGAATTGTTTGAGAAGTCGAAACCACTAAAAAGGATCGGTTAGTATGTCAGAGATTACTCCTGAGCAAGTACTGAGTCAGCTAAAAAAGAAAGCATCATCTCGGGTACAGAACTCATTAGAGGCCGTGTTCACCATATGCAAGGAACAACAAGAACGCGGATTGAACGACTTTAGTTATTCAACGATAGCTCGTCTTGGAAAAGGGCGAGGTGTTCCTGCTGCACAAAGCATCCGAAACAAAACCGGTGAATCCTACCGAACCTTAATTGCTAGCTTCAACTCTGCAACAGAAGACCAACCTAGGCAGGTACGAAACACCTCAAAAGGTAAGATGCACGCTTGGATAGATGAACTAGAAGATCCAATCGTTAAGCTTCAAGCCAACATTCTCTATGCTCAGAAGAAGGAAGCGGAGCGATTACTTAATGAAGTAGTGCCTATCAATCAGGTCATTGAAGTGTTCGATAACGTCGATATCTCTGTGGCGTCGATTAAGCTCACGGAGTTGGAGCGAAGCGCATTGGAGTACATTATTTCTAGTGAGTTTTTGCGCAGACATCAATTGGAAGTTGGAGACGATGGCAGTATAGTCTCGAGTGATACTCAAAAGTCTTTTTTCGGTGTTGCGACTATCGATGCAATCAAAAAGGCGCTACAAAACTTATAGATAACTTGGACTGTAGAAGTGAAAACAAAAATAATCACCAGAGAAGGTTACAACAAACTCAAAGCGGAACACGACCATCTGTGGAATGAGAAGCGTCCAGAGATCACCAAAATCGTCACATGGGCAGCTAGCCTTGGCGATCGTTCTGAGAACGCTGACTATACCTTCAACAAGCGTCTACTTCGTCAAATAGATCGTCGAGTTCGCTTTTTGCGAAAGTTTTTACCAGAAGTCACCATTGTCGATTACTCGCCTCAACAAGAAGGGAAAGTATTTTTTGGAGCTTGGGTAGAGATCGAAAATGATGCCGGTGATGTTAAGACGTTTAGAATTGTTGGGCCTGAAGAAATCTATGGCGATGCAAAAGACTATATTTCCATTGACTCACCAATGGCACGTGCGCTACTCAAAAAGGAAGTTGATGACGAAGTCACAGTTCGTACACCTGAAGGTGACAAAGAATGGTTCATTAACTCGATTAGCTACACCAAATCCTAACTCTCTTCGGAACCGCTCAACTTATTGATAAGCTCTTGCCTCTCCTCTTCACTCAATTCTGCAATCAGGCAAGCTAACTTGGCAGAGCTTTCTTCCTCACAAAAGAAATAGTTCAAAGGAACGCCTAGCTCGTCAGCAATGAGCTTTAGAGTCTGTATGTCAGGAGCGTGTTTCGCTTTCTCATACTGATTCATTCTAGCGCTTGCCGAACCTTCATCCATACCTATTCGCACCCCCAAGGCTTTCTGGGAGAGTTTGGCTTTTTTGCGCGCTTCTTTAAGCCTCGCTGGGACTGGGCTAGTAAATGACATTTTCGGTTCATGTGTGAAAACCTACAGTAACTAAGATTTTCTTAGTTTCATTGATTTCTGTATACTAAGCAATCCTTAGTACTCGGTTATGTATGAGTTTTAAATGAAACGTTCGACGAAAATCAGTGCGATTATGCACAAGCTATTGATTGAAAAAGGTATGGATGGTTTTTCGGTTATTGAACTACGCGACGCCTCTCTTTCTATTAGTGAGCTTTGGAAGGAGCCTGATGAGGCAAGAAAAAGACTATACAGACAGATTCTTCGTTTTTTGAGAAACGGTTGGCTTGAAAGTGAGGGAGAAGGACGAGATAAAAGATACTTTCAAACACATTTGTTTCGTTCTCTTAATGTAAAGCCTAAAGTAGAACGAAAGAATACTGCATCTCCTGCGAAATCCACTCCAGATTACTCGGTATTGCGCCATGAGCGAAACCAGTACAAAGCTGAGTTAGAGATTGTTCTGGGTGAGATCAACGAATACCAATCGCTTAATCGTCGTTTCCCCGAACTGGAAAAGAGGCTCATCCCTATGTTGCAACAGGCGAGAGATCATTCAGCACATCTGTTTGGCAAAGTGAACGCACTAACCAAGTTGATTAACACCATCTCCTCGGATGTTGTCGAATGTTGAGAAAATGGCAGCAAGAATGCTCTGAAAGAGCGTTAGAAAATTACAAAAGCAGGCAATATCACTTTTTTTGCCAAGCTACCCCAGGAGCTGGGAAAACAGTATTGGCGGCAACTATTGCTTTTAGATTATTGAAAGATGGGATGGTTGATCTTGTTTTGTGTTTCTCACCATCATTAACGGTATCAGATGGGATAAAAAGAACCTTTTCAGAAGTTCTCAATTGTACTTTTAATGGTGGTTTGGGTTCGATTGGGCAGTCGCTAACCTACCAATCTATTCAGTTTCTGAGCGAAGAGTTCTGGCAAACTCTGCGTAAATATCGAGTGTTTGTTGTGTTTGATGAGATGCATCATTGCTCTGGTTCCGAATACGAAAAGGCGAATGTTTGGGGACAACAGATCCTTACGAAGATTCAGGGGCTAGCAACCTACACCTTAGCGCTGTCAGGTACACCTTGGCGTTCAGATGCATTACCGATAGTAATGGCACAGTATAGCAATCCTGATGGGCAGCTCTTGGTCAACTACCAATACACACTGAAACAAGCCGTTGCTGACAAGGTTTGTAGAGCACCAAGAATAGTACTGGTAGACAATGAACACTTGTCGATAACTAGCGACGGAAAAGCAGAATCGTTTTCATCGATTCTTGAAATGCTAAAGCAAACTAAAACTCCTTATCAGAGCGTAATTCAAAATCAAGAGGCCATGGAATACTTGCTTGGACTTGGTTGTAGAAAGCTTGCTGAGATACGTACTCAAAATCAAAATGCAGGAGGGCTAGTCGTTGCTTCTTCTGTTCAACATACCCAAGAGATTAAAAAGGTACTTTTGCATAAGTATCAACAAACTGTTTCTATTGTGACCTATCGTCATGAAGAGCCCTTGGCTGAGATTGAACGCTACCGGAAGGATAGTACTCAGTGGATAGTCAGCGTTGGAATGATTAGTGAAGGTACTGATATTCCTCGCCTTCAAGTTTGTTGTCATATGAGCTCAGTAAAAACAGAGCTTTATTTTAGACAAGTACTAGGACGAATTCTGCGAGTGAATCAAGCCTTGGACCAACAAGCGTGGCTATTCACTTTCGCAGAACAAAGTTTGATTGCGTTTGCTGAACGGATAGAACAAGATTTTCCAGAGTCTTGTATGTTTATTAGGGCAGACACTCCCGAAACACTTACAGCAAGTGATTCAGGGCAAAAAGTGGCTGTTAACGGTTGCAATGTCGATTCAACAAGCAACCATACAGATTTGAGATGGAATGGTGTCGCTGAACGTGGTCGCACGGTAGATGACGTCACGAGCATTCCTGACGAGGTTCAGTTTGGCGGGTTCAAGCAGCGTATTATTTCAGCGTTTCAAGCAGTTTAATGGTGGATACCTTTGGTATCCACCTTCACCTACTTTGGGGCAAGTTAGAATGTGACTTACTGACATGCTTCAGCCCCGTAATGTGTTTAGAGCGCGGTAAACCTTCACAAGATAAATTGGTCAGTTAAAACAGCGTAGCTTGTTCGTAAAACAAGCAGTCTCCCAATTGTGCAACAGCCTGTTGCACAAATCAGTCAAAAACAACAATGCCCTAAAACTGAGTAGGAGTAAGAACTCACAGCATTTCTACTGGTTTGCTTTTGACGGAACTGAGTATTGAAGCTTCGTAAAACGGTTACATATTGGCCCTAGAAAAACTGAAACTATATTCGATGTGGGGCCAAACAGGCGTGAGCACACTTATGTAATGAACAAGCGATAGCAACGAAATACTGCGTCGGGCACAGAGCCAAGAATATGTGATTGTGTTGTGTAATCAGTTACATATATATTGAATGAAACAGCTCTTTCAAGGTGAAATGATGACAATTGAGCAAGTTTCTGCCAGTACACAGCGTCTTATCAATGCGTTTCCACACGGGACGGTTCCCTCGCTCGATGATACAAACCCCATTTACGAGTTACTTGAAAAGACTTTTTATGAGGCCCGTGTGATTGGTTCTTCCGAAGGTTGCTATATGCCAATGCCTTTTCCTACCGGTGTGGGTAAAACGCACAATACGTTGTCATTAATTATCAAAGCAACTTTAGATGATATTGAGCAAGAACTGACTTTAAGCGAAGACTACGAACCGAGGACCATCTACTACATTACCAATTCTGTCGATAATGTGTTGGAAGCCTATAACAATCTGGTGATAAGGGTAAAAGAGAGTAACTTTCTCAATGAGATCCAAAAAGCCACCGTTATTGAGCGTTTTCTTTACGCACCTTCAAACTCCCGCTCGTTACTCGATATGTTGGATCATAAAAATGATGCCCTGGACAAAATTTTCACTCTGTTTGAGGTTGAGAAAAATGCAGCGTTAATGAACAGCATTGATCAACTGCGAAGTGAACAGAGCGTGCTTAATGTTAATCTTTCCGCAGCGCAAAAGATGACCCTCACTCAGCGCATTACTGATACTGCTAATGAATGTTATTCAGCACTCATACGGCACATTCAAAAAATACAATTAGGTGATAAACCAGTATCCTTGACCGAAAGAAATGTTGCGCTATTAAGTGCACTTATTCCGGGAGTAAAAGTAGAAACTGGTGTCGCCCGGGTTGTATTCATGACTACCAAAAAGTTTCTATTTGGGCTACAGCAATCCAAAGGCAAGTTTCACCCCGCAAGTCATCTTGGTAACAACATGTTATTAATTGATGAAGTCGATCGGCAGCATCAGGAAATGTTGACGCATTTAGTGTCATCCAATGATACGGACTTACTTGCGACTCTACGTACCATTCATTCCAATCTAAAAGAGCAGAAACTCTGTACGAAACCACAGTACGATGGCATCGAGGAAATGTTTGAAAAGTACCTTGATAAGGTCAAAGAGTTTTTCGAGAAATGGTCGCTTCAGTACTCTTTCGATGTGCATCCTAGTGTCATTAAAGAAAACAAGGAGATCCTATTATTTAGTGACACAATGACGACACACATTACCAGCGTAAAAGGAAGGTTGGCATTCAGTTTTAACAATGCTCATCAACAACATGAGATCTCACATTATGGCCAGTTTGAAGACCGTGCAGAAAATGACTTCCCTAAATTTCTTGGT
The DNA here is from genome assembly GCF_022398215.1 of Vibrio sp. Isolate24. Taxonomy (NCBI): domain Bacteria; kingdom Pseudomonadati; phylum Pseudomonadota; class Gammaproteobacteria; order Vibrionales; family Vibrionaceae; genus Vibrio; species Vibrio sp. Isolate24. The sequence continues at coordinate 214,565 of NZ_JAKEUU010000003.1, forward strand.
GGCCTTGAGCGTCTGGTCAATCGAACATTCCACTCTTTGGTTCGTCGAGCAGAAGAGCGGTACAGAGAGAACCGTTCCAAGAAAATGTCTGAATATGAGCTTCGTCAGTTAACCTCATCACAGGCGATAGCCAGCATTCTAGATCAGCTCAATCTTCATAGCCTGCGTCAGCAATTGAATCAGCAGTTAAACTATCTAGTTGGTAGGAAATTTAGCCCTCGCAGAAGCGCGGCTAACTACCATACTCGAGGCATACGCATGATCGAAGTGGACCGACTCCCGGAAGCTCAAGATTCGGTCATGTTCAAACATCACGGTTATAGCATGTCTCCAACTGGCATGCTGGCAGCGTGGGTAGAGTCAGGGTGCTGTATTCTGGGAGTTAGTGCGACCGCGGAATGCCCCTCTGTCATCCATAATTTTGACATAAAGTACCTGGAGCGAAGCTTGGGTTCTAATTTTATTCGATTGTCCCGGTCTGAGCGCAGTGCAATTCGTACTTACTATGAGAGTGAGCGCAATTACAGTGGGAGGGGGGTTGAGATTGTGCTTAGTCATGTAGAGCACGACTATGTCTTTATTCGAGATCTTCTTGGGCAGTGGAACCCTAAAGCCAAAAATAGAGAGCTACTTTATTGTTCATTATTCCAATGTACCGAACTGCAGATTGATTTCAATTTAAGCTGGTTGAGCAAGCTGTGTGAGGCAATGCAGAGGTTCGCACAATGCCCCAATAACCGCTACATGCTTGGTATGCTCAATCGCAGCATTAAAGGTGACTTAAACAAGTTCCTAACCTGGTATGGAAAACACCTTTCTGAGAATATACAAGCACCCGTAAAGGTAGTCACTGGCATCAATGCACATTTTCTTAAGCAAGGGCGATTTGATAAAGAGGTTATTTCGCACCTTGAGAACCAGCCAGGAAAAGTGATAGCCATTACGGCGTATCAAACCATGTCATCAGGGAAGAATCCGGATTACAAGTTTGACCCCAGATTTGAAAATGATTCATTGAGACATGTGGGACATAGAAGTCGCGAACGAACCGATATCGACTTCATGTATCTTGAAGAACCAACTAATCTAATTTCAGTCGAGGGTAAACCTGAGACTCGCACGAGCGATCGCTTATTGCTTTTAAGTTACGGTATGGCGTTGCAGCAAGCCGGCATACTCCCCCCTAAAAGCAGTAACATATGGGCGCATAAAGTTGTGACACACAGCAGTCCCTTTAACTTATGCAGAGAGTTAAAGGGTCAGTTTTACCAAAAAGATTCAACCGATAGTATCAATGCTATTTTTCGGGTGATTGAGCAAGCCGTCGGGCGGGCGGCTCGAACTGAAATGAAACGAGAGTCAGTCTATATCGTTGCGGATTCATTACTGGTTCAGTTGCTATCCAAAGACGAGCGCGATGTGTCCCTCTTTTCTCATGAATACCGAGAGCTTGTTGCCTATGCCAAGCAACAATTTGGCATGTTAAACACCCCCGTTGATCGAGAAGCTAAACATCGCCAGAACTTAGCGATATTGCATACGGGACGCTCTCTGGGCGCTATAGAACGAATGTTATATCGAATCAATGAACAACAAAACTCTGAACATATTGAAGGCTGGCAGTCGCTGAGACACAACGTGCTAAAGGTGCCAGCCTCTGTAGAAGCACCTACTTATGAGGAATACTACGTCCAGTCTCCAGAAGACCGTGGTTATTGCTACACACCTGCTTTGAATGAACGGCATTCGGATGACTATCGATTCTTTGAACTGGCTGTTGCCCCTATCAAGCGAGTGAGTGAGCTACGTTCCTTGCTACCAATCTTTATGCGAAATGAAATTGCGAAGGCCCATTTTGAATCGAAGGGGTTTGCAACTCAATGGGCACCAGATGCACGTTATATGCTAACTCCTCCCATGTTTATCAACATTTATTTGGGAGCGTTAGGGGAGGAAGTCGGTAAAGCTATCTTCAAACATTATGAGTTCAGCTTTGAATCTCTGCCGGTTGAGCACTTTGAGGTGTTTGACGAAATTATTGTTCGCGAAGGAAACAAAGCTCTCATTGATTTTAAACATTGGGATCTTGCCTCTGTGCGCTCATTGCCAGATGAGGAACGTAAAAAAACCATGGCTGAGTTGAGTAAGAAGCTATCGGCACTTGAACTAAACAAGCTAGTGGTCTGTAACATGCTTAAGCAAGGAGATGAGCCCGTATCGTACTACGATTCAGATTTTAACTCATTGCCCAGCCACGTAGGGTCATCAATTATCGCTATCCCGAGTTTAATCAATAAGCGTGATGGTAGTGTCGATATAGACTCAATTACAGCTCTGTCTCGCTGGTTGGACATCTAAAGGAGTAACTAACGTGTCGAAAGAAATTTTGGTAAACCGTATTAATGTTCAATTTAACGATGAGCAAATTGATGGACGCTTTGATTTTTTTAAAATCAACTGTGATCTGAGAGGCAAGCAAGCTTATGGCAAGGCTGTGACGACAATTTACGAGGAGGTAAAGCCATTGTCTCTTTGTAAGACACAGTATGGGTACGCCGTACTTGTTGAAAAAGGTGCAGCCCACACTCTCAATGACTCTAACTATGCGGTTACCCGTCAAACCTCAGCGGATATGGCGATCAGTTCTAAGGCTAAACTGCTCATCGGTGCATTACCAGTACTGCAAAGCGATCACCAAAAGTGCTCCGAAGGGGCTGGGCTTTATTATCTATGTGATGTTGAACCTGTGCGAAAGGTTGATGTACTACGAACCTATGAAGTAAAAATCGAGTATGAGCAAAAACAGCATCTCGTATTGAACATAGTGTCTGCCACATTTACTCCTGTGAGTTATCACACCAATGCTGAAGGCAAGTTATATGGTGATTGCACCTACTTACCCAAGTTGAAGTTCGACCAATGGACTCAAGAACTCACTCGCTCTCAAGAAGGGGAATACATTAAGAAAAGACATCGTGACAAAAAGATGAGTGGGGAAATGGTCTCGTTAGATACGAAGAACCCGGGTAAGTACTGGCGATCAAAAATGGGTGTGTTGGCAACGTTTATGGAAGACGTCAAACGCTATCTTTCTGATTATATGCAGATCGAATTTGAAACCTTGTCCCCCCAGTATCGTGCTCGATTCAAAGATCAGGACATCAAGTTGGCTTATCGTGCCATCGATGGCCTACTAACAGAATACCCAATTAACATAGTTAATCTAACCGATTGCGATTGTATTGAACTGGAACATGCTTTAGAAAAAGATGGATTTCGAGTCACTCATTCCGCGGATGTCAAACCCAAGACATTGAACCTGGCGATTCACCATGACCAAGACTACTACGAATCGAGAGGCTTGCCTGATCCATATAAGCAATTGCGAGCCGAAACGGATGTGATCATTCAATCTGCTTACCCTCAAACCCTCATTAAAAAAGGAAAACTGTCACAATCCCAGTATGAAGCGTGTAAGAAAGAGCTTTTCGTGAAACTAGAAGCGATGAATGGTGAACTCTTACTGGTTAGGCCTAAGGGAAACTGGCTATTTGTGTTATGCCATCAAATAGATAGAAACACGAAAGTCTATGATACCCTGCTCGTAAATGGCGGTAAGCTTTCCTTTGAACGAGTTGATGAACGCAGAGCTCAAGATCTATTCCTGCTGGATTTACCACGGCAGCTTAAAAATAATGAGCATGCTGTTGTTGATTTAGCGTCGAGTTATGCCTTTATTTTTGAAGATACCAAGTATGTAGCACTACCTGAGTATCAACAGTTAGCGAAAGTAATGAGTGAGCTTGCGGACGGCTACGCCAGCGGCATTAAGCGCACTTGGGTTGAAGAATTTCTCAAACGACTTAATGCAGGTGATATTGAAGTGGTTAATCCTAAAATGGTAGCAGATCGCTTGCAAACACTCCTACTTCGAAATCCAGCCTCAACGACCTTGTATAAAGAGGCGATTTTTAATGATAAAGACAACGCCATTGCCTACAAGGGTAGCCTACAAACCTTTTTCGATTGGGTTGCCGAAGAAAAAGGACTTCGTCTAGCGGCGTCATTGAAAGGGCAAGACTCTGGGCTTATAGAGGCGTCACTAGGTTTTTTCTATAACGATGAAGAAAAGCTGTATTTTGTTGGCGATAAAGACAATGTCAAAAGCGTGCCTCGATTCTGCCGCATCAGACGAATTTTGACTGACGCTGAAGAAACCCCGGAGGAGTTACTCAAGATGATGAGGGTTTTCCATATTCGTCATAAGCAAGCAACGGTATACCCATTCCCATTTAAACACCTGAGAGAATTGGCTTTGCCGGTAAGTACAACATCTGAGCTTAAGGAAATAGAGTCAATATAGCGTATGAACGGTGCTCATCTTTGTTTTCAGGGTTTAACGCGGCGAGATATACTCCCTATTTTCGTTTAAAAGCTTTGTTAGCGACATTACGGCTCAATTCATGCCTCGTGTGTCAACTTAAGAATTGCCCAATGGCGTGCCAGCTTAATCACAGCTAGCACGTTTGTGCCCCATTCGTTGTTAGACTTGCACTATCTCTCAATTTATATCGCGTTTCTTTGACTTACTTTTACTCATCTTTGTACTGTAATAATTAACATGATCATTCAATCATATGAGGTGGTTATCTATGTTCAACATAAACAGAACTCCTGAAATAAAGGAAGCAAGAGAAAAGTATGATCGCGCTTGTCAGCATCATAAGGAAATGGCAAAGCTTCATCGAGCAGGTGCAGTCAGTTCTGAAGACTTAAAAGAGGCGATAGACGATATGCGACAGGCACAAAATGAGCTGGATGCAGTAAAAAGAGCATAATCACTCCATTTACTCGTTAATACATCTCAGATATGAAGCCTCCCAAGCGAGCTGGCTTTTGTCGCTAACTCAAACCTGCCCCTTTATACGCTAGACCTTTTACTCATTCACATGCTGTTAATGTGTGTTTGCTTTACCAAAACTTATCCATTCTTATAGCACTGTTCACTGCTAACCCTTTTGCTGTATTACGGGGGTAAATCTCACCATGGTTATAAGGTTTGATACAAAGCAAACCACAGCTAATGCAATAAAGTTATTATGCAATTAGTTTAAACTGCTGATAATGTTAATAGTGGTTCAATGTTAGCCAATGTACAGAGCGTTATGTCGTTTTTTTTGAGCATGAAAGGGCCGTTCAACATACTCAATTTCATAACTAAATCAACATAGATAGCTATCAGTGTTGAGGTTATCTTTTCATTAATATGCGGAGTTAAACTTGAAAAAAATTGATCTCCACTTGCACACAGTTTCAACAATTAGCGATGCTGATTTTACATTTTCATTATCTAAGTTGTGTGAGTATATTTCGACGGCAAAACTGGACGCAATAGCTATCACAAATCATGATATGTTCGATTTAGAACAATTTTATCAAATTGATAGTGCTGTCGATTGCGTAGTGTTTCCAGGAATAGAAATTAATCTCGACAATGGTCACGTTCTTCTTATCTCAGAAAATCAAGACCTAGAAGACTTTCAGCTCAAGACTATGGAGGTTACTAAAAGAATCAGAAACATTGGTGATTCTATATCTACGAGTGACCTGCATGAAATCTTTGGCGATCTTCATAAATATCTGATTATTCCTCACTACGATAAAAAGCCATCTCTATCAAAGCGTAGCCTTAGTGAGCTAAGCGATTACATTTCAGTTGGAGAGGTTGATAGCCCTAAAAAATTTATTCGTCTTTGTAAAGACGAGTCTGAATTAACACCTGTTTTATTCAGTGACGTAAGGCTCAAAGAAGGGTTGCGTACATTTCCTCCGCGTCAAACTTATATTGATTGTGGGGAGGTTACCTTAACGTCAATTAAATCGAGTTTGAGGGACAGAACAAAAGTTGCACTGTCAGAAGCTGATGGTAACCGACTTTTTCAAGTCTTTGACGATGGTCTGCATTTGTCTACTGGTCTTAATATCATTCTTGGAATGCGTTCTTCTGGTAAGACTGTTACGCTTAACCGAATTCACCAAGAGTGTGAGAATGTAAAATATATACCCCAATTTTCTCTCGTTCAGCGGGATGATGCTAGTTATGATAGAGAGTTTAATCAGGGACTTGCTAGAGAAAAAAGTAATTTTTCGGACAAGTATCTGAGCGCCTTTAAGGGCGTACTGGATGATGTAATCGACATCGACATCGAGCAAAACAGACGTAAGGTATCTGACTACCTCGACAGCTTGATGAAACTAGCTGACGATGCAGGAAAACGTGATGCATTTTCAAAATCCTCTCTGTTTAATGAAAGCCTTTTTGATATCACTGATGATAAAGGTCTCAGTGATCTTATCAACTCTACTCGACTGCTCATTGATAATACAGAGTACAGAGCTGTCATTGATAAACATGTTAACTTAAATGGACTAAAAGCACTTATTTGTGAGCTTATAAAAATATTCCGAAGAAAGAGTCTTGATAGGAAAAAGAAAGGCGCAGTCAACGATATAGTGAGAGATGTAAAGAATAAACTTCAACTTCGCTCATCGTCAACACAAATTAAAGATGTTGATTTATACAAAGTAATTTCGGAACACCAAAAGGTTAAAAGATTTAATGAAATCACAAAGCTCTTGCAAGAAAATAAAGTAATTCAAAAAGAGTATGTGCAAAATTTTACGGTTATTTGTAAACAACGTCCTTTTAATGGTGCTGGTGAAGTAAAAAACGTTAGTGGAGTGAAAACCGCTTTTAAAGATGCGTTTGACCAATATCTATCACCATATAACTATTTAGTTGAGTTGAGAAATAACGAGGCTTTGACTCCATCTGAATTATATAAATATTTTACGTGTATAGAGTATGAGATCCTAAACAAAGATGGCTTTACGGTTTCTGGAGGTGAAAGGTCTGAATTTAGATTACTTCAAGAAATTAAAGATGCACAGAATTTCGACTATTTGCTGATAGATGAACCCGAATCATCTTTTGATAACCTATTCTTAAAAGGTGAGGTAAATCAGATTCTTAAAGATCTATCTAAGACAATGCCTGTTGTTGTCGTAACCCACAACAATACTGTAGGAGCCTCTATAAAACCTGATTATATAGTTTATACATCTAAGGAAATTGAAGATGGAAAAATCATATACCGCAGGTACTCTGGGCATCCATCAAATGTCCACCTAAGTTCTGTTGATGGGAAATCAATAGACAATTTTGACATAACAATGAATTCTCTAGAAGCTGGCGAGAATTCTTATAATGAACGAAGAGGCGGATATGCAAGCATTAAAAATTGATAATAACCAAGGTTACTTCTTAAAAGATAACGATACTTATGAATTTATTGATAAACTTGATAAAACAGCCTTGCTTCATTTGGTAAGCCTATCCTTGGAAGATGATTTTTCAATTGAAGATTACGATGAGACCAAAATTAGAAATCAGGCTCATGCGATTATTTATAAAAGTGTAAGCGAAAAGTTGTTAGATTTATTTGAAAAACGTCAACAGTTTAAAGATGAATCCGAAGGCCTCTATAGGGAGGAATATGAAAAATATAGTGTGGAGAGCCTATAATCATCTTCTAAGTTTTACTTAATCAAACAGAGCTTTTAGCTAGCGCAAGTTTACCGCTTGCGCTGGCTCTCATACCTATTTTTCATACCCATGGTTATTCATGGTTTGCTAAATAAGTTATGTCACTGACACGGAAATGTCCAAAAGCTTTCATTTCGGCACCTCGTTAGATGGTGCCGAAAATCAAGCATCTTGAGTGCTTACTGGAAAACTACCCAGTACTGGTACTCAGGTACCAAGCTATTATCAATGCCAGCGTTATCAGGCCTACTGTTGCAAGTTTATATCTTTTTATCAATTCTTCTGCTTTGTCGCCAGCAACATACACGACCAATGCAATACCAAAGTACCTCATAGCACGAGATAGTCCTGTTGCGAGTAAAAACAAAGTGAGTGAAAAGTGGGTGGCTCCTGCTGCCAACATAGCAATCTGGAATGGGATGGGTGCGACGCCTAAAGTCATGACAAACCAGAAACCTTCGGTATTCATTCGTAGTATGACAGCATCTAGGCGTTGCTCTGTTATCCAGTGTGTTATTATCCAATCTCGTAGCAGTTCGAAGGTGTAGTATCCAAGCGCATATCCAAATAGCGCACCGACAATACAACCTAAGGTTGCCATAAGCGCAATTCGCCAAAGTTTATCTCGTCGTTCCTGAAGCAGTGGAATAAGCAAGGCCTCCAATGGTACGGGAACAATCGTTGACTCAAGAAATGAGGCAGTGAAAACACCACCCAACATATACTCAGACTCAATCAGGTCTTTGGTTTTTCTTTTCAGTTTTTTAACCATGAAAACGACATCCTTCAGAGTATTTAATGGTACTAATTCAGACCCAAGGGACATTGATAGACCGTACCAGCACGCGCCATTGATTTCCACCACACTAGCTATACACTCAGGAGCCAGTTAAAGATTTTCGAAGCTGTTCTGTCTGGGATAAAACTCGAATATATCCGATGCTGCACCAATGAACATTATCAGCTCACCTTTCCTCGTTACGTGCTAGGGCCTGAGTCTTGTTGCCAATAAAACATCTCTAATGTACCAAGCATATCCACTGCCCATCAATCAGTTACCGTGAAATTGGTAATAATGACGCTGTACGTGTGTCGAGTATAGGTGACCAATCGACAATGTCATCGAGGCTGTCAGATAGTTATGATTGAGTGTATAAGCACTTTGTGAACATCCAGTTAAGTCGTCATATCGCTATTATGTGTCAGCCGTTAACCCTTATAACTAAAGGGCTAACTTACTGTGGACTTTTCGTTGATTCTCTTAAGCTCGGAGTCTAAATTAAGCATTAGGTAACGAGCTCTATTAAAAAGTTAAGTGCGAATGTGAATAATAGCCTGATTAAGATCATCGACGTTTTGCTGTAAGTCGATCACAATCGGCTCCAGTTGATTGATTGCCTCGTTCATATCGGAAGAGAGGTTTTTGATATTGGCCAAATTGCCAGAAATCTCATCACTCACCGCCAACTGCTCTTCTGTTGCAGCGGCAATTGATGAATTGAGTTTGTGAATTTCAATGGCAGACCCCTGAATAGTACTCAGTGCATCGTTGGCAACACTCATGTTTGAGCGCGTCGACTGCATTTTGTCCGCGCTACTGTGAATCGTCACTGTCGACTCTTTGGCTTTTTCTTGCAGCGTTGAGACGATACTTTCAATTTCACCTGTCGAGTCTTGCGTTCGCTGAGCGAGAGAGCGCACTTCGTCAGCGACGACAGCAAACCCTCTGCCTTGCTCACCCGCACGAGCCGCTTCTATCGCTGCGTTAAGCGCCAAAAGATTCGTCTGTTCGGCAATGGCTTTAATCACGTCCAGCACATTACCGACATTGTTTGACTCTTCGGCCAACTGCTGAATAATTTGTGAGGTATTAGTAAATTCCCCTTCTAACTGAGCAAATTCGTTAGACGTTTTATCGAACACATTTTTACTAGTCGTCGCATCTTTTTCCGCACTACCCGCGTATTGCTCGGCCATAGTGGTACTCTCTGCGACGTTAGACAGTGCCGTTGTCATTTCTTCCATTGCGGTCGCCGCCATTTCCATCTCTTGATTCTGCTGATTTGCCATGTCTATGTTTTTCTGAGTGATGGATTGAATAGACTGAGAAATGTCGGAGATTGTCGCATTGACCTGATTAATCTTACTGATGGTCTCACCATAACTGACGAGCACTTTATTGATGGTCGTCCCTATAATACCGAGCTCATTGTTACTCTTATCATCAACCCGTAGGGTTAAGTCTGAGTCAGTATCAACTTGTTGAAGCGTCGTTGCCATTTGGTCAATCGGCTTGACTACTCGACGGTTAACCAGAAAATAACCAACAATCGCAATAACAAACACCGCAATCAAAGAAATGTTTCCGATGAGAACCGTCATTTGAACTTTGTGCGCCGCGCTCTCAAATTGGTGGTTGGTTCGTGACTCTAACTCTTTAAAGAAAGTATCAATAGGCGCCATGATTTTGGCTTTTTCTTGGTGGTATTCTTTGCTGTGCAATAGATTCGCTGCCATGACTAAGTCTGGTTCACCTCGGCGAGTATAATTGCCTGAACTGTCAGGGTAGAGCCCTTTCACTGCGTTCATTGCTTTCACTTCCATATTGACTAAGGCATCAGAGTTTTTCTGAGCTTGCTGCAAGAGTTTGAATTCAGATTGGCTAAAGCCCAGATTTTCCATCATCCGCTGTAGAGAGATACGCTTTCCGTCGGGTTTGGGCTTCTGACCATAATTCAGTACAAGATCCCAATAGATCGTGTGATAGTTCTCTGGGCGAGGTTTCTGACCATTGCGAATGGCCAGTATGTCCATATACATTTTTTCGTAGGCATCATCAGCCGTTAGAACATAGGTTCGCCCTAAGCGAGTCAGGTCATCAGAGCTTTGTCGAAGTTCATCTGCAGCTTGATAAGACTGATAACGAATTTGCGCCATCTCATCGACTTTTTTCAGTAAATCGTTTAATTGCAGCACTGTCACGACACTGATCACAATGCCTAGGGCTATCACCCCAAACACCAACTTCATGGTATTGTTAATGTTCATAGTGTTGATTCCTTTTACTCAATAAATCAACCGACGTTGTTTTTATCTCGTTAGGTAATGGCCTAGTCGTTGTTATAAATTCAATACTGACTTTGAGTGGCGGATACCTTGCTCCTTTATAAAGTTTAATGTAATCCCCCCGTTTTCTAATGGACACTGCGGTCTTCTTGAAGCGATTCAAATAGAGGTCCTGTGCTCGTCGTTGCTGTGAGCAGCAATCGCTTGCGCTGGTTTATTTCTGCCGAAAGTCGATAACATTGAGTGCCGGTGTGTTTTGGGCTAACCAAAAATCTTGACTTTGCGGTTTGCCAAAATAATAGCCTTGTTGCATTGGGCAGTGCATTTTGCTCAATAAATCAGCTTGTTCTTGAGTTTCAACGCCTTCAGCGACGGTGGTCATTCCAAGCGTTTCTGCCATAGTGATGATGGCATTGACAAAAACGTTGTCTTGGGAATCAACGGCTAAATCACGAACAAACTCTTTATCAATTTTCACGATATCGATGGGGAAGCGTTTTAAGTAGCTTAGGCTCGAGTAACCTGTGCCAAAGTCATCTACAGCAAGTAAAATACCTTGCTGTTTTAGCTTGTTGNTGGGAATCAACGGCTAAATCACGAACAAACTCTTTATCAATTTTCACGATATCGATGGGGAAGCGTTTTAAGTAGCTTAGGCTCGAGTAACCTGTGCCAAAGTCATCTACAGCAAGTAAAATACCTTGCTGTTTTAGCTTGTTGAGAACGGATAGGTTTTGTTGCCAGTTTTCCATTAAGACGGACTCCGTAATTTCAAAGATAAAGCTGGAAGCGGCAACGCCTTTTTCTTTTAATAATTGCTTTACTTTGTCGCCAAATTTTTTATCTAACAATTGGGCAGCGCTGATATTAACCGACAGCCTTGCATCATGGTTTGCATAGCTGACTTGTTTTATAAAGTCGCAAGCTTGGTTTAAAGTTTCCATCCCTAATTCGTTGATTAACCCCATCTCTTCTAGTTGCGGAATGAAGTCCGATGGCGGAATATCATCCCCTTCATGATTCCAACGGCACAGCGCTTCCCAATAGAGAATCTGATAATCAATACTGGTCACAATAGGTTGAAAATGAAGGTAGAACTCTTTATTTGTAAGCCCAAGACGCAGTTTCTTCTCGCTTTCAATTCTATTCTCTACATCTCGCTCAATATCRGAACARTAGAAYTGAAARCGGTTYCTGCCATTTTCTTTGGCTCTGTACATTGCAAARTCTGCCCGTTTTAGCAGCGATTCCACATCGCTTCCGTCTTCAGGACACAGGGTAATACCAATGCTGGGTGTCATTTGAACGTTTTGACCTTCAAGTAAGATGGGATGAGMGATTTCTTCAATCAGTTTTGAGGTAAAAGTCGCCACATCTCGYTTGGAGGTAAAAGCATCAAGCAAAACCACAAACTCGTCACCACCGACACGAGAAACGGTATCCACTTTTCTTGTGAAATCGTCTAGCCTTTTTGCCACTATCTTTAACAGCTCATCTCCCGCATGGTGCCCAAGAGAATCGTTAATGGTTTTAAAGTTGTCTAAATCGATGTAAAGAAGAGTAAAGCCCACTTTCTTTCGTTGGTAATTCAGGCAAGCAATGGAGATTCTATCAGTCAAAAGCAGTCGATTAGGCAGTTCCGTGAGYGCATCATGCTGAGCAAGATATGAGAGCTTCTGTGATAGGGTTCTTGCTTCGGTGACATCTTGAAAGATCATGACTGAGCCGTGTAAGTTGCCTTGATGGTCAGTAATGGGCGTCACTGAGCCCTGAATCGAAAAAACGGAGCCACTCATATTTTTGAGTGCAGTGGTCTCAGGTAAAGCAAAAGTGATGTGGTTTCTTAGCACTTTGCTTAACGGGTTTTCTAGGTATGTCCCTGTTTTTTCATTGATCATAAAAATGGTATTCATAAACTGACGACCTTTCACAAGGTCTGCGTTGATGTCTAAGATCGCTGAAGCTACAGGGTTAATGAAGGTGATTTTCTGGTTGATATCTGTGGTGATCACACCATCGCCGATCGAAGTCAGCGTGACTTCCAACAGTTCTTTTTCTTTTGCCAATGAGCGAGCCAGAGCGTATTCCTTGGTTTTATCTTTCAAGACCGCCATGGATCGATCAGACGTTTYTTCRTTCCCTTTTTCTAAAAAACCGGATAACTCGACATCAATAACKTCTCCTGATTTGCATATCATCTGGTAGTGAATGTTCGAAATTTTCCCAGTCTTAAAAAAAATCGGCAGAATGACTTCTCTTGCAAGTTTTGCACTGGCCTCTGTTAAAAAATCCGTTGAGGGCCGCCCAATCACTTCATGTCTTTCGTAGCCTAACAACTTTAGCCATTCGTCACTGACGGACACCAGTTTTCCATCATGCCCGATGGAATGCATAGCGGAAGGCGTTTTTTCATACAAATTAATGTAACTTTGTTTGGCTTGTTTCAATAATGCATTCGCGTGTTGAGTCACTTCAACACTGACTGAGAGAAAACTAGGGGTAATAAATGTCAATAACATCGGCACGTAAAAGAAGAAGGCTTTATTGTCATAGTCGTGAGTAATGGGGTGATAGACGCCATTGGAGGTGATATAGGTCGTGAGTACGCCAGTGAGAGCGATTGCAACGCTGAGTGTRGMGAAGCGAGAAAAGATAGCGGCGAAAGATAAGAAAGCRCAAAGGTAAGCGTATGGGTATGGTAGGAACATAAARCYACCATAGGTGACAAAGATACTGAGCCCWATAATGGCTAATTCCTTTGGCTCTAAGAGTTCACGCCATGAATTAATMGTGGCCTTAGATAACAAGAGCAAGCATAAAGGGAAAAAAGTGATGGCACCGACCATGCTTCCCAAGATCCAAACATGCCAATACTCCATCACGGATTGTTCATAACGAATACTCAAGGATATCGCACCGAATAATGAAGCAAAAAAAGCAGGGACTATACAGGTGGAGGTAAGGCATCTTATGAATGCTGRCAAGTTTTTTAGGCTGTGAGCCATATCTTTTGATTGCCTGATCATCCAAGCAATCAAGAACACCTCACACATATTGGCGGGAACAAATATAAGTGATGAGACTAAGCTGTTGCTAAAKGGGTAATCGGCGGCGACATTAGCGACTAGGGTGATAACAAGGCACGCCAGCCATGTTCTTACTGGCAACTGAGCAATAATAAATCCTGCAACAATGTTTGGATACCAAACCGTTGCCAAAGCGCCTTCTCCACGACTGAGCACAAGAGAAAGCATGGCGAGCAACAAGTAACTGACAAAAAGGCATAAGTAAGTAGGTAGAGTATTGNTTACTGGCAACTGAGCAATAATAAATCCTGCAACAATGTTTGGATACCAAACCGTTGCCAAAGCGCCTTCTCCACGACTGAGCACAAGAGAAAGCATGGCGAGCAACAAGTAACTGACAAAAAGGCATAAGTAAGTAGGTAGAGTATTGRTAGGTGGTTTTTTTGTCATGTTGGTTAGCCTGCACACAATGATGGCACCATTGCCCAGACAAAGTATAGATTATGCGTATGCAATTTGTTTATTTGTATATTGCGACTAATGGTTTTATTTAGCCTGTTAGGTCGCTTTCTCTACCGAGTTTCTTCGCACTACAGTAGGTGAGAAGATCATTGTGCCACTCTCCAAAGGGTCTTGACTCGCTAAAGACAATGCAAGACGAGCGGCTTTATCGGCCATCATTTGAATCGGGTAACGTACAGTTGTGAGGTGAGGATGTACATAGCGCGCAATTAAGCCATCATCGAAGCCCATCATCGACACCTGCTGCGGTACTTGAATACCATTTGCATCAAGAACCGATAGTGCACCAGCCGCCATGTAATCGTTGTAAGCGATTACCCCACTGATTTCTAGTGACTTAGTCAGCAAATTGGTCATGGCAACTTCACCGCCATCGTTATTCGGCTCTCCGTATTCGATATAGCTGGTCGGCAACTCAATATCATGATCTCTTAATGCAGCAAGGTATCCTTCAATGCGTTGCTGTGAGTCTTCGATGGAATGGTTAGAGGCAACACAGGCAATCTTGGTATGACCGTGACGAATCAAGTATTCCGTTGCTAGGTAAGCCCCTTTATGGTTGTCGAGCGAGATACAACGTTCCGCCAACTTGGGTATATGACGATTGATGATGACCATACCTTTGACTTCTTTGGCGTAGCCAATCAATTCTTCATCGGACAGGCCTTTAGCATGGATGACGAGGGCATCACAGCGATTGTTAATCAGAAGCTCGATCGCTTTTCGCTCTTGCTCCGCGTCGTGATAACCATTGCCAATCAAAATATGTTTACCATGTTCATGAGCAACAGTGTCGACGGCTTTAACTAAAGTGCCAAAAAACGGATCGGAGACATCACTAACCAGCACACCCATGGTATTGGTACTTTGACTGACTAATGCGCGTGCAGCAGCATTGGGACGATAGCCAAGCTTTTTCATTGCTTTAGTGACGGAGTCAATGGACGACTGGCTAGCTTTCGGGGATTTGTTGATTACGCGAGAAACCGTTGCGACAGAAACGCCCGCTTCTTTTGCTACGTCCTTGATCGTTGCCATTTTTTTACCTCATAAATTGAACCTGAACATTAAACACTGTTTGTGAAAGTGAAGCAATTTGAGACATTTTTTACTGTGATAGATACAATTTTTACCACTTCTAATAGTAAGAACTAAGCTTTAGTGTAAACGTTATCTTTTAGTGAAATTTATTTAGGCTTTATTATGGATGCGATTGCTGACACTGATTTTTCAAAACAGGAGAGGCGTACAGGCAAGCTCATTGAAGTTGCCCGTCATCAGAATGCGGACAAACTGTCATGGTTCAAATCAATGTTGGGGAAGGTGACAGTAGACCGTGACAAGCCTAGTGCCTATTACACTGAACAAGAGCTGATGAGCAAAGAAGTGGTGAGGTTATGTAATTCCACTAAGCCAAGGGCGAGGTAAAAGCTCTAAATGTTTGTTGCTGTGTTCTTAAACCAGTGACGAGTGTTATTTAGCCAAGAGTTGCCCTCTACACTTTGTGAGTAAATCCAGTCTTATTATTTATTTAACGGATGTGATTTGGGTCACCATATGAAATATTGATGGTTTTATTTGTTAGCAATATACCTATATTCACCCGCTGGCTTTTTCTCAAGCCGTATACAGAAATAGGAATTAGAATGAATAAACAATTATTAGCGGCTCTAATAGCAGCCGTGTCATTTCAGGCAGTTGGTGCGGAAAGCGTAGAGACACAGCAGGCTGGACGTGGTCACCTTGCAAATGGCTGGTATTTAGGCGCAGATATCATTGATACTGATCTGAATACCAAGAATTGGGATGGCGCGAGCTCTACTGGTGAAGTGTCATCTACGAGCGCTGCTTTGGCGATTGGTTATAACTTCCACATTGCTGACACATTTGTTGTTGGTTTCGAAGGTGAGTACGCTTATTACGGCTCTTTTGATGTGGTATTAAATAATAGTAGTACGGTGAGGAATCTGAATTTTTCTGCTTTTAATTTGAACGTAAAACCTCAATTCTATTTTGGTAACTCCGATTTCTACCTAGGAGGAATCTTTGGTATCGGTGGTGTTGGTGCTGAAAACGAGTCCAATGGTTCTACGGCTTCTGGCTCTTCAGTGCTTTACGGTGTAGAAGCTGGATATGCATTCAATAACCATTGGAGCATTAACGCTGGATATCGTACAACAACGGCAGAATATGATAATGCTGACTTCGATATGGACACAATGTTCTTAGGTCTTGACTACAAATTCTGAACGCCATTCTAGCGAATAGAGGAAGGGAGCATTACGCTCCCTTTATTAGTTTATCAATCACCGGATAATGGTGTTCTTCTACGCCGGCGAGGTTGCCATACTTAGGTGCATGCCGGTCGTCTTCTCGTGGGAAGTGCCAGCCGATGGTGTGCTGAATAAATTGTTTGGCAAATTGTTCGGAAATCTCCAGACACCCTGCTAATACGGTATCGACATAGGTTTGCATGATAGGGCTCAGGCTACATGGTGGCTCTGGGTTGTCTTTGATATACACCCAAACCTGATCATTGGCATGAAATGGGTTATCGCACTCAAGCTGTGAATGGGGGACTTCCACTCGATGGTAGCCTCGTTCGCGAACATCAAATTCACTTAGCTCATCTTCGCTGATTTTGAGTAATACGCCATTAACTAAACCTTCGCCTTTATTTACGACCAGCGGCGAAAGGATATAACTGTCATCCACTTTACCCCAGTAGCGTTTGAAGCCGTGAGCGATGGCAGGTAAAGCTTGGGCGGTTTTTCCTGTCAGTTGTCTCGATGCGGAGTTCATTAAACTGCCGTAGCCAAAGATGTAAATTGCCATGTATTTTCCTTCTGTGTTCAACAAACAACCTAAAGGTTTTTACCACAAAAGAAAAGACCCCGTAAAAACGGGGTCTGAATAGCGCGCAAAATAGGGGGATGGCGCTTAAGGCGCTTAAACAATTAAGCGGTTGCTAGCTGTGCTTTCGCTTTACGCATCTTCTTAAGTGAAATACAGGTTAGGGCGGTCACGACGGTACCTGCCGCCATACAAACCAGTGCCATCAATGGTAGGTTCATAGCGCCAAGTAGTGCCACAACCGGACCACCGTGCGCGACGCTGTTGGTGATACCAAATGAGAATGCCATTACGGCTGCTACCATAGAGCCAAGCACGTTAGCAGGAATCACAGACATTGGGTCTTGTGCGGCAAAGGGAATTGCGCCTTCTGAAATACCGACTAGGCCCATGGCACCAGCCGCTTTACCAGCTTCGATTTCTGATTCTTCAAATAGATTGAATTTACGACCAAGGAAAGTGGCTAGACCCATACCAAGAGGTGCTACAGGAATCGCACACGCCATAGCGCCCATAAATTGCGTCTGACCACTGGCGATCATGCCGACAGAGAACAAGAATGCGACTTTGTTGAACGGCCCGCCCATATCAAAACCAGCCATACCACCTAAGACAATTCCCAATAGAATGACACTGCCGGTACTCATGCTGACTAACATCGCATTCAGGCCGTCCATTAAGCTTGCAATGGGGGCACCAATGACGAAGATGAACAGGCTGGAGATAAACAAAGATCCTAGGATTGGTGCAATCATAATAGGCACCAATGGCTGAATAAATTTATGGTAGTTGATACTCGTCAGCCATTTGACAAAATAGCCGACCAGCAAGCCTGCAACGATGGCTCCGATAAAGCCTGTGCCAGCTTCCGCACCATAGAAAGAACCATTGTTCGCAATCCAGCCACCGATTAATCCTGGTGCGAGACCTGGACGATCTGCAATCGCATAGGCGATATAACCGGCTAAGATAGGGATCATCAAGGTGAATGAAACCACACCGACATCCAGGACCTTTTGCCATATGCTGCCTTCAGGAATCGCCATTCCTGCAGATGTTGGCTCGCCACCAATGGCCAGTGCAAGTGCGATCAGCAGACCACCTGTGACCACAAATGGAATCATGTGCGAAACACCATTCATCAGGTAGCGGTATAAATCACTGCGTGTACTCGAAGCCGTTGCTTCTACGCTTTGGCTCTCTTCTTTGGCTGTAAAGTGTGTCGCTTGTAGCGCTTTTTCTATCAAGCCTTTAGCATCGCTGATTGGGGCTTTGACGTTGGTCATGATGACTTTTTTTCCAGTGAAACGATTCATATCAACCTGTTTATCGCAGGCGACAATGATAGCGTCAGCTTGAGCTATCTCTTCTGCACTCGGCGAGTTTTTTACCCCTATAGAACCATTGGTTTCAACTTTGATTTTATAGCCAAGTTCAGCGGCACCTTTCTCTAAGGCTTCGGCAGCTAAGTAAGTGTGCGCGACCCCTGCTGGGCAGCCGGTAACACCGATTAAAAAGCCTTGATCAGTTTCAGGGTTATCTTGCTGACTTCGTGGTTTGGCGAGCAGTAATTCCAATGCCTCTCCAGCAGAGCTAGCCTGCATAAATTGCTCGATAAATCCGTCTTCGATCAGTTTTGAAGAGAGTTCAGCTAGCACCTCGATATGATGATCGGCACCACCATCAGGAGAGGCAATCATAAAGAATAGTTTACTCGGTAGACCGTCTTCCGCGCCGTACTCTATCCCTTGGCGGCTAATACCAATCGCGACAGCAGGTTGGGAAACCGCGGCACTTTTGGCATGTGGTAGTGCGACGCCGTCTTCAAAACCAGTATTACCAACATCTTCTCGAGCCAGAATGTCGTTGAGGAATTGAGTTTTGTCACTGATGCGGTGGTTGCTACTTAGTAGGTCGATCAGTTCTTCGAACACTTCCTGTTTGGTTGTTGCCTGGAGATCTAAGCAAATCAACTCTTTATTGATTAAATCTGTGATCATCTCGTTTACCCCGATTGGTTCCGAACTGTGCGGAACTTGTTTTTTTATCTGAGGGTGATTGTGGAGGAAACGGTCAACAAATTTTAGTGTATTAGAAATACATTTACTGGATTATTGTAACTATGAATTTGGAGTGTGATCTTACTCAATAATTGATCTAACTGTGATTAATTGAATTATTTCAATTTAATTTATTTAATATCAGTTATTTATTTTTATTATTTTCTGTTTTTATTCTTTGGTTTTAAAGTAAAAATATTAGAAACTAGAGTTTAGTAACTCTATTTTTTGGGGGGGGGTTGGTTCATTAAACGTGTCAAAAACCTTTAAATTACCAAGTGTGTCTTAATGACCTCTTCGTTTTCTTTTTTATCCCTATCAAGGAGTCATAAAGACACTATTTTATTTTTAATCTGTTGAATTATGGTTGATTTAAGACTGGAATGAATATTGCTTTTTAGAGTTAGATTCAATATTTGGAGTGACCATAGTGCTCAATATTACTGACAAAAAAGTCGAACAAGCCATTCCGCCGATTTTACGTTTGGGATTCCGGCCCTTCTTTTTACTCGGGGCCGTTTACGCTGTTATTGCTGTCGCCTTGTGGGTATGGATGTTCCAAACTGGTCAGCCTGCGGCGTTAAGGGCTCCTGCTTTGTGGTGGCATGTGCATGAGATGTTGTTTGGTTTCTCGATGGCGATTGTGGTGGGGTTTGTCTTGACCGCAGTGCAGAACTGGACGGGAATCAATGGCACCAAGCACCATAGGTTGGCTCTGCTGGTTGGCTTGTGGTTGCTTCCGCGTGTGCTGTTTTGGACACCTGCCCCTTTGTGGTTGATTTCATCGATAGAGGCTCTGTTTATCGCTTTTGCAGCGTATGAAGTTGGTAGCCGAGTAATCAAAGTCAAAGGGTGGAAAAATCTGTTCTTTGTGCCTTTGTTTGTTTTAGCGATTGTGGCGAACTTTGCCAGCTACGCGACTATTAAGGGGATGCCGCCGTTTCCTTCTTCGGCGGTCTGGCAGGCAATGTTGTGGTGGTTTACAATTTTACTGTCAGTGATGGGCGGGCGGGTGATCCCATTCTTCACAGCGCGGCGATTTAACTTTGAGAAACCACAGCCGATGATTTGGCTAGAATGGACGGCAAACCTACCGCTGGTCAGTTTATTTATTCTGAGCTTTTTCCCTGTCACTTTTGCTCAGCTCGGGCCTTCTCTGATGGTTATTTCCGGTTTAGCACATTTAGTTCGTGTGATGAGATGGCAGCCGTGGCGCACCGTCAAAGAGCCGCTGGTATGGGCGCTGCACTTAGCTTACTTGTGTATTCCGGTCAGCCTATTATTGAGAGGGTTACTCGATAACCCATTTGCGGGCCACAATATGTTGCATCTGTTTGCGATTGGAGCGCTCGGCGGCTTGATACTGGCGATGATCGCTCGTGTCACCATGGGGCATACTGGGCGAGCAATTTATCAGGGGCCAAATATGGAGTTAGCATTCGCTATGCTGATGGCTGCTGCGTTAGTTCGTAGTATTGGTGTAGTTCTGTGGCCAGCCCAAATGATGTTGATGATCGATATCAGCGGGCTGTTATGGGTATTGGCGTTTACTCTGTATGTGATTAAGTTTGGCCCTATGTTGCTAAAAGCGAGAGTCGACGGTCATCCAGGTTAAGTAGCTAACGGCTGCATTCGCGCGCTGGTCGATTCACTTAGCAGAAAAATAAAAAGGGTTGATGTTTACACATCAACCCTTTTCTGTTCGGCTACCAGCTTAGTTATTGCTGTGTAGCTCAGAGTTCAGTTCTACTGCAGTTTTGTTCGCCAGACATTCAATCTGACCAGTCACTGAGTTGCGACGGAACAGTAAATCAGACACGCCAGCTAGGTCACGCGCTTTCACCACTTCCACTTCATTGCCTTCTGAATCCAGCATGCGAACCTTAGCACCCGCAGTGACATACAGACCTGACTCAACAGTACAACGATCGCCCAGCGGGAAACCAAGGCCTGCGTTTGCGCCTAGCAGTGAACTTTCACCGATAGAAACGACAACTGAACCACCACCAGACAGTGTACCCATGATTGAAGCACCGCCACCGATATCAGAGCCGTTACCAACCACAACGCCAGCAGAGATACGGCCTTCAACCATGCTCACCCCCGTTGTACCTGCATTGAAGTTGATGAAACCTTCATGCATAACGGTTGTGCCTTCGCCAACATGAGCGCCAAGGCGAACGCGTGAAGTATCAGCGATACGAACACCAGCAGGTACCACGTAATCGACCATTTTAGGGAATTTGTCGACACAATCGACAGAAAGGTTGCGGCCTGCTAGGCGAGCTTCGATTTGGCGTTCAGCCAGCTCTGGCAGATCGATAGGGCCTTCGTTGGTCCAAGCAATGTTGTGCAGTAGACCGAAGATACCGTCAAGCACAGTACCATGAGGTTGAACTAGGCGGTTAGAGATCAGTTGTAGCTTAAGGAAGCCTTCAGCTACAGAAGCTGGCTTCTCATCAGTTGCTAGAATAACTAGCACCAGCGGTTGTGAAGACTCTGCTGCTTTAGCTGCGAATGAGGCGTTTGCAGCATCACCGTTTGCTTCGAATGCACCAGCAAGTTCTGCACTTTGTGCCGCAGAGATTTCGATCGCTTGGTTGCCTTGCTCGTAACCCGCTACTTTTGCGACAGCGTCTACTAGTGCGTCCAACGGGTTAAGAACTGGGTTTGGGAAAAATGCTTCAATGATTTTTCCATCGCGGTTTTTGGTTGCCGTACCGAAGGCTAGAGAAAAGTAAGCCATGTTGAATCTCCGTGTAGTAATCGTCAGTCAGGAAGAGTGAACTCTTCCTCCAAATCAGTTGAGTTCATCATAAAGAGAGCTTTTTCGACTTTAAAGAGCGGAAACAGATAAAGTCTGTAGGTCGATACGTTTTGTCTCTTTAGCGATACCTTGTCTTTTTATCTATATAGAGAAGTTGTGGGATGATAATGTTCATTGAGTGTGAAAGCGAAATAAAAAGAGCCCGAAACTGAGTTTCGGGCTCTTTAAATAAGACTTTACTTTAAACTGATTGGCGTTTGCTTTTTAGCTTTATATTGTCCAACCAAGACACCCGTTGAGCTTGGGTGCGAAAGCAAAATTACTTGCTTAGGTCTGCTGCGTGCTCAGATAGGAACGCTGCAACACCTTTTGGAGATGCGTCCATACCTGCTTTACCTTCTTCCCACTGTGCAGGACATACTTCACCGTTCTTCTGGTGGAAGTTTAGAGCGTCAACCATGCGTAGCATTTCGTCGATGTTACGGCCTAGTGGTAGGTCGTTAACAACTTGGTGACGTACAACGCCTTCTTCGTCGATTAGGAAAGAACCACGGAAAGCAACGCCTGCTTCTGGGTGCTCAACGTCGTATGCTTTACAGATTTCGTGCTTAACATCAGCAACTAGTGGGTACTTAACTTGACCGATACCGCCATCTTCGATAGCAGTGTTACGCCATGCGTTGTGAGAGAACTGAGAATCGATAGAAACACCGATTACTTCAACACCTTTAGCTTGGAAATCAGCTAGACGGTTGTCGAAAGCGATTAGCTCAGATGGGCAAACGAAAGTGAAATCTAGTGGGTAGAAGAAAACAACCGCTTTCTTACCTTTAGTGAACTCTGCAAAGTTGAAGTTATCAACGATCTCACCGTTACCTAGAACAGCTGCAGCAGTAAAATCTGGGGCTTGACGACCTACTAGTACCATTTTTTTGCTCCTAAAATATATGGTTAGTTCCAAACCAATTGATTCGTTTTTGGTTTGGTCCGTGTTTGTACGCGACAAACTATAGTACAGATTGTAGTATGGAAAAAAGCGAAATAAATAGATTGAGTTAATCGAAAAAAGCGATAATGCTAAACCATTATCTTGATCACTAGATGAGCAGTAGTTACATATAGAATTATGAATAAGTGGCCTAGCCTCAAGCAATTACATTATTTGATAACCCTTCACGAAACACGCCACTTTAGTGAGGCGGCGGAACGGTGCTTCGTGAGTCAGTCAACACTCAGTAAAGGTATTCAAAACCTCGAAGAGCTAATTGGTTGTCCTCTCTATGAGAAGAAAGATAAGAAAAGCCCGTTAGTGTTTACACTGGCAGGAGAGCAAGTTGTCCAACAAGGGCGTGAACTTCTGGCAAAAGGACAAGATCTGGTGGAACTTGGTCGTCTTTGTCAGGGCGATGAAATGGAAGGGCAATTGCGTGTGGGCTGTATTCCAACCATTGCGCCTTTTTTACTCTGTGATTTGGTGCAGGAAGTGAACCAGCGCTTCCCTTTACTGAATTTACTGCTAAGAGAAGACACCACAACCAATTTACTAGCGGCGCTGCGCCACGGTGAATTAGATGTACTTATCTTAGCTTTGCCAGTTGATATAGATGGCATGGAAAGCAAAATCGTCGGTAATGATCCATTTCGGATGATCATCAGTCGTAATCAGGCCGACGCGATTCAGACCCCGATTAAGTACGATGACTTACCTGATGAGTTTGTGTTCTTACTGGAAAAAGAACACTGCCTAACAGAACATGCCGTTTCTGCCTGCCAGCTGACTAAGAAAGAGAAGATTAACCCATTCTCGGCAACCAGTTTACATACCTTGGTTCAGATGGTTGCCAATGGGTTAGGAACCACCTTTATCCCCCAGATGGCAATCGATCACGGGTTGATTGATAACCAGAACTTAGTGGTTGTTGATGCTCCTGGGCAGCAAGCACACCGCCATATTGGGCTAGTTTGGCGCCCTAGTTCTTCAAGAGTGAATACTTTTAATCAACTGGCACAAGTCGTGTCAGAGCTGCTTTAGCGATAAGTATTAGACCAAATCTCGATGATACCTTCCCAAAGCACACTAGTTTTAGTGTGCTTTTTAGCATTTTATTCTGTTGGTGAACTTTAACTTGTAAAATTTTACAAAGAAATCTTGATGAAGCTTTCATTAAATTGTGAAATTTCACAGTGTCAATTTTACAGCTCACTAAAAACACTCTGTTTGACCCGCCTCCGTAATAGCCACGAAATCCCCTGTCTGATAAAGCGATGCCTGATTTACTCGTAAGTTAAACGCGTGTTTGAAACGGTTTTACAGCTCTAATTTTACTGTAATTAAATTACGTAACTGATTACATTTTGGTGATCAAAATCAACAACTTATGGGCAGCGGAATAAAACTTTGAATTTAGTCGATAGGCTACTTTAGGACTTTTGCTCTACCGCATGTTGGTGTAGTTTAAATGAAGGCTCTGTAAGACTTATGTCTAGATTGAAAAGGCAAACCAAGTTAGCCAAGGTAGAGTTCACAAGACAAAATAAACGAAGAAGATAGTAATCAATTAGGATGTTTGATTGTTGTTTTATAGTTACAAATGTAACTCTTCGAAAATTCGAGCAACCACTGATACAACCCCAAAACATCGTCGTTGTATCGGAGCGTTAAAGGAAGAGAATATGCTTGCCAACACACCAGATAGAGAAAAAACAACAGCTGAAGCCCAAGAAACTTTACACCAAGAAGGCATGCTTGAAGTGACTGGTACCCTTTCACCAGAACATCAGGCGATTTTCCCTGTTGAAGCCCAAACCTTTTTATCTCTTCTGTGTGCTCAGTTTGCCAGCGAGACCGATACCTTGCTTGCTCAGCGTGAAGAAAAGCAAGCTCGTATCGATGCTGGGGAGCTGCCAGACTTTCTCGAAGATACACAAGATATCAGAGAAGGTAGCTGGAAAATTCTCGGGATCCCTCAAGATCTGCAAGACCGCCGCGTAGAAATCACCGGTCCTACTGACCGTAAAATGGTAATTAATGCGCTGAATGCGAACGTGAAAGTGTTCATGGCGGACTTTGAAGACTCGATGTCCCCCGCATGGGATAAGGTGTTAGATGGTCAAATCAACCTGCGTGACGCGGTAGAGGGCAACATCAGTTACACCAACCCAGTTAATGGTAAGCAATATGAGTTGAAGGATGATCCAGCGGTTTTGATCTGCCGAGTGCGTGGTTTACACCTAAAAGAAAAACACGTGACGTTTAATGGTGAGATCATTCCTGGAGCTTTATTCGACTTTGCGCTTTATTTTTACAATAACTACAAAGCGCTAATGAAAAAGGGCAGCGGCCCTTACTTCTACCTACCAAAACTGCAATCGTATAAAGAAGCGCAGTGGTGGAGCAAAGTGTTCCATTTTACTGAGGATTACTTTGGCCTAGACACAGGTACTATCAAAGCCACCGTGCTGATTGAAACACTGCCAGCCGTGTTTGAAATGGATGAAATCCTATTTTCGCTTAAAGAACATATTGTTGGTCTTAACTGCGGTCGCTGGGATTACATATTTAGCTATATCAAAACACTGAAAAAGCACCCAGATCGTGTCCTTCCGGACCGTCAGGTTGTGACCATGGATAAGCCGTTCCTCAATGCCTATTCGCGTTTACTTATCCGTACTTGTCATCGTCGTGGTGCATTTGCAATGGGGGGAATGGCAGCATTCATTCCAGCAAAAGATCCACAGGAGAATCAAAAGGTTCTCGACAAAATTCAAAACGATAAATCACTGGAAGCAAATAACGGCCATGACGGTACTTGGGTAGCTCACCCTGGATTGGCCAATACAGCAATGGAAGTGTTTGGTAGTGTTCTGGGTGAGAGAACCAATCAACTTGATGTTTCTCGTTCAGACGATGCGCCAATTACTGCCAATGATCTGCTCGCGCCTTGCCAAGGAGAACGAACAGAGCAGGGCATGCGCCACAATATTCGAGTAGCACTTCAGTACATTGAAGCTTGGATCTCTGACAATGGCTGTGTCCCTATCTACGGCTTGATGGAAGATGCCGCGACGGCAGAGATCTCCCGAGCGTCGATCTGGCAATGGATTCAGCATGGAAAATCGCTCGACAATGGTCAGGTGGTAACCAAAGCCTTGTTTGAGCAGTACCTTAGTGAAGAAATTGACGTCGTGAAAGAAGAAGTTGGAGATGAGCGTTATCAGTCGGGTCGTTTTGAAGAAGCGGCTGAACTGATGACCAAATTGACCACCAGCGACGAACTCACGAACTTTTTAACCATTCCAGGTTATGACTATCTGGACTAATGAATCAATAACAACATCAGTAACGTGAACATTCCGAGGCGGAGATGGATGTACCGCCAGAGAAAAATAAAAACAGCGCCCGTATTGTCAACAAATAGCAGCGCACATCAAAAGAGGGATAGACCGATGACTAATTTAACTCGCCGCCAACAAATCGAAGCTCTTGAAAAAGACTGGGCAACTAACCCACGCTGGAAAAACGTAAAGCGTCCATATACAGCAGAAGAAGTCGTAGAACTGCGCGGTTCGATGGTGCCAGCCAACACAATCGCACAGCGCGGTGCAGACAAACTGTGGTCTTTGGTCAACGGTGATGCTAAGAAAGGCTACGTAAACTGTTTGGGTGCACTGACAGGTGGTCAAGCGGTGCAGCAAGCGAAAGCGGGTATTGAAGCGATTTACCTATCGGGTTGGCAGGTAGCGGCTGACAACAATACTGCATCGACCATGTACCCTGACCAGTCACTTTACCCAGTTGACTCAGTACCTTCTGTGGTTAAGCGCATTAACAACTCATTCCGCCGCGCAGACCAGATTCAATGGTCAAGCGGTAAGTCTCCTGCAGATGAAGGCGGTATCGATTACTTCCTACCAATTGTTGCAGACGCCGAAGCCGGTTTTGGTGGTGTGCTCAATGCTTACGAGCTAATGAAGTCGATGATTGACGCAGGTGCGGCAGGTGTTCACTTTGAAGATCAGCTAGCATCCGTGAAGAAATGTGGTCACATGGGCGGTAAGGTTCTGGTTCCGACTCAAGAAGCAGTGCAGAAGTTAGTTGCTGCACGTCTAGCAGCTGACGTAGCAGGCACCACTACACTGGTTATTGCTCGTACGGATGCAAACGCGGCAGACCTACTGACTTCGGACTGCGATCCGTACGATAAAGACTTCATTGTCGGTGAGCGTACTCAAGAAGGGTTCTACCGTGTACGTGCAGGTATTGACCAAGCTATCTCTCGCGGCCTAGCTTACGCACCATACGCTGACCTTATCTGGTGTGAAACGGCAACTCCGTGTCTGGAAGAAGCGCGTAAGTTCGCAGAAGCGATTCACGCTGAATACCCAGACCAGCTGCTTGCGTACAACTGTTCTCCTTCTTTCAACTGGGAGAAGAACTTGGATGCAGAAACCATTGCTAAATTCCAGCAAGAGCTATCTGACATGGGCTACAAGTACCAGTTCATCACACTAGCGGGTATTCATAATATGTGGTTCAACATGTTCGAACTTGCGCATGACTACGCACAAGGTGAGGGTATGCGCCACTACGTTGAGAAAGTACAGCGCCCTGAATTCCAAGCAGCAGAGAAAGGCTACACCTTCGTTGCTCACCAGCAAGAGGTGGGGACAGGTTACTTCGATAAGATGACCAACACCATCCAAGGTGGTAACTCATCAGTCACGGCTCTGACTGGCTCAACCGAAGAGGATCAGTTCTAAAGTATCCCTGTCATGATGACCAAGGCTCTTACTTACTAGCCTTCGGTCATCGATATTCTGTTTAGGCATAAACTTTGACATGCTTTGAGCGACATTAAGTCGCTCTTTTTTCTATCACTCAACTTCTTCAGGTTCAACTTCTGCTTGCAGCTCTAGCAAATTGATAGCGATGGCAACAAAGTCACTGTCAGTGATGATACCGACTAACTGGCCTTTTTCTACCACAGGTAAACAGCCAACCTTGTGTTTTTGCATGTAGATGGCGCTTTCTTTCAACCCAGCTTGAGGAGAAACTGTCATGACACCGGTTTTCATTACTTCATACAGTGGTGTGTTTAAGGTGTATGACTGATTTTCGGGAATTTTTTGTAAACTTGATTCTTGTGCGGCCAACACGTCACGTTGAGAAACCACGCCTAGTAATTGCTGATTAGCATCGACGATGGGGACGTGGCGAATATCTAGTGCTTCCATGGTGTGTTTAGCGTCGGCAAGTTGGTGTGAGCGCAGTAACGTATGAGGGGTGCGCGTCATCATATCTTCGACTTTTATCATGGCTGCCTCCTGAGTTATTGTTTTGTTCTCTCTTAATATAGTAACTTTCTGCTCGGCAGTATGAGAGCTGGATAGATTTTCATTCCGATAACCTTGAAAATAATGTGGCGAATTGTGTACAGAGAATCCAGCCAGATTTACAGCCTTCTTGCTCACTCAAATTAATTCAATACGGATTACAATAATTCACACCTCAATCCTTGCTATTGAGCTGGTGGGGAATATACTAGTCGGCTGCGAAAAACTCGTCGTCTGTTTGTGACAGAATCAGTTCGACTTCCATCACGACATTAAGAAATCACGACAAAAGATTAGTAACATGCAAGTATCCGATTTCCACTTTGACTTACCTGATGAGCTTATTGCTCGTTACCCTCAGCCAGAGCGTACTGCTAGCCGCTTGCTTCAACTCGACGGCAACAGCGGTAAACTTAACGATGGCACGTTTATCGATGTGCTTGAGCAAATACAGCCGGGCGATCTCGTGGTTTTCAATAATACTCGTGTGATTCCAGCGCGTATGTTCGGCCGTAAAGAGTCAGGTGGTAAGCTGGAAGTATTGGTGGAGCGTGTGCTGGATGAAAAAAGTATTCTGGCTCATGTGCGCTGTTCTAAATCTCCTAAACCGGGCTCAACCATTTTCATTGGTGAGAACGACGAGTACTCAGCACAAATGGTTGCCCGCCATGATGCCTTGTTTGAACTGAAATTTAATGCAGAACAAAACGTTTTAGCGGTATTGGAAGAGATTGGCCATATGCCGCTTCCTCCTTATATCGATCGCCCTGATGAAGACTCAGATAAAGAGCGTTATCAAACGGTCTACAACGAAAAACCGGGCGCAGTAGCGGCGCCAACAGCAGGTTTGCATTTTGATGAAGCTTTGCTTGAAAAGATGAAAGCGAAAGGTGCTGAGTTTGCTTATGTGACGCTTCACGTAGGCGCAGGTACATTCCAACCGGTTAAGGTCGACAACATCAACGATCACCACATGCACGCAGAGTATGTGGAAGTACCACAAGAAGTGGTCGATGCGATTAAGGCAGCCAAAGCGCGTAATGGTCGAATCATAGCAGTGGGTACAACATCGGTTCGTTCACTAGAAAGTGCTGCGCAGGATGCATTGAAAAAAGGCACTGAGCTTGCGCCATTTTTTGGTGATACCGAAATTTTTATCTACCCAGGTTACGAATATCAGTTAGTGGATTGTTTGATCACTAACTTCCATCTACCAGAATCAACACTGATTATGTTGGTCAGCGCATTTGCGGGTTATGAAAATACAATGAACGCCTATAAACACGCCGTAGAGAATAAATACCGTTTCTTCTCGTATGGTGACTCAATGTTTATTAAAAAGAAAACATTATAATTTAGTTGTTTACGAGTGCTAGCAGTAAGCTAGGAAGCAGTGATTTGTTTCTCGCATGGAAGGCGACCGCTCCTCATAGAGCTTAAAGCTCTGAACTTAAAGTCAGACTGTTTCTCTGACAATTGGAGGCTTCGTGAAGTTAAAATTTGATCTTAAGAAGAAAGATGGTGTTGCACGTCGTGGTCAGCTGACCTTTGAGCGTGGTACTGTTCAGACACCTGCTTTTATGCCTGTTGGTACTTACGGCACTGTTAAAGGTATGACGCCTGAAGAAGTGAAAGGCACAGGCGCTGAAATTCTTCTTGGCAACACTTTCCACCTTTGGTTACGCCCGGGTCAGGAAGTCATGAAAATGCATGGCGACTTGCACGATTTTATGAACTGGCACGGCCCTATCCTGACAGATTCAGGCGGTTTCCAAGTATTTAGCTTAGGTGACATCCGTAAAATCACTGAAGAAGGCGTACATTTCCGTAACCCTGTAAACGGTGACAAGATTTTCATGGACGCAGAAAAGTCGATGGAAATTCAGAAAGACCTTGGGTCTGACATTGTGATGATCTTTGACGAATGTACCCCATACCCAGCGACACATGCAGAAGCGAAAAAGTCGATGGAAATGTCGCTGCGTTGGGCTCAGCGCTCACGCGACCATTTCGATAAGCTGGAAAACCAGAACAACCTATTTGGTATCGTTCAGGGTGGTGTTTACGAAGATTTGCGTGATGTCTCGGTGAAAGGCTTGACCGAAATCGGTTTTGACGGCTACGCGGTCGGTGGTTTGGCTGTTGGTGAACCCAAAGAAGATATGCACCGTATTCTTGAGCATACCTGTCCACAGCTTCCTGAAGACAAACCTCGTTACTTAATGGGGGTTGGCAAACCAGAAGATTTAGTAGAAGGTGTACGCCGTGGTATTGATATGTTTGACTGCGTAATGCCAACGCGTAATGCCCGTAATGGCCATCTGTTTGTGACAGGTGGTGTGATCAAGATCCGTAATGCGAAACATAAAACGGATACAACACCATTGGATCCAGAGTGTGACTGTTACACTTGTCAGAATTACTCTAAGTCGTATCTGCATCACTTAGATCGTTGTAATGAGATTCTAGGTGCTCGCCTGAATACTATTCACAACTTGCGTTACTACCAGCGTGTGATGGAAAGTATTCGTCAGGCGATTGATGAAGATCGCTTTGATGAATTCGTCAAAGAGTTCTATGAACGTCGTGGTCGCGAAGTGCCACCACTGGCGAAAGAGCAGTCATTGACTAAATAAAAGAATTAAAGCCTTTGGCATCTCGCCAGAGGCTTTTGCTAATAAAGTAGGCAGACGCAGTGAATTTTTGAGAGAGTGATCTCTAATAGTCATTCTTTTTCTTGAAACTCAACGGCGTAAGCCCAACTTGGAATATTAATAAAAAATAATAGAGGATTGTTTTAATGATTATTTCTCCAGCTTACGCAGCAGAAGGTGCACCAGCAGGCGGCGGTTTCGAAATGCTAATCATGCTTGGTATGTTCGCGGTAATTTTCTACTTCATGATTTACCGCCCACAAGCTAAGCGTGTAAAAGAGCATAAGAGCCTAATGTCTTCCATGGGCAAAGGTGATGAAGTTCTGACTAGCGGCGGCCTAGTGGGTAAAATCACTAAGATTGCAGAAGACAACGACTACATCTCAATCGAGCTAAACACGAATAACGAAGTTGTTATCAAGAAAGATTTCGTTACTGCAGTGCTACCAAAGGGTACGCTGAAGTCTCTATAAAACAGCTAAAGGATCCTCGCTGTGCTTAACCGCTATCCGTTATGGAAGTACTTGATGGTGGTGCTTACCATCGCTATCGCAGCATTGTATGCACTTCCAAATATCTACGGTGAAGATCCGGCAATTCAAGTTACAGGGGCGCGTGGCGCCTCTGTAGATATGTCAACGCTGGATTCTGTCACCGAAGCTCTTGATGAAAAGGGCTTATCTCATAAATCCATTGCTCTCGAAAATGGATCCATTCTTGTACGCTTCAACGATACCGACACTCAGATCAGTGCTCGTGATGTGATCAATGAAGCGCTAGGTAAAGACAAAATTGTTGCTCTCAACCTAGCTCCTGCTACCCCTGATTGGTTAGAAGCGGTTGGCGCTGCGCCAATGAAGCTCGGCCTTGACCTGCGCGGTGGTGTTCACTTCCTGATGGAAGTAGATATGGACGCTGCGATGGAGAAACTGGTCGGCCAACAGGAAGAAGCTTTCCGTAGTGAACTACGTGAAGCGGATATTCGCTACCGTACGATTCGCACTTTGGGTAAAGATGCGGTGGAAATTCGCTTACGCAACGAAACTCAGCTTGCGGACGCTAAACGCATAATGCAACAAAATCATCCTGATATGACGTTTGTTGATTCAGATGCAGATGGCCGTTTCACCTTGACTGCTACTTTTACAGAGCAACGCCTTACTGAGATTCGTAACTACGCTGTTGAGCAGAACATTACTATTCTGCGTAACCGTGTAAACGAACTGGGTGTGGCTGAGCCACTTGTTCAGCGTCAGGGTGCAAGCCGTATTGTTGTTGAACTGCCAGGTGTTCAGGATACGGCACGTGCGAAAGAAATTCTGGGTGCGACAGCAACACTTGAATTTCGCGAAGTCGATGATAAAGCGGATCTCGCAGCTGCAGCAAGAGGCCGAGCGCCAGCGGGCAGTGAAATCAAGCAAGACCGCGATGGTCGTCCAGTTGTGCTTAAAAAACGTGTAATCCTAGGTGGTTCTAGCATCACAGATGCGAGCTCAAGTGTGGATGAATATGGCCGCCCTCAAGTTAACATCTCGCTAGATAGCGAAGGTGGTAACAAGATGTCTGCGTTCTCGAAGAAGAACATTGGCAAGTTGATGGCAACGGTATTTGCCGAGTATAAAGACAGTGGTCGTCGTACTCCAGAAGGCAAAGTCATTCTTACTAAGCATGAAGAAGTAATTAACCAAGCGACAATTCAATCTGCCTTGGGGCGTAACTTCCGTATCACAGGTATTGATTCCGCTGCTGAAGCACACAACTTAGCGTTATTGCTTCGCGCAGGTGCTCTGATTGCGCCAATTTCTATCGTTGAAGAAAGAACCATTGGTCCTTCTATGGGGCAACAGAATATCGATATGGGTATTCAGGCGATGATTTGGGGTATGGTAGCGGTCATGCTGTTTACGCTAATGTACTATCGTAAGTTTGGTTTGATTGCCAACGTAGCGCTAATGGCTAACCTTGTGTTGATTATCGGTGTGATGTCGATGATTCCGGGCGCGACGATGACCTTGCCTGGTATTGCCGGTATTGTTCTGACGGTCGGTATGGCAGTCGATGCTAACGTATTGATTTTCGAACGGATACGTGAAGAGTTACGTGACGGAAGAAACCCTCAGCAGGCGATCCATCAAGGCTATGCGAACGCATTCAGTACGATTGCCGATGCCAACATCACCACTTTGATTACCGCAATAATCCTGTTTGCAGTAGGTACGGGTGCAATCAAAGGCTTCGCGGTGACACTGTCTATCGGTATCTTAACGTCTATGTTTACTGCCATCATTGGTACACGTTGTATCGTGAACCTGATGTACGGTGGTAAGCGCATCAACAAACTGTCGATCTAAGGCTAGGAATTATTATGTTTCAGATTCTAAAAGCAGACAAAATGATCGACTTTATGCGTTGGTCTAAGTTTGCGTTCCTATTGTCGGTGCTGATGATTGGTGCATCGATTTTTACTCTGTCTACCAATTGGTTGAACTGGGGGTTAGATTTTACAGGCGGTACGCTGATTGAAGTTGGCTTTGAGCAGCCAGCTGATTTGGAAGAGATCCGTAGTGCCCTCGATGCGAAAGGCTTTGGCGATGCCACGGTACAGAACTTTGGTAGTGCCCGTGATGTGATGGTTCGCCTGCGCCCTCGTGATAATGTGGCAGGTGAAACACTAGGAAACCAGATCTTAAGTGCAATCAAAGACGGTACGGGTGAAAATGTAGAAATGCGTCGTATCGAGTTCGTTGGCCCGAATGTGGGTGACGAGCTAACGGAAGCTGGTGGTTTAGCGATCCTAGTTTCCCTGATCTGTATCTTGATCTACGTTTCGGTGCGATTCGAATGGCGTTTAGCAGCTGGTGCGGTACTTGCTCTGGCACACGACGTTATCATTACGCTAGGTGTGTTTTCATTGATGCAAATCGAGGTTGACCTGACGATTGTGGCAGCCTTGCTGACGGTAGTGGGTTACTCGCTTAACGATACCATTGTTGTATTTGACCGTATCCGTGAAAACTTCCGTAAGATGCGCAAAGGCGAACCTGCTGAAATCATGAACAGCTCAATCACGCAAACGTTGAGCCGTACCTTGATTACATCTGGTACTACCTTGTTTGTGGTGATTGCCCTGTTTACGCAAGGTGGTGCTATGATTCATGGCTTCGCTACCGCACTTCTATTGGGTATCACTGTGGGTACATACTCTTCAATCTATGTGGCTTCGGCACTGGCATTGAAACTGGGTATCACCAAAGAACACCTGATGCCTCCTCAAGTTGAGAAAGAAGGCGCAGAATTTGACGAAATGCCATAAGGCAAAACGTATGCTATGAAAAAGGCCGCTGACTGTTCAGCGGCCTTTTGTTTTATAGAGCGATACTAAGACCCCGTTCGGTACAAGACATTGTCATCGGAGTTGTTATGATAGATAAAAAATACAATTAAGGAAGCAAGCTATGCCACATTTACGTTTTCGTGCTGTCGAGCCGCAAACGGTTCAAACTTTATCAAAATCTCTGATTGATGAGTTACAGCCACACATGGATTGCCCTCGTGAAGATTTCACATTCGAGTACATCTACACTACGTTTTATCATGAAGGTGAGGTGAGTCAGGCCTATCCGTTTGTTGAGGTATTGTGGTTTGATCGTGGGCAGCAAACTCAGGATGCTGTCGCTGCGATTATTACTCAGCAAGTGCGTGGGATGATTGGCGAAGATGTGGATGTCGCGGTGATTTTTACCGCTCTGGAAGCCAAATCCTACTACGACAATGGTGAGCATTACTAAACAGAAACGTTAGGAGATAGTTCATGGGATTGGCGATCAAAGGATGGTTGAAGCATGTTGGTCTCGCGGTATGTCTCCTTTTTACCTCTTCACTTCAGGCCAGCCCCTGGGAGAAGATCCAATCACCTTCGACGCAATCTCCTCAAGCGATTGGTAGCTATGCCAACGGTTGTCTTGCAGGCGCGGCGGCACTGCCTCTCCAAGGAGAGGGCTACCAAGTATTACGTAGCCAGCGACAACGTTACTATGCTCACCCGCAGGCTGTTAGTTTTGTTCAGCGTTTAGCCGCTCTGGCTGCGCAGCGTCTTAACACTCGTATTCTGATTGGTGATATCTCATTACCTCAGGGGGGGCGCTTCTCTTCTGGGCATTCGAGCCATCAGACAGGGTTGGATATTGATATTTGGCTCAAGCTGGCTGATGACAAGCTTTCTTCTCAGCAACTGAGTAAGCCTGAACCAATGAGCGTGGTCAATCTCCAGCAGTATCAGTTAGTCAAACGAAACTGGGACCAGCGCCACTTCGAATTGATCAAAATGGCGGCAAGTGATGAGGAAGTTGCACGCATTTTCGTTCACCCTGTCATCAAAGAAAAACTGTGCACACAGGAAGTACCAGCAGAGCGGGGCTGGTTGAGAAAAGTAAGACCGTGGTGGGGTCACCATTATCATATGCATATCAGGCTCAAGTGTCCAGAGGGTAGCAGCGCGTGCAAACCACAGGCTGCGCCGCCGAAAGGCGACGGATGTGGCGCTGAGTTGGCCAGTTGGAAACCACAGCCTAAACCTGCCGCGCCAAAAGTCGCAGTAAGTAAACCGAAGAAGAAAAAAATGAGAGTGATGCCGGTGGAATGTCAGCAACTGCTGGAAAGTATTTAAGCAGGATTGCTCAATTGAATAAAAAATGCCGCTCAGTGGAGCGGCATTTTCTGTTTAGGATAACCCTTGGATGATGACGAACTTTTCTAACAACTCTTCTTCAGTCTCGACATGATTTGGGTCAGTGATGATGCACTTGGTGATTGGGCACACCGACTGACAGGTCGGCTTCTCATAGTGGCCTTTACATTCAGTGCAAAGATCGGGGTCGATCTCAAAGATAGTGTCACCCATGGTAATCGCGCCGTTTGGGCACTCTGGGTCACACATATCACAGTTAATGCACTTATCCGTGATCAACAACGCCATGGTTATTTACCTGTTGGGTTACGGGTATCCTGACCATTATTAAGATTGCGCATTAACAGACCGTATTCTAAGTCCATGTCCTGAGGTACAGGAATGAAGACAAAGTGGCCGTTTCCTTTTGCGTCATCAACGGGTTGTGATTTACGGTTCTCCATCGCTTCGAGGGTAAAGACAACGTTGCCTTTCGGTGTCATAAGCTCAAGGCTGTCGCCAACCACGAATTTGTTCTTCACTTCAACTTCAGCCAGATCGCCGCGGCGCTTACCCGTAAATTCACCAACAAATTGCTGAGCATCAGATACGGAGTAACCATAGTCGTAATTTTGGTAAGTATCGTGCGTATGACGACGTAGGAAGCCCTCTGTATAGCCACGGTGAGCTAGGCTCTCAAGTGTGGTCATCAGGCTTTCATCGAATGGCTTGCCCGCGACTGCGTCGTCGATCGCTTTACGATAAACCTGAGCGGTACGCGCACAGTAGTAGAATGACTTGGTACGACCTTCAATCTTGAGTGAGTGGACACCCATTTTAGTCAGACGCTCAACGTGCTGAATGGCGCGCAGATCTTTCGAGTTCATGATGTAAGTGCCGTGCTCATCTTCGAATGCCGCCATCTTTTCTTCTGGGCGGTGGCTTTCAGAAAGCAATACCACTTCATCAGTTGGCTTACCTAGACCAAGTGTTGCCTCAGGGCGCTCATCTTGCACTTCAACGGCTTGCGCTTCGTTAGGATCGAAGGCTTCAACGATATCGCCAGAGTCGTTCTCTTTGCCTTTTTCGACGTTGTATTCCCAACGACATGCATTGGTACATGTACCTTGGTTAGGGTCACGCTTGTTGATGTATCCAGATAGGAGACAACGACCAGAGTAAGCCATACATAGAGCACCGTGAACGAACACTTCAAGTTCGGTTTCAGGACAGTGCTCGCGAATTTCTTCGATCTCTTCCAGAGAAAGCTCACGAGAAACAATCACACGTTCAACGCCATTGGCTGCCCAGAATTTAACTGTTGCCCAGTTGACGGCGTTGGCTTGAACTGACAGGTGAATTGGCATCTCTGGGAATGCTTCACGAACCATCATAATCAGACCTGGATCCGACATGATGAGCGCATCAGGGCCCATTTCAACCACAGGCTTTAGGTCACGGATGAATGTCTTTAGCTTGGAGTTGTGCGGCTGGATGTTACATACCACATAAAGCTTCTTGCCTTGGGCGTGCGCTTCGTCGATACCAATTTTTAGGTTCTCGTGGTTGAACTCGTTGTTACGTACGCGAAGGCTGTAACGAGGCTGGCCTGCGTATACCGCGTCTGCACCATAGGCAAAGGCGTAACGCATATTTTTCAGGCTACCCGCTGGTGACAGTAGCTCAGGTACGAATGCTTTCTCAGTAGTCATGTGTAATTCTCTTAGTCTGATCTCAAGTCAGGTCCATTCCACCTTATGGAATTGGGGCGCAAATTTTACGCCAAAACGTGACCAGTGACTAGAAAAAAAGTCCATAACTTAGGTAAGGAGATTACAGGTAGGCGCTCGAACACGTCGAGCACCTAGAGAGGAGGTTAAGCGTTAGGGTGAGGTAAGCCGCCTAAGCACTCGTATAAGTTTGGCAGGAAGGCGCTTAACTCGCCGCACATGAGTGAGAAGTCAGCGTCAAATCGTGCAGCCTGATCTTCACGAGGAATGTCATCATTCTGATCTTTCAGCTCATCTGAGAATTTAAGGCGCTTGATGCTGCCATCTTCTGCCAGAATGAACTCAATACGCTCTTGCCACCAAAGAGCCAGTTTAGTCACTACCTTATCGGCATCGATGTGACTGCGAATTTCGTCTGCTGTCAGTTCTTGTTTCTTACAGCGGATCACGCCGCCTTCTTCGAGAACTGACTTAAGCTCAGCTTCGTCCAACATCTGTATCCCAACCGGAGTGTCGCCTGTTTTGACCCATTCAGTTAATGTGGTTTCAACGGCTTTTTCTGGAATGGCTGGCACGACAGGTAGGCTGCCCATGGTTTTACGTAGAAGGGCGAGCACATCTTCCGCTTTTTTATAGCTGCTGGCATCGACCAGAATAAAGCCTTCTTTAGGCAGAATAAGAACAAAGGTATGGTTGCTGCGGCTGAATGCGCGCGGTAGCAAATCCATGACAATGTCATCTTTGAGGTTGTCTTTCTCTTTTTTCTTCAGAGGTCGGCCTTCTTGTGCTTCCATCGCCTCAACTTTTGCATTGAGTGATTCTTTGATCACAGACGCTGGCAGCATTTTCTCTTCTTTCTTCGCGCAGATCAGAATGCGGTTTTCAGACACGTGAGTCATCATGTCGCCATGTTTACCCATTGCTGTCACCCAGCCAAACTTTTGTTTGTCCTGACTGCCACAAGGCGTAAAACGAAACTCTTCAAGCTGCTTTTCCAGCTCGTCTGCTTTGAATTCAATATCTCGGTTAAAACGGTAAACCAGACAGTTTTTAAACCACATACACTTTCTCTATACCTGAAGTTAAGGGGCCAATCATAAAGACTTTTGCCGTGCTTGTCCTATTGCAACAGCGCAATAGTGGGATGAAAGTTATATGAAAATTTGTTTTCAAAGGTCACAAAAGTGTCATAATTGATGGTAATAATGCCTATCGTTGCAAAGGGTAAATGCCCGATTAAATTCAACTAACTCAAAGGTTATTCAATTATGTCTAGAAGGATTCTGGTTGTTGAAGACGAAGCACCAATTCGTGAAATGCTTTGCTTTGTTCTTGAGCAAAAAGGTTACCAAGCGGTCGAAGCTGAAGACTACGATAGTGCGGTGACTAAGCTAGCTGAACCCTTCCCAGATCTAGTCCTACTAGATTGGATGCTACCTGGTGGCAGCGGCATCAACTTCATCAAACACATGAAACGTGAAGAGCTGACACGCAACATTCCAGTTGTGATGTTAACAGCACGTGGTGAAGAAGAAGACAAGGTTCGTGGTCTGGAAGTCGGCGCAGATGACTACATTACTAAGCCATTCTCGCCAAAAGAGCTGGTGGCGCGTCTTAAAGCGGTAATTCGCCGTGTGACGCCAACGGCACTTGAAGATGTGATTGATGTGCAGGGCTTGAAGCTGGATCCTGTTTCGCACCGCGTAACCGCGAACGATCAGCCACTGGATATGGGTCCAACTGAGTTCAAGATGCTGCACTTCTTTATGACGCACCAAGAGCGCGTTTACAGCCGAGAGCAACTGCTGAACAACGTATGGGGAACCAACGTGTATGTTGAAGACCGTACTGTAGATGTACACATTCGTCGTCTGCGCAAAGCATTAGAAGCGGCAGGCCATGACAAGCTGATTCAGACGGTACGTGGTGCAGGCTACCGTTTCTCAACCAAGGCATAATTTAAATTAACCATCTGGAGAGGTAAGTGGTAGAGCGGTTAACTTGGAAAAAGCTAGCCTGGGAGCTGGCTTTTTTTTACACCCCTTGGGTGATTGTCGGATGGATTTTCGGTCATATGCCGTGGTTGCTTCTAGCTGCCACGGTTTTACAGCTTGTATGGCATCTGCATAATCAGATGCGCCTTTCGGCGTGGTTGTGGGATGAAAAGCGCCTGACACCGCCATCGGGAAGTGGAAACTGGGAGTCGTTATTTAACGGCATCTATCGCTTGCAGCAGCGCCAGCGCAAAAAGCGCAAAGAGCTGACCAATCTGATTCGCCGATTCCGCAATGGTGCTGAATCCTTACCGGATGCAGTTGTTGTGTTCCGCAGTGAAGGCAATATCGTTTGGTGTAATAAGCTCGCCCAACACTTACTCGGCTTCCGTTGGCCGGACGATTCAGGTCAGCCGATTTCTAACCTTATCCGCACTCCAGATTTCATTAAGTATCTTAATAAACAAGATTTCTCAGAGCCTCTAGAGATGCGTTCTCCACTTAATGTCGAGCGTATGCTTGAGCTGCGTATTGTGCCGTACACTGAAGGTGAGCATCTGATGGTGGTGCGTGATGTGTCTCAGCTTAAGCAGTTGGAAGGCATGCGTCGTAATTTCTTTGCCAATGTTTCGCACGAGCTGCGCACACCAATGACGGTGTTGCAAGGCTATCTTGAAATGACCGAAGACCCGGATATGGTTGTCGGTCCGATGTGGACCAAAGCTCATGGCGTAATGACTGAGCAGCTCAATCGTATGAACAGCTTGGTTAATCAACTGCTCACATTATCTAAGATTGAAGCGGCGCCAATGCATGAACTGGAAGACGTAGTGAATGTCCCAGCAATGCTAGATGTGTTGGAGAAAGAAGCGGCGAGTTTGAGTGGCGATCAGCAGCATAAGCTGAACTTTGATATTGATAACAGCCTGCGTGTACTTGGTGATGAAGACCAACTACGCAGTGCCATTTCAAATTTGGTTTATAACGCAGTGAAATACACACCAGCAGGAGCCGATGTCCGAGTGCGTTGGTATCAGACTGCGCAAGGCGCATGTTTAGAGGTGGAAGATGGCGGTGAAGGTATTGAGCCTCAACATTTACACCGACTCACTGAGCGTTTCTATCGAGTGGATAAAGCGCGTTCAAGAGATACTGGTGGCAGTGGTCTTGGTTTAGCGATCGTCAAACATGCGTTGACGCATCACGATTCGCATCTAGAAATACAGTCTGAAGTCGGTGTCGGCAGTAAATTCTCATTCGTGCTACCACCTCGTTTGGTGGTGAATTAATGAAGTTAGCGCTCACTACTCTTATTATTTCTGCCAGCTTCTCCTTTGGTGTCCAAGCGGCTTCAACGAGCCTATCTGAATATCAAAAAGTGCCCGGTATTACTGGCAGTTTAACCAGTGTTGGTTCTGACACATTAGCCGGCATGACAACCTTGTGGGTAGAAGAGTTTAAGCA
This sequence comes from Vibrio sp. Isolate24, assembly GCF_022398215.1. Classification (NCBI taxonomy): domain Bacteria; kingdom Pseudomonadati; phylum Pseudomonadota; class Gammaproteobacteria; order Vibrionales; family Vibrionaceae; genus Vibrio; species Vibrio sp. Isolate24. The sequence continues at coordinate 255,306 of NZ_JAKEUU010000003.1, forward strand.
GCTTTACCCGAGCGTGAATGGTCAGGTGCAAGCCTCTGGCTCTTCAACGGCTCCTCCAGCGTTAACCGAAGGTACCGCGCAATTTGGCCCAATGAGTCGACCGATGCGAAATCGGGAAATTGAAGCCTTTGAGCGTGAACATGGCTACAAACCCACTGAGCTACGTATTGCGATTGACGCGATCGGTATCTTTGTCCACCGTGATAACCCACTTAAAGGGCTCAACTTCACCCAACTTGATGCTATTTTTTCTGCTACTCTGCGTTGCGGTAGCACCCAGCCTGTACTGACTTGGGCGGATTTAGGGCTCGATTATCACTGGGCTAAACGCAGTATACAGCTATTTGGTCGTAACTCGGTCTCGGGGACTTACGGATACTTTAAGAATAATGCGCTGTGTGGTGGGGACTTTAAAAGTAATGTCAATGAACAGCCGGGTTCGGCGTCCGTCGTTCAGTCTGTAGCGTCGGCAATTAACACCATTGGGTACTCAGGTGTTGGCTATCAGGTCTCTGGTGTGAAACTGCTGCCTATTGCTAAACAAGGCGGAGAGTATGTGGAAGCCAGTCAAGAAAACATTCTTACAGGTAAGTACCCACTATCACGCTACCTTTACGTTTATGTGAATAAGAATCCGCATAAGCCCCTTCCTCCAATCGAGAGAGAATTTATTCGCTTTATCTATTCTCAGCAAGGACAAAAGCTAGTTGAGAAAGATGGTTATGTACCTATGTCCGCCGACATTGCGCGTCAAGAGTTAGCCAAGGTCGGTATCGTTGACTGAGTCCATGTTGATAAACTGAGAACGCCCCAATAGTTATCTCATTGCTAGCGGGAGTCATGGCTAAAAGCTAAGCTCCCAGCCTGCCGCCAACCAGTACTCTTGCTCAGTGATCAAATCAGCATGAAGTAATTTATTGTTCTCTAACCACTGTGCGTCATCTGAGTTCAATGTCCATTTCTCGCCATCAATGGTCAGCGCTAATTCTGGTAAGGCATCTTCGCTACGTTGTCCATTGAGTAAAATAGCTAGCCGCAGAATACGAATCAGACCTATGATGTGTTTTTTCTTAAATAAGGCGAACTCTGCCATTTCGTGCAGCTTTAGTGCTTTACGTTGAAAGCGAACCAACATGGCGAGTACGGTTTGTTGTTCGCGGTTAAAACCAGGCATGTAGGTGTGGCGCAGAATGTAAGCAGAGTGGCGATGAAAGGCCTGCAAACTGATACTGAGTCCGACTTCATGAAGTAGAGCACTCCAGTCGAGTAGATCAAACAGCTCAGAGCTTTTTTTGATACCAAGTTGTTGATGAACTTGCTGTAGGAAAGATTGCGCTTGATGTTTAATCTTAGCCGCATGTTCAAGATCAACCAGATGCTTATTCGCCAAGTTTTCTGTGGTTCTCATTCGGATGTCAGAGCGTTTAAAGCCGTCTTCCATCTCAAACAACAGGCCTTCACGTAATGCACCTTCTGAAAAATGCATTTCATCTATTTTAAGATCTTTGAATATGGCAGCCAGAATAGCCACCCCAGCAGCGAAAACCGGTTTTCTCTCTGGAGTTAAGCCACTCAATTCGATTTCATCAATCACGGACCATTCGCAGAGTTTCTCGATCAGCTTGTCGAGACGCTTTGCAGTGATGATGCCATCTTCAAACCCCATACTCAGCAATACTTCGCGAATAGCTTTGATGGTCCCCGAAGAGCCGAATGCGACTTCCCAACCTTGCTTTCGATAGCGGTGTGCGATGGACTCGATTCGCTGTTCGGCGGCGAGTGTGGCATTAGCAAAGTTTTTGCGTGAAAGTTTACCGTTGGCAAAGTAGAGCTTGGTAAAGCTGACGCAGCCCATTTGTTTGCTGTTGATCAGTTCTGCTTCGAAACCTTTGCCTATGATCATCTCAGTACTACCACCACCAATATCGACCACTAACTTTGAGTCTGACTCTGGTTGAGTGTGTGCCACTCCGAGGTAAATTAAGCGTGCTTCTTCGACGCCGGGGATGATTTCAATCGGAAATGGCAACACTTCTCGCGCGCGTTGAAGGAAAATATGTGCATTGTTTGCCTGACGTAGCGTATGCGTTGCCGCAATACGAACGTTGCTTTCTTCAAAACCTTGTAGGCGCTCAGCAAACATGGCTAAGCATTCTAACCCTCGTTCGATTGAGGCGTTATCTAGGTTCTTTTGAGCATCTAAACCAGCAGCAAGACGTACTCGCTGCTTATGGCGGCTGACCAGTTGCAAATCTTGATCTACTACGCGTGCGACCACCATGTGGAAGCTGTTAGAGCCAAGATCAATCGCGGCAACATCACGAATTTCCGGAGACTGAGTCATGAGTTAGGGACAGTTCTTTACGTTTCTTAGTTTGTTTTTCTACATGTTTAAGATAGTCATAAATGGCAACCTGTGAGCGAACTTTCTTGCGGTTACCTCGCGGAACATAAGTATTGCTCATTTCTTTGTCTATCCAACGGGCTTTTACTGTATCGGTAAACTGGATGTTAATGATATCAATAATTCGCTGTTTAAGACGTTGGTCACGGACTGGAGCAGTGACTTCAATACGATAATCGATGTTACGCGTCATCCAGTCGGCTGAAGAAATGTACACTTGAGGATCACCATCATTATGAGTAATGATGACGCGTGGGTGCTCAAGGAAGCGATCAACAATACTGATGATCTGGATATTGTCGCTCACTCCCTCTACACCTGGGACCAATGAACACATACCACGAATGATCATTTTGATCTCAACTCCGGCAGTACTGGCACCGTAAAGCTTGTTAACAAGCCCTTTATCGACCAAATTGTTTACTTTTAGCGTGATGGCGGCTTTTTTGCCCAACTTCGCATTAGCAATTTCACCATCTATTAGGCGATAGAGCTGTTTGCGCGAGTTACGCGGTGAAACCATTAGATGCTCAAATCTCGCTGGTCGGTATGGGTTTTCGATGTACCCAAAGACGTTACGAACTTCATTAGTGATTTCGGGATCTGCAGTGAGTAGAGAGAAGTCGGTGTAAATACGAGCTGTTTTCTCGTGGAAGTTTCCAGTCCCGATATGGGCGTAACGAACGATTTCCTCTTCTTCTCGGCGGCTAATTAGCAGCAACTTAGAGTGGATCTTTAGCCCCGGAGTGCCAAAGATGACTTGTACCCCCGCTTCAGTGAGCACCTTTGACCATTCGATGTTGGCTTCTTCATCGAATCGTGCTTGTAATTCGACCACTACCGTAACTTGTTTGCCGTTATGAACGGCATCGATCAATGAATTCATTAACCGTGAGTCTTTCGCCACTCGGTAGATATTGATTTTGATACTCAGTACTTTAGGGTCAAAAGATGCCTGACGAACCAGCTCTGTGATGTGCTCAAAAGTATGGTAAGGGTAATAAAGTAGAATGTCTTGGTTCTTGATCGCATCAAATTTGTTGGCGTAGCCATCAAAGTCAGCGCACTTTATGGGGGGGAGAGGTTTGTTCTCCAAGTATTCTCGGCCGACATTTGGAAAACCGATGAAGTCTTTGAAGTTATGGTAGCGTCCACCGGGAATCAGACTGTCATAGTTGGAAATTTGCAGCTTGTCACATAGGAATGCCAGCATCTCTTCTGGCATGTTACGCTCATAAACAAAACGGACAGGCATGGCGGTCAGGCGCTGACTCACCCCCTCGGACATTTGTTCTAGTAGGCTATGCTCCACCTCATGACTGAGGTCATATTCCGCGTCGCGAGTCATTTTCATCGCGTAACCGTTCAGTTCGTCGTAATCGAAGAAACCACTGAATAACTCATCAAGACAATAACGAATGATATTGTCGAGTAGAATAATGGTCTTACGTCGCTTGCCTTTTTGTTCTGGTACCATCACGAAGCGAGGTAAGTGGTCAGTCGGTATCTCGATCAGTGCATATTGATTTTGGTCCTGCTTTCGCAGCTCAACTGCGATATAGGCGTATTCATCTTTGAGAAACTGCAGAACATCAATGTCGTCTCTCATTAATAAAGGTGTGACGTGTGGTAAAACTTGGTTGTGGAAGTATTTTTTGATCCACTTTTCCTGAGATTCATTGAGTTGGGTTTCATTCACCAGAAAAATTCTCCGGCGCGCCATATCACGGATCAGCTCTGCGTATAGCTCATCAAACCGTTCATTGAGCCTGAGTGCTTTGGTTTGCATTTTGGTCAATAAGTGCTTGGAGTTATCATTTCCTCCCCGCTCTTGGTTGATGAGAATACGACGTTTCACATCGGAAAATCGTACTTTGTAGAACTCGTCTAAGTTGTTGGAAAAAATGCCTAAAAATCGAATTCTTTCAATAAGTGGCACTGTTTTATCTGCGGCCTCTTGGAGCACTCGCTCATTGAAAGACAACCAACTTAATTCTTTTTCAATGTAAAGCTTTTCTGCACTCATACCCTGACCTTTATTGGCGAACCTAACTAAATTGCACTGGGAAAAATGGAACTGGTTTAGAAATTAAGGGGTTTGTATGACACTTTTATTGCATGTTCTTATTGCATTATTTTCAGTTGTTTATTGCGATCTGTAATATAATTGTCACCTAATCGACATATTATACATCTGGGTAAATGCAGGTAAGTGAGAGAAATGGCTAAAGCCGAATTTTCATTGCGAGAACGTGATCGAAAGCGACTAATCAAAGATCGTTTAGTTCGGCTAGCGGTATCGACAGGTGGTGTCGGTGTTTTGGCTGCACTGGTATTGATCTTCGTTTATCTAGCAATGATGGTCCTGCCTCTTTTTTCTGATGCTAAGCTAACCCCCAATGTTGCCATCCAACCTATTACGACGGCCGCTCCAGTGGCCGCTGGAATCGATGACTATGGTGAGCACGCTTATGTGGTCTCAAAAGCTGGTTATGTCGATTTTTGGTCGTTGACTCACCAGTCTCCACAATCCAGTTTGTCGGTAGAGCTCGGCTCACAATACACGATTTATACTAATGGCAGTCCAGCTCAAGGCTGGTTGGGTGCTGCGACACCCGCAGGTGAGGTTTTGTTGTATCGACCTGAGATGTCGAGCTCTTTACAAGATGATAAGCGTACTTTCTCTCCAGAAGTGAATCAGTGGCCATTGGAGTTTGACCTTCAGACGGACTCGGGTTCACAGCTAATATCGTTTGCATTTTCTAAAGCTGAACAGGTGACCTTGGTCGGCCATTACGATGATGATACTGTCCAAATCCGCTGGCGTGATGGTAAACAAGCTCTACAGCAGTTTGAGTTTGCAACCCCTTTTCCCGACTTAGAACAGATTATTCTCACGCCTGATGGAAAGACTCTTTATTTAAGAACTGGCTCTGAACTGGTGGTTGCTCAAAAAGGCTTAGCGAACTTTGTTGTCCGTGAAGTCGTTGATTTGAGCCAAGGAGAGAGCAAGCATGCGGTCACGGACATAAAGCTGTTGTCTGGAGCCTACTCTTTATTGGTCAGTCACCAAGATGGGCTAGTCTCACAGTGGTTTGATGTGTTGAGTGATGGGCAAAGAAACCTCACTCAAATTCGTGACTTTAAACTGGCTTCACAGCTGCAATTCTTACTGCCTGATACTTACCGTAAAGGCTTTTACAGCTTTTATCTTAATGGCACGGTACAGAGTCATTATACGACCAGTGAAAAGCTGGTAATTTTTAAACGTGCCTACGACAAAGCACCGCAACTGGCGGCAATGTCTAACAATGAAAAATACTTGTTGGCACTCTCTGACTCGCAGCTCAGTGTTGCTTATGTGGATAATCCATTCCCAGAAATATCCTTGTCGTCGCTTTGGCAGAAAGTTTGGTATGAGAGTTACCCAGAACCTGAATTTGTTTGGCAAACCACATCGGCAAATGATCAGTTCGAAGCCAAATTTAGTCTTGTACCGATTGCGTTTGGTACGCTAAAAGCGGCGGCGTTTGCCATGATGTTTGCCGTGCCGATTGCGGTTCTTGGCGCTATTTACACCGCCTATTTCATGACGCCATCAATGCGACGAGTGGTGAAACCTTCAATCGAACTGATGGAAGCATTACCAACTGTGATTATCGGATTTCTCGCTGGGTTATGGTTCGCCCCACTTGTGGAAAGCCATCTGGCAGCAGTGGTTTCTTTGATGTTATTTTTACCCATTTCGACCATCGTCATCGGCGCCATATGGCACAAATTACCTCGCCGGTGGAGTGGTCGTTTACCGAACGGCCTGCATGCGGTGATTTTGATGCCTGCAATGGTGGTATTTACAGCGGTGATTCTGAGCCAGAGTGGCAATATTGAACAATGGTTGTTCAATGGCGATGTTCGAGCATATTTGGCTGAGCAGGGAATTGGTTTTGACCAGCGTAACGCGCTGGTGGTGGGTTTTGCGATGGGCTTTGCGGTTATCCCAACTATTTTCACCATCGCAGAAGATGCGATTTTCTCGGTGCCAAAACATCTATCAGATGGCTCTTTGGCCTTAGGTGCTACGCCGTGGCAAACCCTGATTCATGTTGTGCTACTCACCGCAAGCCCAGGTATCTTTTCTGCCATCATGATGGGGCTGGGGCGTGCCGTAGGCGAGACTATGATTGTGCTCATGGCTACAGGTAATACGCCAATCATGGATTGGAATATTCTAGAGGGTATGCGCACCCTGTCTGCCACTATCGCAGTTGAAATGCCTGAGTCGGAAGTGGGCAGCTCTCATTATCGAATTCTATTTTTGGCGGCGCTGATTTTGCTGGTGTTTACTTTCGCGGTTAACTCGCTCGCGGAATGGGTTCGTCAAAGGTTAAGGGATAAATATCGTGCGCTGTAATCGAAGTTATCCGAGGGGCATTGAGCGTGTTTAAGTGGCTAAAGTCCGGTTCACCATGGGTCTGGCTCACAGGCGGAGCAGTCAGCATTAGTTTGCTGTCAGTGCTTGGTTTGTTGCTGCTGATCGGTTGGAAAGGTTTGTCCTATTTCTGGCCTGCTCCCCTTTACCAGTGGAAAACCGAACAGGGTGATGTCTTGATTGGTCAGCTTTACGCCGAAGAATATGTGCCGATCAGCCACTTACGCGAAATGGACATTGCGCTCACTCCTGAAGTCGAGGAGAAAGGCTTAGCTCAGCGACTGAGTATTAAGATTGCTAATCGTGATATTTACCCTGCTGATTTTGTTTCCATTCTGGAAGTCGATTTACTTGAACGTTCAAAGCCTGAAGGTTGGGCAGTGATTGAACGGACCCGAGGTGGGGATTTTTACGGTCAACCGAAAGGATATTTTACCGCTGATGGTAAGGTAAGCGAGCAGGCTAAAACCGATGTTGAACGCGCGCTGGTATTTGCCGATAAGCAACGCACTAAAATTGACCGTTTGGTAGAGAAGCAGATCAAAGTGATCAGTGCTCAGGCTGACAGGTTGCGTTTAGAGAAGAAAAGACGTGAACTCAATGGTCGCTTAGATGCAGAATTCATCAAACGTTACGACGCTCAATCGAGCATGTTTAGCCAGCAGCTTGCGGAAATGGAATCACAGCTGGATGCACTGAGATTAGAATTGGCTCAGCAGGGCCTGATTGTCGAAGATATGAAGGGCAATCAGTATCGAATCCCACTTAGTCGGATCCTGGATGTTTGGTATCCGAATCAAATGACGGTAGTTGAAAAGGTGGCTCAGTGGGCACATCAGGCATGGAAATTCTTATCCGATGATCCTAGAGAGTCGAACTCTGAAGGTGGCGTTTTTCCGGCCATGTTCGGTACGGTTCTGCTGGTATTGATCATGTCGATTATCGTTATGCCACTGGGTGTGATTGCTGCGATTTATCTCCACGAATACGCGAAAAATAATGCTTTTACTCGTTTGATTCGTGTCGCAGTTATAAACCTCGCCGGTGTCCCCTCGATTGTTTATGGTGTATTTGGACTCGGTTTTTTTGTTTATACACTAGGCGGTTCAATCGATTCCCTGTTTTATGCTGAGAAGTTGCCAACGCCGACATTTGGTACGCCGGGTTTGCTTTGGTCAGCGTTAACATTGGCGGTACTTACGCTCCCTGTTGTGATCGTGGCTACCGAAGAAGGTTTGACCCGCATCCCGAGTTCCGTCCGTCATGGTTCTTTAGCGCTTGGAGCAACTCAGTTTGAGACGATGTGGCGAATTGTATTACCAATGGCAAGCCCTGCGATCATTACTGGACTGATTCTGGCCGTTGCCCGTGCAGCAGGCGAGGTAGCGCCTTTGATGCTGGTGGGGGCGGTAAAATTGGCGTCTAGCTTGCCGGTTGATAGCCAATTCCCATTTTTGCATCTGGATAGAAAATTCATGCATTTAGGTTTTCACATCTATGATGTTGGTTTCCAAACCACTAATATTGAAAGTGCAAGGCCGTTGGTTTACGCCACGTCGTTCTTGCTGGTGAGTGTCATCGTCGGACTGAATCTGACGGCGATCAGTATTCGCAATAACCTACGCGAGAAATATCGAACTCTGGGGCAAGATTAAGAGATGTTTTCAGTTAATCAGACATTGGGCTATCAGGCACCATTAGACGTGAACAACCTGAGTGAAGAACAGACTGCGATTGCAATCGAAGATCTGAACCTGTTCTACCAGAACACTCAGGCACTGAGCGATATTTCTATGCGCATTCCTAAAGGTCAGGTGACGGCGTTTATTGGCCCTTCAGGGTGTGGTAAGTCGACGCTCCTACGTTGCATCAACCGAATGAACGATCTGGTTGAAGGATGCCGCGTGGAAGGCAAAGTGAAACTGCATAGCAAAAACATTTACCACCCACAGGTTGATGTGGCGACTCTACGTCGCCGTGTTGGAATGGTGTTTCAGCGCCCGAACCCATTTCCAAAATCGATATATGAAAATGTGGTGTATGGCTTACGCTTGCAGGGTATTCGCAACAGTCGAGTTCTCGATGACGCTGTTGAGCGCTCTCTGCGTGCTGCGGCGTTATGGGAAGAGGTGAAAGACAGGCTGCATGAAAATGCGTTTGGTTTGTCTGGTGGTCAGCAGCAGCGTTTGGTGATTGCCCGTGCAATTGCGATTGAACCTGAAGTATTACTTCTTGATGAACCGACCTCGGCACTAGACCCGATTTCCACTCTGACCATTGAAGAACTGATCAATGATCTTAAAACCAAATATACTGTAGTTATTGTGACACATAACATGCAGCAGGCTGCACGGGTCAGCGATCACACGGCATTTATCCATATGGGTAAGTTGATCGAATACTCAGATACGGATTCGATTTTCACTTCGCCAATGAAGAAACAAACGGAAGACTACATCACAGGTAGATACGGCTAATAAGGGAGATACAGATATTTCATGAACTTTGGACGTCACATATCAGGACAGTTTAATGTCGAATTAGAATCCATCCGAACCCACGTGCTGACGATGGGAGGCTTGGTTGAGCAGCAGTTATCTTTTGCTATGCAGGCACTGCACAAAGAGGACATTGAGCTAGCGCGTAAAGTCGTGCGTGACGATCACAAAGTGAATGCGATGGAAGTCTCTATCGATGAAGCTTGTACGAGAATCATTGCTAAACGTCAGCCAACTGCGAAAGACTTACGCTTGATCATGGCGATCATCAAGACCATCACTGACCTTGAGCGCATTGGAGATGTCGCCACCAAAATGGCTTATGTGGCGATTGAAAGCCCATCATCCAAAGAGCAGATGTTCCAAGTCTCTCTTGAGCCACTTTGTCGTCAAGCGATAGGCATGCTGCATCAGGTTTTAGATGCATTTGCGCGTATGGATGTCGATTCAGCCGCGGAAGTATATAAGCTGGATGACAAAATTGATGCAGAATACGAAGCGGTGATCCGCCAGTTGATGACCTACATGATGGAAGACCCGAAGAACATTCCCCATATCCTGCAAGTGATGTGGTCTGCTCGAGCGATTGAGCGAGTAGGGGATCGCTGCCAAAATATCTGTGAATACATCATCTACTTTGTTAAAGGCAAAGATGTTCGCCACTTGGGCGAACAAAGCATAGATGATGCGCTGCGTTAAATCTGTGGTGATGCGTAGATTACTGGGCTGGTTTTAGTATTTGTCAGGGACAAACGTTTGTTCTTCAATTGGAGCTCGGATGTAGCCTTCTTTGCTCAGTTCAGGCAGCGATATCTCTGGATAAGTAATTTCCTGATAATCAATTTGCTCGAGTAAGTGACTGATACAGTTTAAGCGGGCGCGTTTTTTGTCATCTGAGGGCACGACCCACCATGGGCACTGTTTGGTGTCTGTGTAGGCAAACATTTTATCTTTCGCTTCAGAATATTCCGCCCAGCGATTGCGTGATTCCAAATCCATTGGGCTAAACTTCCAACGTTTAATTGGTGTATTGATTCGCTCTAGGAAGCGCTTTTCTTGCTCTTCATCAGAGACAGAAAACCAATATTTAAGCAAGATGATTCCAGAACGCTGCAACATACGCTCAAATTCAGGGCAAGATCGCAGAAATTCATCATACTCTTCTTGGGTGCAGAAGTTCATGACTTTCTCGACCCCAGCTCGGTTATACCAACTACGGTCGAAAAGCACGATTTCACCAGCGGCAGGTAGGTGTGCAACGTAACGCTGGAAGTACCATTGGGTCTTTTCTTTCTCTGTTGGGGCGGGAAGAGCGGCAATGCGACAGATACGAGGGTTGAGCTTTTCTGTGATGCGTTTAATCACACCACCTTTTCCGGCAGCATCACGGCCTTCAAAGATAACAACGACCTTAAGGCCTTCTTGCTTAACCCACTGTTGTAGCTTGACTAGTTCAATCTGTAGCCGTGCAAGTTCCTTTTCATAAAACTTCTTATTCAGTTTGCCTTTACTCATAGACCCTCCTTTTGCTATCAAAAGGTTAGCATTTCAAAGCCAAGCTTGAGAGAAGTATCACGAAGAAGTGAGAGCTTTTACTACCTTTTCAATCGCTTGTGGATCCGTGACCGGAACAACAAAGTCATCAATATTCTGATTGCCCATTTTGGCTTGCTCCGCGATGAGCTTCATTTTGCTTGGCCGTGTGGATTTTCCCGATAAATGCACTTCCTGAACAGCAGATTCAGAAACGATCTTGCAGACATTTTCTGCATTTAAGCCAGCGCCTGCCATAATTGAGAAACGATCGTTAGCCAGTTCTACCATATGACGAAGAATATCGATGCCTTGTTCTACATTAGTGGCAAGCCCAGATGTGAGAACACGTTCGCAACCAAGTTTAGCAATATCTTCAATAGATCTTTGATAATCTGCGCATTGATCAATCGCGCGATGGAAAGTGACACCTAGGTTGAGCGATTTGGCTTTGTTGACCAGCCGTGTCGCCTTGGTCATATCGATATAGCCATCCGCATTCAAAGTGCCAATGACGACACCTTGTAACTTAGCCGCTGCCGCCGCTTCGATATCAATCAGCATGCTTTCGATCTCTTCATCAGTATAGAGAAAGTCGCCCTGACGAGGACGAATCATGGTATACACAGGTATGGATGAGAGTTTGCCCGCTTGCTTCATCAAACCAAAGCTTGGTGTGAGGCCACCTAGCGCTAGTGATGAACAAAGTTCAATGCGGTTTGCTCCTCCTTCAATCGCACGGTGAAGGGATTCAATGTTATCGATACAGACTTCGACAATATAATTCATCTCAATTTTCTCATGGCGGCTAGACAGTAGAAATAGTAACTCAGAGGTGAGTAGAGAATTAGGGTAAATGTGGGGCGATTTGTTTTCCCTAAAAAACAAAAACCTCAGCAATGGCTGAGGTTTCATATATCTTTTAACGTGTTGTTATGCTGCGTCTTCTTGAGCAGAATCTTCTTCAGCGTCTTCAACCGCTTCAATTTTCTTTTTCTTTGGTGCTGGTTTGCGTTTAGCTCCCAAAGCGAAAAGCACTTCTTCTTTGTTTTGTGCCAGGAACATAGCCAAGTCTTCTTGCTTGCCTTCATCTTCCAGCAACTCACTTTTACCTAGCAGCTCAAAAAGCTCATCAGCCATATCAAGCATTTTATCATAGGCGTCAGCTTCCGCTTTAGAGGTAAAAGTCATTTTCTCTTCTCCGTTGCGTTCTACCACGTACTTGACGATTACAGCCATGGTTGGTCCTCTAACTCAAAAATTAATGAAATGTATTACTGTCTGTTTATACAGCTTTTGAGCGATTAAGTCCAGATAGCCAGCCCAACTCTGAGAGCTGGAAAGTGTGTTAGCTGATAGAGTGAGCAATGGTTGATTATCTAAGCAATCTTTACTTGAGTTTTCAGGTTATTAGCCTTTGCCTGATGTCTGTTCTTTGTATTGCCAGTTATGGCAGAAGTTGATGAAAGACTTGAGTAATGGGCTCTGATATTTTTCCTTGTGCACTAGTAACCAGAAACGCCTTTTCATATCTAGAGGCAAAGTCAGTTCGATGACTCGACCATCTCGGATCGCTGGCTCTGCTGATAGGCGAGATAAACAGCCGAGCCCAAGGCCAGCGGAAACACTATTGATTAGTGCTTCAGTGGTGTTGAGTTGAAACGCTTCTTGCCAGTGCTCAAGGCGTGGTGCAATCACACGTAAGAAAAACTCACGTGAGCCTGAACCGGGCTCGCGTAGAATCCATTCGCTATTTTCGAGTTGACCAATTGGGTGCTGAGGTGACTTAGCAAATGGTGAATTCGGTGCGCAGATGACACACATTTCATCTTGGCCAAACTGAGTAGAAATTAGCTGAGGGTGTAAGGTTTTCCCCTCAATCATTGCCAGATCGAGTTCATAGTCGACCAGTTTCTCGCAGATCAACGCAGAGTTCGCAATGAATAAACTCTGAGCTTTATGACTGGTTTGCTGGCGAAATTTACTGAGCATGTAAGGTGCGACTTGATTACCGATCGTATCACTAGCACCGATTCTGAGTAGCCCCCTGAGGGGTTGGTCTCCGTCAAACAGTTGGTCGATATCTTGAGCTCTATGCAGTAGTTCATCTGCCAACGGCAGCAGTTTTTGCCCCTCTTGGTTGAGAATAAGGCGGTTGTTAACTCGATCAAATAAAGAGTTACCAAGCTGTCTCTCAAGTTCTGACAACGCCATGCTAACCGCGGCTTTGGATAAGAACAGTGCTTCCGAAGCGGCAGTCAACGTGTCGTGCTGAGTAATGGCAATGAACACTTTTAACTGTTTGAGAGAAATATTGGCAGCCATAATTATAACGTTTAACTATTCTGAACAAGTGTTTTAAATAATTAGATATATCCGAACGTTTAGCAAGCGTAATATTGCCTCTGCAAAAGAAAGAGTGTGAGGCAATCATGATTCAAGCGACAAAAGCAAAAGTGATGGGTGCACCGACACCTATGGCAGGATTAGCGCTGGGGATTGCCAGTTTAGGCTGGTGTTGGGAAAACTTTGCGCCTTTGCATGGTTACGGCCAATGGGCTGGAGCTGCGCTAGCCAGTGTGTTGCTTATCGTTTTGGCAGTAAAGTTTTTATTTCATCGACATCTATTGAGTCAAGATCTGGCCCATCCTGTGGTGGGCAGTGTGGTTCCGACATTTGCAATGGGCACCATGGTGGTGTCTCACTCACTCGGCCATTTTTCCCCAGTGATGGGAGATGCGCTTTGGTTAGGGGCGGTCGGGCTGCATATTATTTTTCTTGTTAGCTTTGTTTATCACCGCGCTCAGGAATTTGAACTTCATCATATGGTACCAAGCTGGTTTGTGCCGCCAGTGGGGATTATTGTCGCGGATGTGTCGTTTTCGGGTAATCCGGATCTTGCGATGATAGCACATGGCGCATTAGTTTTTGGCATGCTGGCGTATGCCGTTATGCTACCAATGATGCTTTATCGTTTTATGTTTACCCGCCAAGTGCCTGATGCGGCGAAACCAACCTTGGCGATTATGGCGGCCCCCGCGAGTTTATCCTTAGCTGGTTATCTGACGGTGTCAGCACAGCCCTCGCCTGTGATTGTTGGCTTGTTGTTTGGCATCGGTGTTTTGATGACTGCGATCATTTATCTCTCGTTTTTCAGACTATTACGGCTACCGTTTAGTCCAGGTTACGCCGCGTTTACTTTCCCAATGGTCATTGGTTCAACAGCATTATTTAAGTTGGCAGGATGGATGCAACAGATCGGTGTTGAGGCTCATTATGTCGATCAAGTGCAAATGTTAGCGAGCTTTGAGCTGATAGTCGCGACCGGGGTTGTGGGATATGTCGCATGGCGTTACTTCAGTTTCTATCAGCCTCACAAAGTCATAGTGCGTAATGCGTAGCCTTTTGATGCATTGATCGGCGTATAATGATCAAGAAAGTGATGCACTTATGCTAATCTCAACCCAATTGTGGCAAGAATAGTGTGAGTGCATTTTGTTTACTGTCTACCATTCCAACCAAGTTGACGTTTTAAAATCTTTACTCGTCGAATTGGTTCGGCTTAACCCACTGGATAACCCGTTCGAAAAAGAGCAAATTCTGGTTCAGAGCCCAGGTATGTCTCAATGGCTGAAAATCGAGTTAGCTAAAGAATTTGGTGTCGCTGCAAACATTGAGTTCCCACTCCCTGCTACTTTCATCTGGAATATGTTCACTCAGGTATTACCAGATGTGCCTCAGCGAAGTGCATTCAACAAAGAAGCCATGACATGGAAGCTGATGTTTATTCTTCCTGAGCTTCTCGAACAAGCCGAGTTCGAAGCACTTAAGCACTATCTGGTGGATGATGAAGATCAGAGTAAGCTGTATCAACTGGCTGAAAAAATCGCTGATATTTTCGATGGTTATCTGGTTTATCGCCCTGAGTGGATTGCCCGCTGGGAAGCTGGGAAAACGGTGGCGGAACTGGGTGAAGAACATTGCTGGCAGCCTATTTTGTGGCAGGCATTATACGACCATACTGTGGCGCTTGGGCAGTCACCTTATCATCGTGCCAACCTTTACGAACATTTCATTGATACGCTGGAAAACAGCAGTGGTCACTTTGAACATTTACCGAAGCGATTGTTTGTTTTTGGTATCACTTCGCTACCCCCTCGTTACATGGACGCACTGAAAGCCATCGGTGAGCATATTGATGTCCATCTGATGTTTACTAACCCTTGTCGTTACTATTGGGGAGAGGTGCGCGATCGTAAATACCTTGCCCGTTTGGCGGCTCGGCATCGACAGCATTTGGTATGGAAACAAGACCACTCTGAGATGGAGGGCGAATCTCAGCAACTGAAAGGTGATATCGAGCAAAACCTTGATGATGAACTGCATACCAATGTGGTCGGTAACAGTTTACTTGCTTCGATGGGCAAGTTAGGTCGAGATAATATGTATTTACTGTCTCAACTAGAGGCTCACGAAATTGAAGCGTTCGTTGATATTGATCGTGATTCTTTGCTGCATCACCTACAGGCAGACATTCTTAATCTTGAAGAGCATCAGGATGATAAAAAACTTGATGATAGCTATCACAAACAGGTGATTGATGCACAGGATCGCTCGGTCACATTGCATGTTTGCCATAGCCCGATGCGTGAAGTGGAAGTACTGCATGATCAATTGCTGGCGATGTTTGATGCAGATCCAAGCCTTAAACCACGCGATATCATTGTTATGGTCGCAGATATTAATGCCTACAGTCCGGCTATTCAGGCTGTGTTTGGCAATGCACCGGGTGAGCGCTTCATCCCTTATTCTATTTCTGACCGAACGGCTGATCAGGAAAGCCCGATTTTGCATGCGTTTATGCAGGTTGTTAACTTGCCGAATACTCGCTGTCTTGCTTCTGAGTTACTTGAGCTACTTGAAACGCCATCGATTCTAGCGCGGTTTGATTTGGATGAGGATGAGTTCATTCAAGCGAAGCAGTGGGTAGAAGAGTCGGGCATTCGTTGGGGACTTAATCACCACACTGGTGAAGAGTTTGATTTGCCTGAAATATCGCAAAATACTTGGCAGTTTGGTATTCAGCGTATGTTACTTGGTTATGCGATGCCAGAGTCTGCAGGTTTACTCGAAACCGAAAGTGGTTTGTTGTCACCCTATAATCAGGTTCAAGGCATGGGCGCTGAGTTAGCGGGGAAACTGGCCCACTTTATCGAAACCGTCAGCCATTACCGCAGCCAACTAGCCAAAACCCAGCCTATTGAGCAGTGGCGTGAGACATTAACGCTAGCATTGGATGACTTCTTTCGTGTTGATTTGGAGGGCGAAGCCGCGCTCAAGTCGATTCGAGATACGCTCACATCTTTAAAAGATCAGCTTCAAGATGCTGCGTATAAACAGGCGTTGACGCCAAGTATAGTCCCGCAATATTTGCATAACAAACTGTCTGGAACTCGAGTCAGCCAGCGCTTCCTCGCTGGCCAAGTGAACTTTTGTACTTTGATGCCGATGCGCTCAATTCCATTTCGTACCGTCTGCCTACTTGGGATGAACGATGGTATTTACCCTCGAACGGTTCCACCGGAAGGGTTTGATCTAATGAATGGCCGAGCGAAGCCCGGTGATCGCTCTCGTCGGGATGATGACAGATATCTATTTTTGGAAGCCTTATTATCTGCACAGCACACACTTTACATCAGCTATGTAGGTCGCTCGATTCAGGACAATACTGAGCGAGTGCCATCGGTATTAGTGTCTGAATTAATGGAGTATTGCCAACAAAATTATTGCTTGGCAGGAGATGAAAACTTAGCGGTGGATGAATCGGGTCAGCGTTTACTGAGTTGTATCCGAGCCAGTCACCCAATGGTGCCATTTAGTCCAAGTGCGTTTGTTGAAAATAGTGCTAGTTACGCCAAAGAATGGTTACCTGCCGCGAGTCGACAAGGTCAAGTCGGTGGGAAGTTTAATCGCCAGTTAAGTGATTATTTGTTGGATGCTGTGTATCCGCTTGAACTGGACTTGGTTGAGTTACAACGTTTCTGGCGTTTGCCTGTACAGTATTTCTTTAATCGCCGTCTAAAAGTGGTGTTTGAACCCCCATTACCTGTAATGGAAGATGATGAGCCATTTGTGCTGAATGGTTTAGAAAGCTATCAAATGCGTGATAGCCTGCTGGAACTGTTGCTTGAGCACCAGCTTAGTGGAGAAGGGGACCAGCAAGCCATTATTAATGATTTCATTGCTCACCAGCGTGCACAAGGCAAGCTACCGGTAGGCGCATTTGGTGATATCGAATTTGAAACTAATCGGGTTCAAGCCGAAGAACTGGTAGAAAAACTTGCTTGGCTATGTGGTTCACCTAACGACGATCTTGAAGTGAAATTGGCCTTTGATGTATTGGGAGAAGGTAAACCTGTTAAGTTGACGGGGTGGCTCACACAGAGCTATCAATCGGGGTTAGTCCGCTTTCGTAGTGGACGTATTCGCGCTCAGGATTACCTTGCTGTCTGGATCGATCATTTAGCCATGAATGCGATGGGGCATTATCAATGCTCGCACATGGTTGGCTATGATCGTAAAGAAGGCGTTGTACACCTAACTTATCCAGCGTTAGAGAATGCAGCGGTTGCTCAATCGACACTGGGAGAACTGGTTCGTTTGTTCTATCAAGGAATGACAACGCCTTTAGCGTATTTTCCTAATACGGCCTTAGCTTGTGTCGAAGCTGGCTTCAATCGTGGCAATTGGGTTGATGATGAAGAAAAAGCGCTAAAGAAAATGGCAGACACATTTAACGACAGTTACTTGAGTCCAGGGGAAGGTGCGAATTCTTATATTGCCCGTATCTGGCCTCAATGGAGTGAAGAGTTGGCGATGCAAGTCAGGCTTTTGACGACGTTAGTATTACAAGCGCCGAGGCTTACAGTGAAAAACAATCAAGAGATAGATAAATAGGTGGCCGCCAGGAAATCATTATTTGTGTAGGGTGTTTTCTGTACGGCCACAGGTCAGAGGGACCATGATTTGGTTGCTTAGCGTCAGGCATGGCCAACGTAAGTCATGCTGCGCATACTATCGGTAAGTCCACTCGCTTGCCGTGAGAAAGGTCTCATAAAATCCTATCTTGAATAGGATTGTTATTGATAAATATCATTTTAAAATCTAGGTCACACTTGGATCTGGAACTAATGCATCAAGGGCTAGAATTTTATGACATCCACGTCAATGGTAACGTCACTGAATACCATGACTTTTCCACTTCATGGCGCGCGCTTAATTGAGGCGTCGGCTGGAACTGGTAAAACCTTCACTATCGCAGGTTTGTACCTTAGGCTATTACTGGGCCACGGCTGTTCAGAGAGCAAACATCAACAGCCATTAACGGTCGACCAAATACTGGTGGTCACCTTTACCGAGGCGGCAACTGCCGAGTTGAGAGACCGAATTCGAGCCCGAATTCATGATGCAAGGTTGGCCTTTTCACGTGGGCAAAGTCATGATCCTGTTATTCAGCCTTTGCTTGAAGACATTGACGATCACTCTCAAGCGGCTGATATTTTACTCCAAGCCGAAAGGCAGATGGATGAAGCGGCGGTATACACGATTCATGGCTTTTGTCAGCGCATGCTGACTCAAAATGCGTTTGAGTCAGGTTGTCGGTTTAATAATGAATTCGTCACGGATGAAAGTCACCTCAAAGCTCAGGTTGTGGCAGATTACTGGCGACGCAATTTTTACCCGTTACCTTTTCAGCTTGCTGGTGAAGTGCGGCGAATATGGGACTCTCCTGCTGCATTACTAAAAAAGATCTCTCCATACTTAACAGGAGCGCCCATACAGCTATCAGTGCCCGCGATGCAGGGCAGTATGGCTGAGTTACATGCCAAGAATCTTAAGCAAATTGACGATCTCAAAGCGATTTGGCGTCAAGGTCAGCAAGACTATCTTGCCCTGATCAGTGAATCAGATGTCAATAAACGAAGCTACACCAAAAAATCCTTGCCTGCCTGGCTTGAAGTGGTCGATATGTGGGCAGCGAGTGAAACTACGGGCTATGACTATCCGGATAAACTGGAAAAGTTTGCCCAGAATGTTTTACAAGAGAAAACACCCAAAGGGCAGGCGCCAAGCCACTCCACTTTTTTGGCGATTGAGCAGTTTCTCGCACATCCTATCAGCTTGGAAGCACCATTGCTGGCACATGCTATAGAGCAGTGCCGTGATATGTTAGCGAAAGCAAAGCAGCAGAAACAGTGGTTGTCGTTTGATGATCTACTCACGCAACTTTCTGCCGCGATTGATGGAGATGACAGTGAACAACTGGCTCAGCGGATTCGCTCTCTCTATCCGGTCGCCATGATTGATGAATTCCAGGATACTGATCCGCTTCAATACAGCATATTCAGCCGTATCTATCTCGATAACCCTCAATGTGGCTTGTTTATGATTGGCGATCCCAAACAGGCCATTTACGGCTTTCGCGGTGCGGACATTTTTACTTACATTAAAGCACGTAATCAGGTTTCCTCACACTTCACCCTAGGGACTAACTGGCGTTCTAGCTCAGAGATGGTTGCTGCGGTGAATCAGGTGTTTCAAACGCCAGATAGTCCTTTTATCTACGATGAGGATATTCCGTTTGTTCCGGTTAACTCGAGCCCGAATGCAGATAAACGTCGATGGATGATCGACGGGCAACCTCAACCAGCAATGACTTACTGGTTACAAGAAGCGGAAGAGAAGCCTTTAGCGAAAGGTGACTATCACCAAGCCATGTCACAAGCCTGTGCGAATAAGATCCATCATATTTTGTCGGCCGCGCAGAATGAGCAAGCATGTTTTGATGACGGAAAGTCGCAACACGCCATTCAGGCTGGAGACATTGCGGTGTTAGTTCGAACGGGCAGCGAAGGTCGAATGATCAAACAAGCCTTGGCTGAGAAGGGGATTGCCAGCGTCTATCTGTCCAATCGAGATAGTGTGTTTGTCTCACAAGTGGCCGAAGATTTACAGCGCTTGCTCCAAGCTGTGCTCACACCAGAAAACGATCGAGCTTTAAGGGCTAGCCTCGCGTCGGAGTTATTTGCCCTTGATGCAGGAAGCCTCGACAAACTCAATAACGATGAAAACGAATGGGAAAACGCCATTAATGAGTTTAAAGAATATCGTCGTTTGTGGAGCCAGCGTGGCGTACTGCCGATGCTGCGTAGCGTAATGAGTAAAAGGCACATCGCTGAGAGATTGCTCGAAGAAGAAAACGGTGAGCGATCTCTGACTGACTTTATGCACATCGGAGAGCTGCTCCAGCAAGCCAGCCAAGAGCTAGATAGCGATCACGGCTTGTTGCGCTGGTTGGCACAATCGATCAGTGATGCCCGTAATGGATTGGGAGGCAGTGACGATCAAATCCAGCGCTTGGAATCGGAGCGTAATTTAGTCCAGATAGTAACCATTCACAAATCAAAAGGATTGGAATACGAGTTGGTGTTCTTGCCGTTCGTATTCAGTTATCGAGAGGCGAGTGAAGCCAAGTACTACGATAGTGCTTTGGACAAAACCATTCTTGATATCACTAAGCAGGATGCGTCATTACAGCAAGCCGATAAAGAGCGTTTGGCGGAAGATTTGCGCTTGATCTATGTTGCTCTTACCCGAGCTGTTTATGGTTGTTTCATTGGTACGGCTCCGTTGCGTAATGGACGCTCGACCAAAGAGCCGACAGGTGTACATCACAGTGCGATGGGGTACTTATTACAAAACGGCGAACAAGGTGGCATCGCAGATTTAACAGCGGCGCTGCACCAACAAACTCAGCAACTGAGTTGTGTTCGAGTGGAAGGATTACCGGAAAGCGTCAATGAAAAGCTGGTAGTTCGAGAAGCAGGACAGCAAGCACTGCACGCCAATGAGTTGAACAATGAAATCGACCGTAATTGGCGCATAACCAGCTATTCAGGTTTGGTAAAGCAAGGCACAAGTCACCATTTTGAGGATGCCGTGACGGACATTCTGTTGTTGGATGTCGATTCCTCTGATGAGCTGCAGAACGAAGAGGCGCTGGAACCTGAGAAGAGTATTTTCACTTTCCCCAAAGGCGCTAGACCCGGTACCTTCCTTCACACCCTGTTTGAAGAAGTAGAATTTACCGAACCTGCCACGTCAGACAATAATAGAGAAATTATTGTGAGTCTAATGGAGAGTGAGCAGTTAGACTCCGCTTGGCTACCAGTTTTGCAGCAGCTTGTCGACACGGTATTGGCTACCCCTCTGGATGGTAAGCAACTGAAACTCAATCAAAAGCAGCCGGATCAGCGTTTAGTGGAAATGGAGTTCTTGTTGCCGATTGAAATACTGACAGCACCGGCATTGAATCGAGTTATTCAGCGTCATGACCCTCTGTCTGCTAAAGCGGGCGATCTCGGTTTTCATTCCACACAGGGTATGCTGAAAGGGTTTATCGACTTAGTGTTTGAACATCAAGGCAAGTATTACGTGCTTGACTGGAAGTCCAATTACCTTGGAGGTGATGTCGCAGATTACCACGGCGAGGCCCTGAAATCGGCAATGGCGGATCACCGCTATGATCTGCAATATCAAATCTATGCGTTGGCTTTACACCGCTTCCTGCGATCTCGTGTGCCAAATTATAATTACCAGACTCACTTCGGCGGAGTCTATTACCTGTTTTTACGCGGTATGGATGGGGCAAGTGGCCACGGCATTTTCTCAGCGCGTCCGACGCTTGAATTTCTTGAAGACATGGACAGCCTGATTGATGGGCGTCCTATCGAACCGAAACAGTCCAGCTCTGGCCAGATGGAGTTACTCTAATCATGCAAGTTCTCTTTTCGTGTCTTCAGTCTCTGGCGAGCAAAGGCTCAATCCGACAAATTGATTATCAGTTTGCTCGTTTTGTTCTCGCCCAAAGTAACGATGAATATGTTGCGTTTATGGCGGCGGTACTCAGCTGTGAGTTAGGTAAAGGACATATTTGCTTACCACTGTTTGACAATTATGGGCAGGCTGTGGACTTGGCTGCCAAATTAGGGTTGTTTGGCGAAGCGGCTATTGAGCTGAATCAATGGTTGCAGAAGGTGAATTGGCCATCACGACTTGAGTCTTCCTCCCTAGTTGGCAAGCAAGGGCAGTCAGCTCCGATGATTTTTGACGGCGAGCGACTTTACCTGCATCGGTACTGGCATTATGAAGTCGTATTGGCGAGTCGTTTGAATAGCTTTGGGTCACCAATGATCTTAAAGCCTATAGAGGTTCAAAAGCTAACAGAATTGCTCAATCATCTGTTTGCCAGAAACTATCATTATCTCTTTACTGCTCTGGCCTCCGCGCAATCTGAAGGGAGTTCGACCCCCGTACTCAGACAGCAGCTAGTCTGCGATCATCTTGATGTGGTGAGCAGTGAGCTGCTCGATTGGCCTACCATAGACCAAAAGCTCCTTAATGTGACCAAAATCGAGCAATTGAATGTGTTGGATCAGTTGGTGCCTTTGTCGGTGTGCGTCAACTGGCAGAAGGTCGCTGCTGCGGTAGCGTTGACACGCCGCTTTGCGGTGATTTCTGGTGGGCCGGGAACTGGAAAAACCACCACAGTGACAAAATTGCTTGCTGCGTTAATCACTCAGGCGAACCAAGCTGGCGAAGAGCCTGTGATTAAGCTCGTTGCGCCAACGGGGAAAGCCGCCGCGCGTTTGACGGAGTCTATCGGTAAAGCCGTAGCCGAACTTCCTGTTGAACCTGCGCTTAAAGATCAAATTCCAACCGACGCCAGCACTTTGCATCGTTTACTCGGTGCGGTGCCAAATAGAGTAGAATTTCGTCACAACCAGCACAACCCACTTCATCTCGATATCTTAGTCGTGGATGAAGCTTCCATGGTCGATTTGCCTATGATGTATAAATTGGTGGACGCCTTGCCAAAGCATGCTCGTTTGGTATTACTTGGAGATAAAGACCAACTTGCTTCTGTTGAAGCCGGTGCGGTGCTGGGTGATATTTGCGCTTTTCACCAGCAAGGCTATAGCGCGAGTCAAGCTAACATGATTGCCCAGCTTACGGGATACCAGACATTAGCTCACACAGCGAATACCGCTGTGAGCATTGCTGATAGCTTATGTATGTTGCAAAAGAGCTACCGATTCGATGCGCGATCAGGAATCGGCCAACTAGCGAAAGCGGTTAACTCTGGTTCAACACAAAAAGTTGATTGGGTGTGGCAGCGAGATTTTAAAGATATTGCTAAATTTCCCATTAATGGCGAGAGCTACAGCCAGATGATTCAGACCTTGGTGCAGGAATACAGCCATTATTTGCAGCGCATCGGGCAAACCGCGATAGATCCCGATACCGAACTGGCTGAAACTACTCATCACAGAGCAAAGGCCGCGCTGCAGCTGTTCTCTAAATGTCGTTTGTTGTGTGCTGTGCGAGAAGGTGACTTTGGCATTACCGGGCTTAACGTCCGTGTAGAACGTGCGCTCAAAGCTCGTAAACTGATCCAAACTCAGGATGAGCTTTGGTATCACGGCCGACCTGTCATGGTGGTGCGTAACGACCATGCGTTGGGCTTGTACAATGGTGATATCGGCCTTTGCCTGCGTGATAACTCGGAAGGGGGAGAGCGACTCAAAGTGTTTTTTGAATTGCCTGATGGTTCTGTTAAAGCGGTGCTTCCAAGCCGAGTGCCAGAGCATGAAACAGCTTACGCGATGACGATTCATAAATCTCAGGGCAGTGAGTTTGAGCACACCCTAATGATATTACCACCAGACTTTACCCCAATTTTGACACGTGAACTCATTTACACTGGAATTACGCGTGCCAAGCAAAGATTGAGTTTGTATGCCGATGAAAGGGTAATGTCGCGAGGGGTAAAAATCAGAACTGAAAGGGCAAGTGGTTTGGTAAGTCGTTTGCAACAATGACCATCCATGGCTATTGATAAAATTTATCGAATGGATCGACTAAAAGAGATGCTACGAATACGGTATTTCTCTTGGTAATTCAATATGAATGCTTTTAACCCCTTGCTGACAGGGAAGACGCAGTGGACGTCCAACCCTTCCAGAAGTTCGTTATCAGCCATATCCCAGAAGCTCTGGATGGAGTTACAGATGATGGTTTTCATCGGTTATTTGCTCTTAGTGACGTTGTTATCTACCTCAAGCAATCCGTGCGACTTACAGGAGTATTCACCTGTAAGTTGAAGACATGTCCAATAGGGCTCCCTCTCCCGCTAAGGGGAATCAGGGAGCTCGAATTTTAACCAGTTAATGCGACAAAATAAAGTGGAAAAATGGATCACAATGGAAAGAAAGGTGTTTCATCTGTGAGATGAGATTGAGAAACTGACTAACTCCTTGTCTTATTACTATGCATTACAGTTCAATAGCTAAGATCTTCGATTTTCTCTGATAGTTGTAGAGGTTTTGTTTTTGCGAAGGAAGAAAGTCGACGGACATTTCACCAAACCCCTGTTCACGGAACCAATGCAAGCTTCGGGTTGTGAGAACAAAAATATGTTTAATTCCTTGGGATTTTGATTGCAGTTTGATGTGATTGAGCAGCAGAACTCCACGATTGCCATCACGGTATTCAGGGTGGATCGCGACGCATGCCATTTCTGCCATTTTTTCTTGTGTGTAGGGATAAAGCGCAGCGCAGCCAATGATCAAACCATCTTTCTCGATTATCGTGAACTGATGGATTTCCTGCTCTAGTTGCTCTCGGGAGCGTCTGACTAAGACTCCCTGTTCTTCAAGTGGGCGAATCAGATCTAAGATGCCCCCAATGTCATCAATGTTTGCCTGGCGAACTTGCTCTGCACTGGCTCTAACGATTTGGGTACCGATGCCATCTAAGGAGAACAACTCCTGAATTAAGGCGCCATCCACTTTATAACTCACCAAATGGCTGCGTGGTACGCCAGCGCGACAAGCGGTCGTAGCAGCGCGAAGAAACCTGAGTGTGCCAGAGGCGTTATCGCCACTAGTGTCACTGTCTTGTTCCAGCTTTTCCAGGAATTGTTCCGCTTCTCTAGGAAAGAGCTCTGCAACAGCATTGCCATTATGATCAATAACCCCTTGCTCAGAACAGAAACCAATCAGCTTATCAGCACGAAGCTTTATTGCGACTTGAGTGGCAACTTCTTCTGATAACAAATTAAAGGATTCGCCTGTGACTGAGCTGGCAATCGGGCCAAGTAGAACGATGGAGCCTTGATCGAGTGTGCGATTAATACCCTCCACATCAATTCGGCGAATGCGACCACTGTGGTAGTAATCAACCCCATCGTCGATGCCTAAAGGTTGTGCTATGACAAAGTTGCCGCTGACGACATTAAGCTGAGTCCCTGCCATTGGTGTATTACCAAGACTCATCGAAAGTTGAGCGGTAATGGCTAATTGGAGTTGTCCAGCTGCTTGCATCACAAAGTCGAGACTGACCTCATCGGTCACCCGTATACCTTTGTGGTAGGGTGTATCATGTTGACATTGTTGAAGAATTCGATTGATTTGTGGCCGAGCACCATGAACCAGCACGATTTTTACGCCAAGGCTGTGAAGTAGAGCGAGATCGCTAATAATATTAGCAAAATTACCATCTGCTACCGCTTCTCCCCCCAGCATGATCACCATGGTTTTACCGCGGTGAGCGTTCACATAGGGCGCGGATTGGCGGAATCCTTTGACTAAAGCGGTATTACGAATCTTCACTATTTATCCAATTAGTGTGAATTTATATGTAAATATATTGCTTTTTTATTCCGTTGTCGGCAAGTTTTTTTTGGTTATAGGCACTAAATTTCGATTAGATGAATCCATGGGATTATTTTAAGGGCTTATAGATTGGTCTGTTTTGATAAGTATTTCTAGCAAAGTGAAGTAATTAGGTTAACACTTAATGCAATCATTAAACTTGTCAGTTGTTGTGGCGTGAAGTCAAATTAGGCGTATCAAGTTGACGAAAAAGAAACTGCTAGAGCGAGCGGTGCTCATCTTTGCTATTGCGTTGGCGATTGCTTCGATATTTGTGGCGAAGGCATTGTATGAGCACTACCAAGATATTCAGCACCCCAATTCAATGGTATATGGAACATGGGTTGAACAGGGAGTTGCACCGTACTCAGCGGATCGTTTTGTATTGAATGAAACCGGAGTGGTTATTGATGGTGGTGTTGTCGATACCCGCTTTCGTTTCAACGGCACCTATGTTGAGTTTCGGGTAGGCGAAATAGAGCGTCGTTATCTGATCCTCAATCAAGATTTCAGTCAAATGAGGCTAATTTCCGAGCCTCGCTACCAGCCTGTCTATTCAATTGTCAGAAAAGCTCAAAAATAACACCCGTTAACGTCTATGCGATTGCGCTAAGCCTTTGAGTTTGTCATCCTTTGTTTCGGGCTTGAAAGGAATAAAACCTGTGTTCAAAAAATATCTTCCAATTTTGGCGGCTAGCATTTTGTTTGGCTGCGCGCAACCGCACGATCGTGCTCAACAATATCTTGATGGTGAATTTAATTCGATTCTGAATAAAACAGCTGTGGTCGAATCAGATAAGCCGCGGGATTTTACTGAGTTCACCAAACAGTCACAGCAGGTGATCAATAAGTCGCCCTCAATGGCACGCATTTATCAACCACTGTATGAAAAGCTCAATGAATGGGTGTTACAGAGTGGTGATCCAGCACAGTTAGGCGACTTTGGCATTCAAACGGCCCAGCTAGGTGGTGGTGATAAGCAAGGTAACGTCTTGTTCACTGGTTATTTCTCGCCAGTGATGGAATTACGTCACGAACCGAATGAAACGTACAAGTATCCGGTTTATGGCAAACCAGAATGTGATATTGATTGCCCGACACGCGCACAAATTTATGATGGTGCGCTGGAAGGTCAGGGCTTAGAACTTGGCTATGCCGCGAACATGATAGACCCATTTTTGATGGAAGTTCAGGGTAGCGGGTTTGTCCATTTTGAAGATGACGACACGCTGGAATATTTCGCTTATGGAGGCAAGAATAACAAGGCTTATATCAGTATCGGAAAAATACTGATTGAACGTGATCAAGTACCGCGGGAAAAAATGTCTTTAAAGGCCATCAAAGAGTGGGTGCTGGCTAATGATGAGGCAACTGTGCGCGAGCTACTTGAACAGAACCCATCATTCGTCTTTTTTGAGCCAAGAGCTGATGCGCCTGTGACTGGGACAGCAGGGATCCCGCTGCTGCCAATGGCTTCTGTTGCCGGTGACCGATCTATTTTCCCAATGGGAACGCCTATTCTCGCTGAGGTACCTTTACTTAATGCGGACGGTACATGGAGTGGTGCGCATCAATTGCGTTTACTGATTGTTCTTGATACTGGCGGGGCGGTGAAACAGAATCACCTCGATCTCTATCATGGAATGGGACCAAGGGCAGGGACAGAAGCTGGCCATTACAAACATTTTGGCCGAGTTTGGAAATTGGGTTTAGAAAACTCCGCTACTCAAGCACCTTGGGCATTGCCGCCGGAGAAGTTAAAATAGCTTGAGCTTAACTCAACCTAGACTTTTTAATAAAGAGTGCGTATAAATCGCACTCTTTATTTTTGTACCATTACTCGGCGGAAGAACAGCACCATGCGCGAACTTGATACTCCGGCTTCAGACAGCTACAACCAACGTTTTGGCGGCACTCGACGTCTCTACGGCAATAGCGAAGTGGAAATCCTTCGTGCGGCACATGTTTGTGTTATTGGTATTGGTGGCGTGGGCTCTTGGGCAGTCGAAGCATTAGCTCGTACAGGTATCGGTGAGTTGACCTTGATTGATATGGATGACGTGTGTGTCACTAACATCAACCGTCAGATCCATGCAATGAACGGTACGGTGGGACAGAGTAAAATTGAAGTGATGGCCGAACGCGTCAAGCTTATCAATCCAGAGTGCAAAGTTAATCTGATTGATGACTTTATTACCCCTGACAACCAGCATGAATATCTGTCAAAAGAGTTTGATTACGTGCTTGATGCGATCGACAGCGTGAAAGCGAAAGCTTCATTGCTGGCGTACTGTCGTAGCAACAAGATTAAAGTGATCACTACCGGCGGCGCGGGTGGGCAAGTCGATCCAACCCAGATTCAAGTTGCTGACCTGACCAAAACCATCCAAGACCCATTAGCGAAAAAAATCAAAGATACTTTGCGTCGGCATCACAATTTCCCCAAGAATCCGCAGCGTAAGTTTGGTATTGAGTGTGTATTTTCAACGGAACAGCTGAAATACCCTCAGCCAGATGGCAGTGTATGTGGTGTGAAGTCGACAGCGGAAGGGCCAAAACGTATGGACTGTGCGAGTGGGTTTGGAGCGGCAACGGTCGTTACCGCAACATTCGGCTTTGTGGCGGTTTCGCGCATTGTCGAGAAGCTGATTCAGAAATACCGTAAATAGTTCGTTTGGAGATTCTTATGTCCACATTTCCACCGTCACCTTTTGGCACCGATATTCAAGCAGAAGACATCGTTACGATTATGCAAGGCTTTAAAGGTTGGGAAGATCGTTACCGCCAAGTTATTCAGTGGGGAAAGAAGCTTCCTATGATGCCTGAAGAGCTGAAGTCTGAACAAGTCACGGTTTCAGGTTGTGAAAGCCAGGTTTGGCTGGTGAGTGAAAATACAGATGGTGTGTGGCATTTTTGTGCTGATTCTGACGCACGTATTGTTCGTGGCCTTATTGCACTGGTCATGGCGGCTTATGACGGCAAAACCAATACAGAAATTCAGACATTTAATATAGATGAGTACTTTGAAAAGTTGGGCCTTATTGCCCACCTCAGCCCGTCGAGAGGCAACGGCCTAAAAGCCATTGTTGAGCAAATAAAGCAAGTCACCCGATAACTGCATTCCTCTGATTTGGCGGGGGGATTATATCTGTATAAAATTTAATCACTGAGATATTAATGCCTTAAAAAATACAGGGTGTTAGACCTCTTGTTGTCGCTGAATAAAGGCTGTACAATTCGCGCCCTTAATTAATGTTACGTCGTTTCGTGAGGCCACATGACCACTGAAAAAATCAATCTACTCGACTTTGATCGCAAAGGGATGCGCCAGTTTTTTGCAGAAGAACTGGGTGAAAAAGCATTTCGTGCTGAGCAAGTAATGAAGTGGATCTATCATTTCGGTGTCGATGACTTCGAAAAGATGACCAACATTAACAAGAAACTACGTGAAAAACTGATGCGTCGTTGTGAAATCAAAGCGCCAGTGGTTGCAGAGGCTCAACATTCCTCTGATGGCACGATTAAGTGGGCGATGAAGGTTGGCGATCAGGATGTCGAAACGGTGTATATTCCAGAAGATGATCGCGCGACGTTATGTGTGTCCTCTCAGGTTGGTTGTGCATTGGAATGTAAGTTCTGTTCAACAGCTCAGCAAGGCTTTAACCGCAACTTGAAAGTTTCTGAGATTATCGGTCAGGTTTGGCGTGCGGCACGCGAAATTGGTTTGGAAAAAGAGACAGGGCGTCGCCCCATCACTAATGTTGTGATGATGGGGATGGGTGAGCCTTTGCTGAACATGAAAAACCTGATCCCTGCGCTTGAATTAATGCTGGATGATCTTGGCTTTGGTCTTTCAAAGCGTCGTGTAACCGTATCAACATCAGGGGTCGTTTCTGGCTTGGACCAGATGACCGGGCAGATCGATGTCGCGCTGGCAATTTCTCTACACGCACCAAACGACAAGCTACGCAGTGAGATTATGCCAATTAATGATCGCTGGGATATCGAAGACTTTCTCGCTTCAGTTCGTCGTTACATCGCGTCATCAAATGCCAACCGCGGAAAAGTGACGGTAGAGTATGTGCTGCTGGATCATGTCAATGACGACATGGACCATGCCCGTGAGTTGGCTGAGTTACTCAAAGACACACCATGTAAGATCAACCTGATTCCATTTAACCCTTACCCAGGTTCACCTTACAAGAAGCCAAGCAATTCACGTATTGACCGGTTCCAGAAAACATTGATGCAATATGAGCATACAGTGACAGTGCGTAAAACACGTGGTGATGATATCGATGCTGCTTGTGGTCAATTGGTCGGAGATGTTATCGATCGCACTAAACGTACAGCGATGCTCCGTGCAGCGAAGGGCGACACAATTGAAGTCAAAGCCGTTTAATTGAGAGTTTTGATGGAAAAGCCAGAGTTGAACTCTGGCTTTTTTGTAAATTGGTATTGCTAAATTATGTCAAAATCAGGAAAAACCTTGAGCTGCTTGTAATTTATGCGCCTTTTCTATGTTGTTTCATCTCTGATATCTATTAGAATTAAACTTTAGTGCTTTAGAGGTTATTCCTCTGCGATTTTAGTGAAGCACTTTTAAGCAATTTGGTGAGGCGATGTCCTCAAAAATTCTGGATTCTGAACAAAACCAGCACCACTAACGAAAAATAATAAATGTGCGATTGGCTGGAATCCCCTTGAAAAGAGACGTTATAAAAATGAGTGCAGAACAGCAAACTGCGGTACAAGAAGAGAACAAAATCGAAGCGGGTACGATTTTAAAGCAAAAACGAGAAGAACTAGGCCTGACACAGCAGCAAGTGGCTGATAGGCTGCGTCTTCGTCGTTCCATCATTGAAAACATCGAATCTAACCAATTTGAGAGTGAGCAGGTTGCCACCTTCACTCGTGGGTATTTGCGCTCTTATGCTCGTGTCGTGGGGATTAAAGAATCTGTCGTGCTGTGTGCGCTTGATGATTGCGGAGAAGCGCAACATGAAGAGCACAAGATGCAGAGCTTCTCGCAGAAGACCAATAAAGAAAAACACGATAGCCGCATTATGACCCTAACTTGGGGTATTTTTGCCGTTATTGTGGGTATTTCTTCTGTGTGGTGGTGGCAGAACCAGGAAAACAGCGTTGTTGAGTTGACGACGGCAACTGAGCAGGAAATGAAAATTGAGCAAGAACTGGCGGAGAATAACCAACTCGACTTTGCTGCTATTGAGCCGAGTTTGATCAATGAGTCGCCAGAAGATCAGCAATTGGTTGAGCAGCCATTGGAAGAGGTGACGACTTCGGTTGCCACTCAAGACAATGAGCTTGAAGTGATTGAACCACCGAAAGCTGGCACTCCTGCGGAAACAGCTGAGCCGACTGAAGAAACTCTAGCTGTAGAAGCAGAACCGGAACCATTGGTGGCAGAAGAAAGTAAATTGCAAGCGTCGGCCCCAGAACCCGCTACCAATCAGAATTTGCTTGAGATGTCATTCAGCGATGATTGCTGGATTCAAGTAAAAGATGCGACGGGGAAAACGCTGGCTACAGGCATTAAGAAAGCGGGTCATGATTTGCAAGTCAGTGGCGAAACACCTTATAAAGTGATTTTGGGAGCCCCTGAAAACGTTTCAATGACATTATCAAGTGAACCTGTTGACCTTTCTGGGTATACTTCAGGCAAAGTAGCAAGATTCACCTTACCTTAGAATTAAATATGCAACACGAATCTCCTATCAAACGTCGCCCATCGACTCGTATTTACGTGGGCGATGTGCCCATTGGTGACGGCGCTCCGATTGCTGTGCAGTCGATGACGAACACCAGAACAACAGACGTCGAAGCGACTGTTGCACAAATTAAATCACTGGAAAATGTCGGTGCGGACATCGTTCGCGTGTCTGTACCAACCATGGATGCGGCTGAAGCATTCAAACAAATCAAGCAGCAGGTGAATATCCCGTTAGTGGCTGATATTCACTTTGATTACCGTATTGCGTTAAAAGTCGCGGAATACGGTGTGGATTGTTTACGTATCAATCCGGGCAACATCGGTAAAGAAGATCGCATTCGTGCGGTGGTTGATTGTGCTCGTGATAAAAACATCCCGATTCGTATTGGGGTGAACGGCGGATCTTTGGAAAAAGATATCCAGATGAAGTACGGCGAACCCACACCTGAAGCGTTAGTCGAATCTGCGATGCGCCACGTTGATATTCTTGATCGTCTTAACTTCGATCAATTTAAGGTCAGCGTTAAAGCATCAGATGTCTTTCTGGCGGTTGACTCCTATCGCTTGCTAGCGAAAAAAATCGATCAGCCACTTCATTTAGGTATTACAGAAGCAGGCGGTGCACGTGCTGGCTCAGTGAAGTCTTCTGTCGGTCTGGGAATGCTATTGGCGGAAGGTATCGGAGACACGCTGCGTATTTCATTGGCTGCGAACCCTGTTGAAGAGATCAAAGTCGGTTTTGATATTCTTAAATCTCTACGTATTCGCTCTCGTGGTATCAACTTCATCGCTTGTCCAAGCTGCTCGCGTCAAGAGTTTGATGTGATTGGAACAGTGAATGCGCTTGAAGAACGTCTAGAAGATATTATCACTCCAATGGATGTCTCCATTATCGGCTGTGTTGTCAATGGCCCAGGTGAAGCAGAAGTTTCTCATCTTGGTCTTGCCGGCAGCAATAAGAAAAGCGCTTTCTATGAAGATGGCAAACGCCAGAAAGAGCGCTTTGATAATGATGATCTGGTTAGCCAGCTGGAAGCCAAAATTCGTGCTAAAGCTTCAGTGATGGACAAGCAAAACCGCATTGACGTAAAAGTAAACGATTAATCTCAACGTAATTTAGATTACGGTAACCATTCTTACGGTAAAAAACTGTGGCAAAGAAAATCCAAGCAATTCGAGGCATGAACGACTGCCTTCCAACTCAATCACCACTGTGGCAGAAACTTGAAAACGCAGTGAAGAATGTAATCAGCGCATACGGTTACAGCGAAGTGCGCATGCCAATCGTTGAGATGACCCATCTGTTTAGCCGTGCTATCGGTGAAGTGACTGATGTGGTTGAAAAGGAAATGTACACCTTTGCAGATCGTAACGGTGACAGCTTAACTCTTCGTCCAGAAGGCACTGCTGGCTGTGTTCGTTCATGTATTGAGAACAGCCTGATTGATCGTTCTGAGCAGCGCCTATGGTACATGGGCCCTATGTTCCGTCACGAACGTCCGCAAAAAGGCCGTTACCGTCAATTTCACCAATGTGGTGTGGAAGTATTCGGGCTTAATGGTCCAGACGTAGATGCTGAACTGATCATGATGACGGCACGTTTGTGGCGTGAGTTGGGGATTGATAAACACGTTCGCCTTGAGTTGAATTCTATTGGTTCACAGGCAGATCGTGCTAACTATCGCACCGCGTTGATTACTTTCCTTGAACTGCATATTGATGTGCTGGATGACGACTGTAAACGCCGCATGCATACCAATCCACTGCGTGTACTGGATTCTAAAAATCCAGACGTTCAGGCTATTCTAGGTGATGCGCCACGTCTATCAGATTATTTGGGCGAAGAGTCAAAAGAACATTTTGCTGGTCTTTGTGAACTTCTTGACGCCGCAGGTATCGAATACACAGTCAATGAGCGTTTGGTTCGCGGCCTAGATTACTACAATCGCACTGTGTTTGAGTGGATTACCGAAAGCTTAGGTGCTCAGGGCACTGTATGTGGTGGTGGTCGCTACGATGGCCTGGTTGAGCAACTTGGTGGCAAATCGACACCTGCAGTGGGCTTTGCGATGGGGCTTGAGCGTCTAGTTCTTATGCTAGAAACGTTAGAGCTGACGGATGTTCGTCGTTCTGTTGATGTTTATATGGTAACAGCTGGTGAAGGTACCATGATGGCGGGCATGAAGCTGGCTGAGTTACTACGTGAGCAAGTTCCAGGCATTCGTGTGATGAACCATTTCGGTGGTGGTAACTTTAAGAAACAATTCAAGCGTGCCGACAAGGTGGGTGCAGCAGTGGCACTGGTTCTTGGTGAGAACGAGGTAGCTGATAACACTGTAGTACTGAAAGACCTAGTTGGTGGTACTCAAGAAACTTATAGCCAAGCGGATGTTGCCGCTAAGCTAGCTGAGTTGGTTTAAACGCATTCAAATTTGAAGTGGCGATTCTATTCGCCACTTTTTAGATTTAAGAGGACAGGAAGTGGAACTCTACGATACTGAAGAACAACAAGTAGAAGCGATCAAAGATTGGTGGAAAGAAAACGGTAAGGCCGTCATTTTTGGCGCGGTTATCGGTTTAGGCGGTCTATTCGGTTGGCGCTATTATCAAGATTCAGTGACAGCAGCTCAAGAAGCCGCATCTGAAAGCTATACCAAAGCCGTTCAGGAATTGGCAGCGAAAGGTATCGAAGGTGAAGCGGCTCTTCAGAGCTTCATCGATGCTAACAAAGAGACGCAATACGCAGTGCTAGCTGCGCTACAACTGGCTAAAGCTCAGGTTGAAGCAGGCAACTTAGATGAAGCACTGGCACAGTTAGAGTGGGCGAAAACAGCGACGGATGATCCTGCTCTGACTTCTGTGATTGCTTTCCGCCTAGCGCGCTTGAAAGCAGAACAAGGTGAGTTTGATTCTGCCGTGTCTGAGCTAGCAACGATCACAGATGAAGGTTGGGTTGGCCGAGTGGCTGAACTTAAAGGTGATATTCTCCTACGTAAGGGAGATACTGAAGGTGCGTATGCTGCGTATACTGAAGCGCAACAAGCAGATGATGCGAGCCAGACTCTACAAATGAAGCTGGACGATCTAGCTAAATAAGGGTGCGATGCATGAAAAAAATGCTGAAAAAAGCACTGACTGCTGCTGCGATATTAGGTGTTTTAGCTGGCTGTGCCAGTGAAGAAGACACCATTATCATGGCACCAGTACCTCAGGTTGAAAGTAAATTTACGCCGGCTATCGAATGGAGTACCAGTGTTGGAGATGGGGTATCCAACTACTTCTCTAAACTTTCTCCTGAATACGCTTACGACAAAATCTTTGTGGCAAGCCGCGATGGTGTTGTTAAGGCGCTCAATCCTGAAAATGGCCATACATTATGGCAACAGGACCTTGAGCAAAATGTTTCAGCCCGTTTATCTGGCGGTATCACTGCAGGTTACAGCCAAATCTTTATTGGTAGTGAAAACGGTCAAGTGATTGCCCTGAATGAAGAGACTGGTGAGGTCAACTGGCGCGTTGATGTGGAAGGTGAAGTGTTAGCGGCGCCTGCAACGGAAAGCAATCTGGTTATTGTCCACACTGCAACAGGTATGTTGGTTGCGCTGGATCAGGCGACGGGCGATAGTAAGTGGACCATTAGTACCGAAGTACCGAGCCTAACTTTGCGAGGTAACAGTGCACCCATCACCGTATCGGGTGGCGTGTTCTGGGGAACGGCAAATGGCCGCTTGGCTGCTGCGATTGCAGAACATGGTCAGTTGATCTGGCAACAGCCGATTGCGACACCGCAAGGGGCAACCGAAATTGATCGCTTGGTTGATGTTGATGCATCTCCACTCGTTCTAGGTAGTACTCTATATATTGTTGGCTACAATGGTCAGTTAACAGCAATAGACTTGCGTTCAGGAAAGTCGGTTTGGAAGCGTAAGTATTCTTCGTCAACCGATCTTGCCAGCGATGGTGGTCGTTTGTATATGGTGACAGATAAAGATTATCTGGTTGCGGTAGATGCACGCAGTGGCACAGAGCTATGGAGTAATGAACAGCTTGAACACCGCTTGCTGACAGCGCCCGTACTGATTGATGGTTACGTGGTTGTTGGCGACGGTGAAGGTTATCTTCACTGGTTAGATCGTGATACTGGCGAATTTGTTGCTCAGCAGCAACTCAGCAGCAGTGGTTTTGCTGTGTCACCTGTGGTTGTCCCAGAGGGCTACATCACTGTTACTCGTGATGGCGATGTAAAGAAACTGACCATTACCAAGTAATCGTGTGATATAATTCACATTCGGCTCCTAGCTGGTAACAGTTGGGAGCCGTTTGTTTGTTTTAGATACTCATAGGTAATGTGGTTATAGGTAAAGCGCTCATTAGTGAACTCTACTGAGTTGTTACCTATAACTACATAAAGAAAGCATATTGTAGAGGTTATTATGGTACCTGTTGTTGCTCTGGTAGGGCGTCCAAACGTTGGTAAATCAACGTTGTTTAATCGACTGACTCGCACGCGTGACGCATTAGTCGCGGACTTCCCTGGCTTAACTCGTGACCGTAAATATGGCCAAGCTAAGCTTGGTGAACACGAATTTATTGTGATTGACACTGGCGGTATCGACGGTACTGAAGAAGGCGTTGAAACCAAAATGGCAGAGCAGTCACTGGCCGCGATTGATGAAGCAGACGTAGTTCTGTTTATGGTGGATGGCCGTGCCGGCCTGACTCCTGCTGATATTGCCATTTCTAACCACCTGCGCAAAATTGAAAAACCTTCAATGTTGGTTGTGAACAAGGTTGATGGTATTGATGCAGATGCAGCATCGGCTGATTTCTGGCAGCTAGGCGTGGAAAACATGTACCAAATCGCTGCAGCGCATGGCCGTGGTGTTGGTGCTCTGATTGATCGTGCACTCAATCCTTTTGCAGAGAAAATGGCCGAGGAAGCGCAGGGTGAAATTGAAGATCTGACCGACTTCATCGATGAAGAAGAGAAGCTCGATTACACCGAAGAAGAAGCTGAAGCTGAATTCCAGCGCTTACAGGATCAACCTATCAAGCTGGCTATCATCGGTCGTCCAAATGTGGGGAAATCGACGTTAACAAACCGTATTCTTGGTGAAGAGCGCGTAGTCGTGTACGACATGCCGGGCACAACGCGTGATTCTATCTATATTCCAATGGAACGTGATGGCCGTGAATACGTACTGATTGATACCGCTGGTGTTCGTCGCCGTAAGCGTATCAACGAAACAGTAGAGAAGTTTTCGGTTGTTAAAACGCTCAAAGCCGTAGAAGACGCGAATGTTGTACTTCTTGTGATTGATGCGCGTGAAAATATCTCTGATCAAGACTTAAGCTTGCTTGGTTTTGCATTGAACGCTGGTCGCTCGATTGTGATTGCGGTCAATAAGTGGGATGGTCTGGATATG
Organism: Vibrio sp. Isolate24; assembly: GCF_022398215.1. Classification (NCBI taxonomy): domain Bacteria; kingdom Pseudomonadati; phylum Pseudomonadota; class Gammaproteobacteria; order Vibrionales; family Vibrionaceae; genus Vibrio; species Vibrio sp. Isolate24. Next base: position 292,104 of record NZ_JAKEUU010000003.1, read on the forward strand.
GACGTAAAAGAGCACGTGAAGAAAGAGTTAGACCGTCGTCTTGGTTTTGTTGACTTTGCTCGTATCCACTTTATTTCTGCGCTTCATGGTACAGGTGTTGGTCATTTGTTTGAATCAGTACAAGAAGCCTATAAATCGGCGACAACCCGAGTGGGTACATCTGTCCTGACCCGTATAATGAAGATGGCGACTGAAGATCACCAGCCGCCTTTGGTTCGTGGTCGTCGTGTGAAACTTAAGTATGCACACGCTGGTGGTTACAATCCGCCAATCGTAGTCATTCATGGCAACCAAGTTAATGAGCTACCAGACTCTTACAAGCGTTACTTGATGAACTATTACCGTAAGTCATTGGAAATCATGGGGACGCCGATTCGTATTCAGTTCCAGAGTAGTGAGAACCCATTTGAAGGTAAATCGAACAAGATGACCCTTTCTCAGGAGCGCAAACGTAAGCGCTTGATGAGTATGATGAAAAATCGCAAAAAATAATAATGATTGTATGAAAGCGCCTCTAAGAAGGGCGCTTTTTTTATATAGGATACATAAAATGTCAGTGACACCGACGATTACACGTTTTTGCCATCAGATCTGGCAACTTACATCTTCTATTCAACTTGTTAAGCAGGGAGAAAATGCACTCTATGTCATCACAGAGGTGACACCGTTTCATCCCGTGAGTCATATATGGCCTGATCACCCAGCAGATAAGGGAAGGATAGAGGGGTACGAGGTTAAAGATTGTGTAGTGGGAGCGGTTGAGTTGAGCAGCGGTGAGCTCTACGTGGATAAGGACATTCCAGTCAAGCGAGACACACAGGGCTGGGTATTTGTCGTAGTGCATTGTTTGGAAGAGTCTGCAATAAACCTTCGCCTCGGTCAGGAAGTCACATTAGTTGTAGATAAAGCTTATCAGCAAGCCTTGAGCAGGGGACATAGCGCAGGACATATCGCATTTTTGGCGCTCAATAAGGTCTTAGTAGAGCATGGATATTGGCGTAAAGATGCTGATCGCAAGGACCCTCACGGCAACTATGACTTTAATAGCTATGCTCAGGAAACCAGTTATGTGAGTGAAGATCAGTGTGTCGATACCTACCGCTTAGGGAAAACTTTGCGCAAACGAGGTTTGAACAGCGCAGATGTGTTAAAAGACCTTGTACAGATACAGGTGTTGGTTAACCAACAAATAGAACAATGGTTATCCTTAGAGGCAAAAATCAATATAAAGTGCTGCGGAGAGTCTTTAACAGACTCACGATATTGGCAATGTGATCTTGGTGAAGGGAGCGTAGCTGAAATTCCATGTGGCGGCACGCATGCTAAAAGTCTTAATGAATACAAAGCGGTTAGGGTGAGTTTTACTCAACTTGATACACAAAATATCGAAATGCGTACCAATGTAATAGCAGCATGAGCTAGAGTGGATCTTTTTATTAAATTTTCATCTGTTGGTTATTTTTAACTTAATTTGGTTTTTTATATCGCTATAAGTTCAAAAACAGCACATGTAACTTATGCTTTCGGTGTGTGGTGATATAAATATTCTTTTAGGGGGTGATCGCTGATCAAAATGGATTTAGCCGATGATCTTATTAAGATCTTTAGCCCATCATACCGAGCGAAACTTGCCATTGGGCGTGATGTGGATCATTGTGTTCTCGATAGCAACAAATATAAGCTGTTGGTCGAGAAAATAAAACGATTACGAGAGTCAAAATGGATCAGTGCCCAATATGTCAACGAGAACTGGAATGGCAAGGTCACTATCGCTGTAGTGATTGTGCAAGTAATTACACCAAAGTTGGTTACTGTCCAGATTGTAATAAGCAACTAGAGAAAATCCAAGCGTGTGGATCAGCGAGCTATTTTTGCCATTCCTGCAATGAATTAAAATCCAAGTCAAAAGTGCGGATTGAATTTATCAAACAGAGTTAGCTTAGATAACGGTTGAGCGTATTTCGCCGTCAGATACACGGGTGACCAAGGTGTCGCCCGATCTTGTTTCTGTGGCGCTGGTTAGAACCTTTCCAGATGTATCCTGAGTAATAGAGTATCCACGTTTTAATGTGGCAAGTGGACTGACGGTATCGAGCTTTTCAGCCGCGAGCGCCAGCTGATGACGTGATTTTAACAGCTTTCTGTCCAAGGCATCCGTAAGCTTTTGTTCAAGCCTTTGTAACGCCAGTTTTTGCTCGCGAAGTTTTGTGACAGGAGAGTGAAGCTGTAGTTTGTACTGTTGGCGTTCTAGGTTTTGTCTGCGTGAGGATAGGTAGTTTTCCATTGATCGTTGAAGGCGCAGTGACAAATCATCAAGCTGTTGGCTTTGACGTTGTAACTGGTGAGTTGGGTGCTGACGTTCCAGTCTATGCAATAACGTTGCAGTCGTTTGCTTTTGCTGCGTCAAGTAGTATCGAATCGCACTTTGCAATTTGTGTTTACGTGAATTGATGGCCTCTGCTTTGTGGCTATTATCTCTACTGACTATTTCGGCAGCGGCAGATGGAGTTGGTGCGCGCATGTCCGCAACAAAATCCGCGATAGTCACATCAATTTCATGACCAACAGCACTGATAATAGGTATTTGGCTGGCTGCGATTGTACGTGCGACAATTTCGTTGTTGAAGCACCAAAGATCTTCTAAAGAGCCACCACCACGGCCTACAATCAACACGTCACATTCGTTGCGGCTATTTGCACACCCTATCGCCTGTGCGATCTGAATCGCCGCATCTTCTCCTTGCACCAATGTCGGGTAAACCACGATAGGTAATGAAGGATCACGTCTTTTAAGGACATCTAGAATATCAAATAGTGCTGCGCCTGTTTTGGATGTGATGACACCGACACACTTAGGGTGCTCAGGTAAAGGCTTTTTATTGCTCTGGGCAAATAGTCCTTCTCCGGCAAGTTTCATCTTCAATTCATCAAACTGTTGCTGAAGCCTGCCATCGCCCTCTGGCTGCATACTCTCAATAATCAACTGATAATCACCGCGCGGTTCATACAAGGATAAACGAGCTTTGACTAAGACTTGATTACCGCTCTGTGGCTTGAATGTGACTCGTCGATTGTTGCCACGAAACATGGCGCACTTGACCTGGGCACGGGAGTCTTTGAGGGTAAAATACCAATGGCCTGAAACTGGCGAAGAGAAGTTTGAGATTTCACCGACCAACCACACAATACCCATTTCATTTTCTAGTAATAGGCGAACTTCAGAATTAAGACGAGATACAGTGAAGATGTTTTGATTGGTCAGAGATGACACAGCTAATCTCATAGGCGTGAGTATGGAAATTAGCGGCAATATAATACATAGCAAGGGGGTAATTGCAAGAAAAAAATTAAAAAAACTTGTGGTCAAGCGATTGCGTTAACCGTATAATCCCTCCGCAATATCTAATCCAAATGTAGCCAACAGCCTAAAACTGGTTACCCTCATTACGCGAAACGATGAGATTGGATTGTCTTTTTACTCCTCTAATTGTGAGATATTGCAAATGCTAAGAATTGCCAAAGAAGCGCTGACATTCGATGATGTACTACTCGTGCCAGCTCACTCCACCGTTCTCCCAAACACAGCTGATCTTCGCACTCAGTTGACTAAGAACATCACTCTAAACATCCCAATGATTTCAGCGTCTATGGACACTGTTACTGAAGCTCGTCTAGCTATAGCGCTAGCGCAAGAGGGTGGCATTGGCTTTATCCACAAGAATATGTCTATTGAGCAACAAGCTCAGATGGTTCATCAGGTTAAGATTTACGAAGCTGGCGTGGTTTCACACCCAGTTACTGTAAACCCTGATGCAACAATTGCAGACGTTGTGGCTCTAACAGAAAAACACGGTTTTGCAGGTTTCCCTGTCGTAACTGAAAACAATGAGTTAGTTGGTATCATCACTGGCCGTGACGTTCGTTTCGTAACTGACCTTTCTAAGAAAGTAGAAGTGGTTATGACGCCTAAAGAGCGTCTAGCAGCAGTAAAAGAAGGGGCTACTCGTGAAGAAGTGCAAGAGAAAATGCATGAAGCACGTGTTGAGAAAGTACTGGTCGTGAACGATGAGTTCCAACTAACCGGTATGATTACGGCGAAAGATTTCCATAAAGCAGAACGTAAACCAAACGCATGTAAAGATGCGCAAGGTCGTCTACGCGTTGGTGCGGCAGTTGGTGCGGGCGCGGGTAACGAAGAGCGTGTTGCAGCCTTGGTTGAAGCGGGTGTTGACGTTCTACTTATCGACTCTTCTCATGGTCATTCTGAAGGCGTACTAAACCGTATTCGAGAAACTCGTGCAGCTTACCCAGATCTAGATATCATTGGCGGTAACGTTGCAACCGGCGCTGGCGCTAAAGCACTGATTGAAGCGGGTGTGAGTGCGGTTAAAGTGGGCATCGGCCCAGGTTCTATCTGTACCACTCGTATCGTAACAGGTGTGGGTGTTCCTCAGGTTACTGCTATTGCAGATGCAGCTGAAGTTGCGAACGAATACGGCATTCCAGTTATTGCTGATGGCGGTATCCGTTTCTCCGGTGATATCTGTAAAGCTATCGTTGCTGGCGCATCATGTGTGATGGTTGGCTCAATGTTCGCGGGTACAGAAGAGGCACCAGGTGAAGTCATTCTATACAACGGCCGTTCTTACAAAGCTTACCGTGGTATGGGCTCTCTGGGCGCTATGTCTCAAGGCTCATCTGATCGTTACTTCCAATCTGACAACGCAGCAGACAAGCTTGTACCTGAAGGTATCGAAGGTCGTATTGCGTACAAAGGTCGTTTAAAAGAGATCGTTCACCAACAAATGGGTGGTCTACGTTCAAGCATGGGCCTTACAGGTAGTGCAACCGTTGAAGATATGCGTACCAAAGCTGAATTTGTACGTATTTCGGGCGCTGGCATGAAAGAGTCTCATGTACACGACGTTCAAATTACCAAGGAAGCACCAAACTACCGTCTAGGTTAATTTTTACTGTTGTAAAAAGAAAACCTATATACCTGACGTAAACGTTTGCTTTTTTCCTTGAAGCATTAATAAGAGGCGAGTACACTCGCCTCCGTTTTAATAACCTAGCTTATAAGACTGCTCAAAATGACTAAAAATATTCATGACCAACGTATTCTGATCTTGGACTTCGGTTCTCAGTACACTCAGCTAGTCGCACGCCGTGTACGTGAAATCGGTGTTTACTGTGAACTGTGGAGCTGGGACGTTGAAGAAGCGGATATTCGTGAATTCAATCCAGACGGTATCATCCTATCTGGTGGTCCAGAAAGCGTAACGGAAGACAACTCTCCACGCGCGCCTCAATATGTATTTGACTCTGGTGTGCCAGTACTCGGTGTATGTTACGGCATGCAAACTATGGCTGAACAGCTAGGTGGTAAAGTAGCGGGTTCAACCGAGCGTGAATTCGGCTATGCACAAGTCAAAGTTTCTGGTGAATCGGCACTGTTTAAAGATCTTGAAGCAACTCAAGACGTGTGGATGAGCCACGGTGACAAAGTGGTAGAAATTCCTGCTGACTTCGTGAAAGTCGGTGAGACAGATACTTGTCCTTATGCGGCAATGGCCAATGAAGAGAAGAAATACTACGGTGTTCAGTTCCACCCTGAAGTAACGCACACTAAGCAAGGCAAGCAAATGCTTGAGAACTTTGTTCTTGGCGTATGTGGTTGTGAAGGGCTTTGGACTTCTGAATCGATCATTGAAGATGCTGTTGCGCGTATCAAAGAGCAAGTAGGTGACGATGAAGTCATCCTAGGCCTGTCGGGCGGTGTGGATTCATCTGTCGTTGCGATGCTGGTTCACCGTGCAATCGGTGACAAACTAACGTGTGTATTCGTTGATAACGGCCTGCTTCGCCTAAACGAAGGTCAGCAAGTGATGGATATGTTTGGCGATCAATTCGGTCTGAACATCATCAAAGTTGACGCAGAAGAGCGTTTCCTTGCCGCTCTTGAAGGTAAGTCGGATCCAGAAGAGAAGCGTAAGACTATCGGTCACGTATTTGTCGACGTATTCGATGAAGAATCTAAGAAGCTGAAAAACGCGAAATGGCTTGCTCAGGGTACTATCTACCCAGACGTCATCGAGTCAGCGGCATCTAAGACAGGTAAAGCACACGTAATCAAATCTCACCATAACGTTGGCGGTCTGCCAGACGATATGGAAATGGGTCTTGTTGAACCTCTACGTGAGCTGTTCAAAGATGAAGTTCGTAAGATTGGCCTAGAGTTAGGTCTGCCTTACAACATGCTTTACCGCCATCCATTCCCAGGTCCTGGTCTAGGGGTTCGTGTTCTTGGCGAAATCAAGAAAGAGTACTGTGACTTGCTACGTCGTGCAGATGCTATCTTCATTGAAGAGCTACATGCAGCGGATCTTTACAACAAGGTATCGCAAGCCTTCACGGTATTTCTACCTGTACGCTCTGTTGGTGTAATGGGCGACGGTCGTAAATACGACTGGGTGGTATCTCTACGTGCGGTAGAAACTATCGACTTTATGACTGCGCATTGGGCACACCTACCATACGACTTCCTAGGTAAGGTTTCTAACCGCATTATCAACGAAGTTGACGGTATTTCTCGCGTAGTTTACGACATTTCAGGTAAGCCACCAGCGACAATTGAGTGGGAATAACTTCCCATTCGATGTACCCCTATTGAAAGCCAGCCTTCGGGCTGGTTTTTTATTGGTCGAAATTACTCCTTATTGCGTTGTAACTCCAAAGTGACTCGCAACTTAACAATAGGCTCATTCATTCACCGTGATTCTTGATTTGTCTTTTTCTAACATTTCCTAAGTTTTATAAAACAAGGGAAATTGTGATGAGAAAAATAACCTATTTGGCCGCTGCTGTATCTTTGGCGGTTGTTTCGTCCAGTTGGGCTATGACTAATATTCAGCCTGACCCGCAGAATCCGAATGGTTATGTGGTTGCCCGCGCTGACATTGAGGCGGCAGAGCAAGCACAAACTTCTGACCCTATGTACCAGATATGGTCTCAGGCACTTACCACCGCACCAAATAGCGTTGTTGAAGCGATTGAGCCTAGCCTTGCCACTAATCCGGATAACGTTAAGCGCGCTGAACGTGTGTTCCCTCAGGCGGAGTGGGATTTTCTGACCAATATGGCTGCGCCTGAGTACACTTATACCCGCTTCTTACGGGCGATTGGTAAGTTTCCCGCCTTTTGTGCCGAGTATACGGATGGGCGAGATTCCGATGCGATCTGTAAACGTTCGATCGTGACGGCATTTGCCCACTTCGCTCAGGAAACAGGGGGGCATATTGCCAAAGATAATGTGTCGGATAACCCATTAGGTCTTGAAGAGTGGCAACAGGCACTTGTGCATGTGCGTGAAATGGGCTGGTCAGAAGGTCAGGAAGGCTATACCACTGGTTGTGGCCAGAACGATTGGCAAAACAAAAAATGGCCGTGTGCGGCAGGACAGGGTTATTTTGGACGTGGTGCTAAGCAGCTTTCTTACCACTTTAATTACGGCGCGTTTTCCGAAGCAATGTTTGATGGTGATGCGTCTGTTTTGCTCAACAACCCAGGCTTAGTTGCCGACTCTTGGCTGAATTTAGCGTCTGCCATTTGGTTCTTCTTAACACCACAAGCACCGAAACCCGCGATGTTGCATGTGATTGATAAAACGTGGTCGCCTTCTCAACGTGAGACTGAAGCGGGGATTGGTTATGGCTTTGGCACCACGATTAACATCATCAATGGGGGCATTGAGTGTGGAGAACAGAATAAGAATAAAGGGCAACCCGTCAACCGCATAAGATATTGGGAAGGACTGTCGTCTCATTACCAGATTCCAATCGAAGCCGATGAAAAGAATACCTGTTGGCAACAGACTCCATACGGCAGCCTTAACCTAAATGGTGCGACTGATGTGTTGTACACCAACTGGGATGGCAACTGGAAGTACTATGCTGATCGTCCGGGTGGTTATTCTTTTGAGTGTGAATTAGTTGGATTCCAGACCGCTTACTCTGCGCTGGTACCAGGTGACTACGAAAAATGTGTGACGAATGTGTACGGCTCTCACGCGAGTTGGCCTGAAGTGCGTGTTGTTGACCAGTTAGACCCGGTTGACCCTGATCCTGGCACAGGAAAGGCTTGGAGTGCCAGTAAGGTTTACAATGCGGGTGATGAAGTTACCTATCTAGGAGTGACGTATAAAGCGAAATGGTGGACACAAGGTGATGCCCCTGACGCTGGTGGACCGTGGGAACTCATTTCTGGCACGCCAACTGAACCCACACCTGAGCCTACGCCAGATCCAACCCCGAATCCTGACCCAACGCCAGAACCTGATACCTTTATTCAGTGGCAAGCTGGTGTAACTCAAGTTGCCAACGGCGATAAAGTCACCCATGAAGGTAAATGCTTTGTTGCTAAGAATGGGCCGGGTGTTTGGGATACGCCAACCCAGTCAAACTGGTTCTGGGATGAAATCTCTTGCCAGTAATGTAAAAGATTCATGACTCATTAACTAAGCTCCTGCAATAAGCAGGAGCTTTTTGGTTTGCTTTCGCGTTATGGGACGGTTTTTGTAATCTTAGATTGCACATTCCAGATCTATCTTTTTTATTGAACGGAATTAAACTTCGCGCGTAAATTTTATTAATTTTTTTGAAAGGTGTGCGAAATGTCAACAAAACTGGCTAACCCAGCTCCACTTGGTTTGATGGGTTTCGGTATGACAACCATCCTGCTAAACATTCATAACGCAGGCTTCTTCCCAATTGATTCAATGATTTTGGCAATGGGTATTTTCTATGGTGGTCTGAGCCAAGTGATTGTTGGCATGATGTGCTTTAAACGTGGTGATACGTTTGGTACTACCGCATTTACTTCTTATGGCTTGTTCTGGCTAACACTGGTTGGCTTGATTGTTATGCCTTACATGGGGTTACCGGCAAGTCCTGCACACTTTATGGGTTGGTACCTAGCTCTGTGGGGCATCTTCACGGGTTTCATGTTTATCGGATCTCTTTGCTACCCAACAGCGAAGCAAGTGGTTTTCGGCTCGCTAACTATTTTGTTTTTCCTACTTGCCGCACGTGATTTCACGGGGAGTGAGCTGATTGGCACAATTGCAGGTTTTGAAGGCATTTTCTGTGGCGCAAGTGCAATCTACTTCGCGATGGCTCAAGTACTGAACAACGAATATGGCCGCACGATTCTGCCTATTGGTGAGAAAAAAGCATCAGTTGCAACGGAAGCTGTCGCGGCGTAAAGAATATTGCTGGCATGGCTAATGGCCCTGTTAGAAATATATTTGGGAACATAAGATGAAAGGGGTTAGCCATAGGCTAACCCCTTTTTTACCACTGCTTTTTATCTTAGATATCCAAATTAGGTTGAAGGCTGCTCAACTGGCTTGGATTCTTCTTCTGCTGTAGGTTCTTTACCTGTCTTACGACGATATTTATCTTCCCAGTAATCTGCGCCTTTTATGCCCAGTTTAACAGGGTTGAATGTGTATTCTGTGACGCCTTGCTTCTGCTGTTCTTCGTAATCATGTAGAGCCTTAAGTGCTGGCTTCGCCATAAAGAAGATGATCAGAATACCAACGATGTTGAGCCATGCCATCAGGCCAACACCCACATCACCCATCGCCCATGCAAGGTTTGCAGTCTTAACTGTACCGTAGAACACAACCGCAATAAGTGCCACTTTTAGTACGAACATCAAGCCGTTAACTTTGATGTGACGACGGATATAGGCCACATTTGTTTCTGCGATGTAGTAGTAAGCAAGGATGGTTGTGAAAGCAAAGAAGAACAATGCAATCGCAATGAACGGCTTACCAATACCCGGTAATGCGCTTTCAATTGCCATCTGAGTGAAGACAGGGCCGTTCGCTGCAATGTCCGCTGCTACGTTCTGAACTAAGAAGCCTTCTGCACCGTGTACGTTGTAAGCACCCGTGATGATAATCATAAATGCTGTCGCCGAACATACTAGTAGCGTATCGATGTAGATAGAAAACGACTGTACCAGACCTTGCTGAGCTGGGTGGTCAACACTTGCTGCAGCAGCTGCGTGAGGACCTGTACCTTGACCTGCTTCGTTGGAGTAAACACCACGTTTAACACCCCAGCCGATGGCCGCACCAACACCTGCCATAGGTGTGAACGCATCACCAATGATCATTGAGAATACGCGTGGTACTTCACCGATGTTTAGAAGGATGATGATGAAGGCCGTTACGATGTAAGCCAGCGCCATGAAAGGAACCACGATTTGTGTGAAGTTCGCGATACGCTTAACACCACCGAAGATGATGAAGGCTAGAATGACGGAGATAACAGTACCTGTGAAGATTTTCGCAAAGCTGAATGTACCGATCGCTGTCTCGATCATAGCGCCTGAGCCAAATGCGGCTTCAACTGCATTACCAATACTGTTTGACTGAACACCCGGCAGTAGGAAACCACATGCAAAAATGGTCGCAATAGCGAAGATCCACGCGTACCACGTCTGACCCATTGCTTTCTCAATGTAGTAAGCTGGACCACCACGGAACTCACCGTTGTCTTCTTCTTTGTAAATTTGTGCAAGCGTGGATTCCGCGTAGGCTGTCGCAGCACCAAAGAATGCTACCACCCACATCCAAAATACCGCGCCTGGGCCACCAAAGCCGATAGCAGCGGCAACACCAGCAATGTTACCTGTACCTACACGTCCTGAAAGTGAAACGGCGAGTGCCTGAAAAGAAGAGATGCCTTTGGACGAGCTTTTACCTGAAAGAAGCAGACGCCACATTTCACCGAAGTGACGAATCTGCACGAATCGCGTCATGATTGAGTAGAACAAGCCAGCGCCAAGACACAAATAAATCAGTGCCGGACTCCAGATGATTCCATTCAGAAAATCAACTAATGACTGCATAAGTATTTTCCCTGTTTAGTTTTATAGTGGTTGTTTTGCGAACAGAATATTAACCTTTTTGTAACTCTGATGTTAACCGATTTGTACTTTAAAATTTATTTGCGTGAGCTTAGGCACAAAATGCTAAATAAATGTTAACGAGTAGTGTTATCGTAGCGAGTAGTTTCAAAATGCTTGAAAAATGAATTGATATGACCCAATCCATAGCGCACTAACAATGCGCGCTATAGTTGTGTAGCTCGTTTTTTGTACTGTCAATATCATCGATTGTAGGTATTTACACTATTCGTTGTATCGATGCGTGCTGAGCTCCTTATATTGGTGATAATTTGACTGTGTAATCACTTCTGTCAGGATCTCTGCTGAGCCACAGGCCATAGTCCAACCTAAGGTGCCGTGCCCAGTATTAGTAAAGAGGTTCTTTATTGATGTGCTTCCGATGATCGGCGTGCCGTCGGGGGTCATTGGACGGAAGCCTGTCCAATAATCTGCGCGAGATAAATCTGTCCCATCCGGAAATAAGTTAGACACAACATGATTCAACGTAGCGAGTCGTTTATCCGGCAGGGCGGGATCAAAACCAGCCAGCTCGGCTGTGCCCGCGACGCGAATTCGATTTTCGAAGCGAGTCACGGCCACTTTGTAGGTCTCATCCATAATGGTTGATTGAGGTGCGAATGCTTCGTCAATGATAGGCAAGGTGAGTGAGTAACCTTTGACGGGGTAGAGTGGGATGTCTATACCAACTTGCTCTAAAAGCGATTTTGAATAGCTGCCCATGGCTACCACAACTTTGTCTGCGGCAATTTCCCCTTGCGATGTGTTGACTGAGAGTACCTGATTACCTTGTGTGTTGAGGCTATGTATCTCGGTGTTGAAGATGAACTCAACCCCAGCTTGTTCTGCCATTGCTTGCAGTTGTTGGCAGAACAAATAGCAGTCTCCAGTCTCATCATCTGGTAAATAGAGACCTCCGGTAAGTGTTCCTTGAATGTGGGCGAGCCCAGGCTCTTGCACTAAACACTCTTGAGCATTCAGCAACTGGTATCGAGTGCCGCTTTCTTCTAGCAGTGCAATATCTTTTTCTACTGCAAGTAATTGCTTGCGGTTACGGAAAATTTGTAACGTCCCTCGAGTACGCCCTTGATAGTTGAGGTCGTATTGCTGGTTTAACTGCGCTAAACACTCTCGGCTACGATTGGCAATCGCCAACATACGGGCTTTGTTAATCCGATACCTGTCCAGCTGGCAATTTTTTAACATTTGGCTAGCCCAACGGAGGAGTTCTGGGCTGAGGCTAGGCTTAATCTTTAGCGGTGCATGCTCTTCTAATAACCATTTTATGGCTTTCATGGGCACGCCAGGAGCCGCCCATGGTGAAGAGTAGCCATAAGAGATCTGGCCCGCATTGGCAAAACTGGTTTCTTCTGCGGATCGTGGTTGGCGATCAATCACCGTAACTTGACACCCCGCTTGCTGTAAATACCAAGCGCTGGTTAATCCGACCACTCCGCTGCCTAAAATGACGACTTTCACACTCCAACTCCATAAACGGGGAATTTTTTCAAGAATGTTGGATTTACATCTGGTTAACAATCGATAAGAATTAATATCACTGTTTAGAAAAACTAAAAGCTTTATGAAATCAGCTCTGCTTAATGGAATCAATCTAGTGTGCATTGTCGCCAGACACCACAGCCTGACCAGTGCGGCCAGTGAGCTTAACCTCACTACAGGTGCCGTCAGCCAACAGCTTCAGTCGGCGGAAGAACGTCTAGGTTTTGACGTGTTTGAGCGTCATGCGAGAGGTATTCGCTTGACAGATCAAGGTCAAAAATTAGTTGAGTCAGTTTCACCGCATTTAGCGGCTATTGAAGATACTATCTACCAACTTACGCATGTGACGGATAGTAAGCAGATCCGACTTAAGCTGACCCCTTCACTTGCTTTTAAGTGGTTGGTGCCTCGCTTAGAAGATTTCCAGAAACAACACCCTGAAATACAGATCCACACGTTTGCTGAGGGAGCCTTGGTTGATAGCGACAACCGAGATTACGATATCGCGATTGATTACGGGCCATTACCCTATAAGTTGCCTGACGCTGAGCTATTGATGGAGGAATCTTTGCTGCCAGTAATGAGCCCAGGGTATTTTCGTCATTTTGCTCATCTTAGTGTGTCAGGGAGTGCACAGAGCTGGCAACAGGTGACCTTGCTCCATGATGCGATGCCATGGAAAGGCTCGACCAAAGATCATGAATGGCAATTTTGGGCCCAAGAGCACTCGCTTGAGTTTGACACCCATCAGGGGCACTTCTTTAATCGTACCGACATGGCTATGTCTGCAGCTGAAGCCGGAGTCGGTGTGGCGTTGGCGCGCATGGCACTATTAGGGGATGAGTTAAAACAGCACAGGTTAGTGGCGCCATTCCCAGCTATCCGTGCCAGAGCGGGGTATTTCATTATTACTCACGTCGACAACCCGCATACTCGGCTGTTTAAAAGTTGGCTGAAACAACAAAGTGTTATTAGTTAAATTGTAAATAGCGTTTGCGAGTGTATATGCACCCACTACACTTAATAATGCCAGCAAGTTTCCACTTGCTGGCGTGCTTACGGGGCAGCGCATATGAAATCGACACAAGGCCAATGCAGCTATCAAAATCCTGATGGCTGGTGCTGCGATCAACCGTGTGGTGAGTCAGGACTGTGTTACTGGCATGATCCCAAAGTCGATAAAAGCAAAGATGATATAAAAGACAAGGTTGAACAATGGGCCGCAGCGGGTAAACCTTTAGACGGATTTCAGTTGGCAAGAACAAACTTGGTAGACATCAATTTGGTGAACCGAGGGTGTAAAGAAGGCTATTCATGTCGTAATGTGGATTTTTACCGAGCGGATCTGACCGATGCGCACTTTTTCGGTCTTGATTTACGTGGTTCGTCGTTAATGAAATCAAAGATGTTAGGTGCGAATCTGCATTGTGCCAAGCTTGATGACTGCAATTTACTGGGAGCAGATCTTGGCCGAGCGAAGCTGGAGAATGTTGAGTGGGGAACCTACCTCAAGCAAGAACAACAAGCTAAGCAGGCACGCAAGAAGCGTCAGTACAAAGAAGTTGCATCTTTGTATCAGGAAGCCGAGGAAGTGTGTCGAAATATTCGCAAGCAATGTGAGAAGCAGGGTTTGTTCGAAATGGCGGGAGACTTCTTCAAACGCGAGATGCGTTTTCGTCGATATCAAATGCCAAAGTTGAGTGTCCGTAGAGTGGTGTCTAAAGTGGTCGATCTGTTCTGCGGTTATGGCGAAGATCCGATGCGGGTGGTCGGCTTTTCTATCTTTCTGATATTAGTCTGTGCCATGGCGTATTTCTTTTTGGATACTACGGGCGCACACCCGATATATGAAGATCTTAGTGGCTGGCAATTCTATCTATTTGAATTTCTTAACTCGCTTTACTTTAGCGTAGTGACCTTTACTACTCTCGGTTACGGGGATATTTCCCCAGTCGGAATCGCTAGGTTTATTGCTGCCTTCGAAGCCTTTCTCGGCAGCTTTACCATGGCGCTGTTTGTGGTGGTTTTCGTGAAGAAAATGACGCGTTAGAGGCTACGATAATGTTGTACTAACCAGTTTTCAGCATCGATCTCATCCGCTTTAAACTGGTTGGCGAAATGTTCGATCATTGCAGATAAGTACTCTCCGCTGTCACACATAGTGTCAAACAGTCTGTCTTCTGTTGCCGCTAATGCCCCCGATTGTGGCTGTGCTTTTTCGGCCAATAATACAGGAACCATATACTTGTCTTTGTTGGCTTGGTTGAGGTCTTTAAGCTGGCGAGCAGCCAGATGAACCTGAGCGATAGAGCTTGGCTGGTAATTATCGCTGTCCATATCTATCTGAATAACGAATATGATCCCACGATAGAGCACTATTGACTCTATATCTTCAAGGTTTGCTCCCATGGGCAGGCGTAGCAGCACTTGTCCAGCCAGGTGAGGCAAGGTTTTCAACTGGGTTTGCAGCAGTGAAATTTTCCTTAGCCATGTTTGCTTCGCATCGGCCTTTATTAGATCTAGGTCACTTAGGTTTGCACTATCAAGCTGGTGGCAGAAAGTGTAAAGAGGGGTATTGAGTAAGATTTTATCATTCATCGCTTTTAAGGGGGTAATATGATTGCATCTACATTCTGATGGTGTATCGAGTACAAAGTAGAGCGGTTGATAAAAGACTACTTCATATTGATTCACTAGCTCAAGGAAGGTATATGAAAGATGAAACCTAATCAATTGACTTTAGTTTTAAAACTGAGCAATCACTACATCTTGGACATTTCATATACCAGTAGAAGAATGTGTTCCCTTCGTGATATTTAATTCAACTCTGGCATTACATTGCCGCTATAGTGATGTAGATATTGAGTTTATCTGTCGATACAGAGGCTTATGAATATTTTGCCTGAGTAACTGTAGGCTTAGAAGAGCAATTCTTTCTAGTTTAAGGAAAGTTCACCACTCGGGGCTTATACTAGGATAGTAACCAATGCTTCATCATAGTGTGAGCCACACAAGAGCTTGCAATGAGATTGATGAATTCTTCTGGCATTTATATTGATAAATGAGATAGTTTTACTTTCGCCTCACGCGTTAACGAAAAATACAAATCCCGAGGCGGCAGATTAGGTAGTTACGTAGATGAGAAACACTCTACGTAAGTGTGAATGATACCGGGAATGAGTAAAATCAACTATGAGCGTTTCAAGCAGTACAATTCTTACAGAAAGTGGCACAAATGAACTTGAAATTATTGAATTTCACTTAGTTAAACAGATGCCCGATGGCTCTAAAAAAACCTGTTATTACGGCATCAACGTCGCCAAAGTACGTGAAGTCATTCAGGTGCCGGAAACTACCGATTATCCCAATGCTCAGCCTCATATGGTGGGCGTTTTTTCATCACGAGACATTTTGACGCCTCTCGTTGACTTAGCTGGCTGGTTAGGCGTACCGACAAGCCAAGAGCTTGAGAAAAAGTTTGTTATTGTGACGGACTTTAACCGCATGACCAATGGATTCTTGATTGATAGCATTAGCCGTATTCATCGTATTTCATGGAATGATGTCGAATCTCCAAGCCAATTTCTTGAAGCTGGCGAACAAGACTGTGTAGTGGCAGTCGTGCGCAAAGATGGCAATCTGATAATGATCCTTGATTTTGAGAAGATCATCGCTGACATCAACCCAGAACTGAGTATGGAAAAATACGATGTCAAAGTGGATAAAAGTGTCGATCTCAACCAGAAAATGGTTTCTAAGCGTAATTCGAAGACTGTCATGGTGGTGGATGATTCGGCCTTTATCCGCAGCTTGATCCAGGACACATTAAGCTCGGCGGGTTATAACATCATCGCATGTAAAGATGGTGGTGAGGCACATGAGAAGTTAATGGAAATTGCCGAAGTCGCGAAGAAGGAAAATTTACCTGTGACTGAACTGGTTGATGCGGTAGTGACGGATGTGGAGATGCCACGTATGGACGGTATGCACTTGGTGAAGCGTTTACGTGAATCCGATGCTTACAAAGAGTTACCGATAGTTATGTTCTCTTCGCTGATGAGTGATGATAACCGTGCCAAAGCTCTGGCTTTAGGTGCAAATGACACTATTACTAAGCCAGAGATTGGTCGTATGGTCGCAATGATGGACCAATACATTTTCTAATGACTATGCTGTTGTTCTGAAAGCGCTTTATTCTTTTGTATTTCAAGCTGGGTGACTTCGTTGTCCAGCTCTTTTATTTTTGCTGCCATTAATGTATGGCAATGCTCCGCCAGCTTTCGTGCATCTTCGATTTTATACCCAGAGACATCAATGGGCTCGAGCATTTCAGAAATCACCACACCATTGTTACGACGATTTAAGTCAATCTTGTTATGGGTAGTGCTGACACACATTGGCGTGATGGGGACTCCCGCTTCAATGGCCATACGGAATGCACCAGTTTTAAACGGTAGCAGCCCTCTTCCTTTGCTTCTTGTTCCCTCGGGGTAAACCCAAACAGACAGATCGCGTTGATGAATCGCTTCTGCGACTTGTTTGATCGTATCGCGTGCTTGAGATTTGTTCTCTCGGTTAATCAGTATGTTGCCAGTGATCCAGTAAAGTTGACCGAAGAAAGGGAGCCAGAGCAAGTCTCTTTTGCCAAGAGTGACGGTTCTTGGGCGAAGCATCCCCGGCGCTGTGACAAAGTCGTACACACTTTGATGATTAGAGATATAAACGCTATTGGCTGGTGTTGGAGCTCTATCTAAGCCACGTTGTATCAGTTTGATGCCGACAAGTTTATGTAGCTGATTAAACCAGCGGCAGAAGAAATAAACATGCCTTGGGTTTCTTGGGCTGAATAAGCAATAGATCAAAGCAAATAGTGTGGTAAAGACAATAAAAATTGCAGCCAAGGTCAGACGAATAATACCAAGCAAAATACTTTCCTCTTTAAATGCGCATGCGTTATTAAACTGATGCAAATTATTCAGTTGAGTCTAGAGTCTTCATTCTATTTAACTCAATTGCAACAAAAAATGCGTAAAAGCTTCTATCAAGTGTAAAAGTTACCTTCGCTGAAAGCTCAGTCTATTCCTGTGGACAACGGTTGCCAGATACCAATTTCCGAACTCCTTATGATGATTAAATTATCAAAATTAAAGTTGTCTGTTTTTCTGATGTTTTGTTTTTTAACAAATGTTAAAACTATCACTTCTGCTTGTTGGTAAATAATCAATCATTAAAACCAATTTTAAATGCACTTCTTGTTATTAACTAATTGCTTTTTAAGGTTTTTTATTAACCAAAGTATGTTTACTAATACTGTTGTTTAATTGATTTGTTGCCTGTTTATGAAGGTTTTGTTTTATAAAATGTTGGATGTTTTATAAGCGTGATTTATAGCTAGGGCTCTCTTGAGTAGTTATAAAAGATGACTGTTCATGGAGATAAAGTGAATAAAAATAGCTCAAAAAGGATCAGAGCAAATGCACAACATGATAAATAAAACCAAAGGAATATTCGTCCTATCGTCAATTACCGTGGCTATGGCTGGTGCTACGTCTGCGTTCGCAGCGTTGCCAACTGGCTTTAACGAGGCTGATTTGCCGACTAAATATATAGTCAAGTTTAAAGAAGAGTCACCTGCACCTTTCTCAATGGCGAGCTCAGCAGTGGCACCATCGAAAGCGCGTGAAGCGGTATTAGATGAAGTGAAAGCGCGCAAAGTTGAAAAATTGGGTAACCAAGCACTTTACAGTGTGGAAGTAGACGACAGTGAGTTGTCGGCACTACGTGAAAACAGCCAAGTTGAATATGTCGAGGTGGATCCTCCACGTTACTTATTAAGTGAAACTACCCCTTGGGGCTTCAATGCGGTGAATGCCCAATTATTAAGTGACTCCAATACGGGCAACCGTACAGTGTGTATTATTGATTCAGGTTACGACATCAGTCATAACGACCTGAGCGGCAACCGTGTACAAGGTACTAACGACAGTGGTACGGGATCATGGAGTTCTCCGGGTAACAATAATGCTCACGGTACTCACGTTGCGGGTACTATTGCAGCGATTGCTAACAACGAAGGCGTCAAAGGCGTGATGCCAAACCAGAACGTGAATTTGCATATTGTTAAAGTGTTCAATGAATCAGGGTGGGGGTATTCATCGAGTTTAGTGAAGGCGATCCAGACCTGTGCGGATAACGGTGCAGATGTAGTCAATATGAGTCTCGGTGGTAGCCAAGCGAGCCGAACTGAGCAAAATGCCCTTCAGTCGATTTATGATGATGGTGTTCTACTTATTGCTGCGGCAGGTAACTCAGGCAATACTGCACACAGCTATCCTGCCTCTTATGACGCTGTGATGTCCGTTGCAGCAGTGGATAACAAAAATCATCATGCAGCTTTCTCTCAAGCAACAGATCAGGTAGATATTGCAGCACCAGGTGTGGCGGTACTGTCAACTGTGACCGTCGGTGAGGGTGTACTGTCCGATATTACGATTAACGGAGTGAGTAATTTCGATCGTGGTGTCGTTCCACACAATCGTAAAATTCTCCAGTCAGGTGACTACATCTCAGACCCGATTGCCGGTACGTTTACCGCCCCTCTTGCTGCTTGTGATATCTCGTCAGGCAGCTATAACTGTGGCGACATGTCGGACAAGATCTGTCTGACTGAGCGCATTGATAATCAGGCAACAGGCGTGCGCCCAGAAGTCAACCCAGTTAAGGCATGTTACAACGCAGGTGCCAAAGCTGCGATTGTATACAGTAATCAGGAGCTGTCAGGCTTACAGAACCCATTCGTACTGGATGACAACAACGATTATCGTATGGTTTCCGTTACAGTTGACCGCGAGTTCGGTTTAGAACTGGCGAATCAGCTTGGTCAGACCGTCACAGTCAAAACCACCAAGGGTGAAGATTACGAGTACTATAATGGTACCTCCATGGCAACACCTCATGTCACTGGTGTTGCAGGCTTAGTATGGAGCTACCACCCAACGTGTACAGCGCAACAAGTACGTAAGGCACTGACCGCGACAGCAACTGACATCGACTCAGAAGGCCGTGATAACCGTACTGGCTATGGTCTAGTGAATGCGGATGCCGCGAAGGCATACTTGGATGTAGGCTGTAATGGCCCTGTTGACCTTAGTAAAGTTCTGGAGAATGGTGTCGCGAAAACGTCATTGTCTGGCGGAAGTAAATCAAGCACGACTTACACTTTCGATGTTCCTGCCGATGCTAGCCAAGCGACGTTTACTCTAAGTGGTGGCACAGGCGATGCCGATATGTATGTTCGCTTCAATGGTACACCTAGCACAGGTGTTTACGATTGCCGTTCATGGGAGCAGGGTAACGGTGAGAGTTGTTCTCTCAATGTCACTTCTGCTGGTACTTATGAAGTTCTAGTTTATGGTTATTCCGCTTACTCAGGCGCTTCACTCGTTGCTTCTCATAATGGTAATGATTCTAGTAGCCAGGCACCATCTAGCTACACAAACTCTGATGCAGTCGCCATTCCAGATAACAGCAGTGCTGGTGTAACGAGCACACTCGACGTACTGCGTTCTGGTGATGCTGGTACCGTTTCTGTTGAACTTGACATCAGCCATACTTACATTGGTGATTTGCGTGTTACTTTGACATCTCCAACGGGCCATGAAGTGGTTTTGCATGACAATGCGGGTGGTTCAGCCAACAACATTGCCAACACTTATCAGGCTAACTTTAGTGGGTATGAGTCGAAAGGTACATGGAAGCTGAGTGCTGTAGACAATGCCAGTCAAGATACGGGCAGCATCAACAGCTGGACTCTATCTTTTCAATAAGGAATGAGTATGAAGAAGCAGAGATTAAAATCATTTTCCTATGTTGGCGCTCTCAGCCTACTGGTCGCGACTTTCTCCGCCAATGCAATGGCAGGAAATCCGGCGTTTCCCCCAGTGGAAAAGAGACCAGCACAGGCTGCTGAGCAACCAAGGTTCTTTGTGAAGTATCATGAAGGCAAAGAGCAGCAGGCCAGAGAGCTTCTTCGTTCTCATGATATTGAAGTGGTTGATGTTTTAGATAATCAGCAGGTGCTGGTGGTATCTGCGACTCAGGAACAAATCGATGAGCTAAACGATAATGAGCTGATTGATTATACAGAGCCAGAGCCTATCCGACGTCTTTACTCACAATAATCAATGCGCCCTACGGGGCGCTTTTTTATGCTTTACTGGCGTTGTTTACACAATAAAGTGGTTACAATTGTGTAGCTGGCTTGGCATTCTTATGAAGCGTTTGTCAGTTCACCGTTTGGTGACTGAGTTGCTGCTCTTCTTTCTCCATCGCATCCTATTACTCATCAAATTTTCATATCCTAAGAGTGATAGTCAGTGACTCTGACTTATTTTACTTTTCAACCTTGGTTTTTATTCTTTTTGTTTATAGTTCAAATTATAAACCCCGGCTTTAAGCACTTTTTAAATAGGCTTTGTTTTGTTAATTTGTGGTTTTTGGTTATAATAAATACTTAGACCTCTAAGTATTTAGGGGTGTGATTTAGATAAAGAGAGAAAACTATGTCCCACACGGTAGAGAAAGTGAGTGGTTCATCAATGTCTGCGTTTGATGCAGTTTTGGATAATATCATTCTGAAACCTGAGCCTAGAGCAAGATATAACCGTATTTTTGTTGTGCCTGCCTACCAAGGCATTACAGACGCCCTTCTAGAAAATCATCGTACGTTTGAGCCTGGGGTTTATCAGTATATTTTGTCTGGAGGGGAGGAGTGGGAAAGTCAGTTAGACAGTGTTATTCAAAGGTTATTACTAGTGAATGAGAGTGTATTCGCTGATCCCATATTACGCAGAAAAGCGGATGAATTCATTTTGGAACGTGTATCTTGTACTCGTCAGTGGATCCACCACTATTTATCTACTAGGAAGCCGATAGATGGTGCATCTCATCAATACTATTGGCAGCCGGTTCGAGAGCGGCTGGCATCAATAGGTGAGGCTCATAGTGCTTACAATACTGCTTTGAAGGCAAAGCGTCATGGTGTGCAAACTCGTTTCATCGACTTAGCTGGCCCTCCTAATGAGCCGCGTGAATCTCTTGATAGCCAAGTTTGGAATCGTTTAGAGGGGGTAGACTTAAACTGCGAACTTCCAGTTGTTACCGCTTACGCATCTTGTGAAAGGAGTGACACTTGTCATGATGATCGCCGTTACGGTGATTTAACCTTGAGTAGAATAGCGGCATTAACTGAAGCTAAACAGGCGGTGATACATCAATGTTCTCATCTGAGTTCGGGCGATCCCGATTTAATTGGTACTGAGCAGGTAAACCCGATTGGGCAATCAAGCTATCAAGTAGCCAATGAACTGTCAGCCTTGTCTCACGATCTTGTTCATCCTGATGCCATTGAAGAGCTTTCCCAAGAGAATATTGACTTGCAGGTGAAATGCACCTTTGAACCTGAACATCCGGGGACTGTTATTAGCCATGGCCATTGCTCAACAGAGCAGAAAGTGGACGTTGTGACAGGGAGAGACGATGTTTGTGTGTTAAAAATAATTCTTACCGAGGGTAATTCGGATTTGGCTGATCTAAAACATCAGCTTTTCTCCTTACCCAATGTTAACCTTCTGCACCATGATGAGCGGAGAGAAACACTCTGTTATTACTTTGATTGCTCGGTGTCTAATTTTGGTAAGATATTGACTCAAGCCAAAAAGTGCTTACCTAACGCTGAACTAACCGTTCAACGAGTGGCTTTACTGTCCGTTTTGGGGGCGAAAATATCAGGTGAGCAGACTTTACGCCTAGGCTGCCAAGCACTAGAGATGCAAGGGATATTACCTGATAATATTCATTACTCTGAAGGTGATAATAGCGTAAAGTTTGCGGTGGCAAGTGTTCAGCTCAGAGCGGCTCTATGTGCTTTGCATGATGTATTTTTAAATACTACCGCAGATCGCAATCACTAATTTTTAGCTTCAGCCCCAGTATTAGATATCCTGTATTGTTGAAATCGTATTACGTCCTTTGTCCTTTGAAAGATAAAGAGTCGCGTCTACGGCTTCTAAAAATGCTTGAGGTGATGTGTTTCTTTCAGGGACGATGGCTCCCAGTCCAATACTTAATGTGACATGTGAAGAAATGGGAGAGTCTGGGTGTAATATTTTTCCTTTGGCCATCGCTTCTTGAATTCGGTGTGCCACAGAGAGCGCATCATCGAGGGGGGTGTTAGGCAGTAAGACGACGAACTCTTCTCCTCCATACCGAGCGACCATGTCGCTGTTTCGATGAACGGCTTGGTCAATGAGATTCGCAACCTGTTTGAGGCAAGCATCACCAGCACTATGACCTAAGCTATCGTTGTACTTTTTGAAAAAATCGATATCGATCATGATCAAGCCAAGGGAAGTTCCGTCTCGATGGCATCTTTTCCACTCTTCTTCGAGTAAATCATCAAACGCTCTTCGATTACTAATACCTGTTAAAGCATCTTTTAGCGACAGTAATTCTAAATCCCTGTTGAGTCGAGCTAGGCTTTCATTGGCTTGGAAGAGTTCTAAGGTTTTTTCACTGACTCTTTGTTCCAGCACTTGATTAGCATCAATGAGTTTATCTGCCATTTGGTTAAAAGCTTGAGCAAGCATTCCAAGTTCATCTTTCGTAAAATACTGAATTCTTTGGGATAAATCACCGTTGGCAATCATGGATGCCACGTAAGTTAAATCAATGATGGGTTTAGTGATCGTTCGAGAGAGGATGAGCACAACAATGCCCCCTACGAGTGCAGTTGCCAGAGAAGAGATGATCAGAAACTGCCTTTGTTCACTGATTATCCCAAGCGCATCGGCATGATCTATTTTGTACACAAGTCCTAGGTTCAGCTCTTTGAATGCATAAGCGACGGCAAGTACATCATGACCTTTGTGATCGATGTAGGTGGTTATATCATCATCTTTCTGCCTAACTAGGGCGAAAGGGTCAACCCACGAACCCTGCTCATACCCTAAAGTCAGAGCTACTGGGTAAATAGGGGTAATACTACCCGTACTTGGGTCTTGATAAACCAGTGTTGTCTCTTCTGAGTTGCCAAGCCCAAACTGGGTATCAGTGACCACAGAAAAATCACTCAAATTCATTTCGAGTATGGCGTACCCAATAAGGTGCCCATCAAGCTGCAATCTCTGTGAAATAAACAAAGTCGTCACATCAGTTTCTTTATTTAGATTAAATGCTATGGCGTACCGCTTGTCTTTGGCGGGAAGCAACTGCCGTTTGATTTCTCCGTTGGCGTGGATGTTAGCAGAGGAAGTGACTACTTGAGCATCTGTGTTGGTCACTATGATGTTCTGAATACTTTTGATCGATGCTTTAGCATCCGTGATTATTTTATATATTTTATGGACATGTGCTGTGCTCTCATCACTTGTTTCAGATTGCTTTAATTGACTTAGTGCGATTCTCAATTGTGTTCTTGAGCTTATTAATGCAATGCGTTCTTGGTATTTTTTGATAATTTGAAAAACCGCATTTCTTTTATTATTCGCAACGGTTTTAAGGTGGTTAACGACAACCATTTCAATCGATTCTTGGCTTTTATAGTGATAAACCGATCCGGTAATGATCAAAGAAAGCATAATAATACTTAGTAAAATAACGGTGATTTTTTGCCTGATACCAATACCAGTGGGCTTATACGTTTTATTTATAGGCATAGTGTCATTCTCAAGCTTCTACTGCATATCAATTAAGCTTAGAAGTTGTGAGGATTATTAACAAATCTATCACTACTGGGTTGGAGGTTTAATGAAGTGGTGTGTGGGGGTAGATGCTTATTGGGGAGTTGTTGATTTCAAAGGGATATCATCGTCTGATCTGGATACTTTGGTTATGATCTATTAAGACTAAAAAATAGCTGGGACTCATATTTACACTCTTACAGAAAGGAGGAAGTAAGAAAGTAAATCTAGTACCAGCAAATTCGTGTGTCTTACATTTATTTTTTGTTACTTACTTCAACACTAGGTGAGTATTTATATTAAATCAAGCTCATATTGTGTGCGTAAGTTTATCCAGTGAAATGAGTGCATTTAGTCATGTCTATTTTTATTGACTAAAAGCAGATCGCAAGGAAGACTTTCCAGTAATGCATCGGTTGTGCTGCCAGACCAAAAGCGAGATGTCGCGCTACGTTGGCAGGCGCCCATAATGAGTATATTGGCCTTCATTTGAGAGATCGCCTTGGGAAGTGCTTCCTCCGGGTTACCATCAGGCATATGTATGGGCAGGGACTGTAAGTGCTTCTTCCCAATGAACTCTTCCAACCCTTTCTTTTGATTTGCTAAAATTTGAGCTTTATACCTCATTAAGTATGGTGCCACGTAACAACAGTAAATAAGTGATACTCTCGCGCCATATTGTTCTGACAACCAATTCCCTCTTGCCGTCACCGCCATATCTATTTCGCACTCTTGATCTTCTCGATGGAGAGGGTCAATGGCGCACAAGGTTTTTATGTTGCTTGCCCAGTATTGATGGCCGAGCAAGAGTATATCGCACGAGATTTTTGACATTTCCGGTAAGAGCTTGCGAACATTCATGGTGGCATCGACGATGAGTAAATCAGTACGATGACGAATGAAAGACACCAATAAGTTTACCCAGTTGTTGCCTTCAATTGGCTCAAATTCAATCTCTGGTACCGTAATGTCTTCATCAGCGCAGTATTCGGCAATTTTGTCTTTAGTGGCAGCAATCCAAAGCTGTACTTCCTTGATTCTCTGTTCGATTTGCTCTGGATCACTGCGTAAAAAGTCTGAGAATAAATGATCGTCCCCTCTACGGTGATCTTGAATCAGCACAGTGATTTTTTGATTTTTAGCAAGCACTAGTAATTTCGCTAGCACTTTTTTTGACGGAATTTTGCGTTGATGTGTCAAGAAGTAAGTTGAGCCCATATCACACCCTTTTGATCGCGTCATTTCAAAGACGACTGGACAATTTTCAGAAATTCTATGAAGTTACTACTACAACTAGTATAGGTGTTAAGACAAATGGACAATGTGAAAGAAATGGAAACTCCTGAAAATAGAACAGCAAGGTTGTCTGAGTTTCTTAAAACGATAGAAACAAATGAGGACTTGAGTTACCTAGAGAGCTTACAAGAAGATGAAATTGCCAGTATTTTAGAATCCGTGAGCAATGCTTTGAGGAAAAAAATCATTGCTCATATTCCTGTTGAAAAATACTGGGGAACATTGCACCTCGTACAATATGAGACCGCAAAACACATTCACCAGTCCCTTTCACCTGAGCAACTTCAATCTTGTCTTACTCAGGCGAAGGAAGCAGATGTACTCACGTTTGATGAGCTGCTTCCCCGAGAATTTGTTGATGAGTTCCTCTTAGATCAGAGTGAAGACACAGCCAGTTATTTGCAGCAGGCGCTTTCATTTTCGGATAATTTAGTAGGACGCTACACCACCCCTCAATTTCTTGTGGCTAATGCGCGAAATAGCGTAAAAGCTCTAAAGGAAGAAATGGTTAAGAAGTTTGAGACCCCGATTCGGCTGATAATTGTAAGAGACTCGAAAGGCATTCTAGGTGCGATTAGTCCCGACAGTTTACTGGTCCAAGAAGGACATATTTTGTTAGGGGCTCTGGTTTCCCCAACCCCATTGTTGGATAGCCATCAGGATATTAATGAGGTCAGTCAACAGCTCGCTATTGATGGTACGCTCCAGTGGTTTCCTGTTTTAACGAATGGAAAAGTCACGGGAGTCCTCTCCATGTATAACTTGGTGAGCGCGCTAAGGGAACTGAACTTAAAGGCGGTAGTGGCAGACAATGTGAAAAGTGAAGAAGACTTGTTTACCCCCTTGAAAGTTGCTGCAAGATTAAGGGCGCTTTGGTTGGTCATCAACTTGTTAACGGCCTTTCTTGCTTCTGCCATTATTGGGCTGTTTGATAACGTTATTGAGCAAGTCGTCGCTTTAGCGATATTGATGCCGGTTGTTGCAAGCATGGGGGGGATTGCAGGAAGTCAGACATTAGCGGTTGCCCTAAGGGGTATCGCTTTAAATCACCTACACCAAAGTAACTTGAAGCTACTACTGAATAAAGAGTGTCGTATCGCCGCTATAAATGGTGTCGCTCTTGGGGTACTAATTGCCGTTGTGGTTTATTTTGTTTTCTCAAGTATCGCTTTAGCTATCATTATTTTTTGTGCCATTGTCGTCAATAGTCTAGCGGCTGCAGGCTCGGCAACACTGATCCCATTTCTACTCAAAAAGCTAAACATAGACCCAGCAGTAGCCGGTTCCGTTATTCTAACAACCGTTACCGATGTTGTAGGTTTTTTAGTTTTCTTAGGCTTAGGCTCACTTTTACTGATTTAAGAAAATGATATTTGCTACTCGCCTGACAGCAGAGCGGCTATCGGTGAGTGTCGTCACTATAGATTGAAAGTAAAGAAGATGGATTCCATCAGTAAACTATACTTAATCGAGTGTTTTAAAGCGGGTTAATCACTGGTAAGGAGTCTGGCTTGTTGGATGGGAGCAAGGTGGTTGTGGGCTGGAGAGAATGGGTTAGCCTGCCACAGTTAGGTATAGAAAGAATCAAAGCCAAAGTCGATACAGGGGCTCGTACATCTTGCCTCCATACGTTTTCCATTGAGGAATTCAGGAAAAGTCATCAAGTTTGGGTGCGTTTCTGGGTTCATCCCAATCAAGCTGATGAACAGACAGTGGTGCAGTGTGAATCGCCAGTCGTTGACCAGCGCTTAGTCCGAGACTCTGGTGGGCACCAAACGCAACGTTATGTTATTGAAACATTACTGGTTGCAGGCGAGCTTTCATTCCCTATTGAAATGACACTGACCCCTAGGGATGACATGAAATTTAGGATGCTTCTAGGAAGAACTTCCTTAGCTACCAATATACTTGTGGATCCTGCCAGCTCTTTTTTGCTTTCTAAGGAGTAGTGCATTGTGAAAATAGGCATTTTATCTAGGAATAAGAACCTTTATTCAACGAAGAGGTTAATCGAAGCATGTAGAGAACGAGGCCATGACCCTAAAGTGATTGATGCGCTTAGGTGTTACATGAACATAAATTCTCATTCTCCATCTATCCACCTCAAAGGAGAAGAGCTAGCCGGTTTGGATGCGATTATTCCTCGCATTGGCTCATCTGTTACCTTTTATGGCTGTGCGGTTCTACGGCAATTCGAAATGATGGGAGTATTTCCCGTTAATGAGTCTGTCGCGATAACTAGATCAAGGGATAAATTACGTTCGTTGCAATTACTCTCTCGGAAGAATATAGGTATGCCTATTACAGGTTTTGCCAGTAAACCAAGCGATATTAAAGATCTAATAAAAATGGTTGGAGGTGCGCCACTTGTCATCAAGCTCTTAGAAGGGACACAAGGGATTGGTGTTGTGCTCGCGGAAACTCAAAAAGCGTCTGAAAGTGTCATTGAGGCTTTTATGGGGCTTAAAGCCAATATCATGGTACAAGAGTACATAAAAGAGTCCGGAGGTGCAGATATTCGCTGCTTTGTGATTGGTGACAAAGTGATCGCTGCGATGAAGCGTCAAGCCCAACCCGGAGAGTTTAGATCGAATTTACATCGGGGAGGCAATGCATCCCTCATTAAAATCACGCCCGCAGAGAGAAAAACGGCTGTTGATGCAGCTAAAGTTATGGGGCTCAATGTTGCTGGTGTCGACCTTTTACGTTCTGAGCGTGGTCCTCTGGTCATGGAAGTGAACTCTTCTCCTGGTTTGGAAGGTATAGAAACCGCTACGGGGAAAGATGTTGCGGGGATGATCATTCAGTACATTGAGAAAAATGCCAGCCCACATAGGACAAAAACTCGTGGCAAAGGTTAGTAAAAATCAGCCATTTCATTGCGGCGATGCTGTAGTTATGCCCGGCGAAACTCAAACTATCGACTTCGAAGTGGCACGTTTATATACACATTCCACTCTCTCTGTTACGGTTGAAATCGTCAATGGTCGCCTTGCAGGCCCTACGCTCTTGGTCAGTGCGGCGATTCATGGTGATGAACTCAATGGTGTTGAAATTGTCAGACAACTGATTGCTAAGACCGACCCTAAGAAATTGAAAGGTAC
The DNA here is from genome assembly GCF_022398215.1 of Vibrio sp. Isolate24. Classification (NCBI taxonomy): domain Bacteria; kingdom Pseudomonadati; phylum Pseudomonadota; class Gammaproteobacteria; order Vibrionales; family Vibrionaceae; genus Vibrio; species Vibrio sp. Isolate24. Next base: position 320,719 of record NZ_JAKEUU010000003.1, read on the forward strand.
GTTAGTTGCGGTGCCTGTGGTCAATGTGTTTGGGTTTGTTCAAAAGTCGAGATACTTACCAGACAGAAGAGATTTAAATCGGATGTTTCCCGGCTCTCCGCGAGGTTCAATTGCGGGAAGGATTGCTCACTATTTCTTTAACGATATCGTAAAAAAATCTACTCACATCATCGATTTACATACCGCTGCTATCCATAGAACAAATTTACCTCAGATAAGAGTCAACATGAATCATGCTGTGTCTGCAGAAATGGCGATGGCATTCGGTACGCCGGTTGTCATAGATGCCTCACTTCGTGATGGTTCTTTACGTGCAGAGGCAGAAAAGGCAGGTATTTCTGTCATTACTTATGAAGCGGGTGAGGCGCTGAGGTTTGAACCTTTTGCGATAACAGCGGGGATTCGGGGGGTACAGAGAGTTATGCGGCACCTCTCTATGTTACCCCATGGGAAGCTATCTCACGCGCGCTCCCCTGTCGTAGCAAGGGCTACACGCTGGGTGAGAGCTGAATTTGATGGAATCTTACGTTCTCATGTCGCACTTGGGCAAAAAGTGGACAAAGGGCAAGTGTTAGCCATTATTAGTGATCCGCTTGGAAATGATGAAGTGGCCGTGAAAGCCGCTCAAGGAGGGATAATCATTGGTCAACAAACCTTACCTCTCGTCAACCAAGGAGATGCAATTTATCACCTTGCTTACTTTGAGGAGTCTGATGAGCTTGTTGAGGAAAAAGTGGAAAACTACCTAGGGGATGTGCTTGATGACCTTGGCAATGAAATTAAGTACGGCATTGGAAAAATGTGAATGACTAGCATGCCTTGCACATAGCTAGGTTGACGATGGCTTTTGATTTATCTCTTTCACTCTGTTTTTGGGGAGTGATTAGGCTTCGCATTGATATCGTCGAGGGTAATAAAAAAGGCGCTAGCTCTGAGCTAGCGCCTTTCCAAACGTTTGGTGGAGCTGGCGGGAGTTGAACCCGCGTCCAAAAACCATTCATCTTTGGTACTACATGCTTAGTCGATCTTTAAATTCACCAAGTACCTGCGAACCGACACGCCAGTAAATGACTATCCTGAATTAAAATTCGCCGTTCATCTCTCAGGCGGGAGAATCCGGGCTAGCGCGTTTGGGTTTGATCTCTCGTTGGTCCCCGTCTTACGTGCGGAAGCTAGGGCGAGAGAGCTCTGAGCAGGTTATTAAGCTGCTAGTGCGTAGTTTTCGTCGTTTGCGACTATTTTTTTGCGGCTTTTTACGTGGCCAACCGCCCCACGGCATGCACCTTAGACTGCAAAATTCCTGTCGAATCCTAAATCAGCCCCAAGTGTTCTTTGCATAGTACCAGAAAAGCATAACCTGTCTAGACTTGTGCGTTTAAGTGCTCAATATTAGCGCAGTGAACTCTTCATTACGCGTGCTTTTTCTCGAGCCCAATCTTTTTCTTTAAGATCAGTACGTTTATCGTGCAGCTTCTTACCTTTCGCGACGCCAATTTTCATTTTCACCCAAGAACGAGACCAGTAGAGTGAAAGGGCTGCGAGTGTCATACCTTCGCGATTGATTCGACCTAATAGGTTATCAAGCTCACGGCGGCTCATAAGTAGTTTACGCACACGAGTAGGGTTCGCCACTACGTGTGTCGATGCTTGGTTTAGAGGGGTAATGGTCATGCCACTTACAAAAGCTTCTCCATCTCGCATAAATACATAGCTTTCTGCGATATTGGCTTTGCCTTGACGTAGGGCTTTAACTTCCCAGCCTTGAAGCTCCATTCCTGCTTCTATTTCATCATCGATGAAATATTCGTGGCGAGCTTTCTTATTGACAGCGATGGTATTGCTACCCGCTTTTTGTTTCGATTTTTTCTTTGCCATAATGGTTGCATTATACGGTTAGGAATCTAGTTATGAAATCCCTTTATTTGCGCTTAATGCAAATAAAAGTAAAAATAGTGCGTGCCTGTCGTTTAGGCGTGTGTTTTGAGGAGTCTATATGAAGCAAGTCAGCCGTTCTGCGTTGGTATCATTCAGTGCAGAACAGATGTTTGATCTGGTAAATGACGTGGCCAGTTATCCTGAGTTTTTGCCAGGTTGTTCCGGGTCGAGAGTGATTGAGTCCAGTCATTCTGCAATGGTAGCTTCCGTTGATGTCTCAAAGGCTGGGATCAGTAAAACGTTCACTACATCGAATGAATTGGTGAGTGGTGAAGCGATTCTCATGAATCTAGTGGATGGTCCTTTCAAAACGCTTAAAGGAGGGTGGTTCTTTACCGCATTAGATGAGAAAGCTTGCAAGGTTGAACTCAAACTAGAATTTGAGTTTTCTAGCAAGATGATTGAAATGGCCTTCGGCAAAGTTTTCAATGAGTTGACCAGTAATATGGTCAATGCGTTCACTCAGCGCGCTAAGCAGGTGTATCCGTGTTATGAGTATTGAGTCTGATATGATCCACGTAGAGGTAGTATATGCATTACCTCAGGAGCAACGTGTTTACACGCTAGTCGTGAATAAATCGATGACAGTCGAAGAGATTATTAAACAATCTGGTGTTCTAGAACAGTACCCTGAAATTGACCTAGCAAAAAACAAAGTTGGTGTCTTTAGCCGTAACGTCAAGCTTGAGGCCACAGTTCGAGATAAAGACCGTATCGAAATTTATCGCCCACTTTTAGCTGATCCGAAAGAAATTCGTCGTAAACGCGCTGAGCAAGCAAAAGAATCAGGGGCTGCTGACCCAGTCACTGGCGGTAAAAAGAATCCGTTGAGGAAGGAAGGGTAAATTCAATCGTCTTAGGTTGTGCCTGTCATCTGAAGATAAGCGTAGGGCTGTGACTGCGGATAAACAAAAGGGTTGACGAACAACGCCAACCCTCAAATAAACGCTTTGCTTTAGTTGATACCTTCAAAGAAGTCCGAACTTGGCGGGAAGTCACCATTAATATCAACCAATTGGCCTTTATCATTGAAGTTCACGATCAAGTTCTTCTGAATCGAGTCTTGGTGACCTTCTGTGTGGTGATAAATATAGTACCAAGTATCGGGATAACCATTTTCAATAAGCATGGGTGAGCCCATTACAAAACGTACCTGTTCTTTTGTCATACCAAACTTAAGCTGATCGACGGCTTGCTGCTCAACATAGTTCCCTTGGTTGATGTCGATTCGGTAAACGAGCTTTTCTACCAGAGAGCAGCCTGTCAACAGTGTCATAGAGAGTGGTACAGCGATAAGCCACTTTTTCAATTGCATACGGATAAATTCTTGTAACGGATATGTCTCAAATTGGGCTGATAATAAACAAGCTGAGCGCTAATGTAAAAAACTCATCTTGTTTTGAACTGTTTCAGACCACGATTTTTGAATTTAGTTGCAAACTCATACCAAAATTCCCCTAAGTCGGAACTTTGTTTTTAAGTTGAAAATCAGCCATAGAGTCTATCAAGCCGCAATCAGTAACTCTTTTGCATTCGCCAAGGTCGACTCTGTAATTTCACTTCCACCAAGCAATCGAGCCAACTCGGATACGCGCTGCTCGTTATTCAATAAATGCATCTGAGTTTCTGTTTTGCCGGCTTTGGTTTGCTTAGCAACGAAGAGCTGTTGATGTCCACAACCCGCCACTTGAGGTAAGTGAGTAACACAGAGAACTTGTGTCGACTCGCCAAGCGTGCGAAGCATTTTACCTACAACAGCTGCCGTTGGCCCGCTGATTCCCACATCAACTTCGTCGAAGATTAAGCTAGGAGTATCGACTTTCTGAGCTGTGATCACTTGTATTGCTAACGATATACGAGAAAGCTCACCACCAGAGGCGACTTTTGCAATAGGCTGCATGGGCTGGCCAGGGTTGGTTGATACCATAAAGCAGACATTATCCATGCCGAGTGGTGATGGGTGTGTGCATTGTTTGTCTATTCCAATACTGAATTGGGCCTTTTCCATACTCAGCTCATGCATGCTGGCGGTAATCAATTTATTGAGTTCTTTGGCATAGCGGCTACGAGATTTATGTAGTTTTTCTGAGGACGTTAAGAAAGATTGATATTTTACTTCAACCGCTTGCTCTAATTCTTCCAACTTTTCATCGGAGCAGTCGAGAGCTTCGATCTGTGTGAGAAGATCTTGGTGGTGCTGATATAGCTCATCCGGAAGGACATGATGTTTACGCGCCATCGACATAACTTTTGAAAAGCGTTCCTCGACAAAAGCCATACGCGCAGGATCAACATCGATATTATCAAGATAACTACGCAGTTCATTATTAGCTTCTTCGATCTGAATAATCGCCTCTGATAACATGTTAGGTAACTCAGAGAGAGTTTCATCCAGTTCAGCGAGCTGGGTTAAGGTGCTACTGGCTGATTGGAGAATACCAAGCGCATTAACTTCTTCACCTTCGTAAATAAGCTCGATGGCTTGTTGGCAGGTGGCCGCAAGTTCTCCGCTGTTAGACAATCTTTTGTGTTCCTGTTCGAGTTCTTCATATTCATCCTCGCCAAGAGAAAGCTCATTAAGCTCTTTTATTTGATATTCAAGAAGTTGTTTTTGCGCGAGATTTGCAGCGCTGTTTTCTTTTAACTGCTTGAGGTTGTTATCGGCTTGACGCCAATTTTGATAGGCATTACGAGTGCTTTTTAAAAGGTTTGTATGGCCAGCATATTGGTCCAGCATCGCCATCTGATAGTCACTTTTCATCAATTGGTGATGTGCATGCTGACCATGGATATTAATCAGAAGTTGTCCAAGTGCTTTCAGTTGCGAAAGGGGGACTGGACTGCCATTGATAAAGGCTCTTGAACGGCCTTCTTTGTTGATTATGCGACGTAATATACAGTCGCGGCCTTCGAGAAGATCATTATCTTCTAGCCAACGCGTTGCGTGAAGATTGTTCTCAAGAGAAAAAGCAGCACTGACTTCTGTCTTTTCTTCTCCTTGTCGTACCATGCTGGCTTCTGCGCGCCCACCGAGGCAAAGGCCTAAGGCATCGATGGCAATAGACTTACCTGCCCCTGTTTCCCCAGTGATTGTTGTCATGCCATGAGATAGCTCCAGCTGTAGAGATTTAACAATAGCGAAATTATTAACACTTAGATGAGCCAGCATTTTGTTGTACCTGTTTTAATGAACAATACTGTATAAGAAAACAGTATATACTGTTTCTTTATACAGTAAAGGAGGGTGTGAAAATTTTTGTGACCGAACGCGAATTTCATTTACGTCAGTAGGGAGGGGGAATTTTGTCTTGGTGAATGGGTTAAGGTTATATTGCTAAAGCTTCGCCTTGATTTGATAAAGAAAAGGGTTGGCATATTACGCCAACCCTTCGATACCCCAGTTGATTTGCTAGAACAGTTTACTCGACCAACCAAGTTTATTGCGCAGTACATGATAGTAGCTGTAGTCCTTGGGGTGGATCAGTTTGAGTACATTAGGGCTTTGATAAATATGGATTTCGTCACCAGGGGAAACGGGCAGAGAGACTTGGCCATCACAGCCGACTTCTTGAGTCCCTCTGTTATCCGGAGATACCACCAGTTTAATACGACGCTTACTGTCTACGACTAACGGACGGCTGGATAAAGTATGCGGGAACATAGGTACAAGCGAAATAGCATTAAGACTTGGCGATAGGATAGGGCCACCACCGGACAATGAATAGGCTGTAGAGCCAGTGGGCGTAGAGATAATTAGCCCGTCTGCACGCAGAGAAAAGGCGAAGCTGTCATCAATATACACTTCGAATTCAATCATATGGGCGACTTGCCCAGGGTGAAGTACGGCTTCATTGAGTGCGGCATTATGACTTTTTACTTGTCCATGACGGTGGACTTCAGCTTCCAGCAAAAAGCGCTCTTCTTCGATGAACTCACCTTCAAGCACTTTTTTAAGTGCCGACTGAAAATCTTCTGGGTTGAGATCGGTCAGAAACCCAAGGTTTCCTCGGTTCACTCCAATCACTGAGGTATTAAAGCGTGAAAGCACTCTGGCGGCCCCCAACATGTTGCCATCACCACCTACGACAATTGCCAAGTCAGCCGTTTTACCAAGCTGAATTAGGCTCGCAAAATGTTCATTCGGGACATCGTCTAAAATTTCCGCTAGTCTATCGTCAATAAAAACCTGATACCCTTCCGACTGAAGCCAGAGGTAAAGCTCTCTGTGAGTCTGAATAGCTTGCTGATCCCGAGGTTTACCAATGATGGCGATCACTTCAAAAGGCTTTTTCATAGGTTTTCCGCACTAAATAGGCTTGATTCGACAATCTTCATCCCCATAATAATGGCAAGTTAGCTATTTATGCGAGTTTTTGTGTATCTAAACGCAATAAACGTGAAGCGTTAGGTACCAATGGGTATGTATTCTGGAGATATCATGAGCAACGAAGAAAACAAAGTTACAGAAGAAGAGCTAGATCAAATCATCGAAGAAGCAGAGAAAGTGGAAGCCGCAGCGCAAGAGGCTGAAGCTGAGCTAGAAGAAATTGGTGATGAGAAAGACGCTAAGATTGCTCAACTAGAAGCAGCGTTACTGACTAGCGAAGCGAAAGTTCAAGAACAGCAAGATAGCGTACTTCGTGCAAAAGCCGAAGTCGAAAACATGCGTCGTCGTACTGAGCAAGAAATCGATAAAGCACGTAAATACGCGTTAAATAAGTTTGCCGAAGAGTTACTGCCGGTTATCGATAACCTAGAGCGAGCGATTCAAGCGGCAGATACTGAAGCGGAAGTAGTTAAACCACTGCTTGAAGGCGTAGAATTGACGCATAAAACGTTTGTAGACACGGTGGCTAAGTTTGGTCTAAAAGAGATTAACCCTGAAGGCGAAGCGTTTAACCCTGAAATGCATCAAGCGATGTCTATTCAAGAGAGCCCTGACCATGAATCAAATACAGTGATGTTTGTCATGCAGAAAGGTTACGAGCTTAATGGCCGTGTGATTCGACCCGCTATGGTAATGGTTGCTAAATAACCTGATACAGAACGTGTTTTAAACGGAAGAGAGGCTTAGGCCTCTCTTTTTTTATCTTATTAGATTGGTTGTGTTTGTTTCTAATAAATGGTTGATTTGGTGAATTATTCTTGGTGTTAAATTTAACCAAAAAATTAATTTCTGATTTGAAATTTGTAACATTATCGTAAACAAAGTCTTTATTTTGTAACCTTTGTGTGTATTATGTGCGAACTCTGTCGGGAAAATTGGCGGAATAAACTATAAAACCATAAATTAAAAACACAACATTCTGGAGATGGATGATGGATAAATCGCTTTCAAGCAAGATTTTTGTAGGCTTGTTTGCTGGTCTACTGATCGGTACTGCGATCCAGTACTTATTTAGCGGGATTGCAATTTTTGATACTTACCTTCTAGGCGCTGCGGAAGGTGCTGGTGGCATGTTCGTATCACTGATCAAGTTACTTGTTGTTCCTTTGGTATACGTCTCAATCGTGTGTGGCATTGTTGATTTGAAAGACATCACTGCGTTTGGTCGTCTTGGTGGTAAAACCTTCGCCCTATACATTATTAATACCATCATCGCGATTACAGCGGCACTGACTGTGGGTATGATTTTCCAGCCAGGTGCTGACGCGAACCTAGCTGGTACGATTTCAGAAACAGTAAAACTAACGACAACGGAAACGCCTGATATCTTCTCCCTAGTGGTAAACATCGTACCAAGTAACCCTGTTCAGGCGTTTGCTAATGGCGATATGCTACAAATCATCTTTATGGCAATCCTAACAGGCCTAGCGATTCAGGCGCTTGATTCACGCGGTGGGCCGGCTATCCGCACATTCAAGATGGCGAACGAAATCATGATGAAGCTTGTTGGCCTTGTTATGAGCCTTGCTCCATATGGTGTGTTTGCGCTGATGATTCAACTGGGCGCGACACTAGATGCTAACACGCTCATGTCAGTAGCAGGCTATGTAGCGCTTGTTGTGGCTATGCTCGTATTCTGGATTTTCTTCTTCTACCCAATGGCAGTAGGTATTGCGACAGGTACTTCTCCAAAGACGTTCTTACGTGCTACTCGTGAGCAGATCCTATTCTCTCTATCGACAGCAAGCTCGAATGCGACTATTCCTGTAACTATGCGTACTTTGACGGAGAAACTACAAGTTTCAAAATCAGTTGCAGGTTTCGGTGTACCATTGGGTGCAACCATGAACATGTCTGGTGTGTCTATCTACATTGCACTGGCAACTATCTTCGTTGCAAACGCATTTGGTCAACCAATCAACACGGCTGACGTGTTCACTCTAGGTCTTACTATCCTGCTTCTATCTATTGGTGCTGGTGGTGTTCCTGGTGGTGGTGTTGTTATGGTTGGTGTTCTTCTTCACCAACTGGGTCTTCCACCAGAAGGTCTGGCAATCATCGCAGCAGTTGACCGTATTAACGATATGTTCTGTACCTCTTCTAACGTAGTGGGTGATACCGCGGTAAACACTATTGTTGCAAAAACTGAAGGTGAAATCGGTAAAGAAGAAGCACAAGTTGAAGGCAAGCCTGCTCAGGCAAATGCTTAATCTCTAACGCATTGAAAATTAAAAGCGAGCCATATGGCTCGCTTTCTTGTTAAAGACCTAAATTTTTTTCACTTTTTTTTACTCTTTCCCTTGAAAAGTCATTTGACGCCCTTATTTATTGGGCATAGAGAAGCAAACATCATTATTTTTGTTTGTGAGCAAGGGTTGAAACCCGACTCTCCATCCCCACATAGGGGATATAGCAAAACGAAAATAGAAATTTATTCGGAGATAGCCTGATGGGTAAAATCATTGGTATTGACTTAGGTACTACTAACTCATGTGTTGCGGTACTAGACGGCGACAAACCACGTGTAATTGAAAACGCAGAGGGTGAGCGTACTACTGCATCGGTAATTGCTTACACAGACGGTGAGACACTAGTAGGTCAACCAGCAAAACGTCAAGCAGTTACAAACCCAGAAAACACGCTATTTGCAATTAAGCGTCTTATTGGTCGTCGTTTCGAAGACGAAGAAGTACAGCGCGACATCGAAATCATGCCGTACAAAATCGTTAAAGCTGACAACGGTGATGCTTGGGTTGAAGCGCAAGGCCAGAAAATGGCGGCTCCTCAGGTTTCTGCTGAAGTACTGAAGAAAATGAAGAAAACGGCAGAAGACTTCCTTGGTGAGGAAGTAACTGGCGCAGTTATCACAGTACCGGCTTACTTTAACGATGCTCAGCGTCAGGCAACTAAAGATGCTGGCCGTATCGCTGGTCTAGAAGTTAAGCGTATCATCAACGAACCTACTGCAGCAGCTTTAGCTTACGGCCTAGACAAGAAAGGTGGTGATCGCACTATCGCTGTATACGACCTTGGTGGTGGTACATTCGATATCTCTATCATCGAGATTGATGAAGTTGAAGGCGAGAAAACATTCGAAGTACTAGCGACTAACGGTGACACTCACTTAGGTGGTGAAGACTTCGATAACCGCATGATCAACTACCTAGTTGAAGAGTTCAAGAAAGAGCAAGGTATCGATCTTAAGAACGATCCTCTAGCAATGCAGCGTGTTAAAGAAGCAGCAGAAAAAGCGAAAATTGAGCTTTCTTCTACTTCTCAAACAGACGTAAACCTACCTTACGTGACTGCAGATGCGACTGGTCCTAAGCACATGAACGTTAAAGTGACTCGTGCGAAACTAGAATCTCTAGTTGAAGATCTAGTTCAACGTTCTCTTGAGCCGCTAAAAGTTGCTCTAGCTGACGCAGACCTATCTGTGAACGACATTACTGACGTTATCCTTGTTGGTGGTCAGACTCGTATGCCAATGGTTCAAGCGAAAGTGGCTGAGTTCTTCGGTAAAGACGCTCGTAAAGACGTGAACCCTGACGAAGCAGTAGCAATGGGTGCTGCAGTTCAAGGTGGTGTACTTGCGGGTGATGTTAAAGATGTACTTCTACTAGACGTTACTCCTCTGTCTCTAGGTATCGAGACTATGGGCGGCGTAATGACTAAGCTAGTTGAGAAGAACACCACTATCCCAACCAAAGCGAACCAAGTTTTCTCTACAGCAGAAGACAACCAGAATGCGGTAACTATCCACGTTCTTCAAGGTGAGCGTAAGCAGGCGATGTACAACAAGTCTCTAGGTCAATTCAACCTAGAAGGCATTCAGCCAGCTCCACGTGGTATGCCACAAATCGAAGTAACTTTCGACCTAGATGCGGATGGTATCCTTCACGTATCAGCGAAAGATAAGCAGACTGGTAAAGAGCAGAAGATCACTATCCAAGCTTCAGGCGGTCTAAGCGACGATGAAATCGAAAAAATGGTACAAGAAGCAGAAGCTAACAAAGAAGCGGACAAAAAGTTCGAAGAGCTAGCGGCTGCACGTAACCAAGCTGACCAAATGATCCACGGTACTCGTAAGCAAGTTGAAGAAGCGGGTGACGCACTTCCTGCGGAAGAGAAAGAGAAGATTGAATCTGCTATCTCTGAGCTAGAAGAAGCTCGTAAGGGTGAAGACAAAGAAGCGATTGATGCGAAAGTACAAGCTCTTATGACCGCTGCGCAAAAACTTATGGAAATCGCTCAGCAACAAGCTCAGGCACAACAGGCTGGTGCAGAAGCTGGTGAACAGCCTAAGCAAGAAGAAGACGTTGTAGACGCTGAGTTTGAAGAAGTTAAAGACGAGAAAAAATAATTCTCGATTCTGACTTAACTTAACGTAATATGCGGGCGTTTGAGGGAACTCACACGCCCGCCTGTTTGTAAATACGCTGTCTTTCCAGATAAGCACTTTTGCACAAAGCCTTTATCTAGAACGATACAAACACCAAGCGACAATCGGTCGTTTGCAGTACTAAATTGGTGACGAAGAACATGTCAAAACGTGATTTTTACGAAGTATTAGGCGTAAGCCGTGATGCATCAGAACGTGATATTAAAAAGGCGTATAAGCGCCTTGCAATGAAATTCCACCCAGACCGCAACCAGGGTGATGAGTCTGCTGCAGATAAGTTTAAAGAAGTAAAAGAAGCGTACGAAGTCCTACTGGATCCTCAGAAAAAAGCGGCCTACGACCAATATGGTCATGCAGCATTCGAACAAGGTGGCATGGGCGGCGGTGGCTTTGGCGGTGGTGCTGGTGCTGATTTCGGTGATATTTTTGGTGATGTGTTTGGTGATATCTTTGGCGGTGGCCGACGTGGCGGTGGCCAGCAGCGCGCGCAACGCGGTGCAGACCTGCGCTATAACATGGAACTGTCGCTAGAAGAAGCGGTTCGCGGTGTTTCAAAAGAAATTGAAGTGCCAACGCTAGTTAACTGTGACGTTTGTGATGGCAGCGGCGCGAAGAAAGGCTCGTCTCCTGAAACGTGTGGAACCTGTCATGGTCATGGCCAAGTTCAGATGCGTCAGGGTTTCTTTGCGGTTCAGCAAACCTGTCCAACCTGTCACGGTAAAGGCAAGATCATCAAAGATCCATGTAACTCGTGTCATGGTCAAGGTCGTAAACAGAAGACTAAAACGCTTAACGTTAAGATTCCTGCTGGTGTTGATACTGGTGACCGTATCCGTCTTTCTGGTGAAGGTGAAGCGGGAGAAATGGGCGCTCCAGCGGGTGACTTGTACGTACAGGTCCATGTGAAAGAGCACCACATCTTTGAGCGTGATGGTAATAACCTATATTGTGAAGTGCCTGTCAGCTTTGCAATGGCCGCACTGGGTGGTGAAGTTGAAGTACCAACACTGGATGGTCGTGTGAACCTGAAAGTTCCGACTGAAACGCAAACGGGGCGAATGTTCCGTATGCGCGGTAAAGGCGTGAAGGGTGTTCGCGGCGGTGGCGTTGGCGACCTTATCGTTAAGCTGGTTGTAGAAACTCCGGTAAATCTAAGTACTCGTCAGAAAGATCTATTGAAAGAGTTTGAAGAGTCTTGTGGTGGTGAAGCGGCAACGAAGCACAAGCCGAAAGCGGAAGGGTTCTTCAATGGGGTCAAGAAGTTTTTCGATGACCTAACGAGTTAACCTTCGAAAGATTGTTGTGAGAGAGCCTGCCAAATGTGCAGGCTTTTTTATTCCCAACAAGACGCAGGAAACTCTGTGTTTTTTGCGTCTAAGCTGATGTAATCAATGTTGTTCTCTATTAGGCAGGTATCGAGATGTTGCTGGCTGCTTGTTTGAGCGGTAGCCTTGATCGTATATGCGGTGCTTGCTCCGCTAGTGATAGAAAAAATAAAGCGGTTTTGGTCAGACAGGCATAGAGTGCATTGGCCTTCAGATACGATGTGGCTCCATTGATATTGTCCGCTGTAGTTCGATTCCAACGCCAGTTGGATTCGCGCTAAGTCAGAGATGGCCGTTGTCCGATGAGATTGACGCACGAAGTCCAAATAACTTGGGTAAGCGATAGCAGATAAAATCACTATCACGACTGTTACCACCAACAGTTCGAGCAAAGTCATTCCATTTGGACTTTGTTTACTCTGATTACATCGATTTTCACCGAACACTCCGAATCCCTCTTTTCTTTTGCATCTGGGCATTGTTTCTCAGTGGTAGCATCGAACCAAGTATGGTTTTGAACCTTGTGAGTGTTACATGAGAGTTTGGGAAATGCCTCGTGGTTTTACATTGATAGAAGTGTTGATTGTTTTATCGGTGGTCTGCGTGGTCGCGCTATGGGCACTCCCTAGCTTTGTTTCCGTTTCTAATACCGCCAAAATGGCTAGGCTAGCGACAGAGTTGAATGGACTTGTCGTAATGGCTAAATCTCAAGCTGTTTTGCGCCGCCAACCGTTATGGATTCACTTGTTAACCGTTAGCGGAGAATGGGCGCTGGAATTAACTGATAACAAAAAGGAGTTCCAAGGGGTGGTATTAATGCGTTTGTCTGGGGCTTCATTTTCAGGGATTAAACTAGACACAACGTATAGCTCGAATCAAATCAGCTTTGATGCAACCCATGGCCGTCCTAAAAGTGGCCGATTTACTTTCTATCCTGGCCAGCAACCTGAGCTAGTTCTTGAGCTAAGAACGCACTTTCGCTCTGCTATTGTTCGTGTTTGTTCTCCAAATAAGACTTACTTGGGCTACGAAGTATGCTGATTTATCGGCAGAGAGGGGGGAGTTTGCTCGAGCTCCTTGTTGCTGCCTCGCTTAGCATACTAGTGATAAGTGTGGTGATGAGCATGTTGATCCATCATCAGCGTACAGCGGTTTATCGAGCTAACGAACTTATGCTACTCCAAAGCACCAATAGTGTTCTTCAAATGATGAAGCAGGACTTACATCGGGCTGGCTACAGCGGAGGTATGAGTTCTAGCCTTAAGCTATCCGGCGCGGCACAAACTTATTATATCAGGCATGATAATCAAATGAGTCTAATTGCTTACGCCTATCTTTCGGGGAATGTTGAGGGTGATGAGGCATACACAAATGTTGTTTATCAAAGGGATAGACAATCTGAGCAGATCCTCAGAGTTTGTGAGAAGAAATTGTCACGCGTTATGTCTGTCGTAGAAGCAGAGAGCTTTACGACTTATTTTGGCAATACTTGTAACACTTTGTTTGATAGTCGACGTATCGCTATTAAAGTATTTGAGTTGAATGTTGAGCCCTTGGTGGGCCAGTCTATCTCTTCAGCTCTTGTGAGTGTCGTTCTTTCAACCCAGTTAGTGGATCAACCGCAAGTTACGCAATCACTGGGTTTTTCTGTCAAAACGAGGAACTGGTGAGGTGAAGAAACAAAGTGGAGCGGCGTTGATTGTGATGACCTGCCTATTACTCTCGGTGACCTTGATGGTCATTATGGGGAGTTATAAAGGCGTATTTTATCAGGTAAAGCGGAGTAATAATGAGATCGACAGCCGCACAGCTCACTGGCTTGCTGAAGGAGGTTTAGAGTGTGCATTTGCTAGTGTATCAAGTGAAGGCCTGATTCCTGAAAGTTTAAATGGTTGCCAAGGTTGGCTTGGTTTGGATGGACTGGAAATAGAAACGGGAACACCACATAAGATCCGTTCATCAAGTGGTTTTCTTACTTTGAGTAAGGCATTTTTCCTGCCAGAGCTACAAATTAAAAGCGCAATGACAACCACTGCTCATCTATATGTATACGGTTCGTTAAACCTTGCCCCGCATCATGGAGATAAGGTCAGTGAGAATGAGTGGGCATGTGTATCACTCCGGTATCAAAACGAGGTTTATGCTCAGAGTTACTCCACCAAACAACCCAAACAAAGAGCTGTACTTCCTCGTTATTTTCCTTTAGGAGAGGTTGAAAATCAGCAGCATTGTGCCGACAAAAATTATACTGGGTTTGCCTGGCAACTTTCTTCTACTCAAGATGATTTCGCCCTGCATGAGAATCTGGACCCCTTTAAAGAAGTCTTTAACGTTTCACGTAATCACTGGTTTGACGTGATGTCAGACACAGGGTTATTTGGTTACGTTCCATCGTCTTTAGCGAGCTTCTTACCAGCAAACGCCAGCAACTTGCCTGCTCCTCAAGTGATAGAAGACTGTGGTGAAAAGATCAGTGAGCTTATTAAGGCTTCTCATGAATTTATCTGGGTCTATGGAAGCTGTGAACTGACATCAGACGATCTACAAACAATCAATGGTGCTATCGATACCTACTTGGCCGGAGGATTGGTTTTAGTTTTGCATAACGGAGCATTTGCAGTGTCAGGCCATCAAGCGTTGAAGGCTCTGGTTTATCATTTTGTCTCTGATGATTCCGCTCTTGACGACGCTGGTTTGGAAACGATTGAAAATGACGAATTATCTGTAAACTTAACCCAAACCATAGATGCATTGTCTTCTGTTGTCGCTATTGAAAAAGAGTGGGTAAGTTACTTTCAGAGGGGGAGTTTTTATCCGATTGGTGGTTTGATCTTAGATGTACCTGAGCGTTATGCGTTAATCGATACTTCTTTGGATACCGAGTTTAATCAAGATATAACAGCCAGTCCGGCTAGAAAGCACCATCAAACGCTATGGGTGAGAGGAAGTTGGTATGATTTCTAATCAAAAAGGCGTGAGCTTGATTGAAGTATTAATCGGGCTATTTCTTGTAAGTAGTAGCGCTATTGGTTTAGTAAAACTGCATACCTATATAGAGACGAAATCAGATTGGGCTAATCAGGCGACAAAAGCGCTTTATCTAGCAGAGTCACAGCTTGAGTATTTTATCAGTCACAGTTCAGTTGTGGAGCCCCAAAATTATTCGTTTGATACCATAAATCAAGATCCCTGCTTTACTCTTGAACGTTGCCAGATGTCATTAGAAGAAGAGTTTCAACTACAGTGTGACTCCAAGTCTATTGTGCTGAATGGTATCGAAACTCAACTCATTAGCGTTGCTGTCTGTTGGCAAGATCGTTATGGGAAAAATCAATCTATTGAGTTAACAACATTTGTCTCTAAGTTCAATGAGTTTGCTATGTAGTTTGTTTTATATTCAATGTTGGCTGTTGAGTGTTTACCTGTTAGTGTTCTCTATTTTTTTCAAAATGGTTTCAAACCTGTTTCAATCTATGGGCGATTGTTGTTTTTACTTTGTTGCGTGATAACGCCAGTTTTGCAAAATATGTCTCCAAATATGGAAAAAATTGTGGAACCTTGTGCTTTTTAGAGGTGCTTTTAATAAAATGTGTCGTTGAATAATAGGTCGCTACAACAATCATTACAGACCTAAGGCAACAACATCACATATGGAGTTACCATGAGTAACCAAGCTATAAATCAAGCGCCATCCAACAAGCCGAGTGGTATGGATCGCTTTTTAAACTTTATTGAACGCGCGGGTAATAAGATCCCAGATCCTGCTATTTTGTTTTTCTGGGCTCTAGTTATTACTTGGGCTGCGTCTGCTCTCCTTTCAAACGTCTCGTTTGATTTGTTAAACCCACGCACTGGCGAAGCACTTGCAATCAACAACCTTTTAACCGGCGAATCTCTAGCAAGCTTCCTCGCGAATATGGTGACAACATTCACTGGTTTTGCGCCTCTAGGTATCGTACTGGTTGCGATGCTTGGTGTAGGGGTAGCGGATTCTTCAGGCTTTATTACCACAGGCCTCAAGAAGATGCTTAACTTCACTCCAGCTAAGCTACTTACTCCAATGCTTATTCTGGTTGCGATTGTTTCGCACACCGCGGCGGATGCAGGCTACGTTCTTGTTATTCCACTCGGTGGTATCATTTTCCATGCGGCTGGTCGTCACCCATTAGCGGGTATCGCTGCAGCATTCGCTGGCGTATCGGGTGGTTTCTCTGCAAACTTTATCCCTTCGGGTATCGACCCACTACTCGCTGGTTTCACACAAACTGCAGCACAGGTTCTTGATCCTGAATACGTTGTAAACCCACTTGCGAATATTTTCTTTACTGGTCTATCTTCAATCATCATTGTAGCGATTGGTTGGTACGTAACAGAAAAAATCATCGAACCTCGCCTAGCGAAAACGCCAATCGACGAAGATGCAGAAAAAGCACCAGATCTAGGTTCTTTCACTGAACTTGAGTCAAAAGCATTCCGCTATGCGGGTTGGGCGATGCTGGCAGGTATTGCTGTATTGATCGCAGCTATTATCCCTGAAAACTCGGCACTGCGTTCTCCTGAAGGTGAAATTACAGCGTTTACCGCGCCGTTAATGAAGTCAATTGTTCCATTGATCTTCATTTTATTCATCATTCCAGGTTACGTGTATGGTAAAGTCTCGGGGACATTTAAGACCAGTAACGACATCATTAAAGCGATGGCGGACACTATGTCGACAATGGGTGCGTACATTGTTATGTCGTTCTTCTGTGCTCAGTTCCTGGCTGCATTTGCACAGTCGAATATTGGTACTATGCTAGCGCTATACGGTGCAGAAGGTCTGAAAGCAATGAACCTTCCGGGTGAAGCAACGATCATCGGTATGATTCTGTTGACGGCTTCTGTAAACCTGCTAATTGGTTCCGCTTCTGCCAAATGGGCTTTAATTGGTCCAATTCTAGTACCAATGCTAATGGCTGTAGGTATTTCGCCAGAGCTTTCTCAAGCGGCATACCGCGTTGGTGATTCTGTGTCGAACATTATCTCGCCTCTGATGGTCTTCTTCCCTCTCGTTGTGGTTTACTGTCAGCGCTACGTGAAGTCGACTGGTATTGGTACCCTAGCATCTCTAATGATGCCATTCTCAATTGCAATGTTGATCGGTTGGTCTATTTTCCTAGTAGCATACTGGGCACTGGGTATCCCACTGGGCATTCAAGCTCCTTACACATATACAATGTAAGTTGACAGCATGAGGATTGATAAGCGCTGGTTGAGAGACTGGCGCTTTTTTATTTTATAGTGGCAATTGAGCGCTCTTTTACTCTCGTGGGGTTATGGGTAGAATCATATTCCCACTGCATCTGTGTTAGATTTTGGAGCCTTAAGTGTCAGATTCTCAGTTTTCCTCTCAAGATGAATTCTTCATGCGACGTGCGCTGGCGCTTGCTGCTCAGGCAGAGTTAGAGGGAGAAGTACCTGTTGGTGCTGTCTTGGTCAAGGACGGAGAAGTGGTTGCTGAAGGTTGGAATCAGTCTATTGGTCATCATGATGCAACGGCACATGCAGAAATGCAGGTACTGCGTAAAGCAGGCCAAGTTTTGGAGAATTATCGTCTCCTTGATACAACCTTATATGTGACGCTGGAGCCGTGTCCAATGTGTGCCGGAGCTTTGCTTCATAGCAGAGTCAAACGTATCGTGTTCGGCGCTCCAGACTTAAAAGCGGGAGCAGCTGGAACAGTACTTAATTTGTTTGAGCACCAGGCTGCGTATCACTACGCGGATATCGAAGCTGGATTATTGGAAGAAGAGTGTCGAGTGCAATTGCAAGCATTCTTTAAGCGTCGTCGTAAAGAGAACAAAGCGCAGAAACAGGCAAAGCGTTTTGAAGGATAAGACTCTAGCAAACACCTGTGTCTAGGTGCTTGCTAGGATTATGCGCAAATTAGCTGCATGAAGGCTCGATGACGAGCAATTACTTTTTTCTTATTGTTACTGAGCATTCTCTTACGGCGGTTTGCTGCCACCGTTTTATTAAGGCGTTTTGACCGCATTTTACGTCTACTCATAAAATAACCTCCTACTATGAGTTATATCTGAATTATGGCTTTCTTATTCGAAGGTACTGATTACCTTGAGTAACTCGTCTTTTACCAGCCAATTGTTACTGTTTTAATAATGTTTGCAAGATCGCTAGCTTACGAGACTATGTGTGGGTAAGTACGCAAGAATTCAAGTGCACAATCACTAAACAGCGATAGTACACTTGAAAGCTGATTTTTACTCTTGATTTGTTGGTGCTGCCGCTGAGCTGGCTGAAGCTGAAGAGACTGAACTTTCCGGCACTTCGATGACGGCAAGGTCGTCTATACTGATGTCGCTATTATCTGCCGTTTGTTGCTCCACATGACCGATAATACTTTGGTAATAACGGCGAATGTTCTCGACGTAGTTTCTTGCTTCATCACCGCGAGCGTAGCCATATCGAGTCTGGCTGTAGTATTTTTTCTGGCGTAGTAATGGCAAGCGATCTTTTACATCGGCCCATGAATCCGGATTGCCCCCTTGTCTTTTGGTTAGTCTCCTTGCGTCCATCATATGACCGTAGCCAACATTGTAAGAAGCGAGAGCAAACCAGATTTTTTCATGATCATCGACGGAATCGGGTATACGAGAAACCATACGACGCAAGTAGTCTACGCCTCCTCGTACTGATTGCTTAGGGTCAAGTCGGTTTGTGACCCCGACGCTTTTAGCGGTGGGTAATGTCAGCATCATCATGCCACGAACACCCGTTGGTGACTTAGCTCGAGGATTCCAGTGTGACTCTTGATAAGCCAACGCGGCCACTAAACGCCAGTCAAACTCTTCAGAATATTTTTTAAATAACGGTGACCATTTAGGCAGTTTGGAGTCAAGGGCACGGATAAATGCGCGTGTGTCAACATAATCAAAGCTGCCGATATGACCAATATATTTTTCTTCAAGTGAGGCGAGATGGCCTGATTGTTTGGTGTAACCAAAGAATTCAATCATCAATGCATATAAGCTTTCATCTTCTGAACGGCGAACAAACCAAGAGATGGGTTGATCTTCTGTGAGTTCAAAGGCTAATGCAATATCAGGGTAGATTCGCTGCGATAGGGATACCTCGACGGAATCGGCGATAGTGAACATCAGATCACCATCAGATACCTGTTTAAGTAGATCGCTTACCTCCGCTTCAGGATCTATTTCAAATGCAAAGTCAGGATAGGCTTCTTGCTTTATGGCGTTCAGAGTCTGCTTCACATGTGAATCACTGACGATTTTTAGGATAGGTTGATCATCTTCCCCTTCAATTTGATCAGGTTGTTTACTGAGAAGTTGTTCTAAATTACGTGGTCGCCATTGGCCCTTTTTGTAGACCACTTGTTGGCTGACATAATAATAAGCAGGGCCGGGGCGGAATCGCTCCATACGTTCAGGTGACTGAGTCAAACCTGCAGCAATAATGTCGATTTCACCTTTGGCCAGTGCAGGGTAGAGCGATGAGATTCGGTAGGCCGGCTTCATTTCCAGTTGTACGCCTAGCTCATTGGCAAACTCACGAGCCAGTTCATAATCTAAGCCCGCAGGGCCATCGGGACCAATATAGTAAGACAACTGATTATTCAAGGTGCCGACACGCAATACGCCACGCTCGCGTATTTGGTCTAAATCACTTTTAGGCTCTGATTCAATTTGACAGCCGGATAACATCAATACAGCAAACAGCAAGGCGCTAATTGATGTCCAACAGTTCAAGTAATGCTTCTTCATTCACATCATTCTCATACTTCTAGTAGGGCATTTATATCAAAGTGTCATAACAAGGCAAGACAATCAGAGTGAGTTCGGGTTAAAGATTTAAAATTAGGATTTTTGCGGTAATTCAAATTTGATGAAAAAAATGACGCAAACGGTTGCTTTTGGTGTTACATCACAAAAATAAATCCTTTATAATGCGCCCGCAAAGGAGAGGTGGAATCGGCATAGGTTTTAGAATCCTAGGGAATAGCTTCGAAGTAAAACAGTCTAACCCACTGAATTTATTCCAATATCACCTCAGGTCAGTAGACCTTAACCAATTGCATAAGAGACCTAAGCACATGAGAATTTTTCGTGGCTCCCCAGCTCTATCTGAATTTCGTGTTAACAAGCTTCTAGAGCTTTGTCGTGAATTGAGCTTGCCAGTAACAGGTATTTACGCTGAATTTACCCACTTTGCTGATCTAACGGCAGATCTAGATGCATCTGAAGTTGAGAAGTTAGAAAAGTTGCTGACTTACGGTCCAACTATTGAAGAGCATGAGCCAACTGGTCTGCTGCTTCTAGTTACGCCTCGTCCAGGTACTATCTCTCCTTGGTCATCAAAATCGACAGACATCGCAAATAACTGTGGTCTAGACAAGTTGGTTCGTCTTGAGCGTGGTACAGCGTACTACGTTGAAACATCTGCAGAGCTAACTGAGCTTCAATTGGTTGAGCTAAAAGCAATTATCCACGATCGCATGATGGAAGTGGTTTTTGCTGACTTTGACTCAGCGAATGCACTTTTCCAAGTGGCAGAACCTGCACCTGTAGCTGACGTTGACCTACTTTCTGGTGGTCGTGCTGCGCTTGAAAACGCAAACGTTACCCTAGGTCTTGCACTTGCAGACGATGAAATTGAATACCTTTACGATGCGTTTGTAAACAAGCTTGATCGTAACCCAACAGATATCGAGCTAATGATGTTCGCACAGGCGAACTCAGAGCACTGTCGTCACAAGATCTTCAACGCAGACTGGACTATCGACGGCGTTAAGCAAGAGAAGTCTCTGTTCAAGATGATCAAAAACACATTCGAAACGACACCAGATAACGTGCTGTCTGCTTACAAAGATAACGCAGCAGTAATGGTCGGTTCTGAGGTTGGTCGTTTCTTCCCGAATCCAGAAACTCGCCAGTACGGTTACAACCAAGAGAAAGCCCATATTCTAATGAAGGTGGAAACGCACAACCACCCAACGGCTATTTCTCCATGGCCGGGCGCATCTACAGGTTCTGGTGGTGAAATCCGCGACGAAGGCGCAACAGGTATTGGCGGTAAGCCAAAAGCTGGTCTCGTTGGTTTCACAACGTCTAACCTACGTATTCCTGGTTTTGAACAGCCATGGGAAACAGATTTCGGTAAGCCTGGCCGCATTGTTAACGCACTAGATATCATGCTAGAAGGCCCACTTGGTGGGGCGGCGTTTAACAACGAATTTGGTCGTCCAAACCTACTAGGTTACTTCCGTACTTACGAAGAAAAAGTGAACTCTCACGCAGGTGAAGAAGTACGTGGTTACCACAAACCAATCATGATTGCTGGTGGTATGGGTAACATCCGTGACGAGCACGTACAGAAGAAAGAGATCCCAGTCGGTGCAAGCCTAATCGTACTTGGTGGCCCTGCAATGAACATCGGTCTTGGCGGTGGTGCAGCATCTTCAATGGCGTCTGGTCAATCGGCAGAAGATCTAGATTTTGCTTCAGTACAGCGTGAAAACCCAGAGATGGAGCGCCGCTGTCAGGAAGTGATCGACCGTTGTTGGCAGCTTGGTGAACAGAACCCAATCGCATTTATCCACGATGTAGGCGCGGGCGGTATCTCTAACGCACTTCCAGAGCTTGTAGACGATGGCGAGCGTGGTGGTATCTTCCAACTACGTGACGTACCTAACGACGAACCTGGTATGAGCCCTCTAGAGATTTGGTGTAACGAATCTCAAGAGCGTTATGTACTGGCGGTTGCTCCAGAAAACATGGACGCATTCGATGCTATCTGTAAGCGTGAGCGCGCACCATACGCAGTCGTAGGTGTGGCAACAGAAGAGCGTGAACTGAAACTTGAAGATTCACACTTCGACAACACGCCAATCGATATGCCAATGGATGTACTTCTAGGTAAGACGCCTAAGATGCACCGTGATGCGAAGACGCTAAAAGCAAACAACCCAGCTGTTAACCGTGACGGCATTGAGCTAAACGAAGCGGCAGACCGTGTGCTACGTCTCCCAACCGTTGCTGAGAAAACATTCCTTATCACTATCGGTGACCGCACGGTGACAGGTCTAGTAGCGCGTGACCAAATGGTTGGCCCATGGCAGGTGCCAGTAGCAAACTGCGCAGTAACCGCAGCAAGCTACGATACTTACCACGGTGAAGCGATGTCGATGGGTGAGCGTACACCAGTTGCTCTTCTAGATTTTGGCGCATCTGCTCGTCTAGCGGTGGGTGAGGCTATCACTAACATTGCTGCGACCAACATCGGTGATATCAAACATATTAAACTGTCTGCAAACTGGATGTCTCCAGCAGGCCACCCAGGTGAAGATGCAGGTCTTTACGAAGCGGTGAAAGCGGTGGGTGAAGAGCTATGTCCAGCACTTGGCCTGACTATCCCAGTGGGTAAAGACTCAATGTCGATGAAGACTAAGTGGGAAGAGAATGGCGAGCAGAAAGAAGTGACGTCTCCGCTATCTCTAATCATCACGGCGTTTGCTCGTGTTGAAGATGTTCGTAAGACAATTACTCCTCAGCTACGCACAGACAAAGGCGATACTAGCCTTGTACTTATCGACCTAGGTAACGGTCAAAATCGCCTAGGTGCAACTGCACTAGCGCAAGTTTACAAGCAGCTTGGTGATAAGCCAGCAGACGTAGACAACGCAGCGCAGCTAAAAGGTTTCTACGAAGGCGTTCAAGCACTTGTTGCTAACGACCAAGTCGTGGCTTACCACGATAAGGGCGATGGCGGTCTATTCGTTACTCTTGCTGAGATGGCATTCGCAGGTCACTGTGGTGTTAAAGCGAATATTGAAGCACTAGGTGACGACGCTCTAGCAGTTCTATTTAACGAAGAGTTAGGCGCAGTACTTCAGGTTAAGAATGATGACCTAGATGCTGTACTTTCAACGCTAGCTGCAAATGGCCTTGAAGCATGTTCACACGTAATCGGTTCTGTAGAAGCGTCTGACGAGCTAGTGATCACTTCTGGTGAGACAGTGGTTCTAGAGCGTAACCGTACTGAACTACGTACTATCTGGGCTGAGACAACGCATAAGATGCAAGCTCTACGTGATAACCCAGCATGTGCTGACCAAGAGCACGAAGCGAAGAAAGACAATTCTGACCCAGGTCTGAACGTTAAACTAAGCTTCGATGTAAACGAAGACATTGCAGCACCTTACATTGCTAAAGGTGCTAAGCCTAAGATGGCAATCCTACGTGAGCAGGGTGTTAACTCTCACGTTGAAATGGCAGCAGCGTTTGACCGTGCAGGCTTTGAAGCAACTGATATTCACATGAGCGATATCCTAACTGGTCAAGCCGCTCTAGAAGAGTACCAAGGCCTAGTGGCTTGTGGTGGTTTCTCATACGGTGACGTACTAGGCGCAGGTGAAGGTTGGGCGAAATCTATCTTGTTCAACGAGCAAGCTCGTAACCAGTTCCAAGGCTTCTTCCAGCGTGAAGATACTTTCTCTCTAGGTGTGTGTAACGGCTGTCAGATGCTATCAAACCTGAAAGAGCTAATCCCAGGTGCAGATCTATGGCCACGCTTCGTTCGTAACGAATCTGAGCGTTTTGAAGCTCGCTTTAGCCTAGTGGAAGTTCAGAAATCTGACTCTGTATTCTTCGACGGCATGTCAGGTTCTCGTATGCCAATCGCAGTGTCTCACGGTGAAGGTCGCGTAGAAGTGCGTGATGCTGACCACCTAGCGGCGATTGAAGCATCAGGTACAGTGGCCGTTCGCTACGTGGACAACCACGGTAACCCAACACAGCAATACCCGAACAACCCGAACGGTTCGCCAAACGCAATCACAGGTCTAACGACTCAAGATGGCAGCGTAACTATCATGATGCCTCACCCAGAGCGTGTATTCCGCACTGTGGCGAACTCATGGTCTCCAGAAGGTTGGGGCGAGAACGGTGCTTGGATGCGTATGTTCCAAAACGCACGTAAGAATGTCGGTTAACAGGTATTAGCTGTTATTGAAAAGTAAAAGCGCAGACCGAAAAGTCTGCGCTTTTTATTTGTTGAAAAATCTATAGCCAACGGCTCTTTTTTACGCTCTAATACCGCGCTTGCCAAGGGATGGCTAAATCCCTCAATACTCTATTAGAATCCCTTAGGAAATGAATATGTCGAACAACAAAAAATTTGCCATTCGTGTGACTGAAAAGCGTAATGGTTGGTGTGCAGAGATCACTCGTCAAGTGACTTCACGTAAAACATCTGTGTCTAAGCGTGAAGCTGGCTTTGAAACAGAAGCTTTAGCGCAAGAGTGGGCGGAGAAAGAGCTAGCGGGTTTCATCCAAAACCAAGCGGCCCGTAACGAACGTAAAGGTGAAGCACGTAAAGTTCGTGTTGAGCGTGAAGAGCGTCTAGCGCAAGAAGCCGCTGAAAAGAAGGCACGTTACGAAGAAGCGAAGCGCACAGCGGCAGCGCAAGCTGAATTAGATGATGAAGATGATTTTTTCGACGAAGAGTAATCAATTCTAATAAAAAACCGCCTACTTAGGCGGTTTTTTGTATCCGATAACGCTTTGATTAGCGAAATTGTCCTGCTTCTGGGAGGAAATCAAAACCTGCGGAAGCGAGTTTAGTCTCTAGTGCTGACTTATCGATATCAAAATACGTAGCCAGCTTATCTAAATCACCGCCAAAGTCATCTCGTAGCTTCATGTTGACGATGCTCATCAGCATGATTGGATCCATCGTTTCAAAGTTCGCTAAGTTCATTATTGATCCTCGAAATCTGAAATCAGCAGATTCGCTGCTGCAAATGCCGCTTTGTCTCTTACATGTTGCGGGAGGCTGGTATCCGCTGCAATATCGTTTAACGCGCGTAGTGAACAAGCAATCGCTTTAGGCACATAGGCCTGATCGCCACTGCCAATTTGCGCATAGAGCTCGCGAACCAAGTCGCAGCAATCATATATTTTCATGTTGTTAACCTAATAATTAAATGAGAACTGCTCTCAAATATACACAGGCTGTGATTGAAACTCAAAGCAACTGTTTGTTCTGGCTCAAACTCAAGGCAGCGATGCTGGATTTTTGTTCGCTTTGGCTTAGTCTTGCAGTTGTTGCTCAAGCTGGAAAGTTACCTCCGGCGCCAGTTGTAACTGTTTGGCTAACTCCTGCAAATAGGCTTTCTCCATGAAATTCTGTTCATCGACAACAATTAGAGACGCGAGATAAATCTCTGAAGCTTGTTGTGGTGACTGAGCGAGTCGAGCAATTTCGGTTGGATCGAGAGGTTTGTTTAGCTCATTGTGGAGCATGGTTTGTAACCCAGCATCCGCACCAGCTTCTTTCAGTGTGGACTCTATGCGCTGCATTTCTTCTGCGTCGACATGACCATCTGCTTTTGCAGCGGCAATCATAGCTTTGATGATGAGCTCGTTATGAATAGTATCGTTGGCATTAAAATCTTCTTGTACTGAGGTTGCTTTTTGCTTGCCTTGCCAATTATTGTAAACGGTATAAGCCAGCGCCCCTAGAGCCGCTGCCCCTCCAATTTTAAGTGCATTTTTACCGACTTTTTTGCCAAGCTTTTTACTTTTTTTAGACCCCATGAGTAGGTTGACTAAGCCACCACCCACTGCACCTGCTCCAAGAGATTTTAGCGCTCCAGAGCTAGATTGCTGTTGCACTTTCTGTTGGCCTTGACGAACAAGATCTGAGTTTAGAGCCTGATTCAATAAACTTTTTAAATCCACTCTGGACCTCCTTAGTTTTGTTCAGACTAACTGAGTCAATATGAATTGAAGATTAATAGAAGCAAAAAGGCGAGCACAGAGCTCGCCTTTGATCGCAGAGTTTGCACGGCTGATACTATTCTTCAGCGTACCCATGAATTCCAAGTAACTTACCATCAAGGTAAGCTTCTTTTTCGTCTTTCATGATCAAGCGTTCTTCAACCAGCCATTGCACGACCAGAGGATAAATCTTATGTTCCTGAGTCTGTACTCGTTCTGTAAGTGTTTCAACCGTGTCTTCATCAAAGATGGGCACTTTAGCCTGTAGGATCACCGGGCCACCATCCAGTTGTTCAGTGACAAAATGAACGCTTGTCCCATGCTCTTCATCACCAGCATGAATGGCTCGCTGGTAGGTGTTCAGACCTGGGTATTTCGGCAGTAGAGAAGGGTGGATATTGATCATTCGGCCTCTATAGTGGCGAACGAATTCACCACTTAAGATGCGCATGTACCCTGCGAGAACAATGACATCTGGCTTATATTCATCAATTTGCTTCATCAATTCATGATCAAACGCGTCGCGGGTATCGAATGATTTTGGATCCAAAAAGTGGGCTGCTGCGCCTGCTTTCTTAGCTCGCTCCAAGCCATAAGCTGTTGCTTTGTTTGAAAAAACAGCGGTCACTCGGCCAGTACTGATCTTGGTTTCACAAGCATCAATAATCGCCTGTAAGTTCGAACCATTTCCTGAAACTAAAACAACAATACTCTTCATAATTTATTTGATCTCTACTTGTTCTTCATCAGCACTGGCATCAGCGATTTCACCAATAACCCATGCCTTCTCACCTTCTGCTTCAAGCAACGCCACTGCCGCATTTGCTTGTTCTTTTGGCAGCGCAATAACTAGACCAACACCACAGTTGAATGTGCGGTACATTTCGTGAGTGGTCACATTGCCTTTTTCTTGCAGCCAGTTGAAAATCACAGGCCATTCCCAGCTATTGCCATCGATAACAGCTTTGGTGCCTTCAGGCAGTACGCGAGGAATATTTTCCCAGAAACCACCGCCAGTAATGTGAGAAATTGCATGAATGTCGTGCGCTTCAATCATTTTTAGCGCCGATTTGATGTAAATCTTTGTTGGTTCCAGCAGATGTTCGCCGATAGTACGGCCTGCTAGCTCTTCATTCTTATCTGCGCCCGACACTTCGAGAATCTTACGAATGAGTGAATAACCGTTTGAGTGAGGACCACTTGAACCTACCGCGATAAGCGCATCGCCTGCCGCGACTTTGCTGCCGTCGATAACATTTTCTTTTTCTACGACGCCAACACAGAAGCCTGCCACATCGTAGTCTTCCCCTTCGTACATGCCAGGCATTTCAGCAGTTTCACCACCAATAAGCGCACAACCGGCTTGTACACAGCCGTCAGCGATACCGGAAACAACGTCTGCCGCAGTATCAACATCCAGTTTGCCTGTCGCGTAGTAATCGAGGAAAAACAGTGGCTCAGCACCTTGCACAATCAAGTCATTTACGCACATAGCGACAAGGTCGATGCCTATGGTGTCGTGTTTTTTCATATCCAAAGCAAGACGAAGTTTGGTTCCAACCCCGTCAGTACCTGAGACCAGTACCGGCTGCTTATATTTGGTTGGTAGTTCGCACAAAGCACCAAAACCACCAATACCACCCATTACTTCTGGGCGGCGAGTACGTTTAACGGCACCTTTGATGCGATCAACAAGTGCGTTACCTGCATCGATATCTACGCCAGCGTCTTTATAGCTAAGAGAAGTGTTATCAGCACTCACAAGGAAGTCCTCAGTTTGAAAGTTGGATATGAAATCGGCGCTATTCTAACAGCGGATAAACCAATATAGCAAACGTTTGCGCTGGTTTTTTCTTTTGTTCTAGCGCAAGAATTTGAGAACGAAATCGTTTATAATCTGAAGGTTTGTTTAAAAATCACCTATGTATCCGGAGATGGAAATGAAAGTTGTTGAAGTAAAACACCCTCTTGTTAAACACAAACTGGGTCTAATGAGAGAAGGTGAGATCAGCACTAAGCGCTTTCGTGAGCTAGCAACTGAAGTCGGTAGCCTACTGACTTACGAAGCAACTGCAGACTTTGAAACAGAGAAAGTGACCATTGAAGGTTGGAATGGGCCGGTAGAAGTAGACCAGATTAAAGGCAAGAAAGTGACGGTTGTACCTATCTTACGTGCTGGTCTTGGCATGATGGATGGCGTGCTTGAACATATGCCAAGTGCGCGTATCAGTGTTGTGGGCATCTACCGTGATGAAGAAACACTAGAGCCGGTACCTTACTTTAATAAGCTAACATCTAATATTGATGAGCGTATTGCGCTGGTTGTAGACCCAATGCTTGCCACGGGCGGTTCAATGATCGCTACGATCGACCTGCTAAAAGAGCAAGGCTGTAAAGCGATTAAGGTCTTAGTTCTAGTTGCAGCGCCAGAAGGTATTGAAGCGCTAGAGAAAGCTCACCCAGATGTTGAACTGTTTACTGCCGCCATCGATGAAAAACTAAATGACAAAGGTTACATCGTTCCTGGTCTTGGTGATGCAGGCGATAAGATCTTCGGTACGGTATAAATTGAAGTATCTTAGCAAATAAAAACGGGAGCCAGCTGGCTCCCGTTTTTATAGGACAAGTTATTTCTTTAAACTTAATGTGCCGCCAGTGCGAGGCTTGTCAGATGGTCGCTGAGCGGGTTTATCTGACTTTGGTTTGTAGACGCTTTTGCCTTTATTGGTGCTCGGTTTAGATTTGGAATCTGATTTTCCTCCCCGCCCTTTTTTCGAATTAGGGGCGTGGCGAAATTCTTCGGCATTTTTGCCTTTGAATGTGCGCTGTTTTTGATTGCGCCTTGCTTTCGATTCCTGATTCTCTTCACGACTGTCAAATAGCTTGGCGTCAGTCGCTTTGCGAATGTTACGACCGCGTGAATCTACTTTTGAAGCGTCTTCCGTTCCACTCGATGACTCACACATTGCGAGAATTTCTCTGATCTCGTCATCGCTGAGGTAGCGCCACTGGCCATTTGGGATTCCATCGAGGGTGATATTCATGATACGAACTCGGCGAAGTTTGAAAACCTCATAACCCAGCGCTTCACACATACGACGGATTTGGCGGTTCAGGCCTTGTGTGAGGACAATACGAAAAGAGAATTTAGTCTCTTTAGTGACCTTACATGGCAACGTCCTGGTATCGAGAATATCGACACCTGAGCTCATTTTTTTGATGAACTGTTCGGTAATCGGTTTATCGACACGAACAACATACTCTTTTTCGTGATTATTGCCGGCGCGGAGGATCTTATTGACGATATCACCGTCATTGGTCAGAAAGATCAAGCCATCAGATGGTTTGTCTAGACGACCTATAGGAAAGATACGTTTCTTGTGGCCAATGAAATCAACAATGTTGCCAGGGATATCACGTTCAGTGGTACAGGTGATACCAGTCGGCTTATTCAAAGCGATATAAATAGGCTTGTCTGTGGCGGCGCTGATTGGCTTGTCATCGACACGAACATCGTCTCCCGGAAAAACCTTAGTCCCCATTTCGGGTACTTTTCCGTTAATAGTAACTCTACCTTGTTCGATTAGGCGATCAGCTTCTCGGCGTGAGCAAAAACCGGTCTCACTAATGAATTTGTTTAGGCGTTTGGCATCTTGTGACATGTTGTTCTCTCTAACGTTTCACAACGGCATTAATCGGAAATGAAAAAGCAGCCCTTTGGCTGCTTTGATATTCTAGCACTCTTATGATGACGGAGTAAGCTTAATCTCATTTCAAACCGTGCGTTGTCTAGCCAAGGCGTTTTTGATGGCGTTCTCGATTTTCGAGTTTTTTTTCTGAACTTTTACGTAGCATGACATAAACGGCACCGGTACCACCATGAAAGCGCTGTGTGCTATGAACGCATTGTACGTCACGAATTTGTTGTAACCACTGTGCGACATAGCTTTTCATTAATGCTGGTGGGTTAGATTTCTCACCGCGGCCATGGACAATAACCACGGTGCGAATATCCATTTGTATGCATTGCTTGAGGAATTTGACTACTTCATCACGGGCTTGTTTTAACGTATGCCGGTGTAAGTCTAAGCGGGCTTGAATAGGATACTTCCCTAAGCGTAACTTGCGATACACACCTTCTTGCACTCCATCGCGTTTAAACTCGATAATATCCTCAGGTTTAAGCATGGGAGCATGGTCAACAGACAAATACTCGGGATCGTCTTCGGTTAGCCAAATGGCGGCTTCACGCTTTGCGAGTTGTGCTTCGGTGACTTGATGGTGCTTTTTATGTTCGGCTGTATCATGTTGGATGGGCTTAACATCTCCCATCATTTCTTGGAATAAGGCGAAATCATCATCGTGAGACATAACTGCATCTCAGAGTAGGGAATGAGTAACTGTATTATACCCATGACAACGGATAATAGAGCAGAAATTTCTAATGCTGAAAGTAAAAAACCGAAGTAGACAAAGAATCTACTTCGGTGCATAGCGATACTCTATTCGAAAATAGGGCTAAGCGATCTAGTGAGGAGATTTGTCGTTCATTACTTTGTAAATGAAGTAACCGCCATAAAATAGCATCAGACCCAAAGCCCCAAAGATGACTAACATTGAAGATAGTCCAACTGCATTACCAAACAGGAGATTTAGCCAAAAGTCCATGTTCCCTCCAAATCCAAAGTAGTGATGACATGGATTAAATTAATAGACGGTTACAATACCGGTAATGATCTGGATCAATTGTATGGTTTTGGTTGCGTATTTGTTTCTTGTGCTGTGTTTGTGCTCACATTTTATCACCCGTTGGTGGTGTTTTAGTCAAACAAGCCTAAATGTAAAAAAACTTAGTAAAATGGCTTGCGTTAACGATCAGAATCCGTAATATACGCCTTCGTTGACGGGCAATCAGCTCGAAGAAACATCTCGGTGAATAGCGTAGCTTGATAACGCATCCTGGGGTTAGGAATAGCGGGAGTAGAGGGCGACCCTCTGATGCAGCGAAATCCTAGCAAAAATTTTCGGTGAATAGCGCAGCTTGGTAGCGCATCTGGTTTGGGACCAGAGGGTCGGGGGTTCGAATCCCTCTTCACCGACCACATTAAGAAAGCCTGCTTCTAAAGCAGGCTTTCGTCATTTTAGAGCATAGGTAACAGGATTAGAACCCGAATGGGGTTCGTCTGATATTAGGATCTGGCTTTTCTCTTTTCAACAGCAAACTTATTGCTGCAACGACTAATACTCAAACCCACAGTTTGCGGCCTTACTCTGCGAAAGTTGTGATACCTTAAAGCCACTATCTTTGAGCAAGTTCAAAACACTTTGCTCACCAATCAGATGCAATGCACCGACAACCATCACGTAAGAGCCCTTGCGTTTGGGTGACCAACTTGGTTCTGACAGTTGTTCCGCCCAGTCGATGTTTCTTTGGGTCATAAAACTATGTTCAAACTCTGGAGACATTTCTGTCAGGCTGGCGAATTCATTTAATTTATCCAAATCACCCGCTTTCCAACTTTCTATTAGGCAGTGAGTGGCATCTTCTGAGTGGTCAAATTCCTCTATTGCACTGAGCAGCAATTCCTTACCGGCTTCTTTTTGACCCGTTAACAGATCGATTTGAAATTGTGGCGTTTCCAAACTGATGACAGGAATGTCTCGGACAGTCGCTTTGTACATCAAATGAGTATCGATGCCATAAGCGGCTTGGTAGCCGAAGTACTCGATTTGTTTCATCTGTAATGCGAGCGCGGTTGCCCATGGCGGGGACTGCATCAACTGTTGTTGATCCATGTTAAGTAGGTTAGCTATCCCTTTGAGCTCGCCTTGCTGTGCTGGGCTCAGGACATCTTGGGTTAGTAACGTCACGGGCGGGTAGCTGACCCCCTGTGTTTTACGTATGTCTGTTTCCATGATTAACCCGTCACTTGACTTTAGTCGTTCAGTGATTGTTTGAGGCAGTGGGTACATGCTTTCATCTCCGACATGTACTGAACCCAGAATTAAATAGTTGAGTTTGCCCTTCTGTGCTTGCCAGTAAAGTGGTTCCGCCTGAGAGGAAGCCGAAATAGTCAGTGTGAAAAACAGTAGCCACAATTTATGCATGGAGGGAGTTACCTTACGGAAAATTTGTTGAAACCAGATTTTTTAACGTGATTTAACGAGAGTAAATTGAGCTTAAAATCACACTTTTTCATTTTCATTCCAAGCTTAGCGTAATCTGACCAAGACTGTCATGTGATCTGAGTCATGATTTATTAGTTGGCGTTATTGTTTGGTGTGATCCAGTTCTCAGTAATTTTGTTAAATCAGTCATGTCGATTTTGACGTCTAATTTAAATCTTTGTTTTAATTGTTTTTTTTAATTATTCAATTGTTTCTCTTTGAACAAGATCACTTTAGAAAATGATTAATTTTACGGCTGGAAATAACTCGCGATATGTTGTTTGCATCTTAGTTTAAGAGCCAACTGATGTTGGCTTAATTTACATTTCGGGGTAAGTCAGATGTTTAAACAAAATCTTCTAGCAACCTCTGTTGTTGCTACTTTAGCTGGGTGCTCGTCTTTTACGTCAACGGAGCAATCTACGGTTAACACGCTTGCGGATAACCTTGATATTCAATATGAAATACTAACTAACCACGGCGCAAATGAAAGTCTTGCATGTCAAGAGATGGGGGCTGAGTGGGCATCTTGTAACAAAGTAAACATGACGCTAGTTAACCAAGGTGAAGCGGTTGACTCTAAAGATTGGGCTATTTACTTCCACAGCATTCGTCTGATTCTGGATGTTGAAAACGAACAGTTCAAAATCTCTCGCGTTACGGGTGACCTACACAAACTAGAACCAACCGATAAGTTTGATGGTTTTGCTGCGGGTGAAGAGGTTGTGCTTCCTATTGTTGCTGAATACTGGCAGCTATTTGAAACTGACTTCATGCCAGGCGCGTTTGTTGCTGCACCAAATGCAGAGCCTAAGATGATCGCTTCTCTTAACACAGAAGACGTTGCCTCTTTCGTGACTGGCCTTGAGGGTAACAACCTAAAACGTACGCCAGATGACAACAACGTATTTGCAAACGCTGTGTCTCGTTTCGAGAAGAACCAAGACCTAGCAAAACAAGATGTATCAACCACGTTACTACCAACGCCAATGTCTGTTGAAGCAGGTAAAGGTACGGTAGATATAGCCTCGGGTATTGCGCTGCCTAAAGACGCATTCGATGCCACTCAATACGCAGCAATTCAAACACGCGGCGAAGTGGTAGGTGTGGATGTTCAAGGCTCCCTTCCTGTAAGCATCACTGTTGTTCCTGCAGACTTCAGCGGTGAGTTGGCAAAATCTGGTGCTTACGAAATGAGCATCAAAGGCGACGGTATTGTGATTAAAGCGTTCGACCAAGCAGGTGCTTTCTACGCAGTACAATCACTCTTTGGCCTGGTAGATAGCCAAAATGCTGATTCTCTACCACAACTGTCTATTAAAGATGCGCCGCGTTTTGATTACCGTGGTGTGATGGTGGATGTGGCTCGTAACTTCCACTCGAAAGACGCAATTCTTGCAACGCTTGACCAAATGGCTGCGTACAAGATGAACAAACTACACCTTCACCTAACGGACGATGAAGGCTGGCGTATAGAAATCCCGGGTCTGCCTGAGCTGACAGAAGTGGGCGCTAACCGTTGTTTCGATTTGGAAGAGAAAAGCTGTTTACTGCCTCAGCTTGGCTCAGGTTCAACATCAGATAACTTTGGCTCTGGCTACTTCAGCAAAGCAGATTACGTGGAAATCTTGAAATACGCGAAAGCGCGTAACATTGAAGTGATTCCTGAAATCGATATGCCAGCGCACGCTCGTGCAGCCGTGGTATCAATGGAAGCACGTTACGACCGCCTAATGGAAGAAGGTAAAGAAGCACAAGCGAATGAATACCGCCTGATGGATCCTCAAGATACATCGAACGTAACCACGGTTCAGTTCTACAACAAGCAAAGCTTCATTAACCCATGTATGGAATCTTCAACTCGCTTTGTTGATAAAGTGATTTCAGAAGTAGCAGCGATGCACATCGAGGCGGGCACGCCGTTAACAACATGGCACTTTGGTGGTGACGAAGCGAAGAACATCAAGCTAGGTGCTGGTTTCCAAGATGTGAACGCTGAAGACAAAGTAAGCTGGAAAGGCACGATTGACCTATCTAAGCAAGACAAGCCATTCGCACAGTCTCCACAATGTCAGACGCTAATTGCAGACGTTACGGTAAGCGACTTTGCTCATCTACCAAGCCATTTTGCGGAAGAAGTGTCGAAGATTGTTGCTGAGAAAGGCATTCCAAACTTCCAAGCTTGGCAAGATGGTTTGAAATACAGTGACGGCGAAAAAGCGTTCGCTACAGAAAATACTCGCGTAAACTTCTGGGACGTTCTTTACTGGGGCGGTACTTCGTCAGTGTACGAGTGGTCTAAGAAAGGTTACGACGTGATTGTTTCTAACCCAGATTACGTGTACATGGATATGCCATACGAAGTTGACCCGAAAGAGCGTGGTTACTACTGGGCAACACGTGCAACGGATACTCGTAAGATGTTTGGCTTTGCACCAGAGAACATGCCTCAAAACGCAGAAACTTCTGTAGATCGCGATGGCAATGGCTTTACTGGTAAAGGTGAAATCGAAGCGAAACCTTTCTACGGTCTATCTGCACAACTTTGGTCTGAGACAGTACGTAACGACGAGCAATACGAGTACATGGTATTCCCTCGCGTCCTCGCTGCTGCTGAGCGTGCATGGCACCGTGCTGATTGGGAAAACGACTACAAAGTGGGTGTTGAATATTCGCAAAACTCTAACCTAGTAGACAAAGCTGCGCTAAACCAAGACTACAACCGCTTTGCGAACGTACTTGGCCAACGTGAACTGGCTAAGCTAGAGAAATCAGGTATCGACTACCGCCTACCTGTACCTGGTGCGAAAGTAGAAGATGGAACGCTTGCAATGAACGTTCAGTTCCCTGGTGTCAAGCTTCAATACTCTCTAGACGGCAAGAACTGGCTAACTTACGCAGATAATGCTCGTCCAAATGTGAAAGGTGAAGTCTTCATCCGCTCTGTGTCTGATACCGGCGAGAGAGTAAGCCGCGTGACTAGCGTGAAGTGATTTTCTCCCTTTCCGATAGAGGGAAAAGCAAACAAAAACGCCCGATCTATGATAGGTCGGGCGTTTTCATATATGAAGCTGCGATTAAGCGATTTGAGTTTGCTGCTCTTCTATTTGCTCAGCATTGCTGATTGGAGATTCTGCGCCGTGCATCCAACGAACCAGTGTGTTTGAGAACAAGAGCAAAATGACACCAGATATGATCGCGGTAACCGCGATGCCACTAAAGATAGCAAATGCGCCAAGTTCGCCAACATGTGAGCCAACATAGCCAGCGACATAGTTAGCAATCGCATTACAGCCGAACCACGCGCCCATCATCAGAGAAGCGAGGCGGAGCGGGGCTAACTTAGTCACTAATGACAAACCGATTGGAGACAGGCAAAGCTCACCGAGGGTATGGAAGAAGAAAGCGCCAACTAGCCATAGCATGGAGGTTTTCACCGTGGTATCACCACCTTGTTCAATTACCGCACCGACCATACATAGGAAGCCAAGTGCGAGGAAGAACATAGCAAGAGCAAATTTGACCGGTGAGTTTGGCTCACGTTTTCCAAGCTTGACCCAAAGTACTGCAAGTAAAGGAGCAAGTGTAATGATGAAGAATGGATTAAGTGATTGGAACCAAGCCGCAGGTACTTCGAAGCCGCCAATCATACGATCTGTGTATTGCTGGGTGTAGATGTTCATCAGGCCACCCGCTTGCTCAAAGCCAGCCCAGAAGACAATAGTGAACAGGCTCATCACCAAAATAACTTTGATGCGGTCAAACTCTTCTTTCGTTAATGGCTCTTTCTTAGAGGACTTTTTGAGGGCCAAATCTCTCTTGGCTGCAGGCTCACGGCCAATGTCCCCAAGCCATGACTGAGCGAGGCTCATCTGCATGATCAGGCTGATGAGCATACCGATACCCGCGACAACAAAGCCAGACTTCCAGCCAAATTCATTGGTAACAGAGCCCGCGACAACTCCTGCTAGTAGCGCGCCTATGTTGATACCCATGTAAAAAATGGTAAACGCTCCATCGCGTCGGTTATCGCCTTCCTGATACAAGTCACCCACCATGGTTGAGATGTTTGGCTTAAATAGGCCATTACCCGCAATTAAAAGCGCAAGACCGAGATAAAAGGTGTGTACGGTACCTAGCCCCAACATATCTGCTGGCATGGCTAAGGTGAATTGGCCGACGGCCATTAAAGCGCCACCAATAAGAATAGAGCGGCGTTGTCCGAGGTAGTTATCGGCTAGCCATCCGCCAATAAGGGGAGTGATGTAAACGAGTCCAGTATAGATGCCGTAGAGATCCAAAGCATCTTTAGTCGACCAGCCTAAACCACCATCAAGTGTTGCATCGGTAAGGTAAAGAACAAGGATTGCACGCATTGCGTAGTAAGAAAAGCGTTCCCAAAGTTCGGTACCGAACAAAAGGAACAAGCCACGAGGGTGTCCAAAGAATTGTTGATGTTGGTTTGACATAAATATTACTAATGTTTGTTATTAAAGAATTTTATTTGTTTCCTACATATACTCCGTAGTAGATCTATCTGCAATGGCTCTATTTATTAGTCATGCTTATGGTTTTGTTGTAACTGTTTGAAATAAAAGAAATAATGGCTTTTAATTGCTGAAAATAACGTACCATAAACTTAGTTTGCAAAATCGAGATTATGATTTTTACAATATGCTGTCATATCTGAAAAAAGAAGAAGTGGGCAGCGCTGAGAAAGGGTGGCTAGTAAGTGAGCAAACTGATTGCTTTGCAGTATTTGAAGAAGTTTGTTGTGAAATAAGAAAGAGGCTCAATGAGCCTCTTTTAAGTTTGGTTAGTATGAGTCGTTGTGAACACTCTGAACAGCTCGGCCTGATGGGTCAGCCATGTCCTTGAATGACTCGTCCCATTCAATCGCCTTAGCTGAAGAACAAGCGACTGATGGGCCGCCAGGGACACATTCTGCCGCCGATGGAAGCGGGAATAGTTCTTCAAAGATTTCACGGTATACATAGCCTTCTTTTGTTGTCGGCGTGTTGTATGGGAAGCGGTAGGCAGCCGTTTCCATTTGCTGATCAGAGACTTTTGCTTCAGCCACTTCTTTAAGCGTATCGATCCAGCTGTATCCGACACCATCAGAGAACTGCTCTTTCTGACGCCATGCGATTGAATCTGGTAGGTAGTGTTCGAAACACTCACGCAGGATGTGTTTCTCCATCTTACCGTTACCACACATCTTATCTTCTGGGTTCAGACGCATTGCCACGTCGATAAATTCTTTGTCTAGGAAAGGCACTCGACCTTCAACGCCCCATGCCGCAAGTGATTTGTTGGCACGTGCACAGTCAAACATGTTGAGAGCAAGCAGCTTACGTACTGTCTCTTCATGGAACTCTTTCGCGTTTGGTGCTTTGTGGAAGTAGAGGTAGCCACCGAAGATTTCATCGGCACCTTCACCAGAAAGCACCATCTTGATACCCATTGCTTTAATTTTACGACCCATAAGGAACATAGGCGTCGAAGCTCGGATGGTTGTTACGTCATAGGTCTCGATATGGTAGATAACGTCACGAATAGCATCGAGACCTTCTTGAATCGTGTAGGTCATCTCGTGGTGAACCGTACCGATTTTGTCTGCCACTTCTCGCGCTGCTTTGAGATCAGGAGCACCTTCAAGACCTACCGCAAAAGAGTGGAGTTGCGGCCACCACGCTTCTGATTTCTCATCATCTTCAATACGCATCGCCGCAAAACGTTTTGCTACCGCTGAAGTAATAGAAGAGTCCAAGCCGCCAGAGAGAAGCACACCGTAAGGCACGTCTGTCATGAGCTGGCGCTTAACTGCAGCTTCAAGTGCTTCAGTCAACTCTTCTTTGCTGGTGGAGTTGCCTTGGACTGCAGCGTACTCATTCCAGTCACGGATGTAGTAGCGTTGAGGCTCTGCATCACCACTTCCATAGTAACAACCAGGAGGGAATTCGCTGACGGTTTTACATACTGGCACCAATGCTTTCATTTCAGAAGCGACATAGTAGTTACCGTGTTCATCGTAACCTTGGTAAAGCGGAATGATGCCAATGTGATCACGGCCGACGAGATAGGTGTCTTTCTCTTCATCATACAGAACGAATGCGAAAATACCGTTGAGTTCTTCGAGAAGGTCAGCGCCCATATCTTGGTAAAGCGCTAGGATGACTTCACAGTCAGAGTCGGTTTGAAAATCGTATTTACCTTCATAACGTGCACGGATTTCCTTGTGGTTGTAGATTTCACCGTTTACCGCAAGGATGTGCTTTTTATCAGCGCTATACAGAGGTTGTGCTCCACTATTTAATCCAACAATAGCAAGACGCTCATGAGCGAGAATGGCTTTGTCTGAAGAATAGATACCTGACCAGTCTGGGCCACGGTGACGAAGCTTCTTAGACATTTCCAGTGCTATTGGTCGAAGGGATTGAGCATCACTTTTGATGTCTAGAATACCGAAGATAGAACACATACAACTTCCTTATAAACCTTATTTAATCTGCTGAGTTCAATTTGCCATTTTGATTAAAAAAATCAACACTCACTGATAAAAAAGTTTAACTAACAAGGTTGTTGTTAAATTTTATCTAGCATTAGACTTGATTTGGTGAATGAGATCTATGTTTGGTTCGTTTTTTGAACGATTTAAGGTGTTAGTAAAGAAAAGGCAGCTATGTCGCTGCCTTGTTCGTACGTTATTGTGAAGTGCTGAAGGTCGGTTTCAATTGCTCACAGACGTGCCTAGCGAAGCCACTCCCTGCTTCGCTATATATGTTAAACGCAGCGTCTACCCCTCCTTCATTCAGGCTTTCAAGCTGATCAGGGTATGCTGCGATAGCTGCGATCTGGCCTTGAAATTTTTTGCTCTGTAGCTGCTCTAGTGCAGTTTGGTTCCCTTGGTGATGAGGCATGGCGAGTAGAACTAACTTTACGTTGGCCGTATCGAGGATACGTTCCCAGAAGTCAGGGTCAGTGGCATCTCCGGCGATCACATTTCGTCCTTCAGCTTGATGCTGTACAGCGGCGTCCTCTCTCACTTCAATACCTAAGCAAATCTTTCCATAACGCGAGCGTAACTCATCATAGGCACCAGTGCCTATGCGTCCCATACCAAGGATCAGAACTTGAGCATTCCCCGGATTAATGAGCTGATCGCGAGTGTGAAGTTTCTCCGCTGCATGTTCTTTTAACCAGCGGCCAGAACGACGGTATAACTCGTGGCCTTTACGGTTGAGTGGTGATGCTAGAACAAAGGAGATGGAGACTGCCAATGCTAAAGCAACCAATATATCTCCGCTCATCCAGCCCATTTTAAAGGCGAGTCCACCAACGATGAGACCGAATTCACTAAAGTTAAATAGGCTCAGTGTGGTGAGTAATGAAGTCCGTACACGGAACTTAAAGGTATTCAGTACGGCAAAATATAGAATCCCTTTCAGTGGCAATAGCAGTAAGAACAAAATAGCTAAGGCAAAACCTGACATGGTAGGTTGCGCTGCCAAACCGATATTGAGGAAAAAACAAACGAGAAAAAGTTCTTTGAGATTAAACAGTGATTTAGAAAGTTCTGATGCCTTGCGGTGCCCAGCAAGGAGCATTCCTAGGATCAAAGCGCCAAGATCTGGCTTCATTCCGACCAGCTCGAATAACCCAGCACCGACGACTAGCGCAAAGAAAATACCGAATAGTACCAGCATTTCGCCATGGCCAACCCAGTCGAGCATCTTGTAAAAGGCAGGGCGCAATAATGGTAGAGCAAAGAGTACAATGGCGTACCACTCAGGCAGTTTGCCCGTTGAAGCGGTTAGAAACACCACAGCAAAGATGTCCTGCATAACTAGAATACCAATCGCCATAGTGCCGTAAGTGGCATTCATCTCCCCTTTTTCTTGGAGAGATTTCACGGCGAAAACGGTACTAGAGAAAGAGAGTGCGAAACCAAGCAGGAGCAATTGCTCTGCAGACATGCTCGCTAGTGAGCTGACACCTAAGAATTTGAAGCAGAGTAGGGCAGCACTAAATAAAAGGGTAGATAGCAGATTGTGTATGGTGGCCCCCGCCCAGATTTCTTTGGATAGTAGTGTTTTGATATCCAGTTTTAAACCGATTGTGAACAGCAAGAGGGTCACTCCAAGATCGGCCAGCGTGACTATGGTGCCATTCGTTTCAAAACCAAAAGCGTGCAAAGCAAAACCAGCCAGTAAGAAACCGACCAAAGGGGGCAAGTTGCACTTGAGGGCAATGAACCCAGCCAGAAAGGCGGAAGAGATTAAAATGAGTTCCATATGAATCTGATTCTTGTCCTAATAAAAACGGGTTACATAATTGTAACCCGTTATTCTAACTCAACTGATTGCTTACTAGATCAATCTTCGAGCAATTTTTGTAACAAAACGCCGTTTAGCATCGCACGTTTTATCATTGCAAATGCCCCAATCGTTGGCTGGCTATCGATCTCAGAGGCGACAATCGGCAGTCCACTGTGGAAAGTAGTGAGAGACTGGTTTTCCACATTGCGGCGAATTGCAGGGAAAATAATCTCTTCGCAACGGGTAATATCCCCGGCGATAACGATTTTTTGTGGGTTAAACAAGTTAATAGTAATTGCAATGGCTTTACCTAACTGGTTACCTACTCGAACCAAACTTTGTTTGGCCAGTTCATCACCCATGTTTGCGTGATCACACACTTCTTTAATCGTAATGGTTTCCAGTTCTGTCAGGCTGGATTCATAACCTTGTTTGATTAATTTTTTTACTCGCTCAACGATCGCAGGGTTAGCTGCTACCGTTTCGAGGCAACCAAAGTTACCGCACTGGCATTGTTCCCCTAGGGGATCGATCTGAATATGACCAATTTCACCGACGTTGCGATTGAAACCCAAGAAAACTTGGCCGTTGACGATAATACCTGCCCCTGTACCACGATGAACACTGACTAAAATCGAATCTTGGCAATCTTTACTCGCGCCAAAGTAATGTTCCGCAAGCGCCATACCTCGAACATCATTACCGACGAAGCATTGAACATGGAAGGTGTTTTCGATCAGCTCGGCGAGGGCAAGGTTATCGATACTGATGTTAGGCATATACTCGACAACGCCAGTTTCAGGGTTTACCAGACCGGGTAGAGAAACACCAATGGCGATCAACTGGTTGATGACCGAGTGGTTAGATTGAATAAAGTTTTTTAGGTGAGAGGTGAGACCGTCAACTAAATCTTCTTGAGTGGTATAGAAGAATTCCTGATATCCAGAAACCAATTCTTTACCACCAAGATTGTAGAGGCTGAATTGAATGTAATCTCTGCCCAAACGTACGGCTACTGAATGGAAAGGCTCGACTTCGGTGGTCAGTGAAATCGCACGACGCCCTCCCGTTGAGGCTTGCTGTGCGACTTCTTTGATAAGACCACGTTCGAGTAATTGGCGGGTGATTTTTGTAACGCTTGCTGGCGCGAGTTGACTAACGTCCGCGACTTGGATTCGAGATATCGGCCCTTGTTGATCGATCAGTCGATAAACTGCTGCGCTATTTAGCTGTTTTACTAAGTCTACGTTACCTATTTGTCCGCCATTCATTCTTAACTTTGCTCGTATTGTCCATTAACAACCGTCGCTTGAACTTTGAAGTCACGATCGAAGACTGTCAGATTTGCAACCATGCCTTGTTTGATACGGCCTAGTTGCTCATCAACCCCTATTGCTTTCGCTGGGTATAGGGTTGCCATGCGAAGTGCTTCGTCCAGCGCGATACCGACGTGCTCAACGGTATTTTGTACAGCTTCTATCATTGTCAGTGCTGAACCGCCTAGTGTGCCATTTTCATCAACACACTTACCATCTCGGTAATATACTTTCTTACCAACAAAAATAA
This sequence comes from Vibrio sp. Isolate24, assembly GCF_022398215.1. Lineage (NCBI taxonomy): Bacteria > Pseudomonadati > Pseudomonadota > Gammaproteobacteria > Vibrionales > Vibrionaceae > Vibrio > Vibrio sp. Isolate24. Next base: position 362,616 of record NZ_JAKEUU010000003.1, read on the forward strand.
AGTAATCCATGTCAGCGCCTGCAGGAGCTGTGGCATCTGTCACTAATACTAATTTTTCGCCTTTGATTTTGTGAGCGATGCGAATGTTTGCATAATCGACGTGGAACCCATCGGCGATGACGCCCGCGTAAACGTCTGAGGTATCGTAGATTGCTCCAACTACCCCAGGCTCACGCCCTACCATAGGCGTCATTGCATTAAATAGATGAGTAGCGAACGTGATACCAGCGTCAAAGCTCTGACGAGCTTCAGAATACGTCGCATTGGTATGACCGATTGATACGACAATCCCCGCAGCTCTTAGGCGTTTGATGTGTGCAGGGTCATTATGTTCTGGTGCGAGTGTCACTTTTGCAATGACATCTGCGTTTTCACACATGAAATCGATCATGCTGTCTTCTGATGGTCGGATATGATCAACGCTATGAATGCCTTTTTTCATCACATTTAAATACGGCCCCTCAAGGTGCAGACCTAGTGATTGGTTTTGGTATTGAGCATGGTAATCACGTGCAGCTGATACTGCTTGACGCATATCTTCATCAGAAGAAGTGATAAGAGTTGGAAGGAAGCTAGTACAGCCAGACTTAAGATTTGCTTCATGCATGATTTGCATGGTTTCAGCAGTGATCTCGTCATTCAACATGACACCACCACAACCATTTAGCTGCAGATCGATAAATCCGGGACTAAGATTTGCTCCGTTTAAGTCCTGAACTTCAATATCATGAGGAAGGTCAGCTACCGGGCATAGCGAATCTATCAGTTGGTCTTTAATGACGACTGCGTGGTCGACAAGAACGTCGTTGCCGGTGAAGATCTTACAGTTAGTTAGCGCATACATGGTTAGCTAATCCTTATAAGTTTGATTTTTAATACTTCTATCCGCCTAACTGAAACATTCATTACGTATCTTTATACTTTATTCGTGAGCTTCAATTAGGTCGCAAAATATCTTGAGCAAGCAAGAGATATTCTATCTGAAATTACATTCTGTCTCATTTAAAAGCTTGCTGAATATGAAGAAGCTTACTGGGTAATACCAGATAGACTTCTTGAACTACGAGCATTGTCATGATGATAATAAGTTCAGAATACCGTGAATATTAGGTGTGCGGTGCTATTTTTTTGTATTGTAAAATAAGTTTTATGATCTCGCTAGCAAAATCCTCGAATTAGGCCATTTTCTGGTGATTATGATCACAATTGATAAGGTTTTAATTTGCGGGGCAAAATTAATGGCATACACTGAGCAGGACTAAATTGAGCGAATAAAAAAAGTCGCTCAGCCAAAAATACAAAAATCCTATAGGGGGAACTATACGGTGAATATTCTCGGATACTTTCAGAAGGTAGGTAAGGCGCTTATGGTGCCTGTAGCTACTCTTCCTGCTGCAGCAATACTCATGGGTATTGGTTACTGGATAGACCCAGCAGGTTGGGGTGGTAACAGTGCAGTTGCCGCTTTCCTAGTCCAAGCTGGTGCAGCAATCATTGATAACATGTCTGTATTGTTTGCAATTGGTGTTGCTTACGGTATGTCAAAAGACAAAGATGGCGCAGCTGCTCTCGCAGGCTTCGTTGCTTACACAGTCATTACCACTTTACTTAGCCCTGGTACGGTCGAGCAAATTGGCCTAGTAGCTCTTGATGACCCAGAAACTAAATTGGCTTTTGCTAAAGTTGGTAACCAGTTTATTGGTATTCTTTCTGGTATTGTTGCTGCTGAGCTCTACAACCGTTATTACCAAGTTGAGCTACCAAAAGCATTGGCGTTCTTCTCAGGCAAGCGCCTAGTACCAATCCTAACTTCTTTCGCCGGTATCATCCTCTCTTTTGTGCTTATGTACGTGTGGCCAGTCATCTTTACGGGTCTAGTCTCTTTCGGTGAAGGCATCACTAACCTAGGTGAGGTTGGTTCTGGTTTGTACGGCTTCTTCAACCGTCTACTTATCCCTGTAGGTCTGCACCATGCGCTAAACTCTGTATTTTGGTTTGACATGGCTGGCATTAATGACTTGGGTAACTTCTGGGCGGCAGGTAACGTTGTCGAGCAAGGTGGTCAACTTGTTAAATTAAACTCTGATGGTGAAGTGATTGGTGTTATTGGTGAGCTAGGTCGCTACATGGGAGGTTACTTCCCTGTAATGATGTTTGGTCTGCCAGGTGCTGCACTTGCTATCTACCACACTGCTAAACCTGAGAATAAAGCCAAAGTTGCTTCTATTATGATTGCTGCTGGTTTTGCATCGTTCTTTACTGGTGTTACTGAGCCTCTTGAGTTTTCATTCATGTTCCTAGCGCCTGTGTTATATGTTATACACGCGGCTCTAACAGGGATTTCTCTATACATTGCTGACCTAATGAACTGGACCGCTGGCTTTGGCTTCTCTGCAGGCTTAGTTGATATGGTTCTATCTTCAGCGAAACCTGAGTCAAACCAATGGTATATGCTAATCCTTCAAGGTTTTGTGTTCTTCGCTCTGTACTACACAATCTTCCGTACTGTTATCGTGAAGTTTGGTCTGAAGACCCCGGGTCGCGAAGACGACGAAAGCGCTGAAACGTCTGGTGTGACAGGCTCTGAAAATTCTTCTGAGCTAGCGAAACAATACCTTAAAGCTCTTGGCGGTCACAGCAACATCGATAATATCGATGCTTGTATCACTCGCCTACGTCTCACTATCAAAGACACTAGCTTAATCAGTGAGAAGACACTGAAAGACTTGGGAGCGATGGGAGTTGTGAAGCTTGGTTCTAACAATGTCCAAGTTATTCTAGGACCCTTAGCTGAAATCGTTGCGGGTGAAATGAAAAACATCCCAGCGGATGCTGATTTATCAGATGTGCAATTACCAGCTTAGCTTGCTAGCTAGCTAAAAACTTTAGTCTTATACAAAATCCCCAAGTACACACTTGGGGATTTTTTGTATTCACTTCTTCTCGGATACCAGGTATCAAGCGAGCCCTTCATATGATTTGCTCAATAAATTTGCTGCTTTCATAAGCAAAGCCAGCGTGCCTGTCTACTATCGATGGATTATTTACCAATAAAAGTCTGGTTATAGTTGTGTAATTGCGAAGAATTGTGGATCATTAGCCGTTATATGTTTGGCGTCGCTAATGACGAACACAAACACTATTTTTCTCTGACAATACTAAAATAATTGAGGTGCTATAGATGAGTGAAGCTGAGGCTCGTCCATCGAACTTCATTCGCCAAATCATTGATAAAGATTTAGCGGATGGTAAACACACTAGCGTGCATACTCGTTTCCCGCCGGAACCGAACGGTTACTTGCATATCGGTCATGCTAAGTCAATTTGTTTAAACTTTGGTATTGCTCAGGACTATCAAGGACAGTGTAATCTTCGTTTTGATGACACGAACCCTGAAAAAGAAGACGTTGAATACGTTGAGTCTATTAAGAATGATGTGAGCTGGTTAGGCTTTGAATGGGATGGTGAGATTTGTTACTCATCAAACTACTTCGATAAGCTTTACGAGTACGCGGTTGAATTAATTGAGAAAGGCTTAGCGTATGTTGAAGAGCTAAGTCCTGAGCAGATTCGTGAATACCGTGGAACGTTGACAACACCGGGTAAACCAAGCCCATACCGTGACCGCAGTGTGGAAGAAAACTTAGCGTTATTTGAAAAAATGCGCAAGGGTGGCTTTGAAGAAGGGAAAGCGTGCTTGCGTGCGAAAATTGACCTTGCGTCTTCTTTCATCGTACTGCGTGATCCTGTTCTATACCGTGTTCGCTTTGCTGAGCACCACCAAACGGGTGATAAGTGGTGCATTTATCCAATGTACGACTTCACACATTGTATCTCGGATGCGCTAGAGGGGATTACTCACTCTTTATGTACGCTTGAGTTCCAAGATAATCGTCGCCTATACGATTGGGTACTAGAGAACATCTCTATTGATTGTCAGCCACGCCAGTACGAGTTCAGCCGTCTAAACCTAGAATACACGGTGATGTCTAAGCGTAAGTTGAACCAGCTTGTGACTGAAAACTTAGTCAACGGATGGGATGACCCTCGTATGCCAACTATTTCTGGCTTGCGTCGCCGTGGCTTCACGCCTGCATCGATTCGTGAATTTTGTAAGCGTATTGGTGTCACTAAGCAAGAAAACATGATTGAGTTTGGTTCACTAGAATCTTGTATTCGTGATGATCTAAACGAAAACGCGCCTCGTGCTATGGCTGTGCTTGATCCAGTTAAGGTTGTTATCGAAAACTATGATGAAGGTAAGGTTGAAATACTCAGCGTTGCTAATCATCCTAACAAGCCTGAGATGGGTGAGCGTGAAGTACCATTCACCCGTGAACTTTGGATTGAACGTGAAGACTTCCGCGAAGAAGCGAACAAGAAGTACAAGCGATTGGTTTTGGGGAAAGAAGTGCGCCTACGTGGTGCTTACGTGATCAAAGCAGAGCGTATCGAAAAAGATTCAGAGGGTAATATTACCACCATCTACTGTAGCTACGATGTAGACACTTTGGGTAAGAACCCAGCTGATGGCCGTAAAGTGAAAGGTGTTATTCACTGGGTATCGGCAGATAAAGGCCTACCTGCTGAGATTCGCCTATACGATCGCTTGTTCACAGTGCCAAACCCAGCAGCAGCCGATAACTTTGCTGAGACAATCAACCCTGACTCACTTGTTGTGATGAATGGGTTTGTAGAACCAAGTCTAGCTACCGCCGAAGCTGAAAAGGGTTACCAGTTTGAGCGTATGGGCTATTTCTGCGCAGACTCAAAAGATTCTTCCGCAGATAAGCTAGTCTTCAATCGCACTGTAGGTCTACGTGATACCTGGGCGAAAATTGAAGCAAAATAAGCGTTAAATAAAACAGCCAGTCATATGACTGGCTGTTTTATTTGATAAAAGAAAAGCGCTCATGATTGGAACGCTTGTCTAATTCGTTATTTTTTCAATTTATGTGCATCTGGGTTGTCGCGGCAGCTGCCATCTGCACATTTACCGTAAAGGTATAAACTGTGGTTTGTCAGAATGACATTATACTGAGCCGCAATCTCTTTCTGACGTTCTTCTATGATGTCATCTGCAAATTCGATCACTTCCCCACAATCCAGACATACTAAATGGTCATGGTGGTGCTGGGTAGATAGTTCAAAAACTGATTTGCCGCCTTCAAAATGGTGGCGAGTAACAATACCTGCATCATCAAATTGGTTCAGAACTCGATAAACTGTCGCAAGCCCGATCTCTTCTCCAAGATCAATGAGCTTTTTGTACAGTTCTTCAGCGCTGATATGTTGGCATTCCGGCTGTTGGAGTACTTCTAAAATCTTCAGTCTCGGAAGTGTAACTTTAAGACCAGCGTCCTTAAGAGCTTGGTTATTGTCTGACATAAACTTTCCTGTTGATGATCTGCGGTAATTAACAGAATTCAATATTCCTATCATTATAGGGCAGTACAAGATAACAATAAACCACGAAGTTCAAAGGGTTACTAGTATTTTTTTATAAACACGTGTAGCGTCACTGATAAAACACATCAGACCAGTTACAATTGTTTAACATCTAGTTATGAAGGCTCTATTTCAGGGATGAAAGAATGAATAAATCACTAGCTAAAATTTACAAGCCTGGAATCGTAAAGTTTGCTCTTAATGTCTGGCCTCCATTCTGGGGAGCTGGCATCAGGATCATTTCAATAAGCGAAGATTTTCGTCAGGTCAAAATGAAACTCAAACTGCGCTGGTGGAATAAAAATGCGAACCGCACTCAGTATGGCGGCAGTATTTTTTCTCTGACTGACCCTGTTTATTCACTAATGCTGATGGGAATTTTAGGTGAGCGTTACTATGTGTGGGATAAAGAAGCGAGTATTAACTTTATAAAGCCAGGGCAAAGTGATCTCTACGCAGACTTTATTGTCTCTCAGGAGTTGCTTGATGATATTTTACTGAAAACATCGAATGGAGATAAGTGTTTCCCTGAATTTGTGATTTATGTAAAAGATGAAACCGGTAATGTGGTTTCGGAGGTGCAGCGTAAACTTTATGTGCGCAAAAAGCCTCAATATCGAGAAGAAGAAGCCGAAGAACACGCTGTATAGGTAAATGCTCACTGACCATGGAGTGTGTTCATGCGGAATACCTTTGAATTGTTGTTTTCTATTCTGACTCACTTCTAAATACCTACCGCTGTTTTAAGTGTTGCAAAGTAACCCCATTTTCTGCCACAGAGTAATGACTACCATTCCCCCTCTCATCATATATTTACCGTATTGACCGACGTTAAACCATGATTCAATCTTTTTTTTATATGTAAAAATACTGATGATTTTGTTTGTTTTTAAGCCCCCAAATAATGCAATGATCAAGATCTTATAACTGAGAAAGTTCCTTTCTTAATTATTTTTATGCGAGTGACTTCAAAGTTGTCTGATTGATATTTTATTATAAACATTTGATTTTTAATATCTTTATTGTTTTTGGCTTGGTATTGTTATTGATAATTAGACCTCGATCACTATGTTTATAAAAATTTGTAGCGGGTCATATTTTTTTATCTTGAAATTAAGTTCTGATTGATGTTTTTTGTCGCGAAGTTAGTCTTAGAATCATGGATACACTGGGTGTATGCAGAAATTAGAAAGTGAGCGATAGTCATTAATCTTTTACTTTCGACATAGGAAATGATTCTCCCTTCGGCGGCCAACTTAAGGTGAGAACAACAAAAACAGCTATATCCATTTTTAGGAGTTTTTCCATGGAAAAAATGTTCAAACGCACTCTTCTCGGTGCAGCAGTGGCGATGGTTTCTACAGGTGCATTGGCAGCTGAATCATCTCAGGTTGGTATCATCTCTGACTTCAACGTACAAGCTTATGGTGTGGCAGCGATCTCAGTCGTTAACTACGATTCTGAAGAGACGAAATCGGGTGTGACGACTGATACTGGCACCGGTTACGATTACGAAAATGAATCACGTATTGGTTTCCGTGCCAGTAAAGATATGTTTGAAAACCTCAATGTCTTTATGCAGATCGAATCAGGTTATGTTGGTGAAAATGGAGATGGAGCATCACTGGGTAACCGTGATACTTTCCTAGGCCTACAAGGTGATTGGGGTAAAGTCCGCTTTGGTCGTATGTTAACACCTATGTACGAAGTAATTGACTGGCCTTACGCAAACCCAGGTTTGGGCGCTGTATGGGACTGGGGTGGTGATGTAAAGTATAACCGTGATCGTCACGGTGATATGGCACGCTACGATTCAGTTGATTACAATGGTTTTACTTTCAATCTCGCAACAGGTCGTGGCGACTCAAGTGTAAAAGATAACTACTTCTATGGTGCGGCAGCACATTATCGTCTGAATGACAGCATTACATTCCATGCTGCATTAGAGACGGAAACCGATCGCCAGTTAACAGCAGCAACAGCTGCAGGTACATGTTTAGAAGCAGCAGGTTGTGGAACTGGTATTTCGTTTGGTGATGCTACTGCGGCAACAGATGCAACAATTGCCGATACTTTTGGTTATCTAGTTGGCTTTGAGGCATCACTTCCAGCAGGCTTTGGAATCGCAGGTGCATATAAGGCTGGTGAATCTGATGTACAGGGTGGAGACAAATCTGAGCAGGCTTCTTACTCAATCATTGGTCAATACTGGACAGGACCATGGGGCTTTAAGCTAGGTTACGCAGCCAATATGGACTCAGAAACTGCTGGTGTTAAAGCAAACAACGAAGACAGTGTTGTATCTGGTCAGTTAATGTATGTTCACAATGGTTTCGTACCCTACGTACGTATTGCGCAGCGTGATATCTTATCTTCCGACGGTTCGACAAACACAGAAACTATGGTTGTACGTGTTGGTCTAGAGTACGGTTTCTAAGACTTTATCTATTTTTATTCTTAATGATACGCGCTGGCCTTAGTTGGCCAGCGTTTGTTGTATTGAGAAGTAGAGCCTGAAGATAAAGGTAATTCTATAGTATATAACGGAGTTATTTCCAGGGTGGTTTATATGAAGAAAATTATTTTAGCGTCATTGCCTTTATTGATGGTAGGTTGTACTACATTAGATTCAACAAGTGACTTTACTGATTCAGTAAAACGCATTGAATCTAAACAGAATTATCGAATTATTGTTGGTAAATCATTAACACCGGATACACTTGAAGTGAATGGTGGGCAGTTGGTTAAGTCATCACTAGAGCTGAATTACGTAGAGCCGACACAGAGCAAAAATGTGCCGGATTCTTTTATTAAAATGGAGCTGCAGTACTTTAAAAATTATAACGAATTTAAAACAGTGATGGTTGAGGGCAGTAGTCAAGAAGTGGCACTTAAGCCTTATGCAGCCTCAGCGGAAACCTGTAGTGATGTATGTACTCAAACTCAGTATGTCAGATTTCCAGTGCCTAGCCAGCTTCTCGCACAGCAGCCGTACCAAGATCTCAAGTTTGATGTGAGCGCGTCGAATGCTAATAATATTACGTTCTCTATCCCATCAGGTTACATTGAAGCGATTGTGAACAGTGCCAATTCTAATGTAGCTCCGGCTGTGCTAGCTGCTCCTGTTGCTACTGCCGCAACAGTGACTCCTGTGGCTCAAAGCTCGTCTTCAAAAGCGATAGAGATGACGCAGTATTGGTTTAAGGAAACGGCAGAAGAACAACGTGATGAGCTATTGAGCTGGGCGGTTGAAAATCGCAACTCGACCAAATTGACGCTTGAAACCACTTCCAAGCAACAAGAAATGTTTGGTTACTGGTATGGAAAAGCAACGAAAGAAGAAAGAAAAACACTCATTAAACAACTACTAGAATTATAAAAAGAGAAGGAGCCGAAAGGCTCCTTTTTTATCTCATTACCGTACCATTGCTATTTTCACATATAACGATCGGCATACGTTCAACTACTCCTGAATTTAATTCACATTTCACTATTGGGCCAGAAGCAGTGCTTCCTACGGGTGATTGTGCAGCTACCGAAAAACTAAAAATAAGACTACAAGCTAACGCAAAGAAATATTTCATAATAAACACCTCATTTAAAATCTCATTAAAGAGATGCTTATTAGTATGTCGCTTAATGGTAAAAGATCAAAAAAAGTTTAATTATTAAAAATTTTCTTTAATAAATAACTCTTACTTTTTGTGAGAAATAAATTAATAAGTCGATGATATATTTAGAATGGTATTTCTTTTAGGTAAAAAGGCTGAGCTTGATTAAGGCTGTTTTCATATAAAAACAGTCACTTAATTCAAGGTGGGAATGATTTAAGTTATTGATATATTGAGTTTTTTCTTGGTATTGAGTGGTTGCAGAATGAAAAAGGCCCTTTGTTCAGGCAAAGGGCCTAATAATAGAGGTTAATTTTTTGCTTCTATGGTAAGAACAATGCCATTTACTTGGGTGATTTCAACCATGGTTCCTGCTGGAATTGATTGGTTAGTTTGTGCCGACCAAGTTGTATCACCCACCTTGATTCGGTGCTTTCCTGGTGTGAGATCAGATTCTATCAAGATTTTCTGACCGATCATTTGCTTCTGCTTTTGGTTTAAATCCCGTTGTTGATCGTCAGAAGCATCTTGCTTGAATTGCTTTCTCCACCATAACCAAGTAGTCATCAGTGAAAAGATGCTAAAGGCGCTCCACTGTAGCTGCCAACTCATTGGAATAAATGTGAGTAAAATACCCACAATTAAGGCTGACAGCCCAAGCCATAAAAAATAGCCAGCGGTACCCAGCAGTTCGATAGCAAGTAAAGCTAGCCCGAAGGCTAGCCAATGCCAATGATTGATACTGTCTAGTAACTCAAACACATTAGCCTCTACTTAGTTGACTCGTTCGAGTGCTTAAACATTTCGGCGATACCCGCAACAGAGCCCATTAGCCCCGAAGCTTCAAGTGGAAGCATGATGATCTTGCCATTCTCAGCTTGGCCGATTGACTTAAGTGCGTCGGTGTAGCCTTGAGCAATAAAGTAATTAACCGCTTGCATGTCACCCTTAGCGATCGCTTCTGACACCATGGACGTAGCACGCGCTTCGGCTTCCGCAGCACGCTCACGAGCTTCGGCTTGTAATATAGCGGCTTGTTTATCACCTTCTGCTTTTAATATTTCTGATTGCTTGTGACCCTCGGCCTTTAATATTTCAGCCTGACGAACCCCTTCTGCTTCGAGTACTTCTGCACGCTTGTTTCGCTCCGCCTTCATCTGGGCATTCATTGCAGCGGTAAGATCTGACGGCGGTTGAACATCTTTAATTTCGATACGGGTAACTTTTACCCCCCAAGGATTAGTCGCTTCATCGACAATGGAAAGTAACTTGCTGTTGATCATGTCGCGTTGACTGAGCATTTCATCAAGCTCCATCGAACCAAGTACAGTACGGATGTTGGTGAGGGTTAAATTTCGAATAGCGTGTTCAAGGTCGTTCACTTCATACGCCGCTTGGGCAGCATCGATGACTTGGACGAAACAGACGGCGTCAATCGTTACATTCGCGTTATCTTTAGAAATGACTTCTTGAGCTGGTATATCAAGCACGCGCTCCATCATATTGATCTTTTGACCAATACCATCAATAAAGGGAATGATGATATTTAGGCCTGGTTTCAAAGTGTGTGTATAACGGCCAAAACGTTCGACGGTCCAGTGATTACCTTGGGGAACGGTTTTAACACCTGCGATAATAAATGCGATGACGACAATAAGAAAAATGCCGATGGTAATGAGAGAGTCAATAGCCATATCTGATTCCTTGTATAAGTTATTATGTCGATTGTTGCTTAATTCATGTGGTAGCACAATGACATAATGAGAACCAAAGCTAGATTTAGGAAAAATAAAAGCCGGATAAGCCGGCTTTTATTGATGAATTTGAAGTGTCTAGTAGAGGATAGAGTATAGCTGGCGTCGATACTTGCCAGCAATTGGGTTTCCTTGCCCTAAAGCAGCGAGAATATCCATAAAGTGTTTCTTTATATCGCCATCAAGTGCATTGAGATCATATCTTAGCAGGTTCCAAAGTAGCTCTAATGCTTCTTCATCTCGGTTAACTTGATGGTAACTTAGAGCCAGTTCGGCTGCTGTTTGGGCATCATTAGGGTTATCTTGTAGCGCTTGCTCAAGCGATTGGATTTCAGGGCTATTCGCTGCTTGGTCGTGCAATTCTAATTTTGCTATCAATCCTTTGTAATAATTATCTTGATACTCTAGAGGGATGGTATTAAGCAGTGCCTTGGCTTGGTCAAACTTCTGCATCTCTAGCAAACAGTCGGCAAGGGCAAGTTTTACATCACCTTTTTGCTTTAGTTCTTCCGGCAAGTCTTGAAGTAGAGGTAACGCTTTAGCATGTTCACCCGCTTGTACAAAATCCATTGCCTGCTTGAGATTTAGTTCGTCTTGACTGGGTAAATGTTTAGCTAACATCGCTTGGATTGCAGCAAGGTCCTGCGGGCCTCCTAAACCATCAACGGGTTGACCATTAACGAACAGTGCAATGGTTGGTAGTGCCTGGACACCAAACTGGCTAGCGATCATCTGTTCTTGTTCACAGTTCAAGAGCGCTAGTGTAAAAGCTCCGTTGTATTGTTGAGCTAGGGTTTGTAGCTCTGGAATAACTTGCGCGCTTTCTTGGCTCATTGGCGCCCAAAAATGAATCAGGACTGGCGTTTGCATTGAGCCTTCCAGCACTTGACGGAAGTTTTGCTCGTTCAATTCCACAATAAAAGGAGATTGCATTTGGTGATTCCTTGCAAAGAGTTTGATACATCAAACATATGGGCAGTTACTATAGATATCAAGGGAGTAGCAGATACAAAAACACCGCTGTTTAAGGCGGTGTTTTTGCTGACTAATGCAAGCGAAGGTGTTTATAAAACGATAAACAAAGTTAGCGCAACACCCACACTTAGCCAGTTTAGCTGGTTCAATGTCATGTTTTTTTACCGAATGTAACGCTTATAGGAGGTCATGAAGTGAGCAACTTCACGGTGTAAGTTATCGTCTTATTATTACGAAAAAATTACACTCGGTGATTTATTTTTAAGCAGCTCGTCGCAAAATGTCATCGAGTAGCCGACTCGGAAGTAGCCGTTTCAGTACAGCAAAGACTTTTGTTGGAGTGGTAACGCGGTAGCGAATTTTCGGTTTATCTGATTCTAGAGCATGTAGGAGAGGGGCGATGCATGACTCGGCTGGTAGGACAAATGAGTTGTTCGATGATTCTTTTGTTAGCCTCTCTAACTGCTCTTGATATTGCTTTTGATGCACGCTTGAGTTGATATCAATCCATTTGGTAAAAGCTCGCAGGGCATTTTTTCTAAACTGGGTTTCTATCGGGCCGGGCTCGATCAAACAAATCTCTATGCCGCTGCCTTTTAGCTCCAAGCGCAACGTATCAGTCCAGCCTTCTAATGCAAACTTAGATGCATTATAGGCTCCGCGATATTTCATTGCGGCAAAGCCTAAAACTGAGCTGTTCTGGACAATTCTCCCTTTGCCATTTTGGCGCATACTAGGCAGGACCTCTTGAACCAGTTGGTGCCAGCCAAAGAAGTTGGTTTCGAATTGCTCACGTAAAGCTTGTGTTGGCAGATCTTCCAAGGCTCCAGGTTGCCCGTATGCGCCATTATTGAACAAGGCATCCAACTGTCCATTCGTTAGCTCTAACGTTTGTTTCACTCCTTTGGAGATGCTGTTACTGTCGGTAAGGTCAAGTTGAATGCAGGTTAACCCTTCATTACGTAAGCGCTCAACGTCATCGGCGTGTCGACAGGATGCGATGACTTGATAGCCTTTTTGATGCAGAGCATGAGCACAAACGTGGCCGATCCCCGTGGAACAGCCTGTGATGAGAATAGATTGAGACATGAATTCCTTTCTTTTAGCTCGTAGAGATAAGCTAGAGTAAAAGATTACTCGTGATGTTGTAATAGATTTTTTAGCGCGGGCTCTACTCGGGAGTAGCTAAAGCGAAATCCCAGTTCGGTAAGCTTTTTGGGCTTGGCGCGAATACTGTCAAATAGGAGGGAAGAGCTTTCACCCATAACGAAACGAAGAGCCCATTTAGGGGTAAACAGAAAATGAGGTCGATTGAGGGACTTTGCCAATGTTTGGCTAAATTGCTTATTGGTCACTGGGTGAGGCGCGCATAGATTAAACTCGCCGTGGGCATGTTCGGTTTCGAGTAAATACACGATGCCTCGAACCATATCCAGCATGTGTATCCACGGCATGTATTGTTGACCACTGCCTATCGGCCCCCCTAAGCCCAACTTGTAGGGCAATAACATTTTGCCTAATGCGCCACCATCTTGCCCAAGTACAATACCAGTTCTTAAAATACAGACTCGGGTTGACTCTGAGCGAGCGCGATTGGCTATTTGTTCCCATTTTGCGCAGACATAATGAGGGAAACCTTCATGATGAACATGCAAAGCTTCATCGAATGGATGATCTTGTTGATCACCATAATAACCCACCGCAGAACCGCTGATGAGCACTGCTGGTGGGGAGGTGCTGGCGTGAATCAAATCAACGAGCTTTTCGGTGATACTCCAACGGCTATGACAGATTTTCTCTTTTTGTTGCTTGCTCCAACGCTTGTCTGCAATGGGTTCTCCTGCAAGGTTGACAACAGCATCAAATTCATTGAGATCGCGGTACTGTTCTAGGCTGGAAATATAAGTGACATTGCCCAGATCCGCATGAGTAACTAAAGACTTTGCTTTAGCAGGGGAGCGAGTCAGTAAAACCACTTCGTAGGTTGTGAAGTGTTTCAGTAATTCCTTGCCAATAAAGCCAGTGCCCCCAGTGAGTAGTACTTTCATTCCGATCTCCTTTCAACCTCCATAAATGCCATATAACTCAACAGACAAAAACGGTAATTCTAATAATTATAGCGAGTTAGCTGTAATTCGGATCACTGATTATGCAAAACTAATGATTATCACATAATTAACATTTTGTGACTTTTCTTAGTCATCTCGCTATGCGAGTCACATCAAGTGCGCGATCCATTTGCCATCATATCCAAGAACTTCACGGATAAGAGGTGTCTATGCAAGCAATTGCCGCGCTGTTAAAAGCGTTTCTTGGCAGTTTACGAGACTTACTGCCCATTGTTGCTGTAATTGCTTTTTTCCAGTTAGTTGTGCTGCAAGAGCCGCTACCCAACATGCTCTCGATATTGTTTGGCCTAATGTTGGTCGTGATGGGATTAACCTTTTTTATCTTTGGGCTCGAGATGGGGTTGTTTCCGATTGGAGAGTCGATGGCTCAAGCGTTTGCTCGAAAGGGGAGCGTCTTTTGGTTGATGATCTTTGCTTTCTGTTTAGGTTTTGGAACGACGGTTGCTGAACCCGCTTTAACCGCGGTGGCGGGCGAGGCTGCAGAAGTTGCAGCAGAAGGTGGAATGATTGCGTCTGAAGCCGTAGCAATGGATGATTACGCAAATGGCCTACGTTATACCGTTGCTTTATCCGTTGGGATTGCCATTATGCTCGGCGTGTTACGCATCCTAAAAGGCTGGTCGATCCAATACATGATTATTGGTGGCTATGTTGGAGTTGTGGTGCTGACTATGTTTGCTCCTGAAAGCATTATTGGCGTTGCTTACGATTCTGGTGGAGTGACAACGTCAACCATAACCGTGCCTCTGGTAACCGCTTTGGGGGTCGGTTTGGCATCGGCGATTAAAGGGCGCAATCCAATGATCGATGGTTTTGGCTTAATTGCTTTTGCTTCATTACTGCCCATGATGTTTGTCATGGTTTATGGGATGGTGGTGGCATGATTGAGTGGTCACATTTCTTTGATACTTTCTTAGGCACGATCAGTGACGTTATTCCGATTGCATCGATCATTTTCGGCTTTCAGTTTGTCGTATTACGCCGTCCGGTGACCAATCTACCTAAAGTTTTGCTTGGCTTTGGTTATGTTATTTTGGGGCTATCTCTATTTCTTATTGGATTGGAGCTTGCACTGTTTCCTCTTGGGGAAACCATGGCTACACAGTTAACTGCTCCGTCGTTTTTGCAAGAGTTCAGAACCAGCATATCGGGATCGATTGGTTGGCAGGATTACTATTGGGTATATTTATTTGCTTTCTGTATCGGCTTTAGTACCACGATTGCGGAACCATCTTTGATTGCCGTTGCGATTAAAGCCAACCAAGTATCGGGAGGCTCAATAAGCGTGAATGGTTTACGCATCGCTGTGGCTTTAGGCGTGGCAATTGGTATTTCTTTAGGTAGCTATAGAATCGTAGTGGGGGATCCTATCCATTACTATATTATCGCTGGGTACATTATCGTTGTTATTCAAACTTTCTATGCCCCTAAGTTAATTGTCCCGCTTGCTTATGATTCTGGTGGTGTCACGACATCCACTGTCACTGTGCCTTTGGTCGCAGCTCTAGGTTTAGGGCTTGCTTCTACTGTTCCCGGTCGAAACCCCATGATCGACGGCTTTGGTTTGATTGCCTTTGCCAGTTTATTCCCGATGATTTCTGTTATGGGCTATGCCCAAATCACTCGCTGGCTCAATAGAGATTCAGCGCAGGAGGATAGTGAAAATGCGCTTTAAATTGATACTGGCTTTTGTTGAAGACAGTAAAACGGAGAAGGTTCTGGATGCGGCCCGAAATGCCGGTGCAACAGGAGCGACGGTGATCAACAACGCTAGAGGTGAAGGTTTGAATAAAAAACGCACCTTTTTTGGCCTGACGTTGGAAGTTCAAAAAGATGTGTTGCTGTTTGTCGTAGAGGAACACCTGTCGCGTCATATCCTAGAAACGATCAGTGATGTTGGTGAATTTGATTTGGAATCCGGACAAGGTATCGCTGTGCAGATCGATATTGAGGATGCTGTTGGTGTTGCGCACCAAGTAGAGAAGCTAACCAAGGTAGTAGAGGACGAACTATGAGAGCTCAGGAAATAATCCGAGTACGGGATGTTATGGCCAGTACTTATGTCATGATTGATGGTCTAACAACTGTTAGAGAAGGCATTCAGTTAGCGCGTAGTCATGAGGTTAAGGCTCTGGTGGTGAATAAACGTCACGATGATGATGAATATGGCTTAGTACTAATGAATGACATTGCGAAAAAAGTGCTGGCGAAAAATCGTTCACCAGATCGGATCAATATCTACGAAATCATGACTAAACCCGCACTGTCTGTGGATCCCGAAATGAACGTCAAATATTGTGCTCGCTTATTTGAGCGTTTTGGAATAAGTCGAGCGCCAGTAATTGAAAATGGTCAGGTGATAGGAATGGTAAGCTACAACAATATTGTGATTAATGGTATGGCGAGAGATGACTAACTCATATTGAGTCCGTACAATAGCCTCAGTTTTATTGAGGAGATAATGTCGTGAAGTTGTTTTTTGCCTCAGACCTGCACGGAAGTTTGCCGGCAACAGAAAAAGTGCTCACTGAATTCGAAAATTCCGGAGCACAACATCTAGTTTTATTGGGTGACCTTCTTAACCATGGACCGAGGAACCCCATTCCAGAGGGTTATAACCCTCCGGCAGTAGCTCAACGACTTAACCATTATTCTGCGCAAATCATCGCTGTTAGAGGCAATTGCGACAGTGAAGTCGATCAGATGCTACTGTCTTTTCCAATGATGATGGATTATGCGTGGGTTTTATTAGAAACGGGTCAGCGTTTGTTTCTGACGCATGGCCATTTGTTTAATGCGGATAAAAGACCCACTCTGCAGCACGGTGATACAATCGTTCATGGCCATACGCATGTCCCTGTCTCTGAATGGCAAGGAGAGCAAATAATCTTTAACCCAGGCTCAGTGACCTTCCCGCGTAACGGCTTTGAGCCTAGTTTTGGTCTCTATGAAGAAGGGGAGTTAAAAGTCATCACCTTCGATGAGCAGTTGCTAGCCTCGGTAAAACTATAAAGTCTGCCCGTGAAAGCGGGCACTTGTTACTTACTGTCAGAGTGTCCTAGGTCTCTTTCAGGATCAATAATATCTCGGACTCTTTGTTTGAGTGTTTTCGCTTCTGGGAAGCCCCCATCTCGCTTTCTTTCCCAGATAAGCTGCTCATTACAGTGAATTTCAAAGCGGCCGCCCGTATCAGGGTGCAGAGAGACAGTTTCGATTTCTTCACTGAAGGTATGCAGCAATTCCTGAGATAACCAAGTGGATCTCAACATCCAGTTACATTGGCGACAGTAATAAATATCAATTTTGGCTTTGTTCATAATCACTCATATTAATAACTTAATGCCAACCGCGAAGGTCAGCAATTCAAAACAAACCTTAATTACTTGATTACTATAACGAGTGGTTAGGTAAGCTCCTAGTCCGCCACCAAGGAAAGAACCGAGTAATAAGATAGGCAACCATGGCCAATAAATGGGGGCACCAGCTTGGGTCACTGCAGCACCGCCTATTCCATTCCAAAACAAGCCGACGCATATCATGGTTAAAGCCACAGCCTGTTTGTAGCTGTATCCAAACCAACGAACTAAGAATATGGTAACTAACAGCCCCGAACCGGCAGTGAGGGAGCCATTAATTATCCCAATAAAAATGAGCCCTAACCCGCCCAATATCCAACCTCGAGCATGACGATTGATTGGAAGTTCTTGCTGACCTAGTTGCTTTTTGAAGCGAGAGTAAATGCCTATCGCTAAAATCATCAGGCCCAGCATAGTTTCGGCAAGTGGTTCTGGAATCATTAGCACGATATTCGCACCGATGATAACCCCTACGCTACCGACAATAACCAAAAAGAAAGCGACTTTGATATCTATGGTTCTTTGCTTGATATGAGTAAACGCTGCGCCGATACCCAGAGCAACACTTGCAACTTTATGAGTGGCTAGGGCGACCGAAAAAGGCAAACCAAAGAAAATGAGCAATGGGAATTGCAGGAGTCCGGCTCCACCGCCAGACAGAGCTGCAAGCGTGTTTGAGATAAATGAGCCAATCAACAGCCCAATTGAGTGAATCCAATCCATGATGATTTAGAGGAAGTTAGGGGAGCGTCATGCTCCCCTTTGGTCGAAGTTAGTTAGAGAAAAGTACAGTAGAACCATGACTTAAGCTAGTTAGAAGCAACGTTTTCTCATTGACAATATCGATACGACGACTCTGTTGCGCATCCATTTTAAAGATCTGTGTGATGAGCTTGAGTTGGTCTGCAGTGAAATCTTTGCTTTGGGCTGAAGAAACATCTTTGAACTCGATGGGCGATACCAGCAAGTAGTTATCACTAATGTCCCACTCTCCAGTTTCAGAAATGTTGATGATGTTTTCACTTTCTGTATTGTTGGCATATAAGCGAACAGTAGCAACACGCATATAGCTACCATTAGGTAGGTATTTCACATTAGACGTCACATCCACTTTACGAAGTGGGCCTACGGACTCTTCTTGGAGGCTGTCTGTTATCACAGTCACCATTTTCGATTGCCATTCTTTCGCTGTGAGTACTTGCTCAACTTTCAGATCACTTCCCCAGTAAAGCCAGCCACTTAATAGCGCTGATAGAGCAAGTAATCCAGCTGCAATTTTCTGATTCATATCATTATTCCTATTGGCAAACTTTACTGAGATCTTGTTGGTCAGCAAAAATACGAACCGTGATATTTTCACCTGAGCTGTCTAGTGAATGAATGTAATTCAACACTAGTTGATTATTTTGGCCACCCGTTGCAATCACTTCAACCGGAGCAACTGTCGCATGAGCAGAATTGTAGCGTTTCACGCACTGCTTAATGGATGGGTACCATTGACTCAGATCAGGATGACTGATTGGGGTTTTGACTGGAATATTGTCGTAGACCGCAACCTGACGGAATTTAGATTCAGCGGGATTGGTAAACAAAATCACACAGAGAGGCAATAATATCGCCACAAGCAGCATGATACGTATTGCCCATTTTGGTCTTGCTTTATTTTGAGTAGCAGTCTGTGGTGTTGGAGCTGCAATCGGGAGGGGATTTATGTCAACTACCTGTGGCTCTGCCGTCAACTCATTCACCAGTTCTTCAGGCTCTTCTATCCTTTCTTCTACTGAAGATGTATCACTATTCATAAACGGAGTAGTACGCTCAACAGGACAGATAAGTTGATAGCCACGCTTTGGCACCGTTTTTACATACTGGGGGGATTTGGTTGAGTCCTGAAGCTGTTTACGCAAAGTTGATATGGCTTGAGTTAAGCTTGAGTCATCCACTTCGAAGCCTTGTTCGCGCCAAACAAAGTCATGCAGCTCATTACGGGATACGATTTCATTAGGCTTTTCTGATAGTAAAAGCAGAATTCGGCTTTCATTACTTCCCAGACGAATGATTTCATTGTCGTTTAATTTGTCCACCAAAGAATTCGTATTGGGGTCAAAAGTGAATCTGTTAGCAAGATTGAACTTAGTGCCTATGTTACTCATTAGATATGGCCATTATTGTTGTATAAGTTTCATCAGATGCGCAAATCCCCTGTTGCAGGGAGGTAACGTTTAGTTTTTTTGATTTTTTTGAGGTGCAAGAATAGTCAAGATTATACCTAAAAAACACTGTTTTTATGATTTTTGACCTTGAATTTACAATTGTCACCCTCATGTTAGCTTGCAGGTTATATCAGTATCGACCTCGTTGACAATGTGGACGGTCGATAAATATAGATGTTATGGAGTTAGCATGAGCGATACAGCAACACAAAACAAAGAAACTCGTGGCTTTCAATCTGAAGTAAAACAGCTACTTCATTTAATGATTCATTCTCTTTATTCCAATAAAGAGATCTTTTTGCGTGAACTGATTTCAAACGCATCAGACGCGTCAGATAAGTTGCGTTTTCAGGCACTATCTAATCCTGATTTATATCAAGGCGATGCTGAATTAGGTGTAAAGCTGTCATTTGATGAAACAGCAAATACGCTGACTATTTCTGATAATGGTATTGGGATGAGTCGTGATGATGTCATCGAACATCTGGGTACGATTGCAAAGTCAGGTACCGCTGAGTTTTTCTCAAAACTGTCTGAAGAGCAGTCTAAAGATTCTCAATTGATTGGCCAGTTTGGTGTCGGTTTCTATTCTGCGTTTATTGTTGCAGACGCAGTAACCGTTCGTACTCGCGCAGCAAATCTACCTGCGGAGGAAGCGGTTCAGTGGCATTCGGCAGGCGAAGGTGAGTACACCATTGAGACAATTTCAAAAGAGTCTCGTGGTACGGATATCATTCTGCACATGCGCGATGAAGGCAAAGAGTTCCTTAACGAGTGGCGTCTACGTGAAGTGATCGGCAAGTACTCGGATCATATTGGTATCCCTGTTGCGATTCAAACTGCAGAGCGCGACGAAGAGGGCAAAGAAACGGGCGAGAAGAAGTGGGAGCAAATCAACAAAGCTCAAGCTCTTTGGACACGTAACAAATCTGATATCTCTGAAGAAGAGTACCAAGAGTTCTACAAACATGTTTCACACGACTTCGCTGACCCACTTGTGTGGAGCCATAACCGTGTTGAAGGTAAGAACGACTACACCAGCTTGCTGTATATCCCATCAAAAGCGCCATGGGATATGATGAACCGCGACCATAAATCAGGCCTCAAACTGTATGTGCAGCGCGTATTTATCATGGATGATGCTGAGCAGTTCATGCCTTCATACTTACGTTTTGTTCGAGGGCTAATAGATTCAAATGATCTGCCACTAAACGTGTCGCGTGAAATACTGCAGGATAATAAAGTAACGCAATCTCTGCGAAACGCATGTACTAAGCGTGTGCTTACTATGCTTGAGCGCATGGCAAAAAATGACGAAGAAAAATACCAGTCGTTCTGGAAAGAGTTTGGCCTTGTATTGAAAGAAGGCCCAGCAGAAGACATGAGCAATAAAGAAAAAATTGCTGGTCTGCTGCGTTTTGCTTCTACAGAAGTTGATTCTTCAGAACAAACCGTCGGTCTTGCATCATACGTGGAGCGCATGAAAGAAGGTCAGGATAAGATTTACTACTTGACCGCAGATAGTTATGCCGCCGCGAAGAACAGCCCACACCTTGAGCAATTCAAAGCAAAAGGTATCGAAGTTATCTTGATGTTTGATCGTATTGACGAGTGGTTGATGAACTACCTAACTGAGTTTGATGGTAAGCAGTTCCAGTCAATCACTAAAGCGGGTCTTGATCTGAGCAAGTTTGAAGACGAAGCTGAAAAAGAAAAGCAGAAAGAAACTGAAGAAGAGTTTAAGTCTGTCGTTGAGCGCACCAAAGAATACCTAGGTGAGCGCGTTAAAGAAGTTCGCACGACCTTTAAACTGGCGAGTACTCCTGCTGTTGTGGTGACGGATGATTTCGAAATGGGCACACAAATGGCTAAGCTGCTTGAAGCCGCTGGTCAGGCTGCACCTGAAGTGAAGTACATCTTCGAAATTAACCCAGACCATGAGCTGGTCAAGCGAATGGCAGATGAAGCTGATGAAGAAGCATTTGGCCGTTGGGTGGAGGTGCTTCTTGGGCAAGCGATGCTGGCAGAGCGCGGCTCGATGGAAGATCCATCTCAATTTGTAGGTGCCATCAACTCGCTTTTGACTAAGGGCTAATAGTCAAACGGTAACAAAAAGCTCGCATCATGCGGGCTTTTTGATTTATTTGCGCTAATCGTGAATAAAACAACGTAAGTTTGCAGCTTAATGTGAGTGTTTAAGCATTCTTTAGTCGTAAGCTGAGCGACGCGAACAGATTGTGTGATAGAATGCAATCTTGAAACAAAGTGAGCAGGCGTGTAATGTGCACGCCTGTTTTATTGTCAATTGAAAGAACAGTTATACCGAAACTTACCGTGAGCTAAGGCTGTTGTTTGTTATGAACACCATAGTGAGCTTCGGTATAAATCATCATTATCTTAAGAGGATTCAACATGCGCATCATTCTTCTAGGTGCTCCAGGTGCGGGTAAAGGCACACAGGCTCAATTCATCATGGAGAAATACGGTATTCCACAAATCTCTACTGGTGACATGCTACGTGCTGCTATCAAAGCGGGTACAGAGCTTGGTAAACAAGCGAAAGCTGTAATCGACGCTGGTCAGCTAGTTTCTGATGAAATCATCCTTGGTCTAATTAAAGAGCGTATTGCTCAAGATGACTGCGAAAAAGGCTTCCTACTTGATGGTTTCCCACGCACAATTCCTCAGGCTGATGGCCTTAAAGAGATGGGCGTTGATGTAGACTACGTGATTGAGTTTGACGTAGCTGATGACGTTATTGTCGAGCGCATGGCTGGTCGTCGTGCTCACCTACCTTCTGGTCGTACTTACCACGTTGTTTACAACCCGCCTAAAGTTGAAGGTAAAGACGATGTTACCGGTGAAGATCTGGTTGTACGTGATGACGATAAAGAAGAGACAGTACGTGCGCGTCTAGGCGTGTACCATGAGCAAACGGCACCTCTAATCTCTTACTATGGTAAAGAAGCTGACGCTGGTAACACTAAGTACCTTAAGTTCGATGGTACTAAGCAAGTTGCTGAAGTAAGTGCTGATATTGAGAAAGCACTGGCTTAATTTTGCTAACGGCAGAATTTAAAAGTTTGTTATAGTGAAAGCGACCTATCTGGGTCGCTTTTTTTATCGCTACACATTGATCGATAAAGAAGTTTCAAACGTAAAGCCTCTTTTAAAGTGTCGATAGGGTTCTATGCAAAATAATAAAAAACAAGGTGTATTATTGGTTAACCTGGGTACACCAGATGCACCTACAGCTCCGGCAGTAAAACGTTTTCTCAGTCAGTTCTTGCATGACCAAAGGGTTGTGGATATGACTCGTTGGGTGTGGTGCCCGATTCTCCATGGCGTTATTTTACCAATACGTTCACCGAAAGTTGCCAAACTGTACGAGACGGTTTGGATGGAAGAGGGATCTCCTCTTCTTGTTTACTCCAAGCGCCAAGCAGAAAAACTCGCGAGATCTATCGATATTCCTGTTGAATTGGGGATGACTTATGGAAATCCTAGCCTTCAGTCTGGGCTTGAATCACTGATAGAAAAAGGGGTAGAAGAGGTAATAGTCCTCCCTTTGTACCCTCAGTATTCAAGCACAACCACGGCTGCCGTATCGGATGGTCTCACCAAGGCCTTTAAACAGCTCCCCGTGATGCCTGGTTATAAAGTTATTCGCGATTATCATAACCACCCTACCTACATTAAAGCGTTGGCTGACAGTGTGAAACGCTCTTGGGCAGATAAAGGACGCGGTGACTATTTACTGTGTTCATATCATGGTATCCCGCAACGTTACGCTGATAACGGGGATATATATCCAAAGCATTGTGAAACAACCACTGAGTTGCTACGACTAGAGTTAGGTTTGAGTAAAGACCAGATTGGGATGACGTATCAATCTCGATTTGGCCGAGAGGAATGGTTGCAGCCATATACGGATAAAACGCTAGAAAAATTGCCTGAGAAAGGGATTAAGAAGCTCGATATTATGACGCCTGCTTTTTCCGCCGATTGCTTAGAAACCTTAGAAGAGATCTCAGAGCAGTGTCAGGAGATATTTTTTGAGGAAGGAGGAGAAGTTTTTAACTTCATTCCATGTTTAAACGATGATGAGCTTCATATTCAGATGATGGTTGAGTTAACCACTCAAACCTAAAGAGAAAACCGATCTAGAATCTCGTCAGTCATCATAACGCCCTTGCTTTAAAGCAAGGGCGTTTGCTTTACTGTTTATTCTGGTGTTGGCCACATTTCCCAGAGTTGGGACTCCATCGTTTCCTCAACACTATCGCTAATCAAGGAAAAGAAATCCAAGCCAGTCTGCTGCTCAACATCATCAACAGTTGTGACAAAGTTGCCTAATTCGCTGCTGGAAACATCACGATGTGGAACGACAAAAGCAATGGCATCATTAAAGTATGGGTCGAGAATGACTTTATAAAAAGCACTTGGAATAACGACATTATCACCAATACTCGCTTCATTTCCCCGATAAATTGGGCCTGTTACCACATAAAGCTCATTATACTCATTGGCTAAATCTCGTACATGCTCTTCCAGTATTCGCCAGCCAACACGATTAAAACCCGGTAGTTGAGGTGACATATTACTCATTAAAAAGCTTTGCGTCATGGATTCTTGGCTAAAGTCCATGGTGGCCGAGGGAGCAAGATGGCCCCTGTCATAGCCTGAAGCGCTGTAATCGTTGAGAGTTGAGCGTGCATAGTCTGGTAGCTCAGTATCTTCTTTAAAGCTGTTACTGCGTTTATAGCTCGCATTCACACTCTCTGCTGTGATGTGATAAGCAACCCAATCGGCGTTTTTTTTCTGATAGTTGTAACCTACAGCGTAGCCGCTGCGGCAAAGAACTTGATCTGAATGATAGGAAGGTAAACCCACGTCTAAGTGTTGTCCGCAGGTTTGTGCTGTAACTGGTAGCGAAAAGACAACAGCAAGACTGAGTAAAATAGTATTTTTCATTATTATGCTCCTCGTTATTGGAGCTATGAAAAATAAAGCAATTTGTCAGTAGTGCTGTGATGTTGGTTGAAAGGTAATCAATATTGAGTGTGGTATTGAATATGTGAATATTCACTATGTGAAAGAAAAGCATTTCACAACAGATTTCATTAACATATTCTCTGTAATCAATAAGTTGAGTTTACCCCCTAGGGGCATGGTTAGTAGGACCTGTGAAGCGAATATCCTGCAGATTAAAACCCAATTCAATATCCGTTTTTAACGCGGCAACTTGTTTACATCGGCGTGCTGAGTCGATATGTGTCTCTAGTTTTTTACGATATTTGGTCGCTAGTTGCTCAGAGGTATAAGCTTGTTCTATGTCATCAAATTGATTGAGGATCTCTTTAGCCGCTTTTGGTCCAATACCAGGGACGCCGGGAACTTGGCTAGAGCTGACTCCTGTTAAGCCCCAGAAGTCGGCCAACTGAGAGGGAGATACACCAAACTCTTTTTCAATAAAAGGCTCGTCAAGCCAGCGATGTTGGAAGTAATCACGGATCTGTAAGGTAGGCGATAGTAGCTGGCAGTAGCCTTTATCTGTCGAAATGATGGTCACTTTTTGGTTATGCTTTGCCACTTTCATTGCGAGTGTGGCTATAAGATCATCCGCTTCATCACCTTCTGACAACAATGAATCGATCCCTAGTTCCCACCAAGCTTCCTGAATAGCATCCAATCCATTGAGTAAAGGCTCTGGCATAGGTTTTCGGTTTTGTTTGTATTCAGGTAATACCTCTGCGCGCCAACCTCTCTCCTGTAGGTGATGATCAAAAACCGCGATGATATGTGTTGGCTGTGATTCGCTGATAATACGGTTCAGCGTACGCGTGGTTGTGGTGATAGTTCTTGTTATATCGTTAGGATCGGGCTGTGCTGAGTGGACGCGCCGAATGAGGTTCAATGCATCGATAATAACAAGATGAATAGACATAAAAATCAAAAAAATAAGGGCTAAGAGCCCTTATTGTAAAGCATGAAAAATAGATTGCCAGCGGCGATCAGGCTGTCTTAATCTGATAGCATGGTTCGTAGGCACTGCCACCTGGGAGCTTCATGCGATCCTGCTCAACAAAGTCACGTAGCAATTTGTCCATCTTCTTCATCAGAGTGGCATCGCCGTCGAGTACAAATGGGCCATGACGTTCAATTTCACGAATACCTTCTGCTTTTACATTACCTGCTACGATACCAGAGAAGGCCTGTCTAAGAGCAGCTGCCAAGTTTTCGGGTCGTTGATTGAGATGCAGGTCAAGGCTTGCCATGTTGTCGTGTGTTGGGTCGAAAGGCAGTTGAAACTCGGGTTCAATCTTTAGCGACCAGTTGAAGCTGTAAGCGTCCCCAGTGTCTTTTCTGTGTTGGCGAACATCTGACATGCCGCGCTTCATGATTTGAGCCACTTTTTCTGGGTCATCAACCACAATCTCATAGTGATGCTGTGCATCTTCACCTAAGGTTTCCCCGATGAAACGATCAATGGAGCGGAAATATTCTTCACTCTCTTTCGGCCCTGTGAGAACGATAGGCAGAGGTTGGTGAGCGTTGTCTGGGTGCATCATTATGCCGAGAATGTACAGCAGCTCTTCAGCGGTTCCTGCCCCACCCGGAAAGATAACAATGCCATGCGCCATACGGACAAAAGCTTCAAGGCGCTTCTCAATATCGGGCATGATCACCAATTCATTGACGATAGGGTTTGGTGGCTCAGCGGCAATGATCGAAGGCTCTGTTAAGCCCAGATAACGTTGCTCGTAATAGCGTTGTTTCGCATGACCGATCGCCGCCCCCTTCATTGGGCCTTCCATTGCACCTGGGCCACAACCTGTGCAGATATTAAGTTCACGTAGGCCGAGTTCATGACCCACTTCTCGGGTGTACTGATACTCAGTGGCATTGATTGAGTGTCCGCCCCAGCAAACAACAAGGTTAGGCTCTATACCGGGGGTAAGCGCACCAGCATTACGCAGAATGCCGAACACCAAATTCGTAATGTGGCTAGGGTTGGTGAGGTTCAAACGCTGATTGTCTGCAAGGTGCATGTTGACATAAACAATGTCACGCAAGACAGAAAATAGATGTTCTTGAATACTCTTAATAATATGCCCATCAACAAATGCATGTTTTGGGGCATGGCTTAATTCGAGTTTAATGCCTCGCTCTCGGCGGACAACATTGACGTCAAATGACTTGTATTTATCGAGCAGTTCTTTGGAGTTATCTGTGTGGCTACCAGAATTTAGTACCGCAAGCGTACAATTTCGGTAGAGCTGATACAGATCACTGGCGGCCGTTTTCTTAAGACGCTCAACTTCGAGTTGAGAAAGCAGATCCATACTGCCAGCCGGACTGATATGAGTGATCATAGTGACCTCCTTGATGAGAGAAAGCTTCTCTGCAAAACCTTTCTTATAGTTGTTGTGCCTCTGCATATACCTTAGGGGTAATTGGGAATATAAAAGCGAGAGGTACTAACAAGCTTAGCACGCTTTGACAGATATAAAAGGCTAACTGATTGATATATCTACATCAATCACGACATGAATGGCTTCTGAAAGAAGGAAGAGTAGGGTTATTTCCAGACAAGCTGACTTGGACCAATCGTCTTGGCTTCGTTGAGGACACGGTTTAGGCGTTCTAACACTTCTTCAGGAGTGTCTGATTCTTTAAAGCCTGTGCTCGAAGCGGACATGGTGATGACGAGGTTCTGCTCTCGGAATTTGAACGGCAGCTTGGCAACTTTGTTTTGAATATTCTGGATGGTACTAAAGCAGTCATTATCAGAGCCGTCTGGCATTAGTACAATAAACTCTTCACCTGAAAAGCGCGCGACAGTATCAGTATCAGACAGCTCTTTCTTTATCGTGCGAGCAATGATCTTCAGTGCTTTGTCGCCAGCCGTGTAGCCAAAGCTATCATTGATCGCTTTAAAACCATCAATATCGAGCAAGATAATACGTAAGTTGTTTTGTGACCGTATCCAGCGTCGATATTCCAGTTCTAGGCGATCATTGAAAGCGGTACGGTTGTATACTTTGGTTAGAGGGTCGAGCAGGATTCGTTGAGCTTGATCTTCAAGGCGACGACGGTAGTCTTGTGTGACTTCGAACAAGGCTTCCAGTTGATTTTTTCCATAACTCATACGGTCAATCAGCGCTTGTTCACGTTGTTCGGCGTGATGAAGACGCTCAGAAAGAGAGCTGAGTTTAGCAAGCAATGGGTTGAGCTGCGTTTGCAGCGAGTCTAGAGAGCTGGCGTCATCCACTTTTGCTTTGGTTTCTGAAACGAGATCATCTAGCTCACTATTCATTTCCTGACGGTGTTCAAAATAGGTTTGGCTTTGATCGACATTCTGAGAGGAGCTTTTCAGTGTTGATGAGAGAGACGCATTCACTTGTTCTAAAAATTGCTCTGAGGTTTTGCGCTCATATTTGGTTCCGTCAATGACCAACTTAAGAACCTGCAAAGTTAATTCAATCAACACATGGGTATTGACTCCAAGCAGTAATTTAGCGCGGATATCCGAGAGCAAGTCACCAGATTCACCTTCGAAATCTAACTCGGTAATGACGTGTTGCAGTTCGTCAGAAAGGCGCAATAGCAGTTCTTTGTCAGCACTATTCGTAATCTGATTGATGGCTGTATCTGGGTTGGATGTGATGATTTTTAGGGAGCGTTCGTAAATCGCGAGTAACTTCATCGCTGAGTCGGCTTTTGGTCGCTCGACGCCATTTGAATAGCTGAGCAAATCGCGTAGGTCACGCTTCACTTTTGCCGGTAGGCCTGTGACTCGTAGCAGGGTTTCGCCACTGTGTTTGATCTGGGAGTCCAGATGCTCGGTTTGTTTTTCCATCGCCACACTCTGTTGCTTGAGTAAACGCTCAAGCACTGCCAACTTCGGGATAAGGGCACTGACATCTTTTTGTTGCTCTATGGCTTGTCTTAGTTCTGTTAGCCCTGATTTGAGTCTTGGATCTTCACTACGACATGCGTCACTGAGTGATGCAATGATGCGCTTCAATACCTTTTGCTCTCTTTTAAATTTGAACGAGGTATCTCTTTGTGTCAATCGAACTTGCTCTAATTGAGATTTCAGATTGTGCAGCTGTGACTGAATATCTTGCTCGAGGACGCCCATGAAAATCTATGCTTATGAAGATAAGATCAAAAAAATCTTATTAATTAATCAAACGATAATAACAAATAAAATTACCGCGTCACGCTCAATCCGAGCTGTTTGAGTAGCTTTTACTCATCTTTTAATAATTTTTTGATGCTCTCCTCATTCTTGTAAGAAGAGTGCACTTTTATCAATCCCTGGCTGATGGAATGCTTACATGCTTTACGTATATTTCCGGTTGCTAGGCTGGCTGCAGGCGCGTTCTCTATCGCTTTCAAATACACCCACTGGCTAGAGTGTTCTTTCATACTTAAAGTACGGGCGGCACTGGTCGACATCAGTAAAATGTCCAGTAGTTCTTTATCATTGATGGCGGTATAAGCACGTGGCAAAAATGGGTAATCAGCCATACCCATACGAATAATATTATTGAGGGCATACTTTTGAGCAAATTCATCCACCCAGTTCTGCACCTTTTCAAATACTTGTTCTGGCTGGGCAGTATTGTCACTATTGGGCTCGATGTAAAGTAAGTTTGCATCGGAGAAATGATATATCCTTGCTGGGCGCTGGACCTTTTCTTGGAGAAACTGACCGAGGGCTTTCTCAAGCTTGAGCCCATCGGCATAGCCATGTTGCAAATACATATTGCGCAGAAAAGGGATGTCTACCATGACAAAGCGCAGTCGATCATTTAGGGGTTCATGGATCAGTTCTCCGACATGCCATTTCTCAAACTTATGGCTACTGGCCTCCAATGAGGCAGGCAGCTTAGCATTGAGCATGCGAAGGTTTTTCAGCCCTGAACGGGAGTGTGTGTAGAGATCGTCGTTGAGTTCATCTATCTCCTCTTTTTGCACACTCATGATGTGACCGCGGCGCAGTAAAAAGATAAATAACAGCGCGCAGGTGACAAATAGCGTAAAGGAAATTTTTTGGAACTTACGATATTCGTTTTCAGTTTGTTCCAGTTTTTCTTTCTGCTCCACGAGGTGAAGTGTCTGTTCAACCACATCTTTCTGTTGTCTAAAATCATCCTCGTTGATCAACGCCAGTTCCTGTTGTTCAATGTTGGACAACGCGTTGTATTGCTGGAGGTATTTTAATGCCGCTTTGTAGTTGCCAAGTAGTTCGTTACCAATATTAAGCATCTGATAGGCATGCTTCTGAATCGAAAGGTCTTCGATTTCAATCGCAATGTTCAAAGCTTTCGTGGCTTTTGTGACCACTTCTTTCGGGTGCCTTTGGTGGGAAGCCAGTCCCGCTTCTAACAATAGAGCTTGTGCTTTAAGTTTGGGAATATCGACATAGGTCAGCAGCTCCTCGGCACGCTCAAGGTATTGCTCTGCAAGGGGAAAATTCACTAATTGTAAATAGGTGGCGGCAAGCGCTAAACGGATGTCGATGACGTTCTCTATGTTGTTCTGGATACGTTCATGATCGATAGCGTTGAAGTAGTGTACTAAAGCGAGGTTATATTTGCCTTGATGATAGTAAATGTCACCCATACGTTTGAGAATTGGAGGCAAAATAGGCGAATTTTCATAATTGTCGTAGAAGTCTGCAGCCTGTGAGAAATGATCGGTGGCTTTATCTAATACGCGTCTTTCATAGAACAATTGCCCTAAAAGGCGGTTAACTTCTGCGAGTTGTATGCCTGAGGTATCTTCAATTGCGCTCCAATAACTGGTTAGTAATTCAGAAAGGGCTTTGTTGTACAGTTTGTGGGTGAGGAAGTGTTTACCCAGAGCAATGTGATAAGCGATCACCGTATGCTTGTTATTGGACTGCTCAATATAAGGGATCACACCCTTGTATAACCGATTCGCAAGTTCTATCTCCCCTTCTGCTGATGCAATATCAGCTTTCAGCATAATGAGCTGGTAATGGAGTCCCTTGGCCAGTTGTTCCGGATTTTGGATAGCATCAAATGCTCGTTCAACCTCAGTGATATTTTTTCTCGCCGTTTCCGCATCTCCGTCTATCTTCCAGCGCAAGCGGATTTCGAGTAATTGTAAATCAAGGCTTAAATAGGGGAGTAGGTAAGTGGTGGTTAGCGCTTGAGCTTCGTTGAGGTATTTCAGTGCAGCATCAGGGTTACCTAAGTTGAATTCTGCACGGGCAAGAATTTTAAGTGCGTCAATAGTACCACCAGGTGTTCTGACCCGACTGTCGGAGTCATCCCGAGAAATGGCGGACGGGCTCTGCTCGGTTTGGTTAGTCAGCTTGCGCTGGGCGAGATAATTAGTTGCAAGTTGCTTGGATTGCTTAGGTACGATATCCACCAGAGAGCTGGCTTCATTAAGCATGGCTGATGAATAGACAGTAGAAGCCATCACCTGAGATGACAGTAATAAAATCAATAATCCAAACAAACGTTCCCAGCGCAAAATCTGCATCCTTAAATGTAATCCTTATTGGCGAGCCATACGTTGGTTATGAGTTGGCTGCGCTTGTTCCGTTGAGCGGTAAGGGTTGATATCCAGACCACCACGTCGTGTGTAACGAGCGTAGACGGTTAGCTTTTCTGGCTGACAGTATTTCATTATGTCAGTGAAGATACGCTCAACGCACTGTTCATGGAACTCGTTGTGTTCACGGAATGACACTAGGTAGCGTAACAGAGCTTCACGATTGATTTTTTGACCCTGATACTGAATCTCAACGCTTCCCCAATCTGGCTGGTTGGTGATCAGACAGTTGGATTTGAGAAGGTGGCTATGCAGACTTTCCGAGACGTGTTCTTGTTCAACCGAACCTTCTAGCAAGCTGGTATCAAACTCGTAGCTCTCAATCTCAATATCCTGATCATCAATGCAGTCGCCTGCCATTGTCACGATCACGCTGTCGGTATAGTCGACAACAGAACGAATAGTGACTGAAACCTCTTCACCAGCACAGTGGGAGAGATCCTTTGCTAATGCTTGTTCAACCTGATCCCATGAACTAAAGCGGGTTTGGTTAAAGCTGTTGAGATACAATTTAAAAGACTTGGATTCAATCAAGTTGGTACTGGTCGCTGGGATCGATACTTCGCCAATTGCGACTTGTGGTAAGCCTTTTTCATTAAGCCAAGACAGCTCATACAGAGTCCAGATATCGCAGCCTTGAAATGGTAGAGCATTACCTAGATTAAGATCATCGCGATTTAAGCTACGAGGTACAGGTTGAAGTAATGAAGCGTCGTATTGGTTGGCGTATTCGGTTTTTTGACCGAGCGTTAATCCCGCCAGTTCCTTTGCGTCAGAATATTTGCTCATACTTTGCATAGATTTGGATTAGAATGGCGAGAATTTTACGCAATCCTGTCGTTAAAAGCGAACATTCGAAGACTCAATTGGAGAATCTAATGGCTGAAACTGCCTTGCAAGCGCTGCGCTCGTTCAGTGAAAAGTACCGTCAGAGCTGTCTTGACACCCATGGACATTTGCCAAGAAGCGAAGAGCTGGTGGATCTCGTGTCACCTTGCGTTGAAGCAAAGCAGACTGATTATGTTGAATGGCAGGCAGATGAGCGTGAGCATCCAGCGGATTTCACTAATGTTGAAAACGGTATCGAACTGACACTCCATCAAGACATTAAAACCTTCTATGGTTCGCAGTACAGTGCGGATATGGAGGCGACTTGGAACGGCAATGAGCTGACGCTACTTCAGGTATGGAGTGATGAAGATTTTGTTCGTTTGCAGGAAAACATTCTTGGCCACCTTGTCACTCAGCGTCGTCTGAAACTGAAGCCAACGGTTTTCATCGCAGCAACTGATGCGGAATTGGACGTGATTTCCATTTGTAACCTGACGGGTAACGTTATTCTCGAACGATTGGGTACTGATAAACGCGATGTTCTTGCCGAGAATATAGCGGAGTTTTTGGCTAACCTAGAGCCTGCGGTATAACCATGTACGTTGTTGAATTACAGTTTGAGTGTTTTGATAACACCACAATTTCTGCTGTCGATAAAGCGATTAATGGCCTGATGGATGCGTTGCGTTATAACGGTCAGGTACTTGGGCGTGAGTTCCCTATCGTGATGGGGGAAGGGGAGTTTTTTGTTCGAGTAGTGTGCCCTGAGCAGGAAAGTTTGCACCCTAAATACCATTCGGATTTTGTTAATGTTTGCATCGAACGTTTGGCAGAAGCGTGCTTACTGGCACCTAAGGCTCGTTTACTTGGACGAGATTTGAATTCAGAGCAAGCGGCAGAAGAAACAACTCCTGAATGGCAGGTGCTCTATACCACTTATGTGCATACCTGTTCTCCTTTGCGCAGTGGTGAAAGTTTACTGCCAATCCCTCTTTATCGTAATGGCCCGACACTCAATGGCGACCATAAAGCGGTCATCAAATGGCAGACTGAGTGGCAGGCATGCGATGAAATCCAGATGGCTGGTGCTTGCCGAGCGGAGCATGCGGCACTACATGAAATTTGTGATGCCGACAGTGTCCTTTTCAAGCGTGGCTGGGATTTACGTGGTCGGATCGAATATGTGACAGAAATTCCGACCTATTACTATCAGTACCGAGTCGGTGGCAAAAGTCTGAAAGATGAAAAACAGCGTAAATGCCCTAAGTGCGGCGGAGAGTGGTTATTGGATGAGCCACTGCATGACATTTTCCACTTTAAGTGCGATGAATGCCGAATTGTCTCCAATATTTCTTGGGATCACATCAAATAGCGCATCTTAAATAAACAAGACCCGTATTATTGCGGGTCTTTTTTTTCTTCTTGCTCAGTGGGCTCTTTGTCCTGCGAGCGAGTTTTTTTGTCCGTTTGTCCAAACTTCATTTTGGCTGTGTATTTCAGCGCGGCAATATTACCTATGATGACACTCAAGACGATAAAGATGATCACCCAAGGGTTGGTGAGTAGTTCCATTAATCCACCTCATTGGAGATATTGGTGATAAATTGATTGTAGATCGTTTCGAGATTCGACAACACCACTTCCTCACCCAGTATACCGCTGTTTATCAGCTCTTTTTGAAGTGTCTCCAGACTAAGCTGAGATAAACAAGACGATGCGGTTGCGCCATGACTAATGTGCCATGGCTCTGCTGCGACACCGCCCTGATATCTTGCATATGGAAAGAAGAATCCAAATTCAGTCAGCGATTCTTTGAGCCAACGGTAAAACTCTGCCTGATGGCCCGTTAAGTATTCCCAAGGCTCAAGCTGCAACTGGATATCTTGAGGTAGACTGCTGCGATCAAATACATCGAAGTCACATCCCCAATGATGGCGACTGGCACCCGGTAGTGCGGACCAACGTAAGATAGCCATAATCTTTTCTGAATCAGAAAGTCTTTGGCTATCTAGAGGTTGGCTGTTTTGATCAAGAATGGCTGTTTGACCAGCCATCTTTCTGTTCCAGATGGTTTTCTGGCGCTCAAAATCGCGGAACCCGCTGGCAATATTGAGATTGAAACCTGCCTGAACCGCTGCCTGTCGCAAAGCCTGTAAATCGCTTTCGACATTAGGGTGAACGGCGAAAACCTTATGACCAAACATAGTGTCAGTCAGGTGAGTCGAAACTTTGCCAGTCAGCTGCTCAGGGGTTATGTTCACGCCAGAAGATTCTCCAGTGTTTTCTGATACATCTTGGTCAGCTTTTCAAGGTCGTCCACTTTCACGCACTCGTTCACTTTATGGATAGTTGCGTTAACCGGGCCTAACTCCACTACCTGACCACCCATACGGGCGATAAAGCGGCCATCGGAGGTACCTCCAGTGGTGAGTAGAGCCGGTTTGGTTTGATTGACGCTATCAACGGCTTCAACCACAGCGTCGAGAAGTGCGCCAGTATCGGTTAGGAATGGGTCGCCGTTGAAGGTCCATTTTAGCTCGTAGTCTAAGTCGTGCTTATCGAGAGTGTCAGTGACGCGCTTAACGATCATGTCGTTGTTAAGCTCGGTGCTGAAACGCAGGTTAAACTGAACATTGAACTCACCCGGGATCACGTTAGATGCACCGGTTCCTGCATGCACATTCGGGATCTGGAAACTGGTTGGTGGGAAGTAGTCATTGCCCTTATCCCATTCAGTGGAAGCCAGTTCATGAATGGCGAGGAGCGATTGATGCACTGGATTTTTCGCCAAGTGCGGGTAAGCGACGTGTCCTTGGATGCCTTTAACGGTTAAGTCTCCGGTGATGGAACCACGGCGACCATTTTTGACCACATCGCCCACTATTTCTGTACTGGAGGGCTCACCGACGATACACATGTCGATGTTTTCGCCGCGCGCCATTAGGGTTTCGACAACACGGACTGTGCCATTGATGAACGGGCCTTCTTCGTCTGAAGTAATCAGAAAGCCAATTGAACCTTTGTGGTCAGGGTTTTCGGCAATGAACTGCTCAACAGCAACAATCATGCTAGCGAGAGAGCCTTTCATGTCGGCGGCTCCGCGACCGTGTAGGTAGCCGTCAACCATAGTTGGTTCGAATGGAGGCGTATCCCATAGCTCGACATTACCCGCTGGCACGACATCAGTGTGGCCGGCAAACGCAAACAGTGGTGCTTCTGTGCCACGACGTGCCCAGAAATTTGTGGTGTCTTCAAACACCATCACTTCAATTTCAAATCCTAAAGCTTTCAGGCGTTCAATCATCACATCCTGACAACCTGCATCCACAGGTGTTACCGATTGGCGGCTAATTAAGTCTTTTGCAAGCGCCAAAGTAGGGCTGTCTGTCATCCTTGAATTCCTTTTGCTTAAGAGAAAATGGCTGAGTATTGATCGGCTTTAAAACCAAGATGGTAGTCATCACCAGAGACTAAAATTGGGCGTTTGATCATTGCCGGTTGCTCTACCAGCAGATCAATGGCGTTGGTTTCGTTCAGACTGTCTTTCTGTTCCTGAGTTAGCTGACGAAAAGTCGTGCCGCGTTTGTTAAGCACATTTTCCCAGCCTAGTTGCTGGCAAAATGTTTCAACCATTTGCTTATCAACGCCCTGTTTACGGTAATCATGGAATTGGAACTCCACGCCTTCTGCTTCCAGCCATTTTTTAGCCTTTTTGATGGTGTCGCAGTTCGGAATTCCGTACATGGTGATTGTCATAGTTAAACCTTTGAGAGTGACTTATATAAAGTTATTAGAAGCTTTTTGGCATCCTAGCAGGAACTGTAATCAGAGACAAAAGTGTCTCAGATATATTTCATCTAACAAAAAAAATGTGTTTCAAAAGTTGAGGATCGATGAGTTATTGATCAAACGCAACACACCGCATAGCAAAACAGAAATAATGACTCTAGAAATTTATAGGAGGTATCAATGGAATTGAGTCCTGTTTTTGCAAGACGCTTATATTTGGCATTACTGGTTCAAAACCTCGAACGACCAAATGTGCCCAAACTGATCGAGAAAACGGGCTGGCCTCGCCGGACGATTCAAGATGTCATCAAAGCATTGCCTGGTATTGGTATTGAACTGATGTTCATCCAAGATGGTCGTCGGCACAACGATGGTTATTATCAATTATCGGACTGGGGGCCTTTTGACAGCCAATGGGTATTAGACAGAGAGGCTGATATTGCTGCCAGCCTAGGATTCAGTGCTTAATCTTCGCCAGCGCAGTCATACGCGCTGCCCAGTAAAGTAAATGATGTCGTGAAGTCCTGTGGTGACACGACATAAACGGTATTCGCGCCCAACTGTCTGGCGCGATTTTTTATCTGATTAACCGCTCCCTGAACCATGACATCGTTAGGGTAGAACAGGTAGGTGTACCAGTGTCCTTCACTGCCAGTTAGATCGCCCTGCCACTGACAGTTCGCGGGATTGAAACTGCTGTCCATTCTGATCTGGACGTTGCTGGCATCCTTATTGAGTTGAGAGATTGGGGTTGTGCAGCCTGCGAGTAAAGTAATCGACAGAGCGATGAAGCACAGCTGGCTAAATTTGAGTGACATAAATAATAAAACCAATCCAACTGAGGGCTAATAATGCCCATGGTAGCATATTGGTTTTTGGTTGCGCTTCTACCGTTGTCACTGTTTCGGCTTCTGGCTGGACGATAGCAGAGTGTTGAGCTTGCTTGGCTTTTTGTGCTTTTTTCTTGGCTTTATCCGCTTGGCGAGCTTTATCTTTGTGCTGTTTTTTGTACAGAGCGATGCCTTTTTCGATTCCCTGAGCAATGAATTTAGTCTGTTCTTTAGTTTGGCCTGGCTTTTGTGTCGCTTTGGCGATTTTCATCGCTTCTTGTTGTGTTTCCTGAGAAGGAACGACTTTGTTTTTCATGAAGGTTATTACCGCGAGATCAAAGATAGTCTTATCTTAACACGATATAATTCTGTCTATCATCGAAGATATTCCTTTGTAGGGGAGCGGATAAATGAAACGTATCTTGGTGAGCAGCTTAGCTCTATCACTCCCAGTATTTTTATGGCTACGGGGTGAAGCGCCAATAGCTCAACAACCTGTGCTTTCAACTCAAACTTATGATGCGTGGATGCAGGATATCCAGAATCAGCTTAAGCAGGATGCCAATCAGGCTGAGTTATGGTTTCAACTAGGACACGGTTATCTGAATGAACAGGACTTTTCCTCGGCACTCACTTGTTTCGATTATGCGATTCGCCTAAGCCCGGAAGGTAGTGCTAATCAATTTGCCGCAAAGGCGACCGCGCTTTACTTCGAACGCTCCCAGCGTATGACTGAAGAGGTGAAGCATTTATTGGCAAAGGCGCTGGAGTTGGATGCCCGTAATGTGACGGCTTTGACCTTGATCGCCAATGATCATTTTATTAGCTTTCGCTACCAAGAGGCAATTGACACATGGACACAATTACTCGATTCACAGCGTCAAGATTTAGACCGAGTGGCGATTATTCATTCGTTGAACCAAGCAAAATCGATGTTGTAGCTGCTTTGGCAGGCTTTCAATTAAAAAAACCTCCCAACTCGGGAGGTTTTTTGTTGGTTTCTTCTATCTTAGTAGGTCGCCTCTTCACGTTTTTGTGCGGATTCTTCCCATTCAGGGACGACTGTTTTTAGGAAGTGCTGTTTGTCGCTGTTCATTTTGTCCATGTCCATACCAAGTGCTTGCTGAGCTTTGGCTTTGGTGGAAATGTCGGGTAACTCGACAGGCTCAGTGATGCCTTTGGTGGCGAGTAAACGGGCCAGTTTAGTTCGTGCATCAGCTGCGCGATCAACGGCTGTACCTAGTACTTCCAGTGCAACTTCTGGTGCATGCATGTGAACACCATGGGAGGCAATCGCGTAGTCCCAGCGCCATTGCGCATGGCGAATATCTTGCAGTATGTCCTTCATCTCTTCTTCGGTTGCACCTGCCTTCCATGCTTCACCTGCTTCAAAATGGGCGGCAACGATTTGCTTTTCAGCCGTCAGTTTCATATTGAGGACTTGCGCTTTGCGTGAAGAGACGATGTTTTTCAATTGATCTTTGCTTTGTGTATGACAATTGGCACAAGTGTCTTCAAAACGATCAAATGGATTGCCGACTTTATGATCTGTGTAAACAGTACCGTCTTCCTTGGTGACCTTAGGCATGTGGCAGTCGACACAAGCGACTTTGTTCTTACCATGAATACCTGCTCGCCAAGTCTCGTAGCCAGGGTGCTGCGCTTTCAGCATTGGAGCTTTCGACACTTTATGTGTCCAGTCCTTAAAGCCTAATGCATCATAGTATTCTTCCATCGCGGTGACGCTAGTGCCTTTATCCCACGGGAATTTGACCGACTTTTTCGGCCCAGTGAAGTAATACTCGACGTGACATTGTGCGCAGACCGACGCTTGCTGGTCGAGGCGAGATTGCTCTTCAAAGGGCTTGTCTATAGCTTGGAAAGCGCGCTCGACATAGGGCTTAGTTAATTTCAAAGCAGGTTGACCATTTTTGAAGGCGTCACTACGAGTATCATGACAGTCGGCACAGCCAATGGGGTTAACAATTTGGTCGCCAAGTCGTGCCCACTTGCCTTCAAAATAGCCGTCTTCCCCCCGCTCGTCGATGACCCGCCCGACATCTGGGCTCTTACAACTCCAACAAGCCATAGGCATTGGGCCTGACTTTTCATCACTGGGCGCACCCGTTCTTAGAGTTTGGCGGACATCATCCACGGCATAAAAGTGACCACGAGCTTTATTGTAGTCTTTAGCGAAGCCGTAGCCTGCCCACATGATGACCATATTAGGATCTTCTGCGAGAGCATCTTCAATATGATCGCTTTCAGAGGTTTCTTTCCAAGATTGGTACTGATCAGGGTGATGTTGTTCATAGGCCTGATTTCGTGGATCGATCAGTTCTTTTTCATCAGATGCAGCAAAACCATGAGTACTGGCTAAGGTTCCTGCCAATATCATTATTGCTGCAGCAGATTTTGGTATCCAGTGCAATTTCTTCACAGTGTTATCTCCATAATTCTGTTTATTAGCAGCGTTGTGAACAGGCTAATTCCAAATTAAGAATCGGAGAACTGAAATAAATTGTAATAAAAGGAAATATTTCTAAAACGCACGAATCGCTTTTTATTGCCTTAGATCAATTTAGAGCAGTGATCTGAGTCAAAGTTGATTTTTAATAACCCTAAAGGGGTAGTTTGGTGCTGCGTTTTAGGTAATGAAATTCATTATCATCAATGGGTTATGCTACTTAACCGCACTTATAATAGGGTGATAAGGATCGAGTTTTAGTGTAAAAAAGCTACTACTAAAGAGTAGGGAGAGTAGACTATTACTGATAGCGTTGTGGCTTATCCAAAATAAGAATTGATCTCATTTAGTGGTTTTTAAAAATACCACTGAAGGGCATTAGTTTTGACCAGACTGTGTATTTTAAGTGTGGCTTAAAATCTGTTCTGGAATAAGGAAAGGATAAAATGGGCAATATAAAGTTGGCCATAGTCATAATGCTGAAAACTCTTCTTGCATTCTACCTCTATGGTTATTCTCTTCATGCTATTGCTGCTGATTCTTCTGCCCCCAGTGCTGAAGAAGCTTCAACTCGTCATGAAGTTACGCTTATCCGTGATAAAGATTACAAATGTATTCAATGTCATAAGGATTCCAAGGAATCACTTCTGCAATCCCATGGTGAAAATGCCCATGAGATTCTCGGTCGTGAAGTGAATTGTACGAACTGTCACAGTAACATCGGTCCTGATCACCGCGAAGGTGCACCGCAAGTGATTAAATTCTCATCAGCCCAATCTCAACCGGGTACAGAGAAGGTGTATCTCGATCCTGATGCTATTTTGAAGGCAAACAGTCAGTGTACTGACTGTCATAAGCCGAAGTACCTACGAGAGGATAGCTGGACGCATGATGTGCATGCAAAAAATCTGACTTGTTCTAACTGTCATGATGTTCATGCCAACAAGGTGAAAGTGCTTAGCTTGGATCGCAAGCAGACAATCAAGTTGTGCGTTGATTGTCACTCAGACTTTAACCAGTTGAAAGAGGAGCAAGAATAATGAGTTGTTCTAGACGAAGCTTTTTAACTGGTGCTGGTGCTCTGATTATGACCACTGGCGTCGCTGGGACTGCAATGATTGGCAGTCGAAAAACACTGGCAAATGTCGAGCAGGTAGATAACAAACTCTATGGCATGGTGCACGACGAGACTGCATGTATAGGTTGTACCGCGTGTACAGAAGCTTGCCGGGAAGTTAACAGGGTTCCAGAAGGGGTCTCTAGACTGGAAATCATTCGTAGTGAACCGCAGGGAGAGTTTCCTGATGTAGATTATCGCTTCACTCGTAAGTCCTGCCAGCATTGTGAAAACCCACCTTGTGTGTACGTTTGCCCTACGGGGGCCGCATATAAAGATGAGCAAACTGGCATTGTTGATGTGCATAAAGAAAAGTGTGTTGGTTGTGGTTACTGCCTTGCGGCTTGTCCATACCAAGTGCGCTTCTTCAACCCCGAAGATCATTCGGCTGACAAGTGCAATTTCTGTCGAGATACCAATCTTGCCGAGGGCAAGTTACCTGCCTGTGTTGAATCCTGTCCGACCAAAGCATTAGTGTTTGGCGACCTCAACGATCCAGAAAGCAAAATCAATCAAGTATTAAGCAACCATGTGGTCTATCGAGATAAATCACACTTAGGCACCAAACCTAAGTTGTACAAAATACCACACAACAAAGGGGAGGTTTCATGATGAACGGTATTGAAACAGCTTTCCATTTTGATTCATTGGTCTGGGACTGGATTATCGCCATTTACTTGTTTCTTGCGGGTATGTCTGCTGGGGCTGTGATGATTGGCCTGTATCTCAAACGCCGCGTAATAGAAGGCGACCCCGCCAATAATGGCATCCTTAAAGCCGTCGCTTGGTTGGCTCCCTTTGGCATTATTGTTGGCTTGACCATATTGATTTTCCATCTCACCAAACCTTTGGCGTTCTGGAAGATTATGATCTACTTCAATCCATCTTCAGTCATGTCGATGGGGGTGATTCTCTTCCAAGTTTATATGGCGGTCTTATTCGTTTGGATTGGTGTGATTTTCCGCCACCAGATCATACAGTTCTGTGAAGGTAAGCTTCCGGGTGGGCTATTGGACTGGGTTGATGGCGTGTTGATCAAAATCGGTAAGATGAATAACCCTGTTGAGTTGTTCCTCGGTGTGCTTGCTTTATTACTCGCGGCCTATACCGGTTTTTTACTCTCAGCCCTTAAAACATACCCGATGCTAAACAATCCGGTTTTGCCAATCCTCTTTCTCTTCTCTAGCCTTTCTTCAGGTGCTGCGGCTTGCTTACTGTTTGGCATTCTAGTATTTAAAGAATCGCCGCACAGTCCGAGTGTCAGTTGGGTGCATGGATTTGAACGTCCGGTTGTGTTATTCGAACTGTTTGTTTTGGTGACCTTTTTCACGGGGCTGATATTCAGCGGCGGTCAGAATGAAGTGGCGGCTTGGAATGCGATAGGAGGAGGCTTTTGGTCCAACTGGTTCTGGTTTGGTGTGGTGTTGATAGGAATGCTATTACCGCTGAC
The DNA here is from genome assembly GCF_022398215.1 of Vibrio sp. Isolate24. Classification (NCBI taxonomy): domain Bacteria; kingdom Pseudomonadati; phylum Pseudomonadota; class Gammaproteobacteria; order Vibrionales; family Vibrionaceae; genus Vibrio; species Vibrio sp. Isolate24. The sequence goes on from NZ_JAKEUU010000003.1 coordinate 404,187, forward strand.
ACTGAATGCGGTTACCCCAACAGAAGTGCGCCATAATGGTGGCTACATCTTTATTGTGACCACTCTGAGCTTGGTTGGGGTACTGATGCTGCGGACTTTCATTCTCTATGCCGGCCAGATGACGGTTGTATAGTTATGCTGGGTGAGGTTGGACATTTTGCTCTGGTCTGGATTGCGGTTTCCAGCTCCATTTGTGCTTCAAGCTGGGCTTGGCGTCGCTATTCAGGGCAAGAGCGGCCATTCTCTCTCATCGGAATGGTCAGGCTTAACGGGGTATTGGCCTCGTTAAGCCTCGTGATCCTCGCGATATTATTTGTCTCGGATCGATTCGAGTTCGAGTATGTTGCCACTCACTCCAACACGGATTTACCCACCTTTTTCAAGTTGGCCGCTGTTTGGGGAGGGCATCAAGGCTCAATGCTATTTTGGGTGTTTACACTTAATCTATGGGCCAGCTTAATTTCATTAATTCGACATTCTCATGTTAAATATTTCGAGCATGTACTGTGGGTGATGACTCTATTCGTTGCCGCTTTTTCTTGGTTTACGTTACTGACTTCTAACCCTTTTACTTATGCGCATACCTTATTGGATCAGGGCAGGGATCTTAATCCAATGCTTCAAGATGTCGGATTAATTTTTCATCCACCATTGTTGTACCTCGGTTACATTGGTTACTCCACTGTGCTGGCATTTGCCTTGGCAGCGTTGATGCAAAAACCGTATGACAACCAATGGGTCATACTATGTAAACCTTGGGCGATTTCTGCTTGGATCTTTCTTACTCTAGGGATATTGCTTGGCTCATGGTGGGCTTACAATGAGTTAGGATGGGGGGGATGGTGGTTCTGGGACCCGGTTGAAAATGCGTCATTGCTTCCATGGTTAACGGGCACGGCTTTGCTGCACAGTATGCTTGCGTCTAGACGTCATCAACAGTTAATTGTGTGGACACTGACGCTGGCTTTAGTGACCTTTAGCCTTAGCATTTTAGGGACCTTTGTGGTGCGTTCTGGAGTATTGACGTCTGTCCATGCTTTTGCTGTCGATCCGGGAAAAGGAATCGCGCTTTTGGCGATGTTGGCAGTGACATTACTTGCCTCTTTGTCTCTGCTGATTGAGCGTAGCGATGCCATTCAGAGCGAAAAGTTGACAGCTATTCTCAGTCGATCTTATCTGGTATTGATAGCCATTGGCCTGCTGGTGATAGCAACTTTTACCGTTTTTCTAGGTACTTTCTATCCGATGATTTATGAATTCATACAACGAGGTTCAATATCGGTTGGAGCCCCCTATTTTAATACTCTGTTCTTGCCGCTCACAGTATTAGCGCTAGCAGCGATGGGTTGGGTGCCATTTTTAAAATGGCAGTGTGGATTAGCCAGTTCACGGCGGCGTATTATTACATTCGTGGTTGTTTCTCTGTTGTTTGGCGCTTGTCTGTATTTCATCCAAGTAGATCGGCTGTCTGTGCCTGCCTTGCTGGTGTGGGGGTTGGCGTTCTGGGTAGTCTCTGGTCATATCTGGTTATTGGTTCGCTCGCGCAAGCAGGCTTTCATGGTGCTTGCCCATATCGGGTTAGCCATCAGTGCGATAGGGTGTGTGATGAATGCCGAGCATTCTTCTCAATTGACTCACAAGCTAGGGCCAGGAACGCTTGCTGAGTTTCATGGCGGGAAGATAGAGTATATAGAAACGAACTGGCGAGTAGACAAAAACTATACCGCAGAACAAGCCGTGTTACGTTTTACTGACTCGCAGGGAGAGGTCTATGAGTTCAAGCCTGAACGTCGCTACTATCCTGTCCGGGTGATGAACATGAGTGAGCCTTCGGTTAAATCGACCTTGCTAGGGGACTATTATGTAACATTGGCCGCTAAAGTGGATAAGGAAAACTACGCAGTCAAAGTTCAGTATAACGCTTATATCTGGTGGATATGGGGTGGTGGCATACTCGCGATATTTGCGGCACTGCTCCCTTTGTTCTCGATATGTAGTAATAAGATAGTGAGTAAAAATCGGTACGATGTTATCCAAAAAACATAAATACTTACTTCTGTTCACCTTGCTGGTGGGCTTTATGGCGTTATTGGGTTCGGCATTAAGCGAAGATTCCAACCGAGAAAGCTACGCTGTGGTTCGAGGGTTCCCTGAGCAAAAGGTGGAGAGGTTGATGGGGGGTGAACCAGCAGAAACAAAAGCCTTGTTTCAGTCCGAGTATCAGCTGGTTAATGTTTGGGCTTCGTGGTGCAGCATTTGTCGCTCAGAACATGCATTTCTAAATCAACTGAGCCAACAGGGTATTACCATTATTGGGCTTAACTATCGGGATCAGAAAAATGCAGCAGAGCAGTACTTACGTCAGTTAGGTAACCCCTATCGAAGTGTGATTTATGATCCTAAAGGGGTGCTCTCTATTGATTTGGGCGTTGTCGGAACCCCGGAAACATATCTGGTCAATCGAGCCGGTGAGATCGTGTATAAGCATTCTGGGCTGTTGAGTACGAGTAGCTGGCAGAGAAAGTTTGCGCATTTTTTTGAATCGGAGACACAGCAATGAGAATGGTGTTTTGGTTGCTTTTGATTCTGATTTCTTTGAACGTACCAGCCTCGGGCCAAGACATCTTTATTGGGGTGCCAGACGAGCAAGTGTCTCAGGTGGAACTGTTTGAGTTTCATTCACCGGAGCTTCAGGATAAGGCATTACGTTTGGCCAAGTCTCTGCGCTGCCCCCAGTGTCAAAACCAAAACTTAGTTGAATCTAACTCTCCTATTGCCAAGGATTTACGCCTGATCGTATTCAAAAAGATTAACCAAGGTGAGAGTGAGCAAGCGGTCAAAGCGTTCATGACAGAACGATACGGTAAATTCGTTTTGTACAAACCTGAGTTTAATGTTGCTAATGCACTGCTTTGGTTGGCTCCTCTATTACTGCTTTTACTGTTTGTGGTCGGTTCGATAAGGCGGATACAAAAGAACGCTTAAAGGATGTGCACTTTTTGCCATTACATCACAAAGTTAATCTCTAATAGAAAAATGCGTTAATTGGTATAAAGTGGAGAGTAATTTTTCTAACCATAGTGGTTCGTTTGTGCGATACGCTTTAGAGCAATATGATAAACATGGTTTTCTCAACGCACCTAAATGGCTCTGGCTGGGCTGGATGTTTTTGGCTAAAGCTTGGATAGTATTTATCGTTGCGGGTGCGAGCCGAGAAAGCGGCGCCAAAATACTCAATATTGTTTACCCCGATCATTCGATGCTGTACTTAGGCTTAGCGATGGGGCTGCCCAGCATTTTATTAATGTGGATGGTCAGTTTGCGTAGCCCTGAGCGGCAATGGGTCAGTCATTTGGTGGGATGGGGAAAGGGGATCACCTTATTGGCGATTGGCGGCCAGTTTGCCCAGACCCTGTATCATGTTTATCTTGAACATGGTGCTTTTCATTGGGCTAATGCTGCTACCTTATTACTCTTATTGTGGTTTGCGATGTATGTCTATAAAAGCCGTAGCGTACGTGACTGCTTTTCCCTCCCACCATCGAATTGATCTGACGATGAACGTTATCAATGCACCTAAAAGAAAACACTATACACAGCGCAACTACGTCAATGTGAGGACATCAAAATGACCACCCCTCAAACTGCTATTCTTCCTGAGTCGGGACCTTTCGCTCAATATACTTTGTTTAAAGTTATCCAAAACCATGCGGCTGTTTTAGAACAGATCCAAGCACTACCACTGCTGGCTGACGAACTTAACCAACAACAGCCGGGGGCGGGGTTAACATTGTCTATCGCTTTCACTCAATCTTTTTGGTCACGGTGTGATGCAGCAATGGCAAGTGAGCTGATCGAGTTTCCTCAACTTGGAACAGGTAAGACGGTCGCCCCAAGCTCTGAGGTGGATGTGTTGATTCACTGCCATTCGAATCGCCATGATTTGCATTTTTATTTGTTGCGCCAGTTTTTGGCTCAAGCATCGGACAATGTCGCTATCGTTGATGAAACCTATGGCTACCGCTACCTAGATTCCCGCGATCTGACAGATTTTGTCGATGGCACAGAAAACCCGAAAGAGGCCCAGCGTGAGCAAGTGGCAATCATCCCTGATGGTGCGTTAGCAGGTGGCAGTTATGTGATGGTGCAGCGCTTTGTTCATGATTTACCTTCTTGGAGCCGACTCAATGTATCTGCACAAGAGAAGGTCATTGGACGAACTAAGCCAGACTCGATTGAACTTGACGATGTACCGGCCGCTTCCCATGTTGGACGTGTAGATATTAAAGAAGAAGGTAAAGGCTTGAAGATTGTGCGCCATAGTTTACCTTACGGCAGTGTGTCAGGTGAGCATGGTCTGCTCTTCATTGCCTATTGCAATACGCTTCACAACTTTAAAGTCATGCTAGACAGTATGTATGGCGAGACCGATGGCAAAACTGATCAGCTGCTGCGCTTTACAAAAGCAGTGACAGGGGCGTACTTTTTTGCACCATCAATGGAGTTGTTGCAGGCCCTCAAACTTAAGTAGCTAGATAAAAGGTAATAAAGCCCGTTTAAAGCTGCTTATCAAACGATTGTTAGGTTTTCAGCCCAGTGTCTTTTGGGCGGTAATAGGCTAGCTTATAGCGGGCGCTTTTTTTACTGGTTATACTGCTTTCTGTCTTTTCTATCTCACGGCGCCTTGCTATGCAGCTTTTCAAACGGTCTCTGTTCGTTCTTATCTCTTTGTTCTCATTGCCCTCTTTCGCGTATACACCTGTAGCCCAGTTACCTGAGGGCAGCAGAGCGTCTCTGCTTGTCGAATCACTTGTTGAACAAGACACGTTAATTGATACGCATAATCGCGAGCTTTTTTTCCCCCCTGCGAGCACATTGAAGCTTGTTACCGCCTTAGCTGCAAAGTTGGAGTTAGGGGATCAATTTCGCTTTGAAACACAGCTCAAGCGGGTGGGTAAAGACATCGTCATCCACTTTTCAGGAGACCCTACTCTGACGACTGAGGATTTAAAGCAATTGTTTGTCGTCGCGAAAAGAAATGGGCTTCGCCATATTGAAGGTGATATATGGTTGGATAACAGTGCCTTTACCGGATACGATCGCGCTGTCGGCTGGCCATGGGATATTTTAGGTGTTTGCTACAGTGCACCTGCAACTGCAATTTCTCTTGATGGTAACTGTGTTCAAGCCTCCATATATACTCAAGATGATGGCGATACTCGCGTTTATGTGCCTGAACATTTCCCCATCTACGTAACCACTCAGGCGTTGAGTGTGAGTAAAGACCAACAAGAAAGTACTCAGTGTGACCTAGAACTTATTTCCTCCCCAGATAATCACTATCAGCTGCAAGGTTGTTTAACTAAACGGATCAAACCTCTACCGTTAAAATTCGCAGTACAAAACCCAGAGCTTTACACTCAACGCATGTTAAATAATGTGTTAAATCAGCTCGATCTCTCTTTTAAAGGTTCTGTTCGTGTTGGCATGCCAAAACATACTGAAAGTGATGTTCTACTCGCTACCCACAGTTCGTTACCGCTCTCCAAGCTACTTGAAACCATGCTGAAAAAATCAGACAACTTGATTGCGGATAATCTGACAAAAACACTCGGGGCGAGATTTTATATTCAGCCGGGCAGCTTCAGTAATGGGACTCAAGCTATTAAGCAAATTATCTTCTCCAATACAGGGGTAGATCTTGAGTCTACTCCTTTGGCTGATGGATCTGGCTTGTCACGCAACAATCGCTTCACCAGCCATGCCATGGCGAAAATTTTGCGCTATATCTGGCTCAACAACGATAAGCTAAAGCTGATCGAATTAATGCCAAAGTCTGGTGAATCTGGCACGCTCAAATATCGTCGAAGTATGCGCAAAGCTCCAGTGAAAGGGGCGTTTATTGCAAAAAGTGGCTCACTTTACGGAAGTTATAACATGGCGGGATTCGGTTTAGACCATTCAGGAAAACCATCGACGTTATTTGTACAATATGTAGCAGATTACCTGCCACCAAAGAAAAAGAGCGATGGCAAACCTACCATCGCTGCTATCACTCAATTTGAAACTCTGTTTTATAAAGACATCGTTAAGTTCAGTCAGGCAATACCTAAGAAGTGATTCACAACCGTAAAGTAAACCCACATTCCTGATATATCGACAATCGATGCTAACACTGGGCTCACCAACACAGCAGGGTCCAGCTTAAATGCCCTCGCTAGGATGGGTAACAAGCCGCCTAAAGTTGTCGACATTGTGACCTGAATAAACAGCGCGATAGCAATCGCTAATGCGATACTCGTAAGTGCAAAACCTCCCGTTGATGCCCCATCACTAAAGAGCATCACTCTGCCGACAATGACCAAAGCGATTGCTAAAGCCAAACAGAGCGCCACGCGGCTTTCTTTCCAGAATACTGCTAACCATTGGCGCTTTTTCAACTCTCCTGTTGCTAAAGCCCGTATCACCAAAGTCGCTGCTTGAGTCCCAGTATTGCCTCCTGCCGCTGCAATAACAGGCATGTAAACTGCTAATAGTACCAGTTGACTTAATGTATCTTCATATTGAGCAATGATTAGCCCAGAAACTATGCCCAGTAGCGCTAAAGCAATAATCCAACCGATACGCTGTTTTACGTGCCCCAAAACAGAAGTCCGTAAATAGCTGTTGGATGTTTCCACTTCAGAGTGAATTAAGCCTAACCGATGCGCATAATGCCGTGCCAGCTTGTCATGGCCCTCGTTTTCCAGCACTGACATTAATTGTTGGACATAACCAATTGAACAGTGGTGCAAGATAGCCACCGCCTCTTCAATCGACATTACCGTCAACAAGTGAACTTGCTGGCTTTGCTCGTATTGCAGAAATGCATTACGAGCTGCCCCGATTTCTTCTGATGAGAAGTGCGGGGTGTTTTCAATGTATGTATTGCTCATTACCGTCATGGCGAATCTCCCGATTGGCAGTAGGTAACGACCATCAAGTTACAGAACGTACAACACGCCAAACGCATACTGAGTATGAGCCTGTAACTGAGTTCTAGAAAGGAAGGAGAAAAATTAGAGATTGCTTTAGAAAAGAGTCACTCTGCCACTTAGGCAGAGACGAAGAACACCAATACCGAAGTGGGGTTATTTTTCTCCCTTCATACTAGGAGGATGGTCGGTATTGTTCATAAAAATCTCCGAATAAACTGCCAGTTTGGCAGCGCGGGCATGATAACAAACCCCAAAATTTTTTACAGTCAATTTAATGAAAAAAAACACGGGTTATCAGTCAAACTTGTCGTATAAAAAAAGCGCCAATGTGGCGCTTTTCATCGTTTTAATCAGAGCTTATTGCACGGTAATACGAGCAAATTTACGTTTACCAACTTGGAATACATAAGTCCCAGTTTCTGGGGAAAACTTAGAATCGGCAACTTTCTCACCGTCAATCTTTGCAGCCCCTTGTTTAACCATGCGCATCGCCTCTGAAGTTGAAGCGCATAGTCCCGCTTCTTTTAGAATATTACTCACAGGAAGACCGGCATCAAAAGCAAATTCTGGCATTTCATCAGGAATTTGGTTCTTAGCAAAACGATTGACGAACTCTTGTTCTGCCGCATCTGCATCAGCTTCGCTGTGGAAGCGAGCAATAATCTCTTTCGCTAGAGCAACTTTAACATCACGTGGATTCTTACCTGATTCTACCCCCGCCTTGAGCGCTTGAATCTCTTCAAGAGGACGGAAAGACAGAAGCTCGTAGTAACTCCACATCAAATCATCGGAGATTGACATGATCTTACCGAACATTTCACTTGGCGCTTCGCTGATACCAATGTAGTTGTTGGCAGACTTAGACATTTTCTTTTCACCGTCTAGGCCAACAAGTAATGGCATCATAAGAACTGTTTGCGGTTTCTGCCCATTAGCTTTTTGCAGTTCGCGACCCATTAACAGGTTAAATTTCTGGTCGGTACCGCCTAGTTCAACGTCGGTTTCCATTGCAACGGAGTCCCAGCCTTGGAGTAATGGATACATAAACTCATGAATAGCAATCGGCTGACCACCAGCGTAACGCTTTTTGAAATCATCACGTTCCAGCATACGTGCAACGGTCTGGTTAGCAGCAAGGCGAATCATGCCTTCGGCACCTAATTCAGACAACCATTCAGAGTTAAATTGAATTTTGGTTTTCGCAGGGTCTAGAATTTTAAATACCTGCTCTTTGTATGTTTCAGCATTACGCAGTACATCTTCACGGCTTAGTGGTGGGCGAGTGGTGTTCTTACCCGTTGGATCACCAACCATTGCTGTAAAGTCACCAATAAGGAAGGTAACTTCATGACCTAGCTCTTGGAACAAGCGTAGCTTATTGAAAATAACCGTGTGGCCTAGGTGAATGTCCGGAGCAGTTGGATCGGCACCCAATTTGATACGTAGAGGACGATTTTCTTTTAGCTTTTCAATCAGCTCTTCTTCTGGAATTAGCTCTTCAACGCCGCGTTTAATCTCGGCCAGTGCAGCTTCAATGCTCGCCATTCTTGTTCACTCCCACAGATTTGGCAAAAATTTGGTAATTTCCCATCTTACTTGAATAGCGATGCTTTTTGAAACCAGTTAGACTAAACAGCTGACTATTTTTACTGAATTTTGTAGAACGAACATAAATGTTGTCTATTTTCGCTCGACTTCCATGGATGCACCGAGCCTGTATCGCCTTATTTAGTGCATTGATTGTCATCGCGCTGTTTCTACCATCACCTCAAGATCTCAGACCGGACGAAAAACGATATAAGGTCGGAGAGCACTATCCTATTTCTATCAATGCGGATACATTGGTTTCTTCGCGTTCTGAAAATACGACAGCAGCGTTACGCTGGGAGAAACATACCATAGGTTCCGGTGACAGCATGGCATTGCTCTTCCAACGTGCGGGTTTGTCATCTCGGCTTCTCTATGATCTCACGACTACCAGTGATGAAATTAAACGACAGCTGACTCGTGTCCGGCCTGGTGATTCATTTCAATTTGGCTTTGATACCAATAATCAGTTGGTTCAAATTCAACGTCAGCTCAGTGCCTACGAAACCTTTTTGATTACCCGTTCAGATAAAGGCTTTACTTCATCGCTAGACAAGAAAGAAGTGCATTATCAATACAACTATGCAGAGGCCGACATTACGTCTAACTTCTGGAATGCAGGTGTGGGTGCTGGTTTGACGGCCAACCAGATCATGGAACTGGCAGGTATTTTTGGTTGGGACATTGATTTCGCTCTTGATATCCGCAAAGGAGATCATTTTGAAATTCTTTATCAAGAGCGTGTGGTTGAAGGGGAAGTTGTTGGACGCGGCAAGATTATTGCGGCGATTTTTACTAACCAAGGTGATACTTTCAAAGCAATTCTCAACGATAAAAATGGCAACTACTACGACGAGAATGGCCGTGCAATGAAGAAAGCATTTTTGCGCTCGCCCCTCGATTTCCGCCGTGTGTCGTCAAACTTTAATCCGCGTCGTCGCCATCCTGTCACTGGTAAGGTGCGCGCACATAGAGGCACGGACTACGCAGCTCCAGTTGGAACCCCTATTTGGGCGGCAGGCGATGGTATCGTACAAAAATCCAGTTACAACCAATTCAACGGTAACTATGTGTTTATCAAACACAGCAATACCTATATCACCAAGTATTTGCACTTAACTAAACGTAAGGTGAAAACAGGCCAAAGAGTGAAACAAGGTCAAACAATTGGTACTTTAGGTGGTACAGGGCGAGTGACAGGCCCACACCTGCATTACGAGTTTTTGGTCAACGGCGTGCACAAAAATCCAAGAACCGTTAAATTACCGCAATCTAAGTCTCTGACTGGAAAAGATAAAACGACCTTTATCGCCAATGCTAATTTGAGGCTGAGTAAACTTGAGCGTTATGGCGATCTACTTGCGACCCGATAATTCACTCAATAAATGAACCTTATTTGAATGCTATGACAGCAACGGCATCCGTTTAATTAAGAGAAAATGCTCGTTTTTTTTGGCTGTGAAAGGCTAAAGAAAATGGGCTTAGGCCGATATAACAAGTAACCCTATTAAGAAGTGACTATCTACTGTTATGGCCATCACTGTTAATACCAACGTATCAGCAATGACCGCTCAGCGTTATTTAACCAATGCGACAGACATGTTGAATCAATCTCTGGAGAGGCTATCTTCAGGGAATCGAATTAATAGTGCCAAAGACGATGCTGCAGGGTTGCAGATCTCCAATCGACTTGAGTCTCAGATGCGTGGTTTGGATGTGGCGATGCGTAATGCCAACGACGGCATCTCAATTATGCAGACCGCTGAAGGCGCCATGAATGAGACGACCAACCTTCTTCAACGTATGCGTGATCTTTCACTACAATCAGCGAATGGTTCAAATAGCCGAGCAGAAAGAGACGCATTACAGGAAGAAATGGCCGCTTTGAATGATGAATTGAACAGAATTGCCGAAACGACCTCTTTTGGTGGCCGAAAGTTGCTCAATGGCTCATTTACTAGTTCATCTTTCCAGATTGGTGCTAGCTCCGGTGAAGCGGTTCAAGTCTCACTGAAAAACATGCGGTCGGATAGTTTGGATATGGGAGGTTTTAGTTATATAGCCGCGGAAAAAGCAGGCAGTAATTGGCAGGTTTCTCAAGGCAGTCAGACGTTGGTAATGGAGTACACTAACGCCCAAGGTCAGCAGGATTTAATTCAAGTTGAAGCCAAAGTGGGTGATGACATTGAAGAACTGGCTACCTACATCAACGGCCAAACCGATAAAGTCTCGGCGTCAGTAAATGAAGAGGGGCAGTTGCAGCTCTTTATGGCAGGCAAAGAAACTTCAGGCACTCTTTCTTTTTCTGGCAGCCTTGCTACTGAGCTTCAAATTGGTCTCGTTGGGTATGCAGCGGTTGATAACTTAGATATTTCCAAAGTGGGTGGTGCCCAGCGGGCTATCTCTGTGATAGATACTGCACTTAAGTATGTCGATGGTCACCGCGCTGAATTGGGAGCAATACAAAATCGCTTTAATCATGCGATTAATAACCTTGGGAATATCAATGAAAACTTGGCTGCATCGAATAGCCGTATAAAGGACACCGATTATGCCAAGGAAACCACCCAAATGATTAAGCAACAGATTTTACAGCAAGTTAGCACATCAATTTTGGCGCAGGCTAAACAGCAGCCCAACCTTGCCCTTACCTTATTGGGTTAATTATCAAAAAAAAGAAAATACTATCGACTGAGTCAGATAAAGCTTTAGCAAAAATAAACGGTTTTCTTTGTGTTTCTTTGATTTGGTCAATTTTTCCTCTCTTAACACACTTTTTTCAAAAAAAAATGAAAGAAAGAGCTCAAGGTTTTCGAGATTGAGCCGTTAATAAAAGTAACTTTGAGAGAACTACTTTGGTTTTCCGAGACGTCGGAAACCGGTTACATCGGAAAATCAAACGGAGAAATCACCATGGCAGTGAATGTAAACACTAACGTCGCAGCAATGACAGCACAGCGTTACCTAAATAGCGCGAACAATGCACAACAAACGTCAATGGAACGTCTATCTTCTGGCTTTAAAATTAATAGCGCTAAAGATGACGCCGCAGGTCTACAGATCTCTAATCGTTTGAATGCGCAAAGCCGCGGTCTAGATGTTGCAGTACGTAACGCGAATGACGGTATTTCTATCGCGCAAACTGCTGAAGGTGCGATGAATGAAACCACAAACATCCTGCAACGTATGCGTGATCTTTCGCTACAATCTGCGAACGGATCTAACTCTAAATCAGAGCGTGTTGCGATTCAGGAAGAAGTGACAGCATTAAATGACGAACTTAATCGTATCGCAGAGACAACCTCTTTTGGTGGTAATAAACTACTAAACGGCACTTATGCGACGAGATCTTTCCAAATTGGTGCCGATAACGGTGAAGCGGTTATGTTGACGTTGAACAACATGCGTTCAGACAACGTTGGCATGGGTGGTACAAGCTACCAAGCTGCAAATGGTAAAGATAAAGATTGGACCGTACAGGCCGGTGCAAACGACCTCGCTATCACATTGACGGATATAGATGGTCAACAGCAAACTATTAATATCAATGCGAAAGAAGGTGATGATATTGAGGAGCTAGCGACATACATCAATGGTCAAACTGATATGGTTAAAGCATCAGTGGACGAAGAAGGGCAATTGCAAATCTTCGCTGGCACAGACAAAGTCGAAGGTGAAGTTAGTTTTGGAGGCGGTCTGGCTGGTGAGCTAAGCATGGGCCAAGGTCAAGCAGTGACTGTGGATAGCATTGACGTAACATCAGTGGGTGGCGCTCAAGAGTCTGTGGCAATTATTGATTCTGCACTGAAATATGTAGATAGTCACCGTGCTCAACTGGGTGCGTTCCAAAACCGCTTTAGCCATGCAATCAGCAACTTAGATAACATTAACGAGAATGTGAATGCATCTAAGAGTCGAATCAAAGACACAGACTTTGCGAAAGAAACAACAGCATTGACTAAGTCTCAAATTCTTTCTCAGGCATCAAGTTCGATTCTTGCTCAGGCGAAACAAACGCCAAATGCAGCTTTAAACCTTCTTGGCTAAGTCTGAAAACCTTGAAAAAATCCAGCTTCGGCTGGATTTTTTTGTATGTATAATTCATTGATTTTAAACATTTTTGTTGTTTTATTATGCCTGTCACAGACATTTTTTTAAAAATATCTCTAAAGGATATATTTTCTCCGCCGTTAAAAGACTGAGAGAAATGAGATGCACCAAAGTGAGGTGAGAGTCGCTGAAGTGCATCACCCTTAATGCCTAAGGAGATCAATATGGCAATTAACGTAAACACCAATGTGTCTGCGATGACTGCTCAGCGATACCTTAATGGTGCTGCTGACGGCATGCAGAGATCGATGGAGCGTCTATCATCGGGTTACAAAATAAACAGTGCTCGTGATGACGCTGCAGGCCTGCAAATTTCCAACCGTTTAACATCGCAAAGTCGTGGCCTAGACATGGCGGTGAAAAACGCAAACGACGGTATCTCCATTGCACAAACTGCTGAAGGTGCAATGAATGAGACAACCAACATCCTTCAACGTATGCGTGACTTGTCGCTGCAATCGTCAAATGGTTCGAACTCACGTTCGGAGCGAATTGCGATTCAGGAAGAGGTGACAGCGCTTAACGACGAATTAAACCGTATCGCAGAAACTACCTCGTTTGGTGGTAACAAATTGCTTAATGGTACATTTGGTAGTCAGTCATTCCAGATCGGTGCGAGTTCAGGTGAGGCAGTGATGCTCACTATGGGCAATATGCGCTCAGATACTTCAGGAATGGGTGGTAAAGCTTATATTGCGCAACAGGGTAAAGATAATGATTGGACCGTCTCTCAGGGTTCAACCGATCTGACTCTGGACTATACTGATGTACATGGGGAAGCGAAACAGTTAACCATAAATGCTAAGGTGGGTGACGACATCGAGCAGCTTGCGACCTATATCAATGGTCAAAGTGAAGACGTGAAAGCGTCGGTCGGTGAAGAAGGTAAACTACAGTTGTTCGCAGCGAATAACAAAGTAGCAACTGACGTTACCATTGGTGGTGCATTAGGCGGTGACATTGGGTTTGGTGCCGCTGAGAATAAAACGGTAGCCGATGTTGATGTATCTACGGTGGCGGGCTCACAGATGGCGGTTTCCGTTATTGATGGTGCTTTGAAAACAGTAGACAGTCAGCGTGCGGAATTGGGTGCGTTCCAGAACCGTTTTAGCCATGCGATCAGCAACTTGGATAACATCAACGAGAACGTTAATGCGTCTCGTAGCCGTATCCGGGATACCGACTATGCAAAAGAAACGACTCAGATGACTAAGTCGCAGATTTTGCAACAAGCAAGTACCTCGGTACTGGCGCAGGCAAAACAATCACCATCAGCAGCTCTTAGCTTGTTAGGTTAATCGATAGGTACGAGCGAGCTTATTGGTCGGTAACAGGATTACCAACCTATAAGGTGGAAGGGAGATTGTTATGGAAATACCATCCTACACATCGAACGTCCAGCCTTACGGCTCAGAAAGTGGCACTAAATTTGCTTCAAAATATGATGGTGCACAGCAAGTTTCCTCACGAAAAGAGCAGGTATCTACGTCCGAAGTCAGGGAGCAAGCCGCAGAAGCTGTTAATCAAGCGATAGAAGCGTCTCAACAACGTGAAAAGCTTAATAGGGAAGAGCGGCAGCGGATGGTTCAGCAAATGAATGAGTTCATTTCATCCATTAATACTGGCCTATCTTTTCGAGTCGATGAAGAGTCGGGAAGGGATGTAGTGACTATTTATGAAGCGGATACTGGCGATATCATTCGTCAGATACCCGATGAGGAAATGTTAGAAATACTGCGACGCCTGAGGGATCAGACAGCCCGTTATTCATCGGGGCTGTTGAACCAGACGGTTTGATCGTATTTTGAGGTGATTGAATGAGCTTTGGCCCAGTAGGGATGAATTCTGGCATGGATATCAATGCCATGGTCAGCAAAATTGTCGATTCGGAGCGTGTGCCTAAGCAGCAACGTATCGACAATGAGCGTGACAAAATTGATTCCAGTATCAGTGCCTACGGGCGGCTCAGAGAGTCGTTGGATACGATGAAAAACTTGATGGCGAGCTTTCGTCAGGAGAAAGCTTTCGCCGCAAGAAAGGTAGAGTCTACGGATGATACCGTTGTTTCTGCGACGGCAACCACTGAAGCTATCGCTGGTAGATATGCTATCGATGTGTTGCAGCTTGCCCAAAGCCATAAGATTGCGTCTGATGTATTACCGGAAGATGCAAAGTTTGGCCCGGGTAAGCTGCAGATTTCTCTTGGTGATAAAAAGTTCACTATAGAGGTGCAGGAAAACTCAAAACTGATTGATATTGTTCGCGGTATCAATGGTAGCAAAACCAATCCCGGCGTTCGGGCATCGGTTATCAACGATGTCGAAGGCCCTCGACTTATCGTTGCGTCAAGCAATTCTGGTGAGCAAAACGCTCTCAAACTGAGTGTTGAATCAGCGCCAGACAACCTTCTGAAAAGGCTTGAATACAAAACTCTAGAGCAACGAGTTAAAGATCTTGAGCAAGCCCGTGCTGCTGCGCAGGATTTGCTCAAACCTCTTACACCAGAAGAGCAAGAGATTGCCGACCGCATTGCTGAGAACAATGTCAAAGCGGCAAAGGTTGTCGATCAAGAGATTGCCGACAGCTCTAAACAAGCGGCAATTGCCGCCGATCCGAATGCGGCTAAAGATGCCAGTGCTGGTAACGAACTTTCAGATGCAGCAGCTGCAGCGGCCGCCGCCGCTGGTGCGGAAGCCAATAAATACCTTAAACCCGAAGAACGCATTCCTGGATGGACTGCAACTGCTTCAGGTACTCTGCTCGATTCTTACTGGGAGCCAGAACCTCAACTTGATGCCAAAGCGCTGGAAAAAGCACCAGATATCCCTGGTTGGAGTATCACGGCTTCAGGTACATTGACAGACTCTTATGTCACGCCAAAAGAAGCGCAGGCGGCATTGGATGCTCGACAAGCAGAGATTGAAAATAAGCTGGCTCAGGAAAAAGCCGCCCTCGAAGCGAAAGTACTAGCGGGCGAACTGACTCCAGAACAAGCGAAAGAGCTTGAACGTGCCAAACTGCCTAAAGAAGAAAGGGAGTATTTAGAGCGTATTGATCAAGCACAAGCGGATCTTAAATCTGCTCAAGAGTCTTTTGATGCTTACCGCGGTATGACTCAAGTTCAAGCAGCGCAGGATTCTAAGGTGTTGTTGGATGGTGTGGCACAATTATCGAGTGATAACAACATCATAGAAGATGCGATTGAAGGCGTTGATCTGACCCTTAAAGGCCGCTCAGAGCGAGGAAAAACACCTTCGGAAATTGATATTGAATATGATCGTCAAGGCGTTCGTGATGATATTGAGCAATTCGTTGCCGCGTATAACCAATTTTATCAGGTCTCCCAAGAGTTATCTGGAGTCGACCCTAGAACTGGAGCTGCTGGTCCATTAGCGGGTGACAGCGTCGTGCGCAGTGCGGATTCTCGCTTAAAATCTGTTTTTTCATCCGATGTGGAGCCAGCTCCTGATGATTTAAAAACCTTGACTGAGTTTGGTATTACCACGACGCGTCAGGGAACGCTGGAGATTAACTATGAGATGTTGGATCGTCAGTTAAATAATAACTTTAATAAGTTGGAAGACTTTTTTGGTGGGAACCAAGGTTTTGCGAAAAAAGTCGAAGATGCGATTCAAGGGATTACGGGGGTGACTGGCTCAATTCGCACTCGTGAGCGTAGTATGGTGGAACAAAATTACCGCCTTGAAGATGATCAGGCGTCTTTGGATCGCCGTATGGAAAGTCTAGAGAAACGTACACACGCCAAATTTACGGCGATGCAGGATGCAACGAGTAAAATGCAGTCCCAATTAGCAGGTATGATGAATGCACTGGGTGGATGATTTTTTGGCACAAGTCGCATTTTTAGGTGATATTGATCACGATATTGTAAGTGGTCTTTCATCAGCAGACATTAATACTGAAGAAATCGTTGAACTGGTCGATAAAAGGGAACAGATATTGCTAACCTTGATCAGTACTATTAGTGAGCACCAAGAGTTAGCTCAGTTGCCAGAATGGCAGAGTGCTATTAAACGCACTCAGTTGACTGTCGAGATGATGCAAAAGAAAACGACGCAACTTGGCAGTAATTTGAAGAAGTACCGCTACGGCAATAAATCGGTGCAGCAGTACAAGAAATTTATATAAAAGAGGATTGTTATGCGTGGTTCATTACAGGCTTACAAGAAGGTATCGGTAGATAGCCAGCTCAGTGCTGCCTCCCCGCATAAAATTGTTCAGATGCTGATGGCAGGGGCTATCGAGCGATTAATTCAGGGCAAAGCGGCAATGGAGCAGGGTAATATACCTGTCAAAGGTGAGAGGCTGGGTAAAGCCCTAGACATCATCATTAGTCTACGTAGCTGCCTATCTATGGATGATGGGGGTGATATTGCTCAGAACCTTGATCAGTTATACGAGTTCATGATCACCCAAATAACTGAGGCGAATCACAAGAATGACCCTCAACCTCTAGATGATGTGATTGAGATCATTCGCGAGATTAAATCAGCTTGGGAACAGATTCCGCCTGAATACCATAACCTGACCGCAACCGATGTTGGAATTTAAGCGATAAGTTAAACTTATAAGGTTGTATTGAAATATCTTGCATAAAAAGCTTTTGGGCAAACGTCACATCACCTAATTGCTTGGTTGCCTTTATTTTTTTATCAAATAGAATAGAAGCCACTTAGTAGCCTAGTGGCTTATTTTGTTGCTGAATTTTATGAATTGTTTATCACTAATCATGTTCTATAGTTAAATTAGTGTTAGAGACAGAAATAACAGCCACAACGTTTCAAGATAAAGGCAATAATTCTCACCTATGCAAGGTTTAGCAAAGCTGCTCGTAATTGAAGATGATGCTCAAGCGCGCATCAATCTGAGTAATATATTAGAATTTGTCGGAGAGCAATGTGAGGCGATAAGTTCCGCGCAGCTGAACGACGTTAACTGGTCAGATGTGTGGGCTGGATGTATTGTCGGTTCGCTGCAAAATAATCACTTTTCAACTCAATTGAGTTCTCAGCTCTCTCAGGCAAATCATATTCCTTTACTTATCGCGGGAACGCATTCTTATCCAGTTGAAGAAATGACGAATTATGTTGGCGAACTGGAATATCCTCTTAATTATCCCCAGCTAAGTGAAGCGCTGCGTCATTGCAAGGACTTCCTAGGCCGTAAAGGCGTCAATGTATCTTCTTCGCGCAAGAACACTCTGTTTCGCAGTCTAGTGGGACAAAGTATTGGCATTAAAGAAGTTCGCCACCTGATTGAACAGGTCTCCGCTACTGAAGCAAATGTGCTCATTTTAGGCGATTCAGGTACCGGCAAAGAAGTCGTTGCTCGTAATATTCATTATCACTCTGCTCGTCGAAATGGGCCATTTGTACCAATTAACTGTGGAGCTATCCCACCGGATCTTCTTGAAAGTGAGTTGTTTGGCCATGAGAAAGGTGCTTTTACTGGAGCGATAACGTCTCGTAAAGGGCGCTTCGAACTTGCGGAAGGTGGAACACTATTTCTTGATGAAATCGGCGACATGCCAATGCCGATGCAGGTTAAGTTGCTCCGTGTACTTCAAGAAAGATGTTTTGAGCGAGTTGGTGGTAATACTACGATTAAAGTCAATGTGCGTGTCATCGCGGCCACTCATCGCAACTTAGAAACCATGATTGATGATGAGTCATTCCGTGAGGATCTCTATTATCGCTTAAATGTGTTCCCAATCGAGATGCCTGCGCTACGCGATCGTATTGAAGATACTCCATTGTTGTTGCAGGAGCTGATGACGCGTATGGAAGCTGAGGGCGCCCAGCCAATTTGCTTTACACCGCGAGCGATCAATTCATTGATGGAACATGACTGGCCGGGAAATGTACGAGAGTTAGCCAACCTTGTTGAGAGAATGATTATTCTCTATCCAAATAGCTTGGTTGATGTTAACCATTTGCCAACCAAGTATCGCTATAGTGATATTCCTGAGTTTCAGCCTGAATATAACGTGTTTGCTTCAGTTGAGGAGCAAGAACGTGATGTATTGCAGGACATTTTCTCTGAAGATTTCAGCCTTGATGAAGCTGATGGTTTACACGAAAACTCCAATACTCCGCAGGAATTGCCTCCTGAAGGGGTCAACCTTAAAGAGATGTTGGCAGAGTTAGAGATCAATATGATCAACCAAGCTTTGGAAGCTCAAGGTGGTGTTGTTGCTCGTGCTGCTGACATGCTTGGTATGCGTCGAACCACGCTAGTGGAGAAGATGAGAAAGTATAATGTGCAGCGGTAAGTTGCATAATATCGGCGCTGTCAAAATATCGACTGTACATTAAGTGTCTGAAAATTATATAAAATAGCCTGGCGTGCTTCTTGCATTTCAGGCTATTGTAGTTTTTAAGGCAGAAATACGATATGGACTCAGCCCAAGCGATCATGAATCAGCAACCGCTCGGAACTCTTGAAGAACAAGTTGAACGTTATAAGCAGGTATTAGATGTGATGCCGGCTGGTGTGATTTTGCTTGATACTCAAGGTGTTGTTCACGAGGCAAACCCAGAAGCGCAGCGTTTATTGGAAATGCCGCTAATTGGACAGAAATGGTTTGAAGTTATCCAACAAGCTTTTGCACCACGTGAAGATGATGGCCATGAGATCTCGCTTCGCAACGGTCGTAAAGTGAGGCTGGCGATCTCAGCTTCCACGACTGGGCAATTGATTCTGATTACAGATTTGACGGAAACTCGCCTATTACAATCTCGAATCAGTGATTTGCAGCGTTTGTCTTCCTTAGGTCGTATGGTGGCTTCATTAGCGCACCAGGTCAGAACACCTCTTTCCAGTGCGATGTTGTACGCCTCAAATTTGGGGGCGCCAAATCTACCTCTCGCAACCAAAGATCGTTTTCAAAGTAAGCTGATGGATCGTCTGCATGATCTTGAAAAACAGGTCAACGATATGTTGTTGTTTGCGAAAGGAGGCGACAACAAAGTGGTCAAGCCTTTTACCATTTCAGAGTTGGTTTCAGAGTTCTCTCCTATGGTGGAAACGGCACTGAAAAATAGCCAGATTGATTATCATCTTGAAGTGGAAAAAGAAGAGACACAATTGTTTGGCAATGCGAATGCGGTGGCATCTGCACTGAGCAACTTGGTGATGAACGCAATTCAAATTGCGGGTAAACAATCACAAGTTGATGTTTTTTTCCGTCCGGTAAACAACGAATTGAAGATCTCGGTACAGGACAGTGGCCCAGGTGTACCGAAGGAACTACATAATCAAATAATGGAGCCTTTCTTTACCACACGATCCCAAGGCACAGGATTGGGTTTGGCGGTTGTGCAAATGGTATGTCGTGCTCACGATGGAAGGTTAGAACTGATTTCTGAGGAAGGTGATGGTGCATGTTTTACCATCTGTATTCCTTTAGAGCGTACTCCGCAAGCTGATCACGATGTAATGACAGGAGAAGGATAATGGCACAAAGCAAAGTACTAATCGTAGAAGATGATGAAGGTCTACGCGAAGCCTTGGTCGATACCCTAGCACTGGCTGGATATGAGTGGTTGGAAGCGGATAGCGCTGAAGATGCCTTAGTCAAGCTTAAGGCGCATGAGGTAGATATTGTCGTCTCTGATGTGCAAATGGCGGGTATGGGTGGTCTGGCACTGCTGCGCAACATCAAGCAGCATTGGCCAAACTTACCTGTATTACTGATGACGGCGTACGCCAACATTGAAGATGCGGTCTCAGCTATGAAAGATGGCGCGATAGACTATATGGCTAAGCCATTTGCGCCGGAAGTGTTACTGAACATGGTAAGTCGTTATGCGCCGATCAAATCTGATGATAATGGCGATGCCGTTGTTGCCGATGAAAAAAGTTTAAAGCTGTTAGCAATGGCAGACAAAGTGGCGAAAACAGACGCTAGTGTAATGGTCTTGGGGCCGAGTGGCTCTGGTAAAGAAGTGATGTCGCGCTACATTCATAACGCATCAAACCGTAAAGATGGCCCATTTGTGGCGATTAACTGCGCTGCCATTCCAGACAATATGCTGGAAGCGACTCTTTTCGGTTATGAAAAAGGCGCTTTTACAGGCGCTGTTCAGGCGTGCCCAGGTAAGTTTGAACAAGCACAGGGGGGCACTATTTTGCTGGATGAAATCAGCGAGA
Source organism: Vibrio sp. Isolate24 (assembly GCF_022398215.1). Lineage (NCBI taxonomy): Bacteria > Pseudomonadati > Pseudomonadota > Gammaproteobacteria > Vibrionales > Vibrionaceae > Vibrio > Vibrio sp. Isolate24. Next base: position 425,033 of record NZ_JAKEUU010000003.1, read on the forward strand.
TGGATTTAAACCTTCAAGCTAAGTTATTGCGTGTTTTGCAAGAACGTGAAGTTGAGCGTTTAGGAAGCCGAAAGAGTATCAAGCTTGATGTTCGAGTTTTGGCCACCAGTAACCGAGACCTAAAGTTGTATGTTCAGGAAGGGAACTTCCGAGAAGATTTATACTATCGCCTGAATGTATTCCCGCTAGCGTGGCCAGCGCTTTGTGAACGCAAAGGTGATATCGAGCCTCTAGCTAATCACCTTATAGAGCGTCATTGCAAGAAGCTTGGTCTACCTGTCCCAACCCTTTCAGCGAGTGCAATGAATAAGTTATTGGCTTACTCTTGGCCAGGAAATGTCCGTGAGCTTGATAATGTCGTTCAGCGTGCATTGATTCTTAGTGAAAATGGTAACGTAGGGAGTGACCATATTTTACTTGAAGGCTTAGATTGGCAAGATGCGGGTAGCTTACAGCATGTTGTTGAAACAGGTGAAATCACAGCGCCCAATATTAAGCCAATCGCTGAGCCTGACAATGCGTTTGCCTCTAGTGCAGGCCTTGGTGGTGAACTGCGAGAACAAGAATATGCCATTATTCTCGAGACTTTGGCTGAGTGTAACGGTCGTCGAAAAGAAATGGCTGAAAAGCTAGGTATTAGCCCACGTACATTGCGCTACAAGTTAGCCAAAATGCGTGATGCGGGGATTGATATTCCAAACTAACGTGTTATTTTCGGCGCTCACATTGATATGGCATGTAGATTGCAGCGTCATAGTTATAGCAATAATTGTAGTCAAAGAGTTGACGTCCGAGGTGTTCAATGAGAGTTGATGGTTTTCAAGGCGAAATGCAAGCAATGATGTTCGAAGCAGCGAACACTAAACCTGCCGCAACTGGTCATACAGTGGGAGCGGATTTTGGTGACTTGCTTAACAATGCCATCAATAACGTGAATGGATTGTCAAAAACGTCAGGCAATTTACAAATGCGATTTGATCGTGGTGATCAGGATGTGTCTCTTTCTGATGTGATGATTGCCCGCAATAAATCCAGTGTGGCCTTTGAGGCAACGATTCAGGTACGTAACAAGCTTGTTGAAGCGTACAAAGAATTGATGAACATGCCAGTTTAAGTGATAGGTATAGTCTGTGGCAGAGCAAAATCAATCAACGGATCTTGCAGTATCGGATGGTGGTCCTGATACCGCGATGGTTGCAACATCAGAGATGGATACTGATGTTCAGAACCCAGATTTGGACGAGCAAAGTACATCCAAATTTGATATGGCAGTGGGGGATCTCGATCTCCTTCGACAGGTTGTCCTAGTTCTTTCTATTTCAATCTGTGTTGCCTTGATTGTGATGTTGTTTTTCTGGGTAAGAGAGCCGGAAATGCGTCCGCTTGGTGCTTATGAGACGGAAGAGCTGATTCCCGTTCTCGATTATCTGGACCAGCAGAAGGTCAACTATAAACTGGACGGTAATACCATCTCTGTTCCATCCAGTGAATACAACTCCCTCAAGTTAAACATGGTTCGTGCCGGCTTAAACAATGAAAAGCAAGCTGGCGACGAAATACTGATGCAAGATATGGGATTTGGTGTTTCCCAACGTCTAGAGCAAGAACGGCTCAAGTTAAGCCGTGAGCGCCAGTTAGCCAAAGCCATTGAAGAGATGACACAAGTACGCAAAGCACGAGTGTTACTGGCATTACCAAAACAAAGTGTCTTTGTTCGTCACAACCAAGAAGCTTCGGCGTCGGTATTTTTAACCTTGCGTACTGGAACCTCGCTTAAACAGGAAGAGGTCGACTCAGTGGTTGATATGGTGGCTAGTGCTGTTCCAGGTATGAAACCCACTCGAATTACCGTCACTGACCAACATGGTCGATTGCTCAGCTCTGGTTCGCAAGACCCAGCTTCGGCTGCACGCCGTAAAGAGCATGAGCTCGAGCGTAAGCAAGAACAAGCACTGCGCGATAAAATTGATTCTGTCCTTATCCCGATTCTTGGGTTTGGAAACTACACCGCACAAGTAGATATTCAGCTGGATTTCAGTGCGATAGAGCAAACGCGTAAGAGCTTCGACCCGAACACCCCTTCGACTCGAAGTGAATACACACTGGAAGACTATAATAATGGTAACGTGGTGGCGGGTGTACCGGGTGCGCTGAGTAACCAACCTCCGGCGGATGCGTCCATTCCGCAAGACGTAGCTCAAATGAAAGATGGCTCTTTAATGGGCCAGGGTTCTGTGCATAAAGAAGCCACACGTAACTTTGAACTGGATACAACAATCAGTCACGAACGTCGTCAGTCGGGGATTGTTAATCGCCAAACGGTCGCTGTCGCGATAAAAAACCGTGCATCTGTTAATCCAGAGAGTGGTGAGACGACTTATCAACCTCTGTCGGATGCTGAGTTACAGTCAATTCGCCAAGTGCTGATTGGTGCGGTTGGTTTTGATGAAAGTCGTGGTGATTTACTTAATGTGTTGAGTATGCAGTTTGCTGAACCTGAAATTGAAGTGCTAACGGATGTCCCTCTCTGGGAGCACCCTAACTTCAACGATTGGGTGCGTTGGTTTGCAAGTGCTTTGGTTATCATAGTCGTTGTGTTGGTTCTAGTTCGCCCAGCCATGAAGAAATTGCTCAACCCTGCTTCGGATGACGATGATGACCAACTATACGGACCAGATGGGTTGCCAATTGGTGCTGATGGAGAAACCAGCCTGATTGGTGGAGATATGGATGGTGGCGAGCTGTTTGAGTTCGGCTCTAGCATTGACTTGCCTAACCTCCATAAAGATGAAGATGTGTTGAAAGCAGTTCGTGCGCTGGTTGCTAACGAGCCAGAACTGGCGGCACAAGTAGTGAAGAACTGGATGGAAGATGCCTAACGAAGTCGTACCACAGGGAGAAGGCGGTGGCGAAGTTGTAGACAACACCGTGGATATAGAAAGTATACCGGGCGAAGAGCGCGCGGCGATCCTCTTATTGAGTTTAAATGAGGAAGACGCTGCCGGTATCATTCGTCACTTGGAACCGAAACAAGTACAACGTGTTGGTAGTGCCATGGCTCGCGCTGCTGACCTAAGCCAAGACAAGGTCGGTGCGGTACACCGTGCTTTCTTGGAAGACATTCAAAAATACACCAATATTGGTATGGGCAGTGAAGACTTTATGCGTAATGCCTTGGTTGCTGCCCTTGGTGAAGATAAAGCCAATAATCTTGTTGACCAAATACTGCTTGGAACAGGCTCGAAGGGCTTGGATTCACTTAAGTGGATGGACCCACGTCAGGTTGCCAGCATCATTATCAACGAACACCCTCAGATTCAAACTATCGTACTGTCTTATCTAGAACCAGATCAGTCTGCGGAAATCTTGTCTCAGTTTGCTGAGCGTGACCGTCTTGATCTGATGATGAGAATTGCCAATCTAGAAGAAGTTCAACCATCGGCTTTGGCGGAATTGAATGAAATCATGGAGAAACAGTTTGCGGGTCAAGCAGGTGCTCAAGCTGCCAAGATTGGTGGCCTGAAGGCTGCTGCGGAAATCATGAACTACATGGACAACAATGTAGAAGGCATCCTGATGGAGCAAATTCGTGATCAGGACGAAGATATGGCCACGCAGATCCAAGACCTTATGTTTGTATTCGAGAACCTCATCGAAGTCGACGATCAAGGTATTCAGAAACTACTGCGTGATGTTCCGCAAGATGCGTTGCAGCGCGCACTTAAAGGTGCCGATGATGCTCTGCGTGAGAAGATCTTTAAGAACATGTCTAAACGTGCCGCTGAGATGATGCGTGATGATCTTGAAGCGATGCCACCAATTAAAGTCTCTGATGTGGAAGCGGCACAGAAAGAAGTGTTGGCTGTGGCCCGTCGTATGGCAGACTCTGGTGAGATTATGTTGGGCGGCGGCGCAGACGAATTCTTGTAATTTGAAGTAGGTAATAGGTCTATGTCTGGGGAAAGAAAGCGCGGCTTTTTGCGCTTAGATAATGACGATCAAGTCCAAAAGCCTGAGAAATGGGGAATGCCGGATTATACGCCGGAAACTCATAAACAGGCGAAAGAAACGGCAATGAACTATGACCCTAGCTGGATGCCTACCTTTTCTGAACCTGAGGATGAAGCCCCTAAAGAGCTGACCGAAGAAGACATTGAACAGATCAAACAGCAGGCTTATCAAGACGGTTTACATCAAGGTCAAGAGGCCGGCTTCAAACAAGGTTATGACAAAGGAAAAGAGCAAGGTCACGAAGAAGGTCATCTGCAAGGCTTGGAAGCAGGGAAAGCGGAAGGCATAGAAGCGGGTCAGGAGCTGATTCAGCAACAGGTACAAACTTTCGTTGACCTGGCTAATCAATTTGCTCAGCCTTTGGAACTGATGAATGCACAGGTTGAGAAACAGCTGGTTGACATGGTACTGACTCTGGTTAAAGAAGTTGTGCATGTTGAAGTACAGACCAATCCTCAAGTCGTATTGGATACTATCAAGCAGTCGGTTGAATCCCTACCTATCTCAGGGCATGCGATCACTTTGAAGCTTCATCCTGAAGATGTGGAGATTATTCGCTCTTCATATGGTGAAGCTGAGCTGGAATTTCGTAATTGGACACTCATGGCTGAACCTGCGCTCAATCGGGGTGATGTGCAGATTGAAGCAGGTGAGTCTAGCGTCAATTATCGACTTGAAGACAGAATTCGCAGTGTGCTACAGAGCTTTTGTGGCGTGAATCGTCATCAAGGTGGTGAGTAATGTTGGCGCTGGCAGAACGCCTTTCTCAATATCAAACACAAGGGCTAACTTGTCGGCCTGTTGCCTCTGGAAAATTGGTTCGAGTCGTTGGGCTAACATTGGAAGCGACTGGATGCCGAGCGCCTATCGGTAGCCTGTGCAAAGTGGAAACGATGCATGGTGAGATGGAGGCTGAGGTGGTGGGTTTTTCGGGAGATAACCTCTACCTAATGCCCAGTGAACAGATCACAGGTGTCCTACCGGGCGCGAAAGTCACCCCTTTAACTAGCGAAGTGGGTTTACCTGTGGGGATGGAACTGCTTGGTCGTGTGATTGACGGGGTGGGGAATCCACTTGATGGCCTTGGGCCTATTTATACGGAGAAACGGGCTGCATTTAACGCGGAGCCCATTAACCCTCTAGCGAGAAAGCCGATTTCAGAACCACTTGATGTGGGTATCAAGGCAATTAATGGTTTGCTAACGGTTGGTAAAGGTCAGCGTATCGGTTTATTTGCCGGCTCAGGTGTGGGTAAGTCGGTTACTTTGGGGATGATGACTCGAGGCACCACTGCTCAAGTGGTCGTGGTAGGCTTAATTGGTGAGCGTGGTCGTGAGGTAAAAGAGTTTATCGAAGAAATCCTTGGAGTAGATGGTCGTCAGCGTTCGGTTGTCGTGGCGGCACCAGCGGATTCGTCGCCACTGATGCGATTAAAAGGCTGTCAGACAGCCCTGACGATTGCAGAGTATTTTCGCGATCAAGGCTTAGATGTGCTTCTCCTCATGGACTCATTGACTCGATTTGCTCAAGCTCAGCGTGAAATTGCTCTCTCTGTAGGTGAGCCGCCTGCGACTAAAGGTTATCCACCGTCTGTGTTTGCAAAATTGCCTGCTTTGGTTGAGCGTGCGGGTAATGGTGGTCAAGAGCAAGGTTCCATCACGGCATTCTTTACCGTTCTGACGGAGGGTGATGATCTTCAAGACCCAATCGCCGATGCATCACGAGCCATTCTAGATGGTCATATCGTGCTATCGCGTGAAATGGCTGATGCTGGTCATTATCCTGCTATTGATGTTGAGAAGTCAGTCAGTCGTGTCATGCCACAAATTACCTCAGAAGAGCAGATACTGATGTCCAAAGCGGTGCGTCAAGTTCTGTCAGTTTGTCGAAAAAATCAAGATTTGGTATCGATTGGTGCTTATAAGCCGGGATCTGACCCAGCCATTGATAGTGCATTCACATTAAAACCTCGACTGGATGGTTACTTACAGCAAGCGATGAAAGAGACGGTACCGTACGATATGTGTGTCAACATGCTGCGTAACCTGCTACAAGGAGACTCGTAATCCATGGACAATGCGCTGGATTTTTTATTGAGTCAGGCTCAGGAACGAGAAAACCAAGCGGTACTCGCGCTTGGTCAGGCGCGGGTTGAACTGGATGGCTATTATCAGCAGTTAGAGCAGATAGAAAAATACCGATTGGACTACTGCAATCAATTGGTAGAACGAGGCAAACAAGGGTTAACGGCTAGTCAATACTCTCATCTTAATCGTTTTTTGACGACCTTAGATGAAACTCTGGCCAAGCAGAAACAAGCAGAAGAGCACTTTAAGTCTCAAGTGGAAAGTTGTGAGCAAAACTGGTTGGAATGTCGTAAACAAAGGCGTTCTTATGAGTGGCTGATAGATAAAAAACAGGCAGAAAAAGAGCGTTTACAAAATGTTCGTGAGCAAAAACAAATGGACGAGTTTTCTACTCTGCAATACTTCCGCCGGACTTCGAACTAACTTCACATAATTATTCTTATTATCTATTTGATTGGCGTACTTCTTGCAGTTCTGTTTCGTTAAATGATGAGTTGCCGCTTCAAACCATTCTAAGTAACAGGCCGCGACTGCTCCCTCAATTACGCGCGAGTATCTATTTATGAATATAAACCTAACTCCGGCTTCTGACACCCCGAAAACGTCGACCACATCCTCCCAGTCCGTTGGTTCAGGTGAAGAGGCGAAACCGTCTGAAGGTTTTTTTTCTAAGTTGGCCGCTTTTATTAAAGGTGAATCCGGTGGAGAAAAGGTTTCAGACGCAGAATCAATGACAGTTGAGTCTGCAGTCGGAGAGGAAGAGGCGGCTTCAATTGAGCCTGAACAAGAGGCGGGTGATGGTAAGAGCGTCAGTGCCGATGAAGACGAGGTGTTAGAGTCTGGGGAAGTGATCACTAAGGGGACCAAGGGCTCTTCAACTGATGAATTGTTAGCGATAGATCAAGAGCAGAATAAACCAGCCTCTAAAGTTAAAGTAGAAACTGAGGCATCAACGAAAAGCCAGTCTAATGACTCAACAGAAGGTGATGCTGAGAAGATTGTGTCTGAAAATGGGGAATTGCTTGGTCGTTTAAACAAAGCCAGTAAGGCCCTTCAACCTAAGGACGGCAATGAGTTGCCACAACAACCTGAGTTGGCGACACAAGAAGTAAGCTCTTCACAGCAACAGAAGGCTCACAACGTTAGCGAAGAAGAGCAGGCGGAAACGTTAAACACAGCCGCTTCTGCTGTGCAAAGGCAGACTCAAGGTGAAACACAAACGGATGTGGATGTTACTGACACTGAGAATAAGAAAAGCATCAAAGCACAAGAACACTTGATGGCTGAGCAACCTGTGGAGCAGCAAGTGATGGTTCCTGAAAGTGCGAAGCGATTTATTCAATCTGAAGATGGTCAGGAAGCTGTGATAGCTTCCGATAAACCTAGTGATGGTGAGCTGACCGTGACTGCAGAAGGCGCGGTGGCTCTTATGGCTGGAGTGACTGAGGGGAATAGCGATAAAGCTCAGTTAACCAGTCCTGAAATTGAACAGCTAAAACATGAACTGAAAACCCAAGGCTTGTCTGATAAAGAGATCGAACAGATTGTTGAAGCGGCAAAAACCGAAGCACAGGCACAAATTACCATGGTTCAAGGTAATGAAACCAATCGGACAGAGCCTATAAAGCCTAGTGCTGAAAAAAAACTACAGTCGAATGCTTCGCCATCACAATTGGCTGGCAGTGAAGTTGTAACAGAAAGTGCTATTGAACCAACGGTTGCAGCCACAGCAGTTTCTGGTTCTTCGGCAATCCCATGGGCGGTCTCAGCGGCGGATGTGGGTGTTGATGAGTTACAGATTCAACCGGATGCAAAACCTAAAGCACAGCAAGCTGCGGTGGCACAATCGGTTCAGCAAGCATTACATACATCATCAAGTGCTCAAGTCACGGCGGCTCAGAGCCATCTTCAAGCTACGCAACAGGCTGCGGCAGTGCCTTTGCCCAATGAGCTGGCTGCGAGTCAACTTCAGCAAGTCGCTTCTACACCGATAGCCAGTGAACAAGCTATGCTAAAAGCGGTAATGGGAGCGAAAGCGGCGGGTGCTGTAGGCAAATTAGCTGCAACAGACGGGAAGCAGGGGGCGAGTCAAAGTGGTGATACAGGGTTTGCTCAGCAACTATCACAGGCCGCAAGCCAACAAGGCTTGACGGCACAGAACCCAATTCGTACTGAGCAAGCTGCTGCTCAAGCTCCATTGCAGCTTAATCGAGAAATGGCCGGTGATCAGGTAGCGGAAAGAGTCCAAATGATGATGTCGAAGAATCTAAAAAACATCGATATTCGCTTGGATCCGCCAGAGCTAGGTCGATTACAGATCCGCATGAATATGACGGGAGAGGGAGCGACAGTTCACTTTACGGTGGCGAATCAGCAGGCTCGGGATGTCATTGAACAATCTATGCCCCGTTTACGTGAAATGTTAGCTCAACAAGGCGTTCAATTGGGTGACTCGTCAGTTCAGCAGCAATCCGCGGGTCAACAACAAAATCGTTATGCGGCTGGAAGTGGAGCTGGAAATGGTCAAGGTAGCAGCAATCAAGCCTTTACTGGTGAAGAAAACCTTGAACCAGACGTCAATCTTGATTTGAATGTCGCAACAAAGCGTGATGGAATTAGTTATTACGCTTAAACTGTAGAAAAGTAAGAAAAATAGAGAAACATCGGATATGGCAGACGAAGGAATAGAAGCTGAAGCACCCAAGGGAAAAAGCAAGCTGTTAATTATCATCATCGCTGTTGTTGTTTTACTGGTTGGCGGCGGTGGTGCGGCTTTCTTTCTCATGGGCTCGAGTGAACCTGAAGAAGTAGAGCAAACGACCCAGCAAGCCGTAGCGGTCGCTGCTGAACCTGTCTCTTACGTTAATATTGCGCAACCATTCCTGTTTAATGTCACTGGCGATAAAAAGGATCGTCTTGTGCAAATCAAAGTACAGTTAATGGTGCGCGGTATTGATAATGAGAACTTGGCACGTTACCACTCACCTCTGATTGAAAGTTCGTTACTCGGAACTTTTGCCTCAGCGACCGTCGATCAACTTCGCAGCGCTAACGGCCGTGTGGAGCTGCGAGACAGAGCTACAGAAGACATCAAAGCGAGTTTAAATCGTGCAGTAGGGCAACCTGTGATTGAACGTGTGTTATTTACTGACTTTGTAATACAGTAGGTGAAGAGTGACCGATCTATTAAGCCAAGACGAGATTGATGCGCTACTCCATGGTGTTGACGATGTTGATGAGGCAGAAGATGAAGGTGGTGGCGCCGAGAGCGATGCTAGTGCTGTAGAATTCGACTTCTCCTCTCAAGACCGCATCGTCCGTGGTCGAATGCCAACGCTGGAGTTGATCAATGAGCGTTTTGCGCGTCATTTGCGGATCAGCTTATTTAATATGCTGCGAAAAACCGCCGAAGTGTCGATAAATGGCGTACAAATGATGAAGTTTGGTGAATACCAAAACACCTTGTACGTCCCGACCAGTTTGAATATGGTGCGTTTCAGACCGTTAAAAGGGACCGCACTGATCACTATGGAAGCGCGCTTAGTTTTCATTTTGGTTGAGAACTTCTTTGGTGGGGATGGGCGCTTCCATGCGCGTATCGAAGGTCGTGAATTTACGCCAACGGAACGTCGCATCGTTCAGTTGCTACTTAAAATTGTCTTCGAAGACTACAAGGAAGCTTGGTCTCCGGTGATGGGGGTCGAGTTTGAATATCTTGATTCTGAAGTAAACCCAAGTATGGCGAACATTGTTAGCCCAACGGAAGTGATTGTTGTCAGTTCTTTCCATATTGAAGTGGATGGCGGTGGCGGTGATTTCCATGTGGTCATGCCATACTCAATGGTGGAACCGATTCGCGAACTTCTCGATGCTGGTGTTCAGTCCGATAAAATGGAAACGGACGTTCGTTGGAGTACCGCACTTCGTGAAGAAATTATGGATGTTCCAGTCAACTTTCGCGTGAATTTACTAGAACAAGATATTTCACTAAGAGATCTGATGGAGCTTCAACCCGGAGACATCATCCCTATTTCTATGCCCGAGCATGCCACAATGTTTGTTGAAGAGCTGCCTACGTTCCGAGTGAAGATGGGCCGTTCGGGTGAACAACTTGCAGTTCAGGTATCAGAGAAAATTAAACGCCCAGATGTAGTGAAAACCGATATTGCATTTCTAGGCAAAGACGTCATTTCTGAATTAGAAGAAGATGACGGTGAAATTGAAGATTAATAGAGTAAATAGGTAACAGGTATGGAACCGAGCGACGATCAAAAACTGGCGGACGAATGGGCTGCGGCATTAGGTGAAGACCCTGATGCGCCAGAGGTAGATGTAGATGAGGTTATGGCCGCTCAACTCGACGAGTTGCAAGACACTGGCTCGCCTATTTCTGAAGATGAACGCCGTAAACTCGATACTATTCTCGATATTCCGGTGACCATTTCCATGGAGGTGGGGCGTTCACAAATCAGCATTCGTAACTTACTCCAGCTAAACCAAGGTTCGGTAGTTGAACTGGAACGCCTTGCAGGTGAATCATTGGATGTCTTGGTTAATGGCACCTTGATTGCTCATGGTGAGGTGGTGGTGGTCAACGACAAGTTTGGTATTCGTCTGACCGACGTTATTAGCCAAACTGAGCGAATTAAGAAGCTAAGGTAGGTTATGAGAGAACAGTTAAAAGGCGTTTTTCTGTGTATCCTTACTCTACTCTCTCCTTATGCTTGGGCTGAAACCGTAACCAGTAATCAGTTAGATTGGGCGACCACGTTTGGGTCGCTCTTGTTCGTTGTTGCGTTTATTCTTTTTCTGGCTTGGTTGCTGAAACGCATGCGTGTACCTGCAATGATTAACCAGAGTGGCTTGAGTGTTGTTCGTCAAATCCCAGTCGGTACTCGTGAGCGAATCATGATTGTGCAGGCTGGCGAAGAACAGTTTCTGGTTGGAGTGACCGCCCAGTCAATACAACTGATTTCAAAACTGGATACCCCCTTGACCCAGGAGGAGCTGAATAAGTCTGCTTTAGCGGCAAGCCCTTTTGCCACTCAACTGACTCAGCTGTTGAAAAAGAATGATAAACACTAGCCGAATTGCCCCGCTGATACTGACACTATGCTTAACTCTCTTCTCGGCGTTTTCCTATGCTGAAGAGCAGCTCGCCACGTCAGTGCCTGCCAATGCTGCTCCCTCAGAATCAGTCACTGTATCTGCAATGGAAAAAGAGCAGGGTGCGGCGAGGACAATTTCAACGGGTAGTTTTACTGGCGGCGGTGGAGGTATCCCCGCTTTTACTATGACGACCAACTCAGATGGAAGTGAAGATTACTCAATAAATCTGCAAATCCTTGCTCTGATGACGATGTTGGGCTTCCTTCCTGCCATGGTCATTTTGATGACGTCATTCACGCGTATTGTTGTGGTTATGTCGATCCTCCGTCAGGCGATGGGTCTGCAACAGACACCATCGAATCAAGTCATCATAGGTATCGCGATTTTCCTGACATTTTTTATTATGTCTCCAGTACTGAGTAAAATTAATGACGAAGCAATTCAGCCATACATCAATGAGCAGATAACGGCACGCGAAGCCTTTGATTTAGCACAAGTCCCCATGAAGGACTTCATGCTCAAGCAAACACGAGTAAAGGATCTTGAAACCTTCGTCAATATTTCTGGTTCGAGTGCCACGGCGCCTGAAGATGTCTCTATGGCCGTGTTGATCCCTGCATTCATTACATCCGAACTCAAGACGGCCTTCCAGATAGGCTTTATGCTCTTCTTACCATTCCTAATTATTGACTTAGTGGTAGCTTCTGTTCTGATGGCAATGGGTATGATGATGCTATCGCCGATGATTGTATCCTTACCTTTTAAACTGATGCTCTTTGTACTAGTCGATGGTTGGAACTTAATCCTGTCAACCCTGGCTGGCAGCTTTGCTTTATAGCGGGAGGAAAGCATGACGCCTGAAGTCTTTGTCGAGCTATTTAGAGGCGCATTGTGGATGGTATTGCTGATGGTATGTGCCATTATCATTCCCAGCCTACTTATTGGTTTGATTGTCGCGATTTTTCAGGCCGCCACGTCGATTAACGAACAGACGTTAAGTTTCTTACCTCGTCTGGTGGTGACTTTGCTGGCGTTGATGTTGTTTGCTCACTGGATGACGCAAATGATGATGGAATACTTCTTCTCGATCGTTGAACGTCTGCCTCAGGTTCTCTATTAAGGGGGTGATGTGGAGTTCCCAACGAGCGTTATACTCGACTGGATAGCCAACTACTTCTGGCCTTACACCCGTATTGCTGCGATGCTGATGGTGATGTCGGTGACGGGGGCTCGCTTTGTTTCTACCCGTGTAAGGCTCTACCTTGGCCTGGCAATTACGTTTGCTGTGATGCCCGTCATTCCTGCTGTTCCTGACACCATAGAGTTGCTCTCTTTCCAAGGCTTCATGACCCTCTTAGAGCAGATCATCATAGGTGTTGCGATGGGAACCATCACTCAGTTCATGATCCAGACCTTCGTTATTCTTGGCCAGATTCTGGGTATGCAAGCGAGTTTGGGTTTCGCCTCTATGGTCGATCCTGCCAATGGTCAGAACACGCCGCTACTTGGTCAGCTGTTTATGTTTCTCGCAACGATGTTTTTTCTCGCGACCGATGGTCATTTGAAAATGATCATGCTAGTTGTGATGAGCTTTAAGTCATTGCCGATTGGTAGTGGCTCGCTGAATACCGTTGATTTTAGGGAGCTCGCACTTTGGTTAGGGATCATGTTTAAAGTCGCGTTGAGTATGTCCTTATCTGGCATCATTGCGTTGTTAACGATTAACTTGTCGTTTGGTGTGATGACTCGTGCCGCCCCTCAGTTGAACATCTTCTCGTTGGGTTTTGCCTTTGCCCTGATTGTTGGTTTGCTGATTTGTTGGTATATCATTGCCGGCTTGTTTAGCCACTATGAACTATTCTGGTTGCAAGGGGAGCAACAAATTTGCAGCTTTATTCGTTTGAATTGTTAGGGGGCTGAATTGGCAGAATCAGATGGTCAAGAACGCACCGAAGACGCCACGCCCAGGCGCTTGCAACAAGCTCGAGAGAAGGGGCAGGTTGCAAGGTCAAAAGAATTAGCGTCAGTTTCTGTTCTTATAATCGGAGCCATTGCCCTGATGTGGTTTGGCGAATCGCTTGCGCGCGCCTTATACACTCTCATGGGGCGTCTATTTGACCTCTCTCGTGATGAAATTTTTGATCTCCCTAAGCTGTTTGATATTGCGCTGGGGTCGATGGGGAATTTGCTTGGACCGCTATTGCTTATTCTTGTGGTGCTGTTTATTGCTGCGTTTGCGGGGGCTGCTGGTATTGGTGGGGTTAGCTTCTCAGTGGAAGCCGCTATGCCGAAATGGTCGAAGATGAACCCACTCAGTGGCTTGAAGCGAATGGTTGGCTTGCAAAGTTGGGTTGAGTTGATCAAGTCGATTCTGAAAGTTGCACTTGTCTCTGGAGTCGCCTTTTATCTGATCGATGCGGCTCAGGAAGATCTGTTTCAACTGAGTATGGATGTTTATCCGCAGAATATTTTCCACGCGTTAGATATCTTACTGAACTTCGTGTTGTTGATCAGTTGTTCACTGCTGATAGTTGTTGCGATTGATATTCCTTTCCAGATCTGGCAGCACGCTGATCAATTAAAGATGACTAAACAGGAAGTGAAGGATGAGTACAAAGAGACGGAAGGTAAGCCGGAAGTTAAAGGGCGGATTCGTATGTTGCAGCGTGAAGCCGCTCAACGTCGAATGATGTCAGAAGTCCCACAAGCCGATGTGATTGTCACTAACCCGGAACACTTCTCTGTGGCTCTGCGCTATAAACAAGATACCGATAAAGCGCCGATTGTGGTTGCCAAAGGGATTGACCATATGGCGCTCAAAATACGAGAAATCGCGCGTGAGCACGACATTTATGTTATTCCAGCGCCGCCGCTTGCACGTGCATTGTATCACTCCACCGAGCTTGAACAAGAAATCCCAGATGGTCTGTTTACCGCAGTAGCCCAGGTTCTGGCATATGTTTTCCAGTTAAAGCAGTTCCGCAAGCGTGGAGGGCAGAGGCCAAACTTTAAAGCCTCAGATCTTCCCATTCCCCCTGACTTGAGGCAGTAAAGCACCGTTTTCCTATTTCTCTGGTATCGATAACAGAACCAGCAAAGCGCCGTCACCACCAAATTCTAATGGCGCTTGATGAAATGCCATCACATCAGGATGTTGCGCCAACCAAAGCGGTGTTTTTTGCTTGAGGATATGCTTACCAATGCCGTGTTGGACACACGCACATGAAATCTCATTTTTGATGCAGTATGCGATCATCGAGCCGAGTTCGCGCTTGGCTTCATTTTGTGTCATGCCGTGCATATCTAAAAACACATCTGGGACGTACACCCCACGGCGAAGGCGTTTCACCTCGTAGTGAGAGACGTCATCACGCGCGTAACGAGTAGGACCATCCTCATTGAGAAGAGGAACAAACTCGTCAGAAAAATAGAACTCTGTATCGCTGGCTTCACGGGCGCTACGCTTGATTTCTTTTTGCTTAGTGTTTTTTTTTGGTTGCTGGACTATGGTATCCTGTCGCAACTTTTTTACGCCTTGTACTGCATCCCTAAAAAGGGCGAAATCATCATCAATTTCGGTGTCTTTTTTGCTCATTGGGTCATAGATACATAAATAAAATGCTATTGGCAGTATTGTAGCGCTTTTCGGAGGCAATTTTGGATAAGATTTTTGTAGAAGAAGCCGTGTCAGAGTTACACACGCTTCAGGATATGATTCGTTGGACTGTGAGCCGTTTCAATGCCGCAAACCTGTTCTATGGCCACGGTACGGATAACGCATGGGATGAAGCGGTTCAGCTTATCCTGCCAACATTGTACTTACCCATTGATGTGCCTCCACATGTATTAAATTCTCGTTTGACTAGCAGTGAGCGTCTGCGCATTGTCGAACGTGTTGTGAAACGAATCAATGAGCGTACTCCAACCGCATACCTGACCAACCGTGCTTGGTTCTGTGGCTTAGAGTTTTTTGTCGATGAACGTGTTCTGGTGCCTCGTTCTCCAATTGGTGAGCTGATTCAGGCTGAGTTCCAACCTTGGTTAGTCGAAGAGCCAACACGCATCATGGACTTGTGTACCGGGAGTGGCTGCATCGCGATCGCCTGTGCACATGCTTTCCCAGATGCAGAAATTGATGCGATTGATATTTCTACCGATGCACTTCAAGTGGCAGAGCAGAATATTCAGGACCATGGTATGGAGCAGCAGGTATTCCCGATTCGCTCGGATCTGTTCCGTGATCTGCCAAAAGAGAAGTACAACCTGATTGTGTCTAACCCACCGTATGTGGATCAAGAAGACATGAACAGTCTGCCTGACGAGTTTACCCATGAACCTGAGCTTGGCCTCGCTGCGGGTACAGATGGTCTAAAACTGGTGCGTCGTATTCTGGCTAATGCTCCTGATTACCTAACGGATAACGGTATTCTTATCTGTGAGGTGGGTAACTCTATGGTTCATATGATGGAGCAATATCCGCATATCCCGTTCACTTGGCTTGAGTTCGAAAATGGCGGCCATGGTGTATTCATGTTAACGCGTGAACAGATGCTGCAACATGCAGAAGAGTTCTCTATCTATAAAGACTGAGTATTATTCAGCTCGCTTGATTTGGTAAAACGCCGGACAGCCCTGTCCGGCGTTTTTTATTGGCAAAGAAAAGCAAAATAGATCGGCTTTAGGGGTTTACATCAAATCGCAATAACGCCACTATGAATTTACCAATAATTGTAATGTACAGCTTTGTTTACAGAGCTGAAGAAATTTGAGGAAGTAATGGCAGGAAACAGTATCGGACAACATTTCCGAGTGACGACATTCGGAGAAAGTCACGGTATCGCACTAGGATGTATCGTCGACGGGTGCCCTCCAGGGCTGGAAGTAACTGAAGCAGATATTCAGACGGATCTGGACCGTCGTCGTCCGGGTACTTCTCGTTATACCACTCAACGTCGCGAACCAGATGAAGTGAAGATTCTGTCTGGCGTATTCGAAGGTAAAACCACGGGCACTTCGATTGGTCTGTTGATTGAAAACACAGACCAACGCTCAAAAGATTATTCGGAAATTAAAGATAAGTTCCGTCCAGGTCACGCTGACTATACCTACCACCAGAAATACGGTGTGCGTGATTACCGAGGTGGAGGCCGCTCTTCCGCACGTGAAACCGCTATGCGTGTAGCTGCGGGTGCTATCGCTAAGAAATACCTGAAGCAAGAGTTTGGTATCGAAATCCGCGCTTACCTATCTCAAATGGGTGATGTATCGATTGAGAAAGTAGATTGGGACGAGATCGAAAATAACGCATTTTTCTGCCCAGATGTCGACAAAGTCGATGCGTTAGATCAGCTGATTCGTGATCTTAAAAAGCAAGGCGACTCGATTGGTGCCAAGCTACAGGTTGTCGCCACCAACGTACCTGTCGGTTTAGGTGAACCTGTGTTCGACCGTCTGGATGCTGATATTGCCCACGCGCTGATGAGCATCAACGCGGTCAAAGGTGTTGAAATCGGCGATGGATTCGATGTTGTTAGCCAAAAGGGCAGCGAGCACCGTGATACTTTGTCTCCAAACGGTTTCGGTAGTAACCATGCTGGTGGGATTTTAGGTGGTATCTCGACTGGTCAGGATATTGTTGCGAACATTGCGCTAAAGCCGACGTCTAGTATCACCGTTCCGGGTGAAACCATCACCAGAGAAGGCGAACCTACTCAGCTGATCACCAAAGGTCGTCATGACCCATGTGTTGGTATTCGCGCAGTGCCTATTGCAGAAGCGATGCTGGCAATTGTCGTGATGGATCACTTACTTCGCCATCGAGGTCAGAATCACGGTGTGACGACAGAAACTCCTCAGATTTAATGAATAGAAACGGCTTCCACAAGGAAGCCGTTTTTTATTTAGGCTTGTTGTTTTGCTGAAATCCAGTTGTTGATGTTGCTTTTCATCACTTCCATCGGTTGCTGCCCGTAGCGTAGTAGTTGATCGTGGAATTCAGCGTATTCAAACTTATCTCCTAGCTCTTGTTGAGCCTTTTCAAGCAATTCTCGGATAACCAGATAACCGGACTTATAAGAAACCGCCTGACCGACATAGGCGGCGTAGCGGAAGCTTTCTGACTCTATATCACCTTCGCCGAGCGCGGAATTGGCGTGCATATAATCGCGTGCTTGCTGAATACTCCAGCCGTTAGCGTGAATGCCAGTATCGACCGCCAATCGCATATTCCTCAACTGTGCTTCGTTTAGACTGCCAAAGTACTGTAGGGCGTTACACTCTTGCTCATCCGTATAGATTCCGCCTTGGAACTGGTTATAGTCAGTGTTGGGAGTGCACATTCCTTTGCCGTTAACAAACGTCGGCTGATTCTGCTCGTTAAGCTCTCCATAAATGCCCATTTCGATACCAAGCCACTCGGTATAGAGCGCCCAACCTTCACCATAGGCGGTGTACCAGATATCCTGCATATAATCGGGCAGATTAGCAGGTGGGTATTCCTGCGCGTACGCGTTTTGGAAATGATGACCAGGCGCCGCTTCATGTAACAGCAAGGTGGAGACATTCCATTTTTGCAGGCTGTAATCTGGGTTGGTGTTGAGAGTGAACACATTGTCATCGTAGGAGGCCACACCATCATACATCTCGCTTTCAGCAGGGGTTGGCTCTATGGTGTAGTCGGTTTTGATAGGTTTAAAATAGCTGGCAACGACATCGTTGGCATTGTTTTTAAACACATAGTAGTCCGTCAGCGCGTTTTCGCAGGCGGAAGGAGAGGACGCGCTACTGCAGACCGCTGCGTATTGCTTGGTCGTTGTTTGCTGACCATCTCGACCATAAAAGAACTGCTCGCTATTAAGGTATTTAAAAAACTCTCCGAGATTGATCTGGCCTGAGTCCGTGGCGAGTTCAAATGTTCGAGTTGAAACGTCACCTGTTGCTGGGTCTCGATACGCCGCTTCCACGATAGAACCGCGCTTGGCAAGCACCACTTTTGCCACACGAATCATCTCAGCTTTAGCTTCTGCGACCAGTCGTTCACCCATTTGATGCAGTTCAGCTGCGGATTGACCTGTGGTGCTGTTACGGTCTAGATGCCATTGATACCAGCTCTGCCCATTGGGTAAATCACCCCAGCCAATATTTTTGTCGGTGAGTTGGCCTTCACCGTGAGCGCTTTTAACGTACTGATTGTGCAGATACGCTAATAGCTCTTGGGTTGCCCGCTGTGCTTTCTCAACTTCCTGCGTGTATTGATTGATAAAAGTTGGCGTATACCCTGACTGAGTTTTTAAGTCGTTTAATCCTACCTTGAGCATGGAAAAATTATTGTAGCTTATCGTGTCCACGCTGTTTTGATATAGGCGCTCAGCAAGAATGGCGGGTAGTTGAATACCCTGCTGCGTAGCTTGCTGGTATTGGCTGTGTAAGCCCCTGACCCAAGAGGTGTACTCTTTGAGTATGGTTAGCTGATCTTGGTACGTTTGTTCACTGTCGGAATCGGTATCAATAGCAGCACCTGCTTCTTCGGCGTTCCACTGGATGTTGTTGTAAAAGTGGGTGATAGGTACATCGAAGTTGCCAAACCGCGCGTTAGCAAAACTAGCGCCGCGAATCGCAATGGTGCGGTCAAAGCGGAAAGTGTCGAAATAGACTTTTTCTTCATCGGTTAAAGCGCTTCTTTCTATTTCAAGCAGTTTGTTGAGATAGATACGATCCAAAGACTGACGAGCGGCAGCCATTTGATCATTGATGATACCAAAGTGAGTGTTATCTAGGGATTGCGATTCATGTTGGTAGCTGTCGAGTAGTGCCGTCAGTTGGACGGAAGCTTCGTTGGTTTTTGGCGCGGAGCTACAACCAGCCAAAATGATAGCTAGTGTTATAGCCGATAGGGTAATACGGTGTTGGTTTCTCATCTTCAGACCTTTCAGCTGTTTTGGTTAACAGCAAGGAAAAATTGGGAGAGCTTAATCAAAGTGAAGCCGAACTCTTCCTTGTGGGTGACCAGAGTAAAATAAGTCGGCAATGGTATTTGTGCAAAAGGTCACAGGACAAATTAACGGATAATTAACCCGCTGCGCACGCTTGATTGAAAGTTGCATCAATATGTTAGCGATTGGTGAGCAAGTACGTCGCTCTTAAGGGGGGTATTAACCCAATGAAAAGATTTGCAGAATACTTGAATGCACTTTCATCGCACAAGCGCGCTTCGATGGTAGGTTTGAGTGGTAAATCCAAGCTGGATCACAAATGATCCTTAGCGGTAAATATTCGAGCGAATATTACTCATAGCTAAGTGGCCGTTAGAGAGTAAAACGCCCCGAGGGCGGGGCGTTTGAATTAGTGAAGAGAACCTTCAGTTTCTAGGTGGAATGAAGGCAGACGCCATTTAAAGCGAACCGCAGCCATGCGCAGCATGTAGCCAAAAACTAGTGTTGAGATGGTCGCGGTGACATCATTAAGACCAAACTCAAGTAAGGTTAAGTAAAGGCCGGAAGCTACTAGGGCGACAGAAGCGTATAACTCTTCGTGCAACACAAGCGGTGTTTGGCGACAGATTAAATCACGTAATAGCCCACCAAAAACGCCTGTGACCAGTGCCGCCACCATGCAGATCATTGCGTGATGACCCATGCTTAGTGCAACTTTGGTACCGATGATGCTAAAAACAATCAAGCCCAGCGCATCAAGTCGAATGAACAACCCTTTAAACTTGATGATCCATTTGGCTAATCCAGTCGTTAGTACGCCAGCAATACAGGTGATCGCGAGAAATTGTGGATTCTCCACCCAGCCTAACGGGTAGTGACCGAGGAGGATATCGCGCACTGTTCCACCACCAATCGCAGTCGCACTTGCGACGAGCATAACCCCAAACCAGTCCATTTTTCTGCGACCGGCACTAAGTGCACCAGTCATGGCCTCAGCCGTGATGCCAATGATATATAAAATGCTTAATAACATGGTTTGTCCTACATGACGTATGGCTTGAGAAATCAGCCTCTCTGTAACCAATGTAAGGCAGTTTAGTGGGAAATGTGATCTGTGACGAATGAGATTTTATGAATGTGAAAGGGTTTTTCACATAATTATTTCTAATGTCATTAACTGGTATAGAGATTTGCAATTGGGATCAAAAATGCGAGAATGCCGAGCGCTGTTATTTAAACCACGACTTTATCTCATGAGCCACCACTATCAGGACTTGATCGACATTTTTAACGCCACTTTTCTTGACGAGTACAATACACGTTTGGAGCTAGGAGGGGATGAGCCTATTTACCTGCCAGCGGATGGCAGTCAGCATAATCACCGGATTATTTTTGCTCGTGGTTTCTATGCGTCAGCACTTCACGAAATCGCGCATTGGTGTGTTGCAGGGCCAGAGCGTCGTTTATTAGAGGATTTCGGCTATTGGTATGAACCGGATGGACGCACTGAAGCGGTTCAGGCTGAGTTTGAGAAAGTAGAAATTCGACCTCAGGCGTATGAGTGGATCCTCTCTCTTAGCGCAGGTTTTCCGTTTACAGTGAGCTGTGACAACTTAAACGGAGACTTTGAACCTGATCGTTTAGCCTTTATGCACAAAGTTCATACGGAAGTCGGCAAGATATTTGAGCAGGGTATGCCACTACGTGTTCGTATGCTTTCAGATGCATTACGGTCTTTTTATCAACAGCCTGCGCTGGATTATTCCATGTTTGAAGTAATGTAAAACCAGCCGCAGTATGCGGCTGGTTTGCTTTTCGTTACTGAATGAGCCAAGTCGTTTCGGCTTGATTGTTGTGATTGAGCGTATACACCAATGGTGCAGTGTTGGGTTCCATGACAGAAACTATCGCGATTAGCGATTCGCAATGATTCGGTACCCGTAGCTGGTAACTGCCTGTTCCGGCTTGTAATGCCGCTTTTAAGAGGCATTTGTCGTAGTCAACCACGTCGATGCTCCCCCCTGTGTTATCGCAGACAGAGATGTAAACCTGAGAAGCGGAAAGGTGCGGCAAACTGACATCGATATCGACCTGATAAATTGAAGTGAGGTCGTTGTCGTAATCGATACGCACATTTGCCAAACTGTTGGAATCTTCATCGGTTGATACTGCTGTGGCTGAAGAACCTGTTGATGAACCTGAAGAGCCTCCTTCACCACCTCCGCCACCACCACAGCCGGAGAGTGAAACCAGTATCATCATTGTACATAAGTGTATAAGTTTGATATTCCACATGATTATTTCTCCTTTAGTCGATATAAATCTTGCCGTCTACAGATGCTTCGTACCAGGTAGGTTCAGTCTGGCCAGTGGCGTCTTGGGCATAATCATCAAATTTGGTGTAGGCCTCTAAAATATTGACTTGTTCATAGGGATGTTGCCAAGTAGTAGGGATCTCTATACCCCAAGGTAGACCTTTGTCATCGTGATAGTGAGTATTGCCACTTGACGCATCGACACCATTAGACTTGTAACGTAAGTCAAACTTACTGGTAGGGGACTGGTTTTTAAGATGAATCTCTAAGCTTCGGCCTGGGAATCCACCTGTCAGCTGATAACCAATATCTCCGTAATAGTGGCCGGGAGCTGCAAAGATAAAGGGGTCGTACGGGAATGGTGGCATGGTTGAGGTATCGACTGCATTTTCTAACGAAAAGGTCAGCCTCCAGCTAGGGCGATAAGCGGTACCGCAATTTTCTTGAGTGCGAAATAGAGTGCACGCTTCGGCTTCACCCGGTTCTGTCATCTCCCATAAGTCTTCGTGGATAATGAAGACAGCATCAATGGTGTCGGTTTCAAGTACAGTTGCGGTTTGCAGCTCGTTATTCACGTAAAGTTGAACAGAGTCAGATTTGATGTCCTCTTTCACTACACCTGGCAATCGAATAGCAAAGCCTGAATGGTAGTCACCGCCAAGTGCGGCTACTTTACCCTCGATTTTCATACGAATGACTTGGTCGTTGAGCTGATACTCAGTGTATTTAACATTCATTAATACATCGTTCATGTCATAGTCGCCGCTTTTCGGATACTGATCTTCATAGGCGAAAGATGTGTAGCCACCGCCGCTGGGGTATAGTTCGGTCACGACACCGCTTTCTGTAATGTCGACCAAATAGTCTTCTACTTCACCAGCAGGAACACCGCCGCTTGGACCTATGCCTGATGTGTTGGAAATTCTGAATCGAGCCCAAGTCTCCCCGGTGACAGCCCAAGTTGGAACAGTGAAGAATATGTCGCCAGTGCTATCGCTCATCGATTGGTCGCTGATGATGATTTCGTTAGACTCAAACTCACCATCTCGGTCGAAATCAATCCAAGCATTGAGCACTGAACTGTCAGATGTGCCTGCAGCCGTTGCGATGATTTTGCTGGTTTGTCCCACCTGAATTGGAACGGGGAATTGGATACCGTCATCATCGTCTGAACCATCTGAAGTATCATCACTGAGCGGATACGGGCTACCGTCGGTCTCTCCATCAATGACAGAACCTAGCTTGAGTTTCGACAAGCCATGACGGGCACCAGAGGATGCAAATGTGGTTTTATAACTATCTGGGGCGTCTCCGAAATCAGTGTATTCACTGGGTTCGACAGGTGCCAGAGCACAGCGAGCACCATCATTGGAGTTGCTTGAAGGGCCATAAGCAAAAAATTCTGCGCTGGAGCTGGTTCCGTTAATGGTTACTTTGAAGACATACCCATTACTGTTGTTGCTGGTGTAAAAGTTGCCATCGACATCAAAGTAGACTGCACCAAAGGTCAAGCGATACCCGAGAGCATTTTTATCTAGCAGTTGGTTTAGTCGGTTCGCTGTGCCCGCGTAGACATCTATCTCCCACAGGTAACCGTTGGAGTCGATGGAATAAGCAAGGCTGTTATCAGGGTGAAAAGCCAAATCGTATATTGCAGGATTGCCGAATTGGCTAGGCGGTGATGAAAGCTCCATCACCAGTGTATCAAGGTCAATGCGGTAGAGCCCGTAGTTGGGTCTGTAGCCATACCAGGCATTTTCATCAAGAGAGACATCACCAACGTAGATAGACGCGGGTGCACCAGATGGCTTGCTGACATTGAGCAAGGTTTTTGTAAAGGTGGAATCAATACGGGACAGCGATGCGGTGCCGTAATCCCAACCGTAGATGAAGTCATCATGCTTGCTGTAGCCGACACCATTTAGCTTCGCGGTATCTAAATTGGAATCCAGTGTGACATAGCTACCTACGTCGATGCTGACGCCATAAACGACGGGCGTACCTGAGGGATTCTGAATTAAAAATGCTTGAGTTGGACATGAAGTGAATGGTGTCTCAGCAAAGGCGAGTGATGCTTGAAATAAAACACCCGCCACGACTGACTTTTTCAAAGCCTTGTGTTGTGTTTTCATGAGTTCTTCCTCGCTGAACGTTGTGAATAGTTGAGGAAGTGCACAGCGCGTGCCATGCTGTCAGGCCTTGATATAACTAGGGTTTGCGTTAATTTTCTCAATGTGAGAAGCTCTGCACTCTTTTTGAGAATCAAACTGACCCAGGCAATAGAGCATTATGATTATTGAATTTGAAGAGAAGCTGCTAGAAATGATTGATGCGCGTATTGAAACCGCATCTGATGATGAGTTATTTGCTGGTGGTTACTTACGTGGACATATTTCTCTATCTGCTGCTTCGTGTGAAGAAGAAGGCGTCAATGATATAGAAGAGCTGAAAGTACGTATTCAGAGTAGTTTGGATGAGGCACGTGCAGAGCTGAGTCCTGCCGATCGCACCATTGTTAACGATCTATGGTTAGAGTTAGTCAACCAAGCTTAACCTCACAGATAGCATACTACTTAAGGGCTTGATCGAGTTTTTCGAGCAAGCCCTTATGCATTTTATAATACCGTGATGGCTTTGCCTTTTCTCAATTTTCTCACCCACATGCGGCTTGGATGGAGTTCCTCCAGCACATCTACTGGTAGCGGTAAAGGGTCACCACAAATTTGTGACGCTAAGGTCTCAGCCAAGAGTGGTGCTGAACTTAAACCACGAGAGCCTAACCCAAGCATACAAAATAGGTTAGGGAAGTGCGGTGCTTTTTCTGCGTCTTCTACTTGGGTGGTTTGCAGGTTACGGTAAACCTGTTTCGTTGTTTCGAGATCGCCCACGCTGCCAACAAATGGCAGATGATCGCGACTCACACAGCGAATCCCTTGACGCGATTGATTACCCGAGGTGTCGACTTCAAGAGGCCAATTTTGATTTGGCACGCACTGACGCAGTTTGTCACCATTGCTCTGTTGTGCGTGCGGATCAAACTCTTGGTCCAAATTATCTCTATCGTAACTTGCTCCGATACAGTGATGCCTATTGTTAGGGTTTACGGGTGTCATATAGCCATCGTAACAAAGGACGGTCTTAAGCTGGCTCAGTTTACTCGTGGTTGGAATGTGGCTGACTTGACCTTTAACCTGTCCCAAAGGGATGTCTTGGGTCGGTGGCAAATCGGCAAACTGATGACCATTCGCGACCACAACGGTGTCATGGCTGAATTGAGTTTGGCCACTATTTAACGTCCAGTTTTTCTGCTCTTCATTCCAGCGCATATCATCAATCTTAGTATCGAAACATACTCTGAAAAGCGGGCTTTCTGATAAGTGCTCGATGAGTCCTTGAGTCAGCTGGGCGGGGCATAACCATCCACCAAGTGGATAATGGACGCTCTCCATATCGATAGGGAGACCTATGGTTTGGCTTGTTTGCTCAGCATCAAGGTGGTGGATCAATGCTTTATCAAAGTGGCCGCCCAGCATACGCTTAAGTTTGGCTTGTGATTTCTCATCCCACATGAGTTGAGTCACGCCGCACCAGTCATGGTCGAATTTGATCTGCTCTGCTGCTTGCTCGACAAATTGTCTGGCAAAAAGGAAAGCCGGAGCAAATACGCGAGACACGCCTGTATGGGAGCCATTAAGTAGAGGGTAAACAGCACCTTGACGATTACCAGATGCACCTTGTGCGGCTTCTGAGTCTTGACAGTATAGCGTGACCTGTTTTCCACGGCGAATGAGTGTTTTTGCTAATGTTGCACTGGCAATGCCACCGCCGATAATCGCGATGGACTGAGCTTGTTCTGCATTTTTACGGGCAAACCAAGGTTTATGGTTTGTGTGTGTTTGGCGATTGGCCATATGACCTGCGATCATGTCCCGTTTGGTGCCGAAGCCTTTGACTTTCTTCATATCGAAACCGGCTTCGATTAGGCCGCGGCGAACGAAACCGGCTGCCGTAAACGTCGCACAGGTACAGTCCTGTTTAGCAAGTCTCGCCATACCATTGAACAGTTCTTGGTTCCACATCTCGGGATTTTTGCTAGGAGCGAAGCCATCCAAAAACCAAGCATCGATAAGGCCTAGCTCATCAACGGGTACCTTTGGCATGCAATCTTTAATGTCGCCAAACCACAAATCGAGAGTAATAGCCCCGTCTTCCAGAATAATTCTATGACATTCAGGAACGGCTATTGGATAGTGTTGTTGTAATTTGCTTGCGTATTCAGCAAGTTCTGGCCATGCTTGGTGCGCTTTAATCAGGTCATCTTTACTCAGTGGATACTTTTCAAAACTCACAAAATGCAGCTCTTTGAGTGGCGCATCTGGGTTTTGACGCCTAAATTCTTCAAACCATTGCCAAACAGCAAGGAAGTTCAGACCTGTGCCAAAGCCGGTTTCTCCAATGACGAAGCGGCGCTGGTCATAATCCTGCCATCTTTGTGGCAGATGATTTTGATGGAGGAAGACGTAGCGGGTTTCTTCAAGTCCGTTTACGTTAGAAAAGTAAACATCGTCGAACTGGTCTGATACAGGTGTTCCAACATCGTTCCAGCCCAGCTGAGCATTGGTAATTGAGGTCATAATGTCTGAATTATTGTGATGAAGACGATAAAGTTGTGGCGATTGTACGGTTTTCTGGGAAAGCTGACCACTTTTCACGGGTAACTTAGTTATCATCTAGCAGATTTTTGAATTATAGGAATGTCATAATGAAACGAGTCGTAATCACCGGTATGGGTATTGTTTCAAGTATCGGTAACAACGTCGAAGAAGTTTTAGTGTCTCTTAAAGCAGGTAAATCTGGCATTACTGCCTCTGAGCAGTTTAAAGAACAAGGTCTACGTTCACAGGTTTGGGGTGATCTTAAAATCAATCCATCAGAGCATATTGACCGTAAACAGATGCGCTTTATGGGTGATGCGGCTGCGTATGCATACCTATCAATGCAGCAGGCAATCGAAGATGCTGGCCTGACTGAAGAACAGGTTTCTAATGACCGAACAGGTATCGTAGCGGGTTCTGGTGGTGCTTCGGCACTGAACCAAGCATTAGCCGTTGATACTATGCGTGCGAAAGGCGTGAAACGTGTGGGCCCTTATATGGTTCCTCGTACCATGTCTTCTACGGTTTCTGCATGTCTTGCGACGCCATTTAAAATTCGTGGCGTTAACTACTCAATGAGTTCAGCGTGTGCCACTTCTGCACATTGTGTTGGCCACGCAATGGAGCTTATCCAGCTTGGCAAGCAAGACATCGTGTTCGCTGGTGGTGGTGAAGAGCTGGATTGGTCTCAAACTATGATGTTTGACGCTATGGGCGCACTATCTACTAAGTACAACGAAACGCCAGATAAAGCTTCTCGTACATACGATGCAGACCGTGACGGTTTCGTTATTTCTGGTGGTGGCGGCATGCTGGTGATTGAAGAGCTTGAACACGCTCTGGCTCGTGGCGCGAAAATCTACGGCGAGATCGTTGGCTATGGCGCAACATCTGATGGTTATGACATGGTTGCGCCATCAGGTGAAGGCGCAGTGCGCTGTATGAAGATGGCGATGCAAGGCGTAGAGACAATCGACTACGTGAACACACACGGAACATCAACACCAGTGGGTGATGTAAAAGAGTTAGGTGCTATTCAAGAATTGTTTGGTGACAACAGCCCAGCAATTTCTGCGACAAAAGCGATGACAGGTCATGCTCTTGGCGCGGCTGGTGTTCACGAAGCGATCTACTCAACACTGATGCTAAACAACGACTTTATCGCGCCGAGTGTGAATGTTGAAAACCTTGACGAAGCGGCTCAGGGTTTAGATATCGTAACAGAAACGCGCGATGCGAAACTGACGACAGTCATGTCAAACAGCTTTGGTTTTGGTGGTACAAACGCAACATTGGTTATCAAGAAATACCAAGGCTAACGAAAGCGCTGGGGTTTCCCCAGCATACCAATTTCCAGAGCTTGGCTACCTTTTGAAAAAAGGGTAGTCGAACAGACGCAGACTCTGACCCATGGAGAGCGGGTCGGGATCCTTTTGTTCTGGAACTTTGCCCGGCTAACGCCGGGCATTTTTCTTTCTATCGCTAGTGCTCGACAGCGACTGCGCTTTTCTGCACAATCTCTGCTATTCCCAAATCAGATCTCTTAATCCATGAAAATCCTAATTGATGAAAATATGCCTTATGCTGAGCAGCTTTTTAGCCAGCTGGGCGAGGTTGTTTTAAAATCTGGGCGCACGTTGACCGCCGAAGACTTAATTGATGTAGATGCACTAATGATTCGTTCAGTGACCAAAGTGAATGCTGATCTCATCGCCAAAGCGAACAAGCTTAAGTTTGTCGGAACGGCCACGGCAGGTATGGATCATGTTGATCAAGCGTTACTCAAAGAGAAGGGCATCTTTTTCACTGCGGCACCCGGATGCAACAAAGTCGGTGTAGCAGAATATGCGTTTAGCGTCATGATGGTACTTGCTCAGCAACAAGGTTTTTCAGTATTTGATAAAACCGTTGGAATCATTGGCGCAGGTCAGGTGGGGAGCTACCTTCAGCAGTGCTTGGAAGGCATTGGTATTAAGGTGCTCATCAATGATCCACCTAAGC
Source organism: Vibrio sp. Isolate24 (assembly GCF_022398215.1). Classification (NCBI taxonomy): domain Bacteria; kingdom Pseudomonadati; phylum Pseudomonadota; class Gammaproteobacteria; order Vibrionales; family Vibrionaceae; genus Vibrio; species Vibrio sp. Isolate24. The sequence goes on from NZ_JAKEUU010000003.1 coordinate 453,142, forward strand.
AAGCGGCGGGAGATGAGCGTAATTTCACCCCGTTAGATGTATTGCTTGAGCAAGCGGATATCATTACGACTCATACTCCAATCACCCGTGATGGTGATTTTCCGACTCATCATCTAATCAATGAAACCGTGTTGAATAGGTTACGTGGCGACCAAATTTTGATTAATGCCGCACGCGGGCCAGTTGTTGATAATACTGCGTTGAAAGCTCGCCTGAGAAAACAAGATGGCTTTATTGCTGCATTGGATGTGTTCGAATTCGAACCAGAGGTTGATATGGAGCTTCTGCCTCTGCTAGCATTCGCAACCCCTCATGTCGCCGGTTATGGTTTAGAGGGGAAAGCTCGTGGAACCACGATGATTTTTAATAGTTTCTGCGAGTTTCTCAATAACGATTTACGTGCACATGCCAGTGAGCTTCTGCCTACAGCACCAGTGCCGGAGTTAGTATTGGACAGAGCTTGGGATGAAGCTACGCTGCACAACTTGACGCAACTTGTCTATGATGTGCGTAAAGACGATGCATTGTTCCGTCGTGAAATCAGTCAACCTGGTGCGTTTGATTTGATGCGTAAACACTACTGGGATCGCCGTGAATACAGTGCAGTCACGCTGAGAGGAAGTGCAGAGGCTAACCTGCAACCACTAGCGAAATTAGGTTTTCAAATTGAGGTAAGTCAATGAGCCAGCAATATAACGTTGCCATTTTAGGTGCGACCGGCGCAGTCGGTGAAACAATTCTCGAAGTACTTCAGGAGCGTAAGTTTCCTGTTGGTGACCTTTTTCTACTAGCGAGTGAACGCAGTGAAGGCAAGACTTACCGTTTTAACGGCAAAAGCATCAAAGTCGAAAACGTAGAGAACTTTGATTGGTCTCAGGTACACATTGGCCTGTTTTCCGCAGGGGGAGAATTATCGGCTAAGTGGGCGCCAATCGCTGCCGATGAAGGGGTAATTGTCATCGATAATACCTCTAACTTCCGTTATGAGTATGACATTCCTTTGGTTGTGCCTGAGGTTAACCCTGAAGCGATTGCCGAGTTCCGTAACCGCAACATCATTGCTAATCCGAATTGTTCGACGATTCAAATGTTGGTAGCACTTAAGCCGATTCATGATGCCGTGGGCATCGATCGTATTAATGTTTCGACTTACCAATCCGTTTCTGGTGCTGGTAAATCTGGTATCGATGAGTTGGCGGGTCAAACTGCAAAGCTGCTTAATGGTATGCCAGCTGAAAATGAGCAGTTCTCACAGCAGATTGCATTTAACTGTCTGCCGCAAATTGACCAGTTTATGGAGAATGGCTACACCAAAGAAGAGATGAAAATGGTGTGGGAAACACAAAAAATCTTTAATGACTCGTCAATCATGGTCAACCCAACTTGTGTGAGAGTGCCTGTATTCTATGGTCATGCGGAAGCACTTCATATCGAAACTCGTGCACCCATTGATGCTCAGGAAGTGGCTAATTTGTTAGAACAGACCGAAGGTGTTGAAGTGTTCCATGGTGAAGATTTCCCGACGCAGGTTCGTGATGCAGGTGGTAAAGACCATGTGATGGTTGGTCGTATTCGCAACGATATTAGCCACCATAGTGGTATCAACTTATGGGTTGTAGCAGATAACGTTCGTAAAGGGGCCGCTACCAATGCGGTTCAGATAGCAGAAGTACTGATTCGCGACTACTACTGAGTGTATTATTATCACCTATAGCAAAGCCTCACCATCGTGTGAGGCTTTTTTAATCAGATTGCGAAATTTAGTGTGAGATTAGTGCGAATATGGCGGCAGCCACACATTTTTTAGCTATACGCCTATAGTTTTAGCGTGTTTATCCGATATATTTAACAGATCATTACATTAAAACTTATTGAGTACATAGCTGAGCCTTCTATGCTTCGAATTTTTAAGCGTCTGCTGCTGCCAGTTGCATTAGTAGCCGTGACTCAAACATCGATTGTTAGTGCAGAAAGTATTCGCCTTAAGGGACCCGATGGCGAAATTCATTCATCGCCGCGGTATTCTGATTTTGTTCCCCAAGATCTGCGTAACAATAACGAACCCTCTCGCTTTTATGGGCCAACCACTTCTCAGGAAACACTTTGGGCTATTGCAAGCCGTTTACGCCCGTCAACCAATGTGAGTGTTCAGCAAACATTACTTGCTGTATACCAGCTCAACCCTCAAGCATTTGACAATCAAAATATCCATGAGCTCATTCCTGGGAGTACGTTGCGTATTCCATCACTAGCTCAAGTACAAAGTGTAACAACCCAAGAAGCGGTTAATGTAATGGCCGCGCATCAGGCTCGGTTAACAAATATTCCTGCCACGCCACAACCTGCTCAACCTAAGCCGCCTGTTAATGAAACGCCCGCGACGACTGACATGGAGAAGCCGGTAGCGGATGATACTAAGCCAGCAGTTGAGGCCACTTCTGATCTCGCGAAAATTGCTAAGCAAGAACAAAAAGCTCAGGTATCGACACTTGAGCGTCAACTCGAAAGCTCAGAAAGCGAGCTAATGGCTCTTGAAGAAAAGAACCATAAATTGCGCTTGATGCTGGCTGATGTTCAGTCTGAAGTCGATGTACTTAAAGATGAATTGGGTGATGAATCTCGAATTCGTAACGAGGTCGAAAAGCTACTAGAAGCTGAGCGTTTACGTTTAGCTGAAGAGCAAAAGATGAAACCGTCACCCTTGGATGAACTGCTGTCCAACACGTGGTTAGTTGCTGCCGCCGCGATTATTCCAGGTCTATTCATAGGCCTACTGATCATGATGCTTCTGGGGCGCCGTAAGAGAGAAGAGACCCCCACACAAGAAGTGAATGAACAGCAAGTCGCGCCCGTTGCCCCTATTGCCCCAGACTCTCTCAATGAAGAAGTGGATGATGATCTTCTTCTTGATGATGATTTGTTTGGCGACTCTACTGACGAAGAAGAGTTATTCTCCGATGAGAGCTTAGCTGAGGAAGGCAAAGACGAAGACGATATCTTTGCTGACTTGGAAGACAACGACCTCGATTTCAATCTTGAGGGAGAAGATGGAGAAGACCCATTCGCAGGTATCGGTGACGATGGCGAGTTAGATGAAGCGCTTGCCGATATGGATATGAGCGCTAACGGCATCAGTGTTAACAGTGAAGATAAAGCACTCGGTCTAGAAGAGATGGAGCGCGCTCTAGATGAAGTTGTTATTGAGGAGGATGATTCATCTGAAGGAGAGTTTGATCTATCAGACGATGATGAGGATATTTCTCAAGGGGATTTGGACTCGCTTCTGGCCTCAGATGGTGAATCTGAAGACTTAGAAATGGACGAGTTAGATCAATCTTTGTTAGACGATTTGTTTAATGAGACTGATTCTGACGAGGCTGATGATGAATTGGACTTCGATTCGCTATTGGATGAAGCCGGTGATGGCTTCGATCTTAGTGATGACGATAGCGGTGCAAATACAGCTGAGTCAAATGAGCCTAATCTTGCCTCAGACAGTGAAATTGATGATCTGTTTGCCCAAGTTGAAGCGCAGGCAGATCTTGAAAAGCTAGAAGCAGAAGCGCTTGATGAAACTGCGTTGTTGGATGAAATGGTGGAAGAGCCTACAACAGCGGTCAGCGAAGATAGCACAGAGCTACTTGATGAATTGATGGGCGAGGCTGATGAGCTTGGCACAGATGAAACGCTAGATGACTTTTTAAGTGATGATCTCGACTTAAGTACTGACAATGAAAATACTTTTGATGAGCTCATTACTGAAGATAACAGTGACTTGGATGATGACTCTACAGAAACACTGGATGAGTTCCTGTCAGATGATCACATTGACGACGTTCCCTCGCTGGAAGAGAGTACAGATCTGCTTGATGAGTTGGTTGAGCCTCAATCTGATATAGAGGCGCAGGCCTCCGAAGAGCTTGGAGATGAAGGTACTGACTTATTCGAAGAGTTGCTGGAAATTGAAAAGCAAAGTGAAGCACTTGAAGAAGCTTCAACAGTAGAGGCGAACCAAGATCTTATTACTGAGGAAGAGATAGAACCAGAAGCGCTAGCAAGTGACAGTAAATTTTCTAGTGAAGAATTTATTGACGACATGTTGAGTGTTGCTCCTGAAGGAGACCCATTGCTGGATGAGTTTGATCTTGATGAACCAGTAACAGAAGAAAATAAACTAGAGAGTGTTGAACAAACCCCAGAAACCGACAAAACTCTTGCAGAGCCAGAGCCAGAGCCAGAGCCAGAGCCAGAGCCAGAGCCAGAGCCAGAGCCAGAGCCAGAAGAAGACGATTGGCTAACGTCAGCGATCGATGAAGTTGAAAACCTTCAGTCCGGAGAGTCGTTGGATGTTGCGCCAGAATCTGATGTTGAAGAGAAGCAGGAGCAGCCACCTCAGCGAGAGGAAGCAGATCTTGCTGGTAATCAAGATGAAGAAGATGACTGGTTAACGTCTGCAATTGATGAGGTAGAAAATCCAAATATTGCACCGAGTGATCAAGACGATGTTCCAATCACTTCTTCCTCAGACTTGACAGAAAACGCAAACACGACGACTGAAGAAAATGAAATTGTAGAAGAAGATTTGCTTGCTCAGCAGGAGCAAGTAAATACACCATCTGAAGAGACTCCAGAGACTCCAGAGACTCCAGAGACTCCAGAGACTCCAGAGACTCCAGAGACTCCAGAGACTCCAGAGACTCCAGAGACTCCAGAGACTCCAGAGATCTCTGAACAGTCAGAACCTGAACCTATCTCTTCAATGCCAGAGGCGATTCCAAATGAGTTTGGTATCCCGGAAGATGATGATTGGTTAGTTGGTGATGATGCAGATCTTCTCGAGAACAGCGAAGAAGATGCACTAGCGGATGTGGCGGAAGAGCCCGAACCTGAAGCGCCAGTGGAATCCGAAGCATCGCTAGAGCTGGATGATTTAGACCTTCCTGAGTACAGCGAAGAGGACGCACTGGCGGATGTGGCGGAAGAGTCCGAGCCTGAAGCGCCAGTGGAAGCCGAAGCATCGCTAGAGCTGGATGATTTAGACCTTCCTGAGTACAGTGAAGAAGATGCACTGGCGGACGTGGCGGAAGAGCCTGAGCCTGAAGCGCCAGTGGAAGCCGAAGCGTCGCTAGAGCTGGATGATTTAGACCTTCCTGAGTACAGTGAAGAGGACGCACTGGCGGATGTGGCGGAAGAGTCCGAGCCTGAAGCGCCAGTGGAAGCCGAAGCGTCGTTAGAGCTGGATGATTTAGACCTTCCTGAGTACAGTGAAGAGGATGCACTGGCGGACGTGGCGGAAGAGCCCGAGCCTGAAGCGCCAGTGGAATCCGAAGCGTCGCTAGAGCTGGATGATTTAGACCTTCCTGAGTACAGTGAAGAAGATGCACTGGCGGACGTGGCGGAAGAGCCCGARCCTGAAGCGCCAGTGGAAGCCGAAGCGTCGCTAGAGCTGGATGATTTAGACCTTCCTGAGTACAGCGAAGAAGATGCACTGGTGGATGTGGCGGAAGAGCCCGAACCTGAAGCGCCAGTGGAATCCGAAGCATCGCTAGAGCTGGATGATTTAGACCTTCCTGAGTACAGCGAAGAGGACGCACTGGCGGATGTGGCGGAAGAGCCCGAACCTGAAGCGCCAGTGGAAGCCGAAGAATCGCTAGAGCTGGATGATTTAGACCTTCCTGAGTACAGTGAAGAAGATGCACTGGCGGACGTGGCGGAAGAGCCTGAGCCTGAGCCTGAAGCGCCAGTGGAAGCCGAAGCGTCGCTAGAGCTGGATGATTTAGACCTTCCTGAGTACAGCGAAGAGGACGCACTGGCGGACGTGGCGGAAGAGCCTGAGCCTGAAGCGCCAGTGGAAGCCGAAGCGTCGCTAGAGCTGGATGATTTAGACTTTCCTGAGTACAGCGAAGAGGATGCACTCGCCGATGTTGGTGAAGAATCGGACCTTGAAGTCCAATCCAGTGCTTCGAGTGTATCCGGTGAGACTTTGGGCTTGGATGATCTGGATATTCCTAAATTTGGGGATGTTGCGGCTCCTGATAGTGCTTCTGAAGGAGAAGGACATGATTCGAAGATCGACGATCAGGACCTTCCAGAATTTGATGAGCAAGATGCGTTGGCTGAAGCGGACGACTCTGGCTCAGAAGAAGTCGATTTTAAACTCGATGATTTGGAACTTCCGTCTTTGGGTGAGATTCCATCTGAGGCTGCACAAGAGTTAGCTAATCACGAGTATAATGAAGATGCTTTCGATGAGCTCCTTGCAGAAGAAGAGCCAAATCAAGCGGCTAACTTCGATTTTGAGTCTCCTGATACTCTGACTTCTGATAGCGCTGGTATGGATATCGAAGCTATGTTGGAGGTAGGAGGAGAAGATTGGAATGGTTTCAGCCTTTCTCCTGAGCAGCAAGCTCAGATCAACGATGATATCCCGGAAGACGAGCAGGGCGTATGGGATGAAAATAACCGCCCAGAACAAGCTCAGATTCTTGATGAAAACTGGGAAGATCAAGAAGAGCTGGGGGACTTCAATCCTCAGGAAGGAGAATTCCGAACCATTGATGAGCTGATGGCTGAGGTAGAGAAAGAAGAGCAGCAAGACTTTCAGGAAGAAGAGCTGAAATTAGATGTTGGGCTGAGTGATTTCCCAGATGTTATTGGTGATACAGGTAATGTTGATGTAGATAACAACTCAGAAGCAGCAGGTAAGCTTGATTTGGCGAAGATCTACATTGAAATGAACGATTCACAAGGGGCAATCAAGCTGCTTGAAGAGGCAATTGTTGATGGTAGTGACGAAATTCGTCGAGAGGCTAAAAACCTGATTGATGCGATTAACGGAAGGTAAACTTTTCCACGAATAAGGGGGCGTTAGCCCCTTTATCTTTTTGAGCAAAAATGTTTATACTTCCCGCCCAATTTTTTAAGAGAGCACCCCGATGAGAATTGCATTAGGTATTGAGTACAATGGCACTCAGTACTTCGGCTGGCAGCGTCAGAAAGAAGTGACAAGTGTTCAGGAAAAGCTTGAACGTGCACTGAGTATCGTAGCAAACCACCCAGTAGAAGTTCAGTGTGCAGGTCGTACAGATGCTGGAGTGCATGGCACCGGGCAAGTTGTTCATTTCGATACCACGGCTAGCCGGAAAACAGTGGCTTGGACAATGGGAGCTAACGCAAATCTACCCAGCGATATTGCAGTTCGATGGGCGAAAGAAGTTCCTGAAGAGTTCCATGCTCGGTTTTCTGCGACTGCTCGTCGTTACCGCTATATCATATTCAATAGTGCTCTGCGACCTGGTATTTTGTCATCTGGAGTGAGTCATTATCATGGTGAGCTCGATGCAGAAAAAATGCACGAAGCGGGCCAGTACTTGTTGGGTGAAAATGACTTTACGTCATTTCGTGCCGTGCATTGTCAGTCAAGAAGTCCATGGCGAAATATGATGCATCTTAATGTGACTCGCCATGGTCAGTATGTTGTCATCGATATCAAAGCCAATGCGTTTGTTCATCACATGGTTCGCAATATTACCGGCAGTTTGATATGTGTTGGACGTGGCGAGCAGCCGCCTGAATGGTTAAACTGGCTGTTGGAAGTAAAAGATCGCAAACTGGCAGGTGCAACCGCTAAGGCTGAGGGGCTCTACTTGGTAGATGTGGATTACCCTGAAGAGTTTGGATTGCCGAGAGTGCCTATTGGGCCACTATTTTTGCCAGACAATTTGAACTAAACCGTGTTAAATTGTCCAACTAATCAGTTCTTTAGGGCGTGAGACATTAGTGTAAGAAATAGGTACAACCAGTTTTTTGTCTACACTTGGCATTTTATATGCTTTAATCCTCTCGCGTAAATTCAGAATTTTTGTCCTTCGCACCGTGCGGAGGCGATGTAGAGAAAAAGGTCTTCCATGAGTTGGCTTGAAAAGATTTTAGAAAAAAGCAACATTGTTAGTTCACGTAAAGCGTCCATTCCAGAAGGTGTTTGGACTAAGTGTACGTCTTGTGAACAAGTGCTTTATCACGCTGAACTAGAGCGTAACCTAGAAGTGTGTCCAAAATGTGATCATCACATGCGTATGAAGGCTCGTCGTCGCCTTGAAACATTTCTGGACGAAGACAACCGCGTAGAATTAGCGGATGAACTTGAGCCACAAGACAAGCTGAAGTTCAAAGATTCGAAAAAATACAAAGATCGTATCTCTGCTGCACAAAAGAGTAGCGGTGAGAAAGATGCGCTTGTTGTAATGAAAGGTGAACTGTTAGGTCTACCTATCGTCGCTTGTGCATTTGAGTTTTCGTTCATGGGTGGTTCGATGGGCTCCGTCGTTGGTGCTCGTTTTGTTCGCGCGGTCGAGGCAGCGATAGAGAACAACTGCGGTTTAGTTTGTTTTTCTGCAAGCGGTGGTGCACGTATGCAAGAGGCACTTATGTCTCTGATGCAAATGGCGAAGACGAGTGCGGCTTTAGAGCGTCTTTCTCAGAATGGTTTACCGTTTATCTCAGTAATGACAGACCCAACCATGGGTGGTGTGTCGGCAAGTCTCGCGATGCTTGGTGATGTAAATATTGGTGAACCAAAAGCATTGATTGGTTTTGCTGGTCGCCGTGTTATTGAGCAGACAGTACGTGAAGATCTACCAGAAGGTTTCCAGCGTAGCGAATTCTTGCTTGAGCATGGCGCGATCGACATGATTGTCGATCGCCGTGAAATGCGCCAGCGTGTGGGGAGCTTGATCGCTAAAATGACCAATCAACCCTCGCCTCTGGTAGTTTCTGTGAACGATTCACAAAATGAAGCTGCTTATTCTGTACCAGAAGCGGACGAAAAAGGGTAAAGTAACATACTAACAAACAACCACAATTACTTGGTTTAGAGTTAGATGAGTCAAACCCAAATTCCTCAAGCCACATCCTCTCTTGCGATGTGGCTTGATTATTTAACCACCATACACACTTCTGCAATCGACCTTGGCTTAGAGCGTGTCCAAACTGTCGCTGAAAAAGCCAACCTAGTTAAGCCTGCCCCAAAAGTTATTACTGTTGCCGGTACCAATGGCAAAGGTTCGACCTGTGCACTGATGGAAGCTATTTTGCTTGATGCTGGATATTCTGTAGGTGTCTATAGCTCGCCACACCTTATTCGTTATAACGAGCGTGTTCGTATTAATGGCCAAGATCTAGAGGATGAAAAGCACACTGAGGCTTTCGCCTTTATAGAAAATCAGCGCGGTGATATTAGCCTAAGCTTCTTCGAATATGGGACACTTGCAGCATTGCGTCTCTTTCAAACTGAAAACGTTGATATTGTCTTACTTGAAGTTGGTTTAGGCGGGAGACTGGACGCAACGAATGTTGTTGAGCACGACGTATCCGTGATTACCAGCTTAGCAGTAGACCATGTTGACTGGCTCGGTGATGACATTAATGTGATTGGCTATGAGAAAGCAGGTATTTACCGAAGTGGTAAGCCTGCAATCTGTGGTCAGCCTAAAGCGCCATCTACTGTGGCAGCGCATGCTGATGATATTGGTGCGGAGTTGTTTCAGGTTGGAATCCAATACAACTACCACATTGAGGATGAGAATACTTGGCGTTGGAGTCATGGCCCCTATGAACTTGACGCACTTCCTATCCCTGGCTTGCCACTGCAGAACGCAGCCACTGCATTGATGGCGCTAGCTTCAGCAAATCTGGATATCTCCGATATCAATATTGTCAAAGGGTTAAGAGAAGCCCAGCTGCCTGGAAGAATGCAGATTGTCAGTACAGAGCCAACCATTATTCTTGACGTTGCGCACAATCCTCACTCGGCAGAGTATTTATTCGGTCAAATTCAGGAACAATACTCCGGCAAGAAGGTCCACGCTGTTGTCGCTATGTTGCATGACAAGGATATTAAAGCCACTCTGGAAGTTTTATCGCCTATTGCTAGCCAGTGGTACCCTGCCTCATTACAAGGTCCAAGAGCGGCGAGTGCCGATGAACTTTGTGTCTTCTTACCTGAAAATAATCAGCGTTATGATAGCCCTGTTGACGCCTTTAAAGCCGCGATGACAAACTCACAGAGTAAAGATGTCATCTTAGTATTGGGTTCATTCCATACTGTGGGTGAAGTCCTTGAGTACTGGCAGAGCCAAGGAGAGTAAATGGCGAGTAAATTTCAAAACCGCTTGGTTGGCACCATTATTCTGGTCGCAATCGGCGTCATCGTATTACCGGATGTCCTCGATGGTAAGAAAACACATTACAAAGAAGAGATTGCTAGCATTCCTATTAAACCAGAGCTTGATAGCGATGTAGAAAGCTTTGAAGTTTTAGAACCGATAGATGATTCAGCAAGCCTGCCTGAAACGCCGGTTGAAGTTATTGCACAAGAAGTTGAGGCTCCAGCTTCCGCTGAAAAAGTGAATGACGAACCACTCCCAGTCGCAGTTAAAGAGGTTCCTGAACGCAACGAATATCAGGACAGTGCTTGGATAATTCAGCTGATGGCACTGAAGAATGCTGAAAATGCGAAGAACGTAGTCAAGGATCTTCAAAAGCGTGGTTATCAAGCACACACCAAACTCGAAAATGGCTTCACTCGTGTCATTATCGGCCCTGACATCTCAAAGAGTAAGTTAGAGAGACAAGTTGTGGAACTGGAGAAAATTACTGGTTCAAAAGGTCGATTGCTCAAATTTAAGCCATTAAACCCATAAGAAAACGTTTGCGTCAGCGTTTTTTCTGTTAAAATGCGCGCCAACTTAAGATGTAAGAACAGATGAATTCGTTAGATATTGTCATTTTAAGTGTGATCGGCCTGTCGGCATTGATCAGTTTAATTCGTGGCTTTGCAAAAGAAGCATTGTCTTTGGTTATCTGGTTTGGGGCGTTTTTTATCGCCAGTCAGTACTACGCAAAATTGGCGGTGTACTTTTCCAATATCCAAGACGACATGTTTCGAAATGGAGCAGCGATAGCAGCCCTGTTTGTTTCGACACTTATTGTAGGTGCGATCGTGAATTACGTTATCGCCCAATTAGTACAGAAAACAGGCTTGTCAGGAACAGATAGAGTACTAGGAGTCGTCTTTGGTGGCTTACGAGGTGTTCTGATTGTTTCAGCTGCACTATTTTTTATGGATGCGTTTACATCGTTTCCAGACTCAGAGTGGTGGAGAAGTTCGCAACTGGTACCGGAGTTTAGCCGTATCATTGCCCCTTTCTTCGAACACTTACAAGCAACATCGAGTTTCTTATCTGGCGCGTTATAGCGCCAGCCATTGTCGCAAATCGAGGGTTAGGACATGTGTGGTATTGTTGGAATCGTGGGTACAACGCCTGTAAACCAGTCTATCTATGACGCACTGACTGTGTTGCAGCATCGTGGCCAAGATGCCGCGGGTATTTGTACCATAGAAAGCAATCGTTTTCGTCTGAGAAAGGCGAACGGTTTAGTTAAGGATGTGTTTGAAGCAAAACACATGCAACGCCTTCAGGGAACGGTCGGTATTGGCCATGTTCGCTACCCAACAGCAGGTAGCTCAAGTGCTTCAGAGGCTCAACCTTTCTATGTAAACTCTCCTTTTGGTATTACGCTCGCTCACAATGGTAATTTAACTAACTCGGCGGAAGTGCGTGAGAAACTGTTTGAGAAAGATCGCCGTCATGTGAATACGACCTCTGACTCTGAAGTTTTACTCAATGTGCTTGCTCACGAGATTGATACTGTAAAGGGAAATGTCACAGCAGAAGATGTTTTTCGCGCAGTGACGAACGTACATCGTACGATTCGCGGTGCTTATGCTGTGTCTGCAATGATCATAGGTCACGGTATGATTGCTTTCCGCGACCCAAATGGTATTCGTCCTCTGTGTCTTGGTAAGCGCGAAGTCGGAGACTCGGTTGAGTATATGGTTGCTTCTGAATCTGTTGCATTGGATGCCGTTGGTTTTGATTTCATCCGTGATGTAGCACCTGGTGAGGCGATATACGCGACTTTTGATGGTCAGCTACACACTAAACAGTGTGCGGATAACCCTACCTTAAACCCTTGTATCTTCGAGTTTGTTTACTTCTCTCGTCCAGACTCCTTCATTGATAAAATCTCTGTTTACAGTGCACGTGTAGAAATGGGTAAGAAGCTTGGCGAGCGCATCCGTGATGACTACAGTCATCTAGATATTGATGTGGTTATTCCGATCCCTGAAACGTCATGTGATATTGCGTTGCAGATTGCTCAAGCTATTGATAAGCCATACCGCCAAGGGTTTGTTAAGAACCGCTATGTGGGCCGTACGTTTATTATGCCGGGTCAGCAGCAACGCAAGAAGTCCGTTCGCCGTAAGCTCAATGCTATCCGCTCTGAGTTCAAAGACAAAAACGTTTTGCTGGTTGATGACTCTATCGTTCGTGGTACCACATCTGAGCAAATCATTGAAATGGCACGCGATTCTGGTGCGAAAAAAGTATTTATGGTCTCTGCAGCACCGGAAATTCGTTTCCCGAACGTTTACGGCATCGACATGCCAAGCGCGAACGAGCTGATAGCACATGGTCGCGATAACGACGCTATTTGTAAGCAAATCGGTGCCGATGAGCTAATTTTTCAAACATTAGATGATCTTGTGGCAGCGGTGGGCATGGGTAACACTGATATCACTAAGTTCGAAACGTCCGTCTTTAATGGAGAGTACGTGACAGGAGATATCGATCAGAAGTACCTCGATTTCCTAGAGTCATTGCGAAGTGATGATGCAAAAGTACAGCGCGATATTCAACAGGACTTGGCTAATCTTGAGTTGCATAACGAAGGGGCTTAAAGAGAGCTTTGGCTGCAAGCGACACATAAACAAGAAGGGCTGATGCAATGCGTCAGCCCTTCTTTTTATCTCCAATCTTTAGTATCTGATACGATATAACTGGGTCAACATAAACATGGCCGCTGCGCTGATGACAACGGAAGGGCCAGCAGGGGTGTCATAGTGCCATGACAAACTTAATCCAAGTAGAACGGCTATTGCGCCAATACAAGAGGCCATGAACGCCATTTGTTCAGGTGTTTTGGAGAAACGTCGCGCTGTGGCTGCGGGAATGATTAAAAGCGATGTCATGATGAGCGCCCCCACAAACTTCATACCAATTGCGATGACTAAACCAACCATAATCATCAGAATAAGTCTCATTAAGTCAACATTATGCCCTTCAACGGCAGCTAAATCTTCGTTGACCGTTGTGGCCAACAGTGAACGCCAAAAACAAAACAATATGACGGACACAAGCGCGGCTCCCGCATAGATATAAACAAGATCGGTGGGAGTCACTGCGAGTAAATCACCGAATAGGTAGCTCATTAAATCAATACGAACATTGTCTAGGAAGCTAACCGCCACTAAGCCTAAAGAGAGTGCACTGTGAGCTAAAATGCCTAACAAGGTGTCAGTGGCGACTAATTGCTGTCTTTGCAGCGCTACCAAAATGAAAGCGAGTGCAAGACAGCAGACGATCAAAGCAAAATAAAGATTGACGTCGAGTAAGAAGCCAAGAGCAAGCCCCATCAGTGATGCGTGTGCTAAGGTATCGCCAAAGTAGGCCATTTTGCGCCAGACGACAAACGAACCAAGTGGGCCGGCGATAGCTGCGATGCCAAGGCCGGCTAGAATAGAAGGTAACAAAAACTCAATCATGGTGATGACCGTGTGAATGATGGGAACAAGTAGACGCTTCACCTGAAACGGGATCACCCGCGAGATCATGATGATGGTGTTGATGCTGGTGATGGTAGAAGGCGAGAGATTCACTACGCACTTCACCGAATAAAGCAATGTAGCTTGGGTGCTTGGTGATATCGGCAGGGGCTCCTGAACAGCAAATATGATGATGCAAACAGATCACATCATCCGTTTTTGCCATCACTAGATGCAAGTCGTGCGAGACCATGAATACAGCACAGCTAAAGCGATGGCGAATGGTGTCAATCAAGTCGTACAAATCTATCTGTCCTTGAACATCGACCCCTTGAGCTGGCTCGTCCAGTACTAATAGATCAGGCCGTTGTAACAAAGCCCTCGCCAGTAGAATGCGTTGATTCTCTCCTCCCGATAGCGAGTGCATATTAGACTTTATCAGGTGCTCTGCGCCGACAAGCTTTAGCGCATCTTGTAATTCTTGTTCGCTGTATTTACCTGCCAGCTTCATAAAGCGTTTAACGTTTAGAGGGAGTGAGTCATTAAGCCTGAGCTTCTGTGGGACATAACCAATTTTCAAGCCCTTGGATCGTTTGACAGAGCCTGTGAACTTTTTTTGAAGGCCTAAAAGCACTTTTACAAGTGTCGATTTTCCTGCGCCATTGGGGCCAATTAAAGTGGTTATCTCACCTCGTTTGATATTGAGGCTGATATTATCGAGAACTTTACGCTCACCAAACTGAACGCAAACTTGTTGAAGTTCGACTAATGCCGACATGAATGGAACTCATTTGCAAATAACTATTGTTATAATGTAACATTTGTCAAACTTTAACGCCAGAGAGTAGTGGTATTGATTTATGAAACATCTAATTCCTTTGTTATCCATTTTTGCGATAGGTAGTGCTAATGCTAGCGAGATACTGACTAGTATCAAGCCGATTCAAATGATTACCTATGAGATCACTCAAGGTGTTTCTGAGCCAGAATTATTGCTTGATTCAAATACCTCTCCCCATGACTATGCGTTGAAACCTTCTGATGTGAAAAGGATCAGAAAAGCAGATTTAGTCATTTGGTTTGGTCATGATTTAGAGCCATTTCTATCTAAGGTTTTAGAAGGACAGACAAATGTGCTGACGGTCAGTGAAATTGAGGGCATAGCGTTGCGTGAATTTGATGGCAGTCATCATGATCATGATGGGCACAACCATGGTTCGCATGACCCACATTTTTGGCTTGGTTATGAGCAAAGTATACAAGTGGCAGAAGCGATAAGTAAAAAGCTAGGTGAGTTAGATCCTAAAAACAAAGAAACATATCAGGCTAACTATCAAGCGTTCTTAAACAACTCAAATGAGTATGACAAGAAGTGGCGTGCGGCACTTGAGCCTATTAAGGATGTTGGTTACTACGTTTTCCATGACGCCTATGGCTACTTTGAACAGCATTATGGGTTGAATCATTTAGGTGAATTCACGGTAAGTCCCGAAAGAAAACCGGGAGCTAAAACTCTGATAAAAATAAAAAAAGCATTAGCGAAAGGAGATGCTAAATGTGTCTTTGCTGAGCCTCAATTTACTCCAGCAGTTGTGAATTCGGTGACTCGAGGAAGCCAAGCAAAGCAAGGTATTCTTGATCCTATCGGATCTGATATTCCAGTTGGGCCTGGTAGCTACTTTACTTTCATTCAGTCCATTACCGACAGCTTTACGGAGTGTTTGGGCGAGTAAACATCGGTTAATGAATAACCTAGGGAAGCGCAATGCTTCCCTTTTTCGATGTAATTGAAGAAGAAAAGCTGGATTCTTTGAAGCAACATCTTGTTTATCCGTCTAAATACAAGATAATTATTGGCACAAAATAATTTAATGACGTTGTCTACATAGAACTGGATATCGTCAATCAAGCAGCCATGTTGTCACTCTTATTGGAGTATTGTGGCTGCGGATGCAAGGGAATTGTGAGTGAAAAGAGCCGTTTGCTTTCTGGCACTATATTTTATAGCTCGTTTAGCCGTCGCTATGGATCTTCCTTTATCGGTCTTTTATCCCTTACCGACACAGGCTAAGGGGAAGGCATTTGCGGCAAAAGAGCTTTTTCTTGCCGAAAATGGTGGTATTTGGTTTCAGGATGTCAGGAATCAAGTGCTATTTTTTGACGGTCAAAACATCTTGCCTAAATCAGGCTCCGCACTTGAGTTTAAGCCAGTACATATTGCGTTTCTCGATAACGCATTTTGGTCTTTTGCTGGTAATGAGATTTATCGTACTACTCCGGGTAAGTCACGAGAACTCATGTTTAGTCTTACCCCTGGTACGGAAATTTTACGGATAGGGGTTTCCGGACGTTATGTTTGGGTATCCGATACTGCCAATTTTTACACCTATCATATTGAAAGCGGAGATTTTTCTTCATACTCCTTAATGGAGTTGTATCAGTATAATCAGTCGGCAGAAATCAGTATAACGGATGCCAAACTCATTAAATCAAAATGGGTTTTAGCAACAAATTCAGGTGTGTACTTGTCAGATGGGGATCATTTTGAGCATGCTCCTCGCTCTGGAAAGAATCACATCGAAACGCTCTATTTTTCTGAGAGGCGACAAGAGTTGGTTGTTGGGACTCGAAGCGGAGCCATCCTTTTCAGTATTAGTCATCCTAACGGACCGCTCAAACGCATACCTGGAGGTCATGTTCTCAGTATTGCTGAGACAGAAGATGGATACTGGCTGGGCACCGAATCAGGCTTACAGGTTTATTCTTTCGGATCGAGTGAGAGCCGCTATGCCTTGAGAACCTTGACGTATAGCAATGCTTTGCCTGGTGAAAAGGTCTATTCATTGCTGAATGATCGTCGTGGCGGCATATGGATCGCTACAGAGAGGGGAATTCATTACTTTTCCTTGTTTTCTCATCATTTTCAACGCTTTCCAAATTTGATGATCAACCATGGCTCTACGTCGGAAAAGCTGATTCAGCTAAAGAATATGCACAGTCGAGGCGGATTTTGGATGGTGACCAGTGTGGGCGTGTATACCCTTAAACTCAATAACAGACCTTCCAGAAAACTGGTATATAAAGGCAGAGTGAATAATGTCATTGAGCATAACGGTACGCTGTGGCTAGCCACTGACAATGGCATCATTTGTATTGATAGTGTATCTGGTGCATTGCTCAAAGACAGTCTACCCAATTTTTTAAAGACTTCATCGGTTGAATTGCTAGAACTGGATAAGCAAGGTCGAGTCTGGGGGGCCAGCGACCATAAGTTATGGCGTTTCGATACAAACAATCGTGAGCTGGTGCAATATGGCTCAGATTGGATGCTGAATCAGTACTTACCTGCACAACTTACTCAGATGTCCGTTACTGATGATGGCAGTTTGGTACTTGGTACTGATCATGGCGCTTATGTTCTGATTGATGGTCAGATTCATTATATTGATGATTCGGAACACTTTGGGCGAGTTGTGAGCATAGAGGAAGGTAAGACAGGGGAAATTTGGGTAGCGAGTACTTACGGTTTGTACCGGTTAGATCTAGCCAGTTTCCAACTCGAACCTCTAGGTATGGTAGAGAATCATATTACCCCTAAGTGTCTGCTTAGCAATGGGAAAGGTATTTGGATGACTTCTTCTGCAGGGCTCACTCGTTATACAAGCAATGGGGAAATTGCAGCACATTTTGGTGAGCCATTGGGTTTAGTAAACAACGAATTCCTATCAGGCTTATGCAGTCTAGGCTCAGAAAGTCAGCAAAACCTCTTACTTGGTTCTAGGCGAAACTTGGTCAAGGTTGATACCCAAAGCCTGAGTATGAGTCATCCGCCGAAAGTACAGGCCATTATTAGCCAAGTCACTGCTAATCAAGAGCTATTTTCTCTTGGTGGAAGCCTATTCAATGCCCCACATGTAAAGTATGGGCAGCCAATTGCTTTTCAGTTTGGAGTGTTGCCTCAGGTGAGTCATGTCGCGCTTCAATACCGGCTCGGAGCTCAGGAAGAGTGGCAAGATCTTGAGGGAATGAAGCTAACCATTGAGCATATTCTTCCAGGACATTATGCACTTGAAGCACGAGTGGTCAGCAATGGCATGGCTCAAAGCGCGATCGATCCGTTCGTGTTCTCGGTTGAAGAGCCTTGGTATTTACGCGGGTATGCGATCTTGTCATATATTGCCCTTACTTTAGTTTTGTTAGCGATAGTAATTTATTGGCGTTCACGAATAATGGCGTTCACGAATAAAGAGTTAAAATCACAGATTGCATTGAAGACGAACCAGTTGCGTCATCAAAGCCGAATTTTACTCACTAACAACGATCAATTAAGAAAGCAGCTCCAAATAAGGCGTATTCTTTACCGCCAGTCGGTGCAATCGTTGCGTGAAAGATTACAAAGCTGCGCGGCTCAAGTCATTTCCGAATCAGAGCAAGGGAAGCAACAACTCATGAGCTTTATGATTCATGAATTAGATTTGCTCCTCAATGTACGTGCGGCAAATGGTGATGCCTTACCAGTGTACAACTTGTCTCTGGTATTGCGCTCAGCGTTGGATGGTTGGCGAGAAGAACTGAATAAAGCCGGTCTATCTGTTGAGATAAGTTCGGATCAAGATAAAGACATTTACGTCACGCTCGACGTGTTTAACTTAGATAGTGTGTTTAATCTTCTGATTGATAACCTGATCAAACGTATGTATCGCGGACAAGTCGTTTTGATGGCTTGCCGCGTCGAGGATAGAAAAGTCCATTTTTCTATCACCGAACAAGGTAAAAAGCTTGATGACGATTCAGTATCAGCTGAAGAGCTATGGAATGAGATCGAGTCTCTCGTCAAAGAAAGTGGAGGTTGTTTCCATCGATATAGTTCAAATGAGAGAAATTTGCTTGAGTGCGTGTGGCCTGTGGGTAGTGAGTTTGAAGAAAATTCGATTGTTCATCTGACTGATACAGGATTATTCGAAGAGCAATCTAAAGAGAAAGATCCATGGGTTGAAAAACTCGAAGCGCTGGTTATAAAACACTATTCAGACCCAGAATTTGGCACGGCTCTGGCCGCTAAGCAGATGTTTGTATCAGAACGCAGTTTGCAACGTCGATTTAAGACCGCCACACAACGTACGTTTATGGACTACGTCACGGAAGTGCGTTTGGACTATGCATGCCGGCGTTTACTCGCAGGAGAGAAGATCTCTGATGTCGCATTCGAGTGCGGGTTTAATGACCCTTCCTATTTCAGCCAGCGATTTAAACATCGTTTTGGTGTTTCCCCTTCTCAGTTCATTGAAGAACAAGAACAGTAATCTAAGGCGATTCTCTGCATTAAGTAAAAAGTGTTGTGTTGAGGTTGTTTGAATGAACACTCTGCGTGATGCGTGATGCGTGATGCGTGATGCGTGATGCGTGATGCGTGATGCGTGATGCGTGATGAAAAAAATATCGTGGTATAGCCGGGGGGACTATACCACGGGTGTCAATGACACCTTCGCTTGCTGCCGGAGTGGTGCGGTAGCACCACCTCTGGAATTCAATGTCTTCAAGAAGCTTTCCTCGTTGACGTGGTTAACTATAAAACTATCGACTTATTTTACTTATAAAATTAACGCCAAGGTTACATGACAAAAACGACACTTGGTTTAAGTTTTTGATATTTATTGTTTTTATTTTGTTTTTGAATGAAAGGAACTCAATGAAACTAGCTGATTAAGTGACATTAATTATGGCTTTTAACGGATTTAACGAGGCTTTAATTAACGAAAGTGACGTTCCATAAATGTAATGTTTGATTTCAGACAAGATTTAAAAATTTCACACGGGCTAATATCTAAATTCTTAATAATAATATTTCTCATTTTTATCTTTAATTGGCCTGTCTATGAAACTGTCAGATCTAACACAAGGACAAAAAGCAACCATTACTGGTTTCTCTGAGCTTTCAAGCGATGTCCGAAAAAAACTCATGGTTATGGGGTTATTGCCGCAAACACCAGTTACGCTTATCCGCAAAGCGCCAATGGGCGATCCGCTTCAAGTTGAAGTGCGTGGCGTTTCTTTAGCGGTGAGAACCAATATTGCGAACGCTATTCTTGTGGAGGCTAGCTAATGAAGTACCACATTTTAACCGTTGGTAATCCAAACAGTGGCAAAACCACGCTGTTTAACGGTCTGACTGGGGCAAAGCAGCAAGTCGGTAACTGGGCTGGAGTTACGGTCGAAAAGAAAACAGGTCGATATCGCCATTCAGGTGATGAATTCATGCTGACTGACTTACCCGGTATTTATGCGCTTGATAGTGGCAATGATGGTAACAGTATCGATGAGTCCATTGCTTCTCGTGCCGTATTAACTCATCCAGCGGACCTGATTATTAATGTTGTTGATGCGACTTGTTTAGAGCGCAGCTTGTATATGACGCTTCAACTACGTGAATTAGGCAGACCTATGATGGTCGTGCTAAATAAAATGGATGCCTTAAAACGAGAACGCCAGACGATCGATATTAAAGCGCTAGAAAAAGTGTTGGGTTGTCCGGTGTTTGCGCTATCAGCGAATAATAATGGGCAGGTTCAACGCTTTAAAGAGCGTTTACATAAAGCTGTTGTCCAAGGTGTAGCGCTGGATGAGCTGAATATCCATTACCAATCAGATTTTGAATATGCAATCGAGCAGATCCAACCTATTTTTGAAAACCACTCTGAAGTATCTGCAAGAGCGCTTTCAATTCGTGCATTAGAGCAAGACTTGCTTGTCCTCAATAGCCTCTCTTCAGAGGAGAGAAGTATGATTGCCAATGTTCAGCAATCGATAGAGCTGGATATTGATTTATTAGTTGCCGACACTAAGTACACCTTCTTACATGAACAGTGTAAAAGAGTGCGCCGAACAGAAGGAAAGCTCAGTCATAGTTTTACCGAAAAGGTGGACAACGTCATCCTGAATAAGTGGGTTGGAGTGCCGTTTTTCTTTGTGGTTATGTATCTGATGTTTATGTTCTCAATTAACATCGGAAGTGCGTTCATTGATTTTTTTGATATTGGTGTTGGTGCCTTATTGGTTGATGGAGGGCACTATTTACTCGACGAACACCTTCCTGTTTGGCTTGTCACCTTAGTTGCTGATGGCGTTGGTGGGGGGATTCAGACGGTGGCAACCTTTATTCCAGTGATTGCCTGCCTCTATCTTTTCCTTGCCGTTCTTGAGAGCTCGGGCTACATGTCACGTGCAGCGTTTGTACTTGATAAAGTGATGCAAAAAATTGGTTTACCGGGCAAAGCATTTGTTCCACTAGTACTTGGCTTTGGGTGTAATGTACCGGCAATCATGGCGACACGTACCCTAGATCAAGAGCGCGAACGTAAGTTAGCGGCATCAATGGCACCATTTATGTCCTGTGGTGCCCGCTTGCCGGTATATGCTTTGTTTGCTGCCGCATTTTTCCCAGAAAGTGGTCAAAATATTGTGTTTGCATTGTATTTGCTGGGCATAGTAGCAGCTGTTTTTACAGGGCTCGTGTTGAAGCACACACTTTATCCGGGGTCAAGCGATAGCTTAGTGATGGAAATGCCAGATTACGAGCTACCTACAGTACAAAATGTTCTGATCAAAACATGGCAGAAACTTAAGCGATTTGTTTTAGGGGCCGGCAAAACCATTGTCGTTGTGGTCACCATTCTCAGCTTTCTTAATTCTGTTGGTACAGATGGTTCATTTGGTAATGAAGACAGTGAAACATCCGTATTGTCTAAAGTTTCTCAGGTTGTGACACCTGTATTTGCTCCTATTGGTGTCAAAGAAGATAACTGGCCAGCAACGGTAGGTATCATTACTGGTATTTTCGCAAAAGAGGCGGTTGTTGGTACGCTGAATAATCTCTATGCGCCTAGTGAAGGTGAAGAAGCCGAGTTTAACTTGATGGCGAGTTTAGAAGAGGCGGTGATGTCGATTCCTGATAATCTAGCAGGGTTAAGCTATTCAGATCCACTGGGTATCGAAGTCGGTGACTTAACTGATAGCTCTACGGTTGCTGAGGAACAGGAAGTGGATGCCTCGATTTTTGGCAACTTGAATCAGCACTTTGCATCGAGTCATGCGGCTTTTGCTTATTTGATCTTCATCCTGCTTTACACCCCTTGTGTGGCAGCTATGGGAGCTTATGTACGAGAGTTTGGTCAAAAGTATGCGCGTTTTATTGCTGCGTGGACAATGGGCTTAGCTTATGGTGGTGCTGCCTTATATTACCAAGTCATGCATTTTGCTGATCATCCAGTTTATAGCTCAGCGTGGATTGCAGGTATCCTGCTTGTCTCCTTGGTAACTTACCGCGCTCTTAAAGCTGCAGGTGAGAAACAAACACTCTATGTGGAGACACAAACAGCATGATCCTGAGAGAGCTGAAACAGTATATCGAACAGCAGGGCTGTGTAAGTCAGAGAGAGCTTGCTAAGAAATTTGCGCTGAGTGAGGATGGTGTCGATGCTATGCTGGCGGTATGGGTCAGGAAAGGTCAGATCTCTAGACTGGTTGATACGAATAAAGCTCACAGGGTGATGAGAGTGCGTTACTCCGCGAATTGTTCGGATGGGATTGCTCTCACGGTTACAATGTAAACAATGCCGCTGGATAACAGCGGCATTTTTTATGCCTTTCGAAACAGACTACTTAGTGATAGTACGTTTTGAATGCGAGAAAGCATGGTTTGTTGTTCTTCCTCAGAACGAAACACGCCGTTGGTGTTACCCCAAATGGGACCGGGCCAAGCGATGTCGTCTTTGAAGCGAGCGATATGATGAATATGCAGCTGTGGGACCATATTTCCAAGCGCACCTAAGTTGAGTTTATCTGGGCGAAACGTTGCTTCTAATGCTTGGCTTACTGCTTGTGATTCGAGTAAGAACTGTTGTTGAGCTTGCATTGGCAGGTGGTGCAGCTCCTTAAGATTTTCCCGTTTAGGGACAAGAATCACCCAAGGAACAGCGTTGTCCTTGTGGAGCAGAGCAATAGTCAAAGGAAAGTGACCGATGACGCTAGTATCCTTTGTCAGTTGTGGATGGAGTTCAAAACTCATGATTCATTCCTATTAGTATTTTTAGCCAGTATACGCCAGAAAAAACAAAAGGTTGATGCTTTCACATCAACCTTTATTTTCTATCGCTAAAGCCCTAGCTTACATACGTTCTAGTGTATCAATACCTAGCAGAGAAAGACCTTGTTTGATGGTCTTCGCCGTCAGTGCTGCCAGCTTCAGACGACTCTGTTTCACAGACTCATCTTCTGTGTTCAGAATTGGGCATGCTTCATAGAAGCTTGAGAATTGGCCAGCAAGTTCGAATAGGTAACTACACATAATGTGTGGCTGACCTTCACGAGCAACTGACTGCACGGCTTCTTCAAATTGAAGTAGCTTGGCGATAAGAGATTTCTCTTTCTCTTCGGTGATCTTAATGTCGCCCTCTAACTCATCCATTGAGATGCCCGCTTTAGCAAAAATAGATGCAACGCGCGTGTAAGCATACTGCATGTATGGGGCAGTGTTGCCTTCAAAGGCCAGCATGTTATCCCAGTCAAACACGTAGTCAGTCGTACGATGCTTAGACAGGTCTGCGTACTTAACAGCAGCCATCGCTACCGTATTCGCGATGTTTTGCTTTTCAGCTGTTTCTAAGTCTGGGTTCTTAGACTCGATAAGTTTGATTGCACGCTCTTCTGCTTCGTCTAGTAGATCCGCCAGACGAACTGTGCCACCTGCACGCGTCTTAAATGGACGGCCATCTTTACCTAGCATCATACCGAAAGCGTGGTGCTCAAGAGTTACCTCTTCTGGCACATAGCCCGCTTTACGGACGATAGTCCAAGCTTGCATCAAATGTTGATGCTGACGTGAGTCAATAAAGTACAATACGCGGTCTGCACCTAGCGTTTCGTAGCGGTATTTAGCACAAGCGATATCGGTAGTGTTGTACAAGAAGCCGCCGTCACGCTTCTGGATGATCACACCCATAGGCTCGCCGTCTTTGTTTTTGTACTCTTCAAGGAACACAACTTGTGCACCGTCATCTTCTTGTGCAAGACCTTGTTCTTTCAGGTCTGCCACAATGCCAGGAAGCATGTCGTTGTACATGCTCTCACCCATTACGTTCTCACGAGTTAGAGAGACATTAAGACGATCGTAGTTGCGCTGGTTTTGGATCATGGTGATATCAACCAGCTTCTTCCACATCTCAGCGCAGTATTCATCACCACTTTGTAGTTTCACCACGTAATTACGAGCTTTTAGCGCAAACTCTTCGTCTTCATCGTACAGCTTTTTCGATTCACGATAGAAAGCTTCTAGATCAGCGAGTTCCATTGATATTTCACCAGACTCTTTTTGCACTCGCTCAAGGTTCGCAATCAGCATACCAAACTGAGTACCCCAGTCACCGATGTGGTTAGCACGAATGACTTTATGGCCTAAAAATTCAAGTGTGCGCACAACGGCGTCACCGATAATAGTTGAGCGCAGGTGGCCAACGTGCATTTCTTTCGCCACGTTTGGCGCAGAGTAGTCAGCAACAATAGTCTTTTGAGTTTCAGGCGCGACACCAAGACGAGAGTCAGATAGTGCGGACTCAGCTTGTTTAGCAAGGAATTCTTCGCTCAAGAAGATGTTGATAAAACCTGGGCCAGCAATTTCTGTTTTGCTAGCGATGCCATCAAGGTTCAGAACATCCAGTACTTTTTGAGCAAATTCGCGTGGGTTGGTACCGAGTTTCTTAGCAACACCCATGACGCCGTTTGCTTGGTAATCACCAAACTGAGGCTTTGCTGATTGGCGAACTGCAGCAGGGCTACCTGCCGGTGCGCCAGCGGCTTCTAGAGCCTGAGATACTTTGTCGTTAATAAGTGCTTGGATATTCACACGCGCTTCCTTCAATTCTGGGAATTGGTTGGATATGCATATAAATATTCAGTTTAGTCAATGGCTATGGCTGAATAATATCCACTCTAGTGGAATAAATGCATATCTCTGTAGAGTTCATAAATTGGCGCACATAATACCAACTTTATTGCCTCTCTTATAGGGAGTGAACTGGGAAATTTTCTACTTTTCCTTAGGTTCTTGCTAGTATTGCGGAAAAATCAACGTTTTGGATAAATGAAAATGTCTCAAAGACTATTGGATGCTGAATTGATGCCTTCACAAATGAAAGGCAAGATTGAAGATTTTATGCATAAAATTCAAGGTTTAAGCGAGAAACTGCATATTAATTTACGTCCTTTTCAGGCGGATCATATTGCATTACGTATCAATGACTTGGAATTGGCAAAACTGGCTCATCAAGAATGGTTAAAAGAAGGCTGTGAAATATCAAATGCGGTGATAAATGGCCGTCCGATCATAGTGATTGAATTCACTGAGCCATTGAAGGCGTTAAATTGGTCAATCGAATGCTTAGAGCTACCTTACCCGGCCGAGGGAAAACGCTACCCACAACAGAGTTGGGAACATGTTGAGTTTGTTGTGCCTTCGCAAGCTGAAACAGCAGAGGAATATCTACAGGAGATTAAGGGCCTACAGCCAGAAATGGCAAAGCAATGGGAGCAGTTAAGTGAGCAGGGAGTGAAGATCAAGTTATCTAGCCCGAAAGGTGAGGGTGAGCGGCTCAATAACCCCACAGTGGCGTTTAAGTATGAGGGTGTGTGTATTAAGCTTCACCCCCATTCATTAAAGACAATTGTCGAGTCTGAACAATCAGCCTAAGTCGATATCTTTCGGTCTAAGTTGAAACTCTTCTATTGAGCCTATTTCTAGGCCTAAGTCCAGTGGTGCTGACTCGTGATGTGCATTTCCTTGGGTGTGCATGATGAGTCGGTTTGCTGTCCGTGGCTTGAGCTCATTGACAACAAAGCGGATCATATCTGCACGAGTTAAGGTTTTCAGTTCCTCTAATACCACTTCTTTCTGGTTGAAGTTATCGTCTTTGTTACCTATCGCAACCCAAAGGCGTTGAGCTCGGCTTCTTAGTGTCGTGTCAGGTGTCGCGATCTGATTCCATAGCCCTCGTTTACTGCTGTGCCATTGGTACTCATTCAGCTCAAGCAGCACCATATAGAAAGCATTGAGGAATTCATCAATGGAACTGATTAGATCGATAGGTGCGGCATTGGGTGATTGTACATAGAGCACAATACCTGGATGACGATTGAGTGGTAAGTTGCCAGTACCGACCATATAGCCCAACTGCTGCTTGGTTCTTATTTCATGAAAAAAAGTTGCGGACATCAAGTGGTTAGCCAGCGAATACAAAGCAATATTGCGTGGCTCTATATCATCGCATTGGTAATAAACGACAATTGCTGAATCTTCTTGGTTACACTCCACTGAACGCTGGAAAGTCCCATTTTTGCCAAGCATCACTAGAGGGCGCAGTGCTTCTTCGTACTGTTGGTTGTGTACTCTAAGTGCGTCTTTCAGTGTTGTCCCAAGATGGATAGCATCAGAGCGAGTCCAGTCTCCGTAGACAAACATTTCGACATGCAACTCAGCGAGTATTGCCTGCACAAATTCAGCCAATTCTTCCACATGGATGGTTTCCAAGGCTTCGAGCAAATCAACGTAAGGAGGGTTGTTTGGTTGTAACAGGCCCGTCATAGCGTTGAAAAGTTGCGAGATAGGTTTATCCTGTGCCGCGTTCCGCCAATTCCTCAACAATTGATTCTTAATGGTATCAAAGCGTTTTGCACTGAAGTCACGTTTGGCAAAGCGCTCCAAGATCATTTTCATTAATTCTGGTTGTTTCTTACTGAAGCCTGAAAGTGTTAGGGTTACTCCACCTTGGTGGGCATACATGTTGTAACCCATACCTGCGATCTCAGCTTGATAAGTTTCTTTGGCTAAAGAATCGAGGAACATTTCCACGCACAAGCGAGTTTTCACAATATTTCTGGGGTTAGCGACGGCGTGAGGACTGTCTATCGCGACGTATATAACCCCTTTAGGTACCTTGAATTCATGATCTTGTAAGTGCCATAACTTAAACCCTGGTAGCTCTTCTATCACTTCTGGTATGTCAGAAAGGGCTTCAACAGGTTGAGGATCTAAGTCATAACAGATAAAAGGGTTTTTAGGTGGAAGCGCGAAGTTCAAGTCGCTTGGCGTTTTATATTTGGCTAACTGTTCCGATGAAAACGGTAACACTGAATAAGGAGATGCGTACCACTGAGCTTGTTTATCATAGTATAAGCCTTGAGCAATCAGCGTGACACGCAAATTCTCCGGCGTTAGGTATTGCAGAAGGCCTCTGAGCAGTGTTTCATTATATTCAGTCATCATAAAATCGCCATAGACGGTGTCTTCTGGCGCATAATGCTGCATATTAACTACTAAATGGCTGACAAGATCGAGTGGCCTGGTGGGTTCTTGAAAGCGGAATGCAGATTCCAATACGGCTTGCTTCTCGAGGTAGCGCCACTCGTCAAAACCTTCACGGCTTAGTAGCGATAAATAACTGAATATAGCTTGAACAATATCGTCAACATGCTCTATGCCCTCAGGGGTTAACGCGCAGCTAACCGTAAATTCTCGATAGTTACTTCCGCTGGTTCCGCCACCAGCTGAAAGGGAAGTAATCCATCCGGCTTCTTTGAGTTCGAGCATCAGGCTTCCGTCACCTTCGTAGCCGAGAAGATGAGCAAAGTAAGACAGAGGCTTTTGACGGTAATGTTCATCCATACATGGCATGGGAAAGGTCAAAATCAGTTTGCGAATGTCTTTAATCGGTTCGACATTGACCAAAATACGGGTGGAGTTTTCATCGGTATAAGGGACGTCGATTGATTTACCCGCGAGATTGTGAGTCGGTATGGCTGAAAACTTTTTGGTGACCCAACTTTCTAGTTCGTCTAACGGCTGTGGGCCCATTACAGTCAATGTCATTAAGTCAGCGGAATATTGCTGATAATGGAAATCAACGATTTCATCTCGAATAGATTGACCGCCGCGGTCACCTAATGTCTCTAGGTTGCCCACAGAAAACTTGGCAAATGGATGCTTCGGATTGACGAGCTCCTTGTGGACCTGATACAGCCTTCGAGAGTCGTCGTTTAGTTTGAGTTTGTATTCAGATTCAACCGCTTGGCGTTCTTTGTCGAGCGCCTCAGGATTAAAGAGTGGGGCGGTAAAAAATTGACTAAACCTGTCGAGGCTATCGGCAAAAGCCGAAGGTGTGACGTCAAAAAAGAAGCAAGTATGTTCGGTACCAGTCCATGCGTTATTACTGCCACCATGTCGGTTAATGTAACTTTGAAATTCACCAACTTTAGGGTATTTTTCTGTCCCTAAAAACAGCATATGTTCCAAGTAATGAGCAAGGCCTTGACGATCCATTGGATCATCAAAGTGCCCAACATTGACGGCTAACGATGCGGCTGATTTTTGCGCGTCTTTATCTTGAATAGCTAACACTCTAAGCCCGTTTTCCAACGTGAGGTAGCGATATTGGTTGGTGTCATTGGGGCTTATGTGCACAAGTATTTCTCCGCTGAAGGTGCTTAGGTATTAGTATGTACGCGATGTGGATGAGTGCCAACTATCTCTTTGAGAAATATAAGCATACACAAAATATGAATCCGTCCATTAAGATTGTTAAGAAAGTCGAAGTCTTTAGCAAGGTACTTGATATAATTATTTTTAAACAAGTGCTAAAAATCAGCGTATAAAAATAACAATGATGATAATTACAAGATCACAGATTTAGGAAGAAGCCATGAAAATATTCATTATGCGTCATGGGGAAGCTGAGCATTATGCAGCAACTGACGCAGAGCGTGCGCTGACAGAGAGAGGGCGCAGTGCCTCCGAGGCAGTAGCCCGAGCATGCGCAGAGCAAGGTTATGCGCAATTCGATAAAGTATTAGTTAGCCCTTACTTACGTGCTCAGCAAACTTGGCAAGAAATCTCACGCAGCTTTAGTGCGAAACAGATCCAAACATGCGAAGACATTACACCGTACGGTGAGTCCAACCAAGTGGCGGACTATGTAGTAGCGATAGCCGAGGTAGAGGAGCTAGCATCTATATTATTGGTGTCACATTTACCGCTTGTTGGGTATCTCACTGCAGAGTTGGTCCCGGATATGGTGCCTCCGATGTTTCCTACTTCAGGTATCGTGTGCGTGGACTATGACTTAGCAAAACGACGTGGTGAACTGCTTTTCAATATCCAACCTTAGTGCGTTCTCACGATTAATTGGGAAGCTCGCCAATTCAATGAGTTAGTGCTTCTATAACCATATCTTAATGTAGCCATAAAATTGACAGGACTTATGGACTGAAACTTGCATATCGGCCTAAGTCCTTTAATTTTTTGGTTAAATTATAGATTTCACCTCTATGAAGTTTACGTTGCCGTTCGCGGATAAGTTACCTCCCATTCCTCAGAGAGCAATGCCAGCGGTAGGTGCGCCTATTATGGTATTGGCGACGCTGGCGATGGTGGTATTACCGATACCTCCATTCCTGCTCGACTTATTCTTTACGTTCAATATCGCATTGGCGATGGTTGTCCTTCTCGTGACGGTCTATACCCGTAGGCCTTTAGACTTTGCGGCTTTTCCGACGGTACTGCTTATTGCAACTTTGTTACGTTTGGCGTTAAACGTTGCATCGACCCGTGTTGTACTGCTCTATGGCCATGAGGGAACGGGCGCAGCGGGTAGTGTGATTGAAGCTTTTGGTAGTGTCGTGATTGGTGGCAACTATGCCGTTGGTTTAGTCGTATTTCTTATCTTGATGATCATCAACTTTATGGTTGTGACGAAAGGTGCAGGTCGTATCTCTGAGGTGAGTGCTCGCTTTACCTTAGATGCCTTACCCGGTAAGCAGATGGCGATCGATGCCGACTTAAATGCGGGACTAATCGATCAAGATCAGGCAAGAACGCGTCGTCAAGAAGTCACTAAAGAAGCTGATTTCTATGGCTCGATGGACGGTGCGTCAAAATTTGTTAAAGGCGATGCTATTGCCGGTATTTTGATTCTATTTATCAATATTATCGGTGGTTTGTCGATTGGTATGGCTCAGTATGGACTAGCGTTTGGCGAGGCTATCCAAATCTATACTTTGCTGACCATCGGTGATGGCCTTGTTGCTCAAATTCCATCTCTATTACTCTCGATTGGCGCGGCGATCATGGTCACTCGTCAGAACACTGACGAAGATATGGGCCAGCAAGTTGTCTTCCAAATGTTTGACAACCCTAAAGCTCTGATGATCACGGCAGGTATATTAGGAGTAATGGGGGTTGTGCCGGGCATGCCTCATTTTGCTTTCTTGTTACTGGCGATACTGGCTGGTGGCGGGGCGTACTGGATTCATCGTAAACAGAAGAAAGACGCTGAAAAGGCTAAATTACCAGCAACAACCGAACAGGATGCTCCAACGCCAAAAGAGCTATCGTGGGATGATGTACAACCTGTTGATGTTATTGGTTTGGAAGTCGGCTACCGTTTGATCCCGCTCGTCGACAAAGATCAAGGGGGAGAACTGTTAGAGCGAGTGAAGGGGGTGCGTAAAAAGCTCTCTCAAGACTTCGGTTTCCTCATTCCCGCAGTCCATATCCGTGACAACCTTGAGCTGACCCCAAACAGTTACCGAATTACTTTGATGGGGGTGGCTGTAGGTGAGGCAGAAATTCGTCCAGATATGGAGCTCGCCATTAACCCAGGGCAGGTGTATGGCATGGTGGAAGGTGAACCGACGATTGATCCTGCCTTTGGCCTTGAGGCGGTGTGGATCAAAGATGAGCAGCGTGAACATGCGCAGGCGCTAGGCTATACCGTGGTCGACTCTTCAACAGTGCTTGCGACTCACCTTAGCCAATTACTGACCAATAATGCTTCAAACTTAATTGGCCATGAAGAAGTACAGAACTTGTTGGAAATGCTTGGGCGTAGTGCGCCTAAACTGGTCGAGAACTTTGTGCCGGATCAGCTTCAACTTGGTGTCGTCGTGAAAGTATTACAGAACTTGCTTAATGAAGCGGTACCTATCCGAGACATCCGAACTATCGTCCAAACCTTGGCTGAATATTCAAGTAAGAGTCAAGAACCTGACATACTAACAGCGGCAGTTCGAATCTCGTTGAAACGACTAATTGTTCAGGAAATCAATGGAATAGAGCCAGAGTTGCCTGTCATTACATTGATTCCTGAGCTGGAACAAATATTGCATCAGACAATGCAAGCATCTGGGGGAGAATCTGCAGGTATCGAACCAGGTTTGGCTGAGCGGCTACAATCTTCTTTAACTCAAGCGACTCAAGAGCAAGAGTTAAAAGGGGAGCCCGCCGTCCTTCTGACCTCTGGCGTATTGCGTTCAACACTAGCTAAGTTTGTGAAGAACACAATTCCATCGTTACGCGTACTCTCTTATCAGGAAATCCCAGACGAGAAACAAATACGTATTGTTCAAGCTGTTGGTAACTAGCATTAATGCGTTAATAGACGGATATCTACTTTGAAGATTAAACGATTTTTTGCCAAAGACATGCGTACCGCGCTACTCCAAGTAAAAGGGGAGTTGGGCGATGATGCAGTAATCATGTCTAATAAAAAAGTCGCAGGTGGTGTAGAAATTGTTGCTGCGGTCGACAATGAGACGGCGGCAGCGCGCTCTAGCGCTAACTACAACTCCCAACCTCGCTACAACAATTCTCAAGCATCGGCAAACACGCAGAGTGCACCGACACCTAGGCAGCGTCAACTAGATGAAGACCGCGTAAGCCTGCAGACTAAAGCAGATTCAGGTCGTTCAATGACGAAGCGTTTTGCCAATATGCTCAAACAATACAGCAATGGTGTAGATGAAGCTGATGGCAGAGAGTCCGAAAGTGCTGACTCGCTCTCCGCATTGCTCAAACGCCAATCAGCAGCGCGCCATGAGCAAAATGGAGTTCAGTTAAAAGAAGACTCTCCACTCGCTCGTTTGATCGCTGAAGACCGAAATGCAGAGCGACCAGCGCCACGCCTCGATCCCTCTCGTTACGAGCGTAGCCGTGCAGAAGAGCAAAATGTACGTAATGAAGATCTCGAAGATATGCGCGAGGAGATGACGTCAATTCGTCGCTTGCTTGAACATCAAGTTTCAGGGTTAATGTGGCAAGAAGTCGAGCGCCGAGAGCCGCTGCGAGCCATGTTGATTAAGCGTCTTGAGCGCATGGGAGTGTCGGCTGAGCTTGCTGATCAGCTAGCTTGCTATATTCCAGAAGATACTCCTCCAACAAAAGCATGGAAAGCCTTACTAGGTTTGGTATCCGATCAGATTCCTATTTCTAAACAAGACATTCTTAAGCGTGGTGGTGTGGTTGCTCTTCTTGGACCAACTGGCGTTGGCAAAACCACAACGGTGGCTAAGCTTGCCGCAAGAGCGGCCATGGAGTTTGGTCCAGATAACGTTGCTCTAGTGACAACCGATACTTACCGTATTGGTGCCCATGAGCAATTAGCGATTTATGGACGCATTATGGGATGCGCTGTAAAAGTTGCTAAAGATTCCAAAGAGTTAGCCGATGTAATATATCAATTGAGAAATCGTCGCCTAATTCTGGTTGATACAGCAGGTATGGGGCAGAGAGATGTACGTCTGTCAGAGCAACTGGATACGCTTATGCACGAAAGTGGTGAAGTGATACACAGCTATCTCGTTCTACCTGCGACTGCACAGCGAAAAGTACTGCAGGAGACCATCGATCATTTCAAGAGGATCCCACTGTCGGGTTGTATCCTCACTAAATTGGATGAATCGCTAAGTCTGGGCGAGTTTGTGAGCGTCGTAGTACAAAACTCGTTACCTGTGGCTTATATCGCAAACGGACAGCGAGTCCCGGAAGATATAGTGATAGCGCAACCGAAATATATGGTTGCCAAGGCAAATGAATTGTTAGAGAAGTCGACAGATGACGAACCTCACTATTGGAATAGTGAATCAGACGGGTTCTAGGCGGCGGACGATTATGACTAAGAATATGATACAAGACCAAGCAAGCGGACTACGCCGCTTAACACAACCCTCACTCACCAAAGTCATTGCAGTGACTGGCGGTAAGGGGGGCGTGGGCAAATCAAATGTGACTTTAGGTCTCGCGATTTGTATGGCTCGTCAGGGCAAAAAGGTCATGGTACTTGATGCTGACCTTGGTTTGGCAAATGTTGATGTAATGCTGGGTATACGGGCGAAGAAAAACCTTGGCCATGTATTAGCAGGCGAATGTGACCTACAAGATGCTATTGTTGAAGGACCGTACGGAATTAGAATTATTCCTGCGACGTCAGGGACGCAGTCCATGACGGAGCTGTCCCACGCACAACATGTTGGTTTAATTCGCGCTTTTGGCAGCTTAGAAGATGAGATGGACGTGCTACTCATTGATACTGCTGCTGGGATCTCAGATATGGTAGTGAGCTTTTCACGTGCGGCTCAGGATGTGGTAGTTGTGGTCTGTGATGAACCAACTTCTATCACTGATGCATATGCTCTGATCAAACTTTTGAGTAAAGAACACCAAGTTCAACGATTTAAAATTGTTGCTAATATGGTCAGAAGCTATCGTGAAGGGAGAGAATTGTTTGCAAAGTTGACCTTGGTCACAGAGCGATTCTTGAATGTTAGCATTGAGCTCGTAGCATGTATTCCATTGGATGATAAAGTTCGACAAGCTGTGAAAAAACAAAAGATTGTCGTGGATGCATTTCCTCGCTCGCCAGCGTCATTAGCCTTGGGTTCGTTAGCAAATAAAGCACTAACTTGGCCAATTCCTAAGACACCGAGTGGACATCTGGAGTTTTTTGTAGAACGCTTACTTCATAGAACAGAGATGTTAGAGGAACCATTTGGTGAATAAGGCATTGACCTATGACCAATACGCAAATCAAAACAGTCAGCGAGCATTTTTAGAGAAATACTCGGTGCTGGTGAAGCGGATTGCTCACCATTTACTCGGACGATTGCCGCCGAGTGTACAGGTCGAAGACCTTATTCAGGCTGGGATGATCGGCCTTTTAGAAGCCCAAAAAAACTACGATGGCAGTAAAGGAGCCAGCTTTGAAACCTATGCTGGTATTCGCATCCGTGGTGCTATGCTTGATGATATACGCCGCGGGGATTGGGTCCCTCGCTCTGTTCATAAAAACAGTCGAGAGATCAGTCAGGCCATAGCTCAATTGGAAGGGGAACTGAATCGAGACCCTACTGATGCTGAAGTGGCTAAGCACCTTGATATAAGCCTGACGCAGTACCACAGTGCATTAACTGACATTAACTGCTCTCGATTGATCGGTATTGACGATTTAGGTGTGTCAGAAGATGCGATTTCGCATGAAGATGCAGACGGAGAAAATATCCCGTTTCAGGGTGTCGCAGATGAATATTTTCGTACGGCACTTATAGAATCCATTAAATCACTTCCTGAAAGAGAAGCTCTAGTACTTTCGCTTTATTATGATGAAGAGTTAAACTTGAAGGAAATCGGCGAAGTTATTGGTGTTAGCGAGTCGCGCGTTAGCCAGATACTAAGCCAATCAATGCAGCGTCTACGCACTAAATTGAGTGTTTGGACAAATAATGACTAGAAATCACTGATATCGAACTCAGTGGAGGCAATTTTGAATAAAAACATGAAGATCCTTATTGTTGACGATTTTTCAACAATGCGCCGTATCGTTAAGAACTTACTTCGTGACTTAGGTTTCAATAATACTCAAGAAGCGGATGACGGCTTAACGGCGTTACCAATGCTAAAGAAGGGTGAGTTCGACTTTGTTGTGACAGACTGGAATATGCCAGGAATGCAAGGCATTGACCTTTTGAAGCATATTCGTGCCGACGATGAACTTAAACACTTACCTGTTCTGATGATCACGGCAGAAGCGAAGCGTGAACAGATCATCGAAGCTGCGCAAGCAGGTGTTAATGGTTACATTGTTAAGCCATTTACTGCAGCAACATTAAAAGAAAAATTAGATAAAATCTTTGAGCGTTTATAAGTCAAGGAATTGACGATAACGCGAAAGGCCAATTCAGAATGATTTCATTAGAACAGGCAAAGCACCTCGTAGAGTTGTTAGAGAACGACCAGCAGGAAGAAGCTGATAAACTTGTTAAAAATATACATGAAGGTTCAGCAAACCCTATGCTGCAAGAAATAGGCGAGCTGACTCGTGATCTCCATGAGTCTATCAAGCAATTTAGCCTTGATGAACGTATGAGTCAGATTGCCAATGACGAAATCCCAGATGCTCGGGATAGGCTTCAGTATGTGATTGACAAAACAGAAACAGCAGCGAACAAAACTATGGATGCTGTCGACCGTTGTATGCCAATAGCCGATAACCTCCATGAGGGCCTACTTCAGGTTCGCCCCCAGTGGAATGAGCTCATGCATGGGCGTATAGAACTCAATGAATTTAAAGCGCTTTGCCACCGTATTGACGCCTTACTAGGTGAGGTTGAGGGCGATAGCTCTGAACTTAGAGGTCAACTGACCGAGATTCTAATGGCTCAGGATTTCCAAGACTTGACGGGTCAAATTATTAGCAGAGTGATTACTTTAGTTAATGAAGTTGAAGGCCGTTTGGTAGAAATACTGACAGCATTTGGTGCTAGCCAGCTAGAAGATGCTGCAAACAATAAGAACAATTCATCGATAGACCCAGAGGGACCGATTCTCAACCCTCATGAAAGGGAAGATGCGGTTTCATCACAAGACGAAGTCGACGACTTACTCTCGAGTCTTGGGTTTTAGAGGTAACTTATGAGCTATGAACTAGACGAAGACATTCTACAGGACTTTTTGGTCGAAGCCGGAGAAATCTTAGAGCTTCTTTCAGAGCAGTTGGTAGAGTTGGAAAATAACCCTGATGACAAAGACCTTTTAAATGCAATCTTTCGTGGTTTCCACACTGTCAAAGGCGGGGCTGGTTTCCTCTCATTAACCGAATTGGTAGATACTTGTCACGGTGCGGAGAACGTGTTCGATATTTTGCGCAATGGACAGCGCCAGGTATCTGCAAGTCTCATGGATACCATGTTGACAGCGTTAGACACTGTTAATGAACAGTTCCAAGCAGTACAAGACCGTGAGCCTTTGACTTCTGCCGACCAATCTCTGTTGGATGAATTACATCGCTTAAGTCAGCCTCAATCGGCGGATGAAGATGAATCAACAGGTGCCACAGCACCCGCTGAACCTGAGGTCATAGAAGAACCTGTGGTTCCTCAGGAACCTGTTGACACTGAGCCAGCTGCTGAAGAGCCAAGTTCTGAAACGGTCTCTGCAGGTTCTATTGATGAAATTACGCAAGATGAATTTGAAAAACTGTTAGACGAGCTACATGGTGAAGGCAGTGCGCCGGGAGCCGGAGCCGATACAACCCCAGAAACCCCAGCCGCTCCATCAGCTCTCGATAGTGACATGAGCGGTGATATCACAGATGATGAGTTTGAAAAACTCTTAGATGAATTGCACGGAACCGGGAAAGCGCCAGGGGAAGGGGCAGCGGCTACCCCGACGGCTTCTACACCACCTCCAAGCAAACCTGAATCACCGGCTCCGGCATCTGGCGGTGACAGTGACCTCATGACGGATGCCGAATTTGAAAAGCTTCTTGATGATTTACATGGTTCAGGAAAAGGCCCTTCTGTTGAAGAGTTGGATGCGGCAACTAAACCTATAGCACAAAATACCACACCAGCTCCGGAGCCTGCTAAAGCGGCTGCTGCTCCGAAAACCAGCACACCTGCGGCTGCACCAGTCACTTCGGCGCCTAAACCTAAAGAGACAGCCGCGCCACCTGCCAAAAAAGAAGCCGCGCCGCCAGCAGCACAAGCCAAAAAGCCTCAAGCAGAAGCTACAGTGCGTGTTGACACTTCAACACTGGATACCATTATGAATATGGTGGGTGAGTTGGTTCTTGTCCGCAACCGACTATTGAGTCTAGGCTTGAATAGTAACGATGAAGAAATGTCTAAAGCGGTTGCTAACCTAGATGTTGTTACTGCGGATCTACAAGGCGCAGTAATGAAGACTCGTATGCAGCCAATTAAGAAGGTATTTGGCCGCTTCCCTCGAGTGGTACGAGACCTTGCCCGGAGCTTGAAGAAAGATATTAATCTTGAGATGCGTGGCGAGGATACTGATCTGGATAAAAACCTGGTTGAAGCCCTTGCGGATCCACTGATTCACTTAGTGCGTAACTCTGTTGACCACGGTGTTGAAATGCCAGATGACCGCGTTAAAGCAGGCAAGCCAAGAACGGGTAAAGTTATCTTATCTGCTTCACAAGAAGGTGACCATATCGAACTTGCCATTGTGGATGACGGTGGCGGTATGGATCCTGATAAGCTTCGAGGCATTGCTGTTAAGCGCGGCATAATGGATGAAGATGCCGCATCGCGTTTGACCAACAAAGAGTGTTTTAATCTGATCTTTATGCCTGGCTTCTCTAGTAAAGAGCAGATTTCGGATATTTCTGGCCGTGGTGTTGGTATGGATGTGGTGAAAACAGCCATCAATACTTTGAATGGTTCCATTGATATTGACTCAGAAATGGGTAAAGGCACTAAAATTACGATCAAGGTTCCATTAACTTTAGCGATTCTACCAACCTTGATGGTAGGTGTTGCCGGACATCCATTCGCTCTACCGCTAGCAAGCGTTAATGAAATTTTCCACCTCGACTTGAGCCGCACTAACGTTGTTGATGGGCAGTTGACCATTATCGTTCGTGAGAAATCAATCCCGCTATTTTACCTTCAAAACTGGCTTGCCCCACAAGCTGGAGACGTAGAGCTTCGTAAAGGGCATGGTCATGTTGTTATCGTCCAGATTGGTAGTCAGCGCGTAGGTTTTGTTGTGGATACCTTGATTGGGCAAGAAGAAGTGGTCATTAAACCACTTGATAGTATGCTCCAAGGCACGCCAGGAATGGCGGGTGCGACAATTACCAGTGATGGACATATCGCGCTTATTCTGGATGTACCGGATTTGCTCAAGCAGTATGCAGCTGCTTCTCGAATCTAAGTCGTAGAACTAAAAAGGATAGCTATGGCGATTAAAGTTTTAGTAGTAGATGATTCGAGTTTTTTTCGTCGCCGAGTCAGTGAAATAATCAACTCTGAACCTCGCCTTGAGGTTATGGATGTGGCGACTAATGGCAAGGAAGCCGTTGAAAAAGCAGTCAGACTGAAGCCAGATGTCATTACGATGGACATTGAAATGCCAGTAATGGACGGAATCACCGCCGTCCGTGAAATTATGGCCAAAAGCCCAGTGCCAATTTTAATGTTCTCCTCGCTCACACATGATGGTGCAAAGGCGACACTGGATGCCCTCGATGCCGGAGCACTGGATTTTTTACCGAAGAAATTTGAGGATATTGCGCGCAATCGTGATGAAGCGGTGTCTTTGTTGCAGCAACGAGTTATTCAAATCTCTTCTCGCCGTACATTTATGCGCCGCCCTGCGGCAAAACCTGCATCAACGCCCAGTCCGGCTGCGAGGTCAGCAACTTCGACAACTGCGACTCAACGTGCGACTCGTCCAGTTACGTCATCTGCAGCGAAGCCAGCGGCTTCAGCGAGATTTAAGTCGAGTGGTAAGAAGTATCAGCTCACAGCTATTGGTACTTCAACTGGCGGCCCCGTTGCTTTGCAGAAGATTTTGACTAAATTACCAGCAAACTATCCTCACCCTATTGTGTTAATCCAGCATATGCCAGCGACGTTTACTGCTGCCTTTGCGAGTCGCCTGAATTCTTTATGTAAAATTCAAGTGAAAGAAGCAGAAGATGGCGATGCACTGAAACCAGGAGTGGCTTATTTGGCTCCGGGTGGTAAGCAGATGATGATCGATGGTCGTCCGGGCTCAGCTAAGTTGCGCATCATTGATGGTGGTGAGCGTATGAATTACAAGCCGTGTGTGGATGTGACATTTGGTAGTGCGGCAAAAATATACTCAGATCAAGTACTTTCTATGGTCCTGACAGGTATGGGAGCGGATGGGCGTGAAGGCGCTCGTATGCTTAAGAGTGCTGGCTCGACCATCTGGGCACAGGATGAAGAAAGCTGTGTTGTATATGGCATGCCACAAGCGGTTGCTAAAGCTGGTATTTCCACAGAAGACCTACCATTAGACCGTATCGCAGAGCGTATGCTGGTCGAAGTTGGTTTGTCGTAGGAGTAGTAGCGCATGATTGTTTGGAGTATCGCAAACCAAAAAGGAGGCGTAGGCAAGACAACGACTACGATTACTCTGGCTGGTTTGTTGAGCAAACAAGGTAAAAGGGTACTACTTGTTGACACGGACCCCCATGCTTCTCTGACGACGTATTTGGGTTATGACTCTGATGGCGTTCCAGCAAGCTTGTTCGATCTCTTTCAATTAAAGGAATTCAACGAGCAAAGTGTCTTGCCGCTGGTGATGAAATCTGACATTGAAGGTATTGATATCATTCCTGCACACATGTCACTCGCAACTCTGGACCGAGTGATGGGGAATCGCAGTGGCATGGGGCTGATTCTAAAGCGAGCGATGATGGCAATAAAAGACCATTATGATTACGTTTTAATAGATTGCCCGCCGATACTTGGCGTTATGATGGTGAATGCACTAGCGGCAAGTAATCGAATCCTCATCCCTGTTCAAACTGAATTTTTGGCGATGAAAGGTCTTGAGCGGATGGTTCGTACGCTCGCGATTATGCAGAAATCACGCAATAAAGCGTTTAATGTCACCATTGTTCCAACCATGTATGACAAGCGTACAAGGGCGTCATTACAAACTTTACAGCAATTAAAGAAGGATTATCCTGACCAAGTATGGTCTTCTGCAGTGCCAATCGATACTAAATTTAGAGATGCCAGTTTAAAACATCTCCCAGTTTCACACTTTGCTTCTGGAAGCAGGGGTGTTTTTGCTTACAAACAGCTGTTGATCTACTTAGAGAGGTTAGCGGTGAATGAGTAGTGATACTTTACTATCAAGTGAACAGGCGCTGGATGAATATTTTTCTGCGCTACTTGATGAAACGGTTGAATCTGAAGAGTTTCTAGAAGAGACAGTCAGTGCTCAGGATTACTTGCCAGAGCCAGAGCCAGAGCCAGAGCCAGAGCCAGAGCTCGAACCTGTTATGCAATCGGTAGAGGAAAAGAGTTACTACTCGGCACTCACAGCAGAAGTAGAAGTGCCAAATTTGGATGATGTGGAGAGATTGCTAGAGCAATTAGAGTCTACCAATCCGGTTGCAGAGCTTCAGCTTGAAGAAGTGATGGAGCAAAATACGGTTCAGATTGCTGAAGCGAAAGTGGCGATAGAAGAGATTCAGGAATGGGATGTTGAAACTCCTGATGTAGCTGAAGTTATTGCTGAACCAGATATTTCAGTAGAAGTAGAAACAGAGCTTGAATCTGAGCCTGAAATTATCACCGAAAATGCAGACCAAGTAGAAGTTCAGCCTGAAACACAGACTGGTGATAGTGGTCTAGGCACTTGGCATTCTACAGAGCGTGATATTGAGTTTCAGGTTCTCTACTTTGATGTCAATGGTGTTACGTTTGCAGTGCCATTGGATGAACTCGGTGGTATTCATCGAATTGCCGAGTTAAATCACTTAATAGGTCGCCCTGATTGGTACTTAGGTTTGCAAACCAGTCGTGAAGCTCAGCTTGATGTTGTTGATACAGCGAAGTGGGTCATGGCGGAAAAACTGTCTGATGAAACCTACAAAGATGACTATCAATACATTGTGATGCTGGATGAAAGTATGTGGGGCCTTGCTTCTACACAGTTAATGGGTACAGAATCACTGAATCCAGAGAAAGTGCGTTGGCGTAAAACCGCAGGGAAACGCCCTTGGCTCGCAGGTATGGTTAAAGAAAAAATGTGTGCTTTGATCCATGTTGAAGCATTGATAGCTATGCTTAATGCAGGACTTGATGTAAAAGCCTTAGATAAATAAAACATTTATGCCGATTTAGGCTTAGAGAGGAATAGGTATGTCTCAAACTAATGAAGTCGAAGTAAGAAAAGATCAGTCCAATGACGAAGTACTTCAGTGGGTGACGTTCCAGCTTGAAGAAGAAACTTACGGCATCAACGTAATGCAGGTACGTGAAGTGCTTCGCTATACAGAGATTGCCCCTGTACCAGGAGCGCCTGATTACGTTCTGGGTATTATCAATCTACGTGGTAATGTTGTCACCGTGATTGATACTCGTTCACGCTTCGGTTTGATGGAAGGTGAGATCACCGATAACACGCGTATTATCGTGATTGAATCAGAACACCAAGTCATTGGCATTCTTGTCGATAGCGTTGCTGAAGTGGTTTACTTACGCTCTTCTGAAATCGATACCACACCAAGCGTTGGTACGGATGAGAGTGCTAAGTTTATCCAAGGTGTGAGCAACCGCGATGGTAAGCTACTGATTCTTGTCGATCTGAACAAACTTCTCACCGATGAAGAATGGGATGAGATGGCACACCTGTAATGGATGCAGTTGTATTTGCAAATGCTCCTGTGATTGCGGGAGTTGCTGCACTGGTTGTACTGTTGGTTATATTAGCTCTTTTTCGAATTAAGAAAGGGCAGCGCTCGATGGCTGATCATTGGCGGCAACAAAATAGACACTTGGATAAAGAGTTACAGAAAGCGAACAAGCAGTTGCTTGAAGTACGCTCAGTGGTTGTTGGGCTAGGTCAGCGTGTTAGTGAACAGCAAGATATCATCCAGCATCTGAATGAAAGAATATCAGAACTAGAACAAGAAGATGGTGATGGACGTCTGTACTCCAGAGCAACGAAAATGGTTCAGTTGGGGGCAGATGTCAATGAGCTGATTGAAGAATGCGAATTACCAAAAGCTGAAGCTGAACTGATGTTGTCTCTGCAGAAGAAAATTGCAGGTAAAGAGAAAGTCCCGCCTTTGCGCGCTAGCGATGAACACAAAAAATCAGCTGTTCGGCGAAAAAGTGCCAGAAAGTAATAACAGGAAGGATGCCAGCGGCATCCTTTTTTGTTTTTAAATGTAACCATTTAGTGGTAGTTGAAATGAACCATGGTAGATTATTAACATAATCTTACCGAGTTTCGTGATTCGCGTGGGGCTAATTCTATTTTGTGTGAGAGTGGCTGTGGTACTATACCCACACAAAATTTATGTAGTGAATGTCCATGTTAGAAGTATCTCAGCTGACCGCCATCAGGGATGAAAGAGTTCTCTTTGAATCCCTCTCTTTTGTTATTAATTCCGGTGAGTTAGTCCAGATTGAAGGTCGCAATGGTACAGGAAAAACGACACTGTTGAGAATCGTTACTGGGCTTGGCGATCGAGATGAGGGTGAGATATTTTGGAATGGTGAAAACATCGAATCCAATCGAGATGGTTACCATCAAGATTTGCTGTTTCTAGGCCATCAAACAGGCGTAAAACGTGAGCTGACTGCCTACGAAAACTTAAGATTCTACCTCAATGTACATACTCGTAAACGCGTAGACAAAGAGACCATTTTTAATGCCCTTGTTAAAGTAGGGCTAGCGGGGCGTGAAGATGTTCCTGTTGCGCAGTTATCGGCTGGTCAACAACGTAGGGTTGCGCTGGCACGTTTGTGGCTGAGTGAGCACAGACTCTGGATTTTAGATGAGCCTTTAACGGCGATCGATAAGCAAGGAGTTAAAGTTCTAGAGTCACTCTTTCTCAGTCATGCTGAAAATGGGGGCATTGTGATACTGACGACGCATCAGGACATGTTTGCTGATAATCCAAAATTAAGAAAAATAAAGCTGGGTGAGTAGTCATGTTTGCAACGATGAGTAGTATTATTCGACGAGAACTGCTGATTGCTTTTCGCCGTCAGGCAGACATTTTCAACCCTCTGTGGTTTTTTATTATCGTCATCACGCTATTCCCGCTGAGTATAGGGCCTGAACCTAACCTCTTGGCTCGTATTGCCGCGGGTATCGTTTGGGTGGCTGCTCTTCTTTCGGCATTATTATCTCTTGAAAGATTATTTAGAGATGACTTTCAAGATGGAGCTTTGGAACAAATGATGCTAATGCCTGTCCCATTGCCTGTCGTGGTGATTTCAAAAGTGATTGCACACTGGGTGTTGACGGGGTTGCCACTGATTTTAATTAGCCCCTTATTGGCCATTTTGCTTTCCCTGGATATGAACTCATGGCTGGCTGTTGTCACCACCCTGCTGATTGGTACACCTACGTTAAGTTTCATTGGTGCAATCGGG
Source organism: Vibrio sp. Isolate24 (assembly GCF_022398215.1). NCBI lineage: Bacteria > Pseudomonadati > Pseudomonadota > Gammaproteobacteria > Vibrionales > Vibrionaceae > Vibrio > Vibrio sp. Isolate24. The sequence continues at coordinate 496,079 of NZ_JAKEUU010000003.1, forward strand.
GTGGCATTAACGGTTGGTTTACAAAAAGGTGGTGTGCTACTGAGTTTGCTTGTGTTGCCTTTGTATATACCAATATTGATTTTCGCGACATCAGCGATTGATGCAGCATCACTGGGAATGGCATACAACGGCCAATTGGCCATACTTGGCGCCATGTTTATGGGCGCAATGACCTTGACGCCATTTGCTATTAGTGCGGCTTTGCGTGTAAGTGTAAATTAATTGTTTTCGATCAAGCACGAAAAATTCCCTTTATATAAATTACAAAACTAATAATTGTCAAAATCAGTCCGTGAGACGTAACAAGACAACACTGAAGTAAGAGTGAGAATGACGATGTGGAAATGGCTTCATCCTTATGCCAAGCCCGAAACCGCTTATCAGCTATGTGGTAAGCTTTTGCCCTGGTTTTCCATATTAGCCCTACTGTGTTTATCGGTCGGGACAGTATGGGGGCTGGCCTTCGCCCCTTCAGACTATCAACAAGGCGACAGTTTTAGGATTATCTACATCCATGTCCCTTCTGCGATTTGGTCAATGGGCGTATACATGTCCATGGCCATCGCTGCATTTATCGGTTTAGTTTGGCAGGTTAAATTGTCGGATATGGCGGCTTCCGCAATGGCTCCAATTGGTGCAGTGTATACCTTCATTGCTCTACTGACGGGAGCGGTCTGGGGGAAACCAATGTGGGGAGCATGGTGGGTGTGGGATGCGCGCTTAACCTCTGAGCTGATTCTTTTGTTCCTTTACTTGGGTGTGATTGCGTTATACCACGCATTTGATGACCAGAAAACAGCGGCTAAGGCAGCGGGGATTCTAGCCATTGTAGGAGTCGTGAATCTGCCGATCATTCATTTTTCAGTCGAGTGGTGGAATACCCTTCATCAAGGTGCGACCATCACCAAATTTGCCAAACCTTCTATTTCTACCGATATGCTCTGGCCGTTGTTGTTGAACATCTTTGGTTTTGCATTTTTCTTTGGTGCGGTGACTATGATTCGCCTACGTAATGAGATTATCAGCAAGGAGAGTCACCGTCCGTGGGTGATAGCTTTAGCTCAGTCTCAGAGAGGTAATTAAACTGATGCATTTTGAATCTTTGAGCGATTTTTTCGCAATGGGCGGTTATGCCGGCTATGTTTGGAGCGCTTTTGGTATCACATTTTTTTCGATGTTTGTTCTGCTTACGGTGAGTATCCGTCGTGGCAAAAAGCTGTTGAATGAAGTGCAGTCGAAAGTTGACAGACAAGCGCGTATTGATGCGGCTAAAAATTTGGAGAACACACTATGAATCCGAGGCGTAAAAAAAGGCTGGGAATTGTCTTAGCCATTTTCATTGGTATTGGTGCAACTGTTGGCTTAATGCTCTACGCACTGAATCAAAATATGGATCTATTTTATACACCAACGGAGCTCGTAGACGGTAAACCCGATGGCACGAAACCTGAAGTCGGCCAGCGGCTGCGTATCGGTGGTATGGTTGTTGAGGGGTCGGTACGACGTGACCCTGAGTCATTGCGCGTTTCTTTTGACTTACATGATGTAGGCCCGAAAGTGACTATTGTTTACGATGGAATTCTCCCTGACTTATTCCGTGAAGGGCAGGGGATTGTTGCCCAGGGTGTTCTTAAAGATGCCACTACGGTAGAAGCATTTGAAGTGTTGGCTAAGCATGATGAAGAGTACATGCCGCCTGAGATAGCGGAAGCGATGAAGAAAAATCACCAGCCGCTCGAATATACAGAACAACAAAAACAAGGAAGCGGTCAATGATTGCTGAGATTGGCCATTTTGCCATGATTGTTTCACTGGCGATGGCAGTATTGTTGAGCATACTGCCATTAGTCGGTGCATCACGAAATAATACAATGTTGATGAACACCGCAAGACCGTTGTCTTGGGGAATGTTCCTACTTCTATTACTCTCTTTCGGTGCTTTACTTTGGGCTTTTTATACCAATGATTTTACACTGAATTACGTTGCGACTAACTCAAACAGTCAGTTGCCTTGGTACTACCGCCTGACTGCGGTCTGGGGAGCTCATGAAGGTTCTCTGTTACTTTGGGTATTGATCCAAGCGGCTTGGACGGTTGCAGTAGCAACATTTAGTCGTGGTATGCCTCAAGAATCGGTTGCGCGAGTGCTTGCTGTGATGGGGATGATCAGTGTCGGTTTCTTACTGTTTATAATCGTCACTTCTAACCCATTCCTTAGAACATTACCGTTTTTCCCTGTTGATGGGCGAGATCTCAACCCGCTACTCCAAGACCCTGGGCTGATCATTCATCCGCCTATGCTGTACATGGGTTATGTCGGTTTCTCTGTCGCTTTCTCGTTCGCCATCGCCTCATTGATGACAGGACGACTCGATACGGCTTGGGCACGTTGGTCACGACCATGGACCACAGCCGCTTGGCTGTTCCTCACTTTGGGTATCGCACTAGGCTCTTGGTGGGCTTATTACGAACTTGGCTGGGGTGGCTGGTGGTTCTGGGATCCTGTCGAAAACGCGTCGTTTATGCCTTGGCTAGCAGGTACTGCGCTGATGCACTCGCTTGCAGTGACAGAAAAACGCGGCACTTTCAAAGCGTGGACGGTACTGTTAGCTATTTCAGCGTTCTCATTGAGTTTATTGGGTACGTTCCTTGTTCGCTCCGGTATTCTTGTTTCAGTTCACGCGTTTGCTTCCGATCCCTCACGAGGAATGTTTATTCTTGGCTTCCTAGTGTTTGTCATTGGTGGTTCATTACTCCTATTTGCATTAAAAGGTGCCACGGTTAGAGTTCGCGGTAACTTTGATCTTGTATCGCGTGAGAACGCACTACTTGGCAATAACGTGTTATTGATTGCTGCTTTAGTGGTTGTCTTAGTAGGAACACTATTACCGTTAGTACATAAGCAGATCGGCCTTGGTTCTGTTTCTATTGGTGCGCCATTCTTCGATATGCTATTTGCTTGGCTAATGATCCCATTCTCGTTCTTGTTGGGTATTGGTCCGCTGATTCGTTGGAAGCGCGATAATCTCTCCAGCTTGCTTAAACCTATGCTGATATCCGGTGTAGCGTCATTCGCTCTGGCGGGTGTTTTTGTCTACCTGTTTGCTGACTTCTTCCAATTCATGGCATATCTAGGTTGGGTGATGGCATTGTGGATTATCTTCATGCATGGTTTTGAGTTGTATGAACGAGCGACCCATCGCCACAGCTTTGCTGTCGGAATTAAGAAGTTGCAGCGAAGTCATTGGGCGATGATGATGGGGCATATTGGTTTAGCAGTCAGCATTATTGGTATTGCCATGGTGCAGAATTACAGTATCGAACGCGATGTACGTTTGGCTCCTGGTCAGCACTACAACATGCAAGGCTATGACTTCTATTTCCAAGGTCTGCGTGATAAAGATGGCCCGAACTATGACGGTTACATCGCGGACTTCGAAATCACTCATAATGGCAAATACATTAATACGCTTCATGCAGAAAAGCGTTTCTACCGTACCGCTCGCTCAATGATGACAGAAGCCGCAATTGACCGAGGCGTCACTCGTGATTTGTATATTGCGATGGGAGAGCGTTTGGATGACAACAAGTCTTGGGCTGTCCGTATTTATTACAAACCCTTTGTTCGTTGGATTTGGGCTGGCTCGTTGCTGATGGCATTGGGCGGCGCAATTGCTATTAGCGATAAGCGTTACCGGTTCAGAAAAAGCGTGAAACCGCAGGAGGCATAATGAGTAAGAAACTTCTATTTATTCCACTGTTGGCGTTTTTAGGTTTGGTGGCAGTATTCGCTACTCAGTTGGTGAAGAACTCACATGGTGATGATCCAACTAAACTTGAGTCTGTTCTGGTAGGAAAGTCCGTGCCTGAGTTTCGTTTAGAAGATCTGGCTGAGCCGGGCAAACTCTACGATCAATCAATTTTTAAGGGTGAGCCTCTACTTTTAAATGTATGGGCGACGTGGTGCCCAACTTGTTACGCAGAACACCAATATTTGAATGAACTTGCAGCCCAAGGCGTTAAGATCATCGGGATGAACTATAAAGATGATCGCAGTAAAGCCGTGCAATGGTTAAACGAGTTAGGCAACCCTTATTTGATCAGCTTGTTTGACGGAAATGGAATGTTAGGTTTGGACCTCGGGGTTTACGGTGCACCGGAAACCTTCTTAATCGATGCGCAAGGGAAAATCCGTTATCGTCACGTTGGTGATGTTAACGAGCGCAACTGGAATGAAACGCTCAAGCCTATGTATGAGCAAATGCTAGTGGAGGCAGGGCAATGAAAAAAATGATCCTTGCTGTACTAGCCGCAATGGCTTTTTCTCTCGCTGCAAATGCTGCTATTCAAATTTATGAGTTTGAAAGCCTAGAACAAGAGCAGCAGTTCAAGGAGCTAGGAAGTACACTTCGTTGCCCAAAATGCCAGAACAATACGATCGCGGATTCTAATGCCGAGCTGGCTGTCGACTTACGGCAAAAAGTGTATGAAATGACAAAAGAGGGCAAGTCGAAACAAGAAATCATAGATTATATGATTGCTCGCTACGGCAACTTTGTCACTTATAACCCACCGTTCACCATTGCAACGGCAATTTTGTGGTTAGGTCCTCTATTTGTGGTTGTATTTGGCTTTGGTTTTATTGTCTTAAGAACGCGTTCTCGAAAAGAGCAAACTGTTCAAGATTCAACATGGGATCAAGACAAAGAAGCACGCTTGAAAGAGCTGCTGAATAATAAGAATGATGGAGATAAGCAGTAATGACATTATTTTGGGTAGCTTCAGTCATTCTTGTTGTATTGAGCTCAATTTTTATCGCGCTACCGATCATACGTAAGAAAGCCAATAATGATGAAGCGTTACGTGATGAGCTGAATAAAGCATTTTACAAAGATCGTTTATCCGAACTTAAAGAAGAAGCCGAAGAAGGCTTGGTTGAAAATCAGCAGGACCTGATTGATGATCTGAAGCAGTCTCTATTGGATGATATTCCAAATGAGCAGCAGAAAGAAAGCGTCAGTGGTATTTCACCGATGGCCGTCCTTGTCCCGTCCGTGCTTCTTGTTGTTGTTCTATCTTATGCGATGTACATGAAGTTTGGTGCTTCAGATAAAGTCGTAGAATGGCAACAAGTCAGTGCCAACTTACCAGCTTTGTCGAAAAAATTAATGGCACCGGAAGGAACAGCGTTGAGTGACGACGAAATGCGTGATTTAACGTTAGCATTACGTACCCGTCTTCACTATCAGCCTGATGATTCAACGGGTTGGCTGTTACTCGGTCGTATCGCTCTTGCGAATAGAGATGTGGGAACTGCCATTGGAGCAATGAAAAAGGCTTATAAGCTTGAGTCTGAAAACACCGATGTCAAATTGGGTTATGCTCAGGCACTGATGTTGTCACAGGATGAAATCGATCAAGACAAGGCTCGAAAGATTCTTGGTGAGTTGGTCCAAAGTGATTATGTGGACTTGAGGGTATTCTCGTTATTAGCTTTTGATGCTTACGAGCGTAAGGATTATTCAGCAGCGGTCCGCTACTGGGGGATTATGCAGCAGATGATTGGCCCGCAAGACAGTCGCTACGAAATGCTGTCACGCAGTATTGAGAATGCCCAGAAGCAAATGGGTGAACATGTTGCTAGTGGCAAGTCAGTGTCTGTTTCTATATCGCTCAGTGATCAAGTTCAAGCGGCCCCTAATTCAGTATTGATAGTCTCGGTGCATACCGCTGATGGAGCTCCTATGCCAGTTGCAGCAGCTAGGTATCCACTAGGTTCTTTTCCAAGGACTGTGGTTCTAGATGATGGGAATAGCATGTTGCAAGATCGTAAGCTATCGTCATTGGAGTCTTTGATGGTAAGAGTACGTCTTGATAGCGATGGAAACGTTGCAACTAAACAAGGGGACTGGTTTGGTGAGAGTGAAGCCGTTAAAATGGGTCAACCTGTTGAAGTTATAATTGATAAGCAGTATCAATAGATACTCGTTATGAATGTACAGAGACCGGTGTTTTTCACCGGTCTTTTTTATGGAAATTATAATAATGAAGAGCCTCAAGTCTCATATATGGGTTGTTGCTTGCACGTCAATATTTCTTTTTGGCTGTGCAGGGTCACCTCAGGAAAATGCAAACTCAACGTCAGTCGAATCAGAAGTGAATGATCCGTTCGAAGGATTTAACCGAACAATGTGGTCGCTCAATTACGATTATTTAGATCCTTACTTCGTCCGCCCTGTTTCCTTAGCTTATGTGAATTATGTTCCTGATCCACTTCGCCATGGTGTGTCAAACTTTCTTGGTAATTTGGATGAACCAGCAAGCATGATTAATAACCTAGTGATGGGGAATGGGGAGAAAGCTCTCGATCACTTTAACCGTTTTTGGATCAACAGTACTTTTGGCTTACTCGGCCTTATCGACATTGCTTCCGAAGCTGGAATTACCGATCATAATGATAAAGCGTTCAGTGATGCGGTAGGCCACTATGGGGTAGGTAACGGCCCGTATGTGATGGTGCCTGGGTATGGCCCTTGGACCGTACGTGAGTCCACGGATATTGTCGATGGTTTGTATGTTCCCCTTTCATTACTCAACTTTTGGGCTGGCTTAGGGAAGTGGGCGCTAGAAGGCATGGAGACGCGCGCGGCATTGGTGTCTCAAGAAGCGATGCTAGAAGATTCACCGGACCCTTATGCATTAACACGTGGTGCCTATCTCCAAAGGCAAGACTTCAATGCGGAAATCGAACCTGAAGACGATTACGATGCAGAAGAAGAAGCTTACCTAGATGAGTACTTAGATGATGATTTCTAGTAGAAAGGCTTGGTCAGTGACCAAGCCTTTTCTTTACTGGATAGTTTATTTAGAACTTGTAATTCGCCTGAACACCAACTAGCCAGATATTACCACTGGCTTCACCAACAAATTGCCCACCGACTAATTCAGCTGCTTCATCTGATGCATAACCACGTGATTCGGTGATCGGCGCATCTTTCGCAAGAATATATGTTAGTCCACCATCTAGGGTGAATTGTTTTGTAAACTCATAGCTTGCACCCAAGCTTAACCATGTACGATCGGTTTCTGGGATGGTAATTGTGCGGTTCTTATCACTCACCGCTGAGGTGTCGTAAGCAATACCTGTACGAAGAGCCAATTTTTGATCAAGCTGGTAGGTTGCACCGATGGCGAAGCGATAGTTATCGTCCCAGTTTTCTACCTTAACAACTTGTGAGTCTAGAGTGTCGAGATCTGCGTAAAGCTGCTGAAAGCTACTCCAATCGGTCCAATTTAGGCTAAAGTGAACAGCCAACTCCTCATTTAACTGATGGAAGCTTGCTAGCTCAAGAGTAGCAGGCAATGTTAAATCCATTGAGCCAGTGTCTTCCTGAACTTGAAAAGTTGTTGTATTGAGAATCTTGGCACTACCAGACAGTTTGAGATCTACGGCTGATTTATAAGTGATACCAAGTCTATGTTTTGGATTGATTTGCCAAGCAGTCCCTAATTGCCAACCCCAGGCTGTATCGTCACCTTCCATGTATTTTAATGTCTTTCCAGATAGCGCTGAGTTGCTATGACTAGGAGCAATCGCCCCAAAACTACCTTCACCCATGATGTAACGGATGCCTCCCCCGATACTAATTGAGTCGTTAAGTTTATAGGCGGCATTTAAGTTTGCTTCCATTGTGGTAACGCTTGCTTCGTTACCAAAATGAGAAGCGGAAAAGTCTGTGCCTAGGTTGGTTTCCATACCGTAGTTTGTACCTAGTGCTAGGCCAACGACGAGTTGTTCGGAGTATTGATGAGATAGATAGAAGTTTGGAATGACAGCGTCGTCGGCAAAGTCTTTTGAATCTGCTCTCAGAGAATTATTAATCGTTCCACTAACATCAACATTAGGGTTTACATAGATAGCGCCGACAGAAACTTGAGTACCCTCAAGGTAGGTCAACATTGCAGGGTTACGCCACTGCGCACTGGCATTGTCAGCTATAGCGGCTTCACCAGCATATGCTCGGCCTAAACCTGTTGCTGAATACTCAGCGAGCTGGAAACCCGCTGCATTTACGGATGCCGATGCTGAAAGAAGGCCACCTGCCACTGCAAGAGATAGAAGAGTTTTGCTTGTTTTCATTTTAATGTTCGCTGGATGATTTATAAATTCGTCCAGCGATAATAGTTTTAGAGCTATTGCTTTAAAAATTAAAAACAGTGTAAATCTTATATTTAATATAAAATTTCAACAAACCCAAATTTACATCATTAAAATTCTAAATGTTAATGACTTGTTTTTGTGTTTGAGCGTACACGTGTGGTGTGAAAATGTGATTTATGAGTACAGGCGTAAGCTGAAAGGAAAGAAAAACAACACCTTGGATAGGAATTCAGGTTTGCTGAAAAAGAAAAGGGTCAGCATAAGCTGACCCTTGTATAAATCGGAGTGATGGAATCTTTAGAAACTACGGCTGTATTGTAGGCCCATTAAGATAGCATCCGCACGAGTCGTGCCAGTTACCTCTGACAGAAGTAGGGCAGAATTGGTTGGACTATATGTTGTTTCTTCTACTTTAACATCCTCACCCATGAGGTAAGTGAAGCCAAAGTCGATGTTAGATTTTTCATCTAAGTGATAAGTAAATCCAGCGGATAGCCAGTTACGGTCTGAATCTGGAACAGAGATAGAAGTAACTTGATCTTGGGCACTAGTATCATGCATATAACCTGCACGCAATGTCCAGTCTTGATTTAAGTAATATGTACCACCGATAGCATAGTGCATACCATTTTGCCACTTATAGTCATTAATATCACCAGCTTTATCAGCAACTAACTTGTCGAATTCACTCCAGTTGATCCATTGTACGCTATAATGCACTGCATATTTATCATTCAGCCGATGGTAACCTGAAAATTCTGCCATATCTGGTAGTGGCATATGTAGCGTATCGGAGGTGTAAGTTGTACCCAGCTTGGTAATATCACCTTCTGCTTCTAAATCAGGGCTATAACGGTAAGAGAACCCGAAACGGTTTTTATCGTCCATTTCATAGACTGTACCGACATTAAAACCAACAGCCCAGCCGTCTGCTTTAGTATCAAGTGCTGTAAATGAAGTTGATGCTCCACTAGTTAAAACGCTAGATAGAGTCGGGCTAGCTGTACGTTGAAGCTTACCTTCACCATAAATAAAGTCGATGCCAGCGCCAAAACTCCATTGTTCATTTAAACGGTAAGAACCAGCAACGCCGAGGTTCATACTTTTTACATCTGTTAGACCGCCGTACTCTGAAGCAGCAAATGAGCTATCGAACTCTGTTTTCGTACCAAAGTTGGTGTACGCATTAACACCCCAAGCAAACTTGTCATTTACTGGGACGATTAAATGAATGTTAGGGGCAATTGACGTATCGCCGGCATCATCATAGTTAGAAGCAGAAGTTGTGTAACCTGTGCCATTGAATACTCTATATTGAGCGTCTTTTACTTCAATTTGAGACGTAATTGAAACAAAACCTAGAGATAGAGACATTTCATCAAACAATGCCATTGTCGCTGGGTTACGAGCCATTGATGAAGCGTTATCAGCAATAACGGCATCACCTGCGAATGCTCGGCCAAGGCCTGTCGCGGATTGAGCATTCAGTTGGAAACCTGCAGCGAGAGCTTGCTGCGAAGCCATTGTGGTTGTGGCAATGGTCACTGCTAGAAGTGATTTTTTAAACAGACGCGTCTTGTTCATTTTTGCTTTTTCCTTTTTCTGTTCGTCTCTACCGGACGTTATACTCGAGCAAAAGCTCAGTGGTGGCTGATACTAGACTCAAGTATAAAAGATAGAAATCCGACCATTGCCTAATTGGATGATAAAATTATGGAAATGATGTCTATCTGGCAGGAATATGCTGAAAAAAACTTCTTTTTAGAGCTTGAGCTCTAATTTTATGCTAAAAAAATGGCTTGAACGGTATGCTCAAGCCATGAAGTAAGTCACAAAATGTTAATATTTGGTTAACTCATAGGTTTGATGATAGTCATCAGGTTTTCGGCGATTTTAGCCACATCTTCACCTTCTTCTCCGACTAAGATTAAACTGGTCTGACCGACAGGTTCTACAACACCCGCCATCCCCTCTTTCTCGAAGTCGACAGTTTTGTCAGAAGATATACCTGTAAAAAACAGGGTGACTTTGCCTTTTTCACCTCTGAAAACCATGTGAAGTGCATTTGACGGACCAAAACCACAATGATTGAGGTAGTAAACGTGATAAGGGAAGTTTTCACCGAGCTGATGATCAAACGGCATCATCTTGGCGTTGATCTGCGATGAAGCGACGTTTTCATCCAAGTGTTCAACAAATGGCTTTTCATCAATGACGTGTTTGATGGCAGTATCCGCCAGGCTGGCTTGTGCTGGTGATACTACGATGTTGCCCCAGTTTACCTGCCCGATAAGTAAACCAAAGACAAAAGCAATCGATGCGGCCATAGCCATGCTTCGTCTAACAAAACTTGGTCTAACGATATTTGATTCGGCGCTTGATGTTTGATTGAACAATATTCGATCGGCTAAATCCTCAGGCACATCGACATTCATCGCTTTGGCGATTTGAGCGTCAAGATCAAGAATATCATCGGCGAATTTGCCATTGGCGTCATTCGACTTAATAGCCTCTAAAATATCACTGTCTCGGTCTTTAGGATCGGACATGATGCGACGACGAAATTCTAATTCATCCATTTTGCTGCCCTCTATGACTGTTTGCTGTATCCAGCATGTCTTTCAGTTGATTTCTTGCTCTGAACAGACGAGTCATTACCGTGTTCTTATTCAGGCCTAATATTTCACCTATCTCTTCTCCACTGAAGCCACCGACGACTTGTAGGAAAAGTGGTTCGCGATATTCATCTTCTAGTTTCATGATCTGCGCTTGGACCCATTCCGACTGATGATGTGGGTCATCACTGACCTTTGCATCATTACCGTGGTCATCAATGTCGACCAAATCAAACTGTTTTCTTTCGAAGCGTCGGGCGTTTTCTCGTCTCAATATGGTAATGAGCCAAGACTTTGCGGCTTTTTCATCTTGTAAGCTATCTAAAGACTTCCAAGCTCGTAAGCAGGTTTCTTGTACTAAATCTTCTGCGACTGATTGATCTTTACATAACCAGTAAGCATAACGGTACAGGTCCCTATGGTACGCTCTGACAAGCGCTTCGTATTTTCTTTGTCTGTCCATATCCGAGTTGACCGGACTGCTGGACTTTTTCTTCCCAAAAAAATTGATGACTGACACATGAGCCTCCAAATTTGCTCTGTGGTTTGTGGTTAAACGCCTGTAGATAGAGGCTGTTGCACGAGGCCTGAATCAAACGGGAATGTCCAACTTTGTATAGCAGTGAATGTTCTCATTGCTACGGAAAGAGTGAAACCTAGCCAATAGATTTTATAAAACTCAATAAGAGAGATAAATCCACCTAAACTTGATCTATTTCAAAATCTAATGAATTTCAAAGGTTATAGTACTCCTTGTCATCTAGTTGGTCTTATGACTAACAAGTTGAGCAAGATGACACTTCCTTTTGAAGGCTGACTTTACTTTCTCCTAATCAGGAAACTGATTATTTTCAATTGGCGTAAGTTAATTGTTTTATATATTCCGACCACACAATTCTGTGTGGTTTTTTTTTGCCTAGTATTCTTCGTTGTTGTAACTATAGTTGATAGTATCTTAAGCTAACAGATTGGGTAAGCTAATCCTTTCTGGTCAGCTATTTACCCTATCAATAACTACTTCGTTCAGTTTTAGTTCATTCCTATCAAGTAAAGTGCTTTTCCATCCTAAATCACGTTTATTTAAACGGTTGTTTGATTGTGTTAACATTCTGATTACAATGTTTCTGGTCAGACCTCTTATTCTTTAAAGGAGAAACAATGGGCAAACAGGAAGTGAAAACGCGTTCTGGAGAGCGCGTCGCGGTTGTCGCGGGTTTGCGTACACCATTTGCGCGTCAAAGTACTGAGTTCAGTCAAGTGCCAGCAGTTGATCTGGGTAAAATGGTAGTGAGCGAAATGATGGCACGAACTGAGATCGATCCTAAGCTTATCGATCAGGTTGTTTTTGGTCAGGTCGTGCAAATGCCGGAAGCTCCGAACATTGCTCGTGAAATTGTTTTGGGCACCGGAATGAACATTCACACTGACGCTTACAGCGTGACCCGGGCTTGTGCGACGAGTTTTCAGTCTGCGGTCAACGTTGCTGAAAGTATTATGTCGGGCACGATTGATGTCGGAATCGCGGGTGGCGCTGATTCTTCTTCTGTTTTGCCAATTGGTGTATCTAAAAAGTTAGCGGCTAATCTACTTGCGCTAAGCAAAACGAAAACCATGGGCCAAAAGCTCAAGATCCTCAAGAACTTGTCTTTTAAAGACTTGATGCCAGTCCCTCCGGCAGTCGCTGAATATTCTACTGGTCTTTCTATGGGACAGACGGCAGAGCAGATGGCGAAGTCACACTCTATTACGCGTCTGGAACAGGATGCGTTAGCACATCGCTCTCATACTCTCGCTGCACAAGCATGGAATGATGGAAAGATCGAAGGCGAGGTGATGACCGCTTTTCCCGAACCATATAAGAAGTGGATCTCACAAGATAACAACATCCGCCATGACTCTACCTTAGAGGGCTACGCTAAACTACGCCCTGCATTTGATCGTCAGTATGGTAGTGTGACGGCGGCAAACAGTACGCCTCTTACTGATGGTGCCGCAGCGATCATGTTGATGCGTGAAGGCAAAGCCAAAGAGCTTGGGTTAGATATCATGGGCTATATCCGCTCTTATGCATTCTCTGCTATTGGTGTTGAAACCGATATGCTGATGGGGCCTTCTTATTCTACGCCAATGGCTCTTGATAGAGCCGGTATTGAGCTGTCAGATCTTACTCTGATCGATATGCATGAAGCGTTTGCAGCGCAAACTTTGTCCAATGTGAAAATGTTTGCCTCCAAAAAGTTTGCTCAAGAGCAGTTGGGTCGCTCTAAAGCAATCGGCGAAATCGATATGGACAAGTTCAATGTACTTGGTGGCTCCATTGCCTACGGTCACCCGTTTGCAGCGACTGGTGCACGTATGATCACTCAGACATTACGTGAGCTTCAGCGTCGAGGCGGTGGTCTGGCGTTGAATACAGCCTGTGCGGCAGGTGGTCTTGGTGCAGCTATGGTATTGGAGGTGGAGTAATGAGTGAGCAAAAAGCATTTGAGCTAAAGATTGACGAACAAGGTATCGCATGGTTATCGATTGATGTACCAGGCGAGAAAATGAATACCTTGCAAGCGGCGTTTTCTCAGGAAATGGAAGATATTTTCACTCAGTTAAAAGAGAAAAAGTCCTCTGTAAAAGGTTTGATTGTCCACTCTCTTAAACCAGACAACTTTATCGCGGGAGCTGATGTTCGCATGTTGGATGCATGTGGTAGTGCGGCAGAAGCGCAAGCATTAGCTGAGCAAGGGCAGAAAATGTTCCAGCAGTTGTCAGATCTCCCATACCCTGTGGTTGCGGCTATTCATGGCCCATGTCTTGGTGGTGGATTAGAACTAGCACTTGCTTGTGATTACCGTGTTTGTACAAATTCAGATAAAACCCGTTTAGGCTTGCCAGAAGTGCAACTTGGTCTTCTTCCTGGTTCTGGTGGTACGCAGCGACTGCCACGTCTTATCGGATTGTTACCATCTCTGGATATGATTCTTACAGGAAAGCAGTTACGCGCTAAAAAAGCCAAGAAGCTTGGTGTCGTTGATGCTGTCGTGCCGGAAACCATTCTTCTTGAAGTTGCGAAAAGCTTCGTTGAAAAGAATTCAGGCAAGTCTAAAGCTAAGCGTAAGGTTTCAACCAAAGAAAAATTGATTGCAAATACGGGTCTTGGTCGAAAGGTCATTTTTGAACAAGCATCTAAGAAAACCAATGAAAAGACTCGTGGTAATTACCCAGCAGCGGAGGCGATTCTTGAAGTCATTCGCTATGGCTTAGAGAAAGGGTTTGATAAAGGTCAGCAAAAAGAAGCGCAACGCTTTGGTGAGCTGGTGATGACTTCGGAGTCAAAAGCTCTTCGTTCTATTTTCTTTGCCACGACAGAGATGAAGAAAGAGAATGGCAGCGATGCTGAGCCTAAAGCGATTGAACGTGCTGCTGTTTTAGGTGGTGGGTTAATGGGGGCTGGTATTAGCCATGTGAGCGTCTCGAAAGCGAAAGTTCCAGTGCGTATTAAAGATGTCTCTAACGATGGTGTTCTTAACGCATTGAAGTACAACTATAAGTTGTTTGATAAGCAGCGTAAGCGTCGCATTATTTCTAAAGCACAACTGCAGTCCAAAATGCTTCAAATGTCAGGTGGTACAGATTTCACTAGCTTCAATCACGCGGATGTTGTCGTTGAAGCCGTATTTGAAGATTTGAACCTGAAGCAGCAAATGGTTGCTGATGTGGAAGAGAATGCGAAAGAGAGCACTATCTTCGCGACTAATACGTCATCTCTGCCTATCCACCAAATTGCAGATAAGGCAAAGCGACCAGAGAATATTGTTGGCTTGCACTACTTTAGCCCAGTAGAAAAGATGCCGTTAGTGGAAGTTATCCCACATGAAACAACATCTGACGAGACTGTTTCTACGGTTGTCGAGTTTGCGCGTAAGCAAGGCAAGACACCGATTGTTGTCAAAGATTGCGCTGGCTTTTACGTTAACCGAATTCTTGCCCCGTACATGAATGAGGCAGCTCATGTTCTAATGGCCGGCGAACCAATTGAGCAACTGGATTCTGCCTTGTTGAATTTTGGTTTCCCAGTTGGCCCAATCACTTTGCTTGATGAAGTAGGCGTGGATATAGGTGCTAAGATCATGCCGATTCTGGTTGAAGAATTAGGCGAACGTTTCCAAGGCCCTGACGTATTCGATACTTTGCTCAACGATAACCGAAAAGGCCGTAAAACAGGTAAAGGTTTCTATACCTATAAAGGTAAGAAGAAGGAAGTCGACAAGTCAGTGTATAAGCTATTGAGCTTATCACCAGAGTCTAAGATGACAGAGAAAGACATCGCGATGCGCTGTGTGTTACCAATGCTCAACGAAGCGGTTCGTTGTCTAGATGAAGGTATTATTCGTAGCCCTCGAGATGGTGATATTGGTGCAATTTTTGGCATTGGCTTCCCTCCTTTCCTTGGTGGTCCTTTCCGCTACATGGATCAGATTGGCGTGAAGAAACTGGTTGAAATGATGAACGATCACGCACAGAAATATGGTGATCGCTTCGCTCCATGTGACGGTTTGTTGACCCGAGCAGGGTTAGAGAAATCGTTCTACGAGTAATACACGATAAGATGACAATCAGGCGAGCCGTAAGGTTCGCCTTTTTTGTTACCTGAGGTTATGATCACGTTAAAGCAATTATAAAAACTCAGTAAGGAATTCAAATGGATGCTTTAGATTTGTTGCTCAACCGACGTTCAATAGCCAAGCTATCTGATCCGGCACCTGAAGGAAAGGTACTTGAGAATATTATCCGTGCAGGATTACGAGCCCCAGATCATGCAGGCCTAACACCTTGGCGTTTTGTCATTTCTCAAGGTGAGGGATTGAACAAGCTGTCGGACATTCTGGTTTCTGCAGCTCAAGCCGAAAATAGCGACGAGACGGTGATTGAAAAACTGAAGAATGCGCCTTTTAGAGCACCTATGGTTATTACAGTCATCGCTAAGGTAACAGAACATGACAAAGTGCCGGCTTTAGAGCAGTACTTGTCAGCAGGCTGTGCCGTACAAGCGATGCAAATGGCAGCAGTTGCACAAGGGTTCCAAGGTTTTTGGCGTTCAGGTAAGTGGATGTTCCACCAAGTGGTTCATGATGCGTTTGGATTACAAGGTGACGATGAAATCGTTGGTTTCCTTTACTTGGGCACACCGACTTGTACACCAATGAAGGTGCCAGAACGGGAATTGAGTAAGTTCGTTGAGTATTTGTAAAAGGAAGAGCTTGGGTTGCCCAAGCTCTTTTCTCATTAATGAATGTTGTAAGCGATCACAAAGTCAATAAACAAACGGACTTTTTCTGGGAGGTGATCTTTGTGGTTGTACAACATGTAAATGTCTCTTGGGTTGGCACTCCATTCTTCAAGCACTCGAGTTAAGCTACCATCTTCAATGTATTCTCTGAGCATAACATCTGGCATCAGCGTGATACCTAACCCATCAGAACAGGCGCTACGAACAACATCTAACGTGTTGGCTTGAAAACGTCCTTTATCGTTATTGACAACCGCTTCGCCGCTGGCGTTGGTAAGTTGCCATTTCAGGAGAGGTGAGCCTTTTAGAAGTGAGTGGCTATGTAAGTCTTCTGCGTGCTTAGGGGCAGGGTTGTTTTTTAAGTAACTAGGGCTGGCCACTAAGATGTCTTCTACCGAGCTTATTTTACGTGCAATGAGGCTCGAATCTCGTTGTGGTCCGACACGAAATATGACATCCCACTCTGTCGGATCGAGTTGATCTGCATGATTACTGGTGGTGAGTTCAATATTGATATCTGGGTAATGCGTCATGAACTCGTTGAACATCGGCATCATCATTCGTTTGGTGAGATTAGAAGGCGCTGAAATACGAATTTTACCTGCTGCACCACGGCATTCGTCGGTGATTTCTTCGGCGGCCATAGTAAGTCGGTTGAGTAGAGGAGAGCATTCGTTGTAGAAACGTTCGCCTGCTTCAGTAAGAGAAAGCTTACGAGCGTGGCGGTTGAGTAACCTAAGGTTGAGTGCCTCTTCTAACGCCTGTATGCGTCGAGTAATTGTCGCAACGGGAATCATCGTTTTACGAGATGTCGCAGTGTAACTCCCATTTTCAACAACTAGCCTAAAAAGGTTGAGATCGTCTAATTTCATTATGTCCGACACATTTTTACGAATTTGAGTAATTTATATCTATATCAGATGTCAAAGGTTGAGTCACATCAACAAGTTTGACGATCTGTGATATTGCGTACATATAGTATGCAACTAAAGCGAAAAGTGGAAGATTTGTATAAATACACTTTCGCGACTACTTTTAAATGAACGTTTGAAACAATTTATAAAAACAATAATAACAGTCGTTGTACGTTTTAAGTTGTGTGAGGCGAAGGTTTATGCATAAAACATATGAAGTGGCGACAACGCCCTCAGCTCAGCTGGCTGCCAGCCAAAAACTGATCATGTTAGTAGACGATGACCCAGTGTTTCGTAATATCACTTGTGGTTTTTTGAAAGCTCAAGGTTACCTAGTCGTAGAAGCTGAAAATGGCTTAGAAGGCCTAAAAAAACTTAGGGATGCTGAACCGGATTTAATTCTGTGTGATCTCTCCATGCCAGTATTGGATGGTATCGAATTTGTTGAAGAAGTGAGCTTGGAATACCCATCGCTTCCTTTGATTGTCGTGTCTGCAACGGATGAAATGTCCGATGTGGCAAAGGCATTACGTTTTGGTATTAAGGATTTCTTACCCAAGCCTATTTCTAATCATCAGCACCTCGCTGGCGCGATTGAAAATACATTGGATGACTCTGATAACCATTTGTGTGATCAGCGTGATTTTGCTAGCCAGTGGTTTCGCGTCGACAGTGGTGACATGCCTGAAGAGCAAGAGCTGCATTGGCATTTAGAATATCTTCAGGATAACCCAATTGCTGCCAAAGACCTTCTGCACGCCTTGTTGCCAGAAAAAGATACTTCTCAAGGCGACTGGAAATGCAGTTATCGCCTGTTGCAATCAACTGATGTTATGCCTCTGGTGTTTGATTATGCGTGGTTAATGAACGGTCAGTTTGCTTTTTACCTTGTTGATTCGGCCAGCGAAGGTCGACACGGTGCGGCAACGACCTTGCTAGTGCGTGCTCTCTTTCATGATTATTTGCGAAATCTAAAATGTTTTAATGCGGATCTCAAAGACATTGCCGACCTTTTAGAGAAAGGGTTAGCCTGTTCAGAGTGTGCAAGCCCTGTTAAAGCTCTCTTTGGCATTGCTGATGTATCGGAAGGCACGCTGTCTATTTTACCCGCTGGTTTGGATGCCCAATGGTCGAATGGGTATTTTTCTCAACACATTCCGGCTGGCGTTAAATTAGGTGATAGTTGTGTGAAAAACTTTATTACGACTGATTTGCCTATACAGTCTGCCTGCCAGCTAACGTTGAGTTGCCTAGGCTCAAGTAGCTTTAGTTTAGATATTTTCCGTGGCGGTAGCGCGTAAGCGCTATCCGACTATTGAGTGTAATGTCGAAATAACCCTTTTTTTGTTCGGTGTTTAAGACCCAGAGATTGATGTATAGTCCGCCAAAACAAAAATGACCCATTGTTTTAACGAAAGTGTAACTAGTGGTCGTAAAATCGTCATTTACATTTGAGAAGTAATCCCATGGCAGACAAAGATTTCAAAGAACCTTATAATATTTTTTACTTTTTAGGTTTTATTGCAGCTCTATTGATTCCAACACTACCTGCGACTCTAACTTGGATTCGAGTAGTCAACGGATATGCGGGCTTCTAACTGAATTCATCGGAGCTTCCCATCAGTATTCAAAGATTTGGCTTAAATATTGTTGGTGGCTTGAGCTTATGCCTAGGCTTCCTAGGCATATTCCTTCCTCTTCTCCCTACGACCCCTTTTATTCTTCTCGCGAGCGCATGCTTTATGCGTAGTAGTCCTGCTTTTCATCGTTGGTTGCATGAGCACAAAACATTTGGCCCCATACTAGATAACTGGCATCAACATGGCGCGGTGACCAGCAAGGTAAAAACACGTGGAGCGCTCTGCATGGTGGCAAGTTTTGTTTTTTCAATTTGGGTTGTGCCACATTTTTGGTTAAAGATCATGCTGGTGGTTATGTTGATTCTTCTATTGACCTGGTTTATTCGTTTGCCTGTGATTGAGTGCCTTGCTGACAAGCAAGAAAATCACTAAGATTGCAGAGAAGTGTGCCCGCTATTCCGAGTGGGCGTTTGTTATTCTAGGCACAGAAAATTTTAGTCAGCTGTTTAATGACCTGATGTGCAAAGAGTCCCTGCTATCGCTTGCCATACAATTACATGACAAGGAACAAGCTTAGCCAATCTAAGAAATGAGTTATGACAACTGAAACAATTTCACAGATCAAATCTAGTATTAAGAGCATCCCTGATTATCCGAAACCAGGCATCCTATTTCGTGATGTGACGAGTTTGATGGAAGATGCATCTGCCTATAAAGCAACGATTCAGCTTTTAGTTGAGAAGTATAAGGACATGGGGTTCACCAAAATTGTGGGTACCGAAGCACGTGGCTTTCTGTTTGGTGCCCCTTTAGCTTTAGAATTAGGACTGGGTTTTGTTCCTGTTCGCAAGCCGGGCAAATTACCACGTGAGACGATGGCTCAGTCGTATGAGCTTGAGTACGGTACAGACGTATTAGAAATCCATACAGATGCGATTTCAGAAGGGGATAAAGTACTCGTTGTCGACGATCTGTTGGCGACAGGTGGGACAATCGAAGCAACGACTAAGTTAATCCGCCAGTTAGGTGGTGTGGTAGAACATGCGGCTTTTGTTATTAACCTGCCTGAAATTGGCGGTGATAAGCGCCTTGAAGGCTTAGGTCTTAATGTGTACAGCATTTGCGAATTTGACGGTCATTAATCGGATATATTCATGAGTTATCTTGCTTTAGCTCGAAAGTGGCGCCCTACAAAATTTAGTGAAGTAGTAGGGCAAAGCCATGTTTTGACGGCGTTAGAAAACGCTTTAGCCCAAAACCGCCTTCATCATGCCTACTTGTTTAGCGGTACTCGAGGTGTTGGTAAAACAACGATAGGTCGATTGTTTGCCAAAGGGCTAAACTGCGAAACGGGTATTACCTCCACCCCTTGTGGCACCTGTGATACCTGTAAAGAGATTGACGAAGGTCGATTTGTTGACTTGCTCGAAATCGATGCTGCGTCCAGAACTAAGGTAGAAGATACTCGTGAATTACTCGATAACGTGCAGTACAAACCTGCACGTGGGCGCTTTAAAGTTTACCTAATCGATGAAGTCCACATGCTCTCGCGCCACAGTTTTAATGCTTTGCTGAAAACACTGGAAGAGCCGCCTGAGTATGTGAAATTCCTTCTGGCCACGACGGATCCACAGAAGCTGCCAGTCACGATTCTTTCTCGTTGTCTGCAGTTTCATCTTAAGCCTATCAGTGTTGATGATATCCATGAGCAACTGGAGCATATCCTAAAACAGGAACAAGTCTCGTTTGAGCCTAGAGCTTTAGGTATGATCGCGCATGCTGCAGACGGCAGTATGCGTGATGCGTTAAGTTTAAGTGATCAGGCGATAGCGTTAGGCAATGGTCAAGTTATAACGGATAGTGTTGCTCATATGTTGGGCACGCTGGATACTGACCAAGCATTACATTTGCTTGAGGCTATCAGTTCTAAGCAACCTCAAGTCGCGATGGATTGCTTATCAGCTCTAGCGCGAAATGGTGTTGAATGGGATGGGCTTCTCCAGCAGTTGGCCACCCAACTACATCGAATGGCAATGTATCAAGCTCTGCCCGCAACGCTGGATAAGGCTCAGCCTGATTCGGAAAAAATAGAGCTTTTAAGCCGAAAATTAACACCGCAGGACGTGCAACTGTATTATCAAATGGCCTTAAAAGGTCGGCAAGATTTGCCTTTAGCACCATCCGAGCGTATCGGCTTAGAAATGGTCGTACTACGAATGATGGCATTCAGACCTTCTTCTCAACCTCAAGTAAAGAATATTTCGGTCGAGGTGGGTTCTTTGCCTGCTAGTACTCCTACTGATGCACATTCACCCCAGTTGTCATCGGCTAAGGCAACTGAAACGATAACGCCAGCTGATACTTATCCGCAGGGTAGGGAAGTACCAGCGCCTTCGGAAGTCATGCCAGAGCAATATCATGCAGAATCTATGGGGAATACGCCGCCCCCTCAGTATGACACTTCTGCGCCTCCTATGCATGAAGAGCCGGTGACGCCACCGATACCACAAAATCAACCAGCGTCACCTATAAGCGGCTTGCGCCATCAGCTTCGTTCTCAGCGCAAAGGTAACCCTCAGGGAAATACGCCAAAAAAGGCTAATGCGACACCTGTAAAAAAATCTGAATCCGTTCTTGACCGTGTTGCTCAGCGACATTCAGGAACTATGCAGGTGTCGCCATTGTCAAACCCTCAATCGGTAGCGACACCTGAACGGGATAAAAACGAACCTTATCAGTGGAAGCCATCACTTCCTCAAGTAGAAAAGCAGGGCAGCGAGTTAACACCAACTCAAATAAAAAAGGCGTTAGAGCATGAAAAAACGCCTGAGATGGCGACCAAACTAGCCGAAGAAAGCCTAGCGAAGAGTGAGTGGGCCAAGCTGATTAGCCAGTTAGATACGGCTAAAATGACTGAGCAACTGGCTTTGAACTCTCATTTTGAAAAACAAGGTTCGTCTATCTCATTAACACTGCGACCTCAGCAAGCACACTTGAACACAGAGCGTGCTCAAAGTGAACTGCTCGAGGCGATAAATGGTGTGTTAGGTGAAGAGTGCCACCTGTCGGTTGAGATAGGTGACGGGGGGGAAACTCCGTTAGAGTTAAGAGAAAAGCTTTACCAAGGACGATTACAACAGGCGTTTGTCAGCCTTGAAAATGACAAGCATGTCCAGTTTATCGCGCAGCGCTTTTCTGCTGAACTGGATAAAGACAGCGTGCGACCAATTTAACACTGGGGTTGAAAATCAGCATTTTCGGCCTCATTTAATAACGAAATAAGCTAACTAACCAGAGAGATAAGCATGTTTGGTAAAGGCGGTATGGGCAATCTAATGAAGCAAGCCCAGCAAATGCAAGAGCGTATGCAAAAGCTTCAAGAAGAAATTGCAAATATGGAAGTGACAGGTGAATCTGGTGCTGGTCTAGTAAAAGTGACCATTACAGGTAGCCACAGCGTTCGTCGTGTTGAAATTGACGAGAGTCTAATGGAAGACGACAAAGAAATGCTAGAAGATCTTATCGCAGCCGCTTTCAACGATGCGGCTCGTCGTGTTGAAGAAACTCAAAAAGAAAAAATGGCTGGCGTGACTGGAGGTATGCAACTACCACCAGGCATGAAAATGCCTTTCTAATCGATAGGGTTAGTTAATGCGCACCAGTCATATGCTGGAGCAATTGATGGAGGCCTTACGTTGTCTGCCTGGGGTTGGTCCCAAGTCAGCTCAACGTATGGCCTTTCATTTGTTACAGCGTGATAGAAAAGGCGGCTTACAACTGGCGGATGCATTGAGTCAAGCGATGACTGAAATCGGCCATTGCAACGAATGTCGTACGTTCACTGAAGAAGAAACGTGCCATATTTGTACTAATCCTAGACGTCAGGAGAATGGACAAATATGCGTGGTTGAAAGCCCAGCTGATATTGCCGCGGTGGAGTCAACCGGGCAGTTCTCAGGTCGCTATTTTGTCCTAATGGGGCACTTGTCGCCTCTTGATGGTATTGGCCCGAGTGATATTGGTCTTGACGTGCTTGATTATCGCCTACGTCGTGGAGATGTGTCTGAAGTGATTTTGGCAACAAACCCTACGGTCGAAGGTGAAGCAACGGCCCACTATATTGCTGAGCTGTGCAAAGAGCATCAGGTTCAGGCAAGCCGAATTGCTCATGGCGTTCCTGTGGGCGGTGAGTTAGAGCTTGTTGATGGAACGACACTGTCACACTCTTTACTTGGTCGACAAAAGCTGTAATTTATATCGTTCCAATAAAAAGCCACTCATTTGAGTGGCTTACTATTATTTCTTTTTCGTATGGAACTGCTCACAAGCGAGCATTGTATTCTCAATGAGGCTTGCGACGGTCATAGGCCCAACACCACCGGGGACCGGTGTAATAAAGCTTGCGCTTTCTTTGGCATTCTCATAATCCACATCGCCAACCAACTTACCTGAGTCAAGTCGGTTGATACCAACATCGATCACAACAGCGCCTTCTTTAATCCAGTTTCCTGGGATAAAGTTAGGTTTGCCGACGGCTACCACAACTACATCAGCTTGACGGACATGGCTTTCGAGATCTTTGGTAAATCTGTGGCAAGTTGTCGTCGTACTGCCGGCCAGTAGAAGCTCAAGCGTCATTGGGCGGCCAACAATGTTCGATGCCCCCACAACAACAGCGTGTTTGCCGCGAAGGTTGATGTTGTAACGATCAAGGAGAGTAATGATACCTTTCGGGGTACAAGAGCGTAGTTTAGGAATACGTTGCGCTAAACGGCCAACGTTATATGGATGGAAGCCGTCAACGTCTTTTTCTGGGTGAATTCGTTCTAGTACATGAGTTGTATCAATACCTGCCGGTAATGGTAACTGCACTAGAATGCCGTCAATCTCGTCATCTGCGTTTAGCTCATCTATTAGAGCAAGTAACTCTTCTTCTGTGGTGGAAGCCGATAAGTCAAAAGATTTTGAAACAAACCCCACTTCTTCACATGCACGACGTTTACTGCCCACGTACACTTGTGAAGCGGGATCTTCGCCAACCAGTACTACTGCTAATCCTGGTGCTCTGAGGCCTGCATTAACACGGGCTTTAACTCGTGCAGCGACTTCCGAACGAACCGTTTGAGAAATAAGTGTTCCATCAATATTTTGAGCAGTCATGTCGTTCCTTTAAATAGAATGGCTATTTAGTTGCGCGCATTGTCGCAAATTATTTGACGAACATCTATAAGCAAACGTTTGCTTTGGGCTGTTTTTAATCAAAATGAAATTCGGTGACCTTTTTTTAGTCATTCAGATCAGAATGTTAATAAAAGACCTTGTTTTAAGAACTCGAACTCGTATAATCCTTTCCCTGTAACGCGCCCTTAGCTCAGTTGGATAGAGCACGTGCCTTCTAAGCATGTGGTCACAGGTTCGAATCCTGTAGGGCGTGCCATTATTAGAAACCCTGATAGCTTAGTTGCTGTCAGGGTTTTGTCGTTTTAGACATTAAATGCGGTTACGCGCGCAAAGCTGTGACAAATGGCTTGAATTCAATCTGTACATAAGCTGAGCTTTTCGGTAGCATTGCGCCCCTTCTATGTAGTTGTATCTAATTGATAAGGCTTGAACACGGTATTTACGTTCAGACATCATGCGCAGTATTCACACCAAAATTAAACCCGAGTTTGAACCTCTATTGTCTGAGCTAGCATTGCATGCGTTGCTTCACTTACGTAGCAACCACTCAGCGAAAGTACTGACACACAAGTCGAGATCCGATATTAACGACATTCTTTCTGCTTGGCTGAATAAAGCAGCGAACAGTAAGAAATATAAGCCTTTCAAGAAAAAAATACGTTCTCTAGTTACCCACGCTCGTTCTCAGCGGCTAGATATGGAAATGATGCTGGGTAATTTGCTTTCTCCCTTAAACGGGGACGAATTACCTCACTTAGACAGTTTCCTCTTGTTAATAAACACAATAGAGAAAGAACTCAATACGACAGTGTTGGTTTCAAGCCCAGAAGAGGTTGATCTCTCGTTTAACCCAAAAGGTTGCTTATTGTGTGTATTATCACAAGACCTTAACGCTCACTTTGATAACCGTAATCGTCTATCTGCGGATATCTCAATGCTTTTTAGAGGCTCACGTGGTGAGAAGCACTCTGTGCTGCGTACTATCTATACATCTGCTATTTTTGAGCACCGTATAGAATATGAAGACGAAGACTTTTTGCGTATTCGCCTAAGCCTTAAGTAGCCTTCTAACAGCCTAAGATTAGACAGACATGGCAACGCTGATTTTGTCTGTGGTTCCCTCTACTTTTTCCGGGGCGTAAAATATAAATTACAGCTTTTGATAAATGAAAAGTTGTGTAATACCTCTCAAGTTCTATTGGCTGTCATAAAAATTTAATCTTCTTGTGTATTGAGAATTTTGTTCAAATTCATCATATTGTAATTAAGATGTAACAAAAACTACGAGGAGAATATATGCAGCATCAAGAAATGATCCAACCTTCTAACTTCGGTGTTATCAGCCGTACCTGTCTTTTTTCACTTGTTGGTATTGTTGGTGTATTTGCACTTATCTAACAAGTCACGTAGAAAGCTAAGCCTTAATAAGTATGTGTTTGCTTACTTCAAAACCATTTGTTAAGGCGGCTTCTATTCTATTTTCTTCTCTGTGATATTGCTTCGGTCACAATATTTTCAGTGGTACTTCTTTGATTGTATCGCACACTGATCGCGAACTAAGACCACTTTGCTCTTCTGATGAAATGTCTGACGAACACCTCCGAACTTATTTTTATATTTGTTAATAGGTTGTGATCTGAATCTGTTTTGTGATCAAATAATCTAAAATTTTCCATCTGCTTCCAAGCCTATTCCTCTCTAAACTAGGGCCAGACATCGTAAGTAATAATTGAAGTGAATGAACGCAAAGATACTTGTTGTAGATGATGATCTAGAAATTCGGGAGCTGTTGGGTGAATACCTAACCAAAGCGGGTTATCAGGTCAACGCCGTGGCGGATGGCGAAGAATTAAAGGCGCACCTTGATCAAGAAGGTTACCCCGATATGGTGCTTCTTGACGTGATGCTACCGGGTGATGATGGCTTTACCTTGTGCCAACACATTCGTCGCGACTCTAATGTACCTATTATTATGCTTACCGCAGTGTCGGACGAAACTGATCAGATCATTGGTCTGGAAATTGGTGCCGATGACTACATTGCCAAGCCATTTAATCCACGTCAGCTCATCGCTCGAATCAAAGCAGTCTTGCGACGAGTTCAAATCAATGAAGAAAAAGGTTCAGACGCTCTACCGAAACAGATTACGTTTGGTGACTGGCAACTTGATACCTTAGCGCACAAAATTACCCATAGTGATACCCAAGAAGAACACGATCTGTCGGGCAGTGACTTTGCACTCTTAATGTTGTTTCTCTCGCGTCCGAATGAAGTTTTAGATCGCGATACGATCTCTTTTGCGACCAGAGGACGAGAGGCACTTCCTTTTGAGCGAGGTATTGACGTCCAGTTGAGTCGCTTGCGTCAGCGTTTGGGTGACAGTGGTAAATACCCGCAATATATTAAAACTATGCGCGGAAATGGCTATATCCTCGCCGTACCAGTCAGTATCGAACATTGATAGATGAACACTCTATTACGTAGGCTAAAACCCAATTCATTGGTCACCCGTACTCTAGGATTAGCGTTATTAGCGGTGATATTAGCGCAGGGTATTGCCACGGCGATATGGTATACCGAGTCGAAGCAAAAAGAGCTGGCGGGTATTCAATCGGCCTCAGAAAGTATGGCGAACATGTTTGCTTCAACCGTGACCTTCTTCCAATCCCTACCGACTCGCTATCGTCATATTGTGCTGGATCAGATTCGTAATATGGGTGGCACGCGTTTCTTTGTATCATTCAACAAAGAAAAGCTGATTGTTGAGCCCATTCCAGATACACAATTAAAAAGAGCCTCTCTTTCTGCGGTGGAATCTGTGCTCAACGACAAACTACCTAAAGTGTCTTCGATATCTGTCGACTTTTCTCATGCGCACAATCTTCGTCTACTAAAGAATGATATCTACCTTAGTGATTTACCCAAATCATGGGCGCATCATACTTTAACATTATCGCCCATTGATCCTCCTGTTCTGGTGGTACAGATTGAGCTTAAAAGCAATGAGTGGGTCTATATTGCGGCGTTACTTCCCGCACCCTATGTGACATTGGATGACACCTTAATTGGCCGAGAGCAGATCCTGTTTATTTTCTTCTCGACGACCTTGTTGCTTGGTCTGACTTATCTGTTAATGCGCCGACAAGTCAAACCCTTAAAGCGTTTAGCAAAAGCGGCCAATGAAATGAGTATGGATATTGATCAGCCGCCATTAGGTGAAGAAGGGGCGAGTGAACTGGTCACCGCGACTCGAGCATTTAATCGTATGCAGCAGCGTATTAGGCGCTATGTGGCTGATAGGGAGCACCTGTTTTCGTCCATATCCCATGATCTCAAAACGCCGATCACTCGATTACGTTTAAGAGCTGAGCTGCTCGATGACGACAAAAAACGTCATAAATTCAATCAGGACTTAGATGAGCTTGAGATGATGGTCAAAGGGGCACTTCAATGTGTGAAAGACACCGATTTACACGAGAACAACGCCTTTATTGATCTCAATGCCATGATTCGGTCGGTAATCGAGCCGATGAACTTTAAGCGTGATTGTGTCACTTTTACTCCAATCGAAATGGAACCTATGGTGGCTAAGCCCTTAGCCATTAAGCGAGTGTTGACCAATTTAATCGATAATGCGGTTAAATATGGAGATAGTGCCACTGTGTCGATTGAAGTGACGGATGAATGGATTTCCGTCTCGATTGACGATGTTGGACCGGGCATACCAAGTGATAAGCTCGAAGCCGTTTTTGAGCCGTATTTTCGCTTAGCTTCTGATGACCAAGGCCACGGTTTAGGCTTAGGTATCTGCCGTAACATTCTGCATGGGCATGGTGGAGATCTCATTATTAGCAATCGTCCACAAGGCGGTTTAAGAGCGCAACTCTTTATTCCACCGACACTTGAAGTTTAATGTAACATCGTTGTTACATTCCTATTACGATTTGTTTCAATCTAATCTGTGCAAATCTATACACTCATTTTCGAACACATGAAACAGGGGCTTTTTCGCTGTCAGCCCTGTGTCTAATCCAATACATGGAAGATAATAATGAAAATGAATAAAACCCTACTTACCTTATCCCTTCTATCAGCGGCTTCTATGACTCAAGCGGGTGAAGTTGAAGTGCTTCACTGGTGGACTTCGGGTGGCGAAGCTAAATCCATTTCTGTTCTGAAAGACATGTTGGAAGAGCAAGGCCACAGCTGGAAAGATTTTGCGGTTGCTGGTGGCGGTGGTGAAAGTGCGATGACGGTACTGAAAACTCGCGCGGTGTCAGGCAACCCACCTTCAGCAGCGCAGATCAAGGGTCACGACATCCAAGAGTGGGGTGGTCTGGGCTTCCTGACCAACCTAGATGACGTTGCAGAAAAAGGTAACTGGGATGGCGTTGTACCAAAAATGGTGACCGACGTCATGAAGTGGGACGGTGATTTTGTGGCTGTGCCAGTCAACGTTCACCGTGTGAACTGGCTTTGGGCAAACCCAGCGGTATTTGAAAAAGCGGGTGCAAAAGTCCCAACGACCTTGGATGAGTTTTTTGTCGCAGGTGACAAAATTAAAGCAGCTGGTTTAATCCCGTTGGCTCACGGCGGTCAGCCATGGCAGGACGCAACCGTGTTTGAAGCGGTGGCGCTTGATGTTCTAGGCAGCGAAGACTACGTCAAAGCCTTTGTTGAGCTGGATATGGATGTTCTCTCTGGCGATAAGATGGTCGAAGTGTTTGCCAAATTCCAGAAAATGCATGATTACATCGACTCGAACTCGCCGGGCCGTGACTGGAACGTTGCGACTTCTATGGTGATCAATGGTGAAGCAGCTATGCAAATCATGGGTGACTGGGCGAAAGGCGAATTCTCAGCAGCCGGCAAAGTGGCAGGTAAAGATTATGTCTGTGTACCAGCTCCGGGTACCGCAGGTCAGTTTACTCATAATGTCGACAGTTTTGCTTTCTTTGAGCTAGGCGAATCAGGCAACCAACAAGCGCAAAAAGCGCTGGCTGCCACTATTCTTGACCCTAAGTTCCAAGAAGTGTTTAACCTGAATAAAGGTTCTATTCCAGTGCGCCTAGATATGGATATGTCGAAGTTTGACAAGTGTGCACTGGATTCAATGGACGAGTTTAAAGCAACGGCGAAATCCGGTGATCTCGTACCAAGTATGGCGCACGGCATGTCAACAACCAGTTACGCTCAAGGTGCGATCTTTGATGTTGTGACTAACTTCTTCAATGACAAAGATGCCAATCCGCAAGACGCTGCGCAGAAATTGGCGAAAGCAGTAAAAGCGGCTATCTAACGGCACTTTATTCTGTCACCCCCAAGGGCAGACAGGCTTGTGGGGAGCCTGCTTGTCCTTTCCTTCTAAGACTTACTTTCAGGGAAAGTGTCACAAGGATTCGTTATGGAGCATGTTTTGACTGGGTCAAAAAGTCAGTCTGTCTATAAGCCAAGCTTTGCTGACAGGCTACAAACCTGGCTGCCGAAGATCGTATTAGCACCGACCATGTTGGTTACTGTGGTGTGTATTTACGGTTACATCTTCTGGACTGCCGCACTATCTATGACCAACTCTCGATTTCTACCTAGCTTTAATTTTGTCGGTTTTACCCAGTACGAAAAGCTAATGGATAACGACCGTTGGATCACTTCGATTTCAAACTTGGGCATTTTTGGCCTGCTGTTTATGTTGATCGCAATCGGCTTAGGTGTCGGTCTAGCAATATTGTTAGATCAAAATATTCGTCAGGAAGGGGCGATTCGTACTATTTATCTCTACCCGATGGCGTTGTCTTTCATTGTCACGGGTACGGCTTGGAAATGGATTCTAAACCCAGGTCTGGGCATCGAGAAACTGATGCACGACTGGGGATTTACAGACTTCAAATTCGACTGGTTGGTAGACTCTGATATGGCGGTTTACACGTTAGTCATCGCTGCAGTATGGCAATCTTCCGGTTTTGTAATGGCGATGTTCCTCGCGGGCCTCCGTGGTATCGATTCATCGATCATCAAAGCTGCTCAAATAGATGGTGCTAATCTGCCGACGATTTACGTGAAAATTATTCTACCTTGCCTAAGGCCTGTGTTTTTCAGCGCGGTAATCATTACTTCGCATATTGCGATTAAGAGTTTTGATTTAGTGACCGCAATGACGGCTGGGGGGCCAGGTTATTCCTCAGACCTACCAGCATTGTTTATGTATGCCCATTCATTTACGCGTGGTCAGATTGGCCTTGGTGCTGCCAGTGCCATGATGATGCTAGCCGGAATTCTTGCCATTCTGGTGCCGTATTTGTATTCCGAACTTAGGGAGAAAAAATCATGACCAATAACATGAATTTTGCTCGCCTATTCATTTACTCAGCGCTGGTTTTCTTCTGTCTGGTTTACTTGATGCCACTGTTTGTCATGGTCATCACGTCATTCAAAACCTTACCAGATATCAAAGCGGGGAATTTGATGAGCTTACCCAAAGAGTGGGTGTTTGATGCTTGGTATAAAGCTTGGGACGGAGCTTGCACCGGAGTTAAATGTGAAGGTGTGAAAGGTTATTTCTGGAACTCTTTCCAGATGGTAATACCTGCTGTTGCGATCTCAACCTTACTTGGCGCTTTTAATGGCTACGTTGTGACTAAGTGGCAGTTCCGTGGTTCGAATCTCTTCTTTAGCTTGCTGCTGTTTGGCTGCTTTATCCCATTTCAGGTCATCTTGCTGCCTATGGCGGCGGTACTAGGTAAGTTGGGTCTAGCTAATACCACTGCGGGCTTGGTGACCGTTCACGTTATCTACGGTATGGCCTTTACGACATTGTTCTTCCGCAACTTCTACATCAGCATTCCTGATGAGCTGATCAAAGCAGCGAAGCTGGATGGGGCGGGGTTCTTTACCATCTTCTTCAAAATCCTGCTGCCACTTTCAACGCCAATTATTATGGTGACTGTGATTTGGCAGTTCACATCAATCTGGAACGACTTCTTGTTTGGTGTGGTGTATTCAGGGTCGGACACACAGCCGATTACGGTAGCACTTAACAACTTGGTGAATACCAGCACAGGTGTGAAGGAATACAACGTGGATATGGCCGCGGCCATCATCGCCGCTCTACCGACGTTGCTGGTTTACGTGCTGGCAGGAAAATATTTTGTTCGTGGCCTGACCGCCGGATCAGTAAAAGGATAATCATAATGGCAACTTTAGAACTCAAACAGATCCGTAAAACCTACCCAAAAGCGGAACAGGAAACCCTTAAGGGAATCGATATCAGTATTGACTCGGGGGAGTTTCTGATTTTGGTTGGCCCATCGGGCTGTGGTAAATCAACCTTGATGAATACCATTGCTGGCCTAGAGGGTATCAGTTCAGGTGAGATCGTGATCGATGGCCGTGATGTCTCAGTCGTGGAGCCAAAAGATCGTGATATTGCGATGGTTTTCCAGTCATACGCTTTGTACCCGAACATGACGGTGCGTGGCAACATCGCGTTTGGCCTTAAGATCCGTAAAATGCCTGACGCTGAGATTGATGCTGAAGTGCAGCGTGTTGCCGAGATGCTACAAATCGACCATCTTCTTGACCGTAAGCCATCACAGTTATCAGGCGGTCAGCGTCAACGTGTGGCGATGGGAAGAGCGTTAGCGCGTCGACCTAAGTTATATCTGTTTGATGAACCATTATCGAATCTGGACGCAAAACTCCGTGTTGAAATGCGCCATCAGATCAAACGCCTTCATCAACAACTCAATACCACCATTGTTTATGTCACTCATGACCAGATTGAAGCCATGACCTTGGCTGATCGCATTGCTGTTATGAAAGATGGTGAGTTGCAGCAACTGGGCACACCTCAGGAAATCTACAATACGCCCAACAATATGTTTGTTGCCGGTTTTATGGGATCACCATCGATGAACTTTATTAAGACCATGGTCGATCTTGATGATGAGCAGCAGCCAGTGATTAAAGTTAAAGGTGGTAACGATCAGGAACACCATATCCGTTTACCTAACTCAATGCGTGAGCAAGATGGTAAGGAAGTTGTGATTGGTTTACGCCCAGAGCACATTACAGAAAAAGAAAATGAGGAATCGAGCGCTACCACGCAACTTGATCTGCAACTTGAGGTTCTGGAACCCACTGGGCCAGATACTATCGCGATGATTAAGGTCAACGATCAGGAGGTGGCATGCCGATTGTCTCCGGAGTTTGATGCTCGTGTTGGTCAGGTTGCTCCCCTGCATTTTGATCTGTCAAAAGCGGTATTCTTTGATGCGCAAACAGAACAAAGGATAGAGTTCCATTGATAAGATTGAACACACTCCCAACCAGTACGGGGGAGAATCGGACTGGCTTGCTGTCCGAGTTGGGAGCGTGTTCTCCCCTAATTTGGCTAGATAAATTTTTAACAAAAGTGTCAATAGTAACTATGCTTAAAGCATCAACATGAATATTCAATTCATGTATGTATTGAGAGTGGGAGTCAGTCTCGTCTCCTTGCTGACTCTCATGTCTCATCTAATAAAAATGGCAGCGCTTGGCTGCCATTTGTTTTTATAATATTTGCTTGATGTTAAATATGTGTAAACTGACACATTTGATTGTTATGAATGTGTCATATCCCACCCATTTTGAGCTGATGAAATCAGCCTTAATTGCTTTGATGTGGAAATTTGTGTCTAAGTATTTGAAAAATAATCATTAAATAAACAAAGCTAAGTTGGCTTGGTTATTGCCCTTATAAATATATCAACACCCAGTGATGGGGTTGTTCTATTAACAAGGAGAAAAACAATGCTAAAGCCTTTGACCCTACTATCTGCCTCCATTCTTGCTGTAACTAGTTTTAACGCTGCTGCGAACTGTGACCCTGGTGAAACCGTGATTAAGTTCAGCCATGTGACGAATACAGATAAACACCCTAAAGGTATTGCGGCTTCACTACTGGAAAAACGTGTTAACGAAGAGATGAATGGAAAAGTGTGTATGCAGGTTTTCCCGAACTCGACGCTTTACGATGACAATAAAGTGCTGGAAGCGCTTCTAAACGGTGACGTGCAACTTGCTGCCCCTTCTCTTTCTAAGTTTGAAAAGTTCACGAAGAAATACCGTATCTTTGACTTACCATTTTTGTTTGAAGATGTGGCTGCGGTTGATCGATTCCAAAACTCAGAATCTGGTGAGAAGCTAAAAAATGCAATGAAGCGTCGTGGCCTACAAGGTCTGGCCTTCTGGCATAATGGCATGAAGCAAATGTCGGCAAACAAGCCTCTTTTGACGCCTGAAGACGCAAAAGGTCTTAAATTCCGTGTTCAAGCGTCTGATGTATTGGTGGCGCAGTTCGAGCAACTTGGCGCAAACCCACAGAAGATGTCGTTTAAAGAAGTGTATGGCGGTCTACAAACTAAGGTTATTGATGGTCAAGAAAACACTTGGTCAAACATCTACGGTAAGAAGTTCTTTGAAGTTCAGGACGGCATTACAGAAACCAACCACGGTATCCTTGATTACCTTGTGGTTACCTCGAACGACTTCTGGAAAAATCTACCCGCGGATCAGCGTGAGCAATTGAATACCATTATTCAGGAAGTCACCGCTCAGCGTAATGCTGAATCCACAAAAGTGAATCTAGCGAATAAGAATAACATTATCGAAGCGGGGGGTGAGGTTCGTTCGCTAACGCCTGAGCAGCGTCAGCAATGGGTTACTGCGTTGCAACCTGTTTGGAAGAAGTTTGAAAAAGACATAGGTTCTGATCTGATCGAAGCGGCACTGGCCTCGAACCAGTAATCTCATAATAAAAACATCCATGACTATTGGCCCTCTGAATCGGGAGGAGGGCCTTTTTTCCTTTCCATACCTGTGAGGTTATGCCAACAGGTGATTAAAGCGATGTAACTATGGAACAGTCAATTTTTGCCAGAATAGGAAAGGTGACAGATGCTATCGAGGAAACGCTGATTGCGTTTTTCTTGGGAGCAATGACACTGCTGACCTTTGCTAATGTGATTTTTCGATATGTCTTTAATGACAATATTCTTTGGGCTCTTGAGCTCACCGTTTTCCTTTTTGCCTGGATGGTGCTTGTTGGTGCATCTTATGGTGTGAAAAAACACTTTCATATCGGTGTTGATGTCATTATCAACATGGCACCAGACCAACTGCGTAAAGTCTACGCGCTACTTGCCGCAGCTTGCTGTCTTACCTTCTCAATACTTCTTTTGATCGGTTCGTGGAACTACTGGTATCCGTTTGTTACAGAGCGTGCTTGGTATGAGACGGATGATATTCCCATGCCTGAAATGTTGCAGTTCCTGGCTGACTGGCTGAACGAAGGAGAGCGTTATGAAAAGTTGCCACGCTTTATTCCTTATATGGCGCTGCCGATTGGCATGGCACTGATGACATTCCGTTTTATTCAAATCACCGTACAAATCGCAATCGGTAAATTAGACCGTTTGATTGCAGGTCATGAAGCAGAAGAAGAACTTGAGGCGCTGAAAGAAGAGCTCAAAGACGCTGGTGAAGCGATGGAGCCCAAGCAAACCAATGATAAGAGCAAGGAGAGCTAAGCCATGGATATTCTGTTTTTATTCGTAATGGTGGTTGGCTTTATGCTGATTGGTGTGCCAATCGCTGTATCGCTTGGCCTATCGAGTATCCTGTTTTTGATGATGCACTCTGACGCTTCTTTAGCCTCGGTAGCGCAAACCCTGTTCAACGCATTTGCAGGTCACTATACCTTACTCGCTATTCCATTCTTTATTTTGGCATCAAGCTTTATGTCGACTGGTGGTGTGGCTAAGCGAATTATTCGTTTTGCTATTGCAATGGTCGGCTGGTTCCGTGGCGGATTGGCGATGGCTTCTGTCGTTGCATGTATGATGTTCGCCGCCTTGTCTGGTTCATCACCAGCCACGGTTGTCGCCATCGGTAGTATCGTTATCGCAGGTATGATCAAAAACGGTTACTCCAAAGACTTTGCCGCTGGGGTAATTTGTAACGCGGGTACGCTAGGGATCTTGATCCCACCGTCAATCGTTATGGTTGTATACGCCGCTGCGACGGACGTGTCAGTTGGGCGTATGTTCCTCGGCGGTGTCATTCCAGGTCTTTTGGCGGGTGTGATGCTGATGATCGCTATCTATATTGCAGCGCGGGTAAAAAATCTGCCGAAACAGCCATTTGTTGGCTGGGGCGAAATGTTCGCAGCAGCGAAAGATGCGAGCTGGGGGCTATTGCTAGTAGTGATCATCCTAGGCGGTATCTATGGCGGCATCTTTACCCCAACAGAGGCGGCAGCCGTAGCGGCGGTATACTCGTTCCTGATTGCAAACTTTATTTACAAAGACATGGGCCCATTTGCCGATAAAAACAATCGCAAACCGGTCGTCGTAAAAGTCTTCCAAGCGTTTGTCCATAAAGATACTAAACATACGCTTTATGATGCCGGTAAACTGACCATTATGCTGCTGTTTATCATTGCTAATGCCCTGATTCTTAAGCATGTACTAACAGAAGAGCGCATCCCGCAGATGATTACCGAGTCGATGTTATCTGCTGGCCTTGGGCCGATCACTTTCCTCATTGTGGTTAACGTTTTGCTTCTGATTGGTGGTCAGTTTATGGAGCCATCGGGCCTGCTGATCATTGTTGCTCCGTTAGTATTCCCCATCGCTATTGCATTGGGTATCGACCCAATTCACCTTGGTATCATGATGGTTGTGAACATGGAAATTGGGATGATCACACCACCTGTCGGGCTCAATTTATTTGTGACGGCTGGGGTCGCTAAGATGTCGATGATGCAGGTGGTCAAGGCTGCGCTCCCTTGGGTCGCGGTAATGTTCTTGTTCCTCATTATTGTTACTTACGTGCCATGGGTGTCAACTTGGCTGCCTACAACATTGATGGGACCGGAAATCATTACTAAATGATTTAATGGCTACCGAGAGCCTCACCAGATGGTGAGGCTTTTTTATGCTTTCCACTAACCAGTCTATAGTTATAGGGAGCCGTTACTGTCGAAGTAGCGCTGTTCTTTACCGTGATATGAGTGAGGCCGTTATGGAAATGCACCAACACTCTATGCCAGATTTGTTTCGACAACTTGGGTTAGATAGCTCCGAAGAGAGTATTCGGGATTTCGTGAATAATCACAGCGGGTTGGTAGTTGGCACGGCGTTATATGAAGCGTTTTTCTGGTCACCGTCTCAGGCTACGTTTTTAAAAGAAGCGATAGAAGAAGATGCTGACTGGGCGGAAGTTGTCGACCAGCTTGATGCCATGCTGAGAGGTTAGAAAGTAAAAGCCAGCACTTGGTGCTGGCTGTTACTTCGTAACTAGTTAATCCGATTTATAGTTGGCTTTATCTAATCCGTAGCGCTGCATTTTGTCATACAGTGTTTTTCTCGCCAAACTCAGTTTATCCATGGTTTGTTTAATGCTTCCTCCCGATTCAAGCAAGGCTTGCTCTATGACACTTCGCTCGAACTCAGCGACTTGTTCCGCCAGTGAGTGTGACTGAGAGCTTTGCTCTGTATTTTCTCCAAATTGAGTCAGCTTACCCAGCAAGACAAAACGTTCTGCGGCGTTTCTTAACTCGCGTACATTACCGGGCCAATCGTGGCTCAAGAGCTGGCTTAATGTACTGTTAGGCAGCGCAGGCACCATTTTTCCGTAGCGGGAAGCGGCGACCAGTAAAAAATGATGAAACAAGGTTGTGATGTCTTCCTTACGTTCCCTCAGTGCGGGTAAATCCAGTGTGACGATGTTAAGGCGATAGTAGAGATCTTGGCGAAATTCTCCTTTTTCTGCTGCCTGTTTGAGGTCAATTTTGGTGGCCGCAATGACCCGTATATCGAGCGGGAGTAATTCATTAGAACCGACGCGTTCGATCACTCTTTCTTGAAGCACGCGCAGTAAGCGAATTTGTGCCTGCATCGGCATGGATTCTATCTCATCAAGGAATAGGGTTCCCCCCTGAGCGTGTTCAAACTTACCGATACGCTTAGTTTCAGCACCGGTAAATGCTCCTTTTTCGTGGCCATAGAGTTCACTTTCAATGAGGTTCTCAGGCACTGCGCCACAGTTGATGGCGACAAAGTTCGCGTCGCGTCTTGAACTTTGTTCATGAATCGAACGAGCAACC
This sequence comes from Vibrio sp. Isolate24, assembly GCF_022398215.1. Lineage (NCBI taxonomy): Bacteria > Pseudomonadati > Pseudomonadota > Gammaproteobacteria > Vibrionales > Vibrionaceae > Vibrio > Vibrio sp. Isolate24. Next base: position 532,958 of record NZ_JAKEUU010000003.1, read on the forward strand.
AGTTCTTTGCCCGTCCCTGTTTCACCGAATAAGAGGATATCGGCGTCGGTATCGGCAATATGAGAAATGGTCTCTCTCAGCATCTGTATAGAGGGCGTGTCACCTATGATCCTTGGGCCGAGAGTCTGGCTCGCTTTGAGGCTGCGTTTGAGATCTTGATTCTCCAAGGTGAGATCACGCTTTTCTAATGCTCGGCGAGTGGTATCAATCAGTCGGTCGATAGGAAAGGGCTTTTCGATAAAATCATAAGCACCATTTCTGAGGGCATTGACCGCCATTGAAATGTCACCATGGCCGGTAATGAGAATCACAGGGACATCTTTATCTTGATGGAGAATCGTTGAGAGTAGGTTCTCTCCTGACAGGCCGGGTAAGCAGATATCGGAAATGACGACTTTGGGTAATCCGTCGCGTTTCATCGCTAGAAGTGCTTCTTCAGCACTGGCAAAAAATTGCGCGGATATTTCCTCTAATTCAAAGCTTTGCTCTATGGCTAAGCGAATGTCGCTTTCGTCATCAATAAAATAGACGTCGTACATCAAGATTCCTTTGCTGTCTCTTTTGGGGCTGAAGTACAAAATGGTAATTGTATGGTAAATCGGGCTCCCCCATAAGGAGAGTCTTCTACCCTTAACTGGCCATTCATTGCTTTAATAATTTGTTGTGAAATGGACAATCCCAGCCCTAATCCATTTTTCTTGGTGGTAAAAAAGGGCTCAAAAAGGTGCTTGGCTTGCTCTTTCTCAATACCTGGGCCGTTGTCATCGATGCAGATGTGTATTTCCGTGTCTGTTTGTTCGGTAGACAACACCACTTTACGCTCATCTTGTTCTTCCACGGCTTGAGCGGCGTTAGTGATCAGATTGATCAAAACCTGTTCCAGCTGAATCGCATTGACCTCAGCCGCTGCTGTGGTGTGATTAAATTGTGTGGCTAATTCTACCCGATAAGATTTTATCTGAGGTGCAACCAGTTCCTTCGCTGATAGCAGGATAGGTTCGATATCGAGAACGCTTTTGTCGCTGGTGTCTGATTTGCGGGTAAAGGATTTTAACTGATTGCTAATTTTTGCCATCCGGTCAGTCAATGCTGAGATGCGCTTTAGGTTGTCATCAACACGATCGAGTTTATTTTTGCCGAGAAAGCGACGGCCGTTATCTGCAAAGCTTCGAATGGCGGCGAGTGGATTATTCAGTTCATGGCTTATACTGGCTGACATCTGACCAAGAACAGCCAGCTTCGCTGCTTGAATTAGCTCGTCTTGTGTTTGGCGTAAAATCTGTTCGGTACGAGACCGTTCCATCACTTCAGCTTGTAACTCTGATGTTCGTTCCAAAACCAAAAACTCTAGCTTTTGCTTGGCTTCAGACTGCAATTGCTCAAACTGTCTTTTTTTCAGGTGTCTCTGATAAGTTAGTTGTAATGTCAAAAACGCAATCACAAACAGCAGAGTTAGTATCAGTGCAAAACTCAAAGTAGACCAAAATACGGTTGTCTTTTCAGTCAGGACACGAATGGTCAGATCAAGCAAAGAAAGTGAGCGGCTAGAGACGATATAATCGCCTTGAATCCAACCAAGAAAACGATTCTCTAGTTCGGACTGGGGCTTATCGAGTTGACCGACCAATCCGAGCGACTGAATGTCTTTATCTAAATACTGCCTGCTGGAGGTGATTTGCTGTCGCTCTGATTCTGAAAGTGTAACTAAACTTTTAAAGAGCCATTGGGGATTACTCGACATGAAAATGACATCGTAGCTATCGGTAGCAACAAAAGTGTTTTGCTTACTTTTCCAATTTTCTTCGATTGCAGACAGGTCCATCTTAACGACGATGACGCCTGCAATTTCACCCGCGTAAACTACGGGGAAAGAGTAGTAATAGCCTCTTTGTCCTGACGTTGAGCCAAGCGCGAAATATTGGCTGGAATGACCCTTTACGGCTTCAGAAAAATAGGGTCGCCAAGCGAAGTTTTTGCCAATAAAAGAACGATCTAAATTCCAGTTACTCGCCGCGATGGTGTTACCGACTCGATCAATCAGATAAGTGTCTGACGCCTGGATGATGTTATTGACGTTTTCCAGATAACGATTGGTGATGTCTAGTTGAGCCGGATTGTCAGGCTGCATTAAGGCCGAAATCAACTCTGTATCTTTAGCCAGTAACTGGGGGAGGTGAGCGTACTTATCCAGTCTTGAGGCAATGTGGCTAGCGAATCGGTCGAGCTGAGCTTGGTGTTCGTCTAACAAAGATTGATAGTGGTAATTCCACACCCATTGTGAACCGATGACAAGACAGAGTAGGTAAAGAATCAACAGGTAGGCGTTTGCCCGACGAAAAGGTGACATTACATTCCCTGTAGCAGTGGTGCGACCGATAGCTTAGAGTAATGTTTTTTGTTACAGGTGTGTTTAGTTATGTAACGAAAATGAGGAACAAAACCGGACTTGGATCTAGTTTTATCGTTTAATTCAGAAAAAAGGCTAGTTTCTCTTGAAAAAGCGATTAATGTCCCCATTTCTGGAACCATTAGCTGCTTGATTGATGTTTTTTTTAGCAGTTAGCAGAGTTTTTAGGGTAAAGCCCAAGCTATGTTAGGGATCGGCTCGACAGTGACTGACGAGGTCGGTAGAATGCTGCGTCTAAATTTTAATCCTGAGGCTAATCGGAGATAGCTTTCACGAACTGAGTTCGTAAAGATATCGCTAATTAGTCCGGTAGCTGACTCGCTCAGTTATCGATACTCGATTTACGAAAAGTGCTCTTAGAGTGCAAACAAGGATGGGCCTTTTGTTTTGTCATAATGGCATGAAGGCACATACGCTCAGCTCAGCTGAGCCAGTTTTGAGGTTAATGAATAATGCAAGTTACTGTTGAAACGCTAGAGGGCCTAGAGCGCCGTCTAAACATTACTGTTCCTGCTGCAAACATCGAAGATGCTGTAACAGCTGAACTACGCAACATCGCAAAGAACCGTCGTTTCGATGGTTTCCGTAAGGGTAAAGTGCCTCTGAAAATGGTTGCGAAGATGTACGGCAAAGCAGTACGTCAAGACGTGATGGGTGAAGTTATGCAACGTCACTTCATCGAAGCGATCGTTAAAGAGAAAATCAACCCAGCAGGCGCACCAACTTTTGCTCCAGTTGAGAGCAAAGAAGGTGAAGATCTCGTTTTCAACGCAACTTTCGAAGTTTACCCAGAAGTTGAGCTGAAAGGTCTAGAGAACATCGCTGTTGAAAAACCAACCACTGAAGTTCAAGACGCAGACGTTGAAGAAATGATCGAAACGCTACGTAAGCAGCAAGCAACTTGGGCAGAAGTTGAAGAAGCTGCGGAAGAAGGTAAGCGTGTTACTATCGACTTCGTTGGTTCTATCGATGGCGAAGAGTTTGAAGGTGGTAAAGCTGAGAACTTCCCTCTAGAAATGGGTGCAGGTCGCATGATCCCTGGTTTTGAAGACGGTATCGCAGGTAAAACTGCTGGTATGGAGTTCGAAATCGATGTGACTTTCCCAGAAGATTACCACGCTGAAAACCTAAAAGGTAAAGCGGCGAAGTTTGCTATCAAAGTAAACAAAGTTGAAGCTCGTGAACTACCAGAACTTAACGATGAGTTCGTTTCTAAGTTCGGCGTTGCTGAGGGTGGTGTTGACGCTCTTAAAGCAGAAGTTCGTAAGAACATGGAACGTGAGCTTAAGCAAGCAGTTAAAAACCGCATCAAAGAGCAGGCTATCGACGGTCTAGTGAAAGAAAACGAAATCGACGTACCAGCTGCACTTATCGATCAAGAAATCGGTACGCTACGTCAGCAAGCGGCACAACGCTTCGGTGGTAACCCTGAAGCTGCTGAGCAACTTCCACGTGAACTATTCGAAGAGCAAGCTAAGCGTCGTGTAGTCGTTGGCCTTCTTCTAGGTGAAGTCATCAAGTCTGAAGAGCTAAAAGCTGACGATGAGAAAGTGAAATCACTTATCGAAGAAATGGCGACAGCTTACGAAGACCCATCAGAAGTGATTGCTTACTACGAGCAAAACACTCAAATGATGGACAACATGCGTAATGTTGCTCTAGAAGAGCAAGCTATTGATGCGATCATCGCTAAAGCACAGATTTCTGAAAAGGAAGTTAGCTTCAACGAGCTAATGAACCAACAGCAGCCTGCTTAATAAGCAATATCTTGCGTAGAAGGTTGACGGATCGTTAACTATTCTGCTAACAATGGTCCGTATGATATTTATCATCCGGGCCATTTATTTTAGGGACATAAGAATATGAGCTACCAAGAAAAAAATGCAATGTCACCAATTTTAGACGCGCTGGTACCAATGGTGGTTGAACAAACTTCCCGTGGTGAACGTTCTTACGATATTTACTCTCGTCTACTCAAAGAGCGCGTGATTTTCTTAACAGGTCAAGTGGAAGACCACATGGCAAATCTTGTCGTGGCCCAACTGCTTTTCTTAGAATCTGAAAATCCTGATAAAGATATTTTTCTCTACATCAACTCGCCTGGTGGCAGTGTGACTGCCGGCATGTCAATCTATGACACTATGCAGTTCATCAAACCGAATGTAAGTACGGTATGTATGGGGCAAGCATGCTCAATGGGTGCTTTCCTTCTTGCTGGTGGTGCGCCAGGTAAGCGCTATGTGTTACCAAACTCACGAGTGATGATTCACCAGCCTTTGGGCGGTTTCCAAGGTCAGGCATCAGACATCCAAATTCACGCTCAAGAAATTTTGACTATCAAGCAGAAGCTAAACAAGCTGCTTGCTGAACATACAGGTCAACCTCTTGAAGTGATTGAGCGTGATACTGATCGTGATAACTTTATGGCGGCAGAGCAAGCGGTGGAATACGGTTTGGTTGATGCTGTGCTCACTCATCGCGGTGAGTAATAATTGCCAGAGCATTTTGGCTATAATTGATATACACTCAGATTATAAAGAGTAAAGGCTAAGAGGTTAGCGAATGACAGACAAAAGCAAAGAGAGCGGTAGTAGTAAGCTTCTTTACTGCTCTTTCTGCGGCAAAAGCCAGCACGAAGTTCGCAAGCTAATCGCTGGTCCATCCGTTTACATTTGTGACGAATGTGTCGATTTGTGTAACGACATTATTCGTGAAGAAATCAAAGATGTTTTGCCGAAGAAGCAATCTGAAGCACTTCCAGTGCCAAGAGAGATTCGTGAACACCTTGATGATTACGTGATTGGCCAAGATTACGCTAAGAAAGTGCTAGCAGTAGCCGTTTATAACCACTATAAGCGTTTACGTAATGGAGACACGACAAGTGAAGGTGTGGAGCTCGGTAAGAGTAACATCCTTCTAATTGGTCCTACGGGTAGTGGTAAAACACTGCTGGCTGAGACATTAGCGCGTTTCCTAGATGTACCATTTACAATGGCGGATGCCACTACGTTAACTGAGGCGGGTTACGTAGGTGAAGATGTTGAAAACATCATCCAGAAGCTACTGCAGAAATGCGACTATGACGTAGCAAAAGCCGAGCGCGGTATCGTGTACATCGATGAAATCGACAAGATTTCACGTAAGGCTGAAAACCCATCGATCACACGTGATGTGTCCGGTGAAGGTGTTCAGCAGGCGTTGCTAAAACTGATTGAAGGTACTGTGGCTTCAGTTCCACCTCAAGGTGGGCGTAAGCATCCTCAACAAGAATTCCTTCAAGTTGATACCTCTAAGATTCTATTTATCTGTGGCGGTGCATTTGCTGGCCTAGATAAAGTGATTGAACAACGTGTAGCCACGGGCACAGGTATTGGTTTTGGTGCGGAAGTTCGTTCTAAAGATGAAACTAAAACTGTCGGTGAACTGTTTACTCAGGTAGAGCCAGAAGATTTAGTTAAATATGGTTTGATTCCAGAGTTTATAGGCCGTCTTCCTGTAACGACAACGTTGACAGAGCTGGATGAAGAAGCGCTTATCCAAATTCTTTGTGAGCCGAAGAACGCACTCACCAAACAATATGCAGCACTATTCGAACTCGAAAACTCAGAGCTTGAATTCCGTGAAGATGCTTTGCGTGCAATTGCTAAGAAAGCGATGGAACGTAAAACAGGTGCTCGTGGATTACGCTCAATCCTAGAAGGCGTTCTACTTGAAACTATGTATGAATTGCCATCGATGAGCGATGTGAGCAAAGTCGTGATTGACGAGTCTGTAATCAATGGTGAGTCTGACCCACTGCTGATTTACAGTAACTCTGATAATCAGGCCGCGGGTGCGGAATCTTAATCAAATTCACATAAATTAGTAAATAATTTAAGGAGGTAATCATTTACCTCCTTTTTTTTATTCTTTCATTGAATCCAACTAATTAGCCCCCATATACTGCTCATAAGACTAAGCGGAAGAGAGAAGAATATGAACTTGGAACGTTCCGAACGTATCGAGATCCCCGTACTACCTCTAAGAGATGTAGTCGTTTACCCGCACATGGTAATTCCTTTGTTTGTTGGACGTGAAAAGTCAATTGCTTGCCTTGAAGCGGCAATGGATAACAACAAACAAATACTGCTAGTGGCGCAGAAAAAAGCGGAAACCGATGAGCCAGCGAAAGACGACCTGTTCGATGTTGGTACCGTGGCAACCATTCTTCAATTATTGAAGCTGCCTGATGGGACCGTAAAAGTGCTGGTTGAAGGCCAGCAGCGTGCAAAAATTCATAAGTTTACTGAAGAAGAATTCTTCACCGCAGATGCTGAATACTTAACAACAGAACAGCTAGACGAGCGTGAAGAAGAAGTGATTGTTCGTAGTGCGATTAATCAGTTCGAAGGTTTTATCAAGCTAAATAAGAAGATCCCACCTGAAGTACTAACTTCCCTCAACGGTATTGATGAAGCGGCTCGCCTTGCCGATACAATTGCTGCCCATATGCCACTCAAGTTGGCTGACAAGCAAATCGTTTTGGAAACACTAGACATCACTGAGCGCCTTGAGTTCCTAATGGGACAAATGGAGTCAGAGATCGATTTGCTGCAGGTTGAAAAGCGTATCCGTACTCGTGTTAAAAAGCAGATGGAAAAATCTCAGCGAGAGTACTATCTGAATGAGCAGATGAAAGCGATTCAGAAAGAGCTAGGTGAAACGGAAGACGGTGTTGATGAGTTCGAAACGCTGAAACAGAAAATCGTTGACTCAAAGATGCCTCAAGAAGCGCGTGAAAAGACTGAGCAAGAACTACAAAAGCTGAAAATGATGTCGCCAATGTCGGCTGAAGCCACTGTTGTTCGTGGTTATATCGACTGGATGTTAGGCGTGCCTTGGCACAAGCGATCTAAAGTTAAGAAAAATCTAGCGAAAGCGGAAGAAGTGCTGAACGAAGATCATTACGGCCTTGAGCGTGTTAAAGAGCGCATTCTTGAATACCTAGCGGTTCAAAATCGAATTAACAAACTTAAAGGACCTATCCTTTGTCTTGTTGGTCCACCGGGTGTAGGTAAAACCTCTCTAGGTCGCTCTATCGCAGCAGCAACCGGGCGTAAATATACGCGCATGGCATTGGGTGGTGTACGTGATGAAGCTGAAATTCGTGGTCACCGCCGTACTTACATTGGTTCTATGCCGGGTAAGCTTATTCAAAAAATGTCTAAAGTAGGCGTAAAAAACCCGCTGTTCTTGTTGGATGAAATCGACAAAATGTCTTCTGACATGCGTGGTGACCCGTCTTCTGCTCTACTAGAAGTACTCGACCCAGAACAAAACAACGCGTTTAACGATCACTACCTAGAGGTGGATTATGACCTGTCTGACGTGATGTTCGTTGCGACGTCTAACTCAATGAATATTCCAGGTCCTCTATTAGACCGTATGGAAGTGATTCGTCTATCGGGTTACACCGAAGACGAGAAACTCAATATTGCGAAACGTCACTTAGTAGAGAAACAGATCAAACGTAATGGTTTGAAACTGGGTGAAATTGAGATTGAAGACTCTGCAATCATTGGCATTATTCGCTACTATACCCGCGAAGCGGGGGTTCGTAATCTGGAACGAGAAATTTCGAAGATCTGTCGCAAAGCAGTGAAAAATATCCTGCTTGATAGCAACCTGAAAACGGTCACTGTGACAATGGATAACCTTAAAGATTACTTAGGTGTTCAGCGTCATGACTACGGTAAAGCTGATGATAGCAATCGAATTGGTCAAGTGACAGGTCTTGCATGGACTGAGGTTGGTGGTGATTTACTCACTATTGAAACCGAAGCAATGCCGGGTAAAGGCAAGCTGACACAGACTGGGTCACTTGGTGATGTCATGCAGGAGTCAATCCAAGCGGCAATGACAGTAGTGCGGTCTCGAGCAGTAAAACTTGGGATTAACTCGGATTTTTATGAGAAGCGTGATATTCACGTCCATGTCCCAGAAGGGGCAACCCCAAAAGATGGCCCGAGTGCAGGTATTGCGATGTGTACAGCGCTGGTATCCAGCCTAACAGGTAACCCTGTGAAAGCGGAAGTGGCGATGACAGGTGAAATTACCCTACGTGGTGAAGTTCTTCCTATTGGTGGTTTAAAAGAGAAACTACTGGCAGCGCATCGTGGAGGCATCAAAACTGTCCTGATTCCTAAAGACAATGAGCGTGATCTGGAAGAGATTCCTGACAATGTTATCGCTGATCTTAAGGTTATTCCGGTGCAATGGATTGATGATGTTCTTAAAGTCGCGTTAGAAAAAGACCCATCAGGTGTCGAAATTGCTGCTGTAAAATAGTGATGTGCAGCAAAAATAAGTAAAAGATTACGCTGATAAGCATAAAAAGGCTTGTCAGCGTTTTTTTTGGAGGCTAACGTTACCCACATAGCTTCAGGCCTTGTTGTATAAGGGATTGGAGTTAGTTTTAAATTGAAATGGAACGAATGCTGCCTTTAAAAAATAATAACAAGGTGGCGCAAAGGGGAATCACAGTGAATAAAACACAATTAGTAGAAAAAATTGCAGAAAACGCTGACCTTTCAAAAGCTTCAGCGGGCCGTGCCCTAGACGCATTTATTGAAGCTGTAGGCGACACTCTTCAGTCTGGTGACCAAGTCGCGCTAGTGGGCTTTGGTACATTCAGTGTTCGTACTCGTGCTGCGCGTACTGGTCGCAATCCAAAAACTGGTGAAGAAATCCAAATCGCAGAAGCAAAAGTACCTGCGTTTAAAGCTGGTAAAGCTCTAAAAGACTCTTGCAACTAGTTTAAAAGTTGCCAGCAGTGGCAGTTTTTATCGAACCTTTTTAAATTATGCGCATCATACTGATGCGCTTTTCTTTTTCTGATATTATCGCGCTATCTTATTTTAGTTATAACGTATGTCGTGTTAGCACGTGTAAAGGCTAATATGGACCACACGCGGAGAGTTTTTTACATATGATGGATCGATTACGCGAAGGCGTTAATAGCATCGCGGTTAAAATTATCCTTGGATTAATCATCCTGTCTTTTGTCTTTGCTGGAGTTGGTAGCTACATCGTTGGTGGTAGTAACAATTCTGCAGCCAAGGTTGGTAACGTGGAGATTGGCCGTGGTGAGTTTGAACAAGCTTACCAAAACGAGCGTAATCGTATGCAAGCCCAGCTTGGTGATTATTTTTCTAATCTGTTAGCAGATCCAAGCTACGTTGAATCTTTCCGTAAGTCAGTACTTGACCGAATGATTAACGATCTTTTATTGGAGCAGCATGCTGAAGCTTTGGGCCTACGTGTCAGCGATGCTCAGGTAAGAAGCATGATTGTTGATATGCCTCAGTTCCAAGTGGACGGCAAGTTTGATCAGGAAGTCTATCAAGCCTCTCTTCGTCGTGCTGGATTCACTCCGGATAGTTTTGCTGAGTATCTGCGCAGAGATCTTGTACGTAATCAGCTTCTAACGGCTGTCCAAGCAAGTGACTTCTCACTAGAAGGAGAGGTTGAAGCTCAAAGTAAGCTTCTGGCTCAGACGCGAGAAATTAAGAAAGTGACACTTTCTTTAACGGACTTCGCCTCTAAAGCGGAGCTCTCTGACCAAGAAATTAACGACTATTACACTCAGAACGCAGACCAATATACGCGCCCTGAACAAGTGAAAGTGGCTTACATTGAGCTTTCAGCGCAGCAATTGAAAGATGCAATTCAAGTGTCTGACGAGCAAGCTAAACAATACTATCAAGAGCACCTTGATAAGTATTCTTCAGAAGAGCAGCGCCGTGTAAGCCATATCCTGATTGAAGGTGACGACAAAGCAAAAGCACAATCTGTTCTAGATGAATTGAATGCTGGTGCTGACTTTGCCAGCTTGGCGGAAGAGAAATCTGACGACTTTGGCAGTGCTTCTGAAGGGGGGGCTCTTGGTTGGATCGAGCGTGATGTGATGGATCCGGCATTTGAAGAAGCCGCTTTTGCTCTGAAGACAGTTGGTGATGTAACCGGTCTGGTGAAATCGGACTTCGGCTATCACATCATTCAGCTCGATGAACTGAAAGGCTCAGTTGCTAAGCCATATGAAGAAGTGGCGACTGAAATCAAGCAGGAGTTGAAAGACCAACAAGCAATCGATCAATTCTATGAATTGCAGAGTGAGCTTGAAAAAGTGGCATTTGAATACCCTGATTCTTTAGATGATGCTGCTGAAGCGATTAACGCAGATATTCACACCACAGATTTTATTTCTCAGGCTGATGCACCAGAACTGCTGAAAACACCTGCTGTAATGCAGGCTATTCTCAGCCCAGAAGTGAAAGAAGATGGCTTAAACTCTGAAGTACTTGAAGTTGCGCCCGAGCATGTCATCGTAGTTCGTGTTGAAGATACGCGTGATGAAACGGTACTTCCTTTGGAAGAAGTACGTGATCAAGTGACTGCTTCCTTAGCGAAAATTAAAGGTGAGCAAAGCGCAATTGAGCTTGCCGACAATTTGGTTGCAGAGCTGAAGAAGGGTAACAAAGACCTAATGACTGAAAATGGTCTTGAGTTCAGTGACGCGGAAAAAATTGATCGTAGTTCACCATTAGCTGACGTTGTATTTTCAATGAAAAAGCCTACTGAAGGTGAAGTTGAATTTGCTCAGGCAAAAGATTTTAACGGTGACATCGTTGTGGTTGAGCTTACTAATGTGAAGTCTGATGTAAACGCTCAGTATAATGAACAGATTGGTACTCAGTTAACCCAGATGAACGCACAACAAGATCTCTCTGGCTTGATCAATATTCTTCGTAAAACTATCGATATCGAATATTACGCTGTGACTCAGTAATCTTAATCGATGTAACTGATAAACTACTTATGACGGGCTGCAGATGCAGCCCGTTTTATTATGTATCATCTCTCCACCCATAAATGAAAACGCCCTCTATGGTATCTATTCCACAATGTTATTTAGAGGAACAAAAGGGAAATGTTACACATACTATGGACTTGCTTATTATTGACAATCGCCGCATATAGTCCGATTACCATATCGGCTGAACAACCGACTCACGCTGAATACTCGGGAATAGAGATTACCGTGAATGTAAATACTGCTGAAGCGGCTGAATTGGCGACATTATTGAGTGGTATTGGGGAGAAAAAAGCCCAGGCTATTGTTCTATATAGGGATGAAAATGGTCCTTTCTTGAAGGTGGATGATCTGACTTTGGTAAAAGGTATCGGCCCCGCTTTAATAGATAAAAACCGCAGCCGAATAAAGTTGTAATTAGGTAGAGCGCTAAGCGCTCTATTTTTGGTTGTTTCCTTTCAATACCTGCTGGTGCCGAGAGACGAATCCCACTATAATTCACGCCGAATATTGGTCAGCTTAATGACTATTATTTTTAACTAATGTGGAGTAAAACATGTTGTCTCATACGCCAGTCGTAACCGTTGATGGACCAAGTGGTGCAGGTAAAGGCACTCTTTGTATGCTTCTAGCAAAGAAGCTAGGCTTTCATTTATTGGATTCCGGTGCGATTTATCGTGTATTGGCGTTGGCAGCAATCCACCATGGTGTCGATCTGGACTCTGAAGACGCACTTGTCCCAATTGCTACGCATCTAGACGTACAATTTATTGCTGAGGGTGACTTAGTAAAAGTTATCTTAGAGGGTGAAGACGTTTCCGGTGAGTTACGCAAAGAAGAGACGGGGATGGCAGCATCCAAAGTTGCTGCATTGCCACGAGTCCGTGAGGCTCTGTTGCGCCGCCAGCGTGCTTTTGCCGAAGGTAGTGGCTTAGTGGCTGATGGGCGCGATATGGGAACCGTAGTTTTCCCTCAAGCGGAAGTAAAGATTTTCCTAGATGCAAGTGCCGAAGAGCGCGCTAACCGCCGCCTTAAACAGTTGCAAGGCAAGGGGTTAGATGTTAAATTTGACGACCTTTTGAGCGAGATCCAAGAGCGTGACGATCGAGATCGTAACCGCCCGGTGGCACCATTACGCCCCGCTGAGGATGCGCTATTGCTGGATTCTACTTCGATGAGTATCGACGAAGTGGTAGAAAAGGCACTACAATATATCGAATCTAAGCTAGTCGTTTAGGCGGCTAGGTCGGAGCGTTGGTCGCATGGATGATGACTGGCGAATTTAATAACCCCACGCGGTAGGATACCCGTGGACGTTTAATTTATTGAAGATTAAATAAATGACTGAATCTTTTGCTCAACTCTTTGAAGAGTTTCTAAACGAGACTGAATTCCAACAAGGTACTATCGTTAAAGGTACTGTAGTAGCTATCGAGAACGGTTTCGTTCTTGTTGACGCTGGTCTTAAGTCTGAGTCTGCAATCCCTGCTGAACAGTTCAAGAACGCTGCTGGCGAACTTGAAGTTGAAGTTGGTTCTGAAGTAGACGTAGCGCTAGACGCTGTTGAAGACGGTTTCGGTGAGACTCAACTTTCTCGTGAGAAAGCGAAGCGTCACGAAGCTTGGATCGTTCTTGAGAAAGCTTACGAAGAAGCTGAAACTGTTGTTGGTATCATCAACGGTAAAGTTAAAGGCGGTTTCACTGTTGAACTAAACGGTATCCGTGCTTTCCTTCCTGGTTCTCTAGTAGACGTACGTCCAATCCGCGACACTGCTCACCTAGAAAACAAAGAGCTAGAGTTCAAAGTTATCAAACTTGACCAGAAGCGTAACAACGTTGTTGTTTCTCGCCGTGCGGTAATCGAGTCTGAGAACAGCGTTGAGCGTGATGAGCTTCTTGAGTCTCTACAAGAAGGCGCAGAAGTTAAAGGTATCGTTAAGAACCTAACAGACTACGGTGCATTCGTAGATCTAGGTGGTGTTGACGGTCTTCTACACATCACAGACATGGCTTGGAAGCGCGTTAAGCACCCTTCTGAGATCGTGAACGTTGGTGACGAGATCCAAGTTAAAGTTCTTAAGTTCGACCGTGAGCGTACTCGCGTATCACTAGGTCTTAAGCAGCTAGGCGAAGATCCATGGGTAGCAATCGCTAAGCGTTACCCAGAAGGTCACAAACTATCTGGTCGCGTTACTAACCTAACTGACTACGGCTGTTTCGTTGAAATCGAAGAAGGCGTTGAAGGTCTAGTACACGTTTCTGAAATGGATTGGACTAACAAGAACATCCACCCATCTAAAGTTGTTAATGTTGGCGACGAAGTTGAGGTTATGGTTCTTGAAATCGACGAAGAACGTCGTCGTATCTCTCTAGGTCTGAAACAGTGTAAAGCTAACCCTTGGCAGTCTTTCGCTGAAGCGCAAGCTAAAGGCGACAAAGTTACTGGTAAGATCAAGTCTATCACTGACTTCGGTATCTTCATCGGTCTAGAAGGCGGTATTGACGGTCTTGTTCACCTATCTGACATTTCTTGGAATGTTGCAGGTGAAGAAGCGGTACGTGAGTACAAGAAAGGCGACGAAATCTCTGCAGTTGTTCTAGCAGTAGATGCAGAGCGTGAGCGTATCTCTCTAGGCGTTAAGCAAATGGAAAATGACCCATTCAATGCTTACGTTGCTGAGAACAAGAAAGGTGCACTAGTTAACGGTACTGTTACTGCAGTTGATGCTAAAGGTGCAACTATCGAGCTTGAAGAAGGCGTAGAAGGTTACATCCGCGCTTCTGAAGTTTCTCGCGACCGCGTAGAAGATGCTTCTCTAATCCTAAGCGTTGGCGACAGCGTTGAAGCGAAGTTCACTGGTGTAGACCGTAAGAACCGCGTAATCAACCTATCTGTTAAAGCTAAAGATGAAGCAGAAGAGCAAGAAGCAATGGCTTCTCTGAACAAAGCAGACGACGCTTCGTTCGGTAATGCAATGGCTGACGCTTTCAAAGCAGCTAAAGGCGAATAATATATCGCTTTATTGAAAAAGGAGCCGAAAGGCTCCTTTTTTATGGATTGAGCTAAACTAGTCCTAATACCAATCTCAGCAAGTGACTCTGATAAAACGCGATTTGAAAGTGCGCAATTTATTGGTTTTGCATCTAGAATTGATAGCAAGTGTTTGTTGGAATTGGTATTACTTACTATAATAAGTGATAAACTACTCTACGAGGGAAACTATGACTAAGTCTGAACTGATTGAGAGACTCTGCGCTGAGCAAACCCATCTTTCAGCAAAAGAGATTGAAGATGCTGTAAAAGACATTTTAGAGCATATGGCTTCGACACTAGAAACGGGCGATAGAATTGAAATTCGTGGATTTGGTAGCTTCTCTCTACATTATCGCGAGCCACGTGTGGGCCGCAATCCGAAAACTGGTGAGAAAGTAGAGTTGGATGGCAAGTATGTCCCTCACTTTAAACCAGGCAAAGAATTACGCGAGCGTGTCAACCTCGGCTGATCTCTAGTTATTATCTTGAAAAGCGGCATACACTGTGTATGCCGCTTTTTTATGAGATGAAATTCGGAGATAGGCATGGTTTGTTCACGGGTTTTACTGCATAATCATATCGGCAGATATCCACTTAGGTGTAGAATATGAAAATTATAAAAATTGTTATCGTGCTGGCCCTATTTTTAATCGCACTGGCTTTAGGCTCTCAGAACCAAGAATTAGTTAGCTTTAACTACTTATTGGCACAGGGTGAGTTTCATCTGTCAACATTACTCGGTGTTGTATTTGTTACTGGCTTTGTTTTGGCTTGGATTATCTTCGGTACTTTGCATTTACGTTCTCAACTTCAAGTGCGCAAGCTAAGAAAACAAGTGAAAAAACTTTCACCTTCCGAGAGTGAACCTCAACAGGTTAAAGCCCACTAAGTAGTACAGGCAGGCTTTTTACTCGATGCTAGAAATACTCTTCTTGTTACTTCCAATCGCTGCTGCATACGGTTGGTATATGGGTAATCGAAGTGCCCAGCAAGACAAGCAGAAACACTCCAATCAAATTTCCCGTCAGTATGTGACGGGTCTTAACCTGCTTTTGTCTGATCAATCGGACAAGGCAGTGGATCACTTCATTGAACTTCTTCAAGTCGATAACGAGACGATTGATACTCATTTAGCTCTGGGGAATTTGTTCCGATCTCGTGGTGAAGTTGACCGTGCCATTCGTATCCACCAGAATTTAATATCCCGTTCGGGTCTGACTATTGATCAAAAAAATATTGCGCTTCAGCAATTAGCGAAAGACTACATGGCATCAGGGTTTCTTGATCGTGCAGAGAAAATTTTCGAACAACTTGTTGATGAACCAGATCATAGAGAAGCCGCATTGCAACAGTTGGTTTCGATTTATCAGCAAACCCGAGAGTGGGGTAAAGCGATTCAATACGCGACTCAGCTGGTCAAGTTAGGCCGTAAGAGAATGAGGAATAGCATTGCTCATTTTTGGTGTGAGCTTGCCATGCAAGAAAAAGCTGATGGTGATAATAACCGTGCTATTCAGCATTTTAAACGTGCCTTATCAGAAGATCCTAAGTGTGTCAGAGCAAGTATCGCGTTAGGCAAAATATACTTGGAAGTCGAAGACTATGCGAAAACAATCAAGCATATGGAAATGGTGCTTGAGCAAGATACGGACTTCATTAGTGAGGTACTGCCGACTCTTGCGGATTGTTACCACCACCTTGGGCAAGAAGAAGAGCTGTTAGACTTCTTACGCCAATGCATTGCCGCTAAAGCTGGGGTTTCTGCAGAGCTAATGTTGGCCCAATTGGTCGCTCAACATGAGGGGCCAGGTTCTGCGCAAGAGCTTTTAACACGCCAGTTAGTAAAGAACCCAACGATGAAGGGTTTCTACCGTTTAATGGACTACCACTTGGCTGATGCGGAGGAAGGCCGCGCTAAGGCCAGTTTGCAAACGTTGCAGAAACTTGTTGGTGAGCAACTTAAGGTCAAGCCGCATTATCGATGCCGAAAATGTGGCTTTTCTACCCACTCAATGTATTGGCATTGCCCATCATGTAAAGGCTGGGGCACCATTAAACCAATTCGAGGGCTTGATGGTGAATAAAGGATTCGATTGGTATTCCAATCAAAAATAGCAGCGGTGATCCCGCTGCTTTTTTTAGATATGTATGAATTAAGTAGGAGATGAAATGATTGACCAAAAAGTTATTGTTGCACTGGATTACGACAATCAAGCGGATGCATTGGCTTTTGTCGATAGAATTGATCCAAATTCTTGTCGATTAAAAGTGGGCAAAGAAATGTTCACGCTGTTTGGTCCTGATTTCGTTAAAGAGCTACATAAGCGCGGCTTTTCAGTATTCTTAGACCTTAAATTTCATGATATTCCAAACACCTGCTCAAAAGCTGTGCGCGCAGCAGCAGAGCTAGGGGTGTGGATGGTTAATGTTCATGCGAGTGGTGGTGAGCGCATGATGGCGGCATCACGTGAGATTCTTGAGCCTTATGGGAAACAACGCCCGCTATTGATCGGTGTGACGGTGTTGACCAGCATGGAACAAAGTGACTTAGCTGGTATTGGGCTCAACATTGAGCCTAAAGAGCAGGTAATTCGCTTAGCTTCGTTAACCCAAAATTCAGGTCTTGATGGCGTAGTATGTTCCGCTCAGGAATCTTCTATGCTGAAAGGTGAGTTAGGTAAGAGCTTTAAACTTGTAACGCCTGGAATTCGTCCTGTTGGCGCTGCGGTTGGGGATCAAAAGCGTATCATGACACCTGCTGATGCGATTCAAGCGGGTTCGGATTATTTGGTTATAGGTCGGCCAATTACTCAAGCACCGGATCCAGCGAGCGTATTATCAGAAATCAACCAATCTTTGATGCTCTAAATTTTTGAAAACTGTCAGCGAACCTAAATCCCGTTCACTGTGAAGTAATACAATACGCTTAATGAGAAAGGGTGCCAAACGGAATCCTTTCTCATTGTGGTAGTAGCATAGTTAACTAACTTTGGATTGGTATACCACTGTGGAACTTAAAATCTTTATCAGGGCTAGAAATTAGATCTGCCTCTAGCTTTCCGAAATAGGTAACGCGCGCCGAAATATCCTCCCCAGCGATTTCTTCAGCTAAGCATAGGTAATCCTGATAATGACGAGCTTCAGAGCGCAATAGTGAAACATAAAATTTAGCGATATCATCGTCCATATGAGGTGCAAGTTTGGCAAAGCGCTCACACGAGCGCGCCTCAATGTAGGCTCCGATGATCAATTTGTCGATCAGTGTTTGTGGTTCATAGGTTGCCATTTTGGCTAAAAGGCTTTTGGCGTAACGACTGGCTTGAACCGGCTCGTAAGCGATGCCTCGACTATCCATGATTTCCAGAACTTGATAAAAGTGATGTAACTCTTCTTTGATTAAAAGCACCATCTTATCGATTAAATCTTGGCTATAGGGGGAATTTGATTTAGCCATAATCGCTTTGGATATATTGCTTTTACCTTTCAACGTTTCTAGGTCACCTACTTTTCGATATGCAAAGTCTTCATAGGGCTTAAACCAGTCTAATAGGTTATGCGCACTGTTTTTATCAACGGCATATTTACGAATAAGGTACATAGCTGACTGGCCAGCCTTTAACTCACACAACAGATGATCGATCAGAATTGTTTTTAGGTTTTCGGCTTTTCGAGCTTCTGTTATCCAGGCTTCGGGGGTCGAGCATTGAAGAAAGTTATTGATAGGCTGCAGTAAAGAATCGTAGTTTTTTAAATCGATCATGATAAACATTTAATAAAATAGAAAAGGTCGCCAGAAGCGACCTTTTGAAATAGACAGTGGGAATTATATTACCACTTTTTCTTTTCACCAAAGAGCTCATCCATATCATTTTTACGTTGGTCTTCTTCAATTTGGTGAAGTTCTTCAGCGTTTTTAGACTGGCGTTTTTGCTCTAGTTCATCATACATTTCCTGAAGCTTTTCTCTGGCTTGGTTGGAATAGTTATCATTTTTGGTGCTAAGTGCATCAAGACCTTTACGCAGTAGCTGGATAGCTGTGCCAGGTTGGCCACGTACAATCGAATCATTGGCACGTTTAATGACGTTTTCGATGTTAATCCGAACTTGGATAGTTTCTAGCCGAGCATTTTCTGCCACATAAGCTTGAGTTTCAAAACGACCTTTATTGTGTTCACTGCGGATGGTATCACGTAAACGCTTGACCAACTTAAGCATCACTATCGCTTGTTTATCACTGCTTGGTGTCTTGAATGTGGTGCTTTCTCCACTTTTATTATCGTCTTTAAGCTGCTTAATTTGCTGTTTAACGTGTGCGACACGTTGTTCAAGTTGTTTATTCTTAGGGTCGAGTTCATACATGCTTTCTACAGCATCCAAGATTCGATTATTTAAGCAAATCAATAAATCTTTGCTGTATGGCATGTGGTGCGCGTGACCAATGAGCTCTTCCGTCGCGTCAATGATAGCAAGGTATCTTGCGCCTTCCTGCTTCCTAGCAGTTTCAACTTTCACTTTGTACTGGAGCATGATGTTATAGCCAAGCACTAACACCAGTAAGATGGCAACTAAAGCTATGATTAACCCAATATTCATAAATTCCGTATCTTATGTTTTGTTGGCTAGCGAACAAGGATACACGATTCTTAAGAACCACTGCACCTATTTTGTATTATTACGTTTCCATGGCTAATTATTAACGAAAACTCTGATCTATGAGTGATTTTTGAGTTATTGCTTACAAAAAACTCATCCAAACCAGAAATTCTTCTTTTATAAAGAACCCAAATAGTGAAATGGGGTATCAATTTCAACCAAGAGGCGTTATAACTAAATATTATAAACTATATTTGCTCATAATGGGGCGTCGAGTAAGGGATTACAGGGTCGAGAATGAAATTACAACAACTGAAGTACATTGTTGAGGTAGTTAACCACAATCTTAATGTATCTGCTACCGCAGAGAGTTTATATACCTCACAGCCTGGTATCAGTAAGCAGGTACGCTTGCTTGAAGACGAACTGGGCATTCAAATTTTTGAGCGTAGTGGTAAGCACTTGACTCAAGTTACTTCGGCTGGTGAAGACATCATTCGTATTTCTCAGGAAATCCTTGCCCGTGTTGAAAGCATTAAAGCGGTGGCTGGAGAACATACTCACCCTGAAATGGGTACCTTAAACATTTCGACTACCCATACTCAAGCTCGTTACGCTTTACCTGATGTCATCAAAGGGTTTACTGCCCGCTATCCTAAGGTTTCCCTACACATGCATCAAGGGACGCCATCTCAGATGTCTGAAGCGATTGCAAAAGGGACGGCAAATTTTGCGATAGCGACTGAAGCACTGCACTTATATCAAGATGCTATCATGTTACCTTGTTATCATTGGAATCGCTCGATCGTTGTTCCGAAAGACCATCCCCTTGCGCAAAAGGGCACAATTTCCATTGAAGATCTTGCCTCGTATCCGTTGGTCACTTACGTCTTTGGCTTTACTGGTCGTTCGGAGCTGGATACAGCATTTAATAAAGTTGGTCTGACGCCTCGCGTTGTATTTACTGCAACAGACGCGGACGTGATCAAAACTTATGTACGCATGGGGATTGGTGTGGGTGTGATTGCGAGTATGGCAATCGACAAGGATCAAGATGAAGACTTGGTCGCGATTGATGCCAGCCATCTGTTTGGGGCGAGCACAACCAGTATCGGTTTCCGCCGCGGAACATTCCTTCGCTCGTACATGTTTGATTTCATGGAGCGTTTTGCACCACACCTAACCCGCCCTGTAGTGGAGCAAGCCTTATCGCTTAAATCGAATGCAGAAATAGAAGAAATGTTTAAAGATATTGAGTTGCCAGTGCGCTAAAACTTTCTTCTGATTATGCTTCCCTCTAGAATATCGCCTTGTCAGGGGGAAGTATGCAAAACACATTTTTACAACTCGATTCATTTCTTTATTCTTATCAGAACTTATGGCGTTTTGAGCCATTCTTTTCCAGTATTGATCAACAGTTGCCATGGCATGACGATTACCCTGAATTGTGTGACTGGCTCATGCAGCTGGATCATGGCCAGATTGAGTCGCTCAAGTCTGACTCACGTGCTCTAACTGACGCTTTGCAAGCCTTTCTCCCTGATTTAGAGGTAGCTTCCGTTCTCACTCAACTTCCTGTGACTCTTTTGCAAGGGCTGCAATTAGACAGAGGTTTAGATGCCGGAGTTCCTGGGAGAAAACTTGAGCAAATAGTTTCGATGGGAGAAGCTGCGCTACAGTCTCATCAAGGCAGTGAATGGCTAGAGTGGTGCTCAGGTAAAGGTTTCTTAGGAAGGCTCCTTACCAGTCAAAGTCAGCAACCTGTGACCAGTTTCGAGTTTCAGGAAAAACTGTGTGAATCTGGGCAGAGAGAAGCGGATAAACACTCTTTACCGATGACATTCATTCAAGGTGATGCTTTGTCTGCGGATGCGGTTCGCGCCCTCAACCCCAATCAACATGCCGTAGCTTTACATGCATGCGGTGATTTACATGTATCATTAATAGAAAAAGCGGTCTTAGTCGGATTGCCTGCAATAACGATTTCTCCTTGCTGTTATCACCTGATTCAACACGACCAATACCAACCCTTATCTCGGCTGGCCAAATCTTCATCGCTTGTACTCACACAATCTGAGTTAAGAATACCGCTTCAAGAAACTGTCACGGGTGGAGAAAGAGTTAAGCGGCATCGTTTTCAAGAAATGAGTTATCGGCTAGGGTTTGATTTACTATTGAGAGAAGCAGGAAGGTATCAAGATTATGTGCCCATACCGAGTATTAAAAAGTCTTTATTAGCCGATGGTTTTGAGTCTTTCTGTCACTGGGCGGCAGAAAAAAAACAGTTGGCTTTACCTGTTGATGTTTCCTTCCGTGAGTTTCAATTAAAAGGTGAGCTACGTTATTGGCAGATGGAGCGATTGAGTCTCGTTCAGCAGCATTTTCGTCGTAGCCTTGAAATGTGGTTAGTACTCGACAAAGCGTTATACCTTGCTGAGCATGGTTACGAGGTTTCAGTTGAAATGTTTTGTGAGAAGAAAATCACGCCGAGAAATATTCTTATTCAAGCGGTTAAAAAATAGTCGAATACACACCTCTAAATTTGTTGGTTTATTGTTAAAACTCCCTTTCAATTTTTCTAAGTTATTGGTAATAATGAGTGATGTGCACAGAAAATGTGCAACTCAATCAATAAGTATATAAAGAACATCCGCACACAACATCACATCAATAATGCTGAAATCAAGGAGTTGAGATGAAAGCAGGAAACGTTATTGCAGCTGCTGTACTGGCAGGTGCAGCTCTACTGTCATCAACAAGTATCATGGCCAAAACAGCAAAAGTCGCAGTTTCTCAGATCGTTGAACACCCTGCGCTAGATGCCACTCGTCAGGGGCTGATAGATGGCCTTAAAGCGAAAGGCTATGAACAAGGTGAAAATCTTGAGTTTGACTACAAAACGGCACAAGGAAACCCAGCGATTGCGGTACAAATTGCTCGCCAATATGTAGGTGAAAAGCCAGATGTGCTGGTAGGGATCGCTACTCCAACCGCACAAGCGCTTGTGTCTGCAACACGCACTATACCTGTGGTCTTTACAGCCGTCACAGACCCTGTTGGTGCCAAGCTAGTTAAAAGCATGGAGAAGCCTGGAAAGAACGTGACGGGCCTTTCGGATCTATCGCCAGTTAGTCAACATGTCGAGCTGATTAAAGAGATTATGCCGGATGTGAAATCGATTGGTGTTGTCTTTAACCCGGGTGAAGCAAATGCAGTGACCTTGGTGAAGCTACTTAAAGAGAGTGCCAAAGCACAGGGTATTGAAGTTGTTGAAGCAACAGCATTAAAAAGTGCAGATGTTCAGTCCGCGACGCAAGCAATTGCAGAAAAATCGGATGTGATTTACGCGCCAACTGATAACACGGTTGCAAGTGCAATAGAAGGGATGATTGTTGCGGCGAATCAGGCGAAAACCCCGGTTCTGGGCGGTGCGACTTCCTACGTTGAAAAAGGCGCTATTGCTAGTTTAGGTTTTGATTACTATCAGGTTGGAGTTCAAACGGCAGACTACGTGGCGGCGATTCTTGAAGGCTCGGAGCCTGGCTCATTGGATGTGAAGGTTGCCAAGGGGTCAGATCTGGTCATCAATGCGACAGCAGCCAAAAAGCTAGGTGTTACGATTCCTACCACTGTTCTTGACCGAGCGACCAAGGTTAAGTAACCCAAGATGAGAGTGCGTAATGCGCTCTCTTGTTCAAAGCAGAAAAGGGAGTGGGTATGTCTGCTTTTGCTTTTTTTGGCGCGCTTGAGATTGGCTTGTTGTATGGCTTAGTGGCTCTGGGCGTTTATCTTACTTTCCGGGTTCTGGATTTTCCTGATTTAAGTGTTGACGGTAGTTTCCCAATGGGTGCTGCTGTGGCAGCAACGGCAATTGTCGCGGGCATTAATCCGTGGGTCGCAACCGTTATGGCTATATTGGCTGGTTCAGCGACTGGTTGGGTAACGGCCTTTTTGGCTGTACGCTGTGGGATTCTTCACTTACTAGCCTCTATTCTTACTATGATTGCGGCTTTCTCTATTAACATTCGCATAATGGGCCGACCCAATATGGCCCTACTAGGGGAAGAGACAATCCTGACCCCTTTTGAGACGATTGGTGATCCAATGTTGATGAGGCCATTACTTGTCGGTGTACTCGTCTTGATTTCTGCTTGGTTTGTCGTGCGGTTACTAAATAGTGACTTTGGGTTAGGGCTACGTGCAACGGGAGTGAATGCGCGTATGGTGTCCGCTCAAGGCGGCAGCACGTCCTTTTACACATACTTTGGATTGGCGCTGTCTAATGGCTTTGTGGGTTTTGCTGGGGCTTTGTTTGCACAGACCAACAGTTTTGCTGACGTCACCTCTGGTGTCGGGACAATTGTGGTCGGTTTAGCTGCTGTTATTTTAGGGCAGACGCTCATTCCGGGACGAAAGATATGGGTGGCTGTATTGGCTGTTATCGTTGGGTCTGTACTGTACCGGCTCGCAGTGGCATTCGCTCTGAGTACAGGAATGTTTGGTTTACAGGCTTCAGATCTAAACTTGGTCACAGCAGTTCTGGTGGCGATTGCGCTCATTGCACCGAAGTTAAAAGGAAACATCAAAGCAAAAAAGCCTAACACGCCTGCGCAAGGAAAAACGAGGTCTGTGCAGGTTGAAAAGTCAGGAGATACAGTATGATTCAGCTGGAAAATATCCAAGTGACGTTTAACCCTGGAACCATTTTGGAAAACCCTGCGCTTAAAGGTGTCTCTTTAGAGGTGCCAGAACATCAGTTTTTGACAGTTATTGGTTCAAATGGTGCAGGTAAATCGACATTACTTGGGGCTGTAACGGGTGAAACACCTATGCTTGGCGGCCGAGTTATTATCGACAAGCTAGATGTGACTAAGCTGGCGGTTGATCAAAGAGCTCGCCAGTGTGCAAGAGTTTTTCAAGACCCGCTCGCGGGTACTTGTGGCGATCTGACGATAGAAGAGAACATGGCTTTAGCTTATATGCGGGGCAAAAAGCGTGGTTGGAGCCTATCGCTTTCCAATAAGCGACGTAAGCTATTTCAAGAGCGTATCAGCATTCTTGGTTTAGGCTTAGAAAACCGGTTAGGGGACAATATTGGTTTGTTATCGGGAGGCCAGCGTCAGGCGGTGAGCCTTGTCATGGCAACGCTATCTGATAGCAAGCTGCTATTGCTCGATGAACATACAGCGGCACTAGACCCTAGAATGGCGTCATTTATCATTGATTTAACCAAGAAGATAGTGACTGAGTTTAATCTGACGGTGATGATGGTGACACATTCCATGAAAGATGCACTAGCGTGTGGTGACCGAACTGTGATGCTGCATCAAGGGGAAGTCGTACTCGATGTTGCTGGACAACAAAGAGCCAACATGCAAGTCCCAGATTTGTTGGAGATGTTCTCTAAAGTCAGAGGAGAAGAGTTGACAGATGACAGTCTGCTTCTTAATTAGAACTCAAAAATGTAGCGATATCCTACGTGTTGCTTTACTGCCTTTGTCATCGCAAGCAGTATGCTGGCGATGACGATAAAATAGCGGCAAGAGCTAATGAGAGCTTTAAACTGTACAAAGTTTGTCTTGGTAGGCTTTGAGACGCTCTACAATCGGCTCAGCCTTGTTAAAGGTACGAATTTCACGAAAGAGCTCATTGGCTTCAGGGTACTCATGACGTAAGTAGGAGAACCATTGCTTGACTCGATTTGGGTAGTAGAGGCCTTTATCGCCTTTCATTTCGTATTGTGAGTAAAGCAGCAGCAGTTTGACCACTTCTGCCCAAGGCATCACGGTGTGATTATGCTTAACTACATTGCCCAAGTTAGGCACATTGAACGCGCCACGGCATACCATTAGAGAGTCGACACCCGTGGCTTCGATACAGGCTTGACCATCTTCGTAGTTCCAAATCTCGCCATTGGCAATTAATGGGATAGTAAAGCGCTGACGAATCTGGTTGATATAGTCCCACTTAATTTCGCTGGCCTTATAACCACCCGTTTTTGTGCGTGCGTGAACAGTGAGTTCGTCTGCCCCCGCGCTTTGAATAGCATCTACGATCTCGAAACAGTCTTCTGGGTTATCCCAACCAAGGCGAATTTTGGCTGTGAGCGGAGTACCTTCTGGTACGGCTTCACGACAGGCTTTGACCACGCGATGAATAAGCTCAGGATGCTGAAGTAGTGCAGCTCCGCCCTTACTTTTGTTTACTAGCTTTGCTGGGCAACCGAAGTTGATATCAACGCCTTTCGCTCCCAGTTCAGCGGCGCGAACCGCATTTTCAGCCATCCAATGAGGATCTTGGCCGAGAAGTTGGATGTGGACAGGAACACCAGACTTCGTTTGTGATCCTTGTTTTAACTCTGGGCAGAGGCGGTAGAATACGTGCTCAGGAAGTAGCTGATCAACCACGCGAACGAATTCCGTGACACACAGATCATAGTCGTTGATGTCAGTTAATATCTCTCGCATTAAATGGTCTAACACGCCCTCCATAGGGCCCAGAACAACTCGCATAAAAAATCGCCTTAGAATCAGGAGGCGTGATTTTAGAGATTTCGCTGCGAGATGTCTAACAACGAAACATCATTTTTTCTCATTGCTTTGCTCTATAGACTCTAATAAAGAGAGGAAGGGGCGAGAATATGAGGATAGCGTAAAGCGATGCTCTGGAAGACTGAGTGACCCCCAGCTTTTTATAGGGTTATAATGGCGCTAGAATCTTGCAACACTGAATCAGATAATGACTTATCAACTACTGACACTTGAACCATCCCAAACTGAAGAATCTTCACTGTATCTTGAAGGCGTCACCTTGGCGGCAAATCTGGCGACAAGGCCACTTGCGCCAGAAAGTTGGTTGACTAGCCTTTTCTCTGAGCAAGCACCGGCTGTTAAGGCGGAGGTTGAAGGTCATATAAATCAGCAATACAGCTATTTAAAGCGCAATGAATATTCTTTGTTGTCCTTGCTTAATGAAGAGCAGCGTGGCGAGCAGCTCGCTGATTTCGCTGAAGGTTTTATGATGCTCTGGCCCACCATCGAAGAGCAATGGGCGGAAACGTCTATCGGTGATGGGACATTACGCATGCTACAAGCTTTGCTAACCACAATGATGTTGGCAATCGATGAAGAGCAGACTCAAGCACAAATGAAAGAGGCAGGTATCGAAACGCCACCGGCACTAAATGACTTTCTTGGTCAGCTGGATTTGATGATTAATGAAGTCGCACAAGCGGCAGATGAAGCCATGGTTGGTGCCAAAGCACAAAGTGTAAATCCATTTAAAGATATTGGGCGTAACGACATTTGCCCGTGTGGTAGTGGTAAAAAATTCAAACAGTGTTGCGGTCAGTAGAACAAAGTTAACTTTACCCGGTCAAAACAGTATCGAAACCGAGGTATAACGTCGTATTCGCGACGAAATAGGATGATAAAGAATGAAGAAATTAGCCGCGTTGTTTTTCCTTAGCTTCTCCGTCATCGCAGCGCCCAAAGATGAATTGAGCCAGCGACTGCAACTGACTGATGGGTTTAGTGCGGATTTTTCACAGCAGTTGATCAGCCCTGAAGGGGAAATGTTGACGGAAGGTGAAGGCAAAGTCGAAATTGCGCGTCCAAGCTTGTTCCGTTGGACTACCACGTCACCAGATGAGAATGTCTTGGTGTCAGATGGTGAATCTCTGTGGTATTACAGCCCTTTCATCGAACAAGTCAGCATTTACTGGCAGGAGCAAGCTACTGAGCAAACGCCTTTTGTTCTGCTGACTCGTAACCGAGCCAGCGATTGGGAAAACTACAAAGTGTCACAGCAAGGCGATGTGTTTACATTGGTACCGACCGCAGTGGACACCAATCAGGGACAGTTTAAGCTAGAGATTGATGGTAAAGGTGCGGTGAAGGGCTTTAGTGTTATAGAGCAAGATGGCCAAAAAAGTACCTTCAAGTTTAATAACATCAAACTGGCTAAACCAAGTGCCGATCGCTTTACCTTTACTATTCCCGAGGGGGTAGAGGTCGACGACCAAAGGAATTAATAGTGAGCAACTATTCATTGGACTTTTCAGGGGACGAAGATTTTCGTCCCCTTGCTGCTAGAATGCGCCCAGAAACGCTGGACCAATACATTGGTCAGCAACATATTCTTGGGCTAGGTAAACCCCTGCGCCGTGCGCTGGAGGCAGGGCATATTCATTCGATGATTCTTTGGGGGCCGCCCGGAACCGGAAAAACCACTCTGGCTGAAGTTGCGGCAAATTATGCCAATGCGGAAGTCGAGCGAGTTTCAGCGGTGACGTCTGGCGTCAAAGACATTCGTGCAGCTATTGATAAAGCTCGTGAAAATAAACTAACCGGTCGAAGAACGATTTTGTTTGTTGATGAGGTTCATCGCTTTAACAAATCCCAACAAGATGCGTTTCTCCCTCATATTGAAGATGGCACCGTAACTTTTATTGGGGCGACAACGGAGAATCCCTCCTTTGAGCTTAACAACGCTTTGCTGTCGCGTGCTCGAGTCTACAAACTCACCTCTTTAGCTCAGCAAGATATTCGTCTGGTGTTAGAGCAAGCAATCAGTGATGCTGAGCGTGGATTAGGTCAGTTTGAAGCCCATTTCGCCGATAACGTATTGGATCGCTTATCTGAGTTAGTGAATGGTGATGCTCGTATGTCACTTAACTATCTTGAGCTGCTGTATGACATGGCGCAAGAGGATGATAAGGGCGTTAAGCAAATCACGTTAGAGCTCCTTGCTGAAGTGGCTGGCGAAAAAGTATCGCGCTTTGATAACAAAGGGGACATTTGGTACGACTTGATCTCTGCAGTGCATAAGTCGATTCGTGGTTCGAACCCAGATGCCGCACTTTACTGGTCAGCGCGTATGATTGCTGCAGGTTGTGACCCTTTGTATATCGCTCGCCGATTGTTAGCGATTGCATCTGAGGACATTGGTAATGCCGATCCGCGAGCAATGCAGGTCGCGCTGTCAGCGTGGGATTGCTTTACCAGAGTGGGCCCGGCAGAAGGTGAAAGAGCCATTGCCCAAGCGATTGTATATCTTGCTTGTGCACCTAAAAGCAATGCGGTTTATACCGCTTGGAAGCAAGCCCTGCGCGATGCCCACAATCAACCTGAGTACGAAGTACCACCTCATCTTCGCAATGCACCGACAAGTTTAATGAAAGATCTCGGTTATGGAGCGGAATATCGTTACGCTCATGACGAACCCGGTGCTTACGCGGCTGGAGAGAAATATCTACCACCAGAAATGGGGGAGACTCGTTACTATTCTCCTACAAACCGAGGCTTAGAGGCGAAAATTGGCGAAAAGTTAGATTACTTGGCTAGTTTAGATGCAAAAAGCCCACAAAAGCGCTATGAATAAGCGTCTTTTTTGGATACATTTGTTCGGTTAATTATAAAAGCGTTTGAGCATGAAGTTTGGACGCACTTTCACAACCAAAAAAGCATAGGATTAACAATGCTGGATTCTAAATTACTTCGTACAGAGCTGGATGAAACAGCTGCTAAACTGGCGCGTCGTGGCTTTAAGCTAGACGTAGAGACAATCCGTACACTTGAAGAACAACGTAAGTCCATTCAAGTAGAAGTTGAAAATTTACAATCCACGCGTAACTCCATCTCCAAGCAAATTGGTCAGAAAATGGCTGCTGGAGACAAAGAAGGTGCTGAAGAGATTAAAAAGCAGATCGGTACGTTAGGTAGCGATCTGGAAGCGAAAAAAGCTGAGCTGGTGGAAATCCAGAACAAACTGGAAGATATCACGCTGTCTGTGCCAAACCTGCCAGACGATGAAGTGCCAGATGGCAAAGATGAAAACGAGAACGTTGAAATCTCTCGTTGGGGTGAGCCTAAGTCTTACGATTTTGAAGTAAAAGATCACGTTGATCTAGGTGAAATGGGCGATGGCCTAGATTTCGCTAGCGCAACAAAGATCACTGGCGCTCGTTTTATCATCATGAAAGGCCAATTTGCTCGCCTACACCGTGCAATTGCTCAGTTCATGCTGGATCTTCATACAGAAGAGCATGGCTATACGGAAATGTATGTACCTTACCTAGTGAATTCTGACAGCTTGTTTGGTACTGGTCAGTTACCTAAGTTTGGTGAAGATCTGTTCCATACTGAGCCATTGACTGAAAAAGTGAATGATGAAGAACCACGTAAACTGTCTCTTATCCCAACGGCAGAAGTACCGGTAACCAACATGGTGCGTGACACTATCGTTGATGAAGCGGATCTGCCAATTAAGATGACAGCACACACTCCTTGTTTCCGTTCTGAAGCAGGTTCTTACGGTCGTGATACTCGTGGTCTGATTCGTATGCACCAGTTCGACAAAGTTGAGCTAGTACAAATCACTAAGCCAGAAGAGTCAATGGCAGCACTTGAAGAGCTAACAGGTCATGCTGAGAAGGTACTACAACTTCTAGAGCTTCCTTACCGTAAAGTGATTCTATGTACAGGTGACATGGGCTTTGGTGCTCGTAAAACTTATGACCTTGAAGTTTGGGTTCCTGCTCAAGAGACGTACCGTGAGATCTCTTCATGTTCAAACACTTGGGATTTCCAAGCTCGTCGTATGCAAGCTCGCTTCCGTCGTAAGGGCGAGAAGAAGCCAGAGCTAGTACACACGCTAAACGGCTCAGGTCTAGCAGTTGGTCGTACTATGGTTGCGATTCTTGAAAACAATCAAGAAGCGGATGGCCGTATCGCAATCCCTGCTGTACTGCAAAAGTACATGGGTGGCGCAACGCACATCGGTTAATCTTAAATAAACACCAAAAAGCCAGCTCAAGTGAGCTGGCTTTTTATTATTAAAACCTTGTAAAGCAATATTATATCGACATTTCACCACGCAGCACTTGCTGCATTTGGACTTTCACTTGCTCGTGAGTTAGGTCTTGACTCAAAAGGTAATGCAGCTTGGCAAGAGCCGCCTCTGGCGTCATATCATAGCCACTGATGACGCCGGCTTCAGCAAGGGCACATCCGGTAGCATATCCACCCATGTTGACTTTACCCGCTAGGCATTGAGTTAGGTTAACGACAATCACTTCTCGCTCTGAAGCATCTTTAAGGTGTGCCAATAGTTCCGGGTTTTGCGGTGCATTGCCCACTCCAAAAGTCAGTAGGATCATCGCGTTAACTGGTTGAAGTAAGGTGTTGCGAATCACTTCATGTGAGATGCCAGGATACATAGTAATCACACCTATTGGCTGGGGTGTAATATCATGAACTTTAAATTCACCTGCAGGTTCTTCACCAACCTCAATATCGCTGCTGATCTGGATGTTGATACCCGCTTCAAGCAGAGGAGGCAAGTTTGGCGACGTAAAGGCGTTGAAACCATCAGCATGTGATTTTGTGCTTCGGTTACCACGCATCAACTTGTTATTGAAGAATAAGGTAACTTCGTTAATAGGATAGTTAGCGGCAATATGCAGTGCGTTAAGCAGGTTTGCCTGACCATCTGAGCGAAGCTCAGCAAGCGGAATTTGTGAGCCCGTCACAATCACAGGCTTGCCGAGATTTTCCAACATGAAAGACAAGGCCGATGCTGTGTAAGCCATCGTGTCTGTGCCGTGCAGAATGACAAAACCGTCGTATTTTTCGTAGTTTTCTCGAATGTCATCCGCGATCTGTTGCCAGTCTTTCGGTGTCATGTCCGATGAGTCGATTAGAGGATCGTATTCGTGAATAGTAAATTCTGGCATTTCCGGGCGCTGGAACTCTGGCATACTGGCCAGTTGTTTTTCCATGA
Organism: Vibrio sp. Isolate24; assembly: GCF_022398215.1. Taxonomy (NCBI): domain Bacteria; kingdom Pseudomonadati; phylum Pseudomonadota; class Gammaproteobacteria; order Vibrionales; family Vibrionaceae; genus Vibrio; species Vibrio sp. Isolate24. The sequence continues at coordinate 563,624 of NZ_JAKEUU010000003.1, forward strand.
AACCAGCCACAGGTACATAACCGTGGTCATGCGACTTTTTCATGCCGATGGTTCCGCCCGTGTAGGCGATATAAATGTGTTTTCTTGCCATTGCTTAGAAACCAGTTAATTGTAGGGGGAACAGAGCGTGGGATTATATATCAATCAGTAGCAATAAAAAGGGGTATCCCGCACAGGAATACCCCACATAATTGGAATCCAACTGGTGAATCAGCAGTGTATAATTACTGAACTTGGCAGTTCAAACAGAATGCATATTGGCCTTTTGGATCGTTGAAGCTATCCAGTAGGCTGGTATCCTGAACAACTTGTGTCGCGACAGGTTGTAAAGCCGCAGGAATCAAGCTACTGACATCCAAGCCAAGATTAACTTTGACCTGGTTCATAAAGTCTTGGATGAACTGTTCGGCAGGTGATAACGGCTCTTCTACCCAGTACAGGTTGTAATCTTCGACTTTGGCTAGCTCTGCAGCTAGCTTTACGGCGTCATCGAAGTCACCCATTTTATCGACTAAGCCAAACTTTGCCGCATCTTGACCTGTCCAAACGCGGCCTTGGGCAATGCTATCCATGTCGTTCAACGGAATTTCACGGTTTTCACTAACAAGGCCCACAAAGCGATGGTAGCCGTGCTCAATACCCATCTGGAATGCATCGGCAGCCCCCTCCGATAAGCCAGTGGTTATCCCGACGCCTGAAAATGGAGAGGTCCCAACACCATCGGTATACACCCCCAGCTTATTGAGGCCTTTTTCGAAGGTCGTAATCACACTGAAAATACCGATAGAGCCAGTTAATGTAGTTGGCTGTGCAACAATACGATCAGCGCTCATTGAAATCCAGTAACCACCAGACGCAGCTAAGCTAGACATTGAAGCAACAACAGGTTTACCTACTTCTTTTAGCGCTTCGATTTCATTGCGAATGACTTCAGAGGCAAATGCACTACCACCTGGGCTATCCACTCGTAGTACAACGGCTTTGACTTTATCATCGTTGCGGGCTTGACGAAGAAGCGCTGCAACCGTGTCCCCCCCTGTTGTGCCTCGTGGTTGAGAGCCATCCATAATCGCTCCACTCGCCACTACAACGGCGATGTCATCCTGCGACAAATCGAATGCTGGTTTGATTGTGGTTTGATATTCATAGTAGTCAACGTAGTTGTAACTATCTTCACCATTACTACCAAAGACTTCAGTCAAATCAGCACGAACTTGTTGCCTAGTTGCCAGTTCATCAACTAAACCGAGTTCTAGTGATAAAGCGGCTAAATCGCCATCTTGTTCTTTTAATAAACCTAAAAACTCTTCCATGGTTGGATTGAGCGTTTTGGCGGATACCTGACGATTAGTGGCAACGTCATCAACGTAGGCTCCCCATAGCTGGCTCAACCAGCGTGACGCGGATTCTTTCGCCGCGTCTGACATGTCGTCACGAACAAACGGTTCAATGGCTGATTTATAGGTGCCTACGCGGAAAACGTGGGTATTGACATCCAGCTTTTCTAATAGCGTTTTGTAGTACATCGAGTAAGCGCTATAGCCTTTAATTAACACGGCACCATCTGGAGCCAAGTAAATCTTGTCGGCGTAGCTGGCTAGGTAATACTGACTCTGATTGTAGAACTCACCCGCCGAATAAATTGGCTTGCCTGACGCTTTAAATTCATTCAGAGCTTTCGCAATGTAGCGCAGCTTAGTCAGGTTGGTTTCTGGCATATCGCGTAGAGCCAGTACAATACCTGTGATCTCCGGGTCGTCTTTGGCATGGCGTATTGACTCAACAATGTCATACAAGACATTTTCCCTTGGCATATCCTGACCAAATAGTGAACCCGTGAAAGAATCCATAGGATTTACGTATCTTGATTGCTCCACAATAGGCCCTGAAATATTTAGCACCAGAGCGCCTTTTTGAGGTACTGAGGGTACCGGAGAATCCGCATTGGTGTAGATGAAGTAGATAATACCAATGGTGGCGAGAAAGATAAGATTAACCAAGGCGAGACGAATAAAGGTGATGAGCTTCCATATACCTTTAAAAATCATACCAATAAACTTGAATAATTTTTTCATTAGGGCTCCGCTGTGCTAAGCACAGGTATAGGTCTTGGCAGTCTAAGACCTGATAAGTACAGAAAGTTATATCCTACTTAAACTAGTATACCCAAACAACTGCAAGATTGATCGGTGTTACAAAATTGTAAACGCCTGTTTGATTTTTATTACAACTCCTCATATTCTGGTCAGACCAGAACAAAATAACAAAGTGATGTCTGCCATGTACCCAAACTTGTTAAAGCCGTTGGATCTAGGATTTACTCAGATTAGAAACCGAGTCTTAATGGGCTCAATGCATACTGGTCTGGAAGAGCATAAAGAAGGTCTCGGAAAGTTGGCTGCTTTTTACGCTGAGCGCGCGAAAGGTGGTGTAGGTTTGATTGTTACCGGTGGCTTTTCGCCTAATCTACGTGGTCGTTTACACCCATTTAGCGCTGAGTTCAGTAAACCTAAACATGCCAAAGCGCATAAAGTCGTAACGGAAGCCGTTCACGAACATGGTGGAAAAATTGCTCTACAGTTGCTCCATGCAGGGCGTTATGCCATGCATCCATTTTCTCAAAGTTCATCTGCCATCAAAGCTCCTATTGCTCGTTTCTCGCCAAGTGAGATGAGTACCCGTCAGATCCATAAAACTATTGATGCCTTTGCTAACAGTGCCAAGCTGGCTCAGTCTGCGGGTTATGATGGGGTCGAAGTGATGGGCTCGGAAGGTTATCTGATAAATCAGTTCATCTGTAAACGTACTAACATGCGTTACGATGAGTGGGGTGGTTGCTATGAGAATCGCATGCGTATGCCTCTAGAAATTGTGCGCGCGATTCGCAAAGAAGTCGGGGAGGAATTTATCATCATCTTCCGTCTTTCTATGCTGGATTTGGTTGAAGAAGGTAGCACCTTTGATGAAGTCATAATGCTGGCAAAGGAGCTAGAAAAAGCGGGGGTCACTATTATCAACACGGGCATCGGCTGGCATGAGGCAAGAATCCCAACGATTGCCACTCAAGTGCCACGCGGTGCCTTCACATGGGTGACTGAAAAAGTGCGGCCACACGTCAATGTACCGATTGTCACCTGTAACCGTATCAATACGCCAGAAGAGGCGGAGCGCATTCTATCAGGTGGTCACGCTGATATGGTATCAATGGCGAGACCTTTCCTTGCTGACCCACATTTTGTTATCAAGGCTGAAAATAAACAGTCACATTTAATTAATACCTGTATCGGCTGTAACCAAGCCTGTTTGGATAACGTCTTCAAAGGCAAGCGTGCTAGTTGCTTGGTCAACCCATTAGCGTGTCGTGAAGATGAACTGAAAATCATACCGACTGACAAGCCTAAGAATATTGCTGTAGTTGGAGCTGGGCCTGCTGGGCTTTCATGCGCTACAACGTTGGCCAAGCGTGGCCATCATGTTGATCTGTTTGAGCGTAATGACCGTATTGGCGGGCAGTTCCGCTTAGCAATGCAAATACCCGGTAAAGAAGAATTTCGCGAGACTATTCGTTACTTTGCCAATCAGATTGATGAAACTGGTGTGAAGCTGCATCTTGAAACGGATGCAAACTTTGACCTGTTAGCTGAGTACGATGAAGTGGTCATCGCATCTGGTGTCGAACCCCGTAAAGTCAAGATTGAGGGTGTTGACAACCAAGAGAAAGTAATTGATTACCAGACATTAATTAAAGAGAAAACTTACGTTGGTGAGAAGGTCGCTATTGTCGGTGCGGGTGGTATTGGTGTGGATGTGGCTACCATGCTGACTGAGCCTGTGGGTCATAGTTTAGATGACTGGCTGCATGAGTGGGGGATCGATAAAGAGATTGCTCATCCCGGTGGGCTGTATCCGTACCCTGAGTCTTTAAGTGAAAAAGAGGTTTGGGTTCTCCAGCGCCGTAAAGGAAAAGTGGGTAAAGGGCCAGGTAAAACAACGGGTTGGATTCACAAGCGTACGTTAGAAAAACGAGGCGTTAACTTAGTTGGCGGTGTCAGCTATGACAAGATCGATGAGAGAGGCCTACACATCAGTCACGATGGGAAATCCGAGTTACTTGAAGTAGATAAAGTCATTATCTGTGCGGGTCAGGAGTCGGTGAGACCCTTTGAAGACCAGTGGCAGCAGTTTGGCGACAAGCTTCATATCATAGGCGGTGCCGATCATGCGGGTGAGCTAGATGCTGTTCGTGCTATTCGACAAGGTGTAGAGCTAGCTGCGAAGCTTTAAGCAAGCTCTAATAAACGCTGAGATTAAAAAAGACCTCCAGTGGGAGGTCTTTTAGCATTTGGAAGTTTAAAGAATCACCGTCTTGTTACCATAGACAAATACGTGGTCATTTATCACCTTATTGATCGCTTTGCTCAATACATTCTTCTCAACATCTCGTCCTGCTTGTGCCATATCTTTCGCACTGAAGTTATGATCGACCGGAATCACGTCTTGCTTGATGATTGGCCCCTCATCTAGATCGTTCGTGACGAAGTGTGCTGTAGCACCAATGATCTTAACGCCGCGTTCATAAGCTTGTTGATAAGGTTTAGCGCCAATGAAAGCCGGTAAGAAACTATGGTGGATGTTAATAATCTTGTGGTGGTATTTTTCTACGAATGAAGGGGTTAGTACACGCATGTATTTTGCTAGTACGAGATAGTCAGCATCATATTGGTCGATCACTGCCAGCATCTTCTGTTCATGTTCTTCACGGTTTAGGCCTTCGTGAGATACATGATGATAGGGAATATCAAACTTTTCCGTCAGGCTTTGTAGTGTATCGTAGTTACCCACTACTGCAGCAATATCAACATCCAAACTACCATCATAGTTTTTCATCAGAATATCACCAATACAGTGTGCTTCTTTAGTCACGAGAATGACAATACGTTTGCGATTTGGGCCAATCAGCTTTCTTTTGGCCCCTTGTGGGAGGGCTTGATCAAGGTCGGCTAGAAAGGTTTGGTCATTGAAGTAACCTTCTAACTCAGTACGCATGAAGAAGTGACCGCTGGTGTTATCGACGAATTCATTATTGTGGATGATGTTGAGCTGGTGCTTGTAACAGATATTGGTGATTTTAGAAATCAGTCCAGGCGCATCCGTACAATGAGTAAGCAGTGTTTTCTTTTCCATTGGGTTAAAACTTCCGTGATTTATTTTTTTCGTATTCTGAATTTTTTGCAGGGCTTTGAACGGTGAAGCACTCCACAATATGACAGCTACAATTAAACTAATATCAAGATGGTTTCAACAATTAATCTAAGTTAACCGATTAGCTTGGCGAATTTGTTTGGAAAGTATCCGATTTGAGCCCAACAGGTGGTAATTATGGATAAAGATCTACTAGCACGTAAGTTGTATTCTGAAAGAGTCAGTGCGTTACTGGGTGACCATGACATGAATGAAGAGCTTCTCAACGAAATGTGGGAAAACAAAGCGTCACCTAGTGAAGCGGCTCGAGCTATGATGGATGGTCAGAATGAGTTTTCTGGTCCAGCATGGCTATCACGATATCTCAACCGACGTTAACACTCTTCATTCATCAATACGATGGCTTATCGGCGCGGAGCAGATTTGCATTCGCGCCAAGTCTGTAAACCTGCCATAATCTCCCGTTCATCACTTGTTTCACTCACATAGTTAGTCCTTGATGATCTCAAAAACTTTTTCCGCGGATGGTGCACTAGGCAAAGCGATCCCGGGGTTTCAACCTAGACAAGCTCAGTTAGATATGGCTGAGTCTGTGGTTAAAGCGATTAAACATGACCAGCAAGTCGTCATCGAAGCAGGTACTGGTACGGGAAAAACCTTTGCTTATTTAGTTCCTGCTCTTTTGAGTGGTAAAAAGACCATCATCAGTACGGGCTCGAAAAACTTGCAAGAGCAGTTGTTTCACCGCGATCTACCTTTGATGACCGACGCATTGGGCTTTTATGGTCAGGTGGCGCTGCTAAAAGGCCGAGCAAACTACTTGTGCTTAGATCGCCTTAGCCGTCAAATGGTAGAAAGCCATGGCCATCATGCCGATCCAACATTGCTTAGCCAGCTGGTTAAAGTGCGTTCATGGGCGAGCGAGACCAAAAGTGGGGATTTAGGCGACTGTGACGAAATCGCTGAAGACAGCCCGGTGATCCCAACCATTACTTCAACCAACGACAATTGCTTAGGTAAAGAGTGCCCAAGTTATCAAGATTGCTTTGTTCTTAAGGCTCGCAAAAAAGCCATGGATGCAGATGTTGTAGTCGTCAACCATCACTTGTTTTTGGCCGATCTAGCGATCAAAGAAACGGGGTTTGGGGAGCTGATACCCGAAGCCGAAGTATTTATCTTTGATGAGGCTCACCAGCTACCTGATATTGCTAGCCAGTACTTTGGCCAATCTCTGTCCAGTCGCCAAATACAGGAACTTTCCAAAGATATTGAAATTGGCTATCGCACCGAAGCGAAAGACATGCGCCAATTGCAAAAGATCAGTGAGAAATTACAGCAAAGTGCGATGGATTTGCGAGTGGCTCTAGGTGAGCCCGGTTACCGTGGTAATTGGCGTGAAGCCATTCAGTCTCCCTCAATTTCAAAAGAGTTAGAGCGTTTACGCGAGTCCTTAGACTTTTGTCTCGAAGTACTCAAATTAGCATTAGGTCGCAGCCAACTGTTGGATACAGCTTATGAGCGAGCAAGTACGATTCAAGCGAGGCTAGAACGCATTTGCGAAGTCTCCATAACGGGGTACTCCTATTGGTACGATACTTCCCCACGTCACTTCAGCTTGCATATTACACCGCTTTCGGTATCGGATAAGTTTCGGGAACAGATCGAACTTAAGCAAGGGGCATGGATATTTACTTCTGCGACCTTGGGGGTAAAAGGGGATTTTGGTCACTTTACTTCTCGTCTAGGGTTAAAACCTCAGACGGAAATGTCATTGCCAAGTCCATTCGACTACCAAAGTCAGGCAAGGCTATGTGTTCCGCGTTACCTTCCGGAGCCGAATAGCCCGGGTATGGCGGATAAGCTCGTTCGCATGCTCAGTCCTTTGATTGAGCAGAATCAGGGGCGCTGTTTTTTCCTTTGTACCTCTCATAGCATGATGCGAGAGTTAGGTGAGAGATTCCGCGAATGCTTGAGTATTCCGGTGCTGATGCAAGGGGAAACCAGTAAACAAAAAACTCTGGCAGAGTTTATGGAGCTGGGTAATGCTTTGCTGGTGGCGACCGGAGCATTTTGGGAAGGGATTGATGTTAGAGGTGATACACTGAGCTGTGTTATTATCGACAAATTACCTTTCACTGCACCTGATGACCCGTTGCTTAAGGCGCGGATAGAAGATTGCCAGCTTAAAGGTGGTGACCCTTTTTCTCAGGTCCAGATTCCGGATGCCGTGATTACCCTTAAACAAGGAGTCGGGCGGTTAATCCGAGATAAGAAAGACAAAGGTGCGCTGATCATTTGTGACAATCGATTAGTTACACGTGATTATGGTGGCGTTTTCTTGGCCAGCCTCCCACCGATTCCTCGAACACGGGATTTAGGTCTGGTACAGGATTTCCTTAAGCAAATTTCAGAAACAACCGAGTAATCAGAGAATTCAATGAGCGCAAAAATTCTTGCCTTAGACACATCAACAGAGAACTGTTCTGTTGCATTGCTAGTTAACGATCAGATCTATGTTCGCAGTGAAGTTGCACCGCGAGACCACACTAAGAAAATCCTCCCTATGGTAGATGAAGTGTTAAACGAAGCCGGGATCACTCTGGCAGAGCTCGATGCTCTTGCGTTTGGTCGTGGCCCAGGCAGCTTTACAGGTGTACGCATTGGCATCGGTATTGCACAAGGTTTAGCATTTGGTGCTGACCTGCCTATGATTGGGATTTCAACATTGCAAGCAATGGCTCAAGGTAGCTACCGTAAACACGGCGTAAGTCATGTAGCGTGTGCGATTGACGCGCGAATGAGCGAAGTCTATTGGGGTCGTTTTTCGCGTCAAGAAGATGGCACTTGGATTGCTGTTGATGCCGAATGTGTTATTCCACCAGCGGTTTTGGCTGAAAATAGTCAAAGTGACGAGCAACGCTGGTTGACTGCAGGAACGGGTTGGGAAGCGTATCAGGAAGTGCTAGCTGAGCTGAAATTTGAAGTCGCGGCGGGAGAGGTTCTTTTCCCAGATGCAGAAGATATCGTCGCACTGGCGAAATTCGAATTGGAAAAGGGCAACACTATGACGGTAGAAGATGCGAGCCCTGTGTATCTGCGTGATACCGTAGCATGGAAGAAATTGCCAGGCAGAGAATAAGGTGTAATTAGACGGATAGTATGGTTTCGATTAATGGATTGCCTCCTTCGGTTCCGGGACCGAATAAGGCCAATAAAACCGGAAAAAAAGATGAGGCAAGAAAGTCTCAGAATAAGCCGTCTGTTGGTCAGCCATCTAAAGTCGCCAACGCGGTGGCGCACTCTATTCGTCATGTCAATGAAGCAGACATCCATAAAGCTCAAGTGCAATACGACTTGCCTGAAGGTCAGGGGCGTAAAGCAATGGAAGAGTATATGAATGTCATGAACCAATCTAAGCGTGATGAACTATCACAGCTGTTGGGTGTCGATATCTATATATAACTTTTGGGTAAGTCCTTATGATGTCTCGCTTTTTCAAAATTATTCCTGTGGCAAGTATCCTGACTGTATTGACCGCGTGCAGTACACTTCCAGAAAATCTCGCGTCAAATAACCCCGATCTACAAACGGATTACTCCGGCTGGCAAGCTTCAGCAGCAAAAAAGCAAGAGTTGCGATTGGGTGGTGTGATTGCCAGTGTGACTAACCTGAAAGACAAGACGCGAGTGGAAGTCGTTAATTTACCCATCAGTTCCAATGGTAAGCCTGATATTGACCAAGAACCTCAAGGTCGATTTGTAGGCTATATCGACGGTTTTGCCGACCCTGTGACTCTTTCTCAAGGTCGATTGATTACTTTGCTCGGTGATAGCAGTGGCACTGAAGCTGCCAAAGTAGGTGAGTATAGCTACGATTTTCCAGTCATGAATATCAAGAGTTATCATCTGTGGCGAATTGAAGAGCGTGTAATTGTGCACGATGATTTTGGACCCTCAAGGTACCCTTGCCGAAGTTTGTATTGTCGTGACCTCACCCGAGGAACCAGACAGGGCAAAGTGATCCAAGAAGTCAAATGACCTGCAGAGATACCCGTTACTCAATTGCTGATGGGCATATTACCGCCATAGAATACGGAGATAGTCAGGCATCAGACTGCAGCATCGTCTTTATTCACGGTTGGTTGGATAACGCCGCCAGTTTTGAATCTGTAATGCAGGCGTTGCACCAGTCAGCGCCTTTCTTACATCTTTGTGCTATCGATTTGCCCGGTCATGGTCACTCTAGCCATAAGTCAGGTAGCAATTTTTACCCATTTCATGATTATATTGACGATGTTTACCAGTTTTTGGCTAAGTTATCGCCAAACAGGTTAGTGTTGGTTGGTCATTCACTTGGTGCTTTGATTGCAAGTTGCTATAGTGCCGCCTTTCCTGAACAAATCAGTGGATTAGTTCAGATAGAAGGGCGTGGGCCTCTGGCGGAAGAAGAAAGTAAAACCGTCTCTCGCTTAAGAGAAGGTGTTTTGAGCCGACAGAGAATACGCAATAAACCGACCAGAGCATTTGATTCCGATACCACCGCTATCGATGTCAGGGCCAAGATTAATCAAATCTCTCCTGAACTTATCAGCCCTGTTGTCAAAAGAGCACTGGCAAGGACTGATGATGGCTGGGTATGGCGTCATGATGAAAAATTACAAAGCCAGTCTTTGTATCGAATGTCTTTTGAGCACGCGCAATCCGTTTGCCAACAGATAGTTTGCCCCCAGATCATTGTCCTGGGCGAACAAGGTTTTCCCCACTTGCAGAAACCAACAAATGATGCCTCGATGAATACCGATGTTGTCACGGTACCTGGTGGACATCACTGCCATCTACAAGTCCCTTCTAGAGTATCTAACCTAATTTTTGGCTTAGTTAACAAAATTTAAACAAGTGTTTGAGTCTTTCGTGCTCAAGCACTTGGCCTGTGTTGTAATGGTCGTCAATAAAAAACACGGCGTTTCGTCGACAACAGCCAGCTTATTTCGAGGAGTATTACCGTGGATAAACCTTGGTTATCACGTTATCCGAGCGATGTGCCAGAACACATCAACCCAGAACAATATCCGTCATTGGTGGAAATGTTTGAGCAGTCAGTACAAAAATTTGCTGATCAGCCTGCCTTTATGAATATGGGCTCGGTTATGACGTTCCGTAAACTAGAGGAACGTAGTCGTGCTTTCGCTGCTTATCTGCAAAATGAACTGAAATTGCAAAAAGGTGACCGTGTTGCTTTGATGATGCCAAACTTACTGCAATATCCAGTTGCACTGTTTGGCGTTCTGCGTGCAGGGCTTATTGCTGTTAACGTGAACCCTCTTTACACCCCACGTGAACTTGAACATCAGCTCAACGATTCCGGTGCCAAAGCGATCGTGATTGTCTCTAACTTTGCTAATACCTTAGAGCAAGTTGTCGAAAACACCCCTGTTAAACATGTAGTGCTGACTAGCCTTGGTCAGATGCTTCCACGTGCGAAAGGGACGATTGTCGATTTTGTTGTAAAGTACGTTAAAGGTATGGTGCCTAAGTATGATTTACCAGGTGCAATCTCTATGCGCAAGGCTCTTCATAAAGGTCGACGCTTGCAATACGTTAAGCCTTTTATGTCCGGGGATGATATTGCTTTTCTTCAGTACACCGGTGGGACAACAGGGGTCGCGAAAGGGGCAATTCTGACTCATAGCAATATGATTGCTAATATCATGCAAGCAAAAGGTATGTATGGGCCAGTTCTCAAAGAAGGTCGAGAAGTGGTTGTAACCGCTCTACCGCTTTATCATGTTTTTGCTCTTACGGTGAATTGCTTATTGTTCCTTGAGCTTGGCGGGCGCAATTTGTTGATCACCAACCCTAGAGATATTCCTGGTTTTGTCAAAGAGCTTCAAAAGTGTCCATTCACTGCGATCACAGGCGTAAACACTCTTTTCAATGCTTTGGTCAATAATGAAGATTTCCATGAACTCGACTTCAGTAATCTCAAATTGGCGGTAGGCGGCGGTATGGCCGTTCAGCGAGCTGTTGCTGAACAATGGAAGAAGACCACGGGTGTCCATCTGTTAGAAGGTTATGGACTGACCGAGTGTTCTCCATTAGTGACAGTTAACCCTTATGATCTGACGGAGTATACGGGCGCAATTGGTTTGCCAGTCCCTTCTACTGAAGTTCGTATTGTTGATGATGAAGGTAACCCAGTGCCAAATACGGAAGTAGGTGAGCTACAAGTTCGCGGGCCACAGGTGATGCAAGGTTACTGGCAAAGACCGGAAGCCAGCAAAGAGGTGATCAATGGTGATGGCTGGCTGTCTACTGGTGACATTGTTAAATTTGACGATGAAGGTCTTATCCATATTGTAGATCGCAAAAAGGATATGATTCTAGTCTCGGGCTTTAATGTCTATCCGAACGAGATTGAAGATGTGGTTGCACTGCACGGTAAAGTTCTGGAAGTTGCCGCGATTGGTCAGCCACATGAAGTATCAGGAGAACTGGTTAAAATCTATGTGGTTAAGCGTGATCCAAGCCTGACAAAAGATGAGATCATTGCTCACTGCCGCCAGCATCTAACGGGTTATAAAGTACCTAAGCTGGTTGAATTCAAAGATGAGCTGCCGAAAACCAACGTGGGTAAAATATTGCGTCGTGTTCTTCGTGAAGAGAATGATGCAAACCTAGCGAAGGCCAGCTAAAGTTAAAAATAAGCAGAACCAAGTGTTTAGTGTTAAAATGCCGACTAATACCAGTCGGCATTTTTATTTGCAGGCCCCATTAGTCACAGTGAGAACTTTGTGAATTATCAGATCATTACCTGTCCAGAACAGCTAGAAAGTGTGTGTCAACAAGCTCGAGAAACGGATGTTGTTATGCTCGATACTGAGTTTGTTCGAACTCGCACCTATTATCCTCAGCTTGGCCTTATTCAGTTGTTTGATGGTGAGAAACTTTCTCTGATTGATCCAACGGTCATCGATGATATGACAGCCTTTGTGCACCTTCTTAAAGATACCTCAGTGCTTAAGGTCTTGCATGCATGTGGTGAAGACTTGGAAGTGTTTAATAACAGCTTTGGGTGCCTACCATTCCCGATGGTGGATACTCAACTGATGGCTGCATTTTTAGGGCATGGTTTGTCGACGGGCTTTGCTTCTTTGGTTGAATCTTATCTGGCGATTGAACTGGATAAAAGTGAGTCTCGGACAGACTGGTTAGCGAGGCCATTGACTGATAAACAGCTCGATTATGCGGCAGCGGATGTCTACTACTTGTTCCCATTGTACGAAAAGTTGCACGATGACATTGTTCAGGCTGGTTGGTGGGAAGCAGCTCAGCAGGAAAGTGAGTTACTGGCGACTAAACGTATCAAATCTGTTAATGCTGAATATGCTTACCTTGATATTAAAGGCGCATGGCAACTTAAACCTCGCGAGTTAGCAATATTGAAGCCTCTTGCCACTTGGCGTTATAAAGAGGCTATACGCCGCGACTTAGCATTGAACTTCGTTTTCAAAGAGAATGATTTACTTACTATTGCTAAGCTCGGTTTACAAAACAAACAAGGAATGGAACAAGAAGGTATGGATCTTCGCTCAGTGCAACGACATAGTGCGAGAATCATCTCTATTGTTAAGTCAGCACGTATGACGCCTGCGGAGGAGTATCCAGAAAAAATTGAACGCTTAATGGATATGCCGGGCTACAAGCAGAAATTTAAGACATTAAAAGATGAAGTGAAAAAAGTCTCGCAGTCTTCTGGTCTGGCAACGGAGTTCTTAGCCTCTAAGAAGCAGCTTAATCAGCTGATCAGTTGGGTATGGAAAAAGGATCGAGATCCGGCACACTTACCAGATGTAATGCAGGGTTGGCGGCTGGAGTTGATGGGTGAAAAGTTAAGCAAGCATTTATAGCGGATAATAAAAGGGCTTCCATGTGGAAGCCCTTGATGTATTTGCTTAACCCGCTAATACGTCGGTTGCGACTTTATAGCTTGGATCTTCTTTGACGTTAATCTCGACCAAGCTGCCTGCTTTGTCGAGTAGCTTACGACAGTCTGGGCTTAGGTGGCGTAGATGAAGTGTCTTACCTTGCGCAGCGTAACGCTCAGCTAGTGTTTCTATCGCTTCAATAGCCGAGTGGTCGGTGACGCGAGAATCGGCAAAATCAACGATCACGTCACTTGGGTCTTCGTGAGCATCGAAAATTTCAAGGAAGTTAGCAACGGAACCGAAGAAGACCGGGCCGTGGATTTTGTACTCTTTAGAGCCTTCCTCATTGATATTAGTGTCGGCATAAATATGCTTCGCATGTTGCCATGCAAACATAAGTGCGGATGCGATAACCCCAACAAATACCGCGATAGCAAGGTCAGTCAATACTGTAACCACTGTAACTAGTACAATAACGAAGAAGTCTTGTTTTGGTACACGACGAGCCAGTTTGAACGTTGCCCATTCAAAAGTGCCAATCACAACCATAAACATGACGCCGACTAGGGCTGCAAGAGGGATCATCTCAATGAGAGAGGAGGCAAACAGGATGAATATTAATAGCGCAGATGCCGCCACGATACCTGATAAGCGTCCACGGCCACCGGAGTTAACGTTGATCATCGATTGGCCAATCATTGCGCAACCACCCATAGCCCCAAACACAGAACACGTCATATTTGCCATACCCTGACCAATACATTCACGGTTTGATTGACCACGTGTGTTTGTCATTTCGTCGAGAACAGTCAGTGTTAGCAGAGATTCAATCAGACCAATCGCTGCAAGAATAATGGCGTAAGGCAGAATGATTTGTAGAGTTTCAAGCGTGAATGGCACCATAGGGATGGAGAAGGTTGGGAGCGAGCCTGCCAGCGTTGCAGCGTCATCACCTGACATCGTGCGTAGGAAGTCGACAACGGTACGGGTTTCCAGATCTAAGCCTACTACCAAAGCTGTCACTGTGACGATCGCTACCAAGGACGATGGTACGGCGGTCGTGAACTTTGGTAGGAAGTGGATAATAGCCATAGTTAGCGCCACTAAACCCAACATCAGCATCATTTGGTCTTGAGGTAGCCAAGTTAGCATGCCATTAATGTCCGGGGCTTTAAACTGACCAAGCTGAGCTAGGAAAATCACAATCGCCAGGCCATTCACAAAACCAATCATAACTGGATGCGGCACGATGCGAATGAATTTGCCGAGCTTAAACAAGCCCGCCGCTACTTGGAGGATACCTGCTAGCATGATCGCTGCGAACAGATACTGAACTCCATGGGATGCAACCAGTGATACCATAACAACAGCCATTGCGCCTGTTGCACCAGAGATCATACCGGGACGACCACCGAAGATAGAGGTAATAAGGCCAACAATGAATGCCGCGTAGAGACCAACCATAGGGTCAACGCCTGCAACGAATGCAAAAGCAACGGCTTCAGGCACTAACGCTAACGCAACGGTTAGGCCGGATAACACGTCGTTTTTTACAGAGTGTTTCGAAAATTGAGGGAATTCAAACATGATTGCTCAGTTATGCTAAATGTTTACGGTTATTCTGAATATCAGAGAACGACAGTTTAAAGTATAGGTTCTGGTTTAGTTTTCATGTGAGCAAAATGCGATGTAAAAGAGCACTGAAAACCAAACAATTGATTCAGATCGAGTCGGCGAATGCTACCTAAAAGTGTGATTAAGTTCAACAAAGAAGCCAATATTGGCTAATATTTGTGATAAATAGTGAGAGCAGTCATGAACTGCCCTAGGCATACATAAAAAAACAGCCCCAAAATGGGGCTGTTTTACTCTTCATCAAATCTAATTAAAAGCTTTGAGGCTTTGCCATTGCAGCACTGGCTTTATTGCTAGCAACTTGGCTGCCTGCCCCTTTAGACAGATAACGCTCTTCACGGAAAGGTGCCGCAACCACATTGATTTCTTTCATCTCTGTAGTCCCTGGCGCTTTAGCCATTGGTGCAGAAGCGTGACCTTTAAAGGCTTTAGGCACGACAATATCTGAGCTTGGCTGAGTT
Source organism: Vibrio sp. Isolate24 (assembly GCF_022398215.1). Taxonomy (NCBI): domain Bacteria; kingdom Pseudomonadati; phylum Pseudomonadota; class Gammaproteobacteria; order Vibrionales; family Vibrionaceae; genus Vibrio; species Vibrio sp. Isolate24. Next base: position 578,846 of record NZ_JAKEUU010000003.1, read on the forward strand.
TCAGGCGCGACAACCGTTTCTTTTACGGTGTTTTCTTCGACTACCGGTATAACGTCAGCTTTTGTCTCTTCAGTCGCTGCAGCTGCTATTGGATCAGCTTCAACCGCTGTGGTCGCTTCAACTGGCTCAGCTTGTTCCACTACTGGCTCAATCACAGGTTCTTGTTGGCGAACAATTACTTTGCCCATTGCCATTTCTGGACAAGCAAAACCTCCAAGGACAGCTGTAGCTTCAGCGCTAGCGACTTGCTCAGTCTTTGCTTTCTGCTTAGCTTCTGGTTTGGTAATACCGTAACTTGGCATGACTTTACCCATTGCCATTTCTGGCGAAGCGACGCCACCTTTACGTAGACGGAAAGGATTAGGGCGACGATCACGACCACGACGACGGCGCTGTCCACTTGCACGAAGATGACGTGGTGAACGACGGTTACGACGCTGTTTTGGTTGTTCGCCTTCTTCCGCTGCTGCTTCATCAACAGATTGCTCAACCGCTTCTGCTACCGCTTCGGTTTTAACCTGTTTCACTTCTTCAACAGCTTCAGCTTGGGCTTTCTGATCTTTTACGCGAACCTGCTTATTCAGTTTACGGCGCTGGCGGCGCTCTTTAACTTTTGCAGCCTTTTCTTCTGCGCGATTAGGTTTGTCGTCTTTCTGTGCTTCGGCAGCAAGTTTTAGGCCCTCTTCAGCAACTTTACTTGCTTTGGCATCATCACGCTGCTTGTTACGGCGGTCTTGCTTAGGCTTACGGTTTTGCTGCTTACGCTCATTAGAAGCTGCTTTGTTCTCATTCGCAGATTCATCACGCTCACGTTGAGGCTTGTTACGTTTATTATCACGCTTGTCTTCACTATTCTCGTTACGGTTGTCACGAGAGTTGCGGCGACGTTGGTCATTACGATTACGGCGGTTGCGATTGTTACGCTGGCCTTCTTTCTTCGTATGCTTCGGTGTCTCTTCTGGCTGCTCTTTTTCAGCATCTGAACTGAACAGGAAGCTACCTAATGCTTTGAAGAATCGAGTTACTAAGCTAGGTTTCTCCTCGCTAGGCTCTGTTTTCTTCTCAGGTGTCTTCACTGGTTGTTTCGGCGCAGGTGCTGACTGAGAAGGTGCAGCGAAACCTTTAAGTGCTGGTTCTTCGAGTTTCTTTGGTTTAACTTCGGTTTCCGTTGTCTCGCGGCCTTCCGCTTCTTTCATTGACTCGAGTTTCTTAGGCAGCAAGTAAGACAGTAAATCAAACTCTTCACCTTCACGAACTCGGATCACTTCGAAATGCGGTGTTTCCATGTCTGAGTTAGGAACTACCGTGATCTTCACTTCCTGAATGCGTTCAATGTGGTTAACCGAGCGGCGTTTTTCATTCAGAAGGTATGATGCAATTGGAACAGGAACAACAGCCAAAACTTGAGCTGTGTTGTCTTTCAATGCTTCTTCTTCAATTAAACGAAGAACGGAAAGTGCAAGAGACTCGTTATCACGTACTACACCTGTACCACTACAGCGAGGACAGATATGGTGGCTAGCCTCTGCAAGAGACGGGCTCAGGCGTTGGCGGGACATCTCTAGTAGCCCAAAGCGTGAGATACGACCAATTTGGACGCGAGCACGGTCAAGACGAACAGCATCACGCAGACGGTTTTCCACTTCACGTTGGTGACGAACTGGCGTCATATCAATGAAGTCGATAACAACAAGGCCACCTAAGTCACGAAGACGAAGCTGGCGTGCAATCTCATCCGCTGCTTCAAGGTTGGTGTTCAGTGCCGTCTCTTCGATATCACCACCTTTCGTCGCACGAGCGGAGTTGATATCGATTGATGTTAGTGCTTCTGTTGGATCAATCACAATTGAACCACCAGATGGCAAGCGCACTTCTCGTTGGAAAGCGGATTCAATCTGGCTTTCAATCTGATAATGGCTAAATAGAGGTACTTCACCGTCGTATTTTTTGACTCGATTCACGAAGTCAGGGCGAATAAGGCGAATGTGCTCTAATGCACGCTCATAGATGGTATTGCTATCTATCAAAATTTCACCAATATCACGACGAAGATAATCGCGAATGGCGCGTACGATAACATTACTTTCTTGGTGGATCAGAAGAGGGGCGGGGTTAGCATCAGAGGCTTGTTTGATTGCTCCCCAGTGGTTGAGTAGTACATTTAAGTCCCACTCAAGCTCTTCTGCGCTTTTACCAACACCTGCAGTGCGAACGATAAGGCCCATGCCTTGCGGCAGTTCCAAAGTGCTCAGTGCGGCTTTAAGTTGAGTGCGCTCATCCCCTTCGATTCGGCGAGAGATACCACCGGCACGAGGGTTATTTGGCATCAGAACAAGGTAACTACCAGCAAGAGAGATAAAAGTCGTGAGTGCAGCGCCTTTGCTGCCTCGTTCTTCTTTCTCAACCTGAACAATCATTTCCTGGCCTTCAGTCAGCACTTCTTTAATGCTAGGTCGGCCTTGATAGGTGTAACCTTCAGGGAAATATTCGCGGGCAATTTCTTTTAGAGGGAGGAAACCGTGTCTTTCAGCACCATAATCAACGAAGGCTGCTTCCAGACTTGGTTCGATGCGAGTGATACGTCCTTTGTAGATATTTGCTTTTTTGGATTCGTGGCCTGGGCTTTCGATATCTAAATCATATAAGCGCTGACCATCAACCAAAGCAACACGCAACTCTTCTTTTTGAGTTGCGTTGATTAACATTCTTTTCATTGATAAATCTCGTTGTCATTCTATGTCTTCTTGCTGCCTAGTAATTTCTTTCACGGTGCCTGATCCCATGGCTTAATGTGTGCAGCCTCCCGGCTGGAGGGATGCTCTTTGGGCACGTCAGTCTTACAAACGTTTGGCTTGTAAGCCGCAATAGTGGCGGATGATACTCAACATGAAAGATTTTTGAGTAGGGCAGCAAGCTGTACTAATCCCGAAAATGTCTTACGCCATATGCTGCATTTTGGTAAATTAGCGGGCTACTCATTCTCTTGCTCAAAAGTGATCGGGCTTGTTTAAAATGCAACCTAATCATTCATTGCAGGTGTGAACTATAGCAGTACCCATTAAACTCAGCAATCTGCTTTATTATAAAACGCTAAAAAACCTAATTTTAAATTTTTTAAGTGCATGTATTTAAAAACTTTGTATAAGGTTTTTTGAAAATTGCAATTAGCTTGGTGGATTTTTATTCGTAGAACAACAGAAATTCATTCTAAGAGAGGGGATGATTAAGTTGTTGCCTAGAAAACGTGAACTTACGCAAGCTAGAATGATAGAATAGCCAAATGAGCGAAATTAGAACAAAAGTCCAGTTTGTCGATATCGACGAAGACATGGCTGGCCAGCGTATCGATAACTTCTTACGCAACCAACTGAAAAGCATTCCCAAAAGCATGGTTTACCGGATCTTGCGCAAGGGGGAAGTACGCGTAAACAAGAAGCGAATCAAAGCTGAATATAAATTGAAAGCGGGGGATTTAGTCAGAATCCCTCCTGTGACGATTGAAGAAAAGCAAGACGAAGTTGCACCAAGTGTCAGACTCAATAAGGTGGCAGAACTTGAACATATGATCATCCATGAAGATGAACATATGTTAATTCTAAACAAACCTTCGGGTACTGCTGTTCATGGTGGCAGTGGGCTAAAGTTTGGCGCGATTGAAGCATTACGTGCACTAAGACCACAAGCTCGTTTTCTTGAACTAGTGCATCGTATTGACCGTGATACTTCTGGTATTTTGCTCGTGGCGAAAAAGCGTTCAGCTTTGCGCCATCTTCAAGCTCAGTTTCGAGAGAAAACCGTGCAGAAATACTACTTTGCCTTGGTGATGGGTCAGTGGAAAAGCAGCTGTAAGGTTGTCAAAGCGCCACTACTCAAAAATGAGGTGAATAGTATTGTGCGTGTGAATCCGCAGGGAAAGCCTTCAGAGACACGCTTTAAGATCATAGAAAAGTTCGCAGATGCGACTTTGATTCAGGCGAGTCCTATCACGGGGCGTACCCACCAAATCCGTGTTCATACTCAGTATACAGGTCATCCAATTGCTTGGGATGACCGATATGGTGATCGTCGATTTGATGCATATACCGCGAAAGTAGGGCTTGATCGCCTTTTCCTTCATGCAGCTAATATCAAGTTCCAACATCCATCTAATGACGAATGGATGGAGATAAGTGCTCCAATAGAGCCAAAGCTTGAAAAGGCATTAGCTGGACTTCGTAATCTTTAAATGAAGTGATAGATCTTAATAAGCGAGAGTTAAACAGTAACAGAGTTCTACTCTCGCGTGTGAATACACTCAATCTGATTAAAGTACAGAGACTCCTTGAGTTTCAAGCATATCTATCAGGTCAATCAAAGGAAGGCCAATTAAGGTGTTCGGGTCTTTACCTTCTAGTCGCTCAAATAAGGCGATGCCTAATCCTTCACTCTTAAAGCTACCTGCGCAATAGAATGGTTGTTCTTTATCGACATAATTGCAGATTTGTTGGTGCGTCAACTTTCGGAATTGAACGGTAAATGTATCTACCCGTACTTCTGTCTTTTCTGTTTCAGTGTTATGGATCGCTAGCCCAGTAAAAAATTGAATGGCCTTGCCGCTTTGTTGAGTGAGCTGCTGAATGGCTTTCTCCCTATTCTTAGGCTTACCTATTATTTGCCCATTAATAATACAAACCTGATCACTGCCTATGATAAGACTCGGCTGCTCGGTCTGACAAGACTCAGCTTTACCTATTGCTAAGCGCTTGACTAGGTTTTCAGGTTGCTCGTTAGAAAGTGGTGTCTCATCAAAACGAGGAGAGGCAGTGACAAAAGGGAGTGATAGTTTATCAAGCAGTTGTTTGCGATATGGAGAGGTTGAGGCTAAAACAAGTTGGTATTTTGACATTGTCTATTACAATCTTTCAGGGAGTTAGCCACAGCTTAATCGATATTACGCTAGTCGTCCTAGCTCTTCTGATACTAAGGAAAAAAACTCTAACTTTTTGTCCTTTTCCTTTGACTCAAAACGAATTGGAAGATAGAATTCGCGCCCTATGCAAAAGGTAAAAATACCGCGAACGGTTGATCCGGCACGCGCTGCTCAGAAGCGACTTGATTATGATGGTATCATTCAAGTTAGCCTTTTTAAGCGTTTGTTTGACTCAGTCGAAGGCGTTAAACGCGACGCTCAAGTGTCATTGTCATTTGAGTTAGATGAACAGCAGCTCGTTGTTATCTCTGGTAAAGCTAACATCGAAGTTGATTTAGAGTGTCAACGCTGTAATGAGGTTTTCGCACATGAGTGCGATGTCCAATTCACTTATACACCTTACAAAGGTGAAAAGACTGAAGAGGAAGCACCGGAAGAGTACGATTTGGTAGATCTGAACGAGTACGGTGAAATTGACCTAATACAGCTTGTTGAAGACGAGTTCATTCTAAACTTGCCTCAAATCGCAAAACATGATGAAGCGGACTGTAGCGTTAAATCAGACAATTTGGTATTTGGTGAAATTCCAGAAGAAATTGTGGAAGATAAGCCGAATCCATTCGATGTTTTAAAAAACTTAAAGAAGTAATTCTTTAAGAATTAACATAGGAGTAGGGTCAATGGCCGTACAAAAGAGCAAGAAATCACGTTCAAAGCGTGGCATGCGTCGTTCACACGATGCCCTATCTACAGCTGCACTATCTGTAGACGCAACTTCAGGTGAAACTCACCTGCGCCACAACGTAACTGCTGAAGGTTACTACCGTGGTAAAAAGGTTATCAACAAGTAAGGTTGACCTTTGCCTAATATAACCGTTGCACTTGATGCAATGGGCGGGGATTTCGGTCCTCGCGTCACAGTGCCTGCCGCCGTGCAGGCACTGTCGCATTTCCCAGAGCTGAAAGTGATCCTCACAGGTGATCGGACTGCGATCACAACTCAATTGTCATCTATTGGTTATCAACCTGATGCTCGTCTGAGTATTCAGCACAGTGACCGGGTGATCTCTAACTCAGAAAAACCTTCTCTTGCGCTGCGAAACAGCAATGGTACTTCAATGGCTACCGCTATTGATGCTGTGGCTCAAGGCGAAGCCGATGCCTGTGTCAGTGGTGGTAACACTGGTGCACTTATGGCTTTGTCACGTTTTCGACTGAAACTACTACCAGGAATTGAGCGTCCAGCACTAATCTCAGCCTTACCGACCGCTTCCGGTGGTCGAACTTGGATGTTAGATCTTGGTGCCAATGTATCGTGCGATGCGGATTCTCTGTTTCAGTTTGCGGTTATGGGTAGTGCTTTAACTGAACAGTATCTCGGCCGGCCTCCACGTGTTGCGATTCTTAATATCGGTGCTGAAGAAATTAAAGGTAACGATCTCGTAAAACGTTGTGCTGAAATGTTATCTCAGACGCAATCCGTGAATTTCGTCGGCTATATTGAAGGTAATCAGTTATTGCACGATTCTGCTGATGTGGTGGTTTGTGATGGTTTTGTCGGCAATGTGTGTCTCAAAGCATGTGAAGGTACCGCTCAACTGTTTATCGATAAGCTGAAAACGAGCATGATGGCTTCATCGATAAAAGGTTGGATTGCAAGAAAATTATTTTCTGGGCTATTTAATGAACTAAAAACATTGAACCCCGACCAGTATAACGGTGCAAGTTTGCTAGGATTGCGCGGCATTGTCATAAAAAGCCACGGAAGTGCTGATGTAGACGCGGTCATCAATGCCATTGGTGAAGCGTTACACGAGGTCAAACGACAAGTACCCAGCCGTATTAGTGATCGTTTGGAAGCGGTTTTACTCGAGAGGCATTATTAGTCTTCATGTATAGCAAAATTTTAGGTACTGGCAGCTACCTGCCATCTCAGGTGCGTTCAAACGCAGATTTAGAGAAAATGGTAGATACGAGTGATGAGTGGATTGTCGCTCGTACTGGTATTAAAGAGCGTCGCATCGCAGCCGAGGGTGAAACTGTTGCTGATATGGGGTATATCGCGGCAGAGAATGCTATTGAAATGGCGGGTATCGACAAAAACGATATCGACCTGATCATTGTCGCGACAACCAGTAGTAGTCATACTTTTCCATCTTCTGCGTGCCAAGTTCAGGCTAAATTGGATATCAAAGGTTGTCCTGCATTTGACATTGCCGCGGCATGTTCAGGTTTTGTCTACGCACTTTCTGTCGCTGACCAGCATGTCAAAACGGGTATGTGTAAGAATGTACTGGTTATCGGTTCAGATACTCTGTCGAAAACTTGTGATCCAACAGACCGTTCTACCATTATCTTATTTGGTGATGGTGCTGGTGCGGTTGTTGTTGGTGCAAGTGAAGAGCCTGGGATTCTTTCAACGCATATCTACTCAGATGGCCGTTTCGGTGAGTTGCTAAGCCTTGAGGTTCCTGAGCGTGGTAAAGATGCTGATAAGTGGCTACATATGGCGGGCAACGAGGTCTTTAAAGTGGCGGTGACACAGCTGTCCAAACTCGTTAAGGACACGCTGGCTGCCAACGATATGCATAAGTCTGAACTAGATTGGTTAGTTCCTCATCAAGCCAATTACCGTATTATCTCCGCAACGGCTAAGAAGCTGTCTATGTCATTAGATCAAGTAGTGATTACCCTGGATAGGCATGGCAATACATCAGCGGCCACTGTCCCGACAGCACTGGATGAAGCTGTGCGTGATGGGCGAATTAAACGTGGTCAGATGCTTCTGTTGGAGGCGTTTGGTGGCGGTTTTACTTGGGGCTCAGCTCTGGTTAAGTTCTAACCTCAATTGAATTTAAACTTTAAGGTGCCTTTTTAGGCATCTTTTCTTTCTTACTTTGTTTTAAGGAAAAGAAAATGAGCAATTTTGCTATCGTATTTCCAGGTCAAGGTTCTCAAGCTGTGGGTATGCTTGCAGAGCTTGGCGAACAGTATGAAGTAGTAAAAAACACTTTCGCAGAAGCGTCTGAGGCTCTCGGTTACGATCTTTGGGCGCTGGTTCAAAATGGCCCTGCTGAAGATCTTAATCAGACATTCCGTACTCAACCTGCATTGCTAGCGTCTTCAGTTGCTATCTGGCGAGTATGGCAAGAGCTAGGTTTAGAGCAACCAGCAAACCTAGCAGGGCACAGCCTAGGTGAATACTCAGCGCTGGTTTGTGCTGGTGTGATTGATTTTAAACAAGCCATCAAATTAGTTGAGTTACGTGGTCAGCTCATGCAGGAAGCAGTGCCAGCAGGCACTGGTGCTATGTTCGCGATCATCGGTCTAGATGATGAATCTATTGCTAAAGCATGTGAAGAAGCGGCTCAAGGTGAAGTGGTGTCGCCAGTAAACTACAACTCTCCAGGTCAAGTTGTTATAGCGGGTAGTAAGGATGCAGTCGAGCGTGCTGGAGCACTGTGTAAAGAAGCGGGGGCTAAGCGTGCTCTACCGCTACCTGTTTCCGTGCCTTCTCATTGTGCTTTGATGAAGCCTGCAGCCGACAAACTGGCTGTCGCTCTTGAAAACATCGAATTCAATGCTCCTCAGTTGCCAGTGATCAATAACGTTGATGTTGTTGCTGAAACGGATCCTGAGAAAATTAAAAATGCACTTGTGCGCCAACTATACAGCCCAGTCCGCTGGACTGAAAGTGTACAGTTAATGAGCGAGCAAGGTGTTGAAAAACTTCTTGAATTAGGCCCAGGTAAAGTTCTTACCGGCCTGACAAAACGTATCGTAAAGACACTTAGTGGCGCTGCAGTTAACGATGCTGCATCTCTAGAAGCGGCTAAGTAAACTTTTAAGGAATAAATCATGATGAACCTAGAAGGCAAGATCGCACTGGTCACAGGCGCAAGTCGTGGTATTGGCCGTGCTATCGCTGAACTACTTGTTGAACGTGGTGCTAAGGTTATCGGTACTGCGACCTCTGAGAATGGTGCTGCTGCAATCAGTGAATACCTTGGTGAAAATGGGAAAGGTCTGGCGCTAAACGTGACAGATATCGAATCAATTGAAGCAACTCTGAAAAATATTAACGATGAGTTTGGCGCAATCGATATTCTGGTGAACAATGCAGGTATTACGCGTGATAATTTACTGATGCGTATGAAGGATGATGAATGGAATGACATCATCAATACTAACCTGACGCCTATCTACCGCATGTCTAAAGCTGTACTTCGTGGCATGATGAAGAAGCGTGCAGGTCGTATCATCAACGTTGGTTCTGTTGTTGGTACTATGGGTAATGCAGGTCAAACTAACTACGCAGCAGCAAAAGCAGGTGTGATTGGTTTCACTAAATCTATGGCACGTGAAGTGGCTTCTCGTGGTGTAACCGTTAACACCGTTGCACCAGGATTTATCGAAACTGACATGACTAAGGCGCTAAATGACGAGCAACGTGCAGCAACTTTGGCTAACGTCCCAGCTGGTCGTCTTGGTGACCCACGTGAAATTGCATCAGCAGTAGCGTTCTTAGCTTCTCCAGAAGCTGCGTACATTACTGGTGAAACTTTGCATGTTAATGGTGGCATGTACATGGTTTAATGCCTAATCTTGAACCAAATGGGCTATTTGCTGTCACAAAAGTAGCCTATAGTTTGTGATAACTGGCATTGAAATGCGCAACATTTGTGCATGATATAAGTCAAAAATGTATTGAATTTCGGTTAAAATCGCGAAAATTGTGGTTTGACCAGCAAGGACCCCCTTGCAACTTTCAATAGTTCGAATAAACTACGGAATCATCGCATTGAGCGAAATCTGTAAAGGAAAAGAAAAATGAGCAACATCGAAGAACGCGTAAAGAAAATCATTGTTGAACAGCTAGGTGTAGACGAAGCAGAAGTTAAAAATGAAGCTTCTTTCGTTGACGATCTAGGTGCTGATTCTCTAGACACTGTTGAACTAGTAATGGCTCTAGAAGAAGAATTTGACACTGAGATTCCAGACGAAGAAGCTGAGAAGATCACTACTGTTCAAGCTGCTATCGACTACGTGAACAGCGCTCAGTAATATCTCTCCCAGGCGGCCTTCTGGCCGCCTGTGTTCTTTTTATTCCTTCTATCCTCTCATAGAATCATTTCAATCCCGGAGAATAAAATCGTGTCCAAGCGTCGTGTTGTTGTCACTGGCATGGGTATGTTGTCACCGGTCGGCAACACTGTAGAATCATCCTGGAAAGCCTTGCTAGCTGGTCAAAGTGGTATTGTGAATATCGAGCACTTTGATACTGAAAATTTCTCAACTCGTTTTGCAGGCTTAGTAAAAGATTTCGACTGTACAGAGTACATGTCTAAAAAAGATGCTCGTAAGATGGACTTGTTTATCCAATACGGCATCGCTGCTGGTATCCAAGCTTTAGACGACTCTGGTTTACAAATTAATGAAGAAAACGCAGCGCGAGTAGGTGTTGCGATTGGTTCAGGCATCGGTGGTCTTGACCTTATTGAGTCTGGTCATACTGCGCTTGTTGAAAAAGGCCCACGCAAAGTCAGCCCATTCTTCGTCCCTTCAACCATTGTAAATATGGTTGCTGGTAACTTATCCATTATGCGTGGTTTGCGCGGTCCTAATATCGCGATTTCTACTGCGTGTACAACGGGTCTACATAATATCGGTCATGCTGCCCGTATGATTGCATACGGTGATGCTGACGCTATGGTTGCAGGTGGCGCAGAAAAAGCTTCGACTCCTCTGGGCATGGCTGGCTTTGGTGCAGCGAAAGCGCTGTCAACCCGTAATGACGAACCCCAAAAAGCTTCTCGCCCATGGGATAAAGACCGTGACGGTTTTGTATTGGGTGATGGCGCAGGTATCATTGTTCTGGAAGAGTACGAACATGCCAAAGCACGCGGTGCTAAGATCTACGCAGAGCTGGTTGGCTTTGGTATGTCTGGTGATGCTTACCACATGACCTCGCCGAGTGAAGATGGCTCTGGTGGTGCGCTGGCAATGGAAGCGGCAATGCGCGACGCTGGCATCACTGGTACACAAGTCGGCTATGTAAATGCTCACGGTACGTCTACTCCGGCTGGGGATGTTGCTGAAGTGAAAGGCATCCGTCGTGCACTGGGCGAAGAAGGTACTCAGCAAGTGAAAGTTTCTTCTACCAAGTCAATGACGGGTCACCTACTTGGCGCTGCTGGTTCTGTTGAAGCCATTGTGACGATTATGTCTTTGGTTGATCAAATGGTTCCACCAACCATTAACTTAGACAACCGTGAAGAAGGCCTTGAAGACATTGATTTAGTCCCTCATACGGCAAAACCAATCGACTCAGAGTACGCTATCTGTAACTCATTTGGCTTTGGTGGTACAAATGGCTCGTTGGTTTTCAAAAAGATCTAAAGAGTCATTCTCTAATTTGTGATAAAACGGCTTAATGCTTTGGCATTAAGCCGTTTTCTTTTATTTGGGCACTGATATGTATTGGGTTAATGGACAAGCCGCTGAAATGATTGCGCTCGCAGATCGCTCGTTTCAATACGGAGATGGCTGTTTTACGACCATGTTGGTTGTTGATGGTGATATAGAACATTGGGGTAAGCACAAAGATCGAATGCAGTCTTGTTTGGAGGTGCTCGATATTCAACCTCCTGACTGGCAGGATGTAGAAACTTGGCTCAGGAGCGCGCGGATCAACGCGCCTAAATCGGGTTTAAAGCTACACATCAGTCGCGGTGTAGGGGGGCGTGGATATAGCCCTACTCAAGTGACCTTACCAAATGTTACTATTAGCGCCTTTCACTATCCTGTCCATTATGAAAAATGGTTAACGGATGGGATTTGTCTAGGCGTGTGTCAAAAAAGGTTAGGCTTGAACCCTTTGTTAGCTGGTCATAAACATAATAATCGTCTTGAGCAGATATTGTTGAAAGCTGAAATGGATCATGCAGGTTGGGCGGATGGCATTGCTTTAGATGTGAACGATCGAGTCATTGAAACGACGATGGCCAATGTGTTCTGGGTTAAGCAAGGTATTATACATACCCCAGATTTGACGAATGCAGGTGTTTCAGGTGTTATGCGCCGAGTGGTCATTGAGACTTTGCTCCGTGACGGTGTTCAAGCTCAAAGCGGAGACTATACGCTTGAGCAGCTCTATAGTGCGGATGAAGTGTTTGTTTGTAACTCGATTCTTGGTGTTGCTCCTGTTAAAAGTGTTGGCACACAAACCTATTCAATAGGAACGATAACGAAAAAAATTCAGGAGATGGTTAACCCGTGATTAAAAAGATCACCTTTTTTCTGGTTCTCGCTATGTTGATCGCTGGCGCTGGATATCTATATGTGAAGCAACAAGTGGATGAGTACGTGGCTCAGCTCCTTAAGCTCGAACAAGAACAAATTTATACCTTAGAGTCCGGTGTGAGTTTCAATCGCCTTCTTTCCGAGTTGACAGAGCAAGGCCTAATCGAGTCTAGTGATATGGCTCGATTCGTTCGTCGCTTTCATCCCGAACTAACCCAAGTAAAAGCAGGTACCTATCTGCTTAAACCAGAGCTCAACCTCACTCAAGCGCTAGAATTATTCAAGACAGGTAAAGAGCATCAGTTTGCTATTACATTTGTTGAAGGCTCAACCTTTGCAGAGTGGCGTGAAGCAATGGAGAGTGCGCCATACCTTGAACATAAAACGTCAGAATTAAGTGAAGCAGAAATTGCTCAACAGATTGGTCTTACTCAATCCAAATTGGAGGGGTTACTTCTGGCTGAGACTTATCACTATACGTTTGGAACTTCAGACCTCGATATTCTCAAACGTGCGGCTGACAAGCTTGAACAGGTTCTCGAAAAACATTGGCAGCAACGTCAGGACAACTTGCCGTTAAAGACACCTTACGATGCTTTAATTCTTGCCTCTATTATCGAAAAAGAAACGGCGGTAGGTGCTGAGCGCGAACGTGTTGCGAGTGTTTTTGTTAATCGCCTCAATAAGCGAATGCGTTTACAAACGGATCCCACTGTTATCTATGGCATGGGTGACAAGTATGATGGAAATATACGTAAGAAAGACTTGCGAACACCGACACCATATAACACTTATGTGATATTTGGCTTACCACCTACGCCAATTGCTATGCCTGGCGAAGCCTCTATCGCGGCAGCCACTAATCCTGAAAATAGCAACTATCTCTATTTTGTGGCCAGCGGTACAGGTGGCCACGTATTTTCCAAAACACTGAGCGAGCATAATCGAGCCGTTCGTGCGTATTTAAGACAATTAAGAAGCAACAAATGACACAAGCGAAATTCATCGTAATTGAAGGGTTAGAAGGCGCGGGGAAAAGCACGGCTATCAATGCAGTGCTTGATACGCTAAAACAAACGGGTATAGAAAGAATCCGAAACACCCGAGAACCTGGTGGCACGGTATTAGCGGAAAAACTCAGAACCTTGGTGAAGCAAGAGCACGAAGGTGAGGAGCTGCAAGATATGACTGAATTACTTCTTATGTATGCAGCTCGTGTTCAGTTGGTCGAAAATGTGATTAAACCAGCTCTCGCTGACGGTACATGGGTGGTGGGAGATCGTCATGATATGTCTTCTCAGGCCTACCAAGGCGGTGGTCGTCAAATCTCCAAGCAAACAATGAGTGTGCTTAAACAGACCACACTGGGTGATTTCAAACCCGATCTAACGATATATCTTGACCTCAACCCACGTGTCGGCCTTGAACGAGCTCGTGGGCGTGGGGAGTTAGACCGAATCGAGAAAATGGATATGAGCTTTTTCGATCGTACACGAGAGCGTTATCTTGAGTTGGCAGACAACGACCCGAGCGTCGTTGTCGTTAACGCTGAGCAAAGTATTGATAAAGTTGCGCTAGACATCAAAACCGTCTTAACCAACTGGTTGGAACAATAGCTATGCAAGCACTGTATCCTTGGCTGACTGATATCTGGCAGGAGTGGCAATTAAGCCTTGAGGCTGAGCGATTCTCTAATGCCACCTTATTGGCTATAGAGGAAGGTCTTGGTGCTGAGCAGCTGGTCGAAAAATTCAGCAATGCTGTGATGTGTAGTAATTACGTCAATGAAGCTTGCGGCTTCTGTCATAGTTGTCAGTTGATGCAAGCGAACAACCATCCAGATTTTCATATCGTTAAGCCTGAAAAAGAAGGCAAGGCGATTACAGTGGAACAGATTCGCCAATGTAATCGCTTGGCACAGGAGTCTTCTCAGTTGTCGGGGGTTAGGCTGTTCATTATTGAACCAGCGGAAGCGATGAACGAGTCTGCGGCTAACGCATTACTGAAAACACTAGAAGAACCATCCGAAAGCTGTATGTTTCTTTTGTTGAGCCACAAAGTGCACCAACTGTTACCAACCATAACCAGCCGCTGTCAGCAATGGCAGGTGGTGAATCCAGAGCCTGAGGTAGTCACTCAATGGTTAAGCACACAAGTGTCTGTCACTATCGCACCTTATGTCGCGCACCTTAATGGTAACGCGCCGCTTAAAACACAAGCATTCATTGAACAAGATTACGAAGAGAAGTATTTGTCATTTGAAGCTGAACTCCTAAAGGTTGCTCAAAATATGGGAGATAATGTCAAGTTAGCAAAAGAACTGGCTAGTTCACCAGTAGAGTACCTACAATGGTTGTGGTACCTGATGACAGATGCTCAAAAAGTCCATTTTGGCTTGAATCAGCCTTACTTCACGCCAAGGGCAAAGTTATTAGCAGGCTGTATCAGCTATCAGATATTGTACCGCCAAACTGACACATTGAGTCGGTTACTTGATCAGCTTAGAGAGCACGTTGGCCTAAATAGTGAGCTGTTAATCTTAGATTGGTTATTTAGATTTAATGAGGAATCATGTTCGTAGACTCGCACTGTCATTTAGACAAATTGGATTATCAGGATCTGCATTCTGGTATTGAGGATGTCGTGGAGAAAGCCAAGGCCGCTAATGTATCAGAGCTACTTTCGGTTGGGGTGACGTTAGACTCTTTCCCTGCCATGCTGGAAATGATCGAGCCTTTTGACAACGTTTACGCTTCTTGTGGTGTTCACCCTTTGGATGTAGAGAGTGAGTTTGCGTTGGATCGGTTGCATGAATATGCCTCGAACCCAAGAGTGGTAGCGATAGGAGAAACCGGGCTGGATTATCACTACCAGCCTGAAACCGCTGAGTTACAAAGGCTGAGATTTCAACAGCAAGTTGAGCTAGGTGTTAAGCTGAATAAGCCTTTGATTATACATACGCGTAATGCTAGACAAGATACGTTGGATATTCTTCGTCGTGGTCAAGCAGAAAAGTGTGGTGGTGTGATTCATTGTTTTACCGAAGATCTTGCGTTTGCCGAAGCTGCGATGGAGCTGGGCTTTTATATTTCTATCTCAGGGATTGTGACGTTTAAGCAAGCCATTGAGTTGAAAGAAGTGGTGAAAGTTTTACCGCTTGAAAGGCTATTAATTGAAACCGATTCACCTTATCTTGCCCCTGTACCGCATCGAGGAAAGCAAAACCAGCCAGCCTATGTGGTTGAAGTCGCTTCCTATATTGCCCAATTGAAAAATACTTCGTTGAGCGAAGTCGGAAGTAAAACTAGTGAAAACTTCAGAAATCTTTTTTTGAGATAGAAAAAGAGTTCTGGTTAAAAAGGGAGCGCCTGCTCCCTTTTTTTGTGTCTAATATCACGTTAGTTCATAAAAAGTCGCTTGTTTACTAAATCTGTTGAAGGTGAGAGGCGGTAAATATCAAATTGTAATTTTGTTACATGAAATAACAATCGGGCTTATTTTATTTACTCATCAAAATTAATTGCGCTTTATGATAAGTTTATAAATATCAATAAGATATATGGTAAAAGTGAGCTAATTTAGTCTCTTATGGATTGTGATCCATCTATTAGTTTGAAACTAATTTCCATCACTAACTAGAAAGTTTGTTCACCATCAATATATATTTAGAGCCGGAAAATATACTGTTTTACGTGGTTACATTTTCTCTGGGTGCTAACATTTAAGGCTACGGGGGTGTGCCGTTAGAACCCAATAATTCTTATAACTTTTCAGGAGCATAAACATGTTTAAGAATCTTTTTGCCAACCTGCAAAAAGTGGGTAAAGCGCTGATGCTACCAGTATCGGTTTTACCTGTTGCAGGTATTCTACTCGGGGTTGGTGCTGCCGATCTGAGCTTTATTCCGGAAATTGTTTCCAACTTGATGGAACAGGCTGGTGGCTCTGTATTTGGCCAGATGGCATTGCTATTTGCGGTGGGTGTAGCGCTTGGTTTCACTAACAACGATGGTGTAGCAGGTCTGGCTGCAATCGTTGGCTACGGTATCATGACAGCAACGCTGGGTGTGATGGCTGGTGTCATGGGTGTTGAGAAAATCGACACAGGTGTGTTAGGTGGTATTCTTGTTGGTGGTGTGGCTGCATGGGCATTTAACCGCTTCTTCAAGATTCAACTGCCAGAATACCTAGGCTTCTTCGCTGGTAAGCGTGCTGTGCCTATCATTACTGGTTTCGCTGCTATCGCACTGGGTATTGTACTGTCAGTGGTATGGCCTCCAATTGGTGGCGCTATCGCTTCTTTCTCTGACTGGGCTGCACATCAGAACCCACAAGTTGCATTCGGCATCTACGGCATCGTTGAGCGTTCTCTAATCCCATTCGGTCTACACCATGTTTGGAACGTACCATTCTTCTTCGAAGCGGGTACTTGTGTGAATGCTGCTGGCGAAACACAAAACGGCGTTCTAACTTGTTACCTAGTTGCAGACGAAGCATCTCGTGCTGCGGGTAATGGCTTCGGTCAGTTAGCAGGTGGTTACATGTTCAAGATGTTCGGTCTACCAGCAGCAGCTATTGCAATCGCTCACTCTGCTAAGCCAGAGAACCGCGCGAAAGTAATGGGTATCATGGCGTCTGCTGCCCTGACTTCATTCCTAACAGGTATCACAGAGCCAATCGAATTCTCATTCCTATTTGTTGCTCCTGTACTGTACGGTATCCATGCTCTACTAGCGGGTTCTGCATACGTTGTTGCAAACACTCTAGGTTTTGTACATGGTACTTCGTTCTCACACGGTCTGATCGATTTCATTGTACTATCTGGTAACGCACAGAAAATTGGTCTGATGGTAGGTGTTGGTTTGGTTTATGCGGTTATCTACTACGCAGTATTCCGCGCTGTTATCAAAGCGATGGATCTTAAGACTCCAGGTCGTGAAGATGAATCTGAAGAAGCAGTCGCGACATCTGGTTCAGACATGGCTGGTGAGCTAGTTGCAGCATTCGGTGGTAAAGCAAACATCACGGGTCTAGACGCATGTATCACTCGTTTACGTGTAGCAGTATCGGATACAGAAGCTGTTGACCAAGACAAACTAAAACAACTAGGCGCTGCAGGCGTAGTAGTGGTGGCAGGTGGTGTTCAGGCTATCTTTGGTACTAAGTCTGACAACCTAAAAACTGAGATGGATGAATGGATCCGTAACCACGGTTAATTCCTACTCTTCATTAGTGTGAAAAAGGAGGCTTCGGCCTCCTTTTTTGATCCGAGCTAGCTCCATACCTGCCTTGCCTTTAACCCTACTTTTACCTCTATTTGACACTGTGAACTCATAAATTGGGATGATTGTATGTTGTTTTATTTTGTGGGAGTAAATAGTGATGAAGACAAGTGCACTAGTTAAAACTATGGTGGCCCTATCAGCGTTAATCGGTAGTACTGCTACGATTGCGGAGGGCTCTGAATCTACGAGTATTTCCGCGGGCTTGGCGGTTGATCAAGACTTAAGTGCAGTACTTGAACTGGATAATCAGTATCGCTTTACTGTTGGTAATGATGGCGCTGCGTTTGATTACATTATTAAGCGTGGTGAATTTAGCGAGAGTACACCTTTCACTTGGTATATTGGAGCGGGGGTATGGAGCGAATGGGACCATAACGAATTTGGTGCCCGTGTGCCGCTTGGTTTGAACTGGAATTTCAGTCAAGGTTGGAACATGTATGGTCAAGTTCACCCTGAGCTAGATTTGTATAGTGGCCCGGAACTTCAGATTGGCGGAGCCCTCGGCGTTAAGTACACATTTTAGCTCTGAACAATACACAAATGCCGACATTCAATGTCGGCATTTGAGATAAAGATAAGCAGTAAGGTTAGTCCTGCTTATTCATTGCTCTTTTGATACAGATAGCAGCACCACCCCATGTGATACCTAAACCTACTACCATCATAATAATTGCACCTGTTGTCATAATTAGGCCTCCTTGCGGCTAGCTGCATTAATGAGTACACCGATAACGAATAGAGCTGCTATCATTGCCCAACCTAGTGTTAGGTCATAGCCACCGTAGCCTTCGGTGAATAGGGTTTGTAATTTGGTTGCAAGAATGACAGCGAGCATGACTGGCGTGATGAATCGTAAGCACACAACAAACCAAGCACCGACAGAAAAGTCTGAGATTTCATTAACGTATTCACGTACGTCTCCAACTTTGTTCAGTAACCAAGCCATAAGAATAATCTCGACAAAACCACCCACCATGATGCCGACATTGTTCGCGAAGTGATCGACCAAATCTAGCAGTAGTAGACCGCCATTGGTTGCAAATGCCATTGAGACAATCACGCCCGTGCCAATAACAACAGTTGCCGCTTTTTTGCGACTCCATTTTAGTTTGTCGATAACGGCTGACGTAACGGCCTCCATAATGGAGATATGTGAGCTCAATCCGGCCACGACAAGAGCGAAGAAGAACAGAGGACCGAGGATATATGGTGCTGGGAGCAAGTTAATTGCTGCTGGTAGAGTCACAAACGCTAACCCAACACCAGCAGAAACCACTTCAGTCAGTGGTTTGCCCTGTTCTTGTGCCATGTAGCCCAATACAGAGAAAATCATGATACCAGCCAGAATTGAGAAGCCACAGTTGATCAATACGGTCATAAACGCATTGTTGGTTATATCCGACTTCTCAGGTAGGTAACTAGAGTAAGCCAGCATGATGGCAAAACCAATACTGAGTGTGAAGAAGATTTGGCCGTACGCTGCTGCCCATACTTTAACATCCCAAATTTTGCTGAAGTCAGGCTCGAACATATAGTTGACGCCATCCAAAGCACCAGGCAGAAATATCATGCGACCGATAAGAAGTACGACCATGATGAAGAGAATAGGCATCATGATTTTAGAGGCCCGCTCAATACCAGCCTTAACGCCACCAACAACAGCAGCGTAGGTGATCCCCCAAGCAATCAGCATCGCGATGGCAATCTTCCATTGGATACTGCCAAGGTCTGTTGGCGAGTTATCGCCTAAAGCTAGGTAATCACTAAAGAAGAATGCATTGGTGTCGGTTCCCCAGCTCTGGTTAAACGACATACCAAAATAGGAGATCGCCCAGCCAATCACAGCCACGTAGTAAACGGCAATGACAGCAGCAACGCCGACTTGGAACCAACCAAGCCATTCAAATTTGGAGTGAATTTTAGCTAAAGTTCTTGGCGCGCTGCCTCTATATTTTTGACCCATACTGAACTCTAGGATCATAAAAGGTATGCCTGCAGTGATCATTGCAAAAAGGTAAGGGATAAAGAAAGCGCCACCGCCGTTTTCATAGGCCATGTATGGGAAACGCCAAATGTTTCCTAAGCCGATAGCCGATCCCACTGCCGCCAGAATAAACCCGGCGCGGGATCCCCATTGTTCTCGCTTCATAAAGGACTCCTGTCAATCCGATTTCCGAGAGTGAAGCTACCTCAAACCCCTTCAGGCTGAACGGGAGCCTGAGCAAACTTATAATCAGTAAAGCAGATATAACGATTAATATGGATGCTTAACTGTCTTTATCTAAATAAGTTTGTGGTTGTTTATTTGGGTTTCTTTAAGGTTTCTCAGATATAAATGCTTAATTTTTCAATGTGTGTTTGCTCTAACTGAAATAATCAGCTGTGCATATTGAAAAGACTAACTACAAGCATAGGTTAAAGCAATAGATTGTAATTGTGAGTTCAATGTTGGGGTTTGGTGAGAAAAATGTATTTGTGATGACTTATTAGTGAGTTAAATGGTTGTTACATACTTTTCTAGAAGAAACTTGAGATTTTTTTGTGTGAAATGAAACATAACTCTTTTAAAATTAAGAGAGCGTATGACTGAAAAATATACGCTCAGTTAATGTATTTTACTAAATTATTTGCAATGAAAAGGCATTGCCTCTAAAAGCGTAGGGTTAATCCGACATTTGCCGAGAATTGGTTCATCCAATCTGTTTTGAATTTAATGAGGCAACTTCCTTCCTGTGAAGCGGGCAGATTGCATACGCCACTGGTGTCGTTATCGACAACTGTGCCAAGCCAACGCAGCTGAGTATTCAGTGCAAAGTGCTCAGTGAGACGATATTCAAAACCACCGAAGATACTGGCAGAAAAGCCCAATTCATCGCCCACCCAATCTGCATCTATGTATGAACCGCCCAGCCCAACACCAAGATAACTGTATAGTGACTCTTCAACGGGATAATAAATGCTACTTTGAAAATGTAGATAGTGCATGGTTGAGCTGAGGCTGACGGTTTCTACGTCGGTTTTTTGATTGGCGTAAAACAAACCGATTCTGCCTTTGTCTAGATCCATTTCAGCGCTTATTGCAAAGCTTGCGGAACCTTTCAGATCGTACTCTTGTTGATCTTGATTCTCTACACTGCCACCTGAGGTGTAACCAGCCCAAGGTGTTAGATATACATCTGCAAAAGTTGTCGGAGTAAAACTAAGCAAAATGCAACCGAGCAGAGGGATATTTTTGTTG
The DNA here is from genome assembly GCF_022398215.1 of Vibrio sp. Isolate24. NCBI lineage: Bacteria > Pseudomonadati > Pseudomonadota > Gammaproteobacteria > Vibrionales > Vibrionaceae > Vibrio > Vibrio sp. Isolate24. The sequence continues at coordinate 599,579 of NZ_JAKEUU010000003.1, forward strand.
TTCATAAGCACTGTCCTATCAGAGCGATATCTTCTAATTGTGATAGTAACGTCATAATTACGCACACAAAAAAGGGAATTATTGAAGATATCTCACAACGATGTTATTACTTTGTTACACAATAATGGAGGTGTCTATGGAACACGATCTGAAATATGCGTTAGTCATCACTGTAACAGTTTTTGCTGTTCTGATAGGTTTTGGCCTAATCGCAATCACTTCAGCCTAGGTTGAGCTTATGGACAATAGCGGTGTGGTTACCAGCGCTGCTATCCAGTTGGATACTCAACGCTTTGCAAAGTACACAGGTGGTAAAAATGCGCTGGTTGCTCAAGGGGGTGGTCAGCGTGGTATTTTTACCTCGGGAGTGCTTGATGCCTTTCAGTTATCGAATTTCGATCCCTTTGATACTTTTTATGGAACATCCGCAGGTGCATTAAACCTTTGCGCCTACCTATGTCGTCAAAGAGGTTTGGGACGCTCATTCATTCTTGAACTCACCACTGAACCAGAGTTTTTCAATCTATTTCGTTACATCCGACGTAAACAATATCTAGGCCTTGACTGGGCTTTGGATAAAATCAGTGAATTTCCTTATAAGCTAGATATTGATATGGGTCGGCGGGTGTTGGCTGATCGTAAAGCATATGCGGCAGTGACAGATACCCGACGTCTATTGGACCATTATCTGCCCATGCTGGAAGATGATTGGAGAAAAGTGCTGATCGCTACCTGTGCAATTCCAAGGCTCTATCATGAAGCGGTTGAGTTTGAACATGGGGTTTATGTGGACGGCGGAGTCTCGGCGTCTATACCAGTTCAGGAAGCATGGCGTAAAGAGGCAAGGTGTATCGTTGTCATTCGCACGGAAGGTGAGGATCTAGAGGAGCCTGGGCCGTTACCTTTGCCTGAAGGTGAACGCATTAATTGGAATCGAGGCTCATTTCAATTAATACAGGAACAATGGCAAGAGAGGTTTGCCCAATGGAAAATTGACTGGCGAACATTCTTTTATGAACAACTGCAACGTGCAAAAGAAGAAAAAATAAGTCAACAGTATATAGAGCCATTGAATGGAGGACGTTGGCTATTTGGAGCGGACAGCATATATAGATTGGGCTACTTACTTGGGGACAGATTTGACTCGAGTTTGGCTGACATGCTCATGGTGCACTATCAAACTTACGCATTAACTCAAAACTTTCTGCATAATCCTCCTGATGACTGCTTTATTGTGCAAATTAAGCCCGACAAGCCTTTGCTATCTAACTCTTTAATGAGCAGTCGTGATGCGTTGTTGCATGATTATCAGGTCGGGCTCGATTCCGGCTTTCGCTTTGTAGAAATGTTCTCTTCTGTCTCTGCGCGACGTGTCCCAGAAGGGCAGTAATGAAGCCATCATATACAGATTCCAGTATATCTTCTTCAATTCTGGTAATGTTCTGAACGTTTAGTGAAGGATTACACCGCCCAACGAAAATCGAATCGTCAATAAGTCATGATGAGTGAATAAGGAGAATGGAATGGCAACATCACATAAAGTTTTGGTTGTTGGCGCCACAGGCTATTTGGGCATACATATTGTGAAACAGCTTTTAGAACAGAAACGCGACTTTATTGCCCTTGCTCGTAATAAGAAAAAGCTGATTGAAATAGGGCTCAGCGAATCACAAATCATCGAAGCGCAAGTCACTAAGCCAGAGCAACTTGAGGGCATATGTCGAGGTGTTGATGCGGTTATTTCTTGCTTAGGTGTTACTCGCCAGAAGGATGATGTCAGTTATATGGATGTCGATTACCAAGCGAATCTAAATATCTTACTTGAAGCGGAAAGATCCGGCGTTAGACGGTTTATCTATGTTTCAGCCTTTAAGGCACAAGAGTACCCACAAGTTCGATTGCTTCGAGCCAAAGAGAGATTTGCGCGTCGATTACTGAATTCAGAACATTTATCTCCGTGTGTCATCAGGCCAAATGGATTTTTTGTAGACCTTGAGGAGTTCTATCGTATGGCGGCCAAAGGGCGAATCTATCAATTTGGTCAGGGGGCAATGCGAATGAATCCCATTGATGGGGAAGATTTGGCTAGTTTTTGTTTAAGTCAGCTAGACTCAGATCAAAATGAGTATGATATCGGAGGCCCAGAGGTATTATCGATTAATGAGCTCGCACGTTTGGCTTTTCAAGTACAGAGCAAGCCTGTTTCGATCGTTTCTGTCCCTGATATTGTTCGTCGAGCTTTGTTATGGTTCTTTCCTCATTTGCCAGAGAATTGGGTCGGCCCCCCCGAGTTCTTCTTGACTGTATTAGGTAGTGACGCGATTGCACCATGTTATGGGAATAAAACCATTCGTGATCATTTTGTGGCTTGCCACAATGAAATGCGCCAGACGGAATAAACAAGTGTTCATATTTAGTCAGTTAACCCGTACTTTACTCTGAGTTGCTCAAGCTTCTGAGCGGCATGCTCTCGGAAGTAGCGATTGAGAGCTGAGACGATTGCTTTAGCTTGTGGGTGATCTCGCCTGACGGCTGCGTGAAGTGGGGTTGAATCAAGGTAAGTCGTGCTAAAGTACAGCTCGCCCTTCTTAATTCTCATCTCTTTTACCGTCCATCTGCCGACAGCCTCGTCTGTGACTAATACATCAGCGCGATCCGTCATAACGAGACGGATACTATTAGGTAAGTCTATAGAGTCTATTGGAATCAACCCATCAAATTCGCGTAGCCCAGCACCGTAGCCGTAGTTGTTAATTAACGCGACTCTTTTCCCTTTTAAACTGTTTTGCGATACGTATTCGAACTTGGTGTCAGAGCGATACACGAAAGCCATTTGGTTGTACATATAGACATCAGTAAACAAGTAATCCTTATTGCGTTGCTCTGTTTTCCAGATGGCGATGATGACGTCATTTTTTCCATTAATAGTTTCTTTCAGCACTCGCGACCATGGTTTGACAGAATACTCAACTTCATAGCCCGATGAGACAAGTCCATCGGTGACTAAATCATGCGCGATACCACTGCCTAATACAGAATTCATGACATACGGGGGCCATAAATCCTGGGCGACTCTCAGTGGCGAGGACCATACGACTCCACCCCAAAGAATGAGAATAAGGCAAATGAATTGTCCAATCGCGGATCTGTACACCAGTCTGTTCCATCAAACCTCTTAGTTATAAGTTTAGTTGAGGTTGAGAAAGCAAAGAATATTTCTGCTCAGGGCATAGGTATGGCGGTATTTACTCAATCATGTTCGTAATTCAGTGACAAGGCTGCTTTTCATCTTCTATGACAGCATGGGGCACTTTTTTCTTTTAATTGAGTTACTTGTTATTAGTGATTAATAAAACTTAAGTGTTTTCGACAACCTTAATTATGTGGCTACGGTCATTTTTTATTGATTCATTTGTTAATAATTATTAGTGCCAATAGTTTCTATAGCCAGAGCGGGCAGGTGGTATTTGACGCTCATAAATAAAAATCTATAGGAACATAGAAAATGAAAAAGACAGTTTTAGCAGTAGCCCTATCTCTTATTACTGGTTCAGCGGTAGCCGCAGACGCACTTTCAGGCGACCAATTTACAGTATCAGGTGAAATCGCCGTTGGTGGTTATTACCAAACAGACCGTAAAGAAAACGAAGAAGTAAATAATTTCGACAAACAAAAAGACGAAGAGTTTTACAACGGTGGTGTCACGGGTTTTGATATCTTCGCTGATTACGAAAACGGCAACATTGTCGGTAAGTTTGGTGGTGAATTTGACGTAGAAAATGACTACGGTACATCAGACTCAACGTTTACTATTACAGATACTTGGGTTGGTTACAAAACTGGAGCTGGTGTTGTTTCTGCTGGTTATGCTAACGACACAGCTCTCGACGCAGTGGATGGTGCTGCAGACCAAACTATTGAGTTCCTATGGTCACCAAATGACGCTTCTGACGCACGTCAGGTAGTTAAGTTTGAAGGCGATAAAGAAGGCGTTAAGTACGGCATCTCTTACTATGGTGACCGCAACTATACGGACGATTCTGCTGAAGAAGAGCGCCAACCAGGTTACAACGGTTACCTAGGTTATGAAAACGACACTTTCATGGTTAACTTTGGTTACGAAGATAACGATGAAGATAAAGGTACTACTGACAAACTTTACCTAGTGAACGGCTCTGTGAAGCTGGGCTCAGTAGGCATCGGCGCGACATTTGCCGAAGAAGAATTCGCAGATGGTAAGAAAGTGAAGATGTACAACACTTCTGCGGGTTACACTATCGATGCTCTTTACCTAGCAGTGGGCTACGTAACGATCGAAGACACTCGTGAGGCAGTGAACTTTGGTGGTTCTTACGCATTCACTGACAATGTGACTGCGTTAGTAGATGTTGCTTACCACATCTCTGATGAAGGTTACAGCCTAGGTGTTGGCGCAGAAGAAGGCGACATCGAATCATTCGTTAAACTGGCTTACGCATTCTAATTTAACGACTGAGTTTGTTCATATCCCTTAAAGCCCACTGAGGTGGGCTTTTTTAAGCAGGAAGCTTAGCGCAATAATCCACTGCCTTTTCGCCCTCCCGGAGTTGGAGGGCTTTTTCGTTTCATCTCTATGCTATACCTCATCTAAAACCGTATTCACTCAACTTGTGAATTTAAAGTGGACAATTCGTGACCTAGACCAATATTACCTAAGTTAGTGATTGGACAATAAAAAAGCCTAGTGCTCTAATTTGTTTAACAGTGCAAAAATGTATAGGGTCTGGGAGTTCATTTATGTCGTTTTCAGTCAAACTGGAGAATGGTCGCACCCTGCGAGTAAGAGACATCAATCTTCAGGCCGATATTAATCACAATGAGATTACGTTTACTTATCAAGGGTTGAATAATGATCCCCTTGGTGGACGTTATGTCTTGGCGATTACTGAATTTGGCTTTGAGCATAATGCCACTTTGCTTGGTGATGGTTTTCAGATGTTAGCTCAGACGACTGGCACGGCGGAGCACCCCATTGATATAGGACGTTGTCCTGACAACTCTTCCAGTTACCGAATTTATCCTCCCACTGCGGCAAAACGTTACTACAACTATCTGGTGGTAGAAGATTCGACGGGTTACACCCTATTTGGTTTTACTTCTTGTCACCGTTTTGCTGGATATTTCGAAATTGTCGATATTGAAAATCACACTTGGTTGAAGATATGCATTGATGGTGAAAACACTCACCCGCTTGATTGGGCTTCTAATCAACTCGAATCTGTTGTTGTGCTGCAGGGAACGTCTCTTTCCGCCCTTTATGATGAATATGCGACACTGATATCGCGACATCATCCTGCTCGTCAGGGCGCTATGAAGGACGCACCAATTGGCTGGTGCTCTTGGTACGCTTATTACGCTGAAGTTACACAAGGGCATATTCTGGATAACATGAAGTGTATGAAAGGTGATCTACAACAACTCGAATATGTTCTGTTGGATGACGGTTACCAGGCTTTTATGGGCGATTGGTTGACACCGTCAAACAAGTTTCCATCTGGTATAGAATCACTGATCAAAGAAATTAAGCTCCAAGGCAAGAAACCAGCAATTTGGTTAGCTCCCTTTATTGCTCAACCTGAGTCTCAAGTGTTTAAACAACACCGGGATTGGTTTGTTACCCATGCCGACGGTTCATTACTTAAAGCTGAAGAGGTGACTTACGCGGGCTGGCGTTGTACACCTTGGTACATATTAGATACGTCTAATCCAGATGTTCAGGAACATCTAACAAACGTAGTGAAAACTATGCGTGAAGAGTGGGGCATTGAGTTATTCAAGCTCGATGCGAACTATTGGGGAACATTGAAAGGTTTTAGACATCAGAGTGGTATTACAGGTGTAGAGGCGTATCGGCTGGGTATGGAAGCCATTGCCGAAGGAGCGGGTGAGGCCTTGATTCTTGGCTGTAATGCTCCAATGTGGCCATCGCTGGGACTTGTCGATGCAATGCGGGTCTCAGACGATGTCGAGCGAGATGAGAGGCGCTTCGAACAGATTGCTAAAGAAACCTTTTATCGTAGTTGGCAGCATCGGAAGTTATGGCAGGTTGATCCGGATTGCGCCACGTTAGTCTCGCTACCTAATCAAGCGACTGAGCGGCGTTACTATGAATTTCATCGTGATGTATTGCTGGCGAGTGGTGGGCTGTTGTTATCAGGTGACCCATTACCTGAGATGACGCCGTTTGCTCAGAGAACACTGTCGCGTTTGTTTATCCGCCATAAGCATAATCAAAATGCCGCCCGATTCATGTCATTGAGTTTGCACCACGCGTATCTACCCATGACGGAGCAAAACGACTTACATTGTCTATTTAATTTCCAGCAACCAGCACGAGAGGTCACTCTGACGTCTGATTTCCCAGTGCATTGGTATGACTACTGGAGTGGGGAGAAGCTTAGTCATGAGCGCACCGCGGTTATTGAAGTGACGCTGGATGCGGGTTTATCGAGCAGAGCGGTGGTTACTGCGCCCTGAAACCTCGCTAATGCTCATGGTGTAAGCTAAGATACGTGCTGGCTAAACGAATAGGTTTTATAAGCACTATGTCAATCATCTTGGGCATTGACCCAGGTTCCCGCATCACTGGATACGGCGTTATCCGCCAAACCGGACGTCACCTTCATTATCTAGGTAGTGGCTGTATTCGAACATCAGAAAAAGAGCTGCCAGGACGGCTCAAGCAAATCTACGCCGGAGTGGCCGAAATCATCACCCAATTCCAGCCGGATGTGTTTGCTATTGAGCAAGTGTTTATGGCGCGCAATGCGGACTCTGCCTTAAAGCTTGGTCAAGCCCGTGGCAGTGCGATCGTTGCTGCAGTGAATGCTGACCTTCCGGTATATGAATACGCAGCGCGCTTAATCAAACAAGCGGTGGTCGGGACTGGTGGCGCAGATAAAGAACAGGTGCAACACATGGTGCAGTCAATGCTCAAGTTGCCTGCCAAGCCTCAAGCGGATGCGGCTGATGCCCTAGGCGTTGCTATCTGTCATGCGAATACCAATAAAACCTTAGTTGCTTTGGCTGGTAAAGCAACCAGTGCACGACGAGGTCGTTACCGTTGATTGTGCATAGTGATTTCAAAACTGAGACGTCCTAAACAGATCTAATAATGCAATTTGTTATGAAAATGTTGTAAATCTATAGTGGTCGGAGGTCTTATAACTCTCAATCAAGGATGATTGACAATGAACCCAGCCACTCTCTGGCGTCGTGCGTGCATGCCGAGCCAACACCATTGGACAAAATCACAACAGCGACAGGCTGACATCCTGTCTCTATTCACTTTTATTGCCTTCCTCGTTGGCCTTTATAGCTTTATTAAATGGAGTAAACACAGCCATGACAGCTTAGTGCTGACTTCTGTGTTTCTGATTGTCTTAGAGTTGATTTCTGCAGCTTGTCTGAAGTGGCTTAAACATCCCGGTTTTGCCCTCAATCTCGGCTTTGTTGGTATGACCGTCCATGCGCTCAACATCATTTACCAAAGTGGCGGAGTGGTAGAGTCAACTCAAACCTATTGGGTGCCTTTACTGGTTGTTGCTTTTTTCCTTTCAGGGACGAGGAGCATGGCGATTTGCTGGAGTGCGATTGTCATTTCGTTATCGGCTGTCATGACGTATCTTCATCTCTCTGATTTTCGCTTTCCTCAATTGATTCTGTCTGAATCGGCATTGCGCATTGAAATATGGTCAGGAACCATTCTCCCGCTGGTGGTGATTTGTATTGCTCAAGCCTTTACGGCGAAACAGCGTGATCAGGCGATTGAGTTAGCAGAGTACGCAAAACAAAAAAGTGAAGCGGTAGCTGACAAAGCTACGCAAGGTGAGCGACATTTATCGAGTGTACTAGAGCAAGCAAATCAGAATTCTCATCAATTGAAAGAAGTCTCGCAAGTTTTAGAGTCTCAGTCGGAAGCTCTCGAAAGCCAGGTTAGTCAGCTCAACATCAATAGTGAATCTCAGGCCAGTGCCGCTGAACAGATGAGTCAGCAGGTGCATCAGATGACCGAGGGGCTTGAAGATTCTAGCCACTTTGTCACTGAGTTGCGCGGACGAAGTGACGCTGTCCATAAACAGGCAGAGAAGAGCTCAGAACTGCTTGAAGCTTCTATCAGTGCAATAAGCCAGATCATCGACAGCCATGATCAAATCATGAAAGTCGCTGATTTGATCACTTCGGTTGCGGAACAAACCAATTTACTGGCACTGAATGCAGCGATTGAAGCCGCTCGCGCGGGTGAACAGGGCAGAGGGTTTGCTGTGGTGGCGGATCAGGTTCGTGAGTTATCAGCTAAGAGTAGTGAGTCCGCGGTGGAGATTCGTAACTTGCTTGACCGAAGCGAACAGGAAGTGCGTTACGGTCAAGAGGTGGTCCACGCTAGTGCGACGCGAATGAAAGAAGTCATCGAACAAGTGACGGGTATCTCGAAAGATGTAAACGGCTTAGCCAATATCATGACCAACCAAATGTCGGCACTCAAAGAACTGGATGAAGCGAGCAGTGAAGTGGCCAATGGTGTGGTGGAAACCAAGACCATTTCCGAGCTTGTTGCACAAAATGGTTCGCAGTTAAACGGGCAGGTCGAGACAGTGCGCACTCTCACATCCCAACTTGATCTAGTGGTCTCAAAAATCTAGATACACCGTATAAAGAACTGGATGTCTATCCAGTTCTTTATTATCCTGTCGCAAATTCATTTCTAAAGAGTATTGAGTGTGATTGGACGTTTGCGTGGCATTCTGCTTGAAAAGCAACCCCCTGAATTGTTGATTGAAGTAAACGGTATTGGCTATGAAGTTCAGATGCCGATGAGCTGTTTTTATGAATTGCCGAATGTTGGTGAGGAAGCAATCATCTACACGCATTTTGTTGTTCGCGAAGATGCTCAGCTACTCTATGGCTTTAATACTGTCAAAGAACGTGCCTTATTCCGCGAAGTGATTAAAGCTAATGGCGTCGGTCCGAAACTGGGCTTGGGTATATTGTCAGGTATGACAGCCAGCCAATTTGTTTCATGTGTTGAACGTGAAGACATTTCAACACTGGTTAAATTGCCGGGTGTTGGTAAGAAAACAGCGGAACGTCTGGTCGTTGAGATGAAAGACCGTCTCAAAGGCTGGGGAGCGGGTGATTTGTTCACTCCTCATACAGACGCAGCTCCAGTGGATTCTGTACCGCAAGCCGATCAATCTAATGCCGAAGAAGAAGCGATTAGTGCCTTACTTGCACTAGGCTACAAACCGACCCAAGCTTCTAAAGTTGTATCTCAGGTTAAGACTTCAGAGATGAGCAGTGAAGAGCTGATTCGCGAAGCACTGAAGTCCATGGTTTAAGTGACAACTAGGAACGGTTAATGATTGAAGCGGATCGTCTAATCGCACCGGATAATGCGGTTTATAAAGAAGAAGACGTCATCGATAGAGCCATTCGTCCAAAGAAGCTGGCGGATTATCAAGGTCAAGATCATGTTCGTGATCAAATGGAGATTTTCATCAAAGCAGCCAACCTCCGGGAAGAGGCGTTGGATCATCTGCTGATTTTTGGCCCTCCAGGTTTAGGTAAGACCACGTTGGCAAACATTGTTGCCAACGAAATGGGCGTAAACATTCGCACTACATCTGGTCCTGTTCTGGAAAAAGCGGGTGACTTGGCCGCGCTTCTGACCAACCTAGAAGAGAACGATGTGTTGTTCATTGATGAGATTCACCGTTTGAGTCCGATGGTTGAAGAGGTGTTGTATCCCGCGATGGAAGACTACCAACTCGATATTATGATTGGTGAAGGTCCTGCCGCGCGCTCTATTAAAATTGACTTACCTCCATTCACTCTAATAGGAGCCACGACGCGAGCGGGCTCGTTAACTTCTCCACTTCGAGATCGCTTTGGCATCACTCAGCGCCTTGAATACTACAAAATCCCAGATCTTCAGCATATTGTTCAGCGTAGCGCTGATTGTTTGGGCTTGTCGATGGAGAGCGAAGGCGCGCTTGAAGTTGCAAGACGCGCACGTGGGACACCACGTATCGCTAACCGTTTACTACGTCGAGTGAGGGACTACGCGGAAGTGAAAGGTAACGGGCATATATGTGCAGGCATCGCAGACAAGGCTCTTAACATGTTGGATGTTGATGCTCAGGGCTTTGATTACATGGACCGCAAGCTACTGTTAGCCATTATGGAGAAGTTCGGTGGTGGACCGGTTGGGCTGGATAATATGGCAGCCGCCATTGGTGAAGAGAAGGATACCATTGAAGATGTCTTGGAGCCATATCTGATACAGCAAGGCTATCTACAGCGGACGCCAAGAGGGCGTATAGCTACCGATAGGGCTTATCTTCATTTCGGAATTGAAAAATAAGTTTTCAGGACCAGTTCAATATGAGCTGGTTTTTATTTTTAGTGATGAAAGTCACAATAATGGAATCTTGCTCCTGCCATTTAGGTAACTAAAGTAGACGAGTTGTTAAGCACTTGTTTTGCATAAATACCTTGTTCTCCCTCACAAATAACCACAAATTAACAAAAGCTCGTTTAAACTGTTGATGTTGATCAATGTGATGGTTTTTTAGACAAAAATGCCGCACAAAATTTGATACAAATCAAAGCGAAGTCTAAATACAAACCTTTTGAAACAGACAGTTTTTAGCAGTAGTATTAGCACTAGCTATATTAGCTGATGCTTAACAATTAACTAACCGTTACGGTACATTTTTGCAACAACATGCTGTTCTTTAGCAACATTGTTTGAGTTTGTTCAACGCTTACTTATGCCGCAGAAATGTAAAAAGTGTCTTCAGCCGACACATAGGAGTAAACATGATTGATGTAGTCGATCTGTCGCGGTTGCAGTTTGCGCTCACTGCGATGTATCACTTCCTCTTCGTACCATTGACTCTGGGTATGGCTTTCCTTCTCGCCATCATGGAATCTCTGTACGTTATGACGGATAAGCAAATCTATAAGGACATGACAAAGTTCTGGGGTAAGCTGTTCGGTATTAACTTCGTACTAGGTGTTGCCACCGGTCTGACGATGGAGTTCCAGTTTGGTACTAACTGGTCTTACTATTCTCATTACGTCGGAGACATCTTCGGGGCACCTTTGGCCATCGAAGCGTTGGTTGCCTTCTTCCTTGAGTCCACTTTTGTTGGCCTTTTCTTTTTCGGCTGGGACCGATTGACTAAACGGCAACACTTAGTTGTCACTTGGTTAGTCGCTCTAGGTTCTAACTTCTCGGCATTGTGGATTTTGGTTGCAAACGGCTGGATGCAAAACCCAGTTGGGGCAGACTTTAACTTTGAAACCATGCGAATGGAAATGGTGAGCTTTGCTGAAGTGGTTCTTAACCCTGTGGCTCAGGTGAAATTCGTACACACAGTCGCTTCGGGCTATACGACAGGCGCGATGTTTATTCTTGGCATCAGTTCTTACTACCTATTAAAAGGTCGTGACATCGCTTTCGCTCGTCGTTCATTCGCCATTGCAGCCTCTTTTGGTATGGCGGCAATCCTGTCTGTAATTGTGCTTGGTGACGAATCTGGTTATGAATTAGGTGAAGTACAGAAAGTAAAACTGGCAGCAGTAGAAGCAGAATGGCACACCGAGCCAGCACCAGCCGCTTTCACTTTGTTTGGTCTGCCAAATCAGGAAACCATGCATACTGATTATGCGATCAAGATTCCTTACGTCATGGGTATCATTGCGACTCGTTCTTTGGATGAGCAAGTAACAGGTCTACGTGACCTTCGCGATGAACACGTTGATCGTATCCGCACAGGTATGTACGCCTATGAACTGCTTGAAAAGCTTCGTGCAGGTGACAAGTCAGAAGAAAACATGGCCGCCTTTGATGAAGTGAAAGGTGACCTAGGTTACGGTCTTCTTCTGAAGCGTTATACAGAAAACGTGGTTGATGCGACTGAAGAGCAGATCCAAGCCGCGGCGGATGATTCTATCCCAACAGTTTGGCCACTATTCTGGTCGTTCCGAATCATGGTTGCGTGTGGCTTTATCATGCTATTCGTATTCGGTGCCGCATTCATCCAGACTTGTCGTCAGAAGATCGAGCAAAAACCATGGGTACTAAAAGCCGCGTTGCTGAGTATCCCACTGCCTTGGATTGCTATCGAAGCAGGTTGGTTTGTTGCTGAATTTGGTCGTCAGCCATGGGCTGTGGGTGAAATTCTACCTGTACATGTGGCGGCATCGGCACTCACCGCTGGAGAAATCTGGACATCACTGTTTGCAATCTTGGCGCTATACACCGTCTTCCTGATTGCAGAAGTGTACTTGATGCTGAAATTTGCTCGCAAAGGCCCTAGCAGCCTGAAAACAGGTCGCTACCACTTTGAGCAAAACGCTGACTCTGTTGAAGACAAAGTTAGTCGTCAAGTAGACGCGTAAAGCAAGGAGAAACATATGTTTGAATACGAAATCTTGCGACTTATCTGGTGGGTTCTGATCGGTGTTCTCCTAGTAGGCTTCGCAGTGACTGATGGTTTCGATATGGGTGTTGGCGCGCTAGTACCTGTAATCGGAAAAAATGATACTGAACGCCGTGTGATGATTAACTCGATCGCACCTCACTGGGAAGGCAACCAAGTTTGGTTGGTGACAGCGGGTGGTGCTCTGTTTGCTGCATGGCCTTTAGTTTACGCAACCTCGTTTTCTGGATTCTATTTGGCGATGATTCTGACCTTGGCTGCGTTGTGGCTAAGACCTTTGGGTCTCTCTTATCGCTCAAAGATTGAAGATACTAAGTGGCGTCAAACGTGGGACATTTGTATTTCTATCAGTGGCTTCGTTCCACCAATCATCTTTGGTGTGGCGTTTGGTAATCTACTGCAAGGTGTACCGTTCCAGTTGACTGAATTTTTGATGCCAACGTATCACGGTTCATTCTTTGGTCTATTAAACCCATTCGCCTTATTATGTGGCTTAGTTAGCTTGTTTATGATCTTAATGCAGGGCGCTACTTGGCTACAGATGAAGACTACAGACGAAGTTCACGCTCGCTCGCGTAGTGTTGCACAAATCATGGGTCTACTAACGGTTGCGACTTTCGTTGCTGCTGGTTTCTGGGTTCAAAGCATCGAAGGCTATGTGATTACCAGTGCAATTGACCATAACGGCGCATCTAACCCACTTGCTAAAGAAGTGATTCGTGAAGCGGGGGCTTGGATGAACAACTTCGAGCAGTACCCATTGATGTGGATTGCTCCGGCGCTGGGTGTAGTAATGTCTCTTGTGACTGTATTGGCTTCACGTCTTGAGCGTGGTGGTATTGCATTTTTCGCTTCAAGTCTAGGTAATGCAGGTATTATTTTCACAGCGGGTCTGGCGATGTTCCCATTCATCATGCCTTCTGATTTGATGCCTAACCACAGCCTGACCATGTGGGATGCAACGTCATCTGAATTAACGCTCAACCTAATGACTGGTGTTGCCTTTATCATGGTGCCTATTATCTTGGCTTACACCATTTGGACTTACTACAAGATGTTTGGTCGTCTGGACAGCAAGTTCATTGAAGACAATAAAAACTCACTTTACTAAGGAGCTATTACTATGTGGTATTTCGCATGGATTCTAGGTGTACTACTTGCTTGTGCATTCGGCATCATCAACGCTCTTTGGTTAGAGCATTCTGAAATGATGGATAAAGATAGTGAGTAATCTGGCGGAGCAAGTAGCTAAGCTACATGCGCCAATGGACAAGGCTCTATTCAGAGCCTTATCTTTGATTCTCGGCTTTTACCATGTGGCTATGGTGATGTGGGATCCGGAGCAATATTCAGCCTCTATTGGCGGCTTTAATGCTTTAATCTCTCCGCTAATGATTTGGGCGATTTGTTCCAGCATGATCTTTGGTTTGAGCTTTAAGCCGAAAAACTGGTATTGGCAAGTATTATTCAGTCCCTATTTTTCCTTAACGATTCTAATTTATTTAACATTAATACGTGCTTTATAAGTTGAACTGACTGAAAATTATCCACTAAATAGTCACAATAGCGTCAATCATTGATAGTTGACGCTATTTTTTTGTCTAAACCTTTGAAAACCGTTATTAACCATTGCATAAACGGTAATGAGTTGCGTTATAGTAAAGCGACTCAAATGGTAGAAAGGGATTGATGTGCAAGACGAGCGTGCGGTATTTGAGCTGCCGGTAACAGTTTATTACGAAGATACTGATGTTGGTGGTGTGGTCTATCATGCCAACTACCTCAAGTATTTTGAGCGTGGTCGTTCGGAATACCTGACCAGTATTGGTGTTTCACAATCCAGCCTTTTGGAACAAAACATCGGTTTCGTAGTCCGACATATGGACATTGATTTTCTGCAAGGTGCCCGTCTTGAAGACCGTCTGACGGTTAAGACATCGGTTGCAGAGATCAAGAAAGCCACCCTTATTTTCTGTCAAGAGATCGTAAATCCTGATGCTAAAACATTGTGTAAAGCAATGGTTAAGGTAGCATGCATCGATAATAAAAAAATGAGGCCAAAAGCGATTCCTCAATCAATAGTTATGGAGTTTACTCACAGTGACCGCTGATATTTCAATGCTTGACCTGTTTTTACAAGCAAGTCTGCTCGTAAAAATGGTGATGTTGACCTTGTTAGGTATGTCGATCGTGTCGTGGGCAATGATCATTAAGCGCAGCAAAGTGCTTTCTCAAGCGTCAAAAAGCGCAGAGACATTTGAAGATAAATTCTGGTCAGGTACAGATCTCTCTGTCCTGTATCAAAATGCGAAAAAGCGTAAAGATGAATTGGCTGGCACCGAAGAAATTTTCTATTCCGGTTTTACTGAGTTTGCTCGCCTTCGAAAATCTAACTCTGATTCGCCAGACTTTATAATGGAAGGCACTGGTCGTGCGATGCGTGTCGCTGTGGCACGCGAAGTGGACGAGTTAGAGACTAATCTGCCATTCCTTGCAACCGTAGGTTCTATCAGTCCATATATTGGTCTGTTTGGTACCGTTTGGGGCATTATGCATGCATTCATTGCCTTGGGTGAAGTTAAACAAGCAACACTTGCTATGGTGGCACCAGGAATTGCCGAAGCGCTTATCGCGACAGCTATGGGCCTGTTTGCTGCGATCCCTGCAGTCATGGCCTATAACCGCTTGAGCAATAAAGTCGGTAAGCTGGAACATAACTACGCGACTTTTTCCGAAGAATTCCACAGTATCCTACATCGCCAAGCTATGGCTGGGCGTGACTCTTCCACTAGGGACTAATGGATATGGCTGGCTACCAACCTAAAAAACGTAAGATGACGGCAGAAATTAACGTTGTTCCTTATATCGACGTTATGCTGGTTTTGTTGATCATTTTCATGGTGACTTCCCCATTTGTAACACAGGGCGTTGATGTTGAGCTACCAAAAACCACGACAGCAAAGCCTGCCTCTGATTTAGCTGGAGATAGTGATGCCAGCTTTATCATTGTCGAAATCGATCGCGAAGGTAATTTAGGCCTGAGTGTGAACGATGAAGACGTGATAAGAGGTCTTTCTCTTCAGGATGTTATCGTACGGGTAAAAGCGGAGCTTTCGCTGAAGCCGGATTCGCCAGTCGCAGTGGGTGGTGATGCTTCAACGCCGTATGCTGAAGTCGTCTTAGTATTGGATGAATTAAGCCGCGCGGGTATCCCTAAAGTTGGTTTATTGACGGACATAAAGGAATAAGCGCTCTCTGGTTATGAAAGACACGAAACCGAAAAAAAAGAGTGATTACACTAAGCCGATAGTGATATCAGCGGTACTGCATTTGCTTTTGATCGTTGCGTTGATTTGGGGGACGGACTTTACCATGTCCAAACCTGAACCTTCCGGACAGATGGTTCAGGCAGTGGTAATAGACCCGAATTTAGTTCGTCAGCAAGCACAGCAAATACGCAGCCAGAGAGAAGCCGCAGCGAAGAAAGAGCAAGATCGCTTGGATAAGTTACGCCGTGAGAGTGAACAACTTGAGAAGAATCGCAAAGCTGAAGAAGAACGTATTCGTAAGCTAAAAGAGCAGCAAGCGAGAGAGGCAAAAGCCGCGCGCGAGGCAGAGAGAGCGAGACAACAGAAAGAGAAAGAGCGGAAAGCAGAAGAAGCTCGTGTACGTAAAGAGCGTGAGCGTGCTGCGAAACTTGAAGCTGAACGTAAAGCGAAAGAAGAAGCCATTAAAAAAGCAGAGCAGGAACGGTTGGCTAAACAGGCTGCAATTGCTAAGGCAGAAAAAGAGCGAGTTGCTCGAGAGAAAGCGGCAAAAGAAGCGGAAGAGAAAGCTCGCCGTCAACGTGAAGCAGCCGAAAAAGCTGAAAAACAACGTATAGCTAAAGAAAAAGCAGCCGAAGAGGCCGCTGAAAAAGCGCGTAAGGAGAAGGAGCGTTTAGAACGTTTAGAGCGTGAGCGTAAAGAGCAAGAAGCAGCGTTAGATAATATTTTTTCGGGCCTTGAAAACGAAGCAGAGCAGAATAGCTCGGCTCATAACCAATTCATAAAAGATGAGATTTCTCGAATGTCATCTATTTATACTAGGACAATTCAGCAAAAGTTAATTAAGGATGACTATTTATTGGGAAAGGAATGTAAAGTAAACATAAGACTGCTTCCTACAGGGACAGACATGATGGTTGCTGGTGTGACTGTATTAGATGGAGATTCGCGAGTTTGTGGTGCTACAAAAAGTGCGATAGCACAAGTCGGTATTTTTCCGAAATCAACAGAAAATGCAGTCAACGAAAAACTGAAAAACATTAACTTAACCGTTACTTTCGACTAAAAGGATCAAAGACGTGATTAAACGCCTTTTATTAGGGATTTTGGTACTGTTTGCCAGTGTAACCAACATCGCTAATGCTGCACTAGAACTAGTTATTACTGATGGCATAGACTCTGCTCGACCAATTGCTATTGTCCCGTTTAGGTGGGAAGGCAATGCTAAGTTGCCCCAAGACTTATCTGCTATTGTCGCTTCTGATTTGACTCGCAGTGGTAAGTTTAAGCCTATAGATGTTTCCCAAATGCCTGAAACACCATACCAAGCGTCTAAAATAAACTTTGAAGACTGGACAAGCTTGGGAGTTGACTCTCTTGTAACTGGCACGATAACCCAAGACGCTGATGGTCGGTATGTCGTAAATTATCAGTTAATTGACCTTGTCAGAGGTCAATTAACTAATGGGCAAGCTAAATCTTTAAGTAATGACGGTCGACTAGTACTTTCCCAAGACCATATCCTTCTAAATAAAAAACTTACAATTGTACCAAGTCAGTTTAGAGGAGCGGGTCATCTTATAGCTGATAGAGTTTTTGAAGCGTTGACTGGGGAAAAAGGCTCATTTAGAACCAAGATTGCCTATGTTGTAGTAAAAGACGGTGACAGCCATCCATACCAATTACGTATCGCTGACTATGATGGTTATGGTGAAAAAAGTGTTTTGAAGTCAACCCAGCCATTGATGTCTCCGGCTTGGTCTCCCGATGGCAAGAGACTTGCCTATGTGACTTTCCAGAACGGTCAATCTGAAATATATATAATTGAAACACAAACAGGAAAACGTGAAAAAGTAACGTCATACCCACGTCATAATGGTGCGCCACGATTCTCTCCTGATGGTAATAAACTAGCTTTAGTGTTGTCGAAAACTGGCAGCCTGCAAGTGTATACATTGGATTTGAAAACCCGTAAGTTGACACAAATAACACGTGGTAGATCAAATAATACGGAACCATTTTGGCATCCTGACGGCAAATCCTTGATCTTTACCTCGGATCGGGGTGGTAAACCTCAGATTTATCAAGTAGATTTGGCTGGTGGTTCAACCAACCGTCTTACCTGGCAGGGGCATCAGAACCTAGGTGGGCAAATTACACCTGATGGACGATTCCTAGTAATGGTCAATCGTAGTAACTCGGGCTTCAATTTGGCGAAGCAGGATCTTGAAACGGGTGCCGTTCAAATTCTGACCAAAACTTTGCTAGATGAATCGCCGAGCATCGCACCAAATGGCGGTATGGTTATTTATAGCTCTATCTTTAATAAAACCAATGTACTTTCAATGGTTTCTATAGATGGACGCTTTAAAGCTCGATTACCGGCAACAAACGGTCGTGTCCGTGCACCAGCATGGTCTCCGTTCTTGTAGCAAGTAATAAGTATCAAAAAGTAAGGAAAATATAACAATGCAACTAAACAAAGTTCTAAAAGGGCTATTGATTGCGCTACCAGTTCTAGCTGTTACAGCGTGTAGTTCAAGCGATGATGCAGCTAACGCTTCTGGTTCTGAAACGAACCAATCAACATCTGGTTCTGCTAACGGTGTTGATACAACAGTAGTTTCACCAATCGGTGAGAACGGCCAACTTTCTGAGCAAGAGCTTAAAGAGCAGGCACTTCGTGAGTCTCAAACAATTTACTTCGCGTTTGACAACGCAACCATCGCTGGTGACTACGAAGAAATGCTAGCAGCACACGCGGCTTACCTAAGCAAAAACCCAGCGCTAAAAGTGACTATCGAAGGTCACGCAGATGAGCGCGGTACTCCTGAGTACAACATCGCTCTTGGTGAGCGTCGTGCGACGGCAGTTGCTAAGTACCTACAAGCATTAGGTGTTCAAGCGGATCAAATCTCAATCGTGAGCTACGGTGAAGAGAAGCCTCTTCTTCTAGGTCAAGCGGAAGATGTATACGCTAAGAACCGTCGTGCGGTTCTAGTATACTAATCAAGGAAAGTCCTTATGTTCAGTAACCTTAAGCGCGTAGTTACGCTTACGTTACTGGCAAGTGCAGCGAACTCTGTGTTCGCTGCACCAGCTCCAGTATCAGATATCAGTGCTAGTCACTCTGCGCCATCCTCCTCAGCCGCTCCGGCTAATGAAACCGAAGTTCAACGTCTCGAACGTTTATTAGAAAACCGTAATCGTGTTCAGTTGCAAATGCAGCAACAGCTAGATGAAATGGCACTGGAAATTAGTGACCTTCGTGGTCAGCTAGAAAAGAATAACTATGACATGCAGCAGATGCTGCAACGTCAACGTGAGCTGTTTATCGAACTTGATAAACTTCGCGGTCAAGTGAATAGTGCCCCAGTAGCGGCTACGTCTACAAGCGATGCTAATGCTAAACCAGCGGGTAAATTTAGTACCAACGCTGATGAACAAACGGCTTACCAGAACGCCGTAGACTTAATTCTTAAAAAACGAGATTACACAGGAGCGATTTCAGCGTTCCAGCAATTTCAGAAAGACTTTCCTGATTCAACATTCTCGCCGAATGCGCATTATTGGTTAGGTCAGCTTTATTTTGCTAAGAAGCAAGACCAAGATGCGGTGAAGAGCTTTGCTGCTGTGGTATCTTATAAAGATTCGAATAAGCGTGCAGATGCGTTAGTAAAACTGGGCGATATTGCTCAACGTAATAACAATGCAGCGCAGGCAAAAAAATACTATCAACAAGTACTTGATGAATATCCTGATAGTGCTTCTGCGAAATTAGCCGCAGAGCGTATTAAGTAACCTGGAAAGGAGTGCATGGTCACTCCTTTTTTATTGGCTCTATAAACACTATAAGTAATTCTTGTGGAAACTGGCATCTTGATCTGGGTTAAGGTTACAATACTCGGATTACTGGAAGTTGCGTAGAGCAAGAGCAATGAGCCACATTTTAGATACAATCGAAACAGTTTACCCTTTCCCGCCAAAACCAACACCGCTGACAGACGAACAAAAGCAAGCGCACATTAAAAATATTAAAGCATTGCTTAAAGAGAAAGACGCGGTATTGATTGCCCATTACTACACGGACCCTGAGATCCAAGCACTCGCCGAAGAGACTGGTGGATTTGTTGGTGATTCACTAGAGATGGCTAAGTTTGGTAACCGCCATCCTGCGAGTACATTGATCATTGGTGGTGTGCGCTTTATGGGCGAGTCTGCGAAGATCTTGACGCCGGAAAAGCGTATCCTTATGCCAACGCTTGAAGCTGAATGTTCGTTAGATTTGGGCTGTCCTGCCGATAAATTCACAGAGTTTTGTGATGCTCATCCAGACCATACTGTTGTGGTGTATGCCAATACTTCAGCAGCAGTAAAAGCCCGTGCTGACTGGGTGGTTACCTCAAGTATTGCTTTGGAGATCGTCGAGCACTTAGATTCTGAAGACAAACCTATTATCTGGGGGCCTGATCGTCATTTAGGTTCATACATTGCCAACCAAACTGGGGCAGACATGCTGCTGTGGCAAGGTGAATGTGTGGTTCACGATGAATTTTCTGCTGATGCATTACGTAAGATGAAAGGCTTGTATCCTGAAGCTGCTATTCTCGTACACCCTGAATCACCAGCGAGTGTTGTCGAGCTTGCCGACGCAGTTGGTTCAACCAGCCAGTTGATCAAAGCTGCGAAAGAGCTTCCTCAGCAAAAAATGATTGTTGCGACTGATAAAGGTATCTTTTTTAAGATGCAGCAACTGGTTCCGGAGAAAGAACTGATTGAAGCACCAACAGCCGGTGCCGGAGCCACTTGTCGTAGCTGTGCCCATTGTCCGTGGATGGCGATGAATGGTCTCAAAGCGATTGAGCAAGCGTTGCGAGAAGGTGGTGAACAGCATGAAATTTTTGTTGATGAAGCGCTTCGCGTTAAGTCATTAATTCCACTTAATCGTATGCTCGACTTCGCAGAGAAGCTTAACATGCAGGTTAAAGGTAACGCCTAAACGATATTGAATGTAAGCCAGCTTCGTGAAGCTGGCTTTTTTGTTTCCCCATACTTCATAGCAATCGCTTTTATTGAGTTTGGTGAAATGAGTAACTTGGGTACATATCGCTGTAAGTGACAGGATTGGCTTATCGGTCATGAGTCAGTTAGTCTTGTAAGAATATTGATAGTAATCAGTCGAGTAAGTGAAAGTATGTCAGCGTGGTTCGTCTTTAAAAAGTGGCTTCAAGTACGCTTGTTTCAATTAAGCAATCGTAACCTTATGGTATTGCTTTTAGTCTACATTGCATTGTCTTGGCTGGCCTTGGTTGCAAGTGGGGAAACCGCTCTTACAGAAGATGCTTCGACGTTTGTTTATTACCTCATGGTCACTGCGTCGACGGTGGGCTATGGCGATTATTCACCAGTGACCGAAGCGGGAAAATGGGTAGTCATTTTATTTGTTATACCGGGCGGCTTAACCTTGTTTGCTGCATTAATTGGACGGTTAGCTTCTGCTTCAGTGGATTATTGGCGGGCAGGCATATTAGGAAAACGGAGAGTTGGTGTGGAAAATCATATTCTGCTTTTGGGCTGGAATGGTCAACGAACAATGCATCTTATTCGCATGCTACAGCATGAGGAAGAGGGGAAGCGCCCCATAGTTCTGTGTAGTCGCTCTGATATTGAAAACCCGCTCCCTGGAGAGATTGGTTTTGTTAAAGTGACCAGCTACACAGACGAACAAGAGATGGAAAAAGCGTCGATTACACAAGCAAGTTGCATTGTAGTGGACAACTTAGAAGATGATATTACGCTGTCAGCGGCCTTGTACTCTGCTAATGTGAACCCAAAGGCACATTTACTCGCGTACTTTAAAGACGAAGCACTAAGCCGATTGTTAAATCAACATTGCCCTAATGCTGAGTGTATTCCAGCTGTTGGTGCGGAAATGCTCGCAAAAGCAGCGGTGGACCCTGGCTCTAGTGCTCTTCATCAGGAACTATTGGCTTCGACGCGAGGAATGACCCAGTATTCAACCACCTACCCGGAAGACGCAGCTGCCACGGATGTGCAGTCTATATTTGTTTACATCAAGCGTGCCTATCAGGCGACACTTATCGCCATTGATACAGGGAAAGGGATCGAGCTCAACCCTGATTTAGATACGGTCATCCCACCAAGAACTAAGTTGTTTTACATCGCAGATGAACGGATAGAGTCTTTTGAATGGGAACGATTGAAATAACTCATTGTTAAGCATAAAGGGCCCAATTGGGCCCTTTATGCTTTAATCCGCTTCTGCCAACATGGAGCCGCGCATTGCTAGGCCACATAACATGGTCGGAATCGCGTTAAATATCTCTTCAAACTGCTCAAGACCTTCAATTCCTTGCTCTGCAAGTGTTGCAATTGATGTCTCTGGGTCATAAAGCATGCTTAAAGATAGCAACACTCCGCCCAGCAATGCGCTGTCTTCGCTAGCTTCGGGCATGATGGTCTCCCAATCGTCTCTAGCGAGTTGCCAACCTTGTAGAACACCTTCACAGAAGTCTCGTGTTGCTTGATTGACGATGTCTGTTTCGTCTAGAGAACATGTACTTGGCCATACCCATTGGTTGCCCAATAAAGCAGGGCGGTATTCATTCCACATTGCGATGATCAACTCGATGTAGGTTTCCAACTGCTCACCATCAGTGAATGGTGCTACCTCTTCACCTCCCCATAGAAAAGGAAGCCACTCTTCAGGTGGCAATACATTGGGTGCAGCAGCCATAGCAGTAACAAATCCTTGTGTTTTGGGTTCGTTGATCAGTCGGTTTTCCAGCTCTGGCTGAGAAAGAATGTCTTGTAGTGTCAAAATGAATACCAAAGAGGGGTAATTGAAATTGAGCTAATACTAACAGCCAAAACGAGACATAAAAAGGTGGCAGCTGCGCTATCTCCGCTATAATTGGATGTAAACGGACAAAATTCAAAGGCTTATGGAAATTCGTTCCTCCCTCAAAAGAAAGAGCTTTTTAGCGCTTGCTATGTACATGGCATTTGTCATAGCAGTGATAGGTACGGTGAGTTATCTTGTGGTTGAACCACCTGTGCGCGATCAGTTGGAAAAGAACCTCGACCTACGAACCCAAATCATCGCTGCTGAAATCAAAGAGCCTTTGAACAGTTCTCTTGGTATTTTGCAAAGTGTCGTTAGTATTGGGAATACTAATGAACCCCAAGGCCATCAGGCAGAGATGCTTTATAAGCTTTTCTCGGTGATCGATGGTGTGGCTATCAGCGGTGGTTTATGGCCGATTCCTTATTCAATAGATAGAGGGACTGCTTACAAAAGTTTGTTTTTCAATCGTGCCAGTGACGGTCAAGTCGATCAGGTTTTTTCTTGGGATAATCCGGAGTCGGGCGGCTACGACAAAGAGTCCTGGTATACCTCTGTAGTCAATAAACCGGTGGGGACGGTGTCTTGGTCAGAGGTATATATTGACCCTTTTACACATGTTCAAATGATCACCGCCTCCTCACCTTACTATATTGATGATGTTTTTTCTGGTGTAGCCACCATAGACATATCGCTCGAGAGCTTGGTTTCTTTTGTTCGCAAACATGCAGAAGAGTACGAACTAGGTGTCATACTAAAAGATTCCTATGGGGATGTGATCACTGAACATAATTTTCAGGTTGTTGAAGACATCTACATCAGTAGCACTGATTTTGGTGACTTTAAATGGTATATCGATGTCGTCAATGCTAATCGTTTAGTGACGGAGCAAGTGTATGACTTAGTGTCAAAAGTTGAAGCGGGTATCATCCCCATAATGCTGGCTTGTGTGATGATGGGGTATTTCTTAATCAATCGTTTCCTGATTTCGCCTATCGTGATTATCGCTAAGAAAGTTGATGATTCAATTGAGGGAGGAATCATCGACATGACTTATAACAGCCAAGACGAAGTCAAACATCTTATTGATACATTCAACCAGAAAACCGTCTTTCTCGAAGCAGAGAAGCAAAAAGCACAAGCTTCAACAAAAGCCAAAAGCGCGTTTCTTGCCACCTTATCTCATGAAATTCGGACACCGATGAATGGCGTCCTTGGTACCGCGCAGATACTTCTGAAAACGGATCTCACGGAAGAGCAGCAAAAGCATATGAAAACCTTATATGAATCAGGTGATCATATGATGACACTACTTAACGAAATTCTTGATTTCTCGAAAATCGAGCAAGGTCATTTGGAGCTTGAAAATAATCCATTCCCACTTGAAGCCATCATCGGCAGTATTAATAGTGTCTACTTTACCCTTTGCTCAGAAAAAGGTCTGCAATTCAAAGTTTACTCAGAAGTCCCTCATGACCGCTGGTATATGTCCGATAAAGCACGTTTACGGCAAATATTGTTCAACCTCCTTAATAATGCTGTGAAGTTCACGTCGCGTGGATATGTAGAGGTGTATTTCAAAGAGATAGAGAAGCAAGAGCAAAACTATTTGGAGATTAAAGTACGTGATACTGGAATTGGCATCGCAAAAGAAGCGCAGCAAAAAATATTCAAGCCTTTTGAGCAGGCTGAGTCTTCTACCACGCGACGTTTTGGAGGTACAGGCTTAGGATTAGCCATCGTCAAACAGTTATGTAACCTAATGAATGGCAGTGTGACGTTAGCGAGTGAATTGGGTATAGGTACCAGTTTTGATGTATTGGTGGCAATGGACCACTGTGAGCCTCGCAATCAGGAGATTAAAGAACACAGTAAGCTCAACTATAGTGGCTTAAAAGCTCTTATCGTTGAGGATAACCGCACCAATGCCATCATCATCAATACCTTCATGACCAACAAAGGCTTTGAGTGTGATGTAGTTGAGAATGGTGAACTATCTATCCACGCTATTGCCAGTAAAGAGTATGATTTAGTGCTAATGGACAATCATATGCCAGTTATGGATGGTGTGGAGGCCACCTCTGCTATTCGCTCTTTACCTAGCTCAAAATCTAAAATTCTAATTTTAGGCTGCACAGCTGATGTTTTTAAAGAAACGCGTGAACGAATGTTGGGGGTTGGAGTGGATTATATAGTATCTAAGCCCATTGACGAGAATGAGCTGGATGATGCACTTTATCAATATTCTGAGCGTTTGTACCAATACAAGCCCATGTTACTGAGTGGCTCAAACATAGAAACTGAAGAAACAGAATCAGTATTGCTGACGTTCTATATGTTTCTAGAGAATGGTGATCTAGAAGAAGCGCAAGAGCATTTTCAAGCCCTGAAAGCGGTGACAACAGGCATTGAAGATCAACACTTGGAAGAAACCCTGAAAGCGATACAGATGAAACTTACATTAGGGGAGGTCCCTTCCCAATCAGATTTGGACGTTTTAACCGTTCTGCTAAAAGATTTTTGTAAGTAAATTACTTGATTTTGGTTGCTTTGTGAGCAAGGTCCAGATTTTTAGTGAATTAATCTGACCTTTTTACTGAGCTTGGTGGTTTATTTACTACTTTTGTTTTTATTTGAAATCTAAAACTAATTAATTCATGGAATAATAGTCTTATATGCTGGTATTTTGAATTTTTACCAGTTTATATTACTACTTTTATTGTTCATATTTGGATTTATATACTGAGGTTTTAGATGAAGCCGCGTGGGCCGTTCTGTATTCGTAATGCTGCAGCAGACACTTTTGCTATGGTGGTATTCTGCTTTGTTTCTGGAATGATCGTAGAAATCTTTATTTCTGGGATGACGTTCGAACAATCGTTGGCTTCACGAACCCTTTCTATTCCGGTAAATATTGCGATTGCTTGGCCATACGGCATGTTCAGAGATTTCATGCTTAGGCAAGGTGAGCGAGTTTCATCCACAAGTATGATGAAGAATATGTCCGATTTGATCGCCTACGTACTGTTTCAATCGCCAGTGTATGCAGCGATCTTGGTGGCGGTTGGCGCATCAAGTGATCAAATCCTAACCGCAGTAACCTCGAATGCCGTGATCTCATGTGGAATGGGTGTCTTGTATGGTTACTTTCTCGATATGTGCCGCAAGTGGTTTAAGGTACCGGGATACTACCAGCAAGCTTGATTTTGCAGGAAATCTGGTCGAATTAGCCATTAAGTAATCAAACGTTCAAGATGTGGCGTTTTTTTTCCTCAATAGGCTTGACCTAACCCAATAGAATCATTAAATTAGCGCCTCGTTGGTGAGCAAACCAACCACAATTTGATTCGGTGAGTTGTCCGAGTGGCTGAAGGAGCACGCCTGGAAAGTGTGTATACGGCAACGTATCGAGAGTTCGAATCTCTCACTCACCGCCACATTCTTGAAGAAAGACGTCCTAGGACGTCTTTTTTCTTATCTTAAGATTATCAAAATCAACCAGTTACGATCCTATAGCGTTCCATAATGTTCCACAAAAGCGTTTGTTTTTCGTAATACCTAAAGTAATACCCAGGCTTACGAGCTGATGCTAGTATTACTTTAGAGCACTAATTCAGATATTACTTTGTTGTCACTTTCTCCATCGTCATGAGCTATAACTTCATTTAATTTAGATAGTTACCAGCCATAAGTAATACCTAGATTTTTCGGCTATCAAGCTTAAAGAAGGTATTACTTTAGGGATCAAAATGGCGAATAATCTAATAGCAAGGCAAGTCCAAACAGCAAAACCCAAAGATAAGCTCTATCGACTATCTGATGGTGGCAACCTCTACTTCTGCGTGCGTCCTAGCAACTCTCGATCTTGGTTGTTCCTCTAACGGCCCAGACTTTGGCAATCCTTGAGGCAATAAAACCGATTAGTGGCCATCGTGAATTTGTTTTTCCATCGAGCCGCAATCCTAAGGTACCCACTGATTCCGAGACTGCCAACAAAGCGCTTGGCAGAATGGGCTTTAAGGATAGAACGACGGCACATGGCATGAGGGCACTTGCCAGTACTACCCTTAACGAAAAAGGGTTTGATGCCGATGTGATTGAAGCGGCGCTGGCTCACACCGATAAGAACCAAATACGCAAGGCCTATAACAGAACGGACTATCTCGACTCTCGGCGGCAACTTATGTCCTGGTGGAGTGAGCATATAGAGAAATCAAGTTATGGAAGTTACAGTGTTACTGGAGGCAGTTCCCTACACCAGGTGAATTAGTCAGTGGCTCGCTGTATGTGCGGTGGAGCGACTCTAGTTGATGACCAATCGACACCGATACAAAATATTTTCAGATATATGTCATCACAGTGAAATCAATTCACTGATGAGGTATCAAAATGCCAAACAAACCGATTCGCTTAATCCGCTTAAATGAAGTATTTGTGATGACTGGGTTATCAAGATCCGGTGTGTATCGCTCGATAGCAAAACGGCAGTTTCCAAAGCAGGTGTCGCTTGGTGATAGAGCTGTTGCTTGAGTTGAGAGTAAAGTTCAAGCTTGGGTGATTGATCGGATAGCTAACAAGTAGTAGGAAGGGGATTGTCTTTTGTCCCCTCTCAAGTTTCGGTAGTTCTATGTCAAGTGCATTCTTCTTTGTACTTCTCTTCGATTAGAGATTTGATAATGACGCTGCTCGATTTTTGCAACTCGGTTTCTAACTCTAAAAGCTGGCTATTCGTTTTTGCCGTTAAAGATATTAAGTCATTAGACTTATCCTTGTTTTTTTCCTGTTTAATACCTGATGTATATACTTACTGGTATTATCAGTTTGGGAAAAGTGGACTCGTTATGAAAATTGGAAAGTTGGTTCAAGCACTTCTGCCTAAGGTACTGGAGTATTGCGAGCAACAAAGTCACAACGAGTTCGAGCGCCTTTGTGATGCTGATTACTCCAAGCGCAATTTTAACCTCAACTTTCCTTTTTTGGTTCCAATCAGCAGCCTTCCTTCGGATTTGTCCAAACGATACTGGACCAAAGTTTACTTGGTGCGTGGACAAACTGTTCGTGCTTGTAGTCAGTGGTTTGAAAAAGACGCGGTTTACTTTGCTAAGTACTTAAAACGGATTGGCATCGATTATGACCAGTCGCAGTTGGAGAGTGAGATACTTGAATCAAGAATAAAACTCTCGCGCAAGCTATCAGTATCGCCCGCCAGAACCAATAGCCGCTATCGCGGTAACGCGATAGGCAATGCTCAAAACCTATTGGTGCGAAATATTCTTAGTAACCTTGGGACAGAGCAGTTTTCTGAAGAGGATTGGCAGGCAACCAAAGCCTACTTTAACCATCAATGTGCTTATTGTGGTGAGTCAAAGGAACTGGTGATTGAGCACGCAATCCCAATTAATAAGGTTTATCTAGGAGAGCATCGCCTTGGCAATTTGCTACCTAGCTGTAGAGAATGCAATAGTACAAAGGCAAGCAAAGATTTCCGTGAGTTCCTAGAAGGGCGAGATGACAAGATTAAAGCAATTGAAGCCTATATGGACGAGAAAAACTACGTACCTCTTGAGAACAACGAGCAGGTATCAATGATTCTCGAGATGGCCTACCGAGAGGTTGGCACAGTGGCTGAGCGGTATATCACAATTATCAACGAGCTTTTTGTTAGTGACGATGATTCTGAAGGGCTTTAACTAAGCAATAAGCTAGCTATGGTTGATTAGCGGATAAACAGCCTCTCCCCAAACCTTGTCTGCTGAGTCCATCATGATTTCGATAATACTCGGAACCAGTTTTTCAAGAATACCGCAGCAGTTTTGGCTTTGCTGCGTTCGCTCTTCCAGCAATCTTCAGTAATTTTTCCTGCATGATAATCCCAATATGCCTGGAGGATAAATTCTTTATCAAAGATGATTCGAATCGTGTTGGAATACTCGTCCCAAACTAAATTGTGTAATTGCTCTCGCTGGTCACAAGTGATGAGCCTCTCCAAGAACTTCCGATACAGTCCTTGCTCTCCATAGTGTTGCCGCTGGTCAAACTCTTGCGCATAAGCAGAGTTGAAAGCGATCCACAGGAAAATAAACTTAGAATCATCATCGTCACAAAGTTCAGACTTCTGCAGCCAACTTAGTGCTTGGTGAACACGGAGGCTAAGGTTCTGTGGGTAGTCATCTCGTTCAACTCTTTGACGCTGTTTTAATACTTGGTAAGTTTGCATGTTGTCATCCAGAGCAATACTACTATCGTTCTGTTAGTGTATAAGCAGTCTGATGCTTATGAGTTGACGTGTTATGCAATTTTGGCAAGTAGATTTAACTAGAAGATTAGGTACTGTTTTATCTTTTCAAAGTTCCCCACGATAATCTGCTGACCTTTAGGGTTCGAATCTAGCACATTGATGTCGATATTATAGGTATCAAGAACATAGCGAACCAGTGCAGCATTGGTTGGTATCGTGAGCTTACCTTTTTCCATACCGTAGTCATGTTCAACGACATTGGCTTGAGCCTCTGTCAGTCGCGGGTCAGGCATTAGATCAACTGTTAGGGGAGTATTCCATGACTCGTCTTGCTCCTTTCCTCTTACTCTCTTGGCCTCTAGTATTGGAATGCCTCTTATGCGGCTGAGCACAAAATCGCGATAACTTTTAGCATGTTCACAATAGGCCCGAACATGCCACCTTAGGGGCGTACAAACCAATGTATGTGGTGAAATAATCCGCTCAACTTCAATACCGTCTTTGAGTGATGTGTAGCTTATGTCGACACGTTTTTTCTCTCTGATTGCTTGAACCAGAGGCCGTAAAATCTCTGGTGCAATGCTGCGTGTGACAGGGCGAATCATTTCTGTATTTTCAAACCCCATATCAAGTTCTTTAAATGTGATGGTCATATCTTCACTTCTTGAAAGAATGTGCAAATATTCATCAGCATGACCTTTTGTTACTTGTGGGCTAAAGCTATCACTGGGCTTGTAGCCTTTTAGCTGTTTATCATAAACAAGGTTTCCTGGAGCGATATCGGCTAGATAGGTGTTGATGTCTTTAGATGCTTGCTGTCTTCCAATGCCAAAGCTCTTAATCAGGTGATTGGTTGTTAACCGTCCTTCCCACAGCGCGATGGCTTCTATCATTCTGTAGCGGAATAGTAGATCCCAGCGTATTGGCCATTTACTCATCATCTAACTCCTGTCTAGTTATGCGACGTGTGTATGTAATCAGTATTTACCTGTCGTTATTGGCGTCATAATATTTCGAGTGTATCTAAGAGTCAACGTAGAGCAAGGTTTGTTGGGATTTAATTTTACAAATAAGGTAATGACAGATGGCGGCACCTAAAAGTCTCACCTTTCAGCTACATCAACATTGGGAGGTGGTTGAACAGTTAACTCGGCTTTCGAGAGAATTTCCAGCGTTTGAGCTGAGAGTACTTGAGCAAGTGATCAATCAGTACAAAAGTAAAAATGCGGAAAGTAATACTGTGCTTACCAGCCTTGTTAATGCAGACATATTGCAGCCTATCAATCGCAGCAGCGATTATCAGCTAAACACGCTAGTTGTGGACTTTGTCAGAGGCTTAACCCAAGAGCATGAGTTAGGTCTATCAGCAGTCCTTAAAGCGCGAGTTGATGCGATCAAAAATGCCACCAGCCAAGTAATAGAAGGGCTCGATGTGGCGGACAACGATTTACTTCGTACTGGCGCGAACAGGCTGTCGGAACTGGTTAGAAAAATTACCCAACAGTTAACTCAGGACAAACAAGCAATATTTGAAATAGCAGAATTGGCGAAGTCGGTGGACACCAGTGTCCCAATTGAGCGGCGTTACCGTGAAGTGTTGGAAGTGTATGACCAATACGTAGAACCCATGAACGAAATGATGGATAGCGGTCTTGGAGGTAGTTTCTACCCGTTATTAGAAAAGGCGGAAGAAGCACTCGATACTGTCGTTGACATACTTTCCATGCGCGGTTCTTTGTATCAACAAAGGTTGGCAATGCGTCAGATAGCTTATCAAGTCAAAGATCTTCGATACCAAGGACGAGTCATTGCTCAGCAATGTGCCGATACTTTGTTGCCATTAAGAGAGGAAGCCAGACAACACAATCAACTTTCAGCGGTGATTAGCAAGCAGCTAAGCCAAGTTCGTAAAAAGGGTTTAGCGCGAGGACTGAATGCCGAAGGTTTGCCTATGTGGAAAAGTAGCCGCGTGACTAAAATTCAATTGGGCAATGAGGTTCGCGAGTTGATGGCAGAATTCTTGGACTTTGAACCTAGCTCTATACCGTTCCCGGATGAAGAGGAAGCGACTGAAAGTCCAATGATCAACTGGGTTGATGAAGAGCTTTTGAGAAAACAACTTGCTGACTCGCTACCGGTCGCGAATCTAATGACGTGGCTCAGAGGAAACTATCAGCACCTACCAGATGCCGAGCTGTTGCGGCTCTATCACGAGCTTGTTCGCGACCCTCAGTGGCAAAGCACATTAGGGGCGAGCTCAAGTACTACAGCGCTGAACACAGTAGCCGTAACCTACCACCCTCACGAAATAAAGATGTTGACTGGCTCAACAAATGCAAAGGATGTTGATAATGCAAACTAGCAAAATCGATTTAAATGAGCTGGCTCATCTGACTGAGCTATTTACCCTTTTTAATTCTGGCCGGCACCTAAATCGCTCGACAGATGCGGCTCTATGGCATGAGCTAGAACAGCAAGCAGAGCAGTATCAGTACCTATTTGCTAACTTGGGTTTTGACTTGCGCATTGATGGACGGGGTTTTGCTTGGTTCCATGATGAAGATGGTAACCAGAACATCAATAAACAATCACGCCAGTTAGCACTATTGCTGATGGTGATATTTGACCATCAAGCTGATAGCGGCCGCTCCCTCGGTCAGTTTTACCAATGGACAATTGATAATGCCTTGCTAGATGAGATCTACGAAAGGCATCAAGAGCTTTTGGATGCAGAAGAGATCGACCAAGATGCACTAGCAAAGATACTCGATAACGCAGTGCGAAAAGGCTTTGCCGCTCAAGAGAACAATCACTGGCGTTTGCTGCCTTCGGTATATAGATACCTAGACCATTTCGAAGCTATTACTGAGCAAGAATCCGGCAGCGACGTGGTCGCTAATGAGGAAGATGAATCATGTTAAGTTACGGTTTTCAACGTTTAGCGTTAATTGGCAGTGCTGGCTACCAGCGAGCAGAACTTCCTCTTGATGACTCCGTGTCACTAATTGCGCCAAATAACCATGGCAAGACAAGCTTAATCAACGCACTCCAGTTTCTGCTCATCATCGACCAAAGAAGGATGGATTTTGGCTCTCATTCATTAGAGAAGGCTCGCCGCTTTTACTTCCCAAATAACAGTGCTTACATTTTGCTAGAAGTTATCCTGCCACAAACCGGCACCGTGGTGTTTGGCTGTGTTGGTAAAGGGGTAGGTTATGACTACGAATACTTCGCTTACAAAGGTGAATTAAACCTAGATGATTTCCGAATGGATGATGGCAATATCGTTGCCCAACCAAAGTTAGTCAACCACTTAGCGACGAAGCAGCATCGAGTCTATAAATTCAATGATAAAGAGTTTCGACACTCTATTTATGGTGGTGCCAAAAGCAAGAAAGCAAGCGACATCGACTTTACGGTATTCAAACTCGAGAGTGTCAGTCATGCGAGCCCTTACCAGCAAGTACTAACTAAAACGCTTAGGCTCGATAAGCTCAACTCCAGTGATGTGAAAGACTACTTGTTGAAGATATTTAGTCGAGAGCTACCTAATTCCAGCATCGATTTTAAGCAGGAGTGGGAGAAAGCATTTCAAGACATAAACCTAGAACGCGAGCAGTACCTAGCAGCCGTTAACAATCTGGAAACGATTCAAGAGATCGAACAAAAGTTTGAGCTTACCTTGTCGCTACGAGGAAAGATCGCCGCATGCCAGCCTAAAGTTAATGAGCTACTGCAAGATTGGCACGGTCATGTTCAAACTCAAAAAGAGAACTTAAATTATCAGAAAACAGAGTTGGAACAGAAGCAATTTGGCCTGCAAGAAGAAGATAGAGAAAACGTTAAAAAAGAGGAGCAACTCAAAGTTAGCTTAAAAGAATGCCAGAAGGCTGATGAAGAGCAGGAATCATTATCTATTCGTTTCGCTCTGGTCCCCGATGAGTCATATATGAATAGACAGCTGCTATCAGCTAAGCGTGAATACGATATTCAAGCAGCACTGTGTGTTCAATCTAAAAAATTCTCCTCAAAGGAGCTGGAGAAACAGCTAAACGAACGTAAGACCCAACTTGTTACTTTAGAGTCACAACGTAAAACGTTGGGAGACAATCTTTATCTTCATCTATCTAGACGGCTCGATACGACCGAGTTAGAAAAGCTGAATAAAGTGCTGAACTCACAAGTGATGCAATTGCCACCAGAGCAGTATTCACTTGACATTAATCAGCTGCGAGAAGTACTGAAAGGTGAATCATTCGATAAACTCTCTCTGGCTGGCTTAATGTTATCGCTCAATGAGCTTATTCCTCAGTATGTTCAAAAAACAGAGCAAGAGCTTATTGAAGAAATACGTAGTGTTAATGAGCAGATCGAGAACCTTAAAGATTTGCTTGAAGCAAGCAAAGAAAGTGAGATTGCTGAAAACAAAAAGAACGAATTAAACCGTGCAGTAAGGCAGTGTGAACTGGATCTTGAGGATTACCAAAAGCTTCAACAGTTAACAAAAAGTCAGGCTCAGCGATCTGAGCGAAAAGAGAAGCTTGAGCAAGAGCTAAAAACCATTACTGCAGAGCTAGATAATGTAGAACAAAGGCACAAAACGATAACGGCCAAAATCAATGAAATTGCAGGTAAGCTAGCTCAGCTTAAAACGGATAGTGAAAGAGTTGAAAAGCTCAAAAATCAAAGAATTGATGATCAAGCGCTGTTTAATGCTCTTTCGGAGCATCCACATACGCCTTGGATTATTGTGGATGAATGGTCTCTGGAATATCTACCCGTTCGCCTTGAGCAATACATCGAGGATTGTAAAGACCTCGATAAGTTGTCCAAAGAATTGCGCCAAATAAAAAATGACTTAGCTCAAAAGGGGCTTACCAAGTTCCAGATGGCTCAAACTCAGGATGAAGAGTTAAAAGGCATTATTAAATTCAGTCATTGTTTGGATGATGAGAAGAAAGCGTTGGAAAGGCGTGCTCGATCGGCAGTAGTCAACGTCACTGCGAGTTTAAGAGAGCTGCGCAGTGGGCTCTATGCACTACAAAGTAAGATGAAAGAATTCAACCGATTAATCAGTCATAGGCAGTTATCGGATCTCAAAACTTTCAAAATTGAACCAGTTGAGGAGAACCAACTTGTTGATGCGATGAATGTACTAATCCAGCAAGCAGAACAAACAGAAAGTGGACAGAGTTTTGAGCTGTTTGATCAAGGCAGTATTCTTGATGATGCTGAGTTAGATCTAGCGAAGAGCCTGTTGATTGAAGAAGGCAATGCACGCCAAGGCTTAAGAGTGGCAGACTTGTTTAGACTTGAGTTCGTCGTTGCCAAGCAAGGACAACAACAAGAGTCATTTGAAGATATTGATAGTGCGGCTTCTAACGGAACCGTATTGATGGCCAAGCTTGTAACTGGTCTGGCGATGCTCCATCTAATGCAAGATAAACGTCACCAAATGAAAGCAGTATGTTATTTGGATGAGGCGTTGGCACTGGATACCAAGAACCAAGCTAATTTGATTGAAATTGCTGAACAGTTCGGTTTCGCACTGATTTTTGCTTCTCCAGCACCGTTAACCACGGCGCGTTATTGTGTGCCAATCCACCAGACTAATGGTAGGAACCACATCAGCAAAAATAGTTGGCAGATTTTCGAACCAATTGAGAGCCAAGAATTGTCGCAACCACAAGTGGAGCCATCACTATGAGCCAGGTATTGGCTAAAGCACTAACGCGACTAATTGAGGTGTACCCTGATTCCATTGCCGGAAGCACATTGACGCCATCTCAGAGGAAGCAGCTTGAAGAGTTCAGCCGCAAAACTCAGAGTGTACAAGTTACTCCTAAAGGCCGTGGAGTGGTCTACCGCATTCTAGATATGGATGTCGTTAAAGTCACACTGGAGCAGTTGGCACCAAATCAAAACGTGTCTCCATCAGCCCCGCAAAGAGCCGTAAACATAGCCTCCACACGCAGCAGCAAACAAGGAAGAGTAGATCACGATGTCACCTACGTGCTGGCTAAAGCGGTTGCAAATCCGTTATGGGAGGTTTCTGGAGTACTAACTGAGCACTTAAATGTAGCGACAGAAGAGTTTGGTGTTTTTTCACTAGAAGTGGGTGGAGAAAGAAACAAGAACCTTCAAACTCATCATTCTATTTGGCTGGTGGAAAACCAAGCATTGTTTGACCGTCTAGATTGGCTACCCAGTAACGAACCCACTACCGTTATTTGGTACCGAGGGCAGCTACACAACAAACTGATTGATTGGTTATCGATGCCTGACAGGGCATCGATGGTCTATTTTTTTGCCGATTATGACGGCGTAGGGCTGAACAACTATCGCCGCCTAAAAGAGAAGCTAGAAGAAAGAGCAGAGTTTTGGATGATGTCTAATTGGAAGGAACTTTTGAACCGGTATGGGCAAAACAAGCTTTGGAATGATACTGCCCGTGAATTTGACTCTTTTGAGCGAAATTCAGGGGTATTATTAGATCAAGAAGACTCACTTAAGGCATTAGTAGTCGAAATGAAAAAGTTTGGATTGGCATTAGAGCAAGAAGCAATATGGCTGTCGGAATAGCTATATAAATTAGATACTACAGCCATAGGAGATGCCCCACGAGATGTTGAAAACTAAAAAGTCATGTAAAGGAGGACATTAAGTTGCTCCGCGATTTACTTCAAGATGAATGAAGAACCATTTCCTCAGTCCATCAGCCTCGGGGATAGAGCTGTAGCTTGGGGTGAAAGTGAAGTGGATGAGTGGATGGAGGAGTGTCTAGCTTTAAGGTAACTCAATGCCGCTTTGTTTTTAAGGGAGCCGTCACACTCTATCAGTCTTTTGTCATTCTTCATCGCCTTATGCAATCAGGCTGTATATTATCGTAACTTAATGATATTTGATGGTATTGATAGGCGTTAATTCGTGGATAGTAGAAAAGAAGACTCGATAAATATATTGAAAGCCTGGCATTTAGTGGAGTTTTTTCAAGCCTACTCAGTACCAGATAAAGACGAGAGCAAAATTGCCCCAGTAAATGTGTCGTGTCACGAGTTGAAGTCATGTGGTAACCATCTACTTCCGTGGCTAGATCCCGCAGCTCGTGATTCACTCGGCCTTACTCCGGGTAAAAAGTGTACTTATACCCTATATCTAGGATTATTCGATAAATCGGCTATAGATAAAAAAGTTGCAGAGTACTTTTCTACCCACAGGCAAGAAGATTGCATCTCTGAAGAGATAGAGCAAAGAAGAGATAATGAGGGAGCGTCTTGCTTTGCTAAACTGATGTTGGATGAGTTTGGTACTCCACGACTCGATACCTTTTCGGTAAGCACGCTACCTTGGGCTTTGGCTGAGTTACTTGGTGGCAGGGCTGCGACGATATCTCAGGAACGATTCGATAGTCGGTGTGACGATCTTAACGAGTTTTTGGATCGCTGGGAAGCCACCTTGCCTAACCATCCTAGCTCAGAGGGAAGGCATACTCTTTGTGTGAAAAGTCTAATGGGCTTGGTTGAGGGGCTTTACCAATGGGCTGGTATTTCTAATCAAGATTTGCTGCTTTCAGAGCACTCAAAGGTTTACCCGTTTCAGATGGCTTTTTATGAGTATGAGGCGAAGTCAGACAATCTTTTGGAGAACAAAAAGGCTCCAGGAAAAATTGAAGACGATAATGACGATGCATCTAAAGAAGACGAATCTCAGTTACCTATTCTAAACAGCTTTTATATTCGAGATATAGAGCGGGCCATTAATGCGATTTCCACTGGCAGGGCCAGCCAGCCCCTTCAAACCTACTTGGGACAATCCAGTCATAAGCATGTTGATCTGTATACCAACGATTCGATACCGCTGATTCATAATCGCTTGAACCCCAAAGAAACACCAGAAGGAAGGTGGCTGACAGAGCCTGCGCATAACATGTCTTTAATGCAGCAGTTCGCCATCAATACGGTATTCAAGGAGCTGAAAACAGGTGGCGTGATCTCGGTTAATGGTCCTCCAGGCACAGGTAAAACGACGTTATTGCGGGATATCATTGCGCAAAACATTGTTGAGAGAGCGAAGGTATTAGCTTCTTTTTCGAAGGTTAGCGATGGGTTAAGTTCAGAAGGATTTCTTATTGAAGAGCTTACTGATTTTGAAATGATTGTGGCGTCATCAAACAATGCCGCCGTTGAAAATATCTCAAAAGAGCTTCCTCAAGCAAAGTCGATAGCTGACAGATACGCTAATACCAGTTTTTTTCGTTCTGTAGCAAACCAAGTAAGTGCTGATGAAAAGAAAGGTCGTTTACACCCCTTGAATGACAAAAGACAGAGCTGGGGAAATATATCTGCTGCCATGGGGGCTTATAAAAAGAGGCGAAAGTTTCTCGATCGCTTTTTCTTTGATTACTACTATGAAAAAGGCAATGAGCCAGCGGTTAGAGAGCCTTCTTTGGACTTCTTGAATTTTTGGCAATATCGCTCAACTTATACCGGGCCTTCTTTTCAAATTGCCAAAAGGGCCTTTAACGAGAAGTTATCTCGTTTCCATGAGTTGAATGACAAGTTAGCCCATTTTGATAGCCTGCAAAAGACTTTCGATGAACATCAATTTGATGCTGATTTGCACCAAATGAACCTAGTTCTAAATGAGCTAGAAAACGATGCTCAAACGCTCTCTGTAGAGCTAGATGTTCTTAGTTCAACAAGAAATGCAGAAGTGAGAAGGGAAGAAGAAATTTCAATTTCCCTTGAGCTATTGAAGGTTAACTCGCCTAGTTGGTTTAGTCGGTTCTTTAACACTAAGAAAAATAAACAATATAAGGCATCACTATCTCAAAAACTCGGTGAGTACGAAAAGGTCAAAAAAGCTATTCGGTTGATTGTTGGTGATGTTGAAGCCAAAGAAATCGAGATAAAAGGGTGTACAAAGAAAATTTCACAGCAGCAGGTCGATATTCAATCTAAAGAGCTTAAAAAGCAGAAGCTTTTAGATGAGTTAGATGCCTATAGAGACGAGTTTAAGGGGTATCACTTACCAGAAACTACTGATGATATTGAGGGGCATGACAGACAGAGACACGCGTGCTGGCAGCAGGAAAAGATCAATGCACTGAGGTCTGACGTATACGCTGCAGCGTTACTGCTTCATGAGGCTTGGTTGATCGAGGCTAGCAACCTGAATAGTTTTCGATCTCAGATACATAAAGTGAATGATGTTGTTTTAGGGAAGAGTCGCGAGAATGCACTAGCGACTTGGCAGATACTATTTATGTTTGTCCCCGTGATTTCGACAACTTTTGCTTCATTGGGAAATATGTTTTCTAAGCTGCCGCCAGAGTCTTTAGGTTGGCTAATGATTGATGAGGCTGGGCAAGCAGTACCACAATCTGCTGTAGGTGGTTTGCTTCGTGCTAAGCGAGCTGTGGTTGTTGGAGACCCTCTGCAAATTGAACCTGTGTTTACATCTCCACCAGAGCTGATTGACTACTTAATGCAATCTAAGTTGCAAGAAAAATCAGAGAAGTGGGACCCTTGTATGTGGTCAGTTCAGACGTTAGCTGATCGCGTTAATCCGTATGGCTGTATGATAGATATGGATGGTGAAGAACAATGGATAGGTATACCGTTATGGGTACATCGTAGATGTATCGAGCCCATGTTTAGCATTTCGAATGAAATAGCTTACAACAATCGAATGATACATGGCTCTGACAAGGCTAAAGATGTTGAACCAAGAACTCATATGGCTTTAGGGCGTAATCGCTGGAATGATTCAAAAGGAGATTGTGTACAGAAACAGTATAAACGTGAGTTGGGTGAAGATGTTAAAGCCCTTTTACTCGAATTAGCTGCGCACAATGGCGACTTAAGCAGCATCTATCTAATAACTCCATTTAAAGCGGTAAGAAAAGAGTTGAAAGAAGAACTGAGGCGTAGCAAGTCAGAGCTGCTTAGTAACTCGAGTTGGAATGAAAAGGAGTTTAATAACTTTCTGAAATACAACGTAGGGACTGTGCACACCTTTCAAGGCAAGGAGAATGATACCGTTATTTTGGTTCTCGGTTGCGACACTAAAAACAGTGGCGGGGCATCTTGGGCTTCTTCAAAACCAAATTTGTTGAACGTAGCTGTTACCCGAGCCAAAAAACATTTGTTTGTCATCGGCGATATTCAGGTTTGGTCCGACAAGCGCTATTTTGACAAAACATATAGAAAGTTGAATCACTTTAGTACGAATGACTATCCACTATGCGAGAGTCCCATACAATACAAAGAAACATTGCTAACTCCCTAGGTGAGTGCTTGTCTTAAACTCTGTAGTCACTGAATTGTCAACATCGCGGTGAGGCTATCGTTCAAGCAATCACCGTATTGATAGTTATGAAATGCTACTAATAGAATGAATGCCCACCAGCTTTCGCTGGTGGGGATTCGTATTTTTTCTATGCACTCAGTCTTGTATTGAGTTATCTCACGTTGCCGATTCCCCAATTTTCCCATATTCTCTCACCATTAATTCTGATGAATAAAACCAACACGAGATAACACTCTGAATGGTAGACCAAATATTAACCTTGAAAGAGGTGGCTGCTTACCTAAAGTTGGCCGAAAAAACAGCGTATAGATTAGCAAGCGAAGGAAAGCTTCCTGGTTTCAAAGTCGGCGGTTCTTGGCGCTTCAAACGTGAAGACCTTGAAGCGTGGATAGAAGAGAATAAGAGCAAGCAATGACATTAATAAACCTCAAAGACTTAGAAGCGCACCTTTGGCATGCGGCCCATATTATTACGGGTCCTATTGACGCTTCAGACTACAAAACCTACATCTTCCCAATCCTATTCTTTAAGCGTATCTGTGATGTTTACGATGAAGAGTTCGCAGAGGCGATGGAGCAAGTGGATGATGAAGAGCTTGCGAAAGGCGATATGTTTCACCGCATCCAAATTCCAGCTAACTGTCATTGGAAAGATGTGTTTGCAGAAACCAAGGATATCGGCCAAGCCCTAAAAGATTCATTCCGTGGCATTGAGCTAGAAAACCCACAGCTGCATGGCATTTTTGGTGATGCGAGCTGGACCAACAAAGAGCGTCTATCAGACGAACTGCTATCGACACTACTCAACCATTTCAACAAGGTTAACCTTGGTGTATCGAGTGTGCGTAATGATGATATGGGCCGTGCTTACGAATATCTCATCAAGCGCTTTGCTGATAAAGCAAACAAGAAAGCGGGTGAGTTCTATACGCCACGTACCATTGTTCGTCTTATGGTTAATATTCTAGACCCACAAGCTAATGAGAGTGTATATGACCCGGCTTGTGGTACAGGCGGTATGCTGCTTGAAACCATCCACCATGTTAAAGAGAACGGTGGTGACCCACGTCTACTTAAAATCAAAGGTCAAGAGAAGAACCTGACTACCGAAGCCATTGCTCGCATGAACTTGTTCCTACACGGACAAGAAGACTTTGAAATCGTTCGTGGTGATACACTTCGCGATCCTAAGTTCCTGAAAAATGACCGACTAGAAGATTTTGACTGCGTAATCGCAAACCCACCATTTAGCTTAAAAGAGTGGGGACATGATTATTGGACAAGTGATCCTTATGGTCGTGCTGGCTTTGGCCTAGCACCAAAAACTAACGGGGATTTTGCTTGGGTTCAGCATATGTTTGCTTCATTGAATGATGAAGGGCGAATGGCGGTAGTGCTGCCACATGGTGTGCTTTTCCGTGGTGGTGCAGAAGGTAAAATTAGAACCAAGCTATTAAAAGAAAACCGCATCGTAGCGGTAATCGGTGTGGCTTCAAACTTGTTCTACGGTACAGGCATCCCTGCTTGTATTCTAGTATTGCGTAAAGCAAGACCAGAAGAGCATAAAGATCATGTGCTGATTGTGAATGCGGAAGAAATCTTTACCAAAGGTCGCGCGCAAAACACTTTGTCAGAGCCTCAAGCTGATGAAATTTACGACATCTATCAGAACATGCGCACCAAAGGCCCTAAAGCAGACGACATTGAAGGTGTCGCACGTTGGGTGCCGCATAGCGAGATTGAAGAGAACGATTTCAATTTGAATATTGCTCGTTATGTACAAAAGCCGTTAGAAGAAGAAACCATTACCGTAGAAGAAGCGTTGAAAGATTTCCAGCAAAAATTAGCAGCCTTAGAGGCCGCTGAACAAGAGTTAGAAGCCTTGTTAATCAAAGAGGGCTTTGAGCTATGAACAAGAACAAACTAGAAGAACTACTGTGGGGTGCTGCCGAATTCCTGCGTGGCCAAATTGATGCGTCTGATTATAAGCAGTACGTATTCCCACTGTTGTTCTTTAAGCGTCTATCGGATGTATATCTAGAAGAGTATAACGAAGCATTAGAGCTGCACGAAGGTGATGCTGAATACGCCGCGATGTCTATGTATCACCGTTTCGATATCCCAGAGGAAGCAAGCTGGGAGAAGGTGCGTAATACGAGCAAAGACATTGGTGAAGCGATTCAAAATGCTCTGCGTTTGATTGAAGCAAAGAACGATCGTTTGCACGGTGTATTTGGTGATGCGCAGTGGACCAACAAAGAGCGTTTGCCTGATCATTTGTTGTCAGATCTTGTTCAGCACTTTAGTAAAATCCCACTAGGTATTAAGTCTGTTGCTCAAGATGACTTGGGCGAGGCTTACGAGTACCTGATTAAAAAGTTCGCTGACGATTCAGGGCATACGGCAGCTGAGTTCTACACCAACCGTACCGTTGTGCATTTAATGACCCGTATCATGAAACTTAAGCCGGGTGAGAGTGCGTATGACCCAACCTGTGGCACGGGCGGTATGCTGCTTAATGCTGTGATGGATTTACGCTCACAAGGTGAAGAGTGGCGTGGTGTTCATTTGTTAGGCCAAGAAGTAAACCTGCTAACCTCTGCAATTGCACGTATGAACATGTTCCTGCATGACATTGAAGAGTTTGATGTTATGCGTGGTGATACCTTAGGCGATCCTAAGTTTATCGAGAACGACCAACTCAAACAGTTTGATGTCATCTTTGCTAACCCGCCTTACTCCATCAAAAAGTGGAATCGTGAAAAGTTTGCAGCTGACCCATATGGGCGCAACATGTACGGTGTTCCACCACAAGGTTGTGCAGATTACGGTTTCTATACCCATATCATCAAAAGCTTAAAACCTGATACTGGCCGTGCGGCCATGCTTTGGCCTCACGGTGTTCTGTTCCGCGACTCAGAGCAAGAGATCCGTAAGCAAGTGATTGAATCTGACATCATTGAAGCGGTGATAGGGCTTGGACCAAACTTGTTCTACAACTCGCCAATGGAATCGTGCGTAGTGGTGCTCAACTGTAATAAGCCAGTTGAGCGTAAAAACAAGATTCTCTTTATCAATGGTGTAGAACATGTAACCCGCGAGCGTGCCCACAGCCGCTTATCTGATGATGATTTAGATGTGCTTTGTGAAGCTTATTTCAAACCAGACAACCAAAGTGACATTACTGCGCTGGTTGATTTAGACACTATCAGTGAAAGCCAATACAACTTATCTATTCCACTTTACGTGAAAGCTAAGGTTAGTGGGGAAGTACATGATATCGAACATGCGATTGAGGCATGGAAAATGAGCCGAGTACAACTGAAGAAGCAAACCAACAAACTATTTAATAGCCTCGAGCAGTTAGGTTACGAGGTAAAGAAAGATGACTGATAAGCAAACTGTAAAATTCGGTGATATCTGTAAAGAAGTAAAGCTAACGACCAAAGATCCTATTGGTGATGGCTATGAGCGTTACATAGGGTTAGAACACTTAGATTCTGGCTCGCTAAAGATAAAGCGTTGGGGGATGATTGCTGAAGATAATCCAAGCTTTACTCGAGTGTTTAAGAAAGGCCAGATTTTGTTTGGTAAACGCCGTCCATATTTAAAAAAGGCCGCGATTGCTGAATTCGATGGGATCTGTTCTGGTGACATAATAGTTATGGAGGCTAAGTCCAACTTAACCGATAAAGAATTATTGCCGCATATTATTCAATCTAAAGTAATGTGGAACTGGGCTATACAGAACTCTTCAGGATCATTATCACCTAGAACAAAATTTTCTGTATTAAAAGAGCTTGAAATTACCTTGCCTGACAAACCGCAAATGTCTCGCTGCCTTGAGGTTATTGATAAAGCTCAAGAATGCTTTGATCGAATAGACTTATTACATGCTGATATTTACAAGATTAAGACGAAGCTTGCTTACGACAGGATGCTAAAAGGCAACTGGTATCGCCAGATATTCATGAAGCCGGATGATGCAAACATTCCCAAAGGGTGGAGGCTAACTACTATTGGTGATGTTTTGATTGATACTCAATACGGTCTTTCAGAAGCTTTGGAAAAGGAAGGTGAGTATCCTGTTTTGAGAATGATGAATATAACCAATGGGTATGTAGACCCAAACGATATGAAGTACTTATCTTCAGATTACGGAGATGCGGAAAAATATACGCTGAACAAAGGTGATTTGGTCTTCAATCGAACTAATAGTATGGAGTGGGTGGGAAGAACTGGTATTTTTGAGCTTGACGACAAGTATCTTTTTGCATCGTACCTCATTCGATTAGTTGTAGATGAATCGCAAGTTTCGCCTTTTTATCTAAATCAGTATTTGAATCTGCCTCTGGTTCAGTATCGATTAAAGGCATTTGCTACGCCTGGTGTTAGTCAAGCAAACATAAATCCAGGGAGCTTAAAAAGCTTGCCGATTTTACTACCGCCGATAGATGAGATAGCCGAAACCGATACTTTACTGAGACTCTTTGATGAAAACATTAAGTCAGTTGTATCGCAGAAGCATGATTCAATGTCAGTTCTTGAAAACCTAAAGTCAGAGTATTTTAGTTAGAGGGTAATATGTTTAACGAACAAACCGTCACAGAAAATGGAATAATTGACCGTTTAAAAGGATTAAACGGAGTAAAGTGGAATTACTGCCATGGTGAGAGTTTGCCTAAGCAAACTCACGATATCTTCGTCGATACCTGGCTTAAAGACGCGCTTTGTTCGTTAAACCCTGATATTGGCAACAATCCTGATTATGCTGATGAGGTGATCTACAAACTTCGTGGCTTGATGTTGGAAGCCAAACACACGGGCTTGGTGAAAGCCAACGAGAATTTTCATGAATGGTTAATGGCAGAAAAAAGCCTACCGTTTGGTGAGAGCGGCGACCACATCACTATCAAGCTGATTGACTTTGATACCCCTGAAAACAACCATTTTGTTGTATCTCAACAGGTTCATTTCATTGCCGCGACAGAGGTGTTTTTCGATATCGTTCTGTATGTGAACGGTATCCCGTTGGTGGTGGGGGAAGTAAAATCGCTCACTCGTCCAAGTGTTACCTGGCAAGATGGTGCCGCCGATTTCATGGGGG
Source organism: Vibrio sp. Isolate24 (assembly GCF_022398215.1). Taxonomy (NCBI): domain Bacteria; kingdom Pseudomonadati; phylum Pseudomonadota; class Gammaproteobacteria; order Vibrionales; family Vibrionaceae; genus Vibrio; species Vibrio sp. Isolate24. The sequence continues at coordinate 643,853 of NZ_JAKEUU010000003.1, forward strand.
GAGAAAAGCACTATTGGAAAAATGTTGAGCCTTTCTTTGTACCAAATCTTTTGTGCTTTGCTTCTGAAGGTCGCACCTTTGCCTATGGTGCAATCAACGCGCGAGTGAAAGACTGGGGGCCATGGCATAAGACCGATCAGCGAGATGAAATTCCTGCAAGTTTAGCTACCGTGCTTGATAGCTGTGAAGGCTTATTGAACCCAGAAACCTTGCTGCAAATGCTAGAGTCTTTTGCTCTGTTCTCGACAGTGAAAACAGGTAAAGACACGCCTCCTAAACGCATTAAAATTCTACCGCGTTACCCGCAATTTGAAGCCGCAAAACAAATTGTTGAGCGCGTAAAAAAAGGTTATCCGAAAAAAGGTCTTATTTGGCACTTCCAAGGTTCAGGTAAGTCCTTGCTTATGCTCTATGCTGCTCGAATGCTCCGTGCTGATAACAAATTGAAAAATCCAACCGTGTTGATTGTGGTAGACCGTCGAGATCTCGATAGCCAAATTAATGAAACCTTCGGTGGAGCAGATGTAAAAAACCTCATCAAAGTACAAAGCTGTAAAAAGCTTGGTGAGCATATAGAACAAGATAGTCGCGGTATTTTGATCACCACAGTCTTTAAGTTTAAAGACGTCGAAATTGATGAGAGCAATGAAAACGGCCTAAACAGTCGTGACAACATTATTGTGCTGGTGGATGAAGCGCACCGTACTCAAGAAGGTTCGCTCGGCGACAAAATGCGCTGGGCGCTGCCTCACGCTCACTTCTATGGTTTAACAGGTACGCCGATTTCTGGTATCGACCGCAATACCTTCAAACTCTTTGGTGCCGAAGAGGATGAAGGGCGTTATATGAACCGTTACAGCTATAAGCAGTCCATTCGAGATAAAGCGACCAATGCGGTCAAGTTCGAGCCTCGTTTGGCTGAGCTCCGTGTAGATCGTGCCGCTATCGATGAAGCTTTTGAACAAATGGTCAAAGACAACGACCTGGACGATGATGAGAAAATGGCATTGTCTAAACGTGCTGGCCGCTTAGCGATTATGTTGAAGGCGCCAAAGCGCATGGCGGCAGTAAGCGAAGATATTGCCAATCACTTTGTAAGTCACGTAAAGGCGAAGCAGATGAAAGGCATGGTTGTGGTCTATGACCGAGATGCTTGCGTTCAAATGTATTACTTACTCGGTAAGAAGCTTGGCTTTGATGCGGTTGAAGTGGTCATGAACGTCGACCAAGCACCGATCAAAGATGACGATGAAAGTAAAAAGGGTAAGGTCAACAAAGATTGGCGTAAGTGGAAACAAGAGCTTGAGCTTCCTATCATCGAGTCAGACTTTGAACGCTGGCAAGAGATTGATGGCAACGACCAAAAGCAGAAGAGTTTGATCGAGGATTACAAAGATTCTAAACAACCACTTCAATTGCTGATTGTGACCGCAAAACTGTTAACAGGCTTTGATGCGCCTATTTGTTACTGCATGTACTTAGATAAGCCATTACGTGACCATACCTTGTTGCAGGCTATGTGTCGTACTAACCGTTTGTACGAGACAGACAATGTCAGTAAGCAAATGGGCCTCATCATTGATTACCTTGGTGTGTTTGAAAATCTACGTACCGCACTCGCGTATGATCCTGAAGAGATCGACGGCGTGGTGGAAGGCATTGAGGCCTTTAAAGAGCTACTGCCAGCTCAGCTAGATAAGTGCTTAAGCTTCTTCCCTAACGTCGACAGATCCATGGACGGCTTTGAAGGTATTATGGCAGCGCAAGCTTGCTTACCGACTAACGAAAAACGCGATGAATTTGCAGCCTCTTTCGGTGTATTAGCTAAGTTATGGTCTGCGATTAACCCGGATGCGTTCTTAACGCCTTATCGAGCTGATTATAAGTGGTTGGTTCAAATCTATGAATCAGTTCGCCCTGTAGGGCAGACTGGCTCTCTCGTGTGGGCTGCGTTAGGTCCAGAAACTATCAAGATGATTCACGAGCATACCGATATTAATCGCATTCGTGATGATATTGATGAGTTGGTTATGGATGAGCACGCTATCTTCACATTGACTGAGAAAGAACAAGAGAAGCGCGCAAGCCAGCTTGAAATTGATCTAATGGGTCGCTTACGTGGTAGCGGTAATCCGAAGTTTATCGCTCTCGGTGAGCGCTTAGAAAAACTACGTCAGGATTATGAAGCAGGTGTAATCAAAGCTATCGACTGGCTGAAAGGGTTACTTGATACGGCGAAAGATACAGTGCAAGCAGAGCGTGAAACGGGGGACTCACCAGTAACCCAAGAAGATAACAAACAAGCACTAACAAAACTGTTCTTAGAAACTCGTCCAGAAAGCACTCCAAAGCTTATTGGTGATGTTGTCGAGCAGATAGATAAGATTGTAAAAGCCAAACGCTTTAAAGGCTGGCAGAGCTCAAACAGTGGACCAAGAGAGATTCAAAAGGCACTGCTACTGACACTTGCTCAGTTTGGTTTAGGAAAAGACAAAGAGCTGTTCGCTAAGGCGTATGGTTACATTGAAGAGCATTACTGATCATGCAAAGGACGAACATCAGAGACCAAGCACTTTTATATCATATTACTGATCTAGATAATCTAGAGTCGATTTTGGCTAGTGGATTGCAACCAAGGAGCTTGTTAACCGAGTTCTCTGATGTTGCCGACCCAGAAATACTGCAAGGTCGTGAAGCCTTTAAGCTAGAACAAAAAGTACCGTTTCATTTTTTTGCTAACAACCCTTTTGATCGATGTATTCAAAGATCTTCTCCCGAAAAAGAGTTTATATTTTTAACGGTCCGACGGACGTTGGCGCAAGGCCGGAACTGGTCGGTGATTCCGAGACATCCTTTGGCTACTGGTGAATTTACAGTGCTCGATTACACTCCAGGGGTAGAGAATATTGACTGGGATAAAATGAATGAAAGAGATTATGATGATCAGGAGTCAAAGTTGACGTGTATGGCAGAATGCTTGGCTCCTTCCACTGTTGAATCAGACTTATTATTTAGTATTTTTGTTCGGACTGATCCTGTTAAAATTCGCGTGTTGGAGTTATGTCGAGAACATAGTGTGACTCCATATGTTAATGTCCGACCGCAAATGTTTGTAAATGGAGATTAAGTGAGTTACCAAGAAAGCTTAAATCCTGAGAAGGCGCTGATTTGGCGAATAGTCCACCGTGATAATATAGAGTGGATTTTAAAAAATGGTCTTTATGCTGGCAATAGCTCAGTGTGCTCAGATAATTGGGTGAACATTGGTAATCCTGAACTGATTTCCAAGCGGTCGACACATCCGGTGCCGATTGGGCCGGGCGGGACATTACATGATTACGTCCCTTTTTACTTTACACCTTTCTCTCCAATGCTTAAGAATATCCAAAGTGGCTGGGGTGGAGTAAAAAAGCGAGATAACAGTGAGATTGTAATTCTTGTATCTAGTTTAAGAAGCATAGATAAGCAGGGTATACCGTTTGTTTTTACAGATAGCCATGCATATTACATGTGGTCGAGCTTTTATGATGACCTGTCGGATTTAGACAAAATAGATTGGGAAATAATCCAGAAAAGAGATTTTAAACGAGATGCGGATGATCCTGCTAAGTTTGAACGTTATCAGGCAGAGGCTCTAATCCACAACCATGTTCCAGTTGAAGCTCTTGTTGGAATGGCGTGCTTTTCAGATGATGTTAAGCAATACTTAGAGCAATTAATTCAGAAGTCTGGGCATAGCTTACAAGTTGTAACACGGCCGGGGTGGTATTTTTCATGATTCATTATACAACAGGCAACCTTTTAGACGCGGACGTCGACGCATTGGTGAATACAGTAAACACGGTTGGTGTAATGGGTAAAGGTATTGCTTTGATGTTTAAAGAACGTTTTCCTTTAAACATGAGCCTCTACGCCAAAGCATGCAAGGTCAACCAAGTTCAAACTGGGAAGGTTTTTGTTACAGATACGGGTGAGTTAGTTGGCCCTAAGTGGATTGTCAATTTCCCAACGAAGAAGCACTGGCGCTCTCCATCTAAAATGGAGTGGGTTGTCGATGGGCTTGAAGACTTACGAAACTGGATTGTAGAAAATGAAGTGAAGTCTATTGCAATACCACCTTTAGGGGCTGGTAATGGAGGACTTCGCTGGGATGATGTTAAGTCAAAAATAGAAGAAGCTCTGAGCTCTTTGTGTGATGTTGATGTTTATGTATATGAACCAACAAAGAAATATCAGAATGTGACCAAGAAAAAAGGCGTTGAAGCCCTGACACCTGCTCGAGCCATGATTGCTGAGCTTATACGTCGTTACTGGATTCTAGGTATGGAGTGTAGTCTCTTAGAGATACAAAAGTTAGCCTGGTTACTTTCTAGAGAGCTGGAAAGAGAAGGTAAACCAGATCTATTGAAGCTCCGCTTTAAACCTCATAACTACGGACCTTATGCCAACAATCTAATGCACCTATTGAACGCTCTTGATGGTAGTTATTTAGGTTCTGATAAGAGAATCCCAGACAGTGATCCTCTTGATGTTATTCATTTTAATGATGATAAAAAAGAACAGCTATCTGCTTACTTGAAATCAGAAGCAAAAGAATACTTACCAGCTTTAGAAAAAACTGCAAAACTTATTGATGGGTTTGAGTCACCTTATGGGATGGAACTTCTGACGACAGTTGACTGGCTTATGTCTAAACAAGAATGTGATAGCACAGTTGAATCAGTTAAGCGAGGTATCGAACACTGGGAAGCTGGAAGTAAATGGGCTAACCGGAAGCTAGCGCTGTTCCATGATGCTCAATTAGAAATGGCTATTGAACGATTGAATCAGCATTGAACAATTTGAGTGTTGCATTTATTGATGGGAGAGTAATTGGTTAATGGTTTGCTTCAGGTAATACCTAAGGTAATACCTGTTTGCACGCTCGGAATTAATGGCTTTTAAAGTCAATTGCTTAACGGTTAAAGTCTGCCGTCTCACTCCCGCCGCATTCTTGAAGAAAGACGTCCTAGGACGTCTTTTTTTGTGCCTCAACTCCATAAAATAAGCCGCAGCTTGAAGCTGATCTCGCGAGCAAACTTAGCAATTAAAGTGAAATTCCTTCAGGCAATTTTTCTCTGACTTTGCTTTAAAGTCATGCACTTAGTATGCTTCCTTACCCATGTTTATGACCTAAAGGAAGTTCGTTAGTGTTGAACCAAATAGACAAGCCCTCAATGAGGCCGTCAGATCAAGTCATAACGCAATCTATCGGCCTAGCTCAAAAGGAGCATCAATGTGATTGAAACAATGGTGTTTGTTGTTCTAGGTTTTTTTTACTTCTTTGTCGAGGGTAGTGAGACATCCTTAAAGGAAGCGCTTATTGCTATGGCATTGTATGGGATCTACCTGATTGTCTATCTGCTGATAGAGCCATTTCCCGCTATGACGTCTAAGTATATGGGGCAACTTTACGGTTTGTTACCAGCGCTATCTTTTGGTGCCATATTGTTTCCGCATTTCAATCAGCATTCTCCTGAAATTGTCACCAAAGCTATTGGCTGGGTCGGATTGACGACAGCGTTTATTATTCTTTGTTATTTTAAGTGGTTAGTGTGGTGAGGACTGAATTACTGATAGGTGACTAATTAAATTATGAATACCTTAAGTCAGTAATGCATGATTGGCTTTCTAATATGACCAACACGGACACACATCACCATAAGTGATTGCGGCATATATAACTCACGAGCTAATACAGGTCGAGATGCCGAATTCGCTCTTACCTTCTGACCGTGTCATGAGCCGACTGATAAAACGATACAGTAAGAGCAAAATGGGTGTGGAATAAAACTCATCAGCGGCTAGATATCCCCTAAAGTCCAGAGCCCCCCCACACACATTGTTAAGTGAGTTCGACCACGGGTAATGGGGCGCCTACTATCTTGTTGTCGGGTGAAAAAGGGAAAATAATTTCAATCGTGATACCGTTTGGATCGTCGAGAAAGATCTGATGCTCATTGATTTGCGGGATCACGCGTTCACGAAAAGGAATCTTCAGTTGCGTCAAGTGCTGCTGAGTTGATGCGAGGTGGTGCCCTTTGAATGAGATATGGTCTATGGCCCCTGAGCCTGATTGGCCTTCTTTGCCTCCTAAATAATCCACCAGAGCTTTGGGAGTATGCCCAGCAGGGAGAGACACTAGATGTAAAATAGGGTGTCCATCATCGTTGTACATCCAAGCACCTGGAAAAGCAAATTGAGGGCGAGGGCCGCGCTGCAGCCCAAGAGACTGTTCAAAGAACTGTATGGTTATATCTAGGTTAGAGGTTCTGATGGTAAAGTGATCGATGGCCTTTATACGCATATGATTGCCTTGTGCCTGAAGGGAAACGTACGATTCACAATACGTGATCGGTGACGGCAAAGAGAAGGGCAGCCAACCTAAAAACACTTTTTATCCAAACCGAATAGTCGATAACTTATCCTGCGACACACTAGTCATAGTTCTGTCGTACCCTGATATCTTGTCCACTATCACATCGGTTACAATGCCATGCTCTCCGCTTCTTGATCTTTAGTTGAGGCGGCTCACCCATTCAGCCCCTCATTCGTCATTATTTGGCTGAGCCGAATAGTCAATTCAAATTTCCCCTAATTATCAAACTAGCTCTGATCAATATACTGACTCCATGATTATCAGGTCGACTGGAGTTCGTTAGCAATCATCCCAGTGACCGCGTCTTAACTGAGGAACCGATGATGAGCAAACTATTTGAACCGACGCAACTAAAGCAACTGGATCTGCAAAACCGTGTTGTAATGGCACCCATGACCCGAGCGCGCACCAGCCAGCCGGGTAATATACCTAACCCAATGATGGCAACTTATTACCAGCAACGCGCGACCGCGGGCTTAATTATCTCTGAAGCAACACAGATTTCTGACGATTCGCAAGGTTATTCTTTCACTCCGGGCGTATACACCGACGAACAAGTCGCGGGTTGGAAAACCGTGACTCAAGCCGCCAAACAACAAGGTGCTGTCATGTTTTGTCAGCTCTGGCATGTCGGTCGCGTATCGCACCCAAGTTTTCAAAACGGCGAGCAACCTATCGCGCCATCAGCTCTGAAGCCAGTAGATACTCAAGTGTGGATCGCCGACGAAAATGGCGATGGCAATATGGTGGATTGTGTCGAGCCAAGAGCCATGTCTCAGGCAGATATTGACCGAGTGGTGAGCGATTTTGCTTATGCGGCAAAGCGTGCGATTGAAGCGGGTTTCGATGGCGTTGAAATTCACGGCGGTAACGGTTACTTGATTGATCAGTTCCTGCGCACAAACTCCAACCATAGAGCCGATCAATACGGCGGAACTCAGGCAAACCGTATTCGCTTTTTATTAGAGGTGGTCGATGCCGTTAGTGATGCCATCGGTGCTGATAAAGTCGGAGTGAGACTGGCGCCTTTCATCACCTTTAAGGACATGAACTGCCCGGAGATTGTACCGACGATTTTAAAAGCTTCTAAGCAACTTCAAGCTCGTGATATTGCTTACTTACATCTGTCGGAAGCTGACTGGGATGACGCGCCAGTGATTCCCGAAAGTTTCAGAGCTGAGCTGCGTGACTACTTCACCAATACCATTATTGTCGCGGGCAGCTACACCCAACAACGTGCGGAGATCGTACTCGAAAAAGGGTATGCAGATTTAGTCGCGTTTGGGCGTCCGTTTGTTTCTAACCCAGATTTGGTGGCACGCCTAAAGCATCAACAGCCTCTGCAGGAGCTGGATGGTGCGACACTGTTTGGTGGTGATGAACGCGGGTATACCGATTACCCTACGTATGGCTAAAGGCACTGGGCTCAAGCTGCTACTTTTCAAAAAACAGGAAAGGACAACAATGAAAAAGATAGCTAAATCTTTACTGGCAGTAGGTATCCTAACGACGGGCTCTGTTCAGGCGTTTGAACTTATGAGCGAAGACGTTATTGAAGGCCATCCGATGCAGAAAACCTTTGAGTATCAGGGCTGGGGTTGTGATGGTGACAATTTGTCTCCTCAGCTGACATGGAAGGGAGCACCTGCTGGGACCAAGAGCTATGCAATCTCAGTGTATGATCCCGATGCACCGACAGGCAGTGGCTTCTGGCATTGGTTGGCATTTAACATTCCGGCTTCTGTTAATGCATTACCCCGCGGAGCAGACATTAACAAATTAGGTGGCACAGAATCTCGAATCGACTTTGGTACGACCGGCTATGGAGGTGCGTGCCCGCCCGTTGGAGATGGTATGCATCGCTATCGGTTTACTGTTTGGGCGCTTCCTACTGCCACCTTAGATCTTAATGCACAAACGCCCGCTGCAGTAGTCGGGTTTACCTTAAATAGTGTGGCTTTAGGTAAAGCGACATTGACAGCGACCTATACGCGCTAGAGAGTACAAAGCTCAGATCGTGTTTCAATTACTGCTTACTCAGATACAAGCATTACCCGTGCCGATTAGTTAAGCCCGAAATGGACGGTTGAACGAGCCTACGAGGATGTCAGAATCCAAGTGTATTCGTGCACTTGGATTTTTATGTTGTTAAGACGAGGTCTAAACAGCGCTCTGGTCTGTCAGGCTTATGCCTACTTAAGGTGATAGGCGGGTGTTTTAAAGAGGCTGGAGTGATTACCATCCATTACTTCTTATCTCAACAAACTCCAATCACCAACTCGGTATACCCCGTTGTTTCATCCTGTTCTCTGGAAAAATTCAGGTTAGGGTACTTGTGAAGGATCAGTTCTGCTGTGGTGTCTATGATACTGTTTTCGAGAAGATGGCCGCCAATTACCTGACCTGCGCTATTTGCGACCGAAATGTGGATGTGTTGGTGATTTGGGGTCAGTGTCCCCATCACTGAAACAATTTCAAAAGGTTGGGTTAGCGTTATGGATTGTTCGGCGCCTGCGAGGCGAATGCTGATTTGTTGCAAACACCCTACACAGGATGCAATTGTTCCTGCCTGAATACTATGTTGTTTTACCAGAGACTGGATTTGCTTTTTTAGGTCTTGCCCTTTGGTGAGTCGAGTCGCAATAGGCTGAATCATAGAATATTCTCACGCGCTAAAAGTTTGTAAAATAAAAGGAGCAAATTGATTGCTCCTTTACATTGTTTAATTTGTATCACTTCAAGCGTAAAAGCTTAATGCGCTCTTGCGACTGCACCTTGCGAGCTGACGGTGATCGTTTGGGTTGATAGAGGGACGAAAGCGGACTGCCCTTTACTTAGAACTAAGGTATCGTCACCAGCTTGCAGTGTTACATCGTTATCGATGGCGAAGATGATCTCTGCTCGGCTCAACACCAATGTATGATTTTCTGGCTGTTGGAGCACAGAGAATTTAAAGTCGTCGACAGGAACTGGAAAGCTTAGCTCGCAACCGTCTGTAATTGGTTGAGTCAAGATTTTGTTGTTATCCAGTGCTTCGAATTTACAACTATTGACCAGCTCTTCAACATCCATGTATTTAGGGGTTAAGCCTGCACGCAACACGTTATCAGAGTTAGCCATGATTTCTAGACCTGTGCCTTTGATGTAGGCATGAGGAGTACCTGCATCTAAAAACATGGCTTCACCCGGCTGGAGCTCTAGTACATTCAACATCAACGGAGCAAGTAAGCCCACATCGTTCGGATATTGTTTGTTGAGTGCTAAAACCAGTGTTGCCAGTGGATCTTTACTATTTTCCGCCCAACTTAGTAGTGCATCAAGCGATTTCGACTTCTTCTCGCCATCAAGCTCTAGTATCGCTTTAAAGAATTTCTGTAACCCTTGCGGAGAAAGGTCTGAACGAAATGCGTCAATATCGGATTGCAGAACTTGCGCGTTGAGGGCGTCAAATAGCGCGATAATATCGTTAAAATCACGAAAACCATTCATCGCCATATAAGGTGTCAGAGCGTAAACCAATTCCGGTTTATGGTTAGGGTCTTTGTAATTTCGGTTAGATGCCCCGCGGTCAATACCGGCTTTGTCTTCTCTCGCAAATCCTTCTTCAGCTTGTGCTTTGGACGGGTGTACTTGGATGGACAGCGCTTGTGCCGCAGCTAGCACTTTAAACAGGAAAGGCAGCTCGCCGAAGCGTTGATTCGTCTCTGCACCGATGGTTTGGTCTGGGTTTTGCTCGATGTAGTCAGAAAGCAGTACGGTTTTATTATCAATCTGGATCTTTGAGCAGCCGTTTGGGTGGGCGCCCATCCAAATTTCCGCTTGAGGCTGATGGTCAGGGTTGGCGATACCAAACAATGTATTGATCGAATCGTGGCTACCCCAAGGGTAGTTTTGAATAACGTTTTCCAATAGGAAAAATGGAGCAGAGTGAGACATTCTTATACCTTACAAAAAATACCGCTAGCAAATGGCCAAAAAGTTCTCAGGCCTAAACTCGTCTAGTTTACAAACTTGCCAATATCATGAGCAAGATAAAAGAGATAGGAGTGTGACTATGTCATGATGAAGTGAAATTTTAGCAGGACGATGACGAGGAAAACTATGCTGGTAGGGCTGGATATAGGTGGGACAAAAATAGAAGGCGTGGGTTTAGATAAAGAGACCTATGCAACGCTAGTCAAGCATCGTGAGTCAACGGATACCAAAAGCTATCAAGGGTTTCTCCATTCAGTCCTCACTGTGATCAAACAAGTTGAGAAATATGGTGAGGTTGATTCGATTGGCATTGGTTGTTGTGGCTCGGTGGGTAACGATGGGCTGATGCAAGGGGCGAATGTCACGGTGTTAAATGGTCAAGATTTTATTGGGGATTTGCGCAAGTCTATTGATGTTCCTGTTGCGCTCGCCAATGATGCTGATTGCCTTGCGCTGTCCGAGTTTAAAGATGGGGCAGCAAAACAGGCACAGAACTCCTGCGTCGCTATGATTATTGGCACGGGCTGTGGTTCTGGCGTCATCATCAATAATGGCTTAGTGACGGGTTTAAATAAGCTAGGCGGAGAGTTAGGACATAACCCATTGCCTGGATACGATAAGGAAAAAGACGGTCAACCAGTTGAGTGTTACTGCGGTTCGGTTAACTGTACTGAGTCATTTGTTTCTGGTACTGGATTTAGTCGTTCATTTTCAGAGAAGTACTATCCTGCGGATTCGAAAAAAATTATGGCTATGTATGCGCAAGGTAACCAAGATGCACGACAGCATTTTGATCTCTACTGTGACCAACTGGCTCGCGTATGTGCTTCCATTGTCAATTTTATCGACCCTGAAGTAATTGTTCTTGGAGGTGGGATGTCAAATGTTGATGTCGTGTATCCGCTTGTCAATGAAAAACTTAACCAGTATACGTTTAATAAATCAGCCAAAACGCGCATTGTGAAAAACGTTCATGGTGACTCGTCAGGTGTTCGCGGAGCAGCGTTTCTGCATTCGTTTGAACAATAAATCAGTTAATCGAATAGCTTTTTACGCTTGGGTTTTTCTGCTTGGGTTCCGATTGCGTTTGTTCATTGAGAGGAGCCCATTTTAACGCGCCGTTAGTTTCAAAATCATTGGCTTCGGTGCACTTCATGTAGTGTTCTCCGACCTGAAGTATCGCGCCTAATGAGTATCCTTGGTCTTGATAGTAACAAACCCGCTTGGCCGCTTCGCTTCCATCAATGGCTATGACGGCTTTACCGGGCGTCGTAATAACGTTTGCTGAAGCGGATGCTGATGCCAACAACAGCAAAGTGAATAGATTGATGCGCATAAACTCTCCTTAGACGAAATCATAAGTTATAGGCGACCGATCCTTAGTCGCGATTAAGTCGTTACCGAGAAAAATGTGTGATTGTGTTTGTTTCTCTTTAGTCTCCATATTTACGCTGATAACGAGGTAGCATACTTTCGTTCCCCAGTAAGCCTCCTTGATGGACGTAAATGATCGTTTTATCAGGGTTCTCCGCAAACCAAGACTGTAAGCATTGCCACATCATTGGGTCGTAGAGTAAATCAAATTCAACGTCGGTTTGCTCCAAAAGTTTACGCCAGATTTCGTAATCCTGGCGATAAAGTTTGCCGAAATGATGTTTATTTTCGAGTTCAAGGATGTGTGGGAAATCGGTTTCGCCGAGCTGTTTAAATTGCTCGATAAGATAATCCTTACCTCCGACACATGGGCAAGTAATGACCTCGATATGATGCATTTTAAGAAATTGATGTAGGTATAAAGCGGTGGTGCCCGTTCCTGAAGGCAAGGCGACGGTAAACGTTTTACCTGTTTCAAAGCGAGTCCAAGACAATATTTCACGGGCAAGTTGTTCAACCCCCAATCGGGCATCGTTGGAGCGACCACCTTCTTCGACGACTAGGCAGGTGGAATCTGGCTGACGGACAGTTTTAATGAATTCAGTTGGGTGAAGGTTGAGTGCATTGACGGGGATGATGCTGGCACCAAGGTCTAGCGCACCACGATAATTACCGATAGGTCTTTCAATTAACCATTGGGGGATATGATCTACGTAAAATTCCAATGACCAGCCCTTGATTGCACACAGTGCTGCTAATGAATAGAGTGAATTGGCTTGTGCACTGCCATAGCTAATCAGCGTTTTTGTATTTGGGTAATCTCCTTCCAACAGTGTCATGAACTTACGCGCTTTGTTACCACTGAAGTGGCTATGCAGCTGTTCATCACGTTTTAGGTAAAAATCAATACCATCGAATTGATGCTGAGTGATTGGCGTGTCGCTAAGTTTCATTTGTCTATCTGTCTGCGCATGAAGGAGGGCTATCTTACTCGAATAACGTTCAAATGTATGAAGGTGGATCAAAAACCGATGCACGTAAGGTTGATGGCATATGGGAAAGGTTATGGCCTAGAAGTATTGTAGAAAATAATAGGATAAAAAAAGCCCAGAGCAATCTGGCTCTGGGCTGATACAAAACATAGGAGTTAATAAGAAAAAGCAGCGTAAATTAGTAGTGTCAGTCAAGAAAACAAGTATTACGGCCTGTAAACTTAAGAAGGCTCTGCTAACTACACCTATTCAGACCCCCTTTATTCAAATCAGTTCCATCAAAAGCAAAAAAATTTAATTTTTTCTTCAGAGGCTTATCTAGCAACTTTGATATCTGGTCGGACCAATGTTCAAAAGTGTGATGTTAAAAACTTGTTGGTTATTTGTTTCGGTTGTATATTTCAAACAGTTGTTTAATACGAGTGATTGAAATGTCGATGAGAAATACGACCAAAGAGAAAATCCTAGATGTTGCGGAAGCTCTGTTTGCAGAACACGGTTTCAATGACACGTCATTGCGTACGATAACCAGCAAAGCGGGTGTCAACCTAGCATCGGTGAACTATCACTTTGGTGATAAGAAGACATTGGTACGTGCCGTATTGAATCGCTATTTGGAGGCGTTTATGCCAGCGGTTCAAGATGCCTTGATCAATCTTAATCTCAACGAAAATTACGCAATGTCCGACGTATTTGAATCATTGCGAGGGCCTTTGCGCGCGCTCAATGATGTCAGACCCAATGGCACGAGTCGTTTCATGTTGTTGATCGGCCGTGGCTATACCGATGTACAAGGTCATTTACGTTGGTTTATTACCACTCGTTATCAGGATACGTTGTCTTTATTTACTGAATCAGTAATGAAGGCGAATCCTAAACTGACTCAGGAAGAGTTGTTCTGGAGATTGCATTTCACCTTGGGGACTTGTGTCTTCACGATGGCATCAAGCCAAGCTCTGATGGAAATTGCTGAGAATGCTTACGGGAAGCAGATGGACGCGAAGTCAATTGTCGATCAGCTTATCCCATACTTGGCGGCTGGTGTTGCAGCTGAGTAATAGACAAATCGAAACATAAAACAAATATAAATTAGACCACCAACTGTGAACAAAAGGATCTGATTATGTGCTCTCTACGTAGAAAATGGGTCAGTGACCCAGCTTTCAAAATGTTTAAAAAAGTACTGCCACCGCTTTCCAGCACAGAGAAGGAAGCGATGGAAGCGGGTAGTGTTTGGTGGGACGGGGAGCTGTTCTCTGGTCGCCCGGACTTCTCTAAGTTACACCAATATCCAACGCCAACCTTGACCGCGGAAGAGCAATCTTTCATTGATAATGAGTTGGAAACTTTGTTGGGAATGCTTGACGACCATAAGATCGTTAAAGAAGACCGCGACTTGCCTCCTGAAGTTTGGGAGTACCTACGTAAAGAGCGTTTCTTCTCTCTTATCATTTCTAAAGAATACGGTGGTCGAGAGTTTTCTGCGTTAGCAAATTCGACAATCGTCACTCGAATCGCAACACGCAGTATTAGTACTGCCGTTTCTGTCATGGTACCGAACTCATTAGGCCCAGGCGAACTTCTTTCACACTACGGAACTCAAGAACAAAAAGACTATTGGTTACCACGTCTTGCCGATGGTACGGATATTCCATGTTTTGCATTAACTGGCCCTGAAGCTGGCTCTGATGCTGGCGGCATTCCTGATGATGGTATCGTGTGCTATGGCGAACACGAAGGCAAAGAGGTGTTGGGTATTCGCCTTAACTGGAACAAGCGTTATATCACGCTGGCGCCAGTCGCCACCGTACTTGGTCTTGCCTTTAAAATGTACGACCCAGATGGCTTGATGGGCGATAAGAAAGAGTTGGGGATTACCTGTGCTCTTATCCCTGCCGATCACAAAGGGGTTGAGATTGGCGAGCGTCATGACCCACTAGGTCTTGCTTTCATGAACGGACCAACGCGTGGTAAAGATGTGTTCATTCCAATGGAATGGCTGATCGGCGGTCAGGATTACGCAGGTAAAGGCTGGCGTATGCTGGTGGAATGTCTGTCTGCAGGGCGTGGTATCTCATTACCAGCACTGGGCACCGCGATTGGTCATCTAACATCACGCACCACGGGTGCTTATGCCTATGTTCGTAAGCAGTTCGGTATGTCGATTGGTAAGTTTGAAGGTGTGGCTGAAGCAATGGGCCGAATTGGTGGCCTTACCTACTTGTTGGAAGCGACACGTACTCTAACGACGACGTCTTTGGATCTCAAAGAAAAGCCGGGCATTGTAACGGCAATTGCTAAATATCATATGACAGAAATGGCGCGCACCATCTTAAATGATTCGATGGATATTCACTCGGGTCGTGCGATTCAGGACGGTCCGATGAACTATTTGGCGACGCACTACTTAGGGATTCCAGTTGCCATTACGGTGGAAGGGGCAAACATTTTGACTCGAAATCTGATGATCTTTGGTCAAGGTGCGACTCGTTGTCATCCATTTGTTCTAAAAGAAATGGAAGCGGCAGCGAACCCAGATGAGAAGCAAGGGGCAAAAGAATTTGATGAGTTACTCTTCAAGCATATTGCCCATGCGACTAAGAATACATTTGGTGCGTTTGCGGCAGCCCTCACTGGTTCACGCTTCATCAAAGCCGATATGAGCGGCCCGACTCAAGGTTATTACAAAGACCTGACTCGTCTAAGCCGTGCTCTGGCCGTAAGTTCTGATATTGCAATGGCGACCTTGGGTGGGGATCTAAAACGTAAAGAAATGATCTCGGCGCGTTTAGGTGATGTTCTAGCATACCTTTACATGGGTTCAGCCGCGCTCAAGAAATACGAAGATGAAGGTCGTCAGCAGCAGGATCTTGATTACGTGCATTATGCGGTTCAACATTGTCTGCATAACGCTGCGAAAGCGCTTCAAGAAGCGTTTACCAACTACCCTCAAAAAGCAGTGGGCCGTTTGTTGAAGGTGCTGATCTTCCCATTGGGTAACCACTTTACCAAGCCAAGTGACAATTTAACTGTGAAATTGGCTGAAAGTTTGATGACACCAGGAGCGCACCGCGATCGCTTAACCCATCTTTGTTATATCGGTAAAGAAGAGGACGACAGCGTTGGTCTGATGGAAAATGCTTTCCTTGCGATGTACGGAGTGAAGAGCCTTGAACGCAAGCTAATGAGAGCAGCCAAAGAGGGCAAAGTTGCCCGCAAAGGCCTACTTAAAGATCGCCTCGCACAAGCGCTTGAAGCCAACGTGCTGACTCAGGACGAAGTCGATCAAATTGTTGCTGCAGATGCATTGCGCTACCAAGCGATTCAGGTCGATGACTTTAGCCACGACTTTAGCGAAGTGAGAACGGGTCAAGCGCCGGTAAAGCCAAAATTGGATAGTGTTGCATAAAGCGCTAATCCATAATCAGTCAAGGCACCTTAGCGGGTGTCTTTCTTTTTTGGGCGAAATCTAAAACTTGTATGAAAGTGCTCCAACCACTTGCATTTTGCCGACATTTTTACAGAAATTAGATGCGAACTGGTGTTGAACCTTTTATCCTAGCGGAGTTTTTTAAAGGAAGTTGAATATGATCATCAAACCTAGAATTCGTGGATTTATCTGTACTACAACGCACCCTGTGGGTTGTGAAGCTAACGTAAAAGAACAAATTGCTTACACAAAAGCACAAGGCCCAATCAAAAACGCGCCTAAGCGTGTTCTTGTTGTTGGTGCTTCAAGTGGCTACGGTCTATCTTCTCGTATCGCTGCGGCATTTGGTGGCGGCGCTTCAACTATCGGTGTGTTCTTTGAAAAAGAAGGCACAGAGAAAAAGCCAGGCACAGCAGGTTTCTACAACTCAGTTGCCTTCGAAAAGCTGGCTCGTGAAGAAGGTCTTTACGCGAAGAGCCTGAATGGCGACGCTTTTTCTAATGAAGCGAAGCAAAAAACAATTGATCTCATCAAAGAAGATCTAGGCCAAATCGATATGGTGGTTTACTCACTGGCTTCTCCAGTACGTAAAATGCCAGAAACGGGCGAAGTGATTCGCTCATCGCTAAAGCCAATCGGTGAGACTTACACATCTACCGCTGTTGACACCAACAAAGATGTCATCATCGAAGCAAGCGTTGAGCCTGCTACTGAAGAAGAAATCAAAGACACTGTCACAGTAATGGGCGGTGAAGATTGGGAACTTTGGATCAACGCGCTTTCTGATGCTGGCGTTCTAGCTGAAGGTTGTAAAACCGTTGCATACAGCTACATAGGTACTGAGCTTACTTGGCCAATCTACTGGGATGGTGCGTTAGGTAAAGCGAAAATGGATCTAGACCGTGCTGCGACTGCTCTAAATGAGAAGCTTTCTGCAACAGGTGGAACCGCAAACGTTGCAGTTTTGAAGTCTGTCGTGACTCAAGCAAGCTCTGCAATCCCAGTAATGCCGCTATATATTGCAATGGTATTCAAAAAAATGCGTGAAGAAGGCGTACACGAAGGTTGTATGGAACAAATCTTCCGTATGTTCAGCCAGCGTCTATACAAGGAAGACGGTTCTGCGCCTGAAGTTGATGACAAGAACCGCCTGCGTCTGGATGATTGGGAACTGCGTGATGACATTCAGCAGCACTGCCGTAACCTATGGCCACGAATCACCTCTGAGAACCTTAAAGAGCTGACAGACTACGTTGAGTATAAAGAAGAGTTCTTGAAGCTATTTGGCTTTGGCGTTGAAGGTGTTGATTATGATGCTGATGTTAACCCTGACTACAAAGCAGACTTTATTACTATCTAATTGAGCATCAAAATTAGAAAGCAAATCCGGAGTCTAGGCTCCGGATTTTTTATACCCGTAATTTCTATAAATTGGCAGTCAATGTGGGTTTCTACTTAGACGGCGAGCTACGAATCATGCCTGTCCCTAAGAAGATGAAATTCGCTAATAGCGGATTCATCAAACCCTAATTTTCCCCTGATTTCTCACTCAACAGCCCAATTACTCACAGTAATAAGCCACTAAGATAAACCTGCATATAACGCTGGTAGGACTGTCTAATGTTGAGGCTTAGCGAATAATTTAAAATCGGTGTTTAGCTAATTGTTTGAAATATATTGCTTTATAGAGTCGATATTTTTAGGTGGTGCGTTTTGATTTTATGGTATTCATTTTCTAAGTGAGAAATCAATGAGCAATAAATATTTAACTGACATCGTTTCACAGCCAGATTTAGCGCAGTACAAAAAAAATTTGGTCTTAAGGCTTTTGAATTCAAAAAGGCCTTTTGTGCATTACCCACCCAGTGCCAGAGGGGATATGAATGCCTACAAATACGTCGCCTTCAAAGACGAAATGTCGCGACCGATTACGGTATTTGAATATTTTGATTCTCCCAAAGAAGGGTCTGAGCAGGAAGAATTTAATCGAAATATCCCGGCAATCAATCAGCACATTAGAGATCTCGGTTTACTCGAAGAGGGGCGGGACTATGTTTGGTTGACCACCAAGGATGTCAATGAAGTCAAAAAGCACGCTGATAAAGTCCATCATTACCAAGAGTATGACAACAATACTTATGATCGCGATATCCGCCGACAAGCGTTGCTATTCTATAAAGACAAAATCAACAATGATCTGAGTGTCAGACAATATCTCGCCTCGAAACACATTGTGCAGGTTAGGAACAAAGAAAAGTGCCTGGCTATATTCAACATTAACCGGCGAGCCAAAAGCGAGGTTTGGGATCCGAGAAATGAAAGACACAGCACTTACATGCAAGCCTTTAAAGACATTGTAAACATCATCAATGAAATCAATGAAGATAAGCATTTACCCATGCATGATATTTGTTTCGTAGGTAGTAAATTAACGCCAGGCGAGGTCACCGATTGGCAGAACTATTGCGCCGCGGTGGGAACCAATTTAATTGATCTGACCGATGTGATGGATGCGCCTCATGGCCTGAATCGCACTCAGCAAAGGTGTGTACATGTTGCGTTAGCGGAGAACTACAAAAGTACCCTCTATTTTGGTCATCAATCTGGCGTTAATGAAGACGCGAACATCCTCCCGAGAACTAATGTGTTCAGCTTAAGTGAATATCTCCACCTTGGGCAAATTGGCATTAGTCGGGTTGAAGCACGATCTCAGTTGGACCCTGAGTATCAAAACGAATTGGGCATGGGCGGGGCGTATAGCGCTTTTGGCAATTTTTATAGTTTGCGTAACTGTGAGTTTCTCACTTCTGACGGTGTGCTAGCGGCAATTCAGCTCAAATTGGATATGCACAAAGACAATCATATTTCTCTTGAAACGGTATGGGATGACGTTTTAGGGCGATATGCTTGGGAGTTGGATGTGCCTTACATCCCAAAGAAGAGGTTGGATAAGTCAGAGCCTTACGTTGTGTTTTGCAATAAGTATTACTATATCGATGACATAGGGATATCCGATGATCAGGCAGTAAAAAGGTTACTCAATCGGATCTTTGTCAGTGCTGGGGTGGATGAGACCAAGTTCTGGGACAAGGTGGAAGATAAGGAAGCCAAAAGGGCCTATATTGAGGCGGCAGAATTATTGGTACGGCGAAAGCTGAAAAACCAAAATCAATTCACTGAACAAACTAAGGTTTGGCTGACTCGCATCCTTGAGCAATTGTTTGAGAGACATGATAGTGAGTCGCCACTTTCAGCGCATAAGAAAAGGCTTGAAGCGCAAAATGCAGGACGAGTCATGTATACACTGGGTGGCAATCAAATTAAACACCGTGCCATTAAAGACACGTCGTGGAGTGATTTCTGGAATCTAGTCGATAATCAATCCGAGTAAGACTAGAAATAGGCCACTGAAAATCGCATCGACTTTGGGACCAATATGTTGCGTTTGGGCATGCAAAAAGGGTGACAAAACACGTCACCCCTTGACCTCTTTTCGCTATTTAAACGTTGACCAAATCGGCGCGTGGTCAGAAGGTTTTTCGATACCACGCAGTTCGTAGTCGATATCTGACTCGATACATTTTTCAGCGAGCTTTGGTGTCGCCAGTACCACGTCAATGCGCAGCCCCCGATTGTCATCAAAACCGCGTGAGCGGTAATCAAACCATGAGAAACGATCCTCTACCTCAGGGTGAAGCTGGCGGAAGGTATCCACAAACCCCCAGTCCATTAATGTTTTCAACCATTCACGCTCTTCTGGTTGGAAAGAACATTTACCTGTCTTCAGCCAGCGTTTACGGTTAGGTTCTCCAATGCCGATGTCGGCATCAATTGGGCTGATATTGATATCGCCCATCACGATAAGCTGTTCGTCGCTGTTGTGATGATCATTAAGGTAAGTCATCAGGTCTTTGTAGAACTGGCGTTTGTAAGGGTATTTGGTTTCGTGACTGATGTTGTCACCTTGTGGGAAGTAGCCGTTGAGCACGGTGACTTTCTCACCATTATCATCTTCAAACGCCGCGATTATCATACGCTTTTGATGTTCTTCATTGTCAGTTGGAAAGCCTTTCTGCACTGAAAGCGGTTCTTTCTTACATAGCATAGCAACACCGTAGTGTGCTTTCTGACCATGGAAGTAGACTTTGTAGCCCATCGCTTCAACGTCTTCGATAGGGAAGGCTTCATCATGCACTTTGATCTCTTGAAGGCCTATTACGTCTGGCTGATGCTTATCAATAACTGCCTGTAATTGATGCAAGCGTGCACGAAGACCATTGATATTAAAGCTGATGACTTTCATTTTTATTCCTTATTATTGAAATAATTCAACGAATTGAAATTTTTCCGATATTACCACTTTCTTTATCCTGCGCCTAAAGTTAACAGTGACTGATTGGTATTAACATATTGGTAATATTTCAATTGATAATTGATTGCAATATGTTGTAATTGGTCTCGGAATGTAGAATCTGCTTTCGTTCTTAATCTGTATGAATGAGTTTGCTTATAAGGATGTACTATGCGAGCCCTTTCCGTTCAATGGAAAATAACCTTACTAGCAGGTTGCTGCCTGCTCATCACATCTCTATCCCTGATCGGGTTCTCTGTCTACAACGCGGTGACTAACCAACAACAGATAAAGGCACAAAGTGCAGAGTCTGTTATCAATAAATCGGAACAACTACTTGAAACTCGAGCCTTACTCAATGCGACAGAGGTTGCCGAATACCTCAATGAGGCTTTGTATCGGGCTGAGATGTTGGCATCGAACGCACTGTTTCTGAAAACCAATACCGAAGAAAATTTTGGAGACAGTGAAGAATTACGCACAGCACTGGATGAAATGGTGCGCAAATCAGTATTGGGCTTTGAATCTATTCAGGGAGCTTACTTGGTATTTAGGCCCAACATGTTAGATGGCGAAGACAGTAACTACGTTGATGCGGAATATGTAGGCTCGAATGAGAGAGGGCAATTTGCGCCTTATTGGGTGACAGCGCAAAATGGAGAGAATGTTGTATCGAATGTGCTAAGTGAAGCGGTGCTGGAAGATACTCAAAATAGTGAGAGATTCTTTTGCCCGCTATCTAGTGGCGGTTCATGCGTTAGCACGCCTAGATTTATCAGCCAAGGAAAAGGACAGGTTCTGGCTACCTCGATATCTGTACCTATTATGATTGACGGCACTGTAATCGGTTTCTTTGGTACTGATCTTCGCCTAGATACGATGGCGAATATTGTGGCTGAATCAGATAACCACCTTTTTGATGGTAGCGGAAATGTCAATATTATCAGCTTGGATGGTTCCTTAATTGCTAGTGATGATCCTTCTCATGCAGTCGGTCAAGCTTTCAATAGTAAGACGTTGTCCAATGACCAACTGACGGACCTTCTGTTTGGGCAAGAGGTGCAAACCCAATGGAGTGCAGATGGAAAATGGTTGAGCGTATTTGCCCCTATTATGGTTGCTAATCAAACTTGGGGTGTATTATTTGATATGCCAAGAAGCAGTGTGTTGGCTGATGCAGAGATGCTTGATCAGACCATCAGTCACCAAGTAGAGTCGAGTGTGAAAACCGAAGTACTAGCGGGCTTAATTTTGGTTATTTTTGGTTTAGTGACCATCGCGTTGATGGCCTCTCGTTTAGTCAAACCCATTCGTGAAGTGGTGGCGAGGTTGGATGATATTGCATCTGGTGAAGGGGACTTAACTCAGCGGCTAGATGTGAAATCCCAAGACGAGATTGGCCAGCTTGCTACTGGGTTCAATAAATTCCTTGATAAGCTTCAGTCTATTATTAGTGATGTCGTAGAAACGACGTTGCAGATAGGTACGACGACAGAGCAGTCTCGAATCGCGGCTCAGCAAACTCGCTCTAGCAGTGATTCTCAGTTTAAAGAAGTCGATTTGGTGGCCACCGCCTCTGAAGAAATGACACAAACGGCAGGCCTTGTTGTTCAAAACGCGGAAGTGGCTGTCAGTGAAGCTGAAAAAGCCAACGTCGCTGCAGACTCAGGTAAAAAAGTAATAGAACAATCTCAGGATGAGATGGTTCGTTTGGTTGAGAGAATGACGGCAGCGGTGCCTGTTGTTGAAGAGTTAGCGAAGAATAATGCCAACATCACTGAGATATTGACGGTTATTGAAGGGATTTCTGAACAGACAAATTTGCTGGCATTAAACGCTGCTATCGAAGCTGCACGGGCCGGTGACCAAGGGCGTGGCTTTGCGGTTGTTGCTGATGAGGTACGCAACCTCGCTAGCCGAACTCAGTCTTCTGTGGGAGAGATTCGTCAAGTGATTGAAGATGTTCAAAAGGGGACGCAAGATGTGGTGAATGCCATTCAAGATGGTAATGATCTCGCCAACGATTCTGCTCAGCAAGTTGAAAGAGCGGTGTTGCAACTGAACAATATCTTTGAAGCCATTGCTTCGATTAACGATATGAACTCGCAGATTGTGAAAGCGGCTGAAGAGCAGCAGTCGGTCTCTACGGAGGTCAATCAGAGCGTCAGCAATATTCGAGACTTGAGCGCACAAATCTTATCTCAAGCAGAAGAGTCCGAAACTGTCAGTAGGCAAATTGGAAATTTGTCCCAAAGACAGCAACAGCTGGTGAGCCAGTTTAAAGTGTAAAAGTAAAGGGCCTCTTGATGAGGCCCTTTTGCTACCTAATCTAGGTACCAGTAACCAAGGTTAACTAGTGTTGTAAGTAGCTGCATTTGTGAGTCAGATAACTTGCCATCGATGTGTTCGATCTCAATCGACTCTTGATTACACAGTAGGTCGACGAGATGTTGTGACTCAGCCAGATAAGCATCACCGTTAATGTAAACATGTGTAGATTCATTCTCATGGTACAGCGCGCGTAACCCAGAGACTTTGCGTAAACTGCCCAGTGATTCTAGATGGTGGTAGATTTCTAGAGTATTGAGCGACTCTTCAGGCTCGACAATATCGAGCTGATGGCGAGACTGACTTAACATGCCCCCCATAAACTCTCGGATATCGGATTCTGATTGTAGGGCTGAACGAAGCATGGCTGTCAGCTTTTCTAAGTCAGTGTTGAGTATCTCGCCGTATTGATGCTGAACTGTCATCTCAGGGTTATGCAGGTGAACATCGCCTTTTTCATTGGCTAGCACATAGTCAGCGAAATTACTGAGCAGTTCTTGTTCTTTGGGTGAGCGGAAACCCATAGAGTAGCTCATGCTTGGCTCTAATGTATTTCCTTCGTGAGGAAAACCTGGGGGAATATAGAGAATATCTCCGGGTTCGAGAACTTCATCAATGATAGCATCAAAACCTTCAATCTGTCGCAGCGCGCCAGCTTGGATAGATTCACTATATTGCCCCTTGTCCAGTTCACCGACACGCCAGCGTCGCTTACCACTTCCTTGGATAATAAATACATCATATTGATCTATGTGTGAGCCAACTCCTCCTTCTGGTGCGGAAAAGCAGACCATCAGATCATCAAACAGCCAGTTTGGCAGCTGCTTAAAAGGTTCTATGATCTCGGCTGCCCCAAGGTGCCAGTGATTACAGGCTTGAACAACTAACTGCCAATGTGAATCAGGAAGATGTTCAAACAGAGAATCGACAAAAGGGCCGTGTTGTGCAGACCATTGGCCATTTGAATTGGAAATGTAACGAGAATCAACCTCTTCCTCCATGGCAAGCCCGGCTAATTCGTTTGGAGAAATTGGGTCAACAAAATTACTAAATCCGTTTTTAATTACGGTGGGCTTCTTGTGCCAATATTGGGTGAGAAACTCGGCCATATCAAAATTGATGGGATAATTCACGAGTTAGACTCCAGCTTTCTTTCCAAATCCGACTTAACAATCTTGATGGCGGCAAGGGCCACTTTAGGATCGATGTCGTTACTTTCGATAAGATAAATCAGATCAACGGCGAGTTTGATTTCGTCTGGCGCTTGATCCAGACCTGACGAGTTCGATGACATGTTACTGATTCCGCTCTTTGTAGATAATTTGCTTTTCGATCTTGACTTTAGCTTGCTGGCATCGTTGTAAGCGGCGACGAGCCGACTGCAATGTCTGCGCTGCAAGTGATTTGCTTCTCGCATCGGCATGCTTATGTTCGATTTCCTTACTTTGAACCAAATCTTTTAAGCGCAGTTCCCACTCTTGATGCTGAGCTAGATTTTGATAGAGATCGTTAAGGCTTTGTTGATTGAAAGACTTACCCCTAGGTTCGTTTATTCTCAACGATTGGGTGGCAAGCTCTCGCTTAATCGCACTCACTTGGCAAAGTAGGCGTTCAGACAAAAATTCGGCCTGTTCGGGTGTTAGTGACCTTGATGATTGCTCCATAAGAATTTTGTCTAGGGTCTCTCGAGTTTCGTCTACATACGGAGCTAATTGTTTGGACTGACAGCGAAATAACTTTTGATCAAATAGAGGACCGTAGTGCTCACCTCTGGTGGAGTCTAACTGAGCAGCCTCCCTTTCTAGATGTTCTAACAATGATGACAGTCGGTTAAATTGATTCATAAGCTTACAAACCAAGCCTCATAAGCAAGCTTAACGGCAAGAATACTCACTACCGTAACAAATACGGGGCGAATAAACTTAGCGCCGAATCGTATTGCCGAATGCGCACCGACAAAAGCTCCCGCCATTAGGCAGACGCCCATGGTTAGCCCCAACAGCCAATCAATGTGACCAAGAATGGCAAAGGTGATTAGTGAGGTGAAGTTACTGGTAAAGTTCATTGCTTTCGATAAACCGGAGGCCAGCAAAATATTCAGTCGATAGAGAGCCATAGAGCTGACGGTCCAAAATGCGCCTGTCCCCGGACCTGCGATGCCGTCATAGAAACCTATACTCAACCCTTGGAGGTATTGCTTCTTGTTGAACTTAGGGCATGGCTGTGGCATTTCATTACTGTTCGAATGCGGTGTCTTATGCCAAATGGTATAAATCGCCGCCAGCAAGATGATCAGCGGGAGAATTTTTTCCAACCACTCTGTGCTGATTAGATCGACAACCAGTGTGCCAAGTATGGCACCGACTAAAGTGGCGATAAATGCCCGTCCCCAGCAGTGAGGCTTGAATAAGCGTTTTTTGTAGTAGGTAAACGCAGCCGTCGAGGAAGCGAACGTGGCGGCTAGTTTATTCGTCCCTAAAGCGATATGAGGGGGTAAGCCCAATGAAAGAAGGGCAGGGACAGTCAGCATACCGCCTCCACCAGCGACAGCATCAATAAAGCCTGCAACGAAGGCGACCAGCGCTAGCACCAACAGCATTGTTGGTTCAAAAAATTCCATACAGTGTCTTAATTCTAGTTATTCGATGATACGTTTAAATGGCGGCAGAGAATCGAGTAGCGCCTTTCCATATCGCTTAGTCACGATACGGCGGTCAAGGATGATGACTGTACCAGAATCCCGCTCTTTGCGCAGCAGCCGTCCCACGGATTGAATCATTTTTTTGCTCGCTTCAGGCACTGTGATTTGCATAAAAGGATTACCGCCTTTACTTTCAATGTATTCGGCATGAGCTTGCTCTACGGGGGATGTGGGTACTGCAAAAGGTATCTTAGTGATGATCAGGTTTTCCAGTAATTCTCCCGGAAGATCAAGCCCTTCCGAAAAACTGCCAGTGCCAAATAGTATGCTAGTTTTTTGACATTGAACTAAGGTTTTATGTTTTTTTAGGATCTCTGAGCGCGACTCTTTACCTTGAACCTGTAACGTCCATCCTTTTTTTATAAAATATGAGGATAAAGCATCTGTCACCTGATTCATCTGCCAGTAGGATGAAAACAAAACAAGATTGGCTTTGTTCTTTGCAATGAGCTCTGGTAAACGGTCCACTAAATAATCGGTAAACTGAGGCGCTTGAGGCTCGTAATCCATTTTCGGGACGCGCAGCTCTGCTTGGTTTTGGTAATCGAACGGGGATGCTAGAGCTAAAAACCTGACGCCATCTTCTGGCTTTTCACTGATTCCAGCTTGTCGACAGAAAAAACTAAATGAATTAAGGGCTCTCATGGTTGCAGACACAAGAACGGCGCCAATACAACGGCTCCAAAGCTGTTGATCTAATTGCCACCCGACTTCCAGTGGTGACACATTTACGACGAAGTCACCTTCACGCTCTGGGGCGACTTCCAACCATCTCGCTAGAGGCGCGCCTTTCTCGCGCTGAGGCTCAGCCATCAAATTCCAAACTTGGGCAAGATTGTCCATTCTCTGTATGTAAAAGCCAAGCTCTGCTAAAGCCGGCTCGGCAAGTCGATTGGCAAGCTCACCATCTTTGACCCGCTCAGCGATGAGGTCGGCAATCTTGGCGACAGATTGTGCACCTTTTTGAGTCATCACTTTTAATTGCTTAGATTCCTCCTCTAACCATGCAGGTAGGTCACCATTTTCGAAGCGATAACAGCCATCCTCAAATTGGTCAGCATTAAAACGACTAGCCAGTTGAGTAAGAGAAGGGATGAGCTGTTGTACAGAGTCCTGAAGCTCATTTCGAAAACGGCCTACACGCTTTTCATCAGCCAAGTTGGCAAATTTAGTCACGGATTGATTTAAACGCTCAAGCCAGCTTGACGCACCTTTTAAACTCGCGGCGGCTGAAGAGTGATCTCGTGCCACATGAGGTAGATGATGAGCCTCATCAAAAACGTAAATCGTGTTCTCGGGCTCAGGAAGAATGACACCCCCGCCGAGATCTGCATCAGCCATGACTAGGCTGTGGTTGGCAATGATGACATCCGCTTTATCTAACTCTGAACGTGCTTTTTGAAAAGGGCAGTCACGGTGAACGGGCATACTGTTATTACAGCTGTGTTTGTCACTAACGATGGACTGCCAAATTTCATCTGGGATCGGCTTTGGCCAAGAATCTCTGTCACCATCCCATTTGTTTTGGGCGAGTTTCTTATACATCAACTCAAGCTGCTCGATGTCTTTACGTTTTGGCTTGCTATCAAACATCGTCATTTGACCGCCATCGGCACCACATGCAGCAGCGAGTTTTTCTGCGCAACAATAGCGTTGCCTGCCCTTTGCCAAAATGAAAGAGAACTCCCGGTCAATAAGTCTTCTATAAAGAGGAAGATCTTTATTCATTAACTGCTCTTGTAATGCAACAGTGGCAGTAGAAATAACGACTTTGCGATTATTGAACAAAGCTACTGGAATCGCTGCCATTAAATAGGAGAGCGATTTCCCGATACCTGTTCCAGCTTCTGCGACAATCATACGCGTTGATTTGTGGTACTCGCCACATAGGGTTTTAGCAATATCTGCAACGAGATAATTTTGAGCTCTGCGAGGCACAAAATGATCCAGCTGAGACTGCAAATTTTGATAACTGGTACGAATAGATTGCTGGATTTTACTGGTTGTCATACAGGAGCCTTCAATTGGGGAAGGCGATGTTAGCACATTTCTTCAAATGATATGTAGTTCACGAAATGAGATCATTTCATGCCAAATCTAGATCTCCTTCACAAAAAAAAACTGAACCTTCATAAACTTAGAGCATATTTTTTGATTTAAAAATATATCTCTCCATAAGTGTTTTTTGATTAGAGAAAAACTCTGTTTGTTAACTTTATTCTAACTAATGTTGGATTTATATATCGGAAAAATCTGTTTTTCTTTTTGATGATAGTTTACTTAGTTTGCTTATATCTTGCTCTAAAAACTATGCGTTCTTAGTCTAAGTTTTTGTAATAAAAGGTTTTTATGTTTTTTGATTTGTTTTATTTATATCATTTGACAGTGAGAGGATTCTTTTGCAATCTAGACCCCGAATTTTAGTGGCGACAACATCTGACCAGTTAGAGTTCAGAGTTGTCATCAAAAAACATAAAGGGAACCGGATAAGGATTTCCCCTATTCTATAGAAAAGGCAGTGGATTATTATGAAAAAGACTCTAGTAGCTCTTTCAGTTCTAGCGGCAGCAGCGAACGTAAACGCAGCTGAAATTTACTCTACAGATGCTTCTAAAGTATCTCTAAAGGGTGAAGTTGATGCTTACCTTGCAACAACAGACATTGATAACGGTACGACTAAGACTAAGAAAGACCCATACGTTGCTGTTTGGGGTAAAATTCAACTAGATGCAGAGCACAAAGTTAGTGACACTCTAACTAGTTTCGCTTCTTTCGAAATCGAATCTGGTACAGACGTATACGACGGTAACAACACAAATAACGCATCTTTCGATGACGTTTATGTTGGTGTTAAAACTGACACTTGGGGTGTTGCAGTTGGTGAAGTGGGCGACCTAGCTGATTCTCAAGATGCAATTGAAAAAGGTGATATCACTAATGAAGGTAAATTCTTCGGTACAGCTGGTGGTCACCGTGCAGAATCTGCTGGTCAAGGTGTAGTATTCAAGTCATCGCTATCTGATAGCCTAGTATTCGTAGCAGACATCAACACTGAGTCTGACGAGAACATCGACAACACTTACGGTGCGTCTCTAGATTGGGCTATCAACGATATCTTCTCTGTAGGTGCTTCTTACACAGGTGGTGAGCAAGCTGAGAACATTGATTACTCTGTAAGCGGTATCTCTGCTTCTGCAGAAGTAAGCGGCTTCTACTTTGCAGCAACTTTCGCTCAGTTTGAAGGTGTTAACTCTTGGGGTCTATTCGCTGACACTACAAACTACTTCGACGGCGATGCTTACGGTGTAGCTGCATCTTACACAATCAACAAAACTCGTATTTACACAACTTACGATGTAATGGAGCTTGATGAGCAACAAGTTGCTTCTTCAAACAACGTTAACGCTAAAGGCGACTTGAACAACCTAGTTGTTGGTGTTGACTACGCACTTCAAGACAACGTAACTATTTTTGGTGAATACCAAGCTGCAGAAACTTCAAACGATTTTTCTGCTGGTGCTAACCAAGATGCTGATACATTCATCCTAGGTGCATACTACACATTCTAATTGCTCGTCATTTAGAATAGGTTAAAGCCAACGCGTAAGCGTTGGCTTTTTGTTATTTAACAAGGAAATACCACGTGAAAAAAATGAACCCTCTATTTCTGGCTGTACTGGCGACTGCTATTTCTCTTCCTTCTCTAGCGCTTGATTTGGATTTAGGCAGTGGTATTTCAGCGGAAATACTTAACGGTAAAAAAGTCAAAGATGAAAGTTATGAGCTGATTAATGGTGACAATCAGTTTGTGTTTGAATTTAACGGTAAGCTCAAAGATGGCCACAAGCGCAAATATTACTCTTCTCGCCCGTATATCGTGACGCTGGATTTAGAAAATGCGGATATTTTGAAAGTAGAGTTGGTTTCAAATCGACTCAGCAGCATTGAAAAAAAAGTTGATAAGCGTGAGCCTATTTTTAAGTTCATCATTGATGGTAAAACCATTGTCGATACTCAAGAAATGCTACCTCCAGCTGAAGGGGCGTTTCCTTATTCAAATGTCCCTGCTTTGGTAAATGCATACAATAAAGAGCGTGGTTTGGTCTTTGATTCAGGTAAAGTCGTGGAGCTTAAAGCAGAGCTAGCGAAACTTGAGCAAAGTGATGCTGTCGGAGCAGGCGAGAGAAAAACGACGACTATTGCAGGAGTAGTAGAATCAGAAAATACACTGCAGTTAAAGCTTTTGTATCTACGCTCAAGTGATGAAGAGCGCAAAAATTTCAAGCGCTGGATGATTGAACAAGACTAATTTGATGTAAAGAGGCTTCCAATTGGAAGCCTCTTTAGTATCAATGCTTAATTGAAACAAGTTGGATCTAATAGAGCAGCTTCAATCGCACCAATGAGAGTTTCTATATGGTTGGGCTGACTAATAAACGGTGGCATCATATAAATAAGCCTACCAAAAGGCCTGATCCATACCCCCTGTTCAACAAAGAGTGCTTGTATTTTTTCCATATTGACTGGGTTGGTTGTTTCAACCACTCCAATCGCTCCCAGCCATCTCACATCAGCGACTAAGTCGTATTTTTTTAATTTAGGCAATAGTTCTGAAAACGTGGATTGGATTTGTTGTGTCTGGTGAAGCCAATGATTTTGCTCAAGCAATTCTAAACTTGCAGCTGCTACAGCACATGCTAACGGGTTACCCATAAAAGTTGGCCCATGCATAAAACAGCCGGCTTCACCTCCACATACTGTGTCAGCAACGTCTTTTGAAGCAAGAGTGGCTGATAGTGTCATATACCCACCCGTAAGAGCTTTGCCCACACAAAGAATATCAGGCTCGACTTCTGAATGTTCACAGGCAAACATTTTTCCTGTTCTTCCAAAGCCCGTTGCTATCTCATCAAGAATCAATAGTACCCCGTACTGATCACATAGCTTACGTACCCCTTTTAGAAAGTTAGGATGGTAAATACGCATCCCTCCCGCCCCTTGAACAATAGGCTCAAGTATCACTGCTGCGATTTCGTTATGATGCTTTTTTAGCTTCGAGGCGAAGTCCTCAAGGTCAGAGTCATCCCACTCCTGATGGAAGCCAATTTTTGGGGATTCAGCAAAGATATGTTCTGGAAGAAAGCCCTTGTATAGAGAGTGCATGGAATTGTCAGGATCGGTGACTGACATAGCTGCAAAAGTATCACCGTGATAACCATCTCTGAGCGTTAGGAACTTAGGTCGCTTTTCTCCTTTGGCATGCCAATATTGAAGCGCCATTTTCAAACTTACTTCAACGGCAACAGAGCCTGAATCTGCGAGAAAGACATGTTTAAGGTTAGTGGGAGTGAGAGAAAGGAGCTTTTTGCATAAATGAATCGCTGGGTCGTGAGTTATGCCACCAAACATCACATGCGACATTTTTTCTATTTGTTCATGAGCTGCTTTATTAAGATGAGGATGGTTGTAACCATGAATAGCCGACCACCAAGAAGACATACCATCGATTAACTCTCTGCCATCTTCCAGTTGAATATAAACACCTTTAGCTGATGTCACGGGGTAGCAGGTCAGAGGTGTCAGTGTCGACGTATAGGGATGCCATATATGGCGGCGGTCAAACTCAAGATCCATTAATATTTCCTAAATACAATTCAATTAAAAAATAACCAAATGTAAACTTTTGATTTTAAATTTAATTGACAGTTTAACGCGCGTCAGTAGACTAGCCAAGTCAAGAAACTAACAATAATAGTAAGGAATACATGTGGAAGTACGTCATAACTGGACCGTGGCTGAAGTACGCGAGCTAATGGCAAAACCGTTTATGGATCTTCTTTTTGAAGCGCAGTTAGTCCATCGTCACTATCAACAACACAACCACATACAGGTCAGTACGTTACTTTCTATTAAAACTGGGGCTTGTCCTGAAGACTGTAAATACTGCCCTCAAAGTGCGCGTTATCAGACTGACATTGAAAGAGAGCGTTTGATGGAAGTGGAACGCGTGCTCGATGCTGCACAAAAAGCGAAAAGTGCAGGTTCGACGCGTTTTTGTATGGGGGCTGCTTGGAAGAACCCAAAAGCTCGTGACATGCCGCACCTGACCGAAATGATTAAGGGCGTAAAAGGAATGGGGCTTGAGACTTGTATGACTTTGGGAATGCTGACTCCAGACCAAGCAAAAGAGCTGGCTGATGCTGGTCTGGATTATTACAACCACAACCTCGATACCTCTCCAGAGTTTTACGGCAATATTATTACGACACGCACTTATCAAGATCGTCTTGATACATTGTCTCACGTGCGTGATGCCGGCATGAAAATTTGCTCGGGTGGCATCATCGGCATGGGGGAAAGTGCTAACGATCGAGCAGGCTTGTTGGTTGAATTGGCTAACTTACCCACTCACCCTGAAAGTGTGCCAATCAATATGCTGGTCAAAGTCAAAGGTACACCACTGGAAGAAGTCGACGATGTTGAACCCTTTGACTTTATTCGTCTAATTGCCATTGCTCGTATCTTGATGCCCAAGTCGGCGGTTCGTTTGTCTGCTGGCCGTGAAAATATGAATGAGCAAATGCAAGCTCTGTGTTTTATGGCTGGTGCGAACTCGGTGTTTTATGGATGTAAATTGCTGACCACACCAAACCCGTCTGAAGATAAAGACATGCAATTGTTTAATAAACTGGGTATCAATAGTCAGGAAGTCTCCCAGCGCCCAGATGAAATTGAAGAAAATGACTTGCTTGACCGAGTTGTTGAGCGTGTAGCTGCTCGCCCTACGCAAGACGATCTTTTCTACGATGCCAGTGTTTAGCGACCGTATCCGCCAATCCCTGATATCAAGAAAACATCAGGGATTGGAACGCTCACTTCAAGTGGTTGGGGCTGGTAACAGTGCTAACCTGCTCTTTGAAGGCAAACCTTACATCAACTTTTCCAATAATGATTATTTAGGCCTTGCTGCCGACAAAGAGTTGGCCATTGCATGGCAGCGTGGATTAGATCTGTATGGTAATGGCAGTGGAGCCTCCCCGCTGGTAACCGGATATTCAAAAGCACACCACAATTTAGAAGTTTCTCTATGTGACTGGCTAGGTTATGAACGCGCTATTTTGTTCAGTTCAGGTTTTTCTGCTAACCAAGCATTGCTATTTAGCCTATTGCATAAAGACGATCTTCTCCTCCAAGACAAACGGAATCATGCGTCACTAATGGAAGCTGGCATGCTCTCTCCAGCGAAAATGAAACGCTTTCACCACAATGACCCAGCTCATTTACAAACCCTATTGGAGCGAAGTGCTCTTGTTGTGACAGAGGGAGTGTTTAGTATGGATGGCGATTTGGCTCCTCTTGCAAAGATACATGCTGTCACGCGAGGAGGCTCTTGGTTGGTTGTGGATGATGCGCACGGTATTGGCGTGCTCGGAAAAGAAGGACGAGGCAGTTGTCACTTTGCTGGTATTCAGCCAGAGATACTCGTTGTTACCTTTGGTAAAGCTCTGGGGCTCTCTGGTGCTGCTATCATGTGCAACAAAGAAACCGGAGACTACTTAACTCAATTCGCTCGACATCATGTCTACTCGACCGCTATACCTCCCTCTCAAGCGTTTGCGCTTACCCATGCTGTTCATATGGTGCGAAATCAAGCTTGGAGGAGAGAGAAGCTTCAAGAGCTACAAGAAGAGTACAAACAGTGCTTTTCTTCGTTTGAAGGCTATGTTGATACACCAACCCCGATCAAACCGTTGTTACTGGGAGAGAGCCAACTTTCGGTCAAAGTTGCAGATTCTGTCAGGCAATCAGGTTATTGGCTAACGGCGATTAGGCCCCCAACAGTGGCGAAAAATTCAGCAAGGCTTAGGGTGACTCTCTCAGTTAATCACTCTGTACAACAAGTTCGAGAGTTGGCGAACATCGTTGAGACTGCGATGGAGAAGGAATATTGATGGAACAAGCGACTTTAGTACAGAAGACTTGTCTGCAAGACAAATCTGCTATCGCAGAAGCGTTTGGAAAAGCCGCGAATACCTATGACAGTCATGCCGCTTTTCAAAGAGAAGTGGGAGAGCGTTTATTAGAAAGGCTACCTCAAAATCTTTTTGGTAAAACAGTACTCGATTTGGGCTGCGGGACTGGGTATTTTTCTGAGAAACTTCGCGAACGTGGGGCTTTAGTGATCTGTTGTGACTTATCTCAACAAATGTTGAATAAAGCAAAAGAGAGGTGTGGCTCTGAGAGGGTTAAATATCAGCAAGCAGATGCTGAGTCCTTACCATTTCGTGATAGTTCGGTAGATTATGTGTTTTCTAGTCTTGCACTGCAATGGTGTGAAGACTTATCACTGCCCTTACGCGAAATGCGCAGAGTGATCAAACCTCAAGGTAAAGCCTATTTCTCTACATTGTTAGACGGCTCTCTAAAAGAGTTGAAGTGCGCGTGGCGTGAAATTGATTCATATCAACACGTCAACGATTTTATCAGCAGCAATCAGGTAAAAATTGCGTTAGCGCAATCTGGTAACCAGAACCATCATCTAGACTTGCCTATCATGACAGTTTGGTACGATACCGCGTTTGCACTAATGCGTGATTTAAAGGGGATTGGAGCCAATCATGTTAACGGTCGTTCACATGGGTTGACCAGTCGCAGTACATTGCTGCAAGTTGAACGGGCGTATCGACAGTTCAAAAACCATCAAGGTCTTCTACCTGCAACTTATCAGGTTTGTTTAGGGGTTATACATCTATGATTGATGCATTTTTTATTGCTGGTACGGACACCGATGTTGGTAAAACAGTTGCTTCAAAGGCAATTCTGAACGCGTTAGCGCAAAAGGACTTAAAAACTATTGGTTATAAACCTGTCGCGGCAGGTTGTGAAAAAACATCGCACGGATACCGTAATTCTGACGCATTGTACCTTCAAAGTGCGGCAACACTTGACGTCGATTATGATGACGTCAATCCATATGCATTAGAGCTACCAGCGTCACCACATATTGCGGCGAAACGAGAGGGGGTCAATATTCAATATTCTGTTCTGAGTGAGAAACTGGCAGAACACAAAGCGAAATCCGATGTGGTGTTGGTTGAAGGGGCGGGTGGCTGGCGTGTGCCAGTGTCTGATGCAGATTGCCTTTCAAGCTGGGTTCAACAAGAGAACTTACCGGTCATACTGGTGGTAGGTATAAAACTAGGCTGTTTGAGCCATGCCATGTTAACTATTGATGCTATTAAAGCTGATGGCATAAATGTAATTGGTTGGGTGGCTAACCGAGTCAATCCAGGCACTGAGCATTATGCTGATATCATTGAAATGCTAGAGCAGAAAATAGAAGCCCCTAAACTTGGAGAGATTCCCTACGTACCGAGTGTTAAACAGAAAGACTTGGCCAAATATATTGATGTCTCAACTTTGCTCACAGTGTAGTAGTCATCACTTAACCTAAACAAAAAGGCTGCCATTGGCAGCCTTTGTCTTCTTTATGTTCTATGTTTACTTGTCTTGGTTTAAGCCCATCAGTGCTTGTTGGGTATCAGAGATACGCTTTTGTGCATGTTGCTCTGAAGAAATACCAAGTTGCTGCTTGGCTTCTTCCTCTGAAATACCAAGGTGGCAGCATAGTAGGTCAATAGCCATTTGATAGTTGTTAGTTTCAACCATGATTTTGTCCTTTTCACACATGGGTATTTGAATCTGATAACAATCTAGCACGCTTTAGTCTAGGTACAATAAGACCAAAGTCTAATATCTCTGTATTATGTTGGTGCTTTTTTGATTGTTTGGTGGCGTATGAAATAAGAAGTTTTCACAATTTTTACAGCTAAGAAAACAAATGTTTCAATTTGCATCTATCCCTTGTATTTAAAAGGGATAGACTATATCTATTAATTAGACATAAAGCCTTGGTGCGACGTTCGTATCGGTGAGGCAAATCATTAAGCTTCCAGTTTCGGAGAAAAGTAATGAAGCGAGTAATGCTGTTTTTGGCGACCAACCTAGCCGTTGTGCTGGTTTTGAGCGTTGTTCTTAATATTGTTTATGCGGTAACCGGGATGCAACCAGGCAGCTTATCGGGGCTGCTGATCATGGCTGCGGTATTTGGTTTTGGTGGCTCTTTCATCTCGTTAATGATGTCAAAAGGCATGGCTTTGCGCTCGGTTGGTGGCATGGTTATTGAGAGTCCACGTAACGAGACCGAACACTGGCTGCTAGAAACCGTTCGACGCCAGTCTGAGCAAGTGGGTATTGGTATGCCAACTGTTGCTATTTATGACTCTGCAGATATCAATGCGTTTGCGACAGGAGCTAAGCGCAATGACTCATTGGTCGCGGTCTCTACTGGCCTACTTCATAATATGACGCGTGATGAAGCCGAAGCTGTACTTGCGCATGAGGTGAGCCACATTGCTAATGGTGATATGGTCACGATGACACTGATGCAAGGTGTTGTGAACACGTTTGTTATCTTCCTATCACGCTTCATTGCGAATATTGTGTCTTCTAATGATGAAGAAGAAGGCGGTAGCAATATGATGGTTTACTTTGGGGTTTCCATTGTTCTTGAACTCGTTTTTGGCTTCCTCGCCAGCTTTATTACTATGTGGTATAGCCGTCACCGTGAGTTCCATGCGGATGCAGGTGCTGCGCAGCTGGTTGGTAAGCACAAAATGATTGCTGCGTTAGAGCGTTTGAAAGTCAGCCATGAATCCCAACTTGAAGGCTCCATGATGGCATTTGGTATTAATGGCAAACGTTCAATGACAGAGCTACTGATGAGTCACCCACCATTGGACAAGCGCATTGCGGCGTTGCGTAACTCATAAGTTTTTGATTTAACGAAAAGGCTTGATTCTATATCAAGCCTTTTTTGATCCCTTCCTATCGAATCGACGTACAAATGTACAAATTAAACTTTTACAAAATTTATATTTGTACAACTCAAGAAAGTGACCTAATCTTTAGTTTATCTTGTACATAAAAATATTTTGTATAACTAAATTGCTTATCGGAGAAGGCATGAACGTCGAGTCGGTTGGTCAAGTCTACCAGCAACTAAGTAAAAGCAATCTGTATCTGTTGAACGATGTGTATCACCAAGATGTGACCTTTGAAGATTCAGCGCATCGCCTCCAAGGTTGGCAGGCCTTACAAAGTTATTTCGATAGTCTTTACACTAATGTCAGACGCTGTGACTTTGATATAAAAGAACATCAGCAATTAGGCGACAGTGGATTCTTGACTTGGTCAATGTCGCTAGAGCACCCCAAGCTGCAAAAAGGTAAGACGGTTGTCGTCAATGGAGTCAGTCATCTCAAGTTCAAAGATGGCAGGGTGATCTATCACCGGGATTATTTCGACCTAGGTGAAATGCTGTATGAAAATCTACCTTTGCTTGGCTCAATCATCAAAACAATCAAGCAGAGGCTAGGACAATGACTTGTGTTCTCATCACTGGTGCCACATCTGGTATCGGCAGGCAACTTGCTGAAGATTATGCTAAAGCGGGTTATGAAGTAGTGGCTTGTGGAAGAAACCAACAAGCGCTTGAAGAGCTAAGATCGAGCTCTCCTTTTATTACTACGCTTGAGTTCGATTTAACCGAGTTATCTAATACAAAACGGTCGCTAGAAACTCTAGAGGTTATACCTGAGGTTTGGATATTTAACGCTGGTGATTGCGAGTATATAGACGACGGTGTCATTGATGCCCAATTGATTAAGCGCGTATTCGAAATCAATGTGATTGGTCTTGCCAACGCTATTGAAGCCAGTCAGCACCACTTTCAACCCGGGCACATTGTTGCTCTGGTGGGGTCTATCGCCAGTGAAGTAGCGTTACCAAGAGCAGAAGCCTATGGGGCATCTAAAGCCGCGGTGAGTTATCTAGGCCGAACACTTCAACTCGACTTGGATAAGAAAAACATCTCAGTGTCACTCATATATCCAGGCTTTGTCAAAACGCCTCTTACGGACAAAAACACATTTCCAATGCCAATGCTGGTATCGGTACAACAGGCTTCTGAAGCAATACGGAAAGGGCTGTCGGCACGTAAACCTTACATTTACTTTCCGCGAAGATTTACAACGCTATTGCGTCTCATCGGCACGATGCCATACCGCTGGCAGAAGTGGCTTACCGCCAAATTGATCTCAGAGTAAGAGGATTCACAATGAAAATAGCCATAATCGGGACAGGTATCTCTGGGTTGACATGCGCTTATCATCTCAACAAGCAACATGATGTCACTCTTTTTGAAGCCAACGACTATATTGGTGGCCACACTGCTACGGTCAATGTTGAGGTGCAAGGTGAGAACTATGCAGTCGACACTGGCTTTATTGTTTACAATGATAGGACTTATCCCAATTTCATTGCCATGATGAAGCAAGTTGGTGTCGAAGGTATTCCAACGCAGATGAGCTTTAGCGTGCGCAATGACGGTTGTGGCCTAGAGTATAACGGCCATACATTATCGACACTTTTCGCGCAGAAAAGAAATTGGTTCAATCCTAAATTCTACGCTTTCATATTCGAGATCTTACGCTTCAACAAACAGGTAAAACAGTTAGTCAAGCAAGCTAATGAACCTGAAAAAACGCTTGGCGAATTTTTATCAGAAGAGAAGTTTAGTGACTATTTTTGCGACAACTATATCTTACCCATGGGGGCTGCTATCTGGTCTTCCACGTTGGCTGATATGCGTGCTTTTCCTCTTCAGTTTTTTGCTCGTTTCTTTCTGAATCATGGGTTACTCGATGTACTGAACAGACCTCAGTGGTACGTTGTGAAAGGAGGCTCAAATGCTTATGTTGAGCCGCTAACCCGTGAGTTCGCTCATCGTATACGGCTGTCAACACCGGTTAAATCTATCCGCAGAGAGCAACTAGGTGTACGAATCGACCTAGGTCAGCGAACTGAACGCTTTGACCAAGTGATTTTTGCATGTCACAGCGATCAGGCGCTAGCTTTGCTACAGGATGCTAATGACCTAGAGAATGAAGTGCTTAGTCAGTTGGAGTACCAAGCCAATGAGGTCACTCTTCATACGGACGAAAGTTTACTTCCCAAGCGAAAATCAGCGTGGGCTTCTTGGAATTATTGGTTAGATGGAGAGCAAGGTGAAAGTGAGCGTCCGCCAACGCTGACCTACAACATGAACATACTGCAGCACATACAAGCTCCCGTGACATTCTGTGTTTCATTAAACAGTTCACACCTAATAGATCCGAGCAAAGTGCTTAAAACATTTACCTATCATCACCCTGTTTTTAGTGAACAATCGATGCGCGCTCAAAAGCGCCGCCCTGACATAAATGGACAGGATAAAGTTTGGTTCTGTGGCGCCTATTGGTATAACGGGTTCCATGACGACGGGGTAAAAAGTGCTTTGGATGTCGTGAGAGAGCTTCTTCTTCGTGATGAAGAAGAACGACAGAGAGGTGCCGCATAATGAAGCCTGAGCATGGCTGCTCTCTGCTTGTTGGTGACGTAAGACATCGACGCTTTAGCCCAGTAGAGCATCAGTTAAAATACCCCATTTTTATGCCTTGTATTGATTTGGACCAGATCAAAGCAGTGGAAAAATCTGTATGGGGGTTTGGGCAGAAGTGGTGGCACTGGGCGAGATTCAAACGAACGGATTACCTTGGGGAAGGAGATCTAAAACGCGCGGTCTTCGATAAGATAGAAGAATTGACTGGAGAGAAAGTGGATGGGCGCGTTGAGGCAGTTATTCACCTTCGCTATCTCGGCATCTATTTCAGTCCGGTAAACTTCTACTATGTTTATAACAAGGATGGAGATTGGCGTTATCTGTTGGCTGAGGTAAGTAATACTCCCTGGAATCAAAGGCACTACTATGCAGTTCCTGCTTTCGATGAAACATTGTGGCGACACAGCAAAGCATTTCATGTGTCCCCTTTTAACCCCATAGAACAAGAATATGTTTGGCGGTTGAAACCCTTAGGGAAGAAGCTTTCTATTCATCTTGAGTGTCATCGGGATCAAAAGGAATTTGATGCCACGCTCAGTATGAGTAAGCAACCACTTACATCAAGGATACTCCTTAAACATTTGATTAGAACGCCGTTAATGGCAGCAAAAATGTTGTCAGGCATATACTGGCATGCGTTTAAGTTGTGGTGTAAAGGTGCACCGTTCTACTCACATCCTAAATATAAAATAAAGCCGGAAGCCTCTTCCGGAAAATATAAATCGAGAGATCAGGTTAAGGAGCATAGGACATGATCAACTCCCAAACTTTAGGTTACTCATCATCACTGAGCGCAGGGCAAAAAACAGCGCGCAGTTTGGCAATGTCATTCCTAAAAAAAATCACATCAGGTTCACTCACTGTCATAGAATCTTTCTCACAGTCAGAAGTTAGAGCAACTTTTGGCGCAGCGCAGACATCACGGTTACATGCGGTCATTGAGATCAAACACCCGAGTTTTTACGCAAGATTGCTCAAAGGTGGCAGTATTGCTGCTGGTGAAGCTTATATGGATGGTTGGTGGGATAGCCCGGATTTAACCAAGCTCATGGAATTGATGGCCTTAAATTTAAAAACCTTAGATTCTATCGAAGGACAGAGTAGTTTTATTTCCCGCATATCTTACCAACTCGGGCATTGGTTCAATCGCAATACAGAGAAAAATGCCGCGAAGAATATTAGTGCTCATTATGATTTGAGTAACGAGCTGTATGAAACCTTTCTTGATAAAGAGATGTTGTATTCGGCAGCCCTCTTCAACTCAGCGTCAGATAGCTTAGAGCAAGCTCAGCTCAATAAAATGGAAAGGCTATGTCAGCAGCTTGAGCTGACATCCAGTGATAGGGTGATTGAGATTGGTACCGGTTGGGGAGGGATGGCGATATACATGGCGGAAAAGTATGGCTGCCATGTAACGACTACCACGATATCGGAGCAACAGTACCAGTACGCTCAACAGAAGATAATCGAAAAGGGACTTGAGCATAAGATAACTCTACTAAAACAGGATTACAGACAGTTAAAAGGCCATTACGATAAGTTAGTGTCTATTGAGATGATCGAAGCGGTGGGCAAAGAATACTTGGGGTCATATATCGACAAATGTCAGTCCCTTTTAAGACCACAAGGGTTAATGGCGATTCAAGCGATAACCATTGCCGATCAAAGGTACGATTACTACAGCAACAATGTAGATTTTATCCAGAAGTATATTTTTCCTGGCGGTTTTTTACCCTCGATAACAGCCTTAACTCACGCGACGACGACTCATAGCGATCTAGTCTTGAGAAACCTTTTCGACATTGGCTTAGATTATGCGAACACTTTGAAAGAGTGGCATGCAAGGTTTGTGGCATCGGAGAGAGACGTAAGACAACTAGGGTTTGATGAGACGTTTATTCGTATGTGGAAATATTATTTTTGCTATTGCGAGGGTGGATTCCGTGCGAGAAGTATCAGCACGGTACATATGACTTTTCAAAAGGCTTGATATGACAAACAAAAGGCTGATCGTTTACTCTCTCTGGTTCCAAGTTGTCTGGCTTGTCGCGGTATTAGGCCGGGAGGACTTTGAGTGGGTGGCTGTTGGCCTTGTTGTCGTTAGTTACGTATACAGTCAGTTAGTCGCACCGATAAAGCTTGAACGAGTGTTTTTAATGGCGGTATTGGGCGTCGTTGTTGATTACGCCAATATGACGCTGGGAATCTTTCGTTTCCAATTCAGTGAATTCCCGATTTGGTTGATGGCACTCTGGTTTATTTTTGCTTGGTACGCGTATTTTCTTGCACCACTAGTGAGCCGATTTCCAATTTTTCTCGTATCTATATTAGGAGGAATTGGAGGAGCACTCAGTTATTTAGCAGGAGAAAAACTGGGCGCAGTCTATTTTCCTTTACCGACAACCACAACGATTCTTATATTAATGGTCGAGTGGTTACTCATAATTGCTGCGGTGATAAAGGTTTATGGAAATACGTCAAATAAAATGGGTTACGCTGGCAGGGTTAATCGCTAGCTCTTTAACCATCAGTACAAGCATAAAAGCTGATGCTGTGAGTGATAAAAATTGGCAGGAGTGGCGCCAAGTTGGGAGTGCTCAACTTTCTTATTTCTTTTTCGATATCTACCGTTCTCAGCTTCTCACACCTACTGGCAATTATACCCAAAGCGGAGATCTTTCCCCACATCCTCTCGCTTTATCCATTGAGTATCAGAGAGACATTAGCCAAAAGCAGCTGGTTAACGTCACCAGAGAGCAGTGGGAGAAACTTGGCTATTCTGACACTGGCCCATGGGTTACTCAGTTAGAAAAAATCTTCCCAGATATCAAAGATGGACAGCAACTGACCTACGTATCCGATGGTGATAAAGGGCGTTTCTACTTTTCTTCTCATCAAGAAAAAAATCAGTGGATTGGATCGATTACGGATCCGAAGCTCAATGACGCGTTTCTTGCGATCTGGCTATCTCCTCAAACGCAATACCCAAAGCTTAGACAAGACTTAATTGGAGCTAAGTAGCATGCGAAAAATGAAAACGGCCATCATCGGTGTACTTTTAACGATACTTATCGGTTGTTCGACAGAAGTTTCTGAATATAAAGGAAATATGCCAGCTTTTAATCTATTTGAGTACTTTGAGGGTGAAGTGACCGCTTGGGGAATGGTTCAAGATTATACCAATAAACAGCAGCGCCGTTTTAAGGTTGACATCGTTGGCACTATTAATGGAGATACCATAACTCTCGTTGAAGACTTTGTGTTTGATGATGGTGAGCTTGACCAGAGAATTTGGAAAATTAAGCGACTAAGTGACAGCACTTATGAGGGGGAAGCGGGGGATATATTGGGTATTGCGCAAGGTAAAGAAGCAGGTAATGCGCTCCACTGGGTATACGACTTTGAGCTGACCCTTGAT
Source organism: Vibrio sp. Isolate24 (assembly GCF_022398215.1). NCBI lineage: Bacteria > Pseudomonadati > Pseudomonadota > Gammaproteobacteria > Vibrionales > Vibrionaceae > Vibrio > Vibrio sp. Isolate24. Next base: position 686,341 of record NZ_JAKEUU010000003.1, read on the forward strand.
GATTCAAAGGTGAAGGTCACTTTTGATGATTGGTTATTCAGACAGGACGATCGACATGTATTTAATATCACCAGTATTCGTAAGTTGGGTGTTGAAGTCGGTCAAATCACTTTGTTCTTTCAAAAACGGACACCGAATTAACTCGATAGCTTTCAGGTAATTGGGAGTCAAAAAGAAAGGGTTGACGTTGTTACGTCAACCCTGTTGTTTTTATACCGTGTTCTATTACAGCTTATCTGTCAATTCAATCGCTTGACCGATGTAGTTAGCTGGCGTCATCTCTTTCAGACGTGCTTTCTCGTGCTCAGGAAGCTCAAGACCATCGATAAAGTTACGCATTGCTTCGCCATCTACACGCTTGCCACGAGTTAGCTCTTTTAGCTTCTCGTATGGCTTCTCGATACCGTAGCGGCGCATTACTGTTTGTACAGGTTCTGCTAGCACTTCCCAGTTTTGGTCTAGCTCTGCAAGTAGCGCTTCACGGTTAACTTCTAGCTTGCTGATACCTTTCAGAGTAGAAGTGTATGCGATGATCGCGTAGCCAACACCCACACCTAAGTTACGTAGCACTGTCGAATCAGTTAGATCACGCTGCCAGCGAGAAATTGGTAGTTTCTGCGCTAGGTGGCCGAATATCGCGTTTGCAAGACCAAGGTTGCCTTCTGAGTTTTCAAAGTCGATTGGGTTAACTTTGTGAGGCATTGTGGATGAGCCGATCTCACCAGCGATCGTTTTCTGTTTGAAGTGACCCAGTGCAATGTAGCCCCAAATGTCACGGTCGAAGTCGATTAGGATTGTGTTGAAACGTGCAACTGCATCGAATAGTTCAGCGATGTAATCGTGTGGTTCGATTTGAGTTGTGTATGGGTTCCAAGTTACGCCTAGAGACTCAGTGATAAACTCTTCAGAGAACTGGTGCCAATTAACTTCTGGGTAAGCAGAAAGGTGAGCGTTGTAGTTACCTACAGCACCGTTGATCTTACCAAGGATTTCAACGTTCGCGATTTGCTTGTATTGACGCTCCATACGGTACGCCACGTTTGCCATCTCTTTACCCATTGTTGATGGAGAAGCAGGCTGACCGTGTGTGCGAGATAGAAGAGGGATGTCGCGGTACTCAACAGCAAGTGCTTTGATAGCATCGATGATGTTTTGGATTTCAGGAAGAATCACTTCGTCACGAGCTTCTTTCAGCATTAGAGCGTGAGACGTGTTGTTGATGTCTTCTGATGTACATGCAAAGTGGATGAACTCGTTTACCGCGTGAAGCTCAGGAACACCAGCTACTTTCTCTTTTAGAAAATACTCAACCGCTTTAACGTCGTGGTTAGTGGTACGTTCGATTTCTTTGATGCGCGCTGCGTCCTCTTCCGAGAAGTTGGCTGCTAACTCATCAAGGAACTGGTTTGCTTCTGCACTGAAAGCTGGTACTTCTTTGATTGCATCAGTGGCTGCTAGCTTTTGCAACCAACGAATTTCAACGATAGAGCGGTACTTTAGAAGGCCGAACTCGCTAAAAATGCTGCGAAGTGCAATGGTCTTACTTCCGTAACGGCCGTCTACTGGCGAAACAGCAGTCAATGCTGACAGTTCCATGATGTTCTCCTGAATTGAGTGTCTAAATTTCGTGAGCTTTATACCAATAACTTACGCAATTGTCACGCACATTGCGCAAACGTTTGCTTTGGGTCTGTTCTGGTAGAAAAAATACGCTCGCGTCGTGACGCGAGCGGTATGATTAAGTCTTACATTCTGGCGAGTAGGATTTGAGCTTGTTCAACCATCTTTTTACGCCCGAAGATAAGGTGACGGCGCTTGCCTCCGACTTGACGCCAAAGCACTGCGCTTCGAATACCCGATAGCAGCAATGCTCTAACCTTGTGCTGGTTACCTGTCTGCTGTAGGACAGAAGGGGTACCCGTGACTTGGATTCTAGGACCAATTGGGCTAATGACATCGAGATAGATACTGGCCAAGTTGCTGATCATTTGGTCGTCAAGCAACTCAAAGTGATCAAGCTGTCTTTCGATCATCTGGATACGATCACCAAGTTGAGACATTGCATCGTTACGGCCACTCAGCTTACGTTCTAACGCCATCAGGCTAATAATGTAGCGAGTAATTTCACTACCAGTAGGGGTACTATCAATGCCTTTCACTAGGCACTCAAGTCCTAGCTTTAAATCCGACTCACGACCATAAACACTAACGGTGTTGCTTGGGTTAATGTTGAGGATCGCTTTTAGTGACGTTTCAAACGCATCAGAGTCACAGTGACCATTTTTCGCGACCTGTTGAACCAGAGCGACAGCTTGGCAAATTCCTGCAAATGCGATGGTACGATCGTAAAGTGCGTTAGCCACGTAGTAATACTCCTAAATGCGTTGAATTAAATTCGTTCTTCAATGATGCCGCCACCTAAGCAGACATCGTCTTTATAAAATACCGCTGACTGACCAGGAGTCACGGCGACCTGGGGATCGTCGAAAATTACTTTGATCGTTTCATCATCAATAGGGATGAGAGTACATGGAATATCTGTCTGACGGTAACGCGTTTTCACGCTGCACTGAACAGGTGCTTTGATGACTTCACGGTCTACCCAGTGTAGTTGAGAGGCAATTAGCCCTTGAGACTTTAGTAATGGATGATCAGCGCCTTGAACCGCGATAAGTACGTTACGCTTTAAATCTTTATCAGCAACGTACCAAGGATCTTCATTGCCGCCACCACCTTTCTGGCCACCAATATGCAGGCCTTTACGTTGTCCCAAAGTGTGATACATCAGACCTTGGTGCTCACCGATCACTTTACCTTCCGGTGTTTCTATCTTACCTGGTTGTGCCGGTAAATAGCGTGACAAGAAGTCGGTGAATTTACGCTCACCGATGAAGCAGATTCCGGTTGAGTCTTTTTTCTTAGCGGTAATCAAATCTTGCTCTTCTGCAATACGACGTACTTCAGGCTTTTCTAGTTCACCGACAGGGAAAAGACTGCGAGCGATTTGCTCACTGCTGAGTGTGTACAAGAAATAGCTTTGATCTTTATTACCATCAAGGCCACGAAGCATTTGAGGTTTTTCGCCGTTTTCAGGGAAAGTACGGCGTACGTAGTGACCCATTGCGATGTAGTCGGCATCGAGCACTTCATCGGCGAATTCAAGAAAAGCTTTGAACTTGATTTCTTTGTTACAAAGGATATCTGGGTTAGGGGTGCGGCCAGCTTTGTATTCTGCCAAAAAGTATTCAAAAACGTTGTCCCAGTACTCTGCAGCAAAGTTGATGGTGTGCAGATGAATACCTAGCTTGTCACAAACCGCTTGTGCATCGGCCAAGTCTTCTGCAGCTGTACAGTATTCTTCGTTATCGTCTTCTTCCCAGTTCTTCATGAACAGTCCTTCGACCTGATAGCCCTGTTGTTTCAGAAGATACGCGGAAACGGATGAGTCGACACCGCCAGACATGCCGACGATAACTTTCTTTTTACTGTTGTCAGTACAGTTCTCAGACATTACTAAACACCACACAATTTAACTGGAGGCAGATCTTAACAGAAAGCGTTTCGAGGTGACAGTTCCGAGATCGAACTCACACTTCGATTTTGCTGCAATTTTACTCGCACGTAACTGAAATCTACGATTTTATGACTATAGACAGCCTATATATGGCATAGTTGACGAAATTCAAGTTAAACAAGGTGTAAACATGAGTGATGATAACCAATTCATGTCGGAAGCAGAGCTGATTGAGATTGTTGAAAATCAGCTTGAAGATGGTGAGCCGCTGAAGGTTAAAGAAACGCTAATGCGATTGATGATGACGGGAACACCAAAAGACGAAGCCATAGCGATGATGGCTTGTGCTGTTTCGATTGAAATATTTGATGTCATGAAAAACGAGGGTAAATTCAACTTAAAGCGCTACTCTGAGCACTTAGACAGGCTCCCCGATATAGGGTTTATGGAAGGCGAATAAGCCTCCATTTAGGTACCCAATGTGCCACTCAAATAGAGCTGGCATATTTTTCATACAGACCCTTGAAGGGTTTTATGAGTCCCTCTTATTTATTACATCAAGATTAAATTTTAGTGGCAAACGTTTGCTATAATTCCAGTTATTGCCGCGTTAGGTAGTGCGAGGTAGAATCCGGCATCCTTTCATCCCTTACTCAGAATATTTGTTATGAAGTTTCCTGGCCAACGAAAATCTAAGCACTATTTTCCTGTGCATGCGCGTGACCCTTTAGTGAGTCAATCTCAAGAAAGCAAGAAAATGTCCAGCACGCACATTATTGGTATTGACCAAACTTTGGTCGATATTGAAGCGAAAGTAAGCTCGGAGCTTATTGAGAAATACAAGCTGAGTAAAGGTCACTCATTAGTCATAGATGATGCTACTGCAGAAGCGCTTTATAATGAGTTGAAAGATAATGCCCTCATCACCAATGAATATGCTGGTGGGACGATCGGTAATACACTTCATAACTATTCTGTTCTGGCCGATGATCGTTCAACACTTTTGGGTGTCATGAGCCAAGATATTAAGATCGGAAGTTACGGCTTTCGCTATTTGTGCAACACTTCAAGCCGGATGGATTTGAATTACCTTCAAGGTGTTGATGGTGCAATTGGTCGGTGTTTTGCTCTCATTTCTGATGATGGTGAACGGACGTTTGCTATTAGCGAAGGTCAGATGAATCAATTACATCCAAGTAGTATTCCTGAAACGATTTTCGAGAATGCCTCTGCTTTAGTATTAACCGCCTATTTAGTGCGTTGCAAAGAAGGCGACCCAATGCCGGAAGCGACGATGAAAGCCATTGAATATGCGAAGAAATACAATGTGCCAGTCGTTCTTACTCTCGGAACGAAATTCGTGATTCAAGATGATCCTGTATTCTGGCAAGACTTTTTGCGTGACCACGTTAGCGTCGTAGCAATGAATGAGGATGAAGCTGAGGCGTTAACGGGTGAGTCCGATCCGTTAGCGGCGTCAGATAAGACATTGGAGTGGGTAGATTTGGTTCTCTGTACCGCCGGTCCTGTGGGTCTATTTATGGCAGGTTATACTGAGGAAGCGGCTAAGCGTCAGACTTCTCTACCATTACTTCCAGGTAGTATTGCTGAATTTAATCGTTTTGAATTTAGTCGTCCAGCAGCGAAAGCGGCCTGTGAGAACCCAATTAAGGTGTATTCGCATATTTCACCTTACATGGGGGGGCCAGAAAAAATTAAAAATACTAATGGGGCAGGTGATGCAGCATTGTCCGCGTTATTGCATGATATGGCTGCGAATAAATACCATAAAGAAAATGTGCCTAATTCAAGTAAGCATGCACATACGTTCTTGACATATTCGTCATTCTCTCAGGTTTGCAAATATTCAAATCGTGCTAGTTATGAGGTTTTAGTTCAGCATTCACCACGCCTATCACGAGGCTTGCCAGAGCGTGAAGATAGTTTAGAAGAAGCATATTGGGAACGTTAATTCAGTAATAATTAATTACAAAAAAACCTCGCATAGCGAGGTTTTTTTTACAATACAAAAGTGTTTATTAAAAACACTTCTATAAATTTCAATTAGATCAGGAAGTCATCAAGTGATTTACCTGCATCTAGCTGTTCTTGGATTGCTGAAGGTGTACGACCTTGACCTGTCCATGTTTTTTCTTCGCCGTTAGCATCTACATATTTGTATTTTGCTGGGCGTGGAGCGCGTTTTGATTTCTGTTTACCAGTAGCTTCACCTGCTAGAGCTGAAATAACCATGTCTTTATCTAGACCTAGTTGCTTAATTTGCTCAGCAATATCTGCCAATTTTGCTTCTTGTGCTGCTTTGGCTTCACGCTCTGCTTCTTCCGCTTCTTTTCGTTCAGCTACAACAGTTGATAATTTGTCTAGAGCTTCCTCTAGTTGTTCCAAGGTAAGCTCACGCGCAAATGCTCGTAGGCTACGAATGTTTAATAGAGTTTTTGTTAGTTCCGACATGTAATTTCCCACTTAATTAAGGAGCCGATGAAATAAATATTAAACCCGTATTATTCGCAATACAATATTTTCCAGTTAAATTGTTATAAAAACTATTAATTAATCGCCTAAGGATTAGAGTAATGAGACCTTTCTTATTAACTGATGAATTCTTGTTGCATAGAATATCGTTGGTTTTGTGATTTTGACAATACTGATAGAGGATAAGTTTCATACACTAATGATATTTATTTTATATCATAAAAATAAGTTGGATTATCCTTTTGTCATGACATTATCAAGATAGTAACAAATCTTCTTTAATTCATATTTTTTCTCACTAAATGCTGATTTTTTTCTTCACTTTACGAGCGTAATCGAAGATGTACATCGAAAAGACCGAGTTGATGAATAAATAGGAAGGGTCATCGCTCACCCGTTATGATATTAGTTGAGCTTAAATGGTATGAGCAGAAACTTTATGCACAGAAGAAGAAAAATCATTAATGCTTAATTGGGTAAGATGTATTGCAATGGGGCTTTCGATCAGTACAATGGGCGCCACCTAATGCGATGTGTTGGTTAAATTGTTGTTAAAACTGTTTTTCAGTAGTTTAAAATATCAACTGTCGCGGTAGAGGTGCGAAATAAATCAGTAGTATTTGTTGGGGTGATGCCAATGAACAGATATGAAAGGTTGTTTTGCCGAAGTGAGTATTCATATCAACGGTGCTTGCTGGGGTTACACTCGAAAGGGGTAACACTGCCATAGTCTATAATTTTGTAAAACTATGGAGCGCTACTGTAGGGCAGGGTGGAGTTTTCGCTTCCCTTTCGCTTAGTTCAACATAAATTGTTTGATACTCATTTCTTTCAATTTATCTGCAGTAGATCTCTAACCATTTATTACTGGTTTTTGAAGATCATGAATTTAATTGATTTTGCAACATCTCCGATTTCTTTGCTACCTCCATTGGTTGCACTGAGTTTGGCGATTATTACTCGTCGTGTATTGGTGTCTTTAGGTGTGGGTATCACTTTGGGCGCTGTCCTTCTTAACGATTACTCTCTGGGTAATACACTCAGCTATGTAGGCTCAACGGTATCGAGTGTCTTCATTGAAGACGGCGGTATTAATACATGGAATATGAGTATCGTTGGTTTCCTACTTTTACTTGGTATGATGACGGCGTTACTGACGTTATCGGGTGGTACCCGTGCTTTCGCCGAATGGGCGCAATCTCGCGTTAAAAGTAAACGTGGTTCCAAATTACTCGCGGCTTTTCTAGGCGTATTTATTTTTGTTGATGACTATTTTAACAGCCTAGCCGTTGGTGCGATTTCTCGTCCTGTCACAGACCGCTTCTATGTGTCTCGAGCTAAATTGGCTTACATCTTAGACTCAACCGCAGCACCAATGTGTGTGATTATGCCTGCATCAAGCTGGGGCGCGTATATCATGACGATTATTGGTGGCATTCTCGTTTCACATGGCATTACTGAGTATTCCGCTCTTGGCGCGTATGTGCGTCTTATTCCAATGAACTTCTATGCGGTATTTGCATTGCTGATGGTGTTTGCCGTTGCTTGGTTTGGCCTTGATATTGGTAAAATGCGTAATCACGAAATTGCGGCCTCACAAGGCCATGGTTTTGAGAAAGAGCAAGCGAATGATTCACAGGAAGCTCATGAAATCAATGAAGAGTTAGATATTCAAGAGAGCGAAGGCGGTAAAGTTTCAGACTTGGTTTTGCCGATCGTATTCCTGATTGTTGCGACCATTGCTTCTATGTTATACACCGGCGGTCAAGCTTTGGCTGCTGATGGCAAGGCATTTAATATTCTAGGTGCCTTTGAAAACACCGATGTAGGCACCTCGTTAATTTATGGTGGCCTTGTTGGTTTAGCTATCGCACTGTTTACGGTATTTAAGCAAGGTATTGCGGTAAGCGAGATCACACGCACACTATGGATTGGTGCAAAATCAATGTTTGGTGCCATTTTGATCTTAGTTTTTGCTTGGACTATTGGCTCAGTGATTGGTGATATGAATACGGGTAAATACCTGTCGACATTGGCGCAAGGTAATATAAATCCACATTGGCTGCCAGTTATTCTATTCCTACTCTCTGGCCTTATGGCATTTTCTACCGGTACGTCATGGGGGACATTTGGCATCATGCTTCCAATTGCCGGTGATATGGCTGGCGCAACGGATCTTGCTTTGATGTTGCCTATGCTAAGTGCTGTATTAGCTGGTTCAGTATTTGGTGACCACTGCTCGCCAATTTCTGATACGACGATTCTGTCTTCAACAGGGGCTCGTTGTAACCATATTGATCATGTGGCGACCCAGTTACCTTATGCGCTTTCAGTGGCTGCTGTATCTTGTATTGGTTTTATCACATTGGGGATGACGGCTTCCGTAGGAATTTCATTTGCCGCTTCAGCCGTTGCCTTCTTTGGCGTTTGTGTATTGTTGTCAATTCTTTCAAGAGCCAAGATAGAAAGCTGTCATAACGCTTAATGAATTGAACTCAATAAAGAACTTAAAAGGGAGCGAAAGCTCCTTTTTATTTGTCTAATACAAATTTTAAAAATCTTTAATTTTTAGTTGAAAAATAGTTTTTCCTTGGTTAGTGTGGTTATCAAGCAAGCGAACTGAAGAGCTTATAAGTATGCGTAATTTTGTAATGAACATTCATCACCATCATCACCCAGTCTAGTCTTTCGGGAGATGTACGCATACCCGGGGGACAGGAAACTCCCGGAGGCAGAAATCGCAAACTACAAGATTTAGAACCCTCGGGAGACTACTCTTCCGAGGGTTTTTTAGTTTTAACGATTTAAGAATTAATTTGCACAGGGATAAAAGCAATGCAAACACAACGCCTAAGAATCGCAATCCAAAAGAAAGGTCGCCTTAGTAAAGAGAGCCAAGCTCTACTTAAAAAGTGTGGCGTTAAATTCAACGTTATGGGTGAACGCCTTGTCGTTCACTCTGAAAATATGCCAATTGATTTGCTTTTGGTTCGTGACGACGATATTCCGGGTTTGATTATGGATGGTGTCGTTGACCTAGGCTTTATTGGTGAAAATGAATTAGAAGAAGTTCGCCTCGACCGTAAAGCATTGGGCGAACCATCGGAATTTATCCAACTTCGTCGGCTTGATTTCGGTGGCTGCCGTTTGTCTATCGCAATTGACAAAGACGAAGAGTACAACGGCCCTCAAGATCTTGCTGGTAAGCGCATCGCAACTACATACCCACAGCTGCTAAAAGCTTACATGGATGAAGCGGGTGTCCCATTCTCAACATGTATGCTGACAGGCTCAGTAGAAGTTGCCCCTCGCGCGGGTCTTGCAGATGCGATCGCTGACTTAGTGTCTACTGGTGCAACATTGGAAGCTAACGGTCTAAAAGAAGCAGAAATCATCTTCAAATCAAAAGCAACGTTGATTCAACGTACCGGTGAATTCGATGCAGACAAAGTCGCGCTAATCGAAAAACTGTTGACTCGAATGCAGGGTGTACAGCAAGCGAAAGAGTCGAAGTACATCATGCTACACGCTCCAACGGATAAGCTAGACCAAATCAAGTCATTGCTACCTGGTGCGGAAGATCCAACTGTATTACCTCTCTCTGCGGACCAACAGAAAGTGGCTGTTCATTTGGTGAGTACCGAGAACCTGTTCTGGGAAACCATGGAACAACTGAAAGAACTGGGTGCGAGCTCAATTCTGGTACTTCCAATTGAGAAAATGATGGAGTAATCGCCATGAGAACCGTCGTATGGCAATCGCTAAGTGAAACGCAGCAAGATTCTATTTTAGAGCGTCCGGCAATAACTGAAGGTGCGAACATCACGGCTGCGGTTTCTGAAGTTATCGCGAAAGTTCGTAATGAGGGCGATTTGGCCCTGCTTGAATTGACTGAGAAGTTTGACCGTGTGAAGCCGGAATCCATTCGAGTGTCGGCTCAAGAGATTGAGGAAGCGTCAGCGCGCCTTTCGGAGAAGATGAAGAATGCACTTGAGCAAGCTTATGCCAACATCTCTAAGTTTCACAAAGCGCAAAAGCCACAACCTATCAAAGTAGAAACTCAACCGGGTGTACTTTGTGAGCAAGTAACTCGCCCAATTCAAAAAGTGGGCTTGTACATTCCGGGTGGCAGCGCGCCATTGCCATCGACGGTTTTGATGCTTGGCGTCCCTGCGAAGATTGCGGGCTGTCGCAAAGTGGTGTTGTGTTCTCCACCACCAATCGCAGACGAAATTTTGTATGTTGCTCAGCTGTGCGGCATTGATGAAGTATACAACGTCGGTGGTGGCCAAGCCGTTGCTGCGATGGCTTATGGCACAGAAACGGTATCCAAAGTTGATAAGATTTTTGGTCCGGGTAACGCTTACGTGACTGAAGCAAAACGTCAGGTGAGCAATGATTTTCGCGGTGCGGCGATTGACATGCCAGCGGGTCCTTCAGAAGTACTGGTTTTGGCCGATGAAACTGCGGACCCTGATTTTATTGCTGCCGACCTGCTAAGCCAAGCAGAGCACGGCCCTGACTCTCAAGTAGTGCTTGTGACGCCTTCACCTGTGATTGCGGACCAAGTCACTGACGCAGTTCAGCGCCAACTCAAAGAGCTATCGCGTGCGGATATTGCTGAGAAGGCACTCGCTTCAAGTTTGGTTATCATCGCAGAGTCGTTGACTCAATCGGTCTCCATCTCGAATTACTACGGTCCTGAGCACTTGATTGTTCAGACCAAGAACCCTCGCGAGCTTCTACCTTTACTCGATAATGCAGGTTCCATCTTCCTAGGGGATTGGTCACCAGAGTCGGCGGGTGATTACGCATCGGGTACTAACCACGTTCTCCCTACTTACGGTTACACTCGTACGTATTCAAGCTTAGGCTTGGCGGATTTCTCTAAGCGTATGACGGTTCAAGAACTGTCTGCTGATGGTCTAAAAAACCTTGCTCCAACAGTGGTGACCATGGCTGAAGCAGAAGGTTTGGATGCACACAAACGTGCCGTGACTATTCGTGTAGAAAAACTGGCAGCTAAGTAAGAGGGTAATGAGATGGAAAAGCTAGCGCGTAAACAGGTCCAACAACTGACCCCTTATTTATCAGCTCGTCGTATCGGTGGTACGGGTGATGTATGGCTGAACGCCAACGAATCGCCATTCAACAATGAATACAAAACAGATTTTGCTCGTCTTAATCGTTACAGCGAATGCCAACCGAAGGAATTGATTTCTGCTTACGCTGCGTATGCAGGGGTGAAACCAGAACAAACGCTGACTTCTCGCGGTGCAGATGAAGGCATCGAGTTACTGATTCGTGCATTCTGTGAACCAGGCGAAGATGCGATTCTTTACTGTCCACCAACTTACGGTATGTACTCTATCAGCGCTGAAACCATTGGTGTAGAGCGAAAAACCGTGCCGCTAACATCAGATTGGCAACTAGACCTTGCTGGCATCGAAGCTAGTCTGGATAACGTTAAACTGGTTTTCGTATGTTCACCAAACAACCCTACGGGTAACTTGGTTAAGCGTGAAGACATTGTCTCTCTGCTTGAAATGACAAAAGACCGTGCAATCGTGGTGATGGACGAAGCGTACATTGATTTCTGCCCAGAAGCGTCAACGGTAGATTTACTGGCGCAATACCCGAATCTTGCAATTCTGCGTACTCTGTCTAAAGCTTTTGCCCTTGCGGGTTTGCGTTGTGGATTTACGCTTGCGAGCGAAGAGCTGATTAATGTACTTCTTAAAGTTATCGCACCATACCCAGTACCAGTTCCTGTTGCTGAAATTGCTACCCAAGCGCTTTCTGAAGCCGGCCTAGCGAGAGCAAAATTCCAAGTTCTCGATTTGAACGCGAACCGTGCTTATTTGCAGGTGGGCTTGTCGATGATTCCGGGCTTGGAAGTCTTTGAAGGATGGGGTAACTACCTATTGGTTAAATTCCCAGATGGTAATGATCTTTTCAAAGCTGCTTGGGAAACAGGCATTATCTTGCGTAACTCGCCAATTGAGAACTGCGTACGTATCAGTGTCGGTAACCGCGACGAGTGCGAAAAAACACTCGGATTTATTAGAAACTACTACTCATAAGTAGAGATAAAAATTAATTGCTTTCGCTGACTAGCGGGGGCGCCAAAGATTAGCAATAAGGAAGTTCGAGTGAGCAAACAACAAAAAATCCTTTTTATTGACCGTGATGGCACCTTAATTGTTGAGCCGCCGGTTGATTTTCAAGTAGACCGCTTAGATAAGCTAAAGTTAGAGCCATTTGTTATCCCAAGTCTGCTGTCGTTGCAGGATGCAGGATACCGTTTAGTGATGGTTACGAACCAAGATGGTTTGGGTACCGACAGCTACCCACAAGCTGATTTTGATGCACCACACAACATGATGATGGAGATCTTTGAATCTCAAGGTGTGAAGTTTGATGACGTGCTGATTTGTCCTCACTTCGATGAAGATAACTGCTCTTGCCGTAAGCCTAAATTGGGTTTGGTAAAAGAGTACCTTCAAGGTGGCAAAGTGGATTTCCAAAACTCTGTTGTGATTGGCGATCGTCAAACCGATCTTCAACTTGCCGAAAACATGGCAATTCGCGGCATTCAATACAACCCAGAAACCATGGGTTGGAAACAGATCCTCAAAGATCTCACGGTGAAGGCGCGTGTTGCTGAAGTGGTTCGTACTACGAAAGAAACTGATATTAAAGTCGCGGTAAATCTTGATGACCAAGGCGGTAATGATATTTCTACAGGCCTAGGCTTTTTTGACCACATGCTAGATCAAATTGCGACGCACGGTGGATTTAAGATGGTGTGTAAGGTGGAGGGTGACCTACACATTGACGATCATCACTCAGTGGAAGATACCGCACTTGCGTTGGGTCAAGCGCTGAAAGAAGCGCTAGGTGATAAGCGTGGTATTGGCCGCTTTGGCTTTAGCCTGCCAATGGATGAGTGTTTGGCGCAATGTGCTCTAGACCTGTCAGGGCGTCCTTACCTTAAGTTCGACGCGAAGTTCAGCCGTGAGCAAGTCGGTGACCTTTCAACCGAGATGGTGGTTCACTTCTTCCGCTCTCTAACTGACACCCTAGCGTGTACGCTGCACCTTTCTTCTGATGGCGACAATGATCACCACATCATTGAGAGTCTATTTAAAGCGTTTGGTCGTACTCTGCGCCAAGCAATCAAAGTAGAAGGCACTGAGCTACCAAGTAGTAAAGGCGTGCTGTAAGGCTAACGCTAGCAAGGAGAAAAACAGTGACAGAGCAGAAAGTTGTCATTATCGATACTGGCTGTGCCAACGTTTCTTCGGTGAAGTTTGCCATTGAACGCCTAGGCTATGACGTAACGATTTCAAAAGACCCACAAGTTGTATTGTCGGCAGATAAGCTATTCCTACCGGGTGTAGGAACCGCCAGTGAAGCAATGAAAAACCTAGCTGAGCGTGACCTTATCAGCTTGGTAAAACAGGTAGAAAAGCCGCTGCTAGGTATCTGTTTAGGCATGCAACTGTTGGGCAAAGTGTCTCAAGAGAAAGGCCAGAAAGCAGGTGAGTTGGTTGAGTGTCTTGGACTTTGTGATGGCGAAGTGAAGCTACTACAAACTGGCGACTTGCCGCTGCCGCATATGGGCTGGAACACAGTCTCCGCAAAATCAGGCAACCCGCTGTTCAAAGGTATTGAAGAAGGCGAGTACTTCTACTTTGTACACAGTTTTGCCATGCCAGTAGGGGACTACACCATTGCAGAATGTGAATACGGCAACCCGTTCACGGCAGCGGTGCAAAGCGGTAATTACTACGGCGTGCAATTCCACCCTGAGCGTTCTTCAAAAGCGGGCGCGAAGCTTATTCAAAACTTCTTAGAATTATAAAAGGGATTTAGTGTGATTATTCCAGCTCTTGATTTAATTGAAGGACAGGTGGTTCGTCTTTATCAAGGCGATTACGGCCAGGTAACAGAATACAAAGTTGACCCAGCAGAGCAGTTCACCTTGTACCACCAGGCAGGTGCTAACTGGCTGCACTTAGTCGATCTAACGGGTGCAAAAGACACAACAGCGCGCCAACTTGATTTGATTGCAAAGCTACTCGCAAGCACGCCAGCGAATATCCAAATCGGTGGTGGTGTGCGTACAGAGCAAGACGTGATTGATCTATTAGAAGCAGGTGCTCAGCGTGTTGTGGTTGGTTCGACAGCAGTAAAACAACCAGAGCTTGTAAAAGGTTGGATGGAAAAATACGGCGCAGAGAAAATCGTTCTCGCGCTAGACATCAACATCGATCAAGACGGTACACGTAAAGTGGCAATCTCCGGTTGGCAAGAAGATTCAGGCGTGACGATTGAAGCTCTGATCAATGATTACCTAACAGTAGATTTGCAGCACGTGCTTTGCACCGACATTTCTCGTGACGGTACGTTAGCGGGATCAAACGTAGAGCTTTACGTTGACCTATGTAAACAGTACCCACAAGTGCAGTTCCAATCTTCAGGCGGCATCGGCTCGCTAGCAGATATCGAAGCACTAAAAGGTAGTGGTGTGGTAGGCGTGATTGTCGGTCGAGCACTGTTAGATGGTAAGTTCACAGCAGAGGAGGCATTTGCATGCTGGCAAAGCGAATAATTCCATGTCTTGATGTTCGTGATGGACAAGTGGTGAAGGGCGTCCAGTTCCGTAACCACGAAATCATCGGCGACATCGTTCCTCTGGCACAACGTTATGCGGAAGAAGGCGCTGATGAGCTTGTGTTCTACGATATTACCGCTTCCAGTGATGGTCGTGTTGTCGATAAAAGTTGGGTGGCTCGCGTTGCAGAAGTAATTGATATCCCTTTCTGTGTCGCTGGTGGCATTAAATCAGCCGAAGATGCAGCACGCATTCTTGAGTTTGGTGCAGACAAGGTGTCTATCAACTCACCGGCATTGGCGAATCCGCAGTTGATTACTGACCTTGCGGATAAGTTTGGTGTTCAATGTATCGTGGTTGGCATCGACTCTTACTACGACAAAGAGACAGGCAAGTATCAGGTTTACCAGTTTACTGGCGATGAAGAACGCACCAAAGCGACCCAGTGGGAAACGCGTGATTGGGTGCAAGAAGTGCAAAAGCGTGGCGCTGGTGAAATCGTATTGAACATGATGAACCAAGACGGTGTGCGTAACGGTTACGATATCGATCAGCTAAACATGGTGCGTGAAGTGTGTAACGTACCGCTGATTGCATCAGGTGGTGCGGGTGCCATGGAGCACTTCGCAGAAGCTTACCAAAAAGCGAATGTCGATGGTGCGCTTGCCGCATCGGTATTCCACAAACAAGTCATCAACATTGGTGAACTAAAGCAGTATTTGAAACAACAAGGTATTGAGGTGCGACTATGAGTTTGAACACCACCGAAGTCAGTTCTCTAGCTGAGCGTATCAACTGGGACAAGGTGGATGGTTTAGTGCCTGCCATCGTACAAGATTTCCAATCAAGCCAAGTGCTGATGATGGGTTACATGAACCAAGATGCGTTGGCAAAAACGGATGAAACGGGTCAAGTGACGTTTTTCTCTCGTACCAAACAGCGTCTTTGGACCAAAGGTGAGACCTCAGGCAATGTATTGCAGTTAGTAAACATGCAGTTAGATTGCGATAACGATACGCTGCTGGTGAAAGTGAATCCCATTGGTCCTACGTGTCACTTGGGTAATCCCACTTGCTGGGATGTCGACCCACAAGAGGAGTCACAAATGGTGTGGCTTCATCAACTTGAGCAGTTATTGGCTGCCCGCAAGAGTGCCGACCCTGATTCCTCTTATACTGCCAACCTTTATTCCCGTGGCACCAAGCGTATTTCGCAGAAAGTGGGCGAAGAAGGCGTTGAAGTCGCGCTTGCGGCGACGTCGGGTGACAAGGCGGAGCTAGTATGTGAGTCAGCGGATTTGATTTACCACTTGCTGGTATTGCTTCAAGACCAAGGCCTATCGATGAATGATGTGGTCAACAAACTTAAAGAGCGTCATAAATAGCTTTTGGCCTTCGAGCAAAACCTAATCTTCTAAGTATACTCATCTCAACGTCTCCCCTGACTAAACCGTAAGTACGCCTTACGGTTTTTTTGTTGTAAACACCATCTTTATCGATCGTTTCTTTCGTTATCGCGTATATAAACTACTCTTCTTAAAAGGGCTTTTATGTTGCTACTTTTGTTGGTAAGAAGTTGTAGCGTAAGACGAAGTGAGGTTGTTGAGTTATGAGGAGGTCGGAGTGAAGGTGGCTCACGGCAAAAAAATAACGCTTATCGCAGATGATCAAAAAGTAGTGAGGCACACCCTGAAGCTCTGCTTACAAAATCTCGATTATCAGGATGTGCTAGAAGCATGTGATGGAAAAGAAGCCAAACAACTCGCAGTCGAGCACGATATTGATATCATCTTTTGTGACTTAAATATGCCAGTTGAAGATGGCTTTGAGGTGTTGCGATACTTAGGCGAAATCCATTTCAGTGGCAGTGTTATTTTAATCAGTGGCGAGGAAGAAGAGGTGTTATCTTCATCTTCGAACCTAGCCCGTCTTTACAAGCTCGACATTTTAGGTAGTTTGAAGAAACCCATCTCTTTTACTACGGTGAAAGATTTGATGTCACAGGTCGAAAAGTCAACAATATCAAGAATCAACAATCGTCCTCCCCCGGTTTTGAGTGCGGCATCGGTTCAACACTTTATTGATACGGGTTGCGTGAGGGCATTCTTTCAACCCCAGATAGAGTTGGAAACGGGTCGGGTCTGTGGCTTAGAAGTTTTGGCTCGTGTTGTGGATGAAGATGATAATATTATCCCTCCTGACAGTTTTATTCCCGTAGCAGAAAAGAATTTAGACTTCATTTTATCACTTACCAAAACCATTGTTCGAGCAGCCTTTTCTGATATAGCCAAACATTTCCAATCTCTTCAAGACATTACATTTTCCCTCAATATATCGGCAAAAGTTTTGGAAGACCAAGGTTTTACCAGTTGGCTGGACCAGGTTGCAAATGAATATCAAATTCCACAAGAAAACATTTTATGTGAGTTAACCGAAACAGCGCTGACTCATGATCAGGCGGCTATTAATACGCAATTACTTCGGCTAAGGCTACTTAAGTTTAATCTTTCAATCGATGATTTTGGTACAGGCTATTCTTCTATTGCTCAGCTTCACTCTATCCCTTTCAATGAACTTAAAGTAGACAAGCGCTTTGTGCTCGACTGTTTAACAAACACCAAGTCTCAAGCAATTCTCGAGCAAAGTGTTCGGATGGGTAAAGCAATGGGCATGAGTGTTGTAGCCGAAGGGGTCGAAAATCGTGAAGTTGAAGAGTTTTTAGTGTCTATCGGTTGCAACATTGCTCAAGGTTACTTGTATTCTAAACCAGACAAGTTGAGCTACATCCTTGCCTATATGAAGCGGTCAAATAGCATTTATGAGGATCGCTCATGAAGTTTTCTACCAAACTACCGTTACTGTTTTTTGTTTTTGGAGTG
Organism: Vibrio sp. Isolate24; assembly: GCF_022398215.1. Classification (NCBI taxonomy): domain Bacteria; kingdom Pseudomonadati; phylum Pseudomonadota; class Gammaproteobacteria; order Vibrionales; family Vibrionaceae; genus Vibrio; species Vibrio sp. Isolate24. The sequence continues at coordinate 703,846 of NZ_JAKEUU010000003.1, forward strand.
TTGATGTTGGGGGCGGTGACTCTGACATCTTGGAAAGGTAAAGACATTCTACAAGAGACGACGTTCACGAATATTGAAAGGGAAGCGGCGCTGCTTATCCGCCTTATTGAGCGTAACTTATTTGAGCGCTACCACGATGCTCAAGCGTTTCCTATGTCGTTAGGTGTGGTAGATAAAGAGCAGTTAGACTACGTGGCAACCAGTTCTTTGATGGCTGAAAACCTTAATAATTTTGTACAAAATTATAAAGTTTATCGACGGATACTTATTTTCGATTACGAAGGTAATATTCTTGCTAGTAATACAGAGAATGAATTTGGAAAAACGTTACCTAATCTCACACGTACCGCACGAGAGGTAAGAGAGACCCAGTGGTTTTCGGAAGCCATTTCTGGAATCACATTAGCCCCAGACAGCCCAAGAAGTAGTTATGTTTTTGGGCCTGAACGATATTTGATCGATGACAACCCTAATTCTTACGATATGGTTTTTGCCACGCTAATTTTAGACCGAGCTGGAGAGCCGGCGGGCCTTTGGGTAAATGTGGTTGATTTTAAAGCTGTAGAGGCCATTGTCTCTGATACATACGACCTGTTATCGAAACGTGGTTTCTTAAGTTCTGAGTTAACGATACTTGATAACAAGGGCCGGATAATTGTTGACTACGATCCGGTAGGACAAAGTGAAGCTGTCTATGAACGGGATTTCGAAGTTCTGAGCCAATTAAACTTAGCAACCAATGGTGTTGAGGGGGCAAGACTGGCGGTGTCAGGGCTGAGTGGCTCAAATGTGTCTACCCATTTTCGGAAACAAGTCGATCAGGTGACAGGATACGCCTACACCAATGGCGCTTATGACTACCCAGGTTTAGGTTGGTCCGCGTTAATACGTGTTGAAGTCAGCGAGGCATTCGCGGATTCGGAAAGTCTATACAAAAGCTCTTTTGCGCTGGCGGGCTTATTATTGACGCTCATCATCTTAGTCGCGTTTTATCTTGGGAAAAGAATCGCCAGACCGCTGAATGAATTATCTAAAGCAATCAACAGCTTAGCACATGGAGAGAAGGATGTGACTTTACCGGAAATATCCGGAAAAGATGAAATTGCTAAAATGGTTTCTGAGTTGAAAAACCTCAAAGAAATCGTTGTGGAGCGAGCTAAGCTAACCAAAGAAACGGATGAACAGCGTTTTCAATTAGAAATCCAAAGCCGCGCAATCGATTCGACAGCAACGGGTATTACGGTTGCAGATGTACGGTTGCCTGACTCACCAATCATATTTACTAATAAAGCGTTTGAAGATCTTACTGGGTATACACGAGATGAAGTCATCGGTCGCAATTGCCGATTCCTGCAAGGTAATGATACCGAGCAACCAGATATTGAGAAACTCAGGTATGCAATAGCCAATAAAGTATCTTGTTCGGTAGTGCTAAAGAACTACAAAAAAGACGGTACCTTGTTCTATAACAATTTACGTATCGACCCTGTATTTAATGATGATGGCGAACTCACTCATTACATTGGTGTTCAGACGGATATTACTGAAATTAAGAGGATTGAGGATCAAGCGAAAATTAAGCTTGAGGATGAAGTTGCCCGAAGAACCCAGCAAGCTCGTGATTCTGAAAGTCGCCTACGTACGGTTTTTGATACTGCGCTCGATGGTACGGTGGTGATTGATAATAAAGGCATTATCGTTGATGTTAACCGCTCGCTTGAAATGATTTTTGGTCGAATAAGAGAGGAGCTGGTTGGGGAAAATGTCAGCATTCTTATGCCTCCACACTATGCTGATGTTCATGACGGTTTCATTTCTAAGTACTTGTTAACTGGAAATAAAAAACTCATCGGGACACCACGCCAAGTAGAAGGGTTACATAAATCTGGTCGTGTATTTCCTATCGAGGTTTCTGTTGGGGAAACTTGGTTGGGAGATGCTCAGGTTTTTGTTGGCGTAGTTAAAGATATTACATTACAAGAAGAGACCAAACAGCGAGAGAAGAGACTACAGTCGGAATTACGCGAGCGGGAACTGGTCTACCGCGCCGCATTCAATCAGGCGGCAGTAGGTATTTGCCGAGTGGATCTTGATGGCAACTTTATCGAAGTAAACGATAAGATGTGTGAGATCTTCGGTTACAGTGAACCTGAGCTATTAGAGATGAGCTATCTCGATGTGACTCATCCTGAATACCGCGAAAAGAGCCAACATTTGGTAGGGCAACTAATCGGAAACGACAAGCGATCGTTCACTATCGATAAGCTCTACTTAAGTAAATCGGGGTCAGAGTTCTGGGCGACTATTTCAGTGTCCATCGTTTGCGAGGATGACACAGTACCCAAATATTTTGTGGCTGTTGTTGAAGATATCTCTAACCGAAAACGGATTGAAAAAGAGCTTCGCTCTGCAAAAGCTGTGCGAGACGAGTTATTACGAGGAATGCGTTTAGCCTCTGACGCTGGCGGTATCTGTAACTGGTCGTTAGACATTCAGTCACAGGCACTGCGCTGGGATGAAGGCATGTATCGCCTATATGGTATTGAACCTAATAAGCCAGTGTCCTATCCCGATTGGGAACAAAGCATACACCCTGATGACCGTGAAAGTGCAGTAACAAGCTTTAATCGCGCGGTTGAAGACGGTGATGTATATAACGCAGAGTTTCGAATTATTAACCAGGCTACAGGCACAATGCATTGGGTTAAGGCCGCTGGGGATGTAGTTGTCGATAAAGACTCTAATTTACGTCATGTCTTTGGTATTAACCTCGATATCACAGAAGAGAGAGAAGTTCAGGCCGCTCTCGAGAAAGAGAGTATTGCCGCAAAACAAGCGAATGAAGCCAAATCTCGCTTCCTCGCCACGATGAGCCATGAAATACGTACACCGATGAATGGTGTTATAGGCATGGTAGACCTTCTGAAAGAAACTGCTCTCGACTACGATCAAGGGAGAATGGTGAGCACCATTCGTGATTCGTCCTTCTCCTTACTGGAAATCATTAACGACATTCTCGATTTCTCGAAAATCGAATCGGGGCAGATGGAGTTAGATCCGACGGAAACTAACCCTCTTTATCTGATAGAAAAAACACTGGAGGCGCTGTGGTTAAGCGCTAATCAGAAAGGCGTTGATGTGTTTATGACATACGAGAGCCAAATTCCAGAATTTATACTTATAGATCCAGTTAGAACTCGCCAAATTATCCTTAATCTGCTTGGCAATGCCGTCAAGTTTAGTCAGTGCAAAGATAAATCGGGCTTAGTCAAAGTGGCGACGAGCTATGATAATGCACAGCAGCTTCTCTCGATCTCGGTAGAAGATAATGGCGTGGGTATGACAGAAGAGCAGCAATTGAAGCTGTTTAAGCCATTTACACAAGCTGACAGCTCAACCACAAGAAAGTTTGGTGGTACAGGGCTTGGTCTTAGCATTACTAAATCCTTCATTGATCTAATGGGGGGTAATATTGATGTCGAAAGCCGTATTGGTGAAGGAAGCAAATTTTCGTTTACGATTCCTGCTGCGCCATGCCGTACCCACTCAGTATTTGGTCGTTTTGATTTCTCTACGATAACGTTGGTTTTAGACATTGAAAATGCCAACCTCAAGCACATATGTGCTGAAATTCTAAGCAGCTTCGAGACACGAGATATTATTGTTGATGTTCAGTCATCGTTTACTTGGGAAGAGCATAAAGCGGTCTATTTAACCGACGATGATATCGCCAATGTGGCTCAAGGGCGTTCGCTGATACTCAGTGATAATCCGGCAGCAAAAGGGGGGTACATAGCGCCGGATAAGTATGGTGTTGGTACACACCCACTCAAGCCCAGTGAGCTAGTGATCGGTCTAGCTATCTTGACCGGTCAAGAAAGCCCAGATTTTGATTGGAGCGAAGCGATTACAGCTGAGAGCACCGATAACAGCGAAATTGATTGGGTGAATAATCAAGATATCACAATCCTATGCGCAGAGGATCAACCAACCAATCAGATGGTATTGGCGCAGCAGCTTACTAAGTTAGGTTATCGCTTTGATATGGTGGACAACGGGCGTGAGGCGCTTGAAAAATGGCAATCAAATGACTATGCGCTAGTGTTAACAGATTGCCATATGCCGGAAATGGATGGCTTTGAACTGACTTCAGAAATTCGCCGTATTGAGTCGGAAATGGTCAGTGAAAGGACTCTGATCATTGCCATTACTGCCAATGCGTTGGTCGGTGAAGCGGAACATTGTTTAGAAGCGGGAATGGATGACTATATTCCCAAGCCTGTTGAGCTTTCTACCCTAAGGAAAGTATTAGCACTTCGTTTACGTGGCAAATCACTACGCAAGCCGAAAGGTGACAGTGAGAACCAACTTGCTGAACCAGTCAAAACTCTTGATTTACCTGAAAATGACTCGAAGCCATTGATCGACTTAAATCACCTCAGTGAAGTGATCGGTAGCCGAGATGAAGAAATGACTCGAGCTGTTTTATCGATGTTTTGGGAAAGTGTGTCGCAGGATATCGAGAAAATGCAAGTAGCCTGCCAAGAGAACGACTTATCACAAGTTAAAAGTTTGTCTCATGGTGCGAAGGGGGCAGCAGCTTCCAGTGGGGCTTTATTACTGAGTGAGATCTTTCGTTCGATAGAAAAAAACAGCCATGATATTGAACACGTCGAGCAAGCGATAAAAGAAGTGGTCAATATGATGAAGAAAATACAGCAGCAGTTAGAGCGAGATAAAATCATCTAGCCGATGGCAAGGAGGTACTTTGTTAAACCTACATGTGATGGATCAAACGCCTTTTGCGACATTTTCTGAGGCGAGTCGTAGTACGCTGAAATACCTTAGAAATAAGTATGGGTATGGGGCTTGGATGATGACGCGTAAAAATGAGGATGAGTGGGTTATATTACAGGTTGAAGGAGATGGGTATCAAATCGACGAGTTAACGGTCATTAATTGGAATGACTCTATGTGCAGTCGCATGGTCAAAGGTGAAGGGCCTAGGTGGGCTCCTGATGTCGATGACATTCCATCTTATGTTGAAGCGCCAATTTATAGAGCGGAAAAAATTAAGTCATATGTTGGGATCCCAGTTTGTTTTGCCAATGGCGATCTGTTTGGCACCTTATGTGCGATTGATACAGTACCATCTGGTAGAATTCCTGCGGATGGTAAAGAAACTGTTGAATTAGTCTCTAAACTACTCTCAAGCCTATTGCAGTTAGAACTGCAAAATATAGCTTTATCTCGTAAGCAAATTAGTTTTTTACCTGAACCATTAAAAGATAACCAAACGGGTTTTTTAAACCGATTAGGGTGGTCAATATACTTGGAGAAGGAGGAGAGTAATGTTCGTGCAGTGGGGACTCCTCTGTATATTGTGGCTCTGGATGTGACCTTGCCTGGCAAAGAAAAGGGAGATGAGTATCAACAGTTGCTGGCTATTGTTGTATCTATCATTAATTCATCAGTCACTGATGAGGGGGTTATCGCCCGGCTTAGTGATAACATATTTACCATTTTGTTAGCGAATAGCTCAAATAAGCAGTTTCAACTTTGTCTGGATACACTAGAAAGGGAATTAACCGAGGCGAGTGTTGTCGCTCAAATTGGCTCTGAGAAACACAACTATACAGATAAGCTAGATGCGACGGTAATGAGTGCAATAAAAAGTGCACGATCGAGTTAAAAGAAAGAGTTAGGGGGTGACATGGATGTTTCGCAAACCAGTATTTATATATTCTATAATTCGAAAGAAATACTAGATATGGTAAAGCCTGTTGCGTCAATATTGTTCGATAATGTGTCACCCATTAATATTGAGAAAGAACAAGCCAAGTTTGTGCAGTCGCTTAAGCAGCCACACTTAAGCATTATTTCTATCTATGCTTTTGAAAGCCCTAAAGAAGCGGCAACCCTTTCCAAGTTACTCAATGAGCATGGTGCTCTTCAACATCAAGCACACATTCCTAAATACGATCTATTAATGTGCAATAAATCTTATCGTCAGGAAGCATATGACCTATGTGTTCAGGAACTGTTCTATAGCTATGAAACGATCAAGCCAATTTATGACACCAACAAGGTTATCCTGACATTGCGTCGACTAGCGCAGCACTTGGCGACCAAAGTAGAGCTCCAACAAGTTGAACAAGATAATCTTAAGATGGAAGAGAGCATTAATAGCAGTATTGAGTCGATAGACGCTTTGCAAACGCAGGTACAGGAGACATCAACTCAGCAAGATAGTGAGTTTGAACAGGTGACTAAGTCGCTTAATGAGCTATTGGCTCGAGTGCCAGCCATTGAGTGGGAAAAAGCATTTACTAATATTGTGCGCTCAATGCCGGAATCTGTACAAAGAACGACACTCAGCCAATTCTCTATTAAGGAATTTCGTGATGATCTAGAAAAATATCGCAATAACAGTGCAGAAATGCTGAATAAGATTTCCAGCTCTCTGGACGCTTCAAAGCCTCAGACTTTATCTAAAGGGCCGTTGATCGTTGTTGCTGATGATCAGCCTGTGATGCTAAAAATCATATCCTCAATTTTAGAGCCAAAGGGCTATAAAGTCGAAAGCGCAAGTAATGGTGTCGAAGCTCTTATGAAAGCAAAAGTCATGAAACCAGAGCTCATACTTCTCGATATAGATATGCCGATCATGGATGGTTTAGCAACGTTAGACGCAGTGAAAAAGGTCGAGACTATTAAGCACATACCAATTATCATGCTAACCAGTCACTCTGATAAAGACATCATTAAATCCAGTATCAGCCTGGGTGCTGTCGATTATGTTGTGAAACCGACGAAAGCTGATATCCTTCTTGCGAAAATCGCGAATGCGTTAAAATAGGCCACCTGAACCAGTTACTAAACGATAGAAGCCATCAATTTTATGCAAACTCATTTGTGCGTAGACTTAACGTTGTCACTCGAATACTAGGTAGTAACTGTAACCCACAACTAGGGCTGGAATCGCAGAGTAAACAGTCGCAACTAGTGCCGCTTTAGGGGCCAATGCGATAGCAGGAAATAGCGCATCGCCATCATTGGATATCGCATTCGCTAATTGTGCAGATAAAGGCACCGCGCCTGAAATGTAGAGACTGGTGACTAAGATTTGAGGCCCACATCCTGGTAGCATACCGACAGCGACCCCGAGCAAAGGCATCCACGCACCCCAACCGGAAAAAGTCTCCGTTAAGTTAATGTGACCAAAGTAGGCTATGAGTTCAAAGGTCATAAAAGCGAGAACAACCCATGCAGTTACGAAGTTAGTATCTTGCGCCGCTTTCTGCAGGGGATGTGAAGAAACGGTTTTTTTATCTTCCGATACTGTTGACTCATAATCTTTGATTTCTTTGGTTAAGGACCAAAGTAACATGCTAAGAATGATAAGCCCTGTTCCTAGCCATTCAATACTCGCTGCAGGAAGAGAAAGAAGCGCGTTGATATCCACTTGAAACGAGCCTAGTACGGCCACAAATGTTGCTGGTACGATTAGCCATTGCCAAAAGGCACCTTGGAGATTGATGGCCTTCTTTTCAAAGTGGGACTGCTGACTATGATCAGAGCGGCAGCAGAATTTTTCAGCTAATGCTGATGTAACGGTTGGTCTTAAGAAGTCGTCTTGATGGATAGCGTTGACAACCCATCCAGAGATCGAGCCTACCACAATGCCCAGTGCAACAACGGCCAAACCTATGTCAGGTTTACTGGCTAACAGAAGAAACGCAGCATCCCCCATCGTAGAGGTTAACACCGCGACAATAGCACCAAACCCGACTCGTCCACTAACGAATTGTGTCGTGACTATGATGGCACCACCGCATCCGGGAAGTGCACCCAGTAAAGAAGCAAAGAAAACCTGATAGCTACGTGAGCTCTGGTATAAGTTAACCAGCTTGCTCTCTTTGTTCATCCATAGGGACATATAGTGGTAGATGACCAAAGTAAAAGCAACGTAGGCTGACACTGCCCAAAAGGCATCAGACAACGTTGAAACTGTGACCTCTCGGGTTGCTTCGTTAAGCACTAAAGCCAGCAAAACAACGGGTAATAAAAGGCGTTTGTAAGCTGGTTGGAACTGAGAGAAAGACAGCCAATGGGGTAAAGCCGCTAAAAGCCTAATCGAATTCATAATACCAAAATACAAATGAGAATAATTATCAATATATTTTAATGAGGATTATTTGCAACTAAAAGTTGTGATTTACACTTTTCTTTTTGCTAACTCATGACAAATTTCAAAATTCAGGTAAAGTATCGGCCTTTGTGAGTAATTGCCCAATATGGGCCTATGTAAGTCGTAATAGGAAAAAAGATGATTCTAGTTGTAGGTCACAAGAACCCTGATAGTGATAGCATCTGTAGTGCATTGGTAGCAACTGAGCTGCTCAAGGCTCGTGGCTTTGAAGCAATGCCAATTCGCCAAGGTGAAATTAACCGTGAAACACAGCACATTCTTGAAGTCGCGGGCGCAGAAGTACCTGAACTTCGTACTTCTGTTGCGGGTGAAAAAATTTGGTTGGTTGACTACTCAGATCTAGCACAAGCACCGGATGACGTGGCTGAAGCTGAAATTTTAGGTATTGTTGACCACCACCGTCTTGGTGATGTCATGACCGTAAACCCTATGGAAGCATGGATTTGGCCTGTTGGTTGTACCAACACTGTTCTATTCAACATGTTCAAAATTGAAGGTCATAAAATCACACCACAAATCGCTAAGCTAATGATGTCGGCGATCCTATCTGATACCGTCGGCTTTGCTTCTCCTACTTGCACACAGAAAGATAAAGATGCCGTTGAAGAGCTAGCGAAAATTGCAGACGTATGTGATGTTGACGCTTTCATTAAAGATCTTCTTATCGCAAAAACAAACATCGAAGGTCTTTCTGCGGCTGAGCTTGTAGAAAAAGATCTGAAAGGTTACCCATTTAACGGTCGTGATGTTGTTGTCGGTCAGGTTGAACTGGCTACTCTAGAGCAAGTTGATGGTATGATTGAAGCGCTGGAGTCTGATCTAGAGCGCCGCTGTGCTGAAGAAAGCCTAGCCTTTGCTGCGGTCATGTTAACAGACATCACTACTGCTCAAACTCGTCTACTATACAAAGGTGAGTGGGCGGAAAAGCTGACCAAGCATGAGCAAGATGGTGTGCTGATGATGGAAAATACGCTAAGTCGTAAGAAGCAAGGTTGGCCTTGGCTTCAGGCTGAGTTAGCATAACACCGTTCAATGATTAAATGTAACGCCCACGGTCATCGTGGGCGTTTTGCTTTAAGGAGTAAGGAAATGTCAGAGCCACTTTCACAACAACAGATAGACTCTGTGCTAAAAATGCGTGAAGACGAGCGATTCAGTTACACAGTGAAAGAAATCGCCAAAAACAGACAAGTCTGGATTTTGACTGATGAGCATGGCTGTGTGATGCTTAATACAGAAGATGAAGATTGTATACCGGTTTGGCCCCATGAAGAATTTGCCAATCAATGGGCTACAGGTGATTGGGAGCACTGCAAAGCGGAGGCTATATCGACCGCAAAATGGTTTAGTCGTTGGACCTACGGACTTGAAGACGATGAGTTGTCTATTGTCGTGTTTCCTAATCAAAGCGAAGAAGGGCTAGTTCTGTACCCTGATGAGTTCGAATTTGAACTGAAAAAGCACCAAAAGAAACGCTAAACCTAAGGGTATCTGTTCTCAAGAGATGTCACTACCGTATGGCTAAGTCAAGAACAGTGTATGATCCCATTGCAGCCTTGGCAGATGGGATTATTATTTGAAACAGGTTGCTTTGTTGAAGTGACTTTCCACCATGCGTTGAGTAATGATGTTGTCTGGGCAGGTTAACACTTGCTGTGTTTCACCTGCTTCCACTACCTCTCCATCATGCATAACCATCACCTTGTCGGTAATGTGTTTGACAACCCCTAAGTGTTGGGAAACATAGATAAACGATACGCCCATCTCTTCCTGCAATTCTAAGAATAAATTAATAATCTGAGAACGCATGGCCATGTCTAAACCATTTAGTGCTTCATCAGCGATAATAATCGAAGGTTGTAGAATCAACGCACGAGCCAAGCATATGCGCTGCTTTTGGCCCGCAGCCAGCATCTGAGGGTAAAAATAAGCGTGCTCTGGAAGGAGTCCGACCCTAAGCAAAACATCTTTAACGCGCTTCATACGTGCTTCAGGTGTCATACTGGTATTTCGTTTCAAAGGACTTTCAAGAATGCGGCCAATCTGAATACGTGGATTGAGTGACGTATTCGGGTCTTGAAATATCATCCTGATCAATTTGCAACGAGTCGAGTAATCTTTGTGTTCCAAAAGTTCGCCATTGACCCGTATTTCACCACTGGTTGGCTCGATCATTCCCGCAAGCATGCGAGCTAATGTCGACTTTCCTGAACCGTTTTGACCAATAAAACCAATGGTTTGCCCGGCTTCTAATGTAAAGCTGACAGGTTTAACGGCATGGTGGATTTTTTTGCGAAACAAGCCTGAGCGAGTGACAAACTCTTTACTTAGGCCATTAACTTCTAGTAGCGCACTCATGCTTTCTTCTTCTCCATATTCAGAGGGAAGTGGCAGGCAAATTTGTGATTTTTGACTCGTCTGGTGATTGGCATTTCTACGCACTGCCTTTGAGCATAAGGACAACGGGGGCCAAGTCTACAACCAATGGGTAGATGCTGCAGTGGCGGAATACTACCTGGGAGAGACTGGAGTTTCTCTTTATGAGGAATCCATTCACCGAAATCGGGCATAGCTTTAAGTAAAGCAACGGTATAAGGGTGCTTTGGCTTGGCAAGAATCTTTTTAGTGTCTGCTGACTCTACAGACTGGCCACAGTACATGACGGTAATCCGCGTTGCCCACTGGGTAATGGTTGTCAAGTCATGGCCGATGAGCATGATCGACGTGTTGTTGATCTGATTCATACGACTAAGAAGTCGTAGGATTTGAGATTGAGTGATTGGGTCGAGATCATTGGTTGGTTCATCGGCAATCAGAAGCTTAGGCTTAGCGGCGATGGCCATCGCAATCATGATCTTTTGACATTCACCATCCGTCAGCTCATACGGATAGCTTGACATGATTTGTTCGTGGTTTCTGATCCCTACTTTATGAAGTAGAGCAACCGCTTGTTTCTTACGCCATTTAAAGCGCTCCCACCACTTTCTGGTAAAAGAATGAGCGGGGATGGACTCTATCAATTGGCGTCCGACTTCTTCCGAAGGATCCAAACACGTTGAAGGCTCTTGAAAGATCATCGCAATATCACGAGCGATGACTCTGCGACGCTCTTTAGGGGTTAACTGCAGCAAATCCACATTGCCAAGGCGCATTCGGTCGGCTGTTATCTTCCAGTTTTCCTTACAGACTCCAACGATGGCTTTGGCTACCAAACTCTTACCTGAGCCAGATTCTCCCACCAATCCACGAATTTCTCCTTCGTTCATGGTTAGACTCATGCGATCCACTGCCTTCATCAGGCCTTGCGGAGTTTCAATCTCAATCGTTAGGTGGCGAATATCTAGTAATGGCATTATTCGATCCCCGCGTTAAGTGCCTGACGAACGCCTTCACCCACCAAGTTAATGACAATCACGATGAACATGATGGCAAGGCCAGGAAGCGTCACTGTCCAAGGTGCTAAATAGATTAATTCAACAGAGTCACCAAGAATCGCACCCCACTCGGTGCTTGGGGCTTGTGCGCCTAAACCAAGGAAGCCCAGTGCAGTAATATCCAAAATCGCGATTGACAGAGCGAGGGTTACCTCAGAAGCAATCACAACCAAAATATTGGGAAGGATGGAATTCCAGAGCAGATAAAAGTCGTTCGCACCATCAAGGCGAGCAGCCATAATGTAGTCTTTTTCAACTTCAGTATGCACAGCGATATAGACTGAGCGGACGAACCTTGGGATCAAAGCGAGGCATATCGCAAGTAGAATATTAAACTCGCCAAACCCCAAGAAAGCGACAAAAATAATCGCGAGGAGAAGCGATGGAATCGACATGACGGTGTCAAGTAAATGGTTGAGTGTACTTGATAACAATCCTTTGGTCATGCCAGCTAAAATACCAATCAAACAACCCACAATTGTTGCAATGAGTGTGATGATAACAGCAGCGCCGAACGTTAACTGTGATCCCTCAATAATCCGAGATAGGATATCTCGACCTAGGTCATCAGTACCGAGAAAATATTCGACTGTGCCTGCCGGGTTCCAAGAGGGAGGGACAAGCAGTTCCCCCGTCTGGGCTTGAGGGTCATGAGGAGTCAGCCAAGGAGAAGCTAAAGTGACGACAACAATAAAAACAAGGCACCATAAACCGAACATGGCTAAGCCGTTTGCACGATAGCTGCGCCAGAAACGCTCGAATTGCGTCGGGATTTGTTCTTCCTGATAGATGTTATCGGTTAGCATACCACTCTTTCCTCACTAACGGATTGACCATAGCGCCAACCAAATCTGAAAGAATATTCGCCGTCAACACTAAGGTGGCGACAACAATAACACCAGCCTGAATAGAAACATAATCCTGATTGGAAAGTGCGTCGAGTAACCAGCGACCAATACCCGGCCAGTTAAAGATCGATTCTGTAATGATAGCTAGAGTCAACATACTGGATAGCTGAACGCCTATCTTAGGGATAATCGGCGGTATCGCATTTCTCAGCACGTGTTGAGTGACGATTTTGTGCGTCGATAGACCTTTGATGCGAGCGGCTCGAATATAGTTTTGGCCCATGACTTCGGCAACCGAAGTACGCATTAAACCAATAACTTGAGTGGTTGGAGCAAGCGCCAACACTAAACAAGGTAGTATCAAGTGCTCTAAAACACTTTGTAGTGCATGAGCGCGATACTCGCCACGCGCAAAGAATGCATCCACGATGGCAAAACCCGTGACATGATCAATTTCATAGAGTAGGTCATAACGGCCAGCGACTGGGAATAGCTCGAAATGCAGTGAGAATGCCATGATCATGAGAAGTGCGACCCAAAAAATCGGTGCGGAATAACCGGACATTGAGGTAAAGGAAATGGCTGTGTCAATCCACTTGCCTTGCTTCATACCGGCGAGCGTGCCAACTGGGATCCCGATCAGGAGAGAAAGGGCAAAAGCGATCAAACATAATTCCAACGTTGCAGGGAAAACAACAGCGAGTTCATCTGCGATTGGAACTCCGCTTTTTGTCATCCCAAAGTTGAGGTGCATCAGCTCGCCAATATAAGTCATCCAACCCGGCCAGAAATCTTGAACGGTCCAAGGAGAATTTGGGTCAAGCCTAAGCAGGCTAAAGCCTACCATGGTTAGGATAAGTAATGTGATGATGAAAAGGTTGATACGTCGAACAGTATAGAGAAACATTATTTGACCCTCTCTACCGCATCAAAAGGTTGTGCGTTAAATGGACTCACTTTAAACCCTTGTAATGAAGCATCATAAGCTTGGAACTGCATACCATGGCTAAGTGGAATCACCGGAAATTCTTCGTTGAGAATGTTTTGTGCCTGTTTATACAAGTTAAGACGGTAACGTGGCTTATCGACTTCCAGTGCAAGGTCGAGTAGGAAATCGAAATCAGCATTACACCAGCTGGAGACATTCAAGCCCACTCGTTTTGAATCACACGATAGTAATGGTCGGAGGAAATTATCTGGGTCACCTGTATTGGCAATCCAGCCTGTAAGGTACAGATCGATGTTGGTGTTGCTGGCGACGTCAGTGCGATCATAGCGATCATCTGTCAGTAGATTAAGTGTAATGCCGATATCTGCTAAGTTTGCTTGGATAAGCTCAGCCGTTTTACGAGGGCTTGGGTTGTAAGCACGTGGCTCAAGAGGGACTGACATGGTCAACTCCAGCCCTTTATCGAATCCTGCTTCTTTAATTAACGCAATCGCGTAATTACGGTCGTAACGAATTTGCACACTGTCTTTGAGATATGCCCAAGAGCTGGGAGGGAGCACCGAATAGGCCTGACTACCGGTGCCGTAGTAAACGGATTCGAGAATGTTTTGGCGATTAATGGCGTAGTTAAGAGCTTTACGAACTCTAGGGTCATTAAGTGCAGGGTGAGTGGTATTGACAGCAATGAATGAAATATTCATCGCCGGCTTAGCCATTAGTTTAATATCGCTTTGTTGTTTAATAATAGGGATCTGACTCGATAATGGCGAGTTGAGTACATCACACTCATTACGAAGTAGCTTGGCTAAAGTGCCTGTACCTCGGTGAGAAATATCAAATACCACTTGAGCCATCTTAGGTTTGCCTTTCCAGTACCCATTGTGACGTTTGAGCCTGACGAGGTCATTGACCTGATAATCATCAAGATAAAATGGACCGGTTCCAACAGGGTGGCTGTCGAGCATGGCTTTGTTATCGCTCAGCGTAAGTTGGCTAGCGTACTCTGCAGAGTGGATAACTGCATGGCTAGTGGCGATATTGGACAGAAACGTATTGTCTGGTCGGCTCAGGGTGAAACGGACTTGATATGGTGAGATAGCCCGAACATCAACGAGTAGGTTTTGAAAATCGATCCCGCTAAACCAAGGGTAGAGGCCACTTCCAACATAATGATAAGGATGGGAATTGTCGATGATTCGACGGAAGCTGAACACTACATCTTCAGCATTCATGGCTCGGCTGGGCGTAAACCAAGCGGTATTTTGGAATTGAGCGTCTTTGCGCAGGTTAAACGTATATTCTGTGCCAGATTTGTTAACGGACCAGCTGGTCGCAAGGTTGGCAATAGGTTTGAAATTGTTCGAGTCTAGCGTCAGCAAAGTATCAAATAGCTGAGGGCTAAGAGTTTCAGACGTAATGCCGCTATCAACCAATTGAGGGTTAAAGCTGGTTGGACCGCCTTGACCACAGTAGACGAAACCACTTTGGCGAATTTTATTGTGATCAAGCTCTTCACCACAGCCTGTAAGCAAGGTGATGCTGAAGATACTTAATGTCAGTTGAATGAATGCTTTCATAGAAAGAACAATTGCCAGAGACAAAGCATAATAGAACTCCCCATTATGCCTTAATATCTCAGTAATTTACCATTATTAGTTTATGGTTTTTAAAATAACCTATACGTACTCAGGAAAGATTCGAGAGGTCGTACTTTCTGATCATCCCTCTTAGCTGATGATAGCTCAGGCCAAGCATATCGGCTGCCTTCCGTTGGTTAAATTTGCTCTCTTCAAGGGCCGCTTTCAGCAAGCGAATATCTTGGCTTTCCTGCCACGCTTTGTAGTCCATTGGAAAATGAAAGGTTGGTTGGTCTGGTAATGGTTGTGATTGAAGAGAAACTGGCTCAGGTTCTGTTTGCCACTGCGTTGCAAATGGGTCGAATATCAATTGGTTGATTGGCTCATCTTGCTGCCCGTGCTGATAAACCGCCCTTTCTATCACATTTTTAAGTTCACGGACGTTTCCGGGCCATTGATAGTCAAGCAGTGCTTGCTGAGCATCAGGAGAGAAACCAACGAAGTAGTCAAAGTTCAACTCTCGACACATCTTGATGGCGTAGTATTCCGCTAACAGCAGAATGTCTTCTTGACGTTCTCGAAGTGGAGGTAAATGAATGACGTCGAAAGCAAGCCTGTCAAGCAGATCTGCTCGAAACTCACCGTTCTCAGCCATTTTCGGCAGATCGGCGTTAGTCGCGCAGATCAGCCGCACATTGGCGTTAAGCAATTGGTGCCCACCAACGCGTTCATATTGGCCGTATTCAATCACTCGTAATAGCTTTTCCTGCACCAGCAGTGGAGCGGTGGCGAGCTCATCGAGAAAGAGGGTGCCATTTTCAGCTCGTTCAAAGCGCCCCTTGTGACGTCCTTTTGAACCAGTAAAAGCGCCTTGCTCATGGCCGAATAACTCTGAGTCGATCAGGCCTTCGCTCAAGGTAGAGCAATTGAGGGAAATTAGTGGCTGATCCCAACGTTTTGATAGGTAATGGAGGCGTTGAGCAATCAGTTCTTTACCTGTCCCTCGTTCACCAATGATTAGAATAGGACGTTCTATGGCTGCGAGTTTGGAGACCTTGTCTAGTATCGTCAGGAAAGCTGGTGACTCGCCAATGAGATTTTGTTGCATGAAAACACTCCAATGGTGAAATTTACCTATTGTTAGCTAAATTCATCATAGATAAGTTCGAATTACAATGGCAGTTTTCGTAAACTGTTGTTTTTTATATATTTATAAGTTGGCACGTATCTTGGTTATTGAATAAGTAAGTGAAACCTACAATGAACATCAGATGTAACCAAGTCGCGATAATGTGATTGATTACAGGATAAGGAGTTAAATATGGGTATTTTTTCTCGTTTTGCCGACATCGTAAACTCAAACATTAGTGCCTTATTAGATAAAGCGGAAGATCCTGAAAAAATGATTCGTCTTATTATTCAGGAAATGGAAGATACATTAGTCGAAGTTCGTACGAATTCGGCCAAGGCGATTGCTGATAAAAAAGAGTTGGCACGTAAAGTTGAATCTCTTGAAGGCCAAATTAGCGATTGGCAAGAGAAAGCTACACTAGCTCTGACCAAGCAGCGTGAGGATTTGGCTCGTGCAGCTTTAATTGAAAAGCAAAAACTGCAAGATATGTTGAAAGGTTTGCATACTGAGCAAACATTAGTGGAAGAAACGATTGAAAAGCTCACCGGCGAAATCAGTAAGCTTGAAAGTAAAATCACCGAAACACGTGCTAAGCAGCAAGCACTTGCTATTCGTTCTCAAGCGGCTTCGAACCGACGTGATGTGCAGAAGCATTTACATACGGCGCGTACATCTGAAGCAATGGCAAAGTTCGAGCAATACACTCGTAAGATAGATGAACTGGAAGCAGAAGCAGATGTATATGCTAAGTCCGGTAATTCGAAATCCTTAGATCAGGAATTTGCTGAGCTGCAAGCGCAAGACGAGATTGAACAAGAGCTTGAAAATTTGAAAAAACAGATGAACGAAAAAAAGTCATAAAAGTCGAGATCTGAAGGTGCACAGGTCAGGTGGGTCGCACCTGACCTCATTAAAACCAATTTATGGTTTTTCCAATATTTTCGAAGTTCTTAGTTTTATTTAATTGATTTTATAACAGCTTGCGGCAGAGTAGAGGTGTACTCGTGTGAAACTGTTGTCTATTTATTAGGAGTCATTTATGTCGTCATTTCTTATTGCAGGACCACTGATTGTCTTTCTGATTTTCGTCGCTCCACTATGGTTAATACTTCATTATCGTAGCAAGAAGAAAACGGCAAGTGGTCTATCAGAAGATGATTTCCAGAGATTACAAACCTTGTCAGAAAAAGCAGAACAGATGCAAAAGCGTGTGGACACGTTAGAGCGTATTCTTGATTCTGAAACCCCTAACTGGAGACGCCGATATGAATAAGCGAGAGCTGTACCGCGATACCGTTAATGGTAAGATTTCAGGTGTTTGTGCAGGCTTAGCTAATTACTTTGGTACTGAAGTTTGGTTGATTCGAATCTTAGTGATCTCTGCTGCACTTCTTGGTGGCAGCTTCTTGGTGTTGTTGGCCTATATCGCGATGACTTTCATGCTTGAAAAACAACCTGCTAATTATGTTGAATCTCTTAAAATGGAGCAGGAACACAAGTTGAAAAGTAAACCATGGCAACAAGGTCAGGCTCCTGGGGCATTGCTAGAAACGCTTGAGAAAGATTTTGATGGCCTTGAAAATCAAATTCGTGGCCTAGAGGCGTATGTCACCTCCGATACGTTTAAAGTTGATCGAGAGTTTAAAAGTTTATAGTTCGATAATGAGAGCCGCCACTATGTTTTGTTAGCAAATTATTAATTTTAATAATAATTTACTGGTATGTGTCTGGCAGTCGCGTAATCATTCATCTATCTTTGTAACTAAAAGTGACAAATGGATGTTTGACTATGCACAAGAATTTTGTGCTTCTCGCCATAGCTGCAACATTAGGTGGCTGTGGTAAGGAGCTCCCTCCTGTTCCTGAACCCGAATCCAGACCAGCAAAACTCTTTACCGTTTCGGTTGGCAACGCACAGTTTGAAAGACATTTTCCCGCCACATCCGAAGCTGGTGATAAAGCGATTTTAGCTTTCCGAGTACCCGGACAACTTCAGTCTATCGATGTCCTTTCGGGCCAACCTGTGAGCAAAGGTGAAGTCCTTGCCTCCCTAAACCCAGATGAATATTCCTTATTAGCTAAGCAGGCAGAAGCGCAGTACCGCCTCGCGGATGTTCAGTTTGAACGTTATAAAAAACTGCGTGTTGATATGGTAGTTTCAGAGCAAGATTTTGATCAAGCTAAGGCGAACCTTAACTCTGCCAAAGCCACATTAGAACAAGCCCGTGCCAATCTTCGTTATACCAAGTTGGTCGCACCTTATGATGGCACGATTTCACTGATTACGACTGATAACTACGAATACATTGCTGCTAAGCAAGGTGTAATGAATATTCAGACGAATCAGTTAATGAAAGTACAATTCCAGCTCCCTGACCACCTGTTGAATCGCTTTGCAAGCGGCATCAACCTGACTGCAACTATGAGATTTGATGCATTTCCTGAGAGCCGCTATGAGCTGACTTTTCAGGAAGTAGATACGGAGGCCGATCCTAAAACGGGCTCTTACAAGGTCACCATGGTCATGGCACGCCCAACAGATACCGGAATTTTGCCAGGTATGGCAGGGGAGGTGCATGTCAAAATTGATTCAGAAGGAGCGACACGGATTCCTAATGCAGCAATATTTAACGAAAATGGAAAAACTTGTGTTTGGCGTGTAGCACACAATGGCGTAGTGGAAAAAGCTTCCATTGTGTTGAACAACAAGCGTGAAGTTAAGAGTGGTTTAAATGATGGTGATCAGATCATCATTTCTGGTGTCAGTGGCATTGAACCCGGGACCAAAGTGAGGGAGTGGATCAAGGAGCGAGGATTGTAATATGAAGCAATGGATTAGCCTCATCGTGCTCTCAACAGCTGCCATTCTTGTAGGCTGCGGTGGTGATAGTGAATACGTTGACTTTGGTCCCCCTAAAGTCAAAATCATAGAAATAGACAGTGGTATCCCAAAGGAGCACTTATATTTCCCTGCAGTCGCCAATGCCGCTGAGCGCTCTCATTTAAGTTTTCGGGTAGCGGGTGAAATCAGTGAGCTCAACGTTAAAGAAGGCGATCAGGTAAAAAAAGGCGATGTGCTTGCGAAGCTGGATCCGACAGATTACGAGCTTGATGTTGATAACGCATCGGCAAAGTTTAGTGTTATCGATAGCCAATATAGACGTTCTAAGCCTCTTGTCGATAAAGGCCTGCTGGCCAAGTCGCAATTTGATGAGATTGCCGCCAATCGTCAGATAGCCTACTCAGAGCTGAAGTTAGCGCAGTTGAGGCTATCTTTCACTAAGTTGCTGGCGCCTGTCGATGGCATCATTTCCCGAGTG
Organism: Vibrio sp. Isolate24; assembly: GCF_022398215.1. Lineage (NCBI taxonomy): Bacteria > Pseudomonadati > Pseudomonadota > Gammaproteobacteria > Vibrionales > Vibrionaceae > Vibrio > Vibrio sp. Isolate24. The sequence goes on from NZ_JAKEUU010000003.1 coordinate 723,318, forward strand.
AATGTCGAGCAATTTGAAAACATTCAAGTCGGTCAGCAAATCGTGAATATTCATAGTCTCGATAGTGTTGAAGTGCTCATACAGTTGCCAGATCGTCTATACGTCAACCAGCCGGATCAAGAAACCCTATCGCGTATTGAGGCTCTGGTTAAAGTACCAAGTGGTAACGAATACTCGGCCTCAATTAAAGAATTTACGACTGAACCTGACCCAGCCACAAGGACGTTTACCGTAACTTTGTCACTTCCTATGCCTGAAGAAGAGTTCATCCTTGACGGTATGGCCGTTGAAGTTACGTCCAAAAGTAATGATATTGGTCTGAATTTGAATACTGGTGTTTTGGTTCCTATAGAAGCGGTATTCAATGCAGATGGTGATGAGATTGACCGACTTAACAGGTTTGTTTGGGTGCTAAACGATGATAATACTGTTTCCAAACAAGCTGTGACGATTGGCAAAATGACGAAAGAAGCGTTGCAAATCCTAGAGGGGCTTGAGAGCAAACAAAAAGTTGTCGTGTCGGGAATTTCCCGATTAAGAGAAGGGATGAAAGTGGAAATCGTAAAGCAGGAGGCAGGCAATGAGTGATCAAAATAACCCACTGTCTCAGAAAGACCAAGATGTGACTGGTATCGCTGCATATTTCATTCGCAACCGTGTCATCAGTTGGATGATTTCATTAATTTTCTTGATTGGTGGTGTAGCCGCTTTCTTTGGTTTAGGCCGTCTCGAAGATCCTGCTTTCACGATCAAAGATGCCATGGTGGTGACATCCTATCCAGGGGCGACACCTCAGCAAGTCGAGGAAGAAGTGACTTACCCAATCGAAAAGGCCATTCAACAGCTGACTTATGTTGATGAAGTTAATTCGATCTCCAGCCGAGGTTTATCTCAAATTACCGTGACCATGAAAAACAACTATGGCCCTGATGATTTACCGCAGATTTGGGATGAATTACGCCGTAAGGTCAATGACCTTAAAGGTCAGTTTCCTCCCGGAGTGAATGATCCAAAGGTCATTGACGATTTTGGTGATGTTTACGGTATTTTACTTGCCATCACAGGAGAAGGTTACAGTTACAAGGAGTTACTCGATTATGTTGACTATTTGAGGCGTGAATTAGAGTTGGTAGAGGGGGTCAGTAAAGTCTCTGTTTCTGGCCAGCAACAAGAGCAAGTCTTCATTGAGATTTCGATGAAGCGTTTGAGTAGTTTAGGTTTGGCACCTAATACCGTGTTTAATTTGCTCTCAACTCAAAATGTGGTCTCGGATGCTGGTGCAATTCGGATCGGTGATGAGTACATCCGTATCCAACCAACGGGTGAGTTCCAGAATGTTGACCAGCTAGGAGACTTGATCATTACTGAAAGTGGTGCTCAAGGATTAATTTATCTGCGTGACGTTGCGGAAATCAAACGCGGTTACATCGACGTACCGGACAATATTATTACTTTTAATGGCAAGTTAGCGCTCAATCTCGGTGTTTCTTTTGCGCAAGGCGTTAACGTGGTTGAGGTAGGTAAGCGTTTTGCCCGTCGTCTTGCCGAACTAAAGTACCAACAACCTGTGGGAGTTGGGATCTCTGAAATCTACAGTCAGCCAAAAGAAGTCGACAAATCAGTGAGTGGCTTTGTCGTTAGTTTGGGGCAAGCGGTAGCGATCGTTATTATCGTTTTACTGTTCTTTATGGGGCTACGCTCCGGCTTACTTATTGGCTTGATTCTGCTCCTTACCGTGTTGGGCACATTTATCTTTATGAAGTACTTTGCAATCGACCTGCAACGCATCTCGTTGGGAGCATTGGTGATTGCGCTCGGTATGCTGGTGGACAATGCGATTGTAGTGGTTGAAGGAATACTCATCGGGACCCAGAAAGGCCGAACAAGAATGCAGGCGGCGACTGATATCGTGACTCAGACTAAATGGCCATTGCTTGGTGCTACCGTCATCGCCGTGACTGCCTTTGCCCCTATTGGATTGTCAGAGGATGCGACAGGTGAGTATTGTGGTACTTTGTTCACGGTACTATTAATCTCACTCATGCTCAGTTGGTTCACTGCGATTTCGTTGACGCCTTTTTTTGCTGATATCTTCTTTAAAGGGCAAAAAATCAAAGGGGGTGGCGAAGGCAGTGACCCCTACAACGGTATGATCTTTGTGCTATACAAGGGGTTTCTAGAGTTTTGTATGAAACGGGCTTGGCTAACGGTTGTGGTTATGATTGTTGGTCTTGCGGCAAGTATCTATGGCTTTACTTTCGTTAAGCAGTCGTTTTTCCCATCGTCAACAACGCCTATGTTCCAAGCCGATATCTGGTTACCAGAAGGGACCGATATTCGTGCAACCAACACCAAGCTTAAAGCTTTGGAATCTTGGCTGTCAGATCAAGACGGAGTTGAGCATATTACTACGACAGCAGGTAAAGGTTTGCAACGTTTCATGCTGACTTATGCGCCAGAGAAAAGCTACGCTGCCTATGGTGAAATCACCACTCGAGTCGAGAATTATGAGCAACTTGCGGATTTGATGTCTAATTTTCGAGCGCATGTTGAAGCCAACTTCCCAGAGATCAATTACAAGCTCAAGCAAATTGAACTCGGCCCTGGCGGTGGAGCTAAAATTGAGGCCCGTATCATTGGGTCTGACCCAACTATCCTTAGAGGGATTGCCAGACAAGTTGAAGACATCATGCATGCGGACCCTGGAGCGACGAACATCCGCCATGATTGGCGTGAACGTACTAAAGTGTTAGAGCCGCAGTTTAACGAAGGACAAGCTCGCCGTTACGGCATCACTAAATCAGATGTTGACGAGTTCCTTGCAATGTCTTTCTCAGGTAAATCAGTCGGGGTATATCGTGACGGTACAACGTTAATGCCAATTGTTGCTCGATTGCCAGAAGAAGAGCGTGTCGATATTCGCAATATTGAGGGCATGAAAATTTGGAGCCCAGCGTTAAGTGAATATATCCCTTTGCAACAAGTGACATTAGGCTACGACATGCGCTGGGAAGACCCGATTATAGTACGTAAGAATCGTAAGCGTATATTGACGGTTATGGCTGATCCTGACTTGTTGGGAGAGGAAACGGCTTCGACATTGCAAAAGCGTTTACAGCCTTTGATTGAAGCCATCGAACTGCCATCTGGTTATGCGTTGGAGTGGGGGGGGGAGTATGAATCCTCTGGCGATGCGCAGGCCTCACTGTTCACTACCATGCCAATGGGCTATTTATTTATGTTCTTAGTCACAGTGTTCTTGTTCAATACTGTTAAAGAGCCGCTCATCGTCTGGTTGACAGTGCCACTGGCAATTATCGGTGTCACAACAGGGCTGTTGGTTTTGGATACCCCATTTGGTTTCATGGCATTACTCGGTTTTCTTAGCTTGTCAGGTATGCTGCTGAAAAATGGCATCGTACTGCTCGATCAGATTGAAATTGAAATGAAGTCAGGCAAAGACCCATATTTAGCAGTTGTCGAGGCGTCTCTAAGCCGTGTGCGACCTGTTTGCATGGCAGCAATCACGACTATTTTGGGCATGATCCCACTGTTACCGGATATCTTCTTCAAACCCATGGCGGTTACCATCATGTTTGGTTTGGGATTTGCGACCGTACTGACACTTATTGTCGTGCCAGTGTTGTATCGTATCTTCCACAAAGTGACAGTGCCAAACTGATTGACATAAGAGTGCAAACACCCCTGGCTTTGTCAGGGGTGTTTTATTTAAAGGAGAAAGCAATGGATACCACCTGCGCATGGGCAATGAATCATGAACTTGAGCGTGAATACCACGATAAAGAGTGGGGCGTTCCGGTTTATGACGATAAGGTATTGTTCGAGTTTATTACGTTAGAGGGTGCTCAAGCAGGACTGAGTTGGATAACCATATTAAAGAAGCGAGAAGGTTACCGACAGGCTTTTGATGATTATGACTTAGATAAGTTGGCGGCATACGATGATGAACATGCAGAACATATCGTAGAAAGTTATGATGTGGTCAAGCACAGAGGAAAAATCAAATCAGTGTTCAGCAACGCGCGGGCGGCTAAAGCTCTTATCGAAGAATATGGCAGCTTATCGAAGGCGTTATGGCAGTTTGTAGATGGTAAGCCTAAGGTCAACCAGTGGCAGGATATGAGCGAAGTGCCAGCCTCGACAGAGCAGTCAAAAGCCATGAGCAAATTCCTGAAAAAGAAAGGCTTTAAGTTTGTAGGTGAGACCATTTGCTATGCGTTTATGCAGGCGGTAGGCATGGTTGACGATCATATGGTGAATTGCCCCAAGAAACCCAGATACTAGTGACGTAGGGGCATGCTATGGCGATAAGTTTTGATCATGGATGCGTTCCAGTGCTTCGACTCTGCGCCACTGTACGGTGTCAAAGCTTTGCTCTCTTAGGTAAGCTATCTGGGTTTGCTTTGCGGCATCCGATAAAGTGTTGTCAGCCAGTATGTCATTTCGCTGCGCCAAATAGCTATCCAGTTGAGAATTAAACTGCTCGCGTTTCTCGTCGAGTTTACTTAGCCTGCCCGCAGCCTCTTCCCCAACCAACTCGACACGGGTGAGGTGTTTATCTTGTGCTTCCATCTGCTCACTGTGGTTGAGCCCTATAATGAGCTGGTTATTACGCTCTGCTCGTAGGATATAGTCGGGCTGACCAGACAATATCTCTTCTAGCCATTGTGCTTGTGATTCGGGATCTAAGCCTTGTTTTGCGATGGCGAGCTTATCAATAGCCAATTGGCGCAGTCGGTTTTCTTCGCTAAATAAGAGTTCAATTTGTGCATCAGTAAAGTACTGGTTTTGCAGAGCTAGAATTTGTAGGTGGGGCTGTTCTAAATCAGACAATGTAATGGTTCGAAAAGTGACTGACTCCAGAGTTCCCAAGTCGGATTTATATTGCAAAAAAGTTTCGAAAAGTGTCTCATCAAGGCTCAATTCTTTCTCACGCTGAGAAACATTTTGTATACGCGTTTTGATCTGATCCATCTCCTGTTCACCCAGACTGCTCAAGGTGTAATCAAATAAATCACGGCTTGATGAAGTATCTATCTGAGTGTCGAGCTGAGATACGGATTGAGCGGCTGTATTTACTGTTTCGCTACGGTTGATGAAATAGACCGCTCCGAGGCTCATCGAGGCGATCATCATTGTCGTTATTAGAGCGGTCTTTTTCATCTTTTATTTCCTATAAGCCTTGCAGTTTCAGGCGATTAGCATGTTGACGATAAAGGGTGACTGGGTCTGTTTCAAATAAATGATGAATACCGAGCAATCCATTTATTTCATCCAGATGGTTCATCTTGTAATCGTCGCGAATAACTTGCCCTAAGTGAGTGCTACACGCCCCAACAAGACCATCATTTGGTTCATCAAATGCTAGACCAAGAATCATCATTGCAGCGTCAGTCGGGTCAAAGATGTTAGAAAAAGTGGATGAACCCGTCCAAGAATAGTAGTACACACCGTTATCAGCTAATAAATCGCCATTGCCACATTCAGTGTCGGGAATACCCTCCGGGTAGTGTTGATTGAACGCAAGTGAGCCTTCGGTCGTTAAGGCATCCAAAGAGGCAAGAGGATCTTGATCAAGGTCATTGCCACCAGACAATAGATTAATCAGTGTCGTTAGCCCTTCAGCCAGTTTTACCGCTAAAGCTTCTAACCCAGATCCTTCAGGCACCGTACCGCGAACGAGGTCAGCTACTTTAGAACCTTTATTGACACCACCGATGCTGGTCACAGAGGCGATAAGATCTGGCCTGACAGAAGCCACATAGCGCGCTGTTGGACCGCCATGACTATGACCGATTAAGTTGACTTTTGATGCGCCTGTTGCCGCAAGTAAAGTTTCAACTTGTTCTAGCAACTGCTCGCCTCGAACTTCTGAGCTATTCGTCGCAGAGACCTGAGCAACGTAAACACTTGCTCCGTTTTTGGTTAAAGCGTGAGGAATGCCGTAGAAATAGTCCACGCCAGCTAATGTATCAAAACCGAATAACCCATGGACAAGAACAATAGGGTGTTGAGTTTGTGTGTAACCGCTAGCACTGGACGCACTAGTGGTTGCTGATAGCCCTAAGCTGAAGATACAGAGCGCAGCAAGTATCAGTTTGTGTTTCAAAGTTTAGCTCCTTCTGGTTTGACCTCTGATGAGTAAATAAACAGTAGATTAGAAAATGAGCTATAAGAAATATGAATATAAGCTAAGCGATAGAACTGTGAATTGAGAAAGGAAAACAACACAATTGTTTAACGTGTTATTATGTATTGATAAAATATTCAATAATATCAATATTTTAAAATCAAGCCCCAGAGGTGGGGCTTATAGGAGTTTGTTAGATCAAGCGGTGGTATGTTGTTCTAGAATGAGCGAATTATAGCGCTCCAAGCCACGTTCAAGATCAGTGATCAGATCGTCGATATTTTCCAGCCCTATATGTAGCCGAATGAGTGTGCCTTCGAAGTTGGGGTTCGCAACGGTTCGTAGGCTATTAAAGCTTTTTGGCTCGTTGGCTAAAATCAGACTTTCAAACCCGCCCCAAGAGTACCCCATACTGAAATGCTTCATACCATCAAGCAGTGCCGTGGTGGCGCGAGGATAACTAGTTTTTAACACAAATGAGAATAAGCCATTACCACCGGTGAAATCACGTTGGAAAAACTCATGGCCAGGGCAAGTTTCTAGTGCAGGGTGACGAACATGATCGACTTCCGGACGATTTTGTAACCACTTAGCAATTTTCAGGCTGTTCTCTGCATGTTGGCGAAGACGTACGTCGAGAGTACGAATGCCACGTAGCCCAAGATAGGCATCATCAGGTGACACACATTGGCCCATTAAATAGCTTTGTTCTCGCAACTGATCCCAGTGTTTTTCATTTGCGACAGCGGTGCCCAGCATGACATCAGAGTGGCCAACAATGTACTTAGTCGCGGCTTGAATGGAAATATCAACGCCATGCTCAAAAGGTGAGAAATTCACACCAGCGGCCCAAGTGTTGTCGAGCATGACAATGATGTCATGTTCATGGGCAATTTTGGCTAAGGTTGGAACGTCTTGTACTTCCATGGTAATAGAGCCGGGCGACTCTAGGAACAGCACTTTGGTGTTTGGCTGAATTAAATCACGGATACCTTCGCCTATCACTGGGTCGTAATAGGTTGTTTCCACTCCCATCTTCTTCATGATCTTGTCACAGAAGTCTCGAGTTGGTTCATAGCAGGTATCCACCATCAGAATATGATCGCCTGATTCAATAAAAGAAAGAATCGCGTTGGAAATAGCTGCTGTACCACAAGGGTACAAAGCGCAGCCGGCACCACCCTCAACTTCAACCATTGCATCTTGGAAAGCAAAGTGAGTATGGGTGCCACGACGGCCATAAAAGAGGGTTTTATTTGCTCGGTTAACCGTTGCGTGATGTTTTTCTGCAACGGTATCAAATACGACAGTAGAAGCGCGTTGAACTGGTGGATTCACGACCCCATTGGTCCATTTTTTGTCTCGACCTGCGGTGACCAGCTTGGTTTGCTTATCTTCTGACATTGAAAATCCTTATCTGAAAATGCGTTGCCTTATTTAAAACATGGCAACGCATTAATAGCAAGAGAGTCAGAAGTCAGAAATTACTTATCATAGAAGAGGATTGAATAAGTAGTAGGTTCGCTCTAAGAAACGTGAATATAGAGAGCGCTTTTTCCACTCCTCTAGTTTTACTTCATGAGAGGTTTCTATATAACTTTGTTGCAGCCAGTACATTTCTTTGGTGAAAGCTTCGTCATCAATGGCTAGCGTCAATTCAAAATTGAGCCATAAGCTGCGCATGTCAATATTTACGGTACCAACTAAACAGAATTGCTGATCTATGACCACGGATTTGGTATGCAGTAGGCCGCCATAAAACTCATAAATTTTTACACCTGCCTCCATAAGTTCTGCGTAAAAAGCACGTGAAGCCCATTGCACCATGAGTGAATTATTTTTTTGCGGAATGATCAGTTCAACAGTAATGCCACGCTGCGCTGTCATTTTAAGCGTTTCGAGCAGATCCGCGCTGGGTACAAAATATGGTGTTGTTATTCTCACTGATTGGTTTGCCTGATTGATGGCAAGGGTCAATACCTGAGAAATTAGGTGCTCTGGCATCCCTGGTCCTGAGGGGACGACTTGAACTGGGTGCTGAGGCTCGTTAGGGTCTAATTGGCATTCTGGTAATTGGGGAAGAGCGCGCGACCCAGTTTCAACTTCCCAGTCCCAGCAGTGGATGGCAGAGAGTACGTTAACGGTTGGCCCTGTCACTCGCACCATGATGTCTATCCATTGACCAACCCCTGATTCCTGTTTGAAGAAGGCAGGATCAACTAAGTTCATTGAACCTGTATAGCCAATCTTGTCATCTATAACGATGATTTTACGATGCTGACGTAGGTCGAGGCGGCGGAGAAAAATACGCCAAGGGCTGACCTCTAAAGCTTGTACGACTTCAACCCCAGCTGTTTGCATCATCTTGAGCCACTGACTGCGGAAGAAACGTAGGCTGCCAGCAGAGTCAAGAAGCAGTTTGACTTCTACACCGCGCTTCGCAGCTCTGATCAGAGCAGAAGCCACGGCATCAGCCAATCCACCTGGATGCCAGATATAAAAAACCATTCGTACACTGGTTTGCGCATTCTCAATATCTTCAATGATCGAATGTAGAATGTCATTCGGAGAACTTTGTAATGATAAGGTGTTGCCACTCAAGGCAGGTAATCCAAGTCGATTGTTACACAGTTCATCAATGCGATAGATGTGACGACCAAAGCTCTCAGTATCGTGCGCATGGCATTCATTAAGGCTGGAAAACCATTTGGCGAAAGGAACGAACATTTCTTTTGCTCTTTCTGCTCTTCTTCGGCCGAGGTTTAGTTCCCCAAAGAGGAAGTAACAAGCCACGCCGACGATAGGAATGATGTAGATGATCATCAGCCAAGAAAGAGACACGCTCACCGCTCTTCGTTTGAGAACAACTCGTAATGTTACCCCAGCAACCAGAATCCAGTAGAAGACAATGCCAGCCAATGTGAGGAAGTGATAGAACTTTTCCATTCAATTTCCTGAATAAATCAATCGCTTGAGTATGATAAAGGATTAACTTAAATATTAAATCCAGTTAGGTGCGGCGACAACAAACATTTCGTTTTCAAATGTTGTTATGAGTAATGTGACGTAGTGGGTTAGATAAATATCCTAAATAGAATTATTATGTTACAAAAGTGTAAAATGTAGATAAAAGGGGAGGTGTTAGTTCAAAAAAGCAGCGTTTAAGCGCGATATACCGTGCGGTGGTGGGAATTTACACTTTTTGGGGTTCCAATTTTAATCTCAAACTGTTTTACTTGCCACATTGTTAGGGTCACCTAGAATTCTAATAAGTGTAAATTTTTTTATACACTCAACTTTTCGACGCCTAACGTAAGCAAACACAACTTATAAATTTTTAATGGAGTAATCGTGGCTAAGAGTATAAGTGCACAGCCCCGTGATACATGGGGGTCTAAATTAGGCTTCGTTATGGCCGCAGCAGGTTCCGCTGTTGGTTTGGGCAATATATGGAAGTTTCCTTACACGGCAGGTGAGAGTGGCGGCGGTGCGTTCGTTGCTATTTATCTGATTTTTGTAATTTTCATCGGCTTTAGCGTTATGTTGACAGAGTTCGCTATTGGCCGTAAGACAGGTCTATCTGCAGTCGGCGCATTTAAGTCTACTGATCGTCGTTGGACATTTACCGGCGTTATCGGTGTTGTCAGTGGCTTGCTTATCATGGGCTTCTACCCGGTAGTAGGCGGTTGGGCACTGGCATACATCTTTAAAGTAGGTGGTGGTCTGCTTAGCACGCCAGAAGCTATTGGTGATAGTTTTGGTGGCTTTATCTCTGACACAGTACAGCCACTGATGTGGATGGGTATTTACCTGATGTTTAACATCGTTATCGTAATGAAAGGTATTTCTGGCGGTATCGAAAAAGCAGGTAAGATTCTGATGCCACTATTATTCCTTATCCTGATCGTTGTATCAGTGAAAGGTCTGATGCTTCCAGGTGCGATGGCAGGTCTAGAGTTCCTGTTCATGCCGGACTTCTCCAAAGTAGATAGCAACGTAGTGCTTGCAGCGCTGGGTCAGGCGTTCTTCTCTCTAAGTCTTGGTATGGGTTGTATGATGACGTACGGTTCTTACCTGAAGAAGAAAGAGAACCTAGTTCAGACTACCGGTATGGTAACGGCGATGGATACAGGTGTTGCTATCCTAGCAGGTGTTGCCATGTTCCCAGCCATGTTCGCATTCGGCATGGAGCCGGCAGCAGGTCCTGGTCTGGTGTTTGTTGTTGTACCTCAGCTATTCGCTGAAATGGGCGGCGTTATTGGTCTTCTGTTTGCACTACTGTTCTTTATTGGTCTAACTGTGGCGGCACTGACATCTTCGGTATCATTGCTTGAAGTTGTGGTTTCTTACCTAATCGATGAGAAAGGTATGAAGCGCCCAACAGCGGTAATCGCAGCAAGCTCAGTAATGGCGGCACTATGTGTGTTTGCTTCTCTATCTCTGGGTGGCGTTGGTCCAACTCTGTTTGGTACTGGTGCATTTGATATCTTCGACCTACTGACTGATAAGATTTTCCTTGCAGTTGGCGGTATGTTGGTATGTATCTTTGCGGGCTGGCGTCTAAGCCGTGCTGACCTTGAGAAAGAAATCACTAACGACGGTGAAGTTTCTTTCCCACTGTTTGGCCTTTGGTACAACCTAGTGAAATACGTTATCCCTGTTGCTATCGCAATCGTTGCTTTCATGGGCATTAAGTCCGGCTTCGATAGTGGCAAAGGTGAGATCATGCTACTAGGTATCGGAATCATTGCGTTTGCAGGTGTTCTTTCTAAGAAACTGTAACGCTGAATCCAGTTAACTACGTAAACGGGGAGCCTACATGGCTCCCCGTTTTTATTTGCTTATCTACTTGTGGAATTAGAACGCATAACAGGTATACTCATGCGTCCAAAGTGGAGCCCTCTATGTTTGATATCGTTTTTTCTCATTCAGACTTTGTCGTCATTAATAAATATCCCAATGTTTCCGTTCATAAAGATGATGGCGAAACCATGTTGCTACATGAAGTGGCATTAGTTACTGGTGATGAGCAACTCTATCTTGTGCATCGATTGGATAAGATGACTTCTGGGCTTCTCTTGCTTGCGCGCAACGCTGCGGCTGCGAGTGAGTTATCGACACAATTTGCTCAACGTCGTGTGGTAAAATTCTATTTGGCGATTGGTAGTAAGAAGCCGAAAAAGAAACAAGGGCTTGTCAGCGGTGATATGGAGCGCTCGCGTCGCTCTGCATGGAAATTAACCAACTCTCATTCAAATCCTGCGATCACGCAGTTTCTTTCAGCTAGCGCGGAACCGGGAGAGCGTTTGTTCTTGTGCATGCCCCATACAGGTAAAACGCATCAAATCAGGGTAGCACTAAAGTCGGTCGGTTCACCTATCGTCGGTGATGCGATTTATACCCCCGCCAGTAAATCAGACCGAGGTTACCTCCATGCATTTGCGCTTGAATTTGAGTTTCATGGAGAAGCATTCCAGTTTGTCTGTGACCCGAGAGAAAATGCTCGGCTTGGTGAGAAATGGCGGCAGGAAAATGTCAGCCAAGGCATTAATGCTTGGCTAAAACCTTGGGAGCTCTCATGGCCGAAAATCAAAAAATAACAGGAACCAGTATGCAGGTTGAACAACTCCCTACATTCTTCGCTCACATTTCGGAGCAGTTATCTAGTACTTCCCACGAAGTCAGGCGTGTATTTCACGGTCGAGGCCGCGTATACCAAGGTTTAGAGCAGATCACTTGTGACTGGGTCGATTGCCAGTTGCTGATCAATATATTCAAGAGTGTTGACGATGAGTTTCTTGAACAGCTCAAACAGGGACTGCATCAGTTGTCTAAGACTGTGCTATGGCAGGAGAAAGGTGTCAAGTGTGTGGTTATCCAACATAGATACAGCGAAGGTGCACCATCGGAAGTGCTTATCGGTGAACTGAACACTAAACCTGTTGTGGTTGAGTCAGGGCTGAAGTACCAACTCGACATTGGTCGTAACCAAAACTTTGGTTTGTTTCTCGATATGCGCTTAGGCCGAGAGTGGGTTCAGCAGCATGCTAAGCATAAAAATGTTCTCAATTTATTTGCTTATACCTGTGGATTTTCAGTTGCGGCTATCGATGGTGGGGCTGATCAAGTAGTTAACGTAGATATGGCAAGAGCGTCATTGTCGAAAGGGCGAGATAACCATAGGTTGAATGAGCACAACCTAAATCAAGTGAAGTTTCTGGCTTACGACATATTCAAGTCATGGGGAAAAATAAAAAGATCCGGACCATATGATCTAGTTGTCATCGATCCACCTTCATTTCAAAAAGGCAGCTTTGCGCTAACCAAAGACTACAAGAGAATCCTGCGTCGCTTGCCTGAGTTACTCACTGATAAGGGCGAAGTGCTTGCTTGTGTGAACTCTCCTCAGGTCAGTAGCGATTTCCTAATTGAAAGCATGAAGGAAGAAGCGCCACAGCTTAGCTTTGTTCAACGGTTAGATAATCCGCCAGAATTTGCTGATGTCGATAGTGAAGCTGCGCTTAAAGTAATGTTGTTCCGCTAAATTTATTGAGATCTTTGTAATTCCATATTGACCTCAACTTAACTTGAGCTTCTATGCTGAAGTCAGAATCACTTCAGTTGGGAGAACGGATATGCAGAATGATTACATCAAGGAATTATCAAAGAAAACATTTCAAGAAGGGCCAGTACTAGAATATCAATCTATGCCGAAACGTCAGTTTCATGTTCCGAGTTTCTTCTCCGGATTGTTGGTCGCAGTGATAATCAATTTTGTCTTTTAACAAAGGTCGCATTGAGCTACCTTTTTAATGTCTATTTCAGGGTATGGAAGCCTGAATAGATGCGGGTAAAGGTCGTGAACCAGCAGGCTGTGCCAAACAGATATGCAATGATGGCAAAGTGCTGCGGGAAAAGACAAAACGCAATGAAACACGCTATGGTTTCAGTGCCCTCAGTCAGACCACTCATATAGTAAAGGGATTTGTTTTTATAAACAGGATTCTCAATTCCCCGTTTCCCTGCCATGACGGCAAAAGCAAGAAAGCTGCAGCCAGTACCAATGAATGAGAAAATGATAAAGGCGCCCGCCACCGCGTTTTGCTCTGAATTAGCGACCACAAAGCCAAATGGGATCAGAGAATAAAACAGGAAGTCGAGGCTGATATCGAGAAATCCACCTGCATCTGTGATGCCCTGACGCCGAGCTAACGCGCCATCCAAACCATCAAATACTCGGTTAATAACGATGAACACAAGTGCCAGCTCGTATTGCTCAAAGTACAGAGCAGGAAACGCCAGACACCCAAGAAGAAAACCACTTAGCGTCGTTTGGTTTGCGGTCACACCGAGTTTATCTAATCCGGCGGCTGTAATAGCCAAAGGGGAGCGAATGACTTTGATACTGAACCGATCAAGCATGATGAGTCTCCCACGGCCAACTTAATACCCGTCCGTTCTCAGGAACATCATCCTTGTCATGCGTGACCATCAGAGTAGGAATATTGGCTTCTGCCAGTTGAGCGATGACCCAGTCACGAAACTGTGTTCTAAGTTCTTTATCCAGTTTGCTAAACGGTTCATCTAACAGCGCTAGTTTAGGCTTGGCTAACAACATTCTTAAAAGACTCACACGTGCACGTTGGCCGCCGGAAATCTGATCAGGAAATGAATCTGCGAGTTGTGAGAGCTCAACCTTGTTCAATGCGACCATGGCTTGGTGGCGTCTTTCATCGCCTTTGATTGAGTTAGGAAGGGCAAAAGCGAGGTTCTGCCACACGTTTAGGTGTGGAAATAGCAAATCATCCTGAAACAGAATTCCAACTTGTCGCTGATGGGGTTCAAGTTCAGCTAAGTTAATGCCATTCAGTAGCACGCGCCCGGAATGGACAAACTCGCTGCTCATATGCCCGGCGATCAAACTCAATAAGGTTGATTTTCCGCATCCACTGGGGCCCATTAGGCAAACGACTTCCTGCGCTGAAACGGATATATTCAAATCAGAAAATAGGGCTTCGCCGCTGGTTTTATGGATGGCGAGGCTTTCTAGAGACAGCGTCATGCGTAAGGGCATCCTTGTTCGTTTGTTTTTGATAATCAGGTTGTCGCAATGCGAATCTGCCAATAAGGATGGCAGAGACAAAGAAAACAAATGGCAAGATGGCTTGCCAAATCGCGTAGATGGCAGTAACGCGTCGATCGAAGCCACTCGAAAGAGCGACGGCTTCGGTAGTCACGGTTGCAATTCTGCCCCCACCGAGCATCAGAGTTGGTAGATATTGCGCCAAGCTTACACTGGCTCCGACAGCCCAAGCGTACAAGATGGCAGGCAGCAGCAACTTAACCTTAATATGAAAAAAGACAAAGAGAGGCGTTTTGCCAAGGCTTAATGCCGCTCGAGTATAGTTGTTGTCATAGCTTCGCCATGGGCCATCCAGTGCTAAGTACACAAATGGGAAAGCAAAGAATACGTGTGACCAGATGACCCAGATGTAATAGGCATCACCAGACAAGTAGAGAGTGGTTATCTGGATACCAAATAAGATAGAAAGCTGTGGGATAAGCATAGGTAAAGCAATGACATAACCTGGCAAGTGTAAGCGAAAACGGATACGACTTTCCTGAGCCACTACGCCCAATATCAAAGCAAAACAAGCGGTAACGGCAGCAATGATCAAACTTTGGTTAATCGTCGGTAATATATTGAGCCACTCATTGCTCCAAAAGCGGTCGCTATATCGGGTAGGGAGAAGGTCCGGAAAGCGCCATCGATGAGCGAAGCTCCAGATCAACATCAGTGGAAACATAATGCCGGCTAAAATGGCCGAAACGGTAAACAGCGTTTTCCCAGGCAGACTAAACCCTCTTCGACCTGAGTATTGCCACTGACCAAAATGGCCGACGAGAAGCTTTTCGACCAGTACGATTAAGACTAAAAGTAAACTGGCTAACACAAACAGCATAACCGCGCCAGATGCCGCACGAGGGATTAGTGATAAGTCAGGGTCGTTAAACCACTGCCATACTAATACGGCCAAAGTAGGTGGATTGGTTGGGCCCAAGATCAAACTCAAATCGACCACGGAAACGCCATAAGCCATCACGGCAAACAAAGCGAAGCGCATTCTTACCAACCAAAGAGGGAAGACCGCCTTCCACCACATTTGTGCGGGTGAATAGCCCAGAGAACTGCTAACTTGATACAGTTTGTCGATTTTAATCTGCTGCAAAACGGGAATGCTCATGAGCAGTAAAAATGGCACTTCTTTAAATGAAAGTGCCATGGCTAACCCCAGCGCATAAGGGTCATGCACTAACCAAGTTGCTTCATGTGTGTCGACGTCAATACCTAAGGTTTGAGCCAACAAACGTGCAACCATGCCTGTAGGAGCGAAAAGAAAAGCAAATCCTATCGCGAAAGCGACGTGAGGCATCGCTAGCAAGGGGGAAAGCAGTGCTTCAACTTTTCGCCAATGGTGGTCTAACCAAAGGCTTTGAAGAATCGCAAAGCAGATTAAACAAGAAAGATAAGTACTGGCTATGGAGCTGAATAAAGTGAGCCCAATTGAGTGCTCAATCCCCGGCCATTCGAAAAACTGCTGATAGCTGCTGAGTGAGAAATCGAACAGGCCGACAGGAGGAACATAACCAAATGATGAGAGCAATACACCAACTAATCCGGGGATTGTTGGGGTAATGCAAATCAAAATGAATACTGTGTACGCAGCTCTTAACATCTGGCTTTCGTCACTTAATGGTTATGGTTGCTCTTAATTACCGTAGCGCTTCTGCCACTCTGTTTCCAGAGCAGCCTGCCAGCTAGGGTGTGGTTCAGCAACAGATTTGAATAGCGTTGTTTTCTTTGCGCTGCCTGTTAAGTATTGATTCTCAAGCACGGATGGATCGCCCCAAATAGACAAGTCACCTTTGCGAGATTGAGCTTCAGGGCTCAACAGGAAGTTAACTGCCACTAATGCACCCTCTTTGGCGTTGGCATTCCATGGGATCGCAAGGAAGTGAATATTAGAGAGAGCACCTCCATCCATTGCATAAACCGTTGTGCTCTCGGCTAGGTTACCGTTTGCCTGAGCAGAGTAAACGGAATTTGGGTTAAATGTGATGGCAAGCTCAAGCTGTCCGTCATCTAAGAGCTGTACTGTTTCTGCAGAGCTTGCCGGAAATTGCTTACCTTGTCGCCAAGCGACTTTATGGAATTCATCTAAGTATTTCCATAAAGGCGCAGTGACAGCATCAAAGTTGACCTGTTCAACCGGCTTAGCCAAAGCAGGATCATTGGCAGTCAGTTCAATCAATACGGCTTTAAGAAAGCTGGTACCATGAAACTCTGGCGGGCGAGGGTAGCTCAGCTTGTTTGGAAATGCCTTGGCGTAACTTAACATCTCCGTATAGGAGGCAGGAGGGTTGTTGAGAGTTAGTTTATCGTGAATAAAAACTAACTGCCCGACACCCCATGGGGCTTCTAAACCTTCTGTTGGCTCTGAAAAATCACGATCAACCGGTAAGGATTTATCTACTTTCTGCCAGCTTGGTAAGTGCTGAACAAAAGGGCCAAAAAGTAATTGATTGTTCTTCATAGATTTGAAGTTTTCGCCATTAATCCAAACCATATCGACACTGCCGCCAGTATTCTTTCCGGCCGCTTTCTCTGCAATCAAGCGTGTTGTGGTTTCGGCGATGTCGGTTACTTTTACATGCTGTAATGTCACATCATAGCGCGCTTGCAGTTGGCTATTTGCCCAGCGTAGATAGTTGTTGATTTCTTGACTGCCACCCCATGCATGGAAGTATACGGTTTGCCCTTTGGCTTTCTCTGTAATCTGTTGCCAATTATCTTGCGCCGTTGCCCCAAAAGACAGCAACAAGGTAGTAGAGATGAAAGTGATCAGCCTTTTCATGGTTGTCCTTACCCTTTGAATGAGTTCATTGATGTGGTGATAGACCGTGCTATCTATGGTTTTCATTCATTATGACTGAAAAAATTTAATTTTCTTATGTATTTGAAGGAATTGTAAGCGGACTGTATGAGAATTGAACATGTTCTTAGCTTAATAACAAAAAAGCAGCCATTGATGGCTGCTTTATAATATGTAGGTTAATAACTAGCCTTTCCAGTCGCTAAGCTTGAAAGTCAAAGTATGAATGTCGTTCTTTAATACCATACCTTCATCGGTCAATGTTACGTCACTCCATTCCGCCAAGGATTGAGAAAATGCACGTTCTAAGTCCATCACGTCTCCAATACACATTTTCATCGTCATGCCCATTTTTTCAATGCGAAGTTGGTTATCCTTGAGCTCAGCTTGACCGAAAAAATTGTTACAGCCTGCATTACCATTAGCCATCAAATTTTCTCCCACTTCAAGGCGAGGTTTTTTCTGATGGTTTTCTACCTTAACTGCTTCGCCATCAATACTAACCAGTTCCCAGTTGTGATGTTGAAGATCTTGAGCCGTAATTTGTTTCACATCGCCTCCATTGCTTGCACAAGCTGTCATGACAAAAGGGAGTGAGGCAGCAGCAAGTAATGTTTTTGGACTAAACTTCATAGTAATGAACTCCGAAATATAGAAACGTTATTCGACATTTTGTCGACTTTAATGGCACAAAGTATAGGTCAGAAAGCTCTATTTTTGTCAGGTTAAGGTCATAGTTTGTTTACAGTCACATAATGAAAGTTATTGAATTTCATTTAATTATAAATTTAATACAGTAGGAGTAAGTGCTTAAAGCGTAGCTAAGAAAACTATGATGAGGCACATATGGAACAACTAGAATTTTTTGCCGTCCCAAGCCCATGTGTAGGCGTTTGCACAGTAGATGAAAAAGGCTACTGTAAAGGTTGTATGCGCAAGCGTGACGAGCGTTTTAATTGGTTGAATTTTACCCCAGACGAACAGCGCCACATTATCAAACTGTGCCGCTTACGCTATCGCCGAAAAATGCAAGGTGCGAAGACCGAGCCAGAAGTGGGCTTAGAGCTTCAAAGCCCACAGCAAGATCTATTTTAATACCAATCTAGATTCGCCTTCTTTTTTGAAAGCGAGGAGGGTCTATTTTATTCCCCACTTATCACTTATCCAACCACCGACATGGTCGTCAAAGTGATTGCCGCTAAAGCGATAGTTTTGTTCAGGGTGTTGCTCAGATTCAGGTTTTGAATCAAGCAGTTGTTGAATGTAATTGGCCATAGGATCACCGCAATTTAGCCGTTCTTGCCGAGTCGCGACTTCTTTTATTAATTGCAGACGATAGGAATTGCTTGCGCGTTTCATTTAGGTGATCCTCCTTGGTTATGACACTAATATGAAAAGTTAGGAGTCGATTGAGCTATCGTCAATATGAGATCACACTTTTAAAGAATAATTGTCTTTGCTTTGATTCTTATGTATTCAGTGGGAGGAGGATTATTTTGTTAAACAATATGACCTTAGGTGAGATTGTCTCATTTTGCCTATATAAGCAATGTCATAAAAATTTCATTAATTTATGTTAGCTCGATATGCGGTGTGGATTGATGTGAAATGATACCTATTTATTGGAAGGCTTAAAGAAAAAGACTTCGCTTGTGGAAGTCTTTTTACATTCCAGAGTCTTTAGAGAATTTTAAGGGGTTGCGGCTTGGCAGGTTTGTTTTGTGACGATTTCGTCGACCATCAGTTGCCCGCGGCTGTTACGCATCTTAAGTCGATAGCTTAAGCCAACCTCCAAATTATTTTTTGTGTCAGGGTTCGTGCAGTAACTATTAACGCTGTGACGAAGCACTTGCTTCAATGGCTTAGCTCCTTGAGCATCTTGGTTATACACCATCATGATCTCGATCATTGTGCCTTTGGAGTTCGCTCTCATGATAGAAAGTGGGCCAGCTTCCATAGGTAACTCCGAAGCCAACAAATTCGCTCGATTGGCGGCAAGCAATTCGAGCTCGCGCTGTTTATCGCCCTCTGGTGAGGCACAGCCTGCCAATATGGCAGCAGAAAGCACGGCTAAGGTAATCTTCAGTTTCATCTTAAAATACTTTCTTGAATGGTTTAACGATGACTTTCTCGTACACACCCGCCTCAATATACGGATCAGCATCTGCCCAGCTTTGCGCTTGCGCAAGTGAATCGAACTCTGCGATAACTGTTGAACCTGTAAAGCCAGCTTCACCTGGGTTATCTGAATCGATGGCAGGCATAGGCCCTGCTGTCAGTAAACGTCCTTCATCTTGAAGCTTTTGAAGTCGTTCTAAGTGTGCTGGGCGTGCACTTAGACGTTTTTCCAATGATTTTTCAACGTCTTGAGAGAAAATAACATACCACATGTATTGATGTCCTTATAATGAATAAGCGACTAAGCAGCCGGTTATTGTGTGATTTACCTAACTCTACAGAATGTAACAGCTTTTTAAAGACTTTCTGACAGCAAAGTGTGAGATTAGTTTTGTTTGATTGGACGAGGTTTACCCTCAGTATCAATAGCGACGTAGTTGAATGTCGCGTCACACACCATAAAGCGATCTTCTACACCATGTTCTTTGACGGGCTTAACCCATACTTCGAGATCAATACTCATTGATGTGCGACCAATCTTGGTACACTCACCGTAGCAGCAAACCACATCACCCACCTTTACTGGCTTTTTAAAGGTAATACTTGAGACGGAAACCGTCACAATACGTCCCCCCGATATTTCTTTAGCCAGAATCCCACCAGCTAAGTCGAGCTGAGACATGATCCAGCCCCCGAATATATCACCGTTCGCATTAGTATCTGCAGGCATTGCAAGGGTGCGCAAAAGCATTTGTCCACGAGGGGAAGTGATTTCTTTACTCATTTTGACATCCGTAAAACTAAACAGCGGCCGAAGTGGCCGCTGCAATATCTCAAAGGGGAAAAATTAGTATTAATTATATCAAAAGCGTGTGGTTAGTCACCAGAATTGGCTTCGGATTTATCTTTTGGCAGATGTTTATAGATGTAGATACCTGTGATTAAGGTGAAGCCAAATGTTGCTGCGAGTAAGCCGAAGACTTTGAAATTAACCCAAACATCGAGCGGAAGTTTAAAGGCAATATAGACGTTCACCCCAGCACAGAAAGAAAAGAAGGCAACCCATGCCCAAGTCACTTTTGACCACACGTGGTCTGGTAGGTTGATTTCTTTACCTAACATACCCTTTATCGCGGATTTGCCTATTACATGGCTTACTGCAAGGCCGATAGCGAAAACGATATAAACAATAGTGACTTTCCATTTGATGAAATCATCGTCGTGCAGGAAGATGGTCATTCCGCCAAACAGCGCAACCATAACAAAGGTGATCAACTGCATTTTCTCGATTTTCTTATATAAGGCATAGGTGATAACCAATTGGATAGCCGTTGCTATGATTAGAGCACCTGTCGCCACATAGATATCGTGCATTTTGTATAAAACGAAAAAGATAATGAGCGGAATAAAATCGATCAGTTGTTTCATTATTGCCGGTTCTATAGAGTTTGGGGGGATTCAGTCTAACCAAGTCTTATGAAATCACAAAGGTATTAAAAGCAGCGGATTTAAAACCTTATTTTGCTGTTTCAAGTGTTCAAGTGGCTGGCCATATTTGACCAGCCTAGTACTGATGACTTATGAGTGCATTTCTAATCGCCTAATTAGGGGCTTAATATCTTCGAGGTAGCCCTCGTCTTTCAAGTTAGAAACGGCAACTTGAAGCTCTTCATTGGACATTGCGAAACAGCTCGATTTGCCTGTCATATAGTTGAGGTAGTCGTGATATTCATGCTCAGTAAAGTGACCAAGACGATCAACCAACAAGCTTTTAATGCCATGATGAATAAGGCGATAGTATGTATGACGATGAATTTCCATAAGCTGCCTCTCTTAGCTATGTCAGTCTGATATCTCTCTCAGACTGAGAAAGTGGCAAAGACAAAATATTGCCACTTTTTCATTCATAGCTGTCTAAAAGCATAATAAGTGCCACAACTACTGAAAATGCCATGTCATAGATTTTTTATTAACGATATTAACCAGTTAATGTAGGTTAAAGTCACGTCAACATCCAAACACATATGAGGCGTTGATAATGAAAATGAGTCCTTGGGTTATCGCATGATAGGTGACATGCAAATTGCGAGTCGTTTTGAAACAGCGATGTATTAGACAGGAGCAGGTGCTAATGCAGTGGTCAACACCTCATCTAATGCTTGCTTTGATGTCGGCTTGGATAAATGACCATCCATCAGTTCATTGATTTTTTTTAGCTCTTTATCACCCGACTCTCCGGACAGAGCAATGATGGGCAAAGATGGGTGTGAGCGTTTGATGATGCTAGCCGCTTCAAACCCATCCATTATCGGCATTTGAATGTCCATAAAGACGAGATCAATAGGGTTATTCTGAATCGTCTGAACTGCGACCTTCCCGTTATTGGCTAGCAGGACGTTATAGCCTAGTTGCTCAAGATAAAGCTTAGCAAGTAAAAGCTGAACCCGCTTATCGTCTACTACGAGGATTAACGGCTTTTCCATTCGTTTGGCTGAGGACTTTATCTGATTTGAAATAGCAATCGTTGGCGTGCTGGAAATGAGCTCCAAGGATTCGTTAGCGCCGTTATTAAGTTTAACATTAGTGGTGTTAGGCATCGGTGGAAAAGACAAATAAAATGTTGTGAAATCTCCTTC
This sequence comes from Vibrio sp. Isolate24, assembly GCF_022398215.1. Lineage (NCBI taxonomy): Bacteria > Pseudomonadati > Pseudomonadota > Gammaproteobacteria > Vibrionales > Vibrionaceae > Vibrio > Vibrio sp. Isolate24. The sequence continues at coordinate 745,157 of NZ_JAKEUU010000003.1, forward strand.
TTTTGACTCACAGCAAATCGTGCCACCAAAAGCCTTCATTACACGTTGACAGTATCCTAGTCCTAATCCACTGCCACCGCTTTTGTTGTGGCTAAAGAAGTCGTCAAATATTTTAGACAAATATGCTTCAGGAATACCGGGACCAGTATCTGAGAATATAACTTGGTTTTGGTCATTACCTTTTAATGTTCGGATTGTTATTGTGCTATCAGGGTAGGAGTCAAAGTAATATATCGCATTACGTAGCAAATTGAAGAGAACGAAGTTAAACAGGGTTTCGTTTATTTTTACGACAAAATCTTGCTCAATATCTAAGTGGACTCTTTGACGCATAGAATCGTCATCAAACCCATATTGGTTCACTGCTGCAAGTATCACCGATGACATAGATGAAGGGAGTACAGGCTCCTGATCGAGCGATGCATTATCCACTTCGCGCACTATGATATCAATTAATTGGTGACCACGTTTTATGGCCTGTTTTCCTTTGTTCACGTGGGTAGCAAGTTCTTCAAGTGATCGGTTGCTATCGATTCCTGAGCCTAGGTGCTCAAACTGAAATTGGACTTGAGCGAAGGGGTTACGCATCTCATGGGCAATAGAACTTGCTAAGGCTTGTGACTGACGAACTTCTCGTTCGTAGTTAATATGTACTTGTACTTTTTTAAACACCCTCTCTAACGCGGATAACTCTTCATAGGAAAAATACACACCATCATTCTTAGAACTTGACACTAAGACATGTGAAAGATTGTTTTTACTCTTATATATAGGGAGAACAAGTGCCGATTGCGTCTTGTTCATATTCTGGTGAACGAGACTTAATGTATGATTCCCAAGTTGTGACAATACCTCTTCAACCTCTTCAATGACGAGTGCGGCACTGTGATCTTTAAAATATGCACGATATAAATGTGCGCCTTGATAGTCATCAAGTAAACGAAGCTTATCTTTGGGTACTTGCAAATAATTGGCAAGGCTTTCTATGGCTTGAGCCGGTGAGTGCTGAAATTCTTCCTCCAGCTGAGAAATACGCTCTACAGGGCATATTGAATCACCGTACAGAAGCAGGCTGGCTCCTCTTCTTATCGTTTTGTAGAGTGTTTGCCAAGTCACGCCAACGAGCAATACTGATAGCAGTACATCAGTCAATCTCATTTCAATAAAGGGATAAAGAATTGAAATCAAGCTTGCATAAATAAGAGCGGTTGCTCCAACGTTTAGAGCTACAAAGCAAATGTATTTTGGACTATAGAATCTAGAAGTAAGTAGTCCATAACCCATGAAAAGCATTTCACTGAGTGAAAGCGTTGGTGGTAACCAAGTGAGTGAAAATTCATTGAAAAAATAGGTTAGGCCTACTTGAATAATTGCTGTTGAGCACATGAATATGGTTATACCCAATATCATGTAGTTGATACGAGTTCTGCGGATTGGGCTATTACTATTTTTAAGTGAAAGCAGGTTAGTAAATGTAAGTAAAATCAGTGTTACGATGCCAAGAAAGAAGTATTTAGTGTATGGACCGAACTCCAGTCGAAAGTTACTCGGTGCAGTAATGTCTATGCCTTTTATTGTCCAGCCTGGAAGTAGATTACAGGCAATACTAAAGATAAAAATGGCAAAAACCAATATCTGTTGCCAATAAGGGACTGATTGTCCTGTGTAATGTTTGTGTAGCTTTGCAATAAAGCAATAAGCACAAGCAAATGCAATCAAGTTGGCTAAGTTGGCTAAGATAGCCATATTGATAGCCACTTCATGACTAAATTGCTTAATCAGGTCTGTATGAAAATAGCTATTACTCAGCATCCATATGAAAACACCTATTGTGTAGCCAATATAGTAGCCATATTGCTGCAAACTGAACGTACCATGACGTTTTGCAAGCGCTGTACAAAAGTAGACAGCCCACAATAGTACGAGTAGGGCGGTTAAAACTAAAACAACCGCCTTGGTATACATTAATTGATTCAATAAATAATTGAACATGATGTTCTGTTTTCACCAGATATTGACATTGCTATCGTGGGTCCGAGTTGGGTTGGTGTCTTCGTCGGTATTCATTTGTATCTAGGCAATTAACTGACTTTTGAGTGAGAAGTGTAAGACAACCAATGACTAATGTGAGTTAGTAGATTCAACGTTGATAGACTTATTTACCTGACAAAAGTAATTATGCAACTAGTTTTTTATTTGTGTCTGAGCGCTGTCCCACTTTTTGATATGAAAAGCTTGTTCTATGTAAAGTTTTAGAGTGGATAATGACTAGATTTAGTCTGGTTCGGCTGAATGGCTCACTCGATGAACAGCATGATGATAAAACGAAAAAGCGGTGAAAGTGAGTCTCCCTTTTACCGCTTTTTTATTCCACCTTTCTTTGAGTGTTATTCTACTCCAGCATAGAGGAGTTGTTAATGAACATTCATCGATAGAGCTGATGTTAACATTTGTTCGAGCGCTTGTTTGGTTGTCGGTTTCGAAAGGCGTCCATCCATGAGTTCACTTATCATACTTAATTCTCTTTCTCCTGACTCTCCAGATAACGCAATAATGGGAATTGTTGGGTAAGAGCGTTTTATGATGCTTGCCGCTTCAAAGCCATTCATGACGGGCATTTGTATATCCATGAAAACTAGATTAATTGGGTTGTTGTGTATAATCTCAATAGCGACTTTGCCATTGTTGGCTAGGACGACATCGTAGCCTAATTGCTCAAGGTATAATTTGACAAGGGAGCGTTGAACTTCTTTATCATCGACAACTAAAATGAGGTGCTTACCTGACCTCTCACTAGAGTGTGTCAAATTAGCGACAAAGGCATTCGTTTGCTCTTGCATACTAGTTTTCACATTTTGAGGCGCATCATTATCTACTTTAACTGGCTTTACTCCAGCGACAGTTGGGAATGATAGATGAAATTCAGTGAATTCTCCTTCTTGGGACTTACAGCGAATTGAACCTCCGAATGCTTTCATCACTCTTTGGCAGTACCCCAAACCAAGACCACTTCCTCCACTTTTGTTATGGCTGAAAAAGTCATCGAAGATTCTTGTTAAGTAATCTTGAGGTATACCAGGGCCAGTATCGGAAAAGATGACTCTATTTTCATATTCTCCTGCTTCTGTTCGAATGCATATAGTGCTATTCGGGTATGAATCAAAATAATAGATTGCATTACGGAGCAAGTTAAATAGGACAAAGTTAAATAGCGTTTCATTGAGCTTAACAACAAAGTCTTGTTGGATATCTAGCTGAACACGCTGTCTCATCAATTCATCATCAAATCCATATTGATTGACCGCTGAGTGAATAGCTGAAGATATAGATGTCGGTACAGCAGGTTCTTGATCTAGAGACGAACTATTGACTTCACGAAGAATAATATCGATCAATTGCCGACCTCTATTGATAGCTTGCCTCCCCTTGTCTACATGTATAGCTAGATCACTATATGATTGTCGACTTTCAATCTTTTGCTCTAAGTTTTCAAATTCAAACTGAACTTGTGTAAGTGGGTTTCTCATCTCATGGGCGATGGAATTCGCAAGAGCTTGGGACTGTCGCACTTTTCTCTCGTAATTGATGTGGACCTGAACTTTCTGCAAAACTCGCTCGAGAGCAGACAGCTCTTCATTGGAGAAGTGCAAGCCATCGTTTTTATAACTAGAAACAAGTACATGGGAGAGCCTATTTCTTCCTTCATAGATAGGAAGCACTATTGCTGACTGTGTCTCGCTCATGTTGTGATGGATGTTGCTCAACGTTTGATCTCTGGTCTGAGATAGCTCCTCTTCAACCTCATCAATCACAAGCGGAGTAGTGCTGCTTTCGAAATAAGGCCTGTAAAAGCTTGCACCTTGGTAGTCATCAAGTAAACGAAGATTTTCTTTTGGTACACCTAAGTAGTTAGCAAGCATATCTATTGCCAAAGTCGGTGAATTTTGAAATTCCTCTTCTAGACGTGAAATTTTTTCTACCGGAGAAAGTGGGTCACCATAAAGGGCTCTACTTATGACCATTTGCGTTGTTTGATAAGCTTTTCGCCATGTCAGTCCTACAAATAGCACTATCAGTATAACTTCTGTCCGCTTAACATCGTCAAATACATTGAGAACAGATAACAGCCCCGTATAGATCAAAGCGGTAGCTACTACGCTGGTCATGATAAAGAAAACGTATTTGGGGCTATAAAATCTCGATGTAAGCAATGCGTAGCCCATAAACAACATCTCACTTACTGAAAGTGCTGGTGGTAGCCAGGTCAAAGAGAAGTCATTGAAAAAGAATGTGAAACCAAGTTGGATTATTGCTGTGGAGCACATGAATATGGTCATACCAAGAATCATATAATTAATTCTTGTACGACGGATCCTGTTACTACATTTTTTAAGTGATAGCAGGTTGATGAAGGTTAGTATAACTAGTGCTGTGAGCCCTAAGAAAAATGGTTGTGTATAGGGGCCAAAGTCCAGTTCAAATTGACTTGGGCCCGTAATTGTAACTCCTTTAACCGTTAGTTCAGGAACTAGGTTACAGATGACTCCAAAGATGACAATGACCGTCACCGAAAGGCTTTGCCATGCAGCAACGGACTTATGAGCGTAGTAGGTTTGTAATTTTACAGAAAAGAGATAAGCAGAAGTAAACGCCACTAAGGCTGAAATATTTGCTACTACTGCCATATTAATTGCAATAGCATTTCCAAATTCTTTCAGTAGCCCAGTATGAAAGTAGCTATTACTCAATATCCAAATGAACAAACCCGCAGTGTATGAGATGTAGTAGGAATATTGCTTCAAGCTCAAAGAACCGTGTCTTTTAGCTAAAGCCATGCAGAAATAGCCTGTCCATACTAGAACTAGAGTAGCAGTAAGGGCTAAGAACACAGCTTTTGTATACAAAATTTGACTAAATAGATAACTGGACATGATGTTCTTCTAGCACCGGCTTGTGATGTTGTTTAAGCTGACTTAAAGTTTGTCTTTTGTACTTTCTAAAGTCAGAGTTTTGTAATTCATAGTTAAGGTTTTTTATCAACCACAGCCCCTTGTAAGTCGAAAACCCGCTATCGGAGAGAGTATTCCTACTGATATGACAGTATGCGTCAGTGGGTAGACTCTCATAATACTTGATCATGAACGGTTGTTCGATCACAACAAAAGCGATCTCGAAGTTTTTCTCGTGAAGCTGCTTCATTAATCGCTTTTGTGATAGGTACAAAAAGAACATTTTCTGGTTCTGAGTTCCACTGACTGTCATGCGAATGATCTCACAACAATGATGTTTAGTGGATAGTTCCGGCCAAATTTGTGTGTCAAAGTCGGATGCTGAAAGTGACAGGGGGCTAGAGAGAAGGTGATGTGTTACTCCAAGTTGTGCCAGAATATTACGCTTAGGAACTAACTGCCAGTTTGGAGACATAAAGAAAGATGAGAAATAAAGCCAATTCTTAGCGTCTTCATATAAGTTTATTCTCACCGTTGAGACTATCGTGGGGACAGTTGTTTCTTCCGAATTATACGTCAGTATAAAGTGCCTCCCTGCGTTTGACAGTTCAATTGAACCAAGCATCTCGTACCATTGTTGCTCTTTAACAAAGGTCGAAAGGTTTATTAATGTGACTGCATCTGACAATTTCATCGGGGTATCAGAATGCAGAGTATAATATTGCTGTTCATGGTTAGATATGTCTTCAATAACACTATCAGTGAAATTATCTTCATTGATTGAGATCTGTTTTGGATAGCTTCCACTCATGGAAGAAGTACCACAATATTTTTCTTTAATTTGCCATATTAGATATTCGCACCAAGCTTCCGCCCAGTTATCGAATAACTGATAGGCTTGACGTTCTATAGTGTGCCAACCCTGCGGTAGATAAGGGCACTCCTTGCTAATGATTTTCTGGTAGTAGGTTGAGTTTACCTTCTTTGATGAACTTTGATATTTAAGGTCAGGAATAAGTTCATCTATTTGTTTAAAGCGAGCATTCAGAACTTGATTAAAAAATAGGTGAGTTTCGTTTTCAAATAAGCCTTTTAATTTCTTGAACCACGATGCTCTCTTATCTTCCAGTTTACCTGTCGGTAGTAATTGATTTGTATTAACCATAGACGTTGTAAGTTGCATTTATATTTTTATACTTGTCTATTTACATGATGACAGTGTCAATGCAACTTGATTTGTATGACTATCTGAGCTTCATCTCATCATTTTATAAAAATATGACAGATTGTTAATGTAACTTTGGGTTTTATAATCGGGGCTGTTACAAAAATCGATGGAAAGTAGTATTTAGTTGTTGGGGTGTTTAGGTTTTAGCGATTACTGTGAGCCTGGTTTAGGCATCATTGGCAGTAGCGATAAAATGATGATTTAACTTGGTTAGCATTCGTTTTTGAGTTTTATGTAAATATAATCAGAATGAAATTCCTTGAAGCTAGAAATATGGAGGTTAATCTCTGGATTTATAGAGCCAGATTAGATCCTGAGTAATACATAAATCTAGATTAAGAATACTATATACTGCTGATTTTTTTGGTTAATTTGCGTTCTCTTAACAAAAAAGTTGGCGAAAATCAGAAGGTTGGCATACACTTTCCCAAGTAAAGCCGATATGTTGTTGATTGGCTGGGCAAAATGCTTTGGCGCTACCCATTCGGTAGCAATGTTTAACACAGCTTTGAGGAAAGTTTTATGGCGCTCACAAAGGCCGATTTGGCAGAAAACCTGTTTGAGAAGCTCGGATACAGTAAACGGGATGCCAAGGAAACGGTTGAGGCGTTTTTCGAAGAAATTCGTAAGGCACTAGAGAGTGGCGAACAGGTAAAACTGTCTGGATTTGGTAACTTTGATCTCCGAGAAAAAAATGAACGTCCAGGTCGAAACCCAAAGACGGGTGAAGACATTCCAATCAGTGCTCGTCGCGTTGTCACCTTCCGCCCGGGGCAAAAACTAAAAGCCCGTGTAGAAAATGCCAAGGTAGAAGACTAACACGCATGATGCTTGTCAGTTGAAACCTACAGAATTCTAGAAGACGGATTAATCTATAATTCGTCCTCTAGCTATTTCTAAAAAAATACCCAAGCTATCACAGCTTGGGTATTTTTGTTCTTAATCTCTTTTCCATAGAATGTGGCAGAATTTGTGTTCTGGATCTCGGCTCACTAACAAACGAGCAAACACTTCATCTAACACATCATTCTCTTCATTGACTAGGCCTATACGTACTTCAGCGTAGGTTTCTTTGTTGACTTCAAAGCCTACGTGGCCCACCCAATCGTCGCCAGTTTCAACCAGTTCAGCTGCACCACGGTCATCAAACTGAGCGGTGAATATGATCACATCTGCCGCTTCTAGATTATCCGCAGCCATCTCTAGGAAGATGTCGTAAGCCGTCTCAATGGCGTCGTCATAAGAGATAAGTTCAGACATAATTAGGCTCGACTCATGTATTTGCGTTCAGTTGTGTTGATCACAATGCGATCACCTGTTGCTATGTACTCCGGTACTTGAACCGTAAGGCCTGTTGCAAAACGTGCAGGTTTTGTGCGGGCAGAGGCTGATGCGCCTTTGATTGATGGATCGGTTTCCTCAATAACAAGCTCTACGGAAGCAGGAAGCTCTAGACCAACAGCGTTGCCATCGACCACAATAACGTGTAGCCCCTGAATTTCTTCAGTAACGAACATGAGCTCTTCTTCGATCTCTTCTTTCTTGAAAGTGTACTGCGTGTAGTCTTCGTTATCCATGAAGATGTATTCGTCGCCATCGACGTACGAGAAAGCCACAGCACGTTTAAACATGTCCACGGTCTCAACCACGTCGTCCGATTTAAAACGTTCGTCAACTCGTGCGCCAGTGGAAAGGTCAGTACAACGCAGTTTGTAGATTTTTGCGCCGCCACGTCCACCTGGTGTGGTAACTTCGATATCTTTGATCAGGAGAGTTTTACCATTAGATTCAATCGCAAAACCTTTTTTAAGCTCACTTGCCCTTGGCATAAAAGTGTTTCCTTAGTGTGGAATGGAATTGTCGTATTATATACATAGAGTTTAGGGTAAGGAATATCTTGATTCGTGTCAGCGTGTAGGCGAACATTAAGATATCGAAAGTCTAACAATTATTGCTATCAATTTAATGCTTCTTTCCGTTATCGATCCTAAGCAACCTTTTCAAGAAAGGTACCAACCTGCCATCAATGATCTTATTGCTTTTCTAAGAGGAGGATTAGGCGATAATTTACACAGCGTATATATCTATGGAAGCGTGGCTCGCAAACGAGCGAAGCCACATCGTTCGAATCTTGATGTCCTAGTCGTTACGCATGAGAGCTTTAGTGATATCAGAACAACGCTCTTCAACTCGATAAAGTGGCGATTTCAGAAGTCTTACCCTTTCATCACTGAGGTCTCTTTAAAAAATACACTCGCGAAAGAAGTAGCAAGTTTAGAGAGTATTTTTTCTTGGGGTTTCCAGCTACGCCACTGTTCTGTTTGTATTTATGGTGAAGACTTATCTGAATGTTTTGGCGACTATGAGCCGAGCTGGGAAATTGCTAAACATTGGAACATGGATGTGGAAGATTGGGTTGCCGTTTATCGCAATCGTATTGCGCGCTCTGCAACGCCAGAAGAGCAGTCCAAAGCTCAGAAAATTATTGCTAAGAAGCTGCTACGTGCGAGTTATTCATTGGTTATGTACAAAGACAAGAATTGGTTTGACGATCCTGTCGAGTGTGGTCAGAACTTTCTGCGCTATTATCCAGAAAAAAAGGTCGAGATAGAGCGCTTGGGGATTTTGCTCACTGGCCGCGTGATCGCAAAGCGCTCTGTCATAGGTATTCTTGATGGCTTCGGTGAGTGGTTGGCGAAGCAGTACAAAAAAACCGAATTTAAGATAGGGTAAGAGCTCGGCTGGATCAGAATAAACCTAGCTGCGGTTCGCTGAGTGTCGCAAAGTCGATGCCAATAAAAGGTAGGATAGCTTCGGCTACGGGTTTGAGTTGTTTATCAATGTAATGTTGATAATCGATAGTACTCTTAAGGTACTCTTTGGGTTCTGGACCAGAGATCGTGATCAAGTATTCTATTCGCCCTTTATTTTGGTATTGCAAAGGGCGGCCTAACTGAGCATTAATTTCGTCGGCTAATCGAGCGGCACGTACTTGTGGAGGCACATTTTTCTGGTATTCGTATAGTTTTCGACGTAAGCGCTTTTGATAAACCAATTCTTCATCAAACTGACCTGCCATGGTCTTCTCAACAAAACCTCGAATGTAACTGGAAGGGTCTTCACCGTGAAAAACTAGACTGTACAAGTCTTGTTGGAAGCGTTGAGCGAGCGGTGTCCAATCGGTACGCGCACTTTCCAGACCCTTAAAGACAATTTTCTCTTCTCTACCTTCACCTATTAGGCCTGCATAACGCTTTTTAGATCCAGTCTCTTGGCCGCGAATGGTTGGCATCAAAAATTTTTTATAATGAGTCTCATATTCTAGCTCTAAGATAGAAGTGAGGTTGTATTCGTTTTTTAGGTGAGCAGTCCACCAAGCGTTAATGTGCTCAACAAGCTGGTGCCCAACCTCATCGGCTTCGCTTTGCGAGAATTTTCCGTTTAGTGATACAAAGGTTGAGTCAGTATCCCCATAGATCACCTGATAGCCTTTCTCCTCAATCAGTTTCTTGGTTTGCTTCATGATTTCATGCCCACGCATGGTGATGCTTGATGCTAGGCGAGTATCAAAGAAGCGGCAACCGGAAGAGCCCAATACGCCATAGAAGGAGTTCATGATGATTTTAATCGCTTGTGAGAAGGCTTTTTCATTGTTTTTCTTAGCAACATCACGGGCAGCCCATAAGTGTTCGATCATCTCAGGCAGAAAATGTTTGTGACGATGAAACTGACCCCCGCGAAATCCTGCTACAGCCTGATTTTCACCTTTACCTACTTCCAATTTAAGGCCTTCTATTAAGCCCATGGGATCGATGAGAAATGAACGGATAATCGATGGATAAAGGCTCTTAAAATCCAGCACAAGTACCGAGTCATAAAGATTGGGAATCGAATCCATTACGTATCCCCCAGGGCTTGCCAACCAGTTCTCAGGTTGGAGATTAGGAGCAATGTAGCCGGCACGGTGAATTTGTGGCAAATAGAGATTGGTGAATGCAGCGACTGAGCCACCGACACGATCTAACTCAACACCAGTGAGCTTGGAGCGCTCAATAGCAAATTCGAGTAGGTGAGTGTGGGCAAAAATCTTGTTAACTAAAACACAATCTTGCAGGTTGTACTTGGCCAGTGACGGTTTGTCCTTTTTGAACATATGGTTGATTTCTGCCATTTGGTCATGGACGTTGTGAATTTGCTTCCCTTCGCCGAGCAGCTCCTGTGACACTGACTCCAATGACCAACTGCGAAAATGGTAGGTTGCCGTTTTCAGAGTATCAATGCCGTCCATCACCACACGTCCTGGGATAGAAATAAAGGCTTGCTGTGTGCTATTTGAGGTACGGAAAAAGCTCGCTTGGTTGGCTCGCCCAATGGTTAATCGAACTTTGTGCCATTCAGCTCTTTTATGTAGGAGTCGAAAGTCAAAATCTATGACATTCCAACCTACGACGACATCGGGGTCAAATTGCCTAAACCACGAGATCAATGAGAGGAGTAATTGCTTTTCATCTTTGACCCACTCGATCTCCGTTTCTGCCTCTTGTGGTTCTCCAATCATGATGACACGGCTGTCCATTGGACTATCTAAACCGATAGAGTAGAGAAGCCCCTTTTCTGAGCATTCGATGTCAAGTGAAACGACCTTTAACTGAGGGGTATAACTACCTTGGCGGCATTTCACATTGGCAACTTGAGTATAACCGTTTCTCTTTTGTGGCTGACCAGTAAACTCAACGCTGCCTTGAACAAAGCGTTCCATGAGATAGCGATCCGCCAGGCGTATATCATCCTCTAGGACGAGGATTTCTTGGTGCTTGAGCTTTTGACTCAGTAGTTGTGAGTCTTTAATCGTTGAACAGTAACAAGCAGCCAGCTTGGTGCCATCGAAGCTTTCAAGAGAGAGAGGCTTTACTTCGGCATCAACGGATAATTGCTTCATCAAGGAGAGACTTGTAGCTATATCCGCTTGAGGAATAAAGAAAACAGGTTTTTCACCTATGATCACAAGCCTAGTCGGGCCGCTATCAGTCGAGAGCCACAAATCAATTTGCGTTTTACCAGAAATATCTCTGGCTTGTCGAGTAAGGAGAAAACCGTGTTGGACTGCCATGAAACTGCTCTAAAAGAAAACCAAGCAACGGATGAAGCTTGGTTTCACTAGCTTAGCATAAGCAGGCGTGCTCTTAATAATAGATAAAGCCTGACACCTTTGCACCAATATTCTCAGACTGCCAACTTTGGTAACTCAATTGTGTCCGCACGGCAAAATTACGGTTAAAGCTCCAGTTCCAGCTGGCATCAATCTCAACATGACTGTCATCCTGAGAGTCGATTAGCGCCATGTATTGAGTTTGTAATCCGATTCTGTGGTGACGGCCTGCTTGGTAAATGGCGCCCATCTCTAAACCTAGCCCCGGGATCGCATCATATTGAGTCAGAGTGCCGCCACTTACCGCACCTGATAAGAGCGAGTATACGTGGAGTTTATCCGAAGAGCCCCAAGCTTTACCAAATCCACCTTGACCAAACCATCTTCCAGCCAATTCATCGGACATAGGCTGCCTATCAAAGCCCGTACGAATATTCCAAGCCCAACTATTGAACACCCTATTGCTGGGTGCGAGCGCCATTGTGTCGATAAAATAAAATCTATCGAGTCGAGAAGTGCCTTGCTGGTCGACACTCACTTGCGTATCTAGGAAGTTGATTTGGGCTCCGGGTATAAAGCCGTCCTGAGAATCAAGCAAATCGTGATACGCTGCTCTCCATTCAATAGTGGCTTGATTATTGTGTTCATCCCAGTATTGGTAGCTCAATCCGATTCGAGCGGATGCATGTCCTTTTTCCGGTGGGACTTCAGGTTGCGGAACAGGAGTAAATGGAGACTCTACTTTTATTCTACTACGCAGATAAAGTAGCTTGGTTAGCCTTTTGGCTGTCGGATCGCGCTCTAAACCAGAATCGTATAGTTGGAAGTTAAGCCATTCGTAAGCGAGTTCTAGGATTGCTGCTCGCTCTTGATCTGAGAACTCGCTTTCACTTGGGTATTCACCTTGTATGGCTCTTTGCGCCGCCTCGAAGATCTCCTCGTTGGCTTCATTAGCTTGGTGTAATAATCGGGTTCCAAACGCTTCTCGGTAATGAGGTTCTGCCAACAATCCATTTTCAGCCAAGGCATACACAGTGTCTGATGGGATTGCTTGGATTGGAAAGCCTTCAATTAATCGTAAGTCGTCTCGGGCGACATCCAATAGTGAAAGAAGCTGGTAAGAGCAGTTTTCATCTAGGAAATAGTAATCAAACTCTGCCCGCTGCATTTCCCATAAGTGGAGCAAAACGCGATTGACTTCCTCTTCAGTGAGGTTGAGTTTGTATTCCCAGATATCTCTAGATTCGATGTCATTATATTCTCGAACTTTTCGATAGTATGGCATCACGGTATAACGACCGGGGTAGCTACCGAACAACCCTTTGAGCGCAAATAAGGCGGGGTTGTCGTCGGTTTCTGGTTCCGCAGCAAAATTAATGGCAAACGCGACTAATTCTTTGTGTCTCGTTTGGTCTTTGGAATCGACACGCAGCAGAGTGTGTCCAAACATAGAAGAAGGGTTATTCATAAACGCTGTGGGAAAAACCAGCGTAAGGCCAGCAGGGTCAATCACTTGGCTCCAAGTTTCTAGCTCTGGACAATTGAGTTTTGCCTGGCGGCCTTGTTGTTGCTCCAACCAGTGATAACGCGCAGGGTATTGGCATTGAGTCTCTACAGCGAGTTGTTTGTCTTCGGAGTACAGCCGACTGATAGTTGCTTCCAGTTCTGCTTTAGGGGAGTATTTTCCCTCTTTCGCAAGAAAAAACTCACTTTTATCAACAGTACTTTCGTAGCCAGATAGAAACGTCGGCAAATAGTGGCCGAGTTTGAGCCAATAGGAGTGCTTTGAAAGCTGATCGACATCGAACTCACTAGCCATTAACGTCGAAGGTAATAAAAGGCTTAAGCTTAAGCCGCACAACAAAGAGGTTTTCAGCACAGGTGACTTCATCTAATACACAGTCTTACGGTTTGGTTGAGTTTCTTACTTTCTGCGTCAAGACACAACGAATAATAGGAAGGCTTGAGAGTGATGTTAAAAAGGTGCCTAGGAAGGCACCTTTTAGGGGGTATAACTTAAATAGCGTAACCTGCTAGTTGTGCGTTATCGGCAACAACATTGTTTAGGTTTACAAATACTTCTTGAGAAGTGACATTTTCAGATTTGAAAACTTGGGCAAAGTTTTCTTGAGCTAGAGTATTGAATGTTGCTTTGTCCGCTTCATTGATACCCCAAACTTCAGAAAGAGTTGCAAGAGTTTCGCCTTCGCCTTTAGCGATGTCACGTGCTAGGTTATCCATATTTCCATCAATAAACATGGCTAGTTTTTCAGATGAAGAAATAGTGCCAGTACCGTCACAACCTAAAGTACCGAAAGTGATACCAAAAGTTTGGTTACCAGAAGTGCCGTTCGTTGTCGCCGCTAGAATTTTAGAAACCTTACCTGATTGACCGTCAAATACCATAGTACCCAAACCACAACCTACATCGTTATCAGCCAGTGCAAAGTTAGACATTGGAAGAGTTGTTGCTAGGGCTGCCACTGCTAGAAGCTTTTTCATAATATATCCTTATAAGATATCATTTAAAGTGTATTTATTTTGTGCAATTGTATGTATGCACTATGTATTAATAAGTGAAATTAGATTCATTTTCAATGGTAAGCCTTGTGTTGTGTGGCTATATGCAGATTTCTGAATCATAACCGCAGTGTATGGCTTAAATTATTGATTGTAATGCCATTAGTGTACTAAGCGGCAGATGTGAAAATAAGTACTTGCTAAAGTTTGCGTTTGGGCACATATTCAGAGTAAGCAAAAAACGAAATTTGAGTTAAAATAGGCTGCTATGCTGTCATCTGCTTCAGAGTAGATACAGAGCCAATCAAGAAGTGTGGAGATACAAGTTTGATAAGTGTTTTCCTTGTAGATGATCACGAGCTGGTTCGCACAGGGATACGACGTATTATTGAAGACGTCCGTGGAATGAACGTAGCAGGGGAAGCTGAAAGCGGTGAAGATGCAGCAAAATGGTGTCGAGGCAACCATGCCGATGTCATTTTGATGGATATGAATATGCCGGGTATTGGTGGCTTAGAGGCAACCAAAAAAATACTGCGTTTCAATCCTGATGTGAAAATCATTGTTTTAACTGTTCATACGGAAAATCCGTTTCCAACTAAAGTGATGCAAGCAGGTGCCGCTGGCTACCTGACTAAAGGGGCGGGACCAGATGAAATGGTCAACGCCATTCGTGTCGTTAATAGCGGCCAACGTTATATCTCACCTGAAATTGCTCAGCAGATGGCGCTTAGCCAATTCTCTCCAGCATCGGAAAACCCTTTTGCCGATCTGTCTGAGCGTGAGTTACAGATCATGATGATGATCACCAAAGGGCAGAAAGTGACGGATATTTCAGAGCAGCTAAACCTGAGTCCGAAAACCGTCAACAGCTACCGTTACCGCCTGTTCAACAAGCTGGACATAAGCGGTGATGTCGAGCTGACCCACCTTGCTATCCGTCATGGAATGTTAGATACCGAGACATTGTAGTGAATGCCACATTTGACTCGGCTTCCTTTCTTAAAACAGTGACCAATCAGCCCGGCGTTTACAGAATGTATAACGCTGAGGCTGTAGTGATCTATGTTGGTAAAGCCAAAGATCTCAAAAAGCGTCTTTCTAGCTACTTTCGCAAGAAGGTAGATAGTGAAAAAACACGTGCATTAGTCAGTAATATTAACAAGATTGATGTCACGGTCACGCACAGTGAAACAGAAGCGCTGATCCTAGAACATAATTACATTAAGCAGTACTTGCCTAAGTACAACGTGTTACTGCGTGATGATAAATCATATCCTTACATCTTTGTCAGCGGACATAAGCACCCTAGATTATCGATGCACCGTGGGGCTAAAAAGCGGAAAGGTGAGTATTTTGGGCCTTACCCTGATTCTGGAGCAGTAAGAGAAACGCTACATCTTATTCAGAAAATCTTTCCTGTTAGACAGTGTGAAGATACGGTGTACAGTAATCGGACACGCCCATGTTTGATGTACCAGATTGGCCGATGTGCAGGCCCTTGTGTTAGCAGCATTATTTCTGATCAAGATTACGCTGAGTTAGTTGGGTTTGTGCGTTTATTCCTGCAAGGCAAAGATCAGCAAGTATTGACGACCCTGGTTGAGAAAATGGAGCTTGCCAGTCGTAGCCTTAAGTTTGAAGAGGCGGCGAAATTTAGAGACCAAATCCAAGCCATACGTCGCATTCAGGAACAGCAATTTGTATCTGAAGACTCTCAAGACGATATGGATGTACTGGGTTTTGCTCAAGAAAATGGTATCGCCTGTATTCATATCCTTATGATCCGTCAAGGTAAGATCTTAGGCAGTCGAAGTCACTTTCCTAAAATTCCTAATGACACTACTCAGGAAGAGGTTTTCTATAGTTTTTTGAGTCAGTATTACCTGAGTCACAACGAAGCTCGAACCATTCCTACACGAATTATCCTTAACTCTGGGTTGATGACGGAGTTACAATCACTGCAAGATGCATTAGGGGACATTGCAGGGAGAAAAGTTCACTTCCACGTAAACCCGACGGGCACTCGAGGTCGCTATCTTAAATTGTCGAATACCAACGCGCTGACAGCAATTACGACTAAGATCAATCACAAAATGACCATCTCGCAACGCTTTAAAGAGCTACGAGAAGTGTTGGGGATGGATAACATCTCACGGATGGAATGTTTTGATATTTCGCATACGATGGGGGAAAGCACTATCGCTTCATGTGTAGTGTTCAATCATGAAGGCCCTGTCAAACAAGAATACCGCCGCTACAATATCACTGGAATCACAGGTGGTGACGATTATGCTGCGATGGGGCAAGCTTTAGAGCGGCGCTACTCGAAGCAATTGGATGTCGAGAAAATTCCTGACATTGTGTTTATTGATGGTGGCAAAGGGCAGCTTAACCGAGCGCTTGAAATTATCTCTCAATATTGGGGAGATTGGCCTAAGCGACCACGCTTGATTGGCATTGCAAAAGGTGTGACCCGTAAGCCGGGGCTGGAAACTTTAATTAGCTCAGATGGTGAAGAATTCAATCTACCCAGTGATGCGCCTGCCTTGCACTTAATGCAACATATCCGTGATGAAAGCCACAACCATGCGATTGCTGGGCACAGGGCTAAGCGCGGTAAAACTCGGCGAACCAGTGCACTCGAAGGTATTGAAGGGATAGGGCCTAAGCGTCGTCAAGCCTTGCTCAAATACATGGGAGGTTTACAGGAACTGCAGCGTGCGAGCGTTGAAGAAATCGCCAAAGTTCCTGGGATTAGTGTTTCTTTGGCAGAAAACATTTATCAAGCATTGAAACAATAGGAAAAATCCCGCACCATAAGAGCCCTGTTTTTCAGCAGTAAACAGAGCAATACGCAAACGATAAGAGCCTCAATAAATATGCGTTTAAATATCCCTAACATTTTATCTTTACTACGACTTTTCCTTATCCCTGTATTTGTCGTAGTTTTCTATTTACCTTATGGCTGGGCTCCGTTTGCTGCTGCGATGGTGTTCTGGGTGGCAGGCTTTACAGACTGGCTAGACGGAATGTTAGCTCGAAAGTTGGGTCAAACTTCCCGTTTCGGCGCTTTTATCGACCCTGTTGCGGATAAAGTTCTCGTGGCGACGGCTCTTATTCTTATCACTGAACATTATCACTCTATTTGGGTGACGATCCCTGCTGTAACTATGATCGCTCGCGAGATCATTATTTCCGCGTTACGAGAATGGATGGCAGAGATCGGTAAACGCGCGAGTGTGGCTGTATCTTGGGTCGGTAAAGTGAAGACGCTTAGCCAGATGTTTGCTTTGTGGGTACTTATCTGGCGTTATGATGATTGGATGGTTTGGCTGGGGTATGTGGCTTTGTATATAGCAACAGTGCTTACCTATTGGTCGATGGCGCAGTATCTTATGGCTGCGAAAGACGATCTACTTAATGAAGAACATCACTAAAGAAGCGGGCGGTTGCCCGTTTTTTTATGCCTGCAATTTACTTTGTTTAAGCTAACTTAGTCAAAATCAAAAGAATTTTGGCAGTAAATTAATCAAATTAGCTGCTTTTGACTGTTAATTAGACAAACGATTCAAAAAATTAAAAATAGTGTTGACTCATTAGTTCGAATCCGTAGAATGCATCCCGTACCCAAGAGGAACGCAGAAAAGCGACCAATTGGAGTTACGAAGGCGCGTTGGCAGAGTGGCTATGCAGCGGATTGCAAATCCGTGGACCTCGGTTCGACTCCGGGACGCGCCTCCATTTGCGACACTAGCTCAGTTGGTAGAGCGCAACCTTGCCAAGGTTGAGGTCACGAGTTCGAACCTCGTGTGTCGCTCCAAATTTCAGGATAGCGCTGAGAATGTAGCGATATCCAAGATGGTGTCTCCATCACAAATTAGATTTGTGTGCCCTGGTGGTGGAATTGGTAGACACAAGGGATTTAAAATCCCTCGGCGTTCGCGCTGTGCCGGTTCAAGTCCGGCCCGGGGCACCATCTAACGCATTTATGCGACACTAGCTCAGTTGGTAGAGCGCAACCTTGCCAAGGTTGAGGTCACGAGTTCGAACCTCGTGTGTCGCTCCAAGTTAAGAAAGCCCTGACCGTAAGGTCAGGGCTTTTTTGATTATGGCGTACATAATCAAAATCAGCAGCGAAAGCTGCCGATCTCTAGTCATGGGCTCAAACTAGTTGCGCCAACATTTCTTCAGAGTAGTCAGTTAGATCAGAGCCGGATTTTACTTTCTCTACATAATCTGGGTTTGCGATCAATGGCCGACCGATTGCCAGTAAATCGAATTTCCCAGCTTCAAGGGCAGCACTACCTGTCTCTGGTGTAAAGCCACCAACCCCCATTAACGTCTTACTATAATGAGAGCGCATATACTCAGATACTGTGCCGCCTAAATAATCAAATGTCATACTGTCATCAAAAATGCCAACGTGAAGGTAGCTCAAGTCTCGACTTTCTAGTGCTTGAAGTAAGTAATCAAACACCAATCGATCACGATTGTCGGCTTCCATGTTGAAGTAAGCGCCAGGAGAGATCCGCAGTGCGGTTCTATTTTTACCAATGGCATCAACGACAGCGTCTACGACTTGTAGGGGGAAACGTGCCATATTTTCTGCCGAACCGCCAAACTCATCGTCACGAGTGTTGCTTGAATAATGAAGAAATTGATCGATTAGATAGCCATTTGCACCATGGATTTCAACGCCATCAAAGCCCGCCTCTAATGCATTGATGGCCGCTTGGCGGTAATCTTCAACCAACTCTTCAATTTCTTCGCGAGAGGCTGGTTTAGGAATGGTGTATGTCAGCTCACGCATGCGCGGTACACTTCCTTCAACGCCTATGGCAGAGGGCGCTAAAACGAATTCACCATTGAAAAAGTGTGGGTGAGCAACGCGACCGGTGTGCCACAGCTGAACAAATATTTTTCCTCCTTTGGCATGAACAGCATCTGTCACTTTTCGCCATCCTGCTATTTGTTTCTGACTGTAGATACCCGGGGTGTTAGGGTAGCCTTGCCCATCTGGGCGAATGATGGTTGCTTCGCTGATAATAAGTCCAGTGTCTGCACGACGGGCATAATAATCTACCATTTGTTGAGTTGGTACTAAGTGATTGTCTGCCATGCAGCGGGTCAGTGGAGCCATCACAATTCGATTGTTTAGCGTAATAGTGTCGTTCAGTGCTATTGGCTCAAATAGGTTGTTCATGATGTTCCCTTGTATGATTTCTTGAATGCCCATTCAAGTTATTCTAATTTGAACCTTCGTTCAACTACTTTTTGAATGATTGTTCAAAATAAAGTAGAATCACCACATATTGATGATTGAGATAAGAGAGCCGATGCGCAGCGCTGAATTTGATCGAAAAGACGTCCTACGTTCTGCTATGGATGCATTTGTGACCAAGGGTTACGCTAAAACCAGTATGCAAGATCTAAAAGCCGTAACCGGGTTGCACCCCGGGTCGATCTACTGTGCTTTTGAAAATAAACGAGGCTTGCTAATCGCAGCTCTAGAGCAATACCGTGATGATAAAAAACGAGACTTTCAAACTCTTTTTGAATCTCAGACCAGTGTTATGGCTGGTTTTGAGATGTACTTAAATTGGGTGCTTGAAGAGTGTGAAACAGAGGAGATCAAAGACTGTTTACTGCAGAAATCACTCAGCGAAATGGCACAGCAAGATGATGAAGTAGAGCGTTTAATCAGTATGATGCTACAAGATTGGCATCAGTCGATTGAAGATAAAATTGCTTTAGCACAGCAAGCAGGAGAAGCTAGCCTGCATAAGTCAGCGACCCAATTGGCTCAATTTTTAGTTATGGGTATTTATGGGATCCGTACTCTGTCTCATACACAGCCCAAGCCAGGTGTACTGCGTGAATTGAAAGATGAATTATTGGACTACATCAAAGCCTAAGTGGGCTGCGATCACCCTCCTCAATGAGTGATAACATCGAATTTCATCATGGTGGGATACTCAATTTTCTGCACTTCTACTTAAACAAAGGCCTGAAAGGCTCCTTTTCTTGCTTTTTATACGTGGAAAAACATGCTATTAATCCTGTTAATTTCTTATTGAAGTATGAGCAAGGAACCTCGAAATGGACAATGTTTATAACTTTAGTGCTGGGCCTGCTGGTCTACCTAGAGCTGTAATGGAAAAAGCACAAGCTGAATTCGTTGAATGGAATGGACTTGGCACCTCTGTGATGGAAATTAGTCATAGAAGTAAAGAATTCATTAAGGTAGCAGAAGAAGCAGAGCAAGATCTACGCGACCTACTGAATGTCCCTGACAACTATAAAGTCTTATTCTGTCAAGGTGGGGCTCGTGCTCAGTTTTCAGCGGTTCCTCTGAACCTTTTAGGGAGTGCTAAGAAAGCGACGTATATCAATGCAGGTTACTGGGCGGAAAGTGCGATCAAAGAAGCAGAGAAATACTGCGAAGTTGATGTTTTTAATGCCAAAACGACAAAAGATGGCAAACTAACGGTTACAGACCCTATTGAATGGCAAATTGACCCTCAATCAGCTTATGTGCACTTTTGTCCAAACGAGACGATCGATGGTATTGAAATCTCTGATTTGCCAAAGACCGACAAACCTATCGTTGCGGATATGTCATCTAACATATTGTCACGAGAAATAGATGTTTCTCAATATGGTGTTATTTATGCCGGTGCGCAAAAGAACATTGGTCCGGCAGGGATTTGTATTGCCATAGTTCGCGATGACTTACTCGATCTTGCCCACGATCTTTTACCGAGTTTTATCAGTTATAAAATTTTAGCTGAAAAAGATTCAATGTTTAATACGCCCCCAACTTTCGCATGGTATCTGTCAGGCTTGGTGTTCAAATGGCTGAAAGAACAGGGTGGTGTTGCAGCGATGGAGCAGGTTAACCGTGAGAAAGCCGCGATCTTGTATAATTACATTGATAGTTCGGATTTTTATAAAAACGATGTCCATGCTCAGAACCGCTCCCGAATGAATGTACCTTTTCAGTTAGCAAAACCAGAATTAGACAGCGTGTTCTTAGAGCAGGCCGCGGAAAAAGGCCTTGTTTCGTTGAAAGGCCACCGTGCTGTGGGAGGTATGCGTGCTTCGATTTATAACGCGATGCCCGTTGAAGGGGTTAAAGCGCTGGTTGAGTTTATGAAAGAGTTTGAAGCAGAGAACGCTTAACTCATAAACTGACAAAGGCTTAGCCACAATGGCTAAGCCTTTTTTATGGCTTAAAGCCGGAATCTCGCCACGACTTGCTCTAGTTCTTCGACTTTTCTATACAGCTGACTAACGGCCTGCTCACCATCTTGAGTCGTCCGAACGGAATTACCTGCAATTTGGCTAATGGCGTTGATATCACGTGATATCTCTTGCGCAGCGGTGGCTTGTTCATTACCTGCTGTGGCAATCATATCGATCATTTGATTGACATCTTGGGCTCTCGAAACAATTTGTGTCAGAGCATCACCCGCAGAGTTCGATAAAGTGACTCCCTCAGCGACCAGTTGAGTGCCTTCACTCATTCTAGAGACTGCCTGGCGGGTCTCATTCTGAATGGAAGAAATCAAACCACCTACTTCTTCGGTTGCTTTCGAGGTTCTTTCCGCGAGCCCTCGGACCTCATCAGCGACGACGGCGAACCCCCGGCCTAACTCACCTGCACGAGCTGCCTCTATCGCAGCGTTTAGTGCCAGCAAATTGGTTTGTTCAGCAATGTCGTTGATCACTTGGATCACATTGCCAATCTCTTCTCCTCGCTTGCCTAGACTATCGATCGTCTCCGCAGTTTCATTCACGACTTCCGAAATACGGTTCATACCGTGAACGGTTTCTTGCATTAGTTTTCCGCCACTGGTGGCTTCTTCTCCCGCTTGCTTAGAACTTTCAGCCGCATCGCTACTTTGATCGGCAACTTGATTAACTGTCACCGTCATTTCTTCAACGGCACTGGCGATTAATGTCGCTTTGTCTGCTTGCTCTTTAATACCTGAAGCAACCTGTTTGCTTGTGTCATCTACCATCTGAGTGTTGCTGGCCACTTCGGAGGCGACATTGGTGATGTTGGAAAGCACACGTCTGAGAGATTGTTGCATAGCATCAATAGCACGAGCGAGTTCGCCCAGTTCATCCTTGTTGGTTTCGTTGATGGGTGGCTCTGACAAATCGCCATCGGCAATAGATTTCGCTTTGGCGGCAATCACATCCAGTCTCTGACGTATGATATTTGAAAGCCCCCAAGCGACAACAATGCCGACGACTAATACCACAATGACATTGACGGTTAGCCAGAAGATAATTGTCGACATGTTGCCATTCAGTTCTGCGAGAGCTTGTATAGAGTCACTGGTTTCTTCGGTGGCTGAGGTGTTAAGTACTTTTTCGAGTGGTAGGATAATAGATTGTTTTAGTTCCCTTACCAATTGATTTGCAGACATTTTTCCAGATGGATTATAGCCTTCAAATACTTCCTGAGCGGTACGAATAATGTCGTAGTAATATTGTTCGACATCGTCGATTTGGCTTGAAGCTTGTTGGTCTGGTTCCAGAGGGCGAAGCTTATCAAGATAGCCAGCGAAGGAGCCAGCATCATCATTAAATGTCTCACGAGCAGTCGGATCACCCATGATATAAGCATTGAGAGTTGCAATCATATCGCCTGCTTCGTCAACGAGCTCAAGGTAATAGCGAATACTCGGCAAATCTTGATTGAGAGAGCGGTTAAGATCGGTACTACTGTAGGCTTCGGTAAAGCGTTTTTCAGCCAATTGATTGAGTAAATCCTCCAGTGGAGCCCCTACATTTTTGGTTAATTGGTTTATTTTTTGAATGGCTTGTTGCTCGTCGGCGGGGTTGTATTTGGTGAAAACACCTTGCTTCACTTGATCTATGTATTGGTTAGCCAGTCCTATGATACGGTCCATTTTTTTGACGTCAGACGCTTTCGCTGATTCTAGAGAACGGAGTCGAGAGTAGTGCTGCTGAAACTCGCTGGCATTCACTTCAAATGCGTTACGCTGACCAGCATCTCCATTAAGATATTCCAGAGCGTTGGTTTGAAGATCACCTATCTCATCCAAGACGTTGAAATACGCAAGTACACCGGGAACATCATCTGATTCTATATCTTCTGAAATAGTGGCGGATTTATTAACTAGAGACCAGACGACGAAAGCTAATATTAGGGTAGTAATGATGATAATTGAAAAGCCCATGTAGAGGGCATGGGACAGACGAACATTCATCTATATCTCTCCATCGGGAGTTGGATTCCAATGAACTAAGTATGGAGCTTATGACTTAAGGTGCAAAAATAATTGACAAATTCGGTGATAATTATCGGCATGATGTTGATTGGTTGTCATAAAAAATCGCAGCCTAAGCTGCGATTTTGAAATGTGTTAAAGTGGTTTGCTTATCGACGTTTAGGTTTGCGACCTGCCGAAGGTTTCCCGCCCGCTACTGGCCTGCTATTTCCTTGACCAGCCGATTTTCCGTTGCGACCACCTGTTGGTTTACCACCGTTGCCTGAGTTGCGGCTATTGTTTGGCTTTTTGTTACCAGAGCCGTTCATCTTTTCAAAACCTGGCTGGCTCTTGGTGTGTTTGGTTGCGAATCGATTCGAGCCATGACGACCAGATTTTCTTCGCTGTGCGGGAGTCAGGGCTTCATTGTCTTCTGCTGGGACTAGACAGCTCTGCTTGTCACCAATTAAGTGCTTTTTGCCCATGCTGATCAATGCCTCGCGGATCAAAGGCCAGTTGGCGGGATCATGGTAGCGCAGTAGTGCTTTATGTAATCGGCGTTGACGCTCACCCTTCGCAACTGGGACTTCCTCACGCTGTTTGTATTTCACTCGCTTAAGCGGGTTCGTTTCTGAGTAATACATAGAGGTGGCATTACACATAGGTGATGGGTAGAAGTTTTGTACTTGATCGCACTCGAAGTCGTTTTTCTTCAGCCACAGAGCCAAGTTCAGCATATCTTCATCTTCGGTACCCGGATGTGCAGAGATAAAATAAGGGATCAGGTACTGCTTCTTACCTGCTTCAGCACTGTACTTTTCGAACATTTCTTTGAAACGATCGTAAGTGCCCATGCCCGGCTTCATCATCAGATCAAGCGGGCCTTTTTCTGTGTGCTCAGGCGCTATCTTCAAGTAACCACCAACATGGTGTGTAACCAGTTCTTTAACGTATTCTGGTGATTCGATGGCCAAATCGTAACGAACGCCAGAAGCTATCATTACTTTTTTTACACCATCCACTTTACGTGCTGCGCGATACAGATCGATAGTGTGCTTGTGGTCGGTATTCAGCTTGTTACAGATCCCAGGGAAAACACACGATGGACGGCGACAGTTTGCTTCAGCTTTCGGATCGCTACAGCCGAGTCGATACATGTTTGCAGTTGGACCACCAAGATCGGAAATGGTGCCAGTGAAGCCTGGTACTTTGTCTCGGATCTCTTCAAGCTCGTTAATGATCGACTCTTGAGAACGGTTTTGGATTATACGACCTTCGTGCTCAGTAATAGAACAGAAAGAACAGCCACCAAAACAGCCACGCATGATGTTCACGGAGGTTTTGATCATGTCGTAGGCCGGAATCTTTGCTTTACCATATTTCGGGTGCGGTACACGGGCGTAAGGCAGGCCGAAAACGTAATCCATTTCTTCCGTTGAAAGAGGAATCGGAGCTTGGTTAACCCAAAGTTCACGATCACCATGACGCTGAATCAATGCACGCCCCGAGTAAGGGTTGGTTTCAAGGTGCATAATACGGCTGGCGTGAGCATAGAGAATTCGGTCATTATTCAGCTTTTCAAAGTGTGGAATGCGCACTGCCGTGGTTGCTGCATCATGACGTGATGGACGAATAGTGATTGGCTTCGCTGTTTGTTCTTCTGCTTTTGCTTTAGTGTCACATTGTTCTTCGACGGCATATGGATTGGGCGGTATGAAGGCCTCTTTACGTGGCTTCTCAATGCGTGAAGAGTCAATGATCTTGTAGCCTTCTGGCGCTGCTGGGAGGCTCACTACCGTGCCGCGAATGTTGGTCATATTACCAATATCTTCGCCGTCAGCCAGTCGATGTGCGACCTCAACCAAAGCACGTTCAGCATTACCAAACAGCAATATATCCGCTTTGGCATCAAACAGAATAGAGCGGCGAACTTTGTCTGACCAATAATCGTAGTGGGCCAAACGGCGCAAACTGGCTTCGATTCCTCCGAGAACAATCGGCACCCCTTTGTAGGCTTCTCTACAACGCTGAGAATAAACCAGCGTTGCACGGTCTGGACGTTTTCCCCCTTCATTATTAGGGGTATAAGCATCGTCATGGCGTAGTTTACGATCAGCGGTGTATCGGTTGATCATTGAGTCCATGTTGCCTGCAGTAATACCAAAGAACAGGTTTGGCCTACCCAGTTGAGTAAAGGCATCTTTATTGTGCCATTCAGGCTGCGCAATAATGCCGACTCGAAATCCCTGGGCTTCTAGCAAGCGGCCAATGATCGCCATCCCAAAGCTGGGGTGATCAACGTAAGCATCGCCAGTTACGATAATAATGTCACAGCTGTCCCATCCTAGGGCATCCATTTCCTTGCGACTTGTCGGTAGGAAAGGGGCATTACCGAAGCATTCTGCCCAGTATTTTTTGTGCTCATGAATAAGGGTGATATTGCTGTACATATTTTGTTCTCTGTTCCAGGGAGCGCGAATTATAGCGGCTTGCGAGCGGAGTATCTACCTCAACATATCCCTAGGTTTTGCATGTTTAAGTGCCTCTCGGTTAGTTATGCATCACATTGTTATTAGATGTGTTGGCTATATAACAGATTACAGTGCCATATGGGACTAGTATTATAGAGTAGTGATGAGCACTAAACTTGAGGTGGGCGCTTATGTATGAGGTTGATTCTGGTACCGCTGTGAAGGAGATGGTCGCGCCTACTCGTCAGCGAAAGTACAAAACGTACTCTTGGCAGTTGGACCTTGTGACTCAGGAATTTAGCTGTGAGCCAGAAGCGATGAAGCAATTATTCGGTTGTGACAAACTCACCATTTCGGCTAAGGAACTACTTAAGCTATTGCCTACCGCTCAACGCCGTATGGCTCGCACCATGTTTAAAACCGCATTAACCTCCAACAAAGCCCATTCCTTTCCCTGTTGCTTACTGACGCCCAATAGCCTCTTTACTTATGTAGAGTTCATTATCAAAGCTGAAAGTGAGTTTTTACTGAAAGGGGTTGTTGCACCTTGTTTGGTCATTTCATCACGGATGGTGGCAGCCGATATTTTCTATTCTGTGTTTGAGAATAGGCATCATGGTGTGGTCGTAACGGACTCAGAGACTCGAATTCTAGCTTGCAATCGTCATTTCGAGCGTATAACGGGCCATAGGCTTGAGGATATCCTTGGTCTAAAAACGAATATTTTGAATGCAGGGAAACTCAGTGATGATTATTACCGTGAGCTTTGGCAAAGCATAGAACAACGTGGGCATTGGAGTGGTCCTATGCTGACAAGAAAGGCTGATGATTCTGTACTGCCTCAAGAACTGACAATTCACAAGATTGAACCCGGGAACGGCGAGTCGTATTTACTGGGGTTGTGTGCAGACTTATCGAATCAGCTTCAGCGGATTGATGGCAGAGAAACTGGCGGTGTAGATTTACTGACGCAACTACCATCGCGTGAACGCTTTTTAGAGCAGCTCGAGCAAGACTACGCTGACAGCCAATGTGAAGATTTGTTGATCATGTTGGCATTACAACCACAATTTCCTTTGGAGAATGAGCAGGAAGTCAAGCGTCAATTTGCCAGTTATATTGCTGAAAATTCGCTAGTCTCGTCTGCTAGTTATGTTGGTGATAGCCGGTTTGCCGTTACGCTAAAAGCGAGTATGAAGCAGGGGAGTGAGAGTATCCGCTCTATCCGAAAGTTAATTAAAGCTTTTTTCCACAGTTTTAAGCATGCTCAAGCGCCCGTTGCACAAGCACTTAGATTTGGTCTCACCGGTGTCTCTGTGTTGCATTCTGATGCGAAATCGCCCAAGGGATTACTCTCGCACGCATTGCAAGCTTTGCTGGAGTTGCACTCAGGCGAAAATAAAAGAGTGAGGTTTTATGACCGCGAACTTCACGAACAAGTGGAGCGTAAGAAACGGCTGGAAAGCTGGGTTGAACAAGCCATATTGGAAGAGACAATAGATGTTTTTTACCAACCGATTGTGAATATCAAAAAAGGAAGAATTGATAAATTTGAGGCCTTATGTCGCTTTCCTGAAAGTGACACTGCCAGCGCCTCAACGCAGGAGTTGATCAATGTCGTTGAAGATCTTGATCTAATTGTCCGATTGGATGATGTTGTCAATCGAAAAGCTATGTCGGCATTGCCGGAACTGCAGCAATTGTTTGGCGAGGACATTGGGCTGTCTGTTAATCGTTCATTCAATTCTAAACAAGACATTGTCGAAATCCTTCGTCACTGTGCCCAGCTCATCGATGAAAGCGGCATTAAACCAAACATGCTGACGATTGAGTTCACCGAAAGTGCGTATTTTGGTGGCGACAGTTATCAAGAGCAGTTACTGGCAGCGATTCGAAAAGCAGGCGTCTCCATCGCGGTTGACGATTTTGGTACTGGGTGCGCGTCTTTCGATTATCTTAATCGAAACTATTTTGATGTACTGAAAATTGATCGAAGCTTTGTTCAAGATATTTGCTTTGGCAGTCGGCAATATCATGTCGTGAATACCATCATTCAGTTAGCCCAAAAACTCAGGCTAAAAGTGGTGGCTGAAGGTGTTGAAACCGAAAGTGAGTATACAACATTACGTAATTTAGGCGTCGATTGCATTCAGGGTTATTTCTTCTCGAAGCCATTGCCAATAAAAGATCTACGATCGGTGAGTCATTACTGTGTTTTACCGTCAACTCAAAGTATGTCAAATGCTAAAACCGGTACGTTATTAGAGTTGATAACACCTCAGTTACCACATCTTGACCCGGGCGAACCTCTGTCCCTTATTTACACTTATTTTAAAACGGAAACGATCAATGTTTTGCCTGTTATTGAATCACATCATTGCGTGGGCATTATTAGCAGAGCTGCAATGAATTTGCATTTGACGCCGAATATGGGAACAGATCATGAGACCAGTAAAGAGCACACGATGTGGCATAAGTCTGCTCACCGTATAATGTCTACACCGGAATCACTACTGTCTTGGCATACACCATTAATGGAATTGGAAGACTTAATGGCAAGATCACCGCTGCCCTGGGTGCTGGTTGATGATGAATCACGATTCAAAGGTATCGTCGAACATGAAAGAGTTATGCAGTATTTATTGGGTAAGATAATTAAAAAATAATGCTATCAATAACGCTAAGTTCACCTAAGTTTATAAGTGATACCGAATAATATAATTCTTTTGGGTGAGTCTTGATGTTAGGAGATCTCCGTTCTCATGGTTCGATTGCGTCGAACATCAAAAGTAACAGCGAGCTAAATTCTATTGAATGGCAGTGGGAAGCAGAGTCGCACCATTTTTCAATAGATCGTGATAAATGTGTACAACTGTTTCAGTCTGATTTGCCTCGTTTAACCAACAACTTTCTACTTTCTTGCTTGAGTTACCAAGACCAATCTACGTTAGTTCATCATTTTGAAGAGGCACATAAGTCCACTCAGAAAAGGCGATTCTGTTGTTGCCTGAATCTGGCACAAGGTAAAGTCAGCTACGTAGAGTTTTCATTTAGCGGTGATAAACAAGGTCGAGTACTCGGGCACCTTACGCCTCTAATCAGTTTTGATAAAACCAGTGATTTGGTTAGCCAATTATTTGAGCAGCTTTTTGATAACCCTCATCATGGTGTTGTGCTCGCCAATTCGGAAAAAAGCGTGATTGCCTGTAATCGCTACTTTCAAGAACACACGGGCTATTTGCATCATGATCTGGCGGGGAAGAGCCTAGATACACTAGACTCAGGTAAGCACAGCAAAGACTATTATCAAAATTTATGGGAAGAGGTGAAGCGGAAAGGCTTTTGGTCTGGTGTCATTCTTATTAAAACCAAATCAGGTAATACGATTCCGCAAGACCTAACCGTTCAGAAGTTAGCGCTCGGCGAAAATATGCTTTATGTGGGTTGGTACTTGGACCTATCGAAGAATCTTTACCGAGTTGCGGATGTTGAGCATGGAGGTATTGAACTATTGACTCAGCTTCCCACTGAGCAGCAGTTTACGCAAGCAGTGGCGAGCCGATGGATGGACGAAGCGGCAGAGCACATCAGCATGGTTGTCGCGTTTGTGCCTAAGTTCAACCGTGAGGATGACTTTGAGCTTAAATCTGTCTTATCCGAGCACTTAGCGAGAAATCGCAACGCGCAGCAAGTCGGCTATATCGGAAATAATCATTTCGTCGCCTGCTTAGAATGTGAAAAACGACCAGGCCCTTCTCAAATTCGGATTATTCATCAAACCATTCGACGCTTCTTTGCGTCACTTAACCAAAAGGCAGGCAAAGAGGTACACTTAGCCATAGTTCACGGCAAAGTTGGGGTCTCAGTACTGGGTCATGATGCGCATAACCCCAAACTGTTGGTGCCGCATGCCGTGCAAGCCATGCTTGAGCAACAAAGTGATGCTCGAGGCCTTATCACTTTTTACCATGGTGCGATCCACCGCGAGGTCCTGCGTCGTAAGGAACTAGAAGAGTGGGCGGTTAAGCTGATTAAATCGAATGCTGTTGAAGTTTACTATCAACCCATCGTTGATGTTAAAACATGGGATATTGTCAAGTTTGAAGCGTTAAGCCGCTTTAAAGCACCCAATGGGACAATGCTCAATACGCAAGAAATGGTGACGGTTGCGGAAGACTTAGATCTGGTATCGGATTTGGATTGGTGTGTGGGAAGGAAAGCGCTTGAAGATTTATCCGTGATCCAAGAACGGTACGGCGAAAAATTAGGGATGACCATCAACCGCTCACTTAATACCAAGTTGGAGGTCGATGAAGTGCTTCAGAGCGCTGATGCTTTGGTGCACCAGTACGCTAAAACCCCTGAACTAGTGACGATTGAGTTAACGGAAAGTGCTTACTTTGATAGCGAGTCAGAGCAATCCTCTCTAATTAGAAATATACGGAGAAGAGGAGTCAGCGTCGCCATTGATGACTTTGGGACGGGTTATAGCTCTTTTAGTTATCTTAGCGATTGTAATTTTGATCTATTAAAGATTGATAGGGACTTTGTCTCGGGTTTAAGAGTCGGGACTCACAAGTATCATATCGTCAAGATGATTACTGAATTGGCGCACACGTTGAATGTCAAAGTTGTGGCAGAAGGGGTCGAAACCCGACAAGAACTGGAAGTCATTTGTGGTGTTGGAGTGGATTATATTCAAGGTTACTTCTTCTCTAAACCGCTACCTCTTGATCAGCTTGAAAGTGCTTGGAACTATTGTGAGAAACTGGAAGATTTCCTCACTCGGGCTTCCAGTATGAGGCAGGTTGGCATTCTTAGTATCACACAAACTCATATACCAACCTTAGAACCTAAAGATACTTTAGAGGATGCGAGGCGCTTATTTACTTCTCAGCAATACAATCTTGAGGTCATCCCCATTGTTGATGGCACTATTTGTGTTGGTGTCATTGGTCGAGAAGAATTGAACCATCATCTTTCGAATACTCTTGGGACAAAGCTAGAAACCCCCAAAGATGTGGTTGCTTTGAAAAGAAAGCTTAACCAAGTGATGAGGCGTGATATCCACCGGGCTTCATACCTGATCAAAATGTCTGAAATGCCTGAACTGATTAAAAGTGGTATCAAGCCGCCTTGGCTGGTTATCAATGAAACCGGTCAGTATTTAGGTGTGGTCACGAATCAGGATCTACTCAACCATTTTGCTAACGAGCAAGTATGAATCGCTGGTGGAATTGGCCTTAGCAAGTCTGTTATTATCCGCACCCATCAGAAATTACAGCGATATCAGACATCATGGTTCAGCAATTGTTAGCAGTGTTTGCTCCTATGCTTTTAGGTGCTCAATTCATTTTGACGCTCATTTTGGTCAAGGGTGATATCTGCCCAGGTCAGAGAGGCCGTATTCATAAGGTCCTTCCTGTGCTCGCAATTATGTGGCTGGCTGTTGCTTCATTGAAAATTGAAGCCATGATGATTGTGTTTGCCATTGCATACTTCTACTCTCAAGTTCAAACCAAAAAAACGCGAGTACAAGGGCCAATGTGGGTTATGTACCTTGCTAATGGTTTGGCACTTGCCTATGTTGCGATTGGTATTGGAGAGCAATCCGATCTTGCGGCTAGCCTGAGTGTGTTTATTCAAATCATACTTTTAGGTGCGCTGTTTGCTCACTTGCTCCTCACCGTAGCGAGAACGCGTTTACAAGCTTTTCACCGTATTCTGCCGGTGACTGGTGTGCTCTCAGCAATGCTGATGAGTTTAGCGATTTTGCTTAAAGCCTTTGGCCTAGATGAAGCCATTCTTGCTCAAGCTACTCAGCCACTATTGATTGGGTTTGCACTGCTCATTACTTCAGTTCTTATCTGGTGCTGGCATATCATTATGTCAAAGACGGTACATAAGGCTCAGTTGGCGATTGCATTATTAACTCTTATCTCGGCAATGACGTTCAATCAAGGCTTGTTTGTTCT
This sequence comes from Vibrio sp. Isolate24, assembly GCF_022398215.1. Classification (NCBI taxonomy): domain Bacteria; kingdom Pseudomonadati; phylum Pseudomonadota; class Gammaproteobacteria; order Vibrionales; family Vibrionaceae; genus Vibrio; species Vibrio sp. Isolate24. The sequence continues at coordinate 776,697 of NZ_JAKEUU010000003.1, forward strand.
TTAGAAGAGAAATCGCTCACTGTTAATTTGAAGATTTGACGCTACGCTTGATATAGATGGTCAACACAGGAGTGTGGTTATGGATATGACTCATGTAGGTCGGTTAGACAGTGCGATTTTACTTGGCATTGTTAATGAAAAGCTGAGACTCGAGTGCGATAGCTTTGAAGAACTCGTGACCATGTATGAAATGGATGTCGAAACAGTGGTGGGGAAATTGGATATATTGGGTTATCAATATGATCCGCTCACCAATCAGTTTAAATCTTACGATAGATAAAATGAAACAGGAGGCTGATGCCTCCTTTTTTATACCGTTTTTATCCCTTCTAAATGGCTTTTTGATTGTTGTCTGGCAGTATTAAAAAAGGCTTGAAGGTAGCGTTTGTCTTTGTCTGAATTTCGTGTTGCAGCGAACAGACGTCGCCACAACCCATCGCCAAAAGAGAGACTGCTAATCAAGCCTTGACGGGAGAACTCGCTTATTGCCCAGTTAGGTAAAGCGGCTACTCCTAAACCGGCAGACACCATTTGTACTAGCATCAGCGTGTTGTCTGCTTGTTTCCATTTGGCGGGCTCAATGCCTGCGGGCTGTAGAAAGTGTTTCACCACGTCAAGTCGGTTCTTTTGAACTGGGTAGGACAACATGGTCTCATTGGCTAAATCTTCCGGCTCAATAGAGGTTTTTGATGCCAGTGGGTGGGTGGTTGCGGTAACTAAGCGCATTTCAAAATCAAAGAGAGGCTCATAATGGACTTCTGATCTTGGTTGAATATCAGAGGTGATCACCAAGTCCAACTCGCCATTCATCAGCGCTGGTAGAGGCTCAAAACCAAATCCAGATGAGAAATCCAGAGTCACACTTGGCCAAGCCACTTGATATTCTCTTAGCGCAGGCATTAGCCACTGAAAACAGGAGTGGCATTCGATAGCCATATGCAAACGTCCGTTAACGTCCTCTTTCAAACTGGCTAATTCATTTTCCGCTCTGGCAATGCGTGGTAGCACTTCATCTGCCAAGCTAAGAAGGATTTCGCCTTCAGAGGTAAATCTCACAGGACGAGTCTTACGCAGAAAAAGCTGACCACCAATACGAGCTTCTAGATCTTTTATTTGATGAGACAGGGCTGACTGAGTCAGGTGTAGCGTTGTTGCAGTGGCAGTCAAAGAGCCAGTGTCCCGCAATGTGGCTAATGTTTTCAGATGCTTAATCTCAATCATGAAATCCCTTCAATCTTGCTCGCTGATGATGAATATAACTAACTTACCTATGTTTTATAGGCATGTAAACATCTAGACGTCTAAAAAGATATTAATGATTGAATTCGTTAGTTGAGCTAATTCGCTGTCGCGGACATGAAGTTTTCTAATAAACAGCTTGAATAATTGGAGGTTGTTCATTCATGTCTTAATCGAGATAGTTTAGCCATCTAGACGCCTTACTGTTGTTTAGGCAGTACAGGCCTAATTGCTTTAATAATCAAGAAGGATTAGAAATATGGCGACGACGACTCATATCCTAGGTTACCCAAGAATCGGCGAAAAGCGTGAATTGAAATTTGCACTGGAGAAATATTGGCGAGGAGAAATTAACCAAGCTGAGCTCAAAGCAGTGGGGGTCCAGCTTCGAAAGAAAAATTGGCAAGTACAATCTGAGGCCGAACTGAGCTTTGTTACCGCAGGTGATTTTGCATGGTATGACCATGTTCTGACCACGACCTTATTACTAGGACATGTGCCTAAACGTCACCGAGAAGGGGAGCCTGATTTGGATACCTTGTTCAAAGTTGGACGTGGTCAGTCTCAGGCAAATTGTAGCTGTAGCGGATCTGCGGCGTCGGATATGACCAAATGGTTTAACACCAATTATCATTACATCGTACCTGAGTTTAGTCGGGATGATAGCTTTGAAGTTAGCTGGCCTCAACTGTTCGAGGAAGTTAATGAGGCTATCAAAGCGGGACAAAATGTGAAACCTGTTCTGTTAGGTCCGTTGAGCTATCTCTACCTTGGTAAAGAAGTGGAACAAGGGTTTGATCGCTTGACGCTGTTACCACGTCTTCTTACCGCTTATCAAAACATTCTAGCCAAATTAGCAGGCCAAGGGGTTGAGTGGGTGCAGATCGACGAACCTATTCTATCACTAGAGTTGGAGGCACCTTGGCTTGATGCATTCAAGCTTGCTTATCAGGTCATTCGTGGCGAGGTGAAAATACTGCTAACGACCTACTTTGATTCAGTGGAAGACACATTGGACAAGATTGTCGAATTAGAGATCGATGGTTTGCATGTTGACCTGTCAGAAGCCCCAGAACAGTTAAGTGAAGTCATTTCTCGATTACCGAAAGAGTGGGTGTTTTCGGCAGGCGTTATTAATGGGCGCAATGTTTGGCGGGCGGATCTAAGCGCGCAGCTTGCACGGCTTCAGCCTGTGAAAAAGCGTCTGGGCGATAGGTTATGGGTTGCGAGCTCGTGTTCATTGCTTCATAGCCCTGTGGATCTGGATCTTGAACCTGAGTTGACCGAAGAAGTACGCAGTTGGTTTGCTTTTGCAAAGCAAAAAGTGGCCGAAGTGGCCTTATTAGGCAGAGCCTTGGATGGTGATCATCAGGCTATTTTAGCGTGCGATACATACAGTGCTTCAATTCAGGCTCGTAAGAATGCCGTCCACGTCAACAAGCCTCAAGTTCAGCAGCGTCTTAATCAGATAACAAAAGCTTGGTCTGATCGCAGTGTACCTTATGAGGAGCGCGCTCAGTATCAAAATGCGGTATTAGGTTTGCCATTGTTCCCCACAACGACGATTGGTTCTTTTCCACAAACGAATGAAATACGAGTTCAGCGCAGTGCTTACCGTAGCGGCCAGCTATCGGAATCAGACTATTTGACAGCCTTGAAAGGTCACATCGAAGATGCTGTAAAACGCCAGGAAGCACTGGACCTTGATGTACTGGTGCATGGTGAGGCCGAACGTAACGACATGGTGGAATATTTTGCCGAGAACTTAGCAGGGTTTCAAACCACCAAATTTGGCTGGGTACAGAGCTACGGCTCACGATGCGTTAAACCAGCGATAGTCGTTGCGGATATCGAGCGCGAAAAACCCATTACTGTTGAATGGTCGACATATGCCCAGTCACTCACTTCTAAGCAAATGAAAGGGATGTTGACAGGACCAGTGACAATTCTTTGTTGGACGTTCCCTCGTGAGGATATCAGTCGCAAAGAAATAACCAATCAATTGGCGCTAGCATTGCGTGATGAAGTGTCTGATCTTCAAGAGGCAGGTATCAATATTATCCAGATTGATGAGCCGGCTATTCGAGAAGGCTTGCCACTTAAAAAACGTGATCATGCCGAATATTTAGAGTGGGCGGTAGCGGCATTCAAGATCGCTGCAGCCAGTGCCAAGCCCGAGACACAAATCCATACACATATGTGCTATTCAGAGTTTAATGAGATTATTGATTCCGTGGCTGCATTAGATGCGGATGTGATTACGATAGAAACTTCTCGCTCAAATATGGAGTTACTAAAAGCGTTTGAGGAGTTTGACTATCCTAATGAAATTGGCCCTGGCGTCTACGACATCCACTCTCCAAATATCCCAACTGAAGAGTGGATTGAAGGCCTGTTGTACAAGGCTGCTGACAAGATACCGGCAAACCGTTTGTGGGTGAATCCAGATTGCGGTTTGAAGACACGAAACTGGCCAGAAACCGAAGCGTCACTGGCTAACATGGTTTCGGCGGCGAAAAAGCTACGAGTGGCATTTGCTTAATACACCAAAGATGAGATGCCGGCTTTTATGTCGGCATTTCATCTTTGATCTTGAGGTTAGATCGACTCACCATTTACACTGACCTGAACATCCACATTACCACGGACCGCGTTTGAGTACGGACATACCTGATGGGCAACGCGTGTGAGCTCCAAAGCTTGTTCTTGTGGTAAGTCCACTTCTGCAGCTAGGCTTACAGTAAGTGCAAATCCACCATTGTCATTTGGACCAATTCCTACCTCTGCCGTGACAGGTGCTTGGCTAAGGGCCACTTTCGCTTCACGAGCAACATGCAAAATGGCATTAGAGAAACAGGCAGAATAACCTGCGGCAAAAAGTTGTTCTGGGTTAGTCGCTGCACCACTACCGCCCATTTCTTTAGGATAAGTCAGTTCTAGATCAAGTAAACCATCGTCTGTTTTAACTTGGCCGTTACGACCTGCCAGTGCTTTAGCGGAAGTTTTGTATAGAGTTGTCATGTTATCTTTCCTTCTATTTGTGTTGTGTGCAATTTAATTGCTTGCAATATTAGATCGAAAGTTGTCTGGAATGCAACTATATTGTGCGCAACTTAAATGTTTCTGTGAGCGTCGAATGAGAGAATGCCAAAACGTAGACAACATAACAGATGAAGAGAAGTTGCTTCTCGATAATCAGCTTTGCTTCCCACTTTACAGTGCTGCTAATGCCGTCATCCGCGCGTATCGTCCTATGCTTGATAAGTTGGATCTCACCTACTCACAGTATTTAGTGATGATGCTGCTATGGGAGAAAGACGGTGCTAGCGTAAAGGACTTAGGTACAAGGCTGTACCTTGATTCAGGCACGTTGACACCATTACTGAAAAGGTTAGAAGCAAAAGGGTTTGTTATAAGGGGAAGAAGTCAGGACGATGAGAGAGTGAGAGTGCTTAACCTAACCAAATCAGGTCAAGCACTGAAAGAAACCGCCAAGTCAGTCCCTAACGCTATGCGCTGTAAAATCGACCTTGAACTCGATGAACTGATTACGTTGAAACAGTTATGTGAAAAAGTGCTGAAGAACCTAGTTTAGGCTAAACACGATTGTCTCCGGTGCTAAACGCAATCGTCTGGCTAATCTGAGTCAGGCTGCGTCCACTTTGTTGTTGCCATTCAGCGAAGGCTTTATTTGCTGCCTCTAAAGAACGTTTAGTGTCTTTACCACCTTCGATGATTTTGCAGTTTCTTAGATAAGCTTCAACGTCACCGGACAAAATAAAGGTATCGACGCCCATTTGGCGAAGACTATATGGACCAGTATTTCCTCCAAGTCGATGACCTTTGTTCTTCAAAAAAAGCCATAATTCCGTGATAGTCTCGGTGGGCCACTCTGAGACCATTTGCCCGAAAGAACCATGCTCAAGTGACGCTTCATGAATCATTTGCGCGTTAGCATAAATGGATTTCACTTTGGCATGGTGGCGTATGATACGTTTATCCGCTGCTTTGTTATCCCATTGCTCTTCAGACAACATCAGTAGCGGTTCAATTTTAAAACCGAAGAAAACTTCTTCAAAGTTAGGCCATTTTTTACGAACCACACTCCATGAGATCCCGCTTTGGAATACCTTCATACTGAATGCTGATAGCCAACGATCGTTGGGTATAGCAGCGATCTCTTCTTTACTCAGCGGAGTAGAGAGTAGGGCTTCCAGTTGCTCTTCACCACCTTTTCGTTGTGCCGCTCTCTGATAGATATGTTCAAATTTCTCAACAGTCATACACGTTGCCCTTTTTAAATTTTCCACATCATAACAGCCTGTTAGGCTTTATCTCAATTGACTATGCCGGCAGTTTTTGAGGATGAAATCAGCAAATGTTCGGTTCTTTAGCGACAGGTGTTTATTCTTGTAAAGCAAGTGTATGGGTTTTGGCTCTGGTGCATCCTGCTTGAGTATTTCTACCAGTCTGCCACTCGCTAGATCATCAGCGACTAATATAGCAGGTTGCAGCGTCACACCTACACCGGATAGCGCAGCACTGCGCAATACTTCGCCATTGTTCGAGGCTAGTCGAGTCTGTCCGCGTAAGAACGCGCTCCTAGCCAGTTGCGTGGTTAGATTGGCGCTGCCTTCACTGTAACTGAAGCCAAGGCATTGGTGCTGGTTAAGTTGAGAGATTGAATGGATGGGGTCGTGAGCACTAAGGTAGCTAGGTGCAGCACAGAAGATGAGTTGATAATCTCCGAGGTAACGTGCGACCAGAGTCGAGTTTTCAAGATTGCCGATCCGTACCATCATGTCTGCGTCAGTAAGGTGTGGGTCAACGAGCTCGTTACTGAGCTCCATTTCGACGTTAATGTTGGGGTTCAATGAGAGAAAATCAGCAATAAGTGGTGCGATGACCTTGTTACCATAAGTGATTGGGCAATTGATTTTTACCGTTCCTTTCGGGCGATTTTCCAACGTTTGGATTAGATTCTCAGCATTCGCGATGTCCTCAAGAATGCGCAGACATTCCTTGTAGTAGAGTTGACCTGACTCGGTCAATGTTTGTTTTCGAGTAGTTCGATGGATCAATTGCGTCGCCAGATTCCTCTCTAGGTGACTAATGTGTTTGCTGATCATGGTCGGTGATAGGCCAAAGTGATTCGCTGCCCTACGAAAACTGCCATGTTCTACGACGTAGGCAAAGACTCTCATACTTGTGAATTTATCCATTGAACACTCAGGGTTTGCAAATAGTTAACTAAAGCTGAGTTTATCAATTGAATGGAGATAATTACATTATGGAGTCTGAATATGAATCGAATTCTGAGAGTAAAGAAATGATTTACGTCACGGCCGAATTAAAAATTAAACCTGAAGTGCAGCGCCATGAAGCTCGTATGGCGATCGAACAGTTTTGTAGGGATATGGAGAATGAGCTTGGCTGCTTGGAAGCTAAAGCCACGTATGATCTAGAGGATCCGAGCCGAGTGATTCTTTGGGAAAGGTATCAGGATCGCACAGCGATTGAAGCGCATTTTACTATGTGCCATACAAAGGCGTTTATCGAGATGGGTATGACGGATTTAGTGCAGGTGTTTGAGTCACGAAGTGGAGAGGTGGAACGATGAAATGGGGCATCCTCGGAACCAGTTTTATATCGGGCGTGATGGCGGAAGCGATCAATAATGATGAAGGCAGCGAGTTATATGCAGTAGCAGGGCGTAGCCAAGCACCTTTGGAGGATTTTGTTTCAAACTACAAGCCTGTTAAAACCTATTCAAACTACGATGAAGTGCTAAATGATGGCAACGTCGATATCATTTACATTGCGCTTCCAAATCATGTTCATCATGAGTATGTCATTAAAGCGGCTCAAAAAAGTAAAGCGATACTTTGTGAGAAGTCGTTATCGGTGGATATGGAGAAAACTCAGCAAGCACTGGAAGTAGTGAAGCAGAGTGGAGTCTTTTTTGCGGAAGGTCTGATGTATCTCAATCACCCTTTAGTGAGCGCGATTCTTGAAGAGCTAAATCAGGGCTCCATCGGCGAAATTCGTTCAATTCAGGCATCGTATATTGCTGCTATCTCACAGTTTACTAATCCGGGCAGTAAAGGTGCTCTGTATAACTTAGGCTGCTATCCAATGTCTCTGCTGCACCTACTCCTTCAATCGCAATTTGGCGATCAGATCTTCGATAGTTACTCGATGCAGGCTTTGGGTCGTTTAGGGCAAGACGGTAATATTTGTGAATCTTCAGTGCTGATTCATTTTAGTGACAGCTTAACCGCTCAAATTCATACTGCTGAAGATCATGGTTTGAAGCACAGCTTCACCATTTTGGGAAGCAAAGGGGCGATCTCGCTCGATTCAAACCCTTGGCTTGCGACACAGAGCAACCAATTCACTGTGGAAGTTTATGAAGTGTCACAACGACAAGTCGAAATAGAGGCAGATGGGGACGGGTTCTTCTACCAAGTGGCGAACATACGCAAAGCCATTGAAAATGGTAAGAAGAGCTTGAGCAGACCAAGTGCTACCCTTGATGATTCATACCAGATCATGAAGTTGCTCACTGATTGGGAAAAGGCAGCTTATCAATAAGCTCTGGCCTCTTGTCATAGTTAGTTAACCAGCTTGCCGAAGTTCTTCTGCGTCGAATTTACTGAAAATCTGCTATGTGAATATTTAGTTTTCACTTTCTTGGTCGAACTTTATTTATGTAGTCGATGTCCTATCTAGCAAACTTTTCAACTCCATACGTTTATGTTCAATTTGAAACATGCTTTGCTCGTTATAACTGTGTTTGTGTCAGCTGAGGTGTTTGCTAACCCGTCTTTGACTTATCAGTTATCTGTCGATCCTGATGACGCTGATATTGTCATCGTCACTGTAGACACGAGTAATTTAGAGCAAGTAGAGATGATACCTGCTCGCACTTTAACTACCATGGCTCAGCCGTCGGTATCATGCCAATCTGGTTTGGGGCGGGTCACAGCTTTAGAGCAGTTGAACCCTAAGGAATGCCAACAGGTTCAATGGTCGTTGCGAATGGAGCACACACCTGAGCAAGGTATGGATACCTCACAACAAATTGATAGCAGGAGCATCAATGATGGTTGGTATTTCGTTAGTGAGTGGAATTCCCTGCCGCGTTTCAAAGGGAGTGAAGATATTCGCGTTTGTACTCCTGCTCATAGCTGTCAGTCGATGCCTGACTTATCTGAGCCACCCTTGTTTGTTGTTTGGGGAATGGAAAGTACAGAATTAAACATCAACGACAAACAAGTCACCGTTTTCAGCGACGCTCCTCAAGTAATGCAACAGGTGGAACAATGGAAGCCAGTATTAAAAACGTCACTCAATTACTTGAATAGCGTATTCTCGAACTCACAGCGACACGATTGGCAAATGGCGTTTTTCAAAAAGGACAGCTCGTCAGGGAGTATAAGTGGAGCTGCTGGTAAAAATATGATCTTGATTAATGCCTGGCTAGAGAAAGGAAAACTCACCCCAGCTTCACTAAAGATGTTACTCAAGATTGCAGCGCATGAGTCAGTGCATGTTTTAGACTTTAGCAGACCAACTTGGGCAGCGGAAAGTTTGGCTGAGTACTACGCGATAAAATCGCTGCAAGCTACGGATTATGCTGCTGAAGAACCGACTCGTTTCTGGGGTAGTTTTGCTAAAAAATTTCCTTTTTCAACAACAGGGCTGATTAAAGCAAACCGCCTCTACAATAAACAGGGAGCAGGTCAATATTACCCGTTGTTTTACTTTAAGGGCTCTGCGTTTTGGTATGAATTGGATTCAGCTTTGAATGGGGCAGGCTCAAGTCTAGATAACTTGATGACTCAATTGAAATTTGAAACTGATGGAAGTCTATCTGCAGAACTTGTTAAGGCCGTGACTGAAAAAATAGGCGATAAGCGATGGGGTGAGATCAGTTATCGTTATCTATGAATCTGGTCAGTATATAACTGCAAATGGGAGTTTTTCTCCCATTTGCATCCGTAACACAAGGACTATTTTTTAAAGTAGTCCGACATAATTTGCTTGCTGTCGATTTTTTTCAGCCCCTCATCAACGATTGCTTTCCACTTTTTACCTGTTTCATCATTGCCAAATGCAATGAACAGTTCCTTCTCTTCAAGTAACTTTGAGTTCATTTGCAACTTGTCTTGTGCTGCTTGGAGGCTCTTGTCACTCGTCAGTAAGTAGTTAAGAACATTGCTATCTATAACGGCGAGAGGGATGCGCTGCCCTGAGACTTTTTTCAGGTTTTGGTTATCACTGGTGACCGCTTCAGATTGAAGTGTACCGCTCGCAATCATGCTGTCGAGTTCCTCGGTGTTCACGTACCCACGCACCACCCCGATTTTAACGGATTTTAAGTCTTGTAAACTGCTCCATGAGATGGGATTGGCTTTATTCTCAACAAAGCCTAAGGGACCGGTCCCTATGGGGTTCGAAAATATTAGGTCAGAGGCGTCGAAGTAGTATTCTGGGAAGTAGCCAGCATATTTTGATTGATTCTTCGCGAGATGGACCGCTCTTTCCCAAGGGTAGAATTCGACGTTTAGCTCGTGCCCCATCGCTTCTACAGCGGCTTTTACAACAGCAACGGAGGCTCCTTGAGCGTCTAAGTTTCGCCCTGCATAGGGAGGCCACTCAAGAGATGTAAGAGTAAGAACATCGCCACGTACTGGCGATGTTAGCAAGATCAGGCTAAAAAACATCAATGTCAGGTTGCGCATTAGCTAATTCCTTGTTGTGGAGAGTGTTTTAACAGCATAGACAAGATTGGTGGGGAGGGATGTCGAAAATATTCAATCTTTTGTTTTTTGCTGGGGGTAGGCTACCAATATCAAACAAGGAGATAGACTTATGACACCAAGATTAAATTACTTTAATGCAGCGCCAGAAGGTATCCAAATTTTAATGGGGCAAGAAGAGTATCTTAAAGCTCAATTTGAGCAGCAAAGTACATTGTCGATCACGCTGTGGGAGCTGGTTAAACTTCGCATATCCCAGATCAATCAATGTGCCTTTTGTATCGATATGCACAGTAAAGATGCTCTGAAGCAAGGTGAGTCTCAACATCGTTTGATAGGGTTGAGTGCATGGCGAGATATGCCTTTGTATAGCGAACAAGAAAAAGTTGCGCTACATTGGGCAGAGAGTCTAACGAAGGGTGGTCAGGTAGCGGATGCTGACTATCAAGTGACACTCGATACATTTGGTGAAAAAGGGCTTGTTGTCCTGACGTTGGCAATCAATGCGATAAACAGCTGGAATCGTATTGTCAAAGCATTCAAGCCAGAAGTGGGCAGCTTTTCAAAAGAGTGAGTATAGCTATTTCTCAGAATATGGATTTTCAAATAGTTAACCCAATTGGGCCACTCGCCGACCATATTCAAGCAATATGGTCGGTCAACGTGCCTCACGAAGGTGAGGTTTGTAAACCTCTCTACTGTGATGGCGGCTCTGGTGTGATGTTTGTTTTACAAGGGATGGTAGGCCTTGAAGGTAAAACCTACACTGAGAGTGCGATGTATCAGCCATACAGCAAAATTACCAAAACCATTACTCTTGCACCAAAAAGCCAGCTTTGTGGTATTCGTTTTCACCCTGGGATGAGCTTTTCGTTTTTGGATCGTTTGGTTGAGACAAATCAAGTGTGCTTTCAAGACACGTTTCCCTTTAAGGGATCAAGTGAGTTGCTTACCCAACTCAAAGAGGCGCCAAGCCACAGTGTTCGTATCGTGCTTTTGATGCGTTGGTGTTTGGGCTTTGTGGCTCAAAGCAATACCACTGATGAGAGAGCGAAACTGATTCAACGAGCTCAGGATGGCAAGATAGGTGAGTGCTTCGGTGAGAGTCAAAGACAGGTGGAACGCAAATTCCAGCACTGGATTGGTATGTCCCCTAAGCACTTTCAACGCCTGCGTCGTGTGCATACATCAATTCAAGCGCTGCGAAATAACCCCGAGTTATCGCTTGCCGACTTAGCCGCTTATCAAGGCTTTTCTGACCAAGCGCATATGACCAGAGAGTTTAAGAGCTTTGCGCGGATCACGCCGGGCAAACTCAGTCGCCGTATCAAGCAAAACAACGCCTAAATTATTCATCCTTCACTTTGATTGCTTCCTGTACTCGCTGGGGCTCATTCCTGCAATGCGATTAAATTCTCGATTGAAGTTAGATTTAGTCTGAAAACCTGAGTTCATCATAATTTGTGTAACAGACTCATTGGTTTGAATTAGAGCGTTCTGTGCATGACGTATTCGATACTCGTTGACGAGCTTTGATATATTTTTGCCGTGAACCAAATTGACGGCCATCGATATTTGCTTAGCGGGAATACCAAGCTTGCGCGATAAACGAGAAAGCGTCAGTTCTGGATCTAGGTATAAGCACTTTTCTTTGATGGTTTCATCCAGCTGTGATGCGATTTCCTTGGCTTTAGATGTTGACATAGCAGGTTGAGCTGTCGGTTCTTTGTGTTCAAATGCCGGTTCTGCTCTGCTGGGTGATGTGTGAATACCTGTAATCACAACCGCCAAAGATAAAATGGGTAAGAGGACAAGGTGTCCGATAGTTAATATATACAGTGTCAGGTTGCCATGGTTATAGGCAAAATCGAGCGATATAAAAGCGTCGATGGAAGCGGAAAACATGAGCATCCAACCCGCTATCACTCTTGCGTGCTTCACTCTTTCCCAACTGCCCAGCGAGACATTCACTAGCAGTTCTTTATCAGAAGAGGTTCTCATCAAAGCGATGCCATAAAACAAGTAAATAACCGTCAGTAATTCATCGAGCGGAGGCTGCCAAAACGTTTGGGTAAGGAGAAATAGTACGACAATCAATGGGAGCACAGCATGCTTGTATATCGAGCTTAGAGCTGTGTTATGAGTACGTGTGAATGCATACCATGCTGCGATTGGAATGATAGACGCTAAGATAGGTTGAGCGAACAAAAGAAGAGGTGCCTGATATGTCCATCTAAGCCCTACAACAGCGGTCGTCAAGGCACAGAGAAGTAAGAAACCGCAAGCAAACTTTGATTGATCACGATTATTTGAATAGAGGCTGACAGCCAGTAGCCCTAAAAGCAATGAGACAACAAAAGGGACAGGAATCGCGAGCATAGTTTGTCCTGGATTGAAAAAGTGATAGATAAACTCGTCATAGCATAACGATATGAAACTGAATTAGAAGCTCAGACTAGACTAAAACGGGTATCAGAACGTCCTAAAACCCGTTTTAGGACGCATCGTTTCTCTTTTCATGAGCAAAATACACTCTCATTTTACAATCTAGAGAGAACAAAGATGCACTTCTATTGGTTAGCTTGGAAACGAGGGTTGGACTTTTCGGGTCACTCATCAAGGCAAGAGTTTTGGGTGTTTATGTTGGTTCATGTAGTGGTGAGTTTGGTATTTATTGCTGTGGACGTTAGCCTGTCTTTATCTTCGTTTGACGTGTTGTATAGCATCGCCAGTTTTATTCCTATCATCGCTTTGGTATCAAGGCGGATGCATGATATTGGCAAGTCGGGCTATTGGGGGCTAGTGTTTTTTATCCCCGCCCTAGGCCCATTCTGGTTGACGTACCTACTTGTTCAGCAGGGCATTGTGCCTGAAAGCCATGGAGGACAATGCTCATGAAGTGTATAGTATGGCTACTACTTGTTTTTGTTTCTGAAGCCATGGCGGGGTTTGACCCTCATATTTACCCTGAAAAGGTACTGGGTATTCTTGAGGTCGATGATATGGCATCTGGTGAATTGCTTTGGCTTCGAGGTCGTGTGGGAGAAGGCAATTACACTTGGTTGAATCGACATGGTCATCACTGCACGATGAAAATACCAGTTGCAGTAGGGCAAAAAGGAGAATCAGGCCTAGGAATTGGTTCGGCCGAGGGAATAAAAATCGTGGTGAGAAGTCAAGCGTTGAATAAGGCTTTGATTCAGGGCGAGCGAGTCAGCAGTCAAGACTGGCAATTTTCAGCACTTGGCCAAAGCAAGGATGTTGATGGTTGGATTGTTGATGGTATCGGCCCAGAGGAAGAGTTTGTCCTCAATTCCAGAAAACGTTGGATTTCTTGGTTGTTAGGCAAGACAAGAAATAAATTTTGCCGGTAGTGTTTGGGAAGCCTACCTGTAAGGCTTAGGGGGCTCATTGATCTTTGGGTGGGGAAAATAAAGCCTTTAGTTTGTGGGCTATCGATGTCTTACTCTTGAAGACATCTTGGTATAGGTTTCCCCACTCTTGAAAGGTCACGATCAAAGGATTGAAGCTGTTTACTGGCTTTGTGACACCGTAGCGGACGGTCTCTACTTCGGGTTCGAAGGTGCCATACAATTTGTCCCAGATAATCAATACGCCCGCATAGTTTTTATCTATGTACTGAGGGTTTCTTCCGTGATGAACTCTGTGATGGGAAGGAGTGTTAAAAATAGACTCTAAGGGGCCAAGCGAGCGTATCCATTGCGTATGGACGAAGAACTGCAAACCTAAGTTCAGTAGTACGGCGAAAATAACCCATTTAGGCTCGAATCCGATGATCACCAGAGGCACCCAAAATAACCACATCCCAGCGAAAGGGTACATCAAGCTCTGGCGAAAGGCGGTACTGAAGTTCATACGCTCAGAACTGTGATGAGCGACATGCGCTGCCCACATCCAGCGAGTACGATGACTGGCTCGATGGAACCAGTAGTAAAAGAAATCTTGCAGAACGAGCAGTATCACAAAGCTGGTCACTCCCATTTCAATCTCTAATAGACGCCAGCCAAATAACCACTGATATAGTTGAATGATCAAAAGCCCAGTTAATAGATCTGCGAGTTGGTGCATGCCTGCAAGGGTAAAGTTACACAGAACTTCAGGGAGTATATAGGAAGAGCTTCTAGGTAGCTTACCGCGTTTTTGTCCGATGAAGTATTCAGCTAACATTAAACCAATAAATAAGGGGGCTAACAGTATCAGCAGCCATTCTGGGTGATCGATAAGAGTTCTGAAGTCCATGAGTGAAGCTCCAAGAGAGTTACCAACGAGCGAAATGATCTTCGGTTAACCCAAGTTGTTGATCTAGCGTGTGACGGATACCATTTCCATCCTCAATAAAACCAGAAAAGCGGCCAATAAACTGACGAAAATTACTTTGTAGTAGCCAAAGATTAAGCTTTTCGCTTCTTCTGTTGATTGGTGTGAAGGTGAGATCAACTCGACCATCATCCGAGAAAATATGCCACTTTCTCTGAGAGGATTGACGATCAAAACGAAAGTGGACGGCTCCTAGCAAATGTCGTGAACCGTTGAGCCATAGGGCATTCTCATGGCAACCGGTCTCGTTTACACCGGCGGCCAAATTGAGGCCTAGTGTGCCATCCTTAGTCTTGCCATTAATACTTGCCCATCGCCAACTGGTTTCTCGCCTCATGAAACCAGCGGAAAAATCGTAGCCGCCTAACGCGCCCGAAAGGTCGATAGTGTCACCACCAATTTCAATGTTTCCTGTCACGGTCAGCGCGTTGTGCTTTTGGGTGTAAGTCCAGCCGTTATAGCCTGTCGGTGTGCAGAGCGAGAGCGGTAAGCTATGGCGTAATGGCTCCAGTGACACATCAAGGTGTAGAAAATCAGTATCGGCTTTCATGCGCCATCTAGGATGTTCGATATTAAATATCAGGCGCTTTGCAGCAATGGTCGTCTTACCGCGGTACGGAGATGCAGCCATTTGTTTATCGATACATAACGGCCTTAGCCAGCTCTTTTCTATCAGTATGTCGGTTTCCATATCGTAGACGTAGCAAAATGCGGAACCCACATAGCGGATATCGGCAATAGCGATACCGATGACATAGCGAGACGTTGATATACTTGCGAATTGAAACTGCTTGTAATGAAAGTACTTTTTCATCTTACCGACTTTACGGTCCATATTGTTTCGATAATCAAAATGGGTGATCCCCAGCTGCTTGGGTACGCCATCAAAGTGGCCCAAATAAGGCTTCCCATTAGATTGAATTAGGCACTCTGGAGCCGCTTGACTCAGTAACATAATGTATTCACAAGTTGATAACATTTCCGTTAGTTTTACGTGCTTTGGTTTATTTTGACAGGTCATTTTCGGTCAGAAAACGAATAAACATCACGATTAAGAGAGCTAAACTTGGTTACTCTAAACAGTAACTGGAAATGGGAGCTGATATGGAAGTGATCGCGGAGTATTTACCCACTGAACATCGTTATCAGTTAGGGGTACTTGATGTCTCTTTGTTGCTTACCATTTTAGAGAAATACGGCTTAGACTCGCAGAGTTTATTACGACAAACGGGCCTTGATGATTTAGATTGGCAGCAGCCCCAGAGCCATATCAGTTACTCGGACAAGCTTCTGCTATTTCGCTCTGCTCAGCAGTGCTACCCCTCTATCGGCTTAGGTTTATTACTGGGTGGAAAAGCCACACTCAGTCATTTTGGTATATTGGGTTATGCCATTATGAGCAGTCAAACCGTCTCTGAAGCAATAAAAGCTGGATTTAAGTATTTGAATCTTAATGGCCCTATCTTCTCGGTCAGAGTATTACGGGGCGATAATACAGCTTCGATTGAGATCGAAAATGACTTAAATATTGGTGAGTTATTGCCTTTTTGTACAGAGTACTTTTTTAGCTCACTTTTATCGTTATTTGCTGAACTGACGGGGCAACAACTCAAGGTCAGAAAGCTTGAGCTCCCGTTCGCACCACCAGTGTACGCAGAAGAGTATATGCAGCGCTTTCAATGTGAAGTTAACTTTGAACAGCGACGGTTCGCATTGACCTTTGACGCTCATGTATTGGATTGGCGATTGACTTCCCATAATGCTGATCTGCTCGGAATTTACCTCCATTCTTGTGAGTCTGTCATCGCATTATTGCAGTCTCCGATGCGACTGAGCAATCAGATTAAAGCACATCTTTACCAAAGTGCTGGAGTATTCCCTTCGTTTGATGACGTCGCCCAGCTACACGCTTGTTCAACCCGGACGTTACGAAGGCAGCTAAACCAAGAAGAAACCAGCTATCAGTCTCTGCTTGATGAAGTCCGTTTTGAATTGTCCAAAGAGTTCTTGTTGCGCACAAACTTGACGGTTGATGACATCGCTTTTCGTCTTGGTTATAGCGATAGCGCGAATTTTAGGCGAAGTTTTAAACGCTGGTCAGGCAAAGCACCTAGTGCTCTAAGAACACTGCGATCTTTCTAAAATCTATACTGCTTATCGAATATGAGTATTAGAGCTACACTTACAATTGGTGTTACTGATAGTTGTGTTGTTATGAAGTGCTTTTGGGTGAGTTTTTTACTTCTTTTACTCTATTCATTCCCGTCTTTTTCGGACGATAAGGTGGTTAAGTTTGCGGTGGGAGATTGGGAGCCATATACCAGCTCTCTGTCTGATCCTGAGCTAAAAATATCGGAAACATTGGTACGAAGGGCATTTGAAGCTCGAGGCTATACCGTAGAACTCGAATACTACCCATGGGTGAGATCTTATCAGTATGCGATAAGAGGTAAATTTGATGGTACTTTCCCTTGGATGAAAAATGAGGATAGGGTCAAAGAGTTTATCTTTTCAGAGCCCTTCTTTAGTCAACGGGTTCAGTTCTTTTACCACTCTGATACGCTATTTTCTTGGCAGGAAGTGGCCGATCTTCATAAGTATCAAATAGGTGCGACTCAAGGGTATCAAGCAACCCATGTGATGCAGAAACTTGGTGTTAAAGTAGAGATAAATAACTCTGAAGAAACTAATTTTCAGAAAATGGCTAAGGGACGACTTGATGCTTATCCAACGGGTGTTGAACGCGGTTTGTACCTCATAAAACACTATGTGCCTAAAGAGCTAAGGCAACACATTAGATTGGATTCTAAACCTTTACTTGAAGATGATATGTTTGTGATTTTCAGCCGATTTGATAGTGAACGCAGTCAAGTATTGGTCAAAGAATTTAACGCAGGTTTACAGCATTTGATGGAAACCGGCGAGTACAGTGAAATCATGCAATCGGAAGCCGCTTTTTTACAAAACATACAGAACGACGATTAGTTCACCAAGTGGATGTAGGCTTGCGCTGGAGGTTCGGAATGTTCCATTCGCTCACGACCTGTAATGTGGCAGGGGCGTAACATATGAGAAAGCATAACAAGATAATTCTGTTGACTGTATTGGCCCCTGTTCATGCGTTTGCCGCGATTAATATGGCCGAAGTTAACGCTTATGCTTATGAAGGACTTGCAGAAATCTGTGCCAACTCTAGGCATATTATTGGTTCTGAATTAAAAGAAATAAAAATTATCTATCTGAAAAAGAAGCGTTCTAGGCAGGCTTTATTCCCAGCTGATCCAAATTTTGCTCACTACGCGGCTAAGCAACTGTGGGACATTGGAGTCAGTGATAACCCATCATATGACGAGTGTGTGGCTTTACTTCGTAAATAGTGTGGCTTTATCTGTCCAATATACAATACGACAGTTTCAATGGCCTATCTGCTCTCGATGTTTCTAGCAGATAGGCCACTGACATTTAGCTATTGACCAGTGTTAGGCCACTCGGCAGTGCATCACCAAAGACTCGCTTCGATTCGCTCTCAGACAGCTCTTTGACTTCTTCAACCAGTGATAACCAAGACTCAGGCACTTTGCTTTGCTTCAGCTTAGTGAGAACTTGTTCACGGTAGTCGTCAGAAATATCGAATAGGCGGTCACCCGTCTTACGACAAATCATTACTGCTGCGAAAGCGATCATTGGCTCTTTGTGCCAGTTTTGTTCCAATAGCTTAGGCAACCACTGTTCAGCTTGCTCGCGAGGTATAACACTATGTTGGCTACCATAAAGAGGTGTTCGTGAAGCGAGTCGCCCTAGAGCCCACCAGTGCGCTTGCTCGAACTGATTGTGATTAATCGCTTTACTCATAAACCAGCTTGCGAGTAGCACTTTGTCTTCGACTTCTAACTGCTCTAAGGAGGCCGCAAGGCGTACCATGGACTCGTAACCCATTTCTTGTGCCGCTTTGGCGGATTGTGGGTTTTTCATTGCGCCAGGGTGGAGGTATTTGGCAATGTCCGCCAAGATGGTTTCTTGCTGCTCTTGGCTAAGACCACCTGCAACACGACGCCAAAAGACCCACCAATCCGTCCAACCTTGGTGGTTTTTAAACTGGATACCTTGCTGATAAAGCCCCCATACCTGCTCGATACGCCATGAATCCGTAGCGTCACCGAACCCTGGTCTTAAAGAGAAGCCAGCTAAACGCAGCCAGTTTTTCTCGTGTGGTTCAGAGCGGCGGCGACGCTTTCGACCTTGAGCAAACGCATCAAACAGTTGGCGTAGAGTGGTGAAGTCCCATTCGTCGCGCTTGCCAAGTCTCTTTTCTAGATCTTTAGCTAGGGTTTTTATCTCTTTACCATCAGCGCTTTTCTTATTGCCACTGTAAAGTCGACCGATCAGTTCTTTACACTCATTCAGACGAGGGTGAAGTTCAACCTGATCCTCTTCTTCGGCCTGCTTGTTGCGAACTTCAAACTCTAACTGCCAGCGCTTGTTGTCGTCTTCTGCACTGACGCATTCCATTTTCAGTGTGCCGACTTCAGTCAACTGACACGCCAGTTGCACTTCGACGCGCTCTTTTTGGTTGGCTTTCAGCTCGGCACCTTCGCCTTCAAGGGTGGTGATGTAAGGTGGCAGAGGAGCAAACAAATCTGGGTCAACATCAACCATTACGCCGTTTTGAATGGCGGTGTTTTGGCTTAATGTATCGTGAGTCGATGTCAAAAGGTTAAAGCGTACTGGCTCACCAAGCGTTAACGAAAAGCGACGTCCACTGAGGCGAATTTCGTTGCCTTCTTCTGTCCCTTTCGCCAGCAAGCAAAGCGCTTTACCCATCTTGTTCTTTTCTTGCAGGTGCAAAAAGTAAGAACGTGCGGCACCACCACCGATCTTGAGTTGTGCCCCGCGACGCGCTTTACCAAATGCAACAGCACCGAGGGCCACAGACCAATCTGGGTGTGGGTTATCCAGCACGGTGACAGGATCTCCGCGCCAATCAGAAAGCAACGTGGTGACACGCTCTGTGACCAATTCACTGTTGAATACACCACCATTAAGCAGTATTCCAACGGGGATAGCATTTTGTTTGTCATCTTCAATGCCAAGCGCGGCGCGAGAGACCTGTTGATGCTGAGTTAAAAATTCGGCGACGTGCTTACTCACTGCCGGGTCAGCAACGTAGGGAAGACCAAACTCGACCACCGCGCTGCGGCGTTTATCTGGAACTTCACTGAAATCAGAACGCGGGAAGAAGCCATCCAAAGCAATTTGGTGCACTTCTTGTTTGCTTAGTGCAATGCTCTTTGTTCCGCCCAGAAGTTTAGACCCGCTGCCCAGCATGGTGATTTTTACTTCGTCAGGCGCGCTCACTGACAGCAAATCTTCTTTTGCTTTACGAGTTTGTTGAATCAGTTTAGTTAGGCTTGCTGCGGTGAGCTTCTTACTTTGATTGAAGCGGCTTTCTGCAAGGTGCGCTAATGCTAAGTCGAGGTTATCTCCACCAAGCATCAGGTGTTCGCCAACACCAATACGATCCAGTGCCAGTTCATCATTGTGGTACTTTGCTTCGATTAAACTCAAATCGGTGGTACCGCCGCCCACATCACAAACTAGGATCAGTGGTAGCTCTTTTAACTCATCGGCTGCAGTTTGCTGGTGGCGAGCGTACCAGTCGTAACAGACCGCTTGTGGCTCTTCGAGCAAGACGATTTTGTTTAAACCTGCCAGCTCAGCGGCTTCAAGCGTGAGCTTACGAGCGGTTTCATCGAACGAGGCAGGAACCGTCACAACCACATCTTGGTCTTCTAGCTTGTTGCTAGGGTTACGGTAGTTCCATGCTTGGCGAATGTGGTTGAGGTAGCTTGCGCTGGCAATCACGGGGGAGACTTTATCCACGTCTTGCGCACCAGCCCAAGGAAGAATGTCTGAACTACGATCCACTGCTTGGTGCGATAGCCAGCTTTTTGCACTGGAGACCTGACGCCCTTCTACCTTCGCACCTAATTCACGTGCCCATTCACCCACGATCACATTACTAATGTCGCCAGAAACGGGTTCGTTTTCCCATGGGAGTGTTAGGTCAGCAGGGGAGATTTGACCAACCGCAGGATGGTAACGGAAAGAGGGCAGTAATGGTTTACGAACCACTTCACCCGGACCAATCAATTGGTCGATGTCGAATAGGGATACTTCGGATTGTTCAAGGTTGTCGGTGATTTCACAATACGCCACCACAGTGTTTGTGGTGCCAAGGTCAATACCAACAAGAAAACGAGGAGATGCCATACAAACCTTCGTGTATTTAAAAACGGCACCCGATTGGATGCCGTTGATGTCTATTTATTCTTCTTCGTTTGAGTCGCTTTTCGCGTCTTCGCGCACATCGAACTCAACATGCCATTTTTGACCGTTATCAGCGGCAATGGCTTCTAAGTAAAGCGTACCCAGCTCTGTGACGCGAGAAGCTAGAGTTACTGGAACCACTTCACCTTCACGACGACCTTCAGATACAGGTAGCGTTACTTGAATTTCTGGAAGCTCTTCAAGCTCTTCTGGTGTCCAGTAGTCTAGGTGAGTACCTGCTAGGTCATCACGACGAACGGTTGAGCCGAAGAATTGGAAGTTAACTGGCTGACCGATGATCAAACCAAACTCTTGGCTTGGTACGTCAACACTTGAACCTTCCTCCATACCAAATGGTGCGACACAAAGTGCTTCCATTGGAGGCGCCATGCCCGGAATCGCTGGCATCGCACTTTCGATACCCACGTAGTAAGCCGAAGCAATACCACCACGGATACGAACGCCTTGTCCACGACGCACAGAGCCGTAGTAAGCCGCACCGCTAGCAACTGCAAGGTCTAGATCCACACCTGTTAGGCGTTTTGCCATTTCAGCATCTGCTTCAATTAGCCATTCGTTGATCGTGTCTTCTAGACGACTGGCTAGAAGTTTCGATTTCAGCACACCACCGTTGAATAGGATTGCCGTTGGTTTGATGAAGTCAGCCGATTGCGCTGTATCAGCACCTGGCATACCCGGCATGTTAGCGAATGGGTTGAAATCTTGAGTTGCTTCTGTGCCACCATTTCCTGAAGTAGAAAGGGCATTAGCTTGCTTAGACAGGAACGCGGCAATGTGACGAGTAATGCCCGCATCTTGTGCGTAAGGCAGACCCATTTGCGTTAGTGCACCACGGTTACGTTGAACAGGGTGGTCCGTAATCGCAACTTTAGGGAAGAAACCGTCAACCAGTGTTTGTTGTACTTCTTCTTGAGTCAGTTCTGTCTTCAACGTTGAGCCAAGCAGTTTAGAACCGCGGCTTGGTACTACGATTGGCACTGACTGAAGCTCGCTGTCGTTCAATAGTGCTTCTTTCGCGTCACGACATGCGTGCGTCATTGCCTGAACTTGCCATGGCTGTAGCTCTTTGCCTTCTTGCGCTAGCTTCATCTTCAATCGGTACGCAAGTGCAAGGTCCATGTTGTCACCGCCAAGTAGGATGTGTTCACCTACCGCGATACGGTTCAGAGTTAGGTTACCGCCGTCTTCAGTGACTTCCACCAAAGAAAGGTCAGTGGTACCACCACCGATATCGACCACAAGTACGATGTCGCCAACTTCGACTTCATCACGCCATTTGTCGTTGCTGTTATCGATCCAGTTGTAAAGCGCAGCTTGTGGCTCTTCTAGAAGCGTTAGGTGCACAAAACCAACGTTGCGTGCTGCTTCTGCTGTTAGGTCACGAGCAGCAGGATCAAAAGAAGCAGGAACCGTAATAGTCACGTCTTGATCGGCAAGGTTGTGATTTGGATTCGCGTGATTCCAAGCGTCTTTTAGGTGCTCTAGGTAAAGTTCTGTCGCGCGAAGAGGGGATACTTTTTCCACTTCTTCTGGGCTACCTGCTGGTAGGAATGCATCACGACGGTTCACACCTGAGTGACAAAGCCAAGATTTGGCACTGGCAACAAGACGAATTGGTGTTTTAGAGCCTAGGCTACGTGCAATAGCACCAACCAGCGCTTTTGGCTCGCTCGACCACGGAAGAACGCGTGATTGCGGGTTCATTTCGTGCTCATGTGGTTGGTATAGAAAAGAGCCTAATTGGCTGCGAGTCTCTACTGTACCAGGTGCAGTGAGCTGTGGAATCGGCATCACTTCAACTTGCGCATCTTCATTGTGCGTGTCGATAAAAGACATCACACAGTGTGTTGTGCCTAAGTCGATACCAACACTGAATTTAGGCGTGTCAGTCGCTGTGTTGTGGTGTTCCATTACAGCTCCACCTCGGCAGGTGCGATAATAGAAGCGTCGTAGTTTTCAGCAAGTTTCGGTAGATTCATTTCACGTGCTTTCCAGCCTTTATGAATCAAGGTGCCATTAAAAGGTGCACTTCCTGTCACATTACCGGTTAGGCGAATCTCCTGCGAGTTAAAGCCGTCTTCAATCGTAATACGAGTGTCTTCATCTTCATTACGTATATGCTCAAGCGAAACGTAATCGTTCAGCACTTTCTGCCCCCCCGTGTGGATAACGCGAGCGGCCGCACCGACTTCTTCATCTGAGAATGAGGTTAGGTCTTCTTTTAGGAAGTCAATCAGACGGGCTTCCTGCTGCATGATAGATAAAAGTTGCATCGCTGAATCTGTTGAAGCGGTTGCCAGTTTAGATTCGACTTCCACCACTTTCTCGATGACTTTCTCAACTTCGACCACTTTTTCTACTTCAACGATCTTCTCGACAGGCTTTTCAACTTCGACGACTTTCTCAACGGGCTTTTCAACCACTTTCTCGACGACTTTAGATTTGCGTGATACCGCAATCAGAAGTAAAAGGACGCTTGATGCCGTTAGGCCAGCGTGCAGCATATCGAACGTTTGAGGGATCATTTGTAAATCGAACGTCATGACATTTCTCTTAATTGATGGAAGAAATAGCAGTCACACCTGAGTGCTATTGTCGTAATTATTGGGTTAAATTGGGGCAAATATTATCACATTCAAGTCTACAGGCCTTCAGAAAAGAGGCAGTAACAGGCCTGATTGATTTGTTTTTAGGCATTTTGAGTCACACTATAGGTAAGTTGACCAAAATTAGGTGGTGAGTTCGACACAAGATTGAGGAAGAACTGCGCAACCAACTCGGTGTGATTCGAGTTTTAGCTTCAACTGAGGTAGAATTCGGCGCTTTATCAGAAAACAAAACATAGGCGAGCAATGAACCATAACCGTATAGTTTGTTTCGATTTGGAAATGTGCTGTTGGAATGAAAACGGTGTCGGTACTACTGGTGAAATCATCGAAGTCGGACTGGCGGAAATTGATCTTGTCAAAGGCGAGATCGTCAAACGTGCTCAGTACTATGTGAAACCAGAACAAAATGAAGTGTCTCTGTTTTGTTCTCAACTAACGGGTATTACACCGCGTAAAATTGAGAAACAGGGTCGCCCGCTCGAAGAAGTGCTCAAGTCGATGATCAAAAACTTCGGCGGCGCGAATAAAATTTACGCCTCATGGGGTAGAGACGATCTGATCTTAGCGCAAGAATGTCAGGATAAAGGCATTGAAATGCCGTTTAAAGAGTTCATTAACTTAGCTACTCTGTATCGCATCCAGCATCGCCTTAAAGATAAACGCATTGGCCACAAGGCCGCTCAGGAAGCACAAAATATTGACTGGGAAGGACGACAGCACTCTGGATACGTTGACGCCTATAATCTCGCTAAATTAGCGTTAACCATGCTTTAGTGGCGGAAAGTTGGCCTTAGGCTGTCGTCATGGTGGCTTAGGTTAGCCGTTATTATTCTCAATCACCTGCAATTTAGCGCGAATAAACTCGCTGTGATCGACATAGAGCAATTCTGCGGCTTTGCGAATAACAGCATCTTCAAGTGGATCAATGTTTCCGTCAGCGTGCGCAACTTCCCACATCGCTTTAATAAGGTCAAACCGAGTATTCTGACTGAGTTCTCTTAACTGTGAAGTAAAGTCATACAAAGAGGCAGACTCTTTACTTTTTATCGCAGCACGTTCGAGGAGAGAAGACGCTTCAGGTTGACTGATATTTAGAAGACGAGTGAGCAATTGACACTTGGCCTCAGTCTCGGCGCCAATGATTTGGTGATCAGCACCGGAGACTTCGCAGAGCAAACAGGCGATGGCAAGATTTGGGTCTGTCTCTACGTGTTTTCCGAGATCTTGACCGTCGATAAGTTGTTTAAATAGAGTTGTGATGGAATTCAGCATGTGACGCGCCTCAAATTTGTTTCCTAGTTCTATAGATAGTGATGATGCGAAGCAAGCACAAGTCTCTTTACAAAAAGATTACTTTTCTCCTATCGGTGGAAAATCAATTTCTTTGCCATCTCCCGTTAATATCGAGATCCGTTTAGGTTTACCGTTGTCATCCAGCTTTACTTCGCCGATGGCGCTGGCATTGACCAAACGACGGGCTCCTTCGGTATTGGGATCCCGCTTTTTGATTTTCAGACGTTTACGTTTAGTCAGAAAGTTGAGTGGTGAGCGTGGGGAATAGAGTAGCCTATCCAGATGGTCACACACTGCTAATAAAGGCTCAGGGAACTGACTTTTAAAGCCGCTACAGGTGATCTGATAAATATTGGGGCTAGAGCGTCGAAAACGGAGTTTTATATCGTACGCAAATGAGTAATGGACATCACCTGACAAAATAACAAAGTTGGCAGGTGTTTTCGTGTGAGTAAAAATGCTCAATAGCGTATTTGCACTGCCAGGGTGTGCCATCCAGTTTTCAGCATCAATCACCAATGGTTGACCAAGCATGGTCATGCCTTTTTGCAGAGCTTCGATAAACTTGACGCCAAACATGGGGGCTGCGGATACGACAATCACTTTATCTTGATGCATTAGCTCTTGCTGAAACTCTATTAGTGCTTCCCAATCCATTAAACCAGAGGGTTTGTTCATTCTTGATTCTGAACGCCACCTTCGTGTGCGGGTGTCCAGAACGACAACTTTAGGTGAAGTGTGGATGGTAAAATGCCATCGCTCGAAACTGTAAAGGTAACTGATGAACTCATCTTGGTTTTGCGCTGTGGGTTGGTTTAGGTAATTCAATGCCTCAGACAGAAACTCGTCATTGAAGTTATCCGGTTCATTTCCCCACCCTTGGCACAACCAATAAGCAATCAAGCCATTGCCAATAATACGCTTAGAGAATGGGTTTTCGTATGCGGCTTTCTCCCAACCAACGGTCAGATTCCAGTCATCAGTAATATCATGATCATCGAAAATCATATAAGTCGGTATATGAGCAAGTAAGCGCTGTACTTGAGGCAAAGTGCCGATGAATGCTTCGAGTACTTGTTTTTCTTCACGCCATTGCTGTTGCCAGCGAGGCGAAAGCGTTTGACCGCCATGGGTAAATTCTTTATCGAGTAGACGTGTCAAATTGAGGCATGGCCAAAGAGTGGGAGACCAGACCAAAATGTACATGGCTAGGAACTCAGCAAAAGTGACCAGATGATTTTCGTTTTCGCGTGAGCTGAAAATAGGGACACGGCGCTTAGGAAATAATTTGCTGATGAATGTCCCGTCATCAACGTAGTGGGGTAGAATTTTATCTCGTCCATAAAAGCAGTCGGGATGCGCATATAGAGACTCGGCACAATCAATGGGAGCATCAGGAAACGACTCTGATGGCAAATCAAGTATGTCGATGGTTTGTAAGATCGCATCAAGCATTGGCCCCGCTACATGATCAGCATAGATTTGATCGCCGCTCAAGATCAGCATGTCTGGTCTCTCATTTAGAGATTGAGTGGCGACCTTATTATCCATAGTGGCGAGCGCATCTTTACTAGGATAATGCGGATTGCGGCAGGAACCATGTAGGACATAATTCGCTTTGGTCGAGATTTTAAACGTCAACTGTTCTTCGTCAGTATGCAGTAAATGCGGGTAAAGCGTGCTTAGTGGACCGAGGTGAGTCTCGAATTCATAACTAAGCGCCACATCAGTTGGAAAGTCACTTTTAAAATGCGCTAAGGTCACGAAGCAGTGTGTGCCCACCTGAATTTGCTGGCACTCAGAAAGATTGTCTTGAAAGACTACGTTGTGATCGGACGCTTGAGAAAGAATGAACTTTCCCTCTAAGGGACGACTGGTTGCTAACCAGAAGACAAGCTCATCAGCGGTAGATTTTCTTAAAATGGGGCCAGCTAAGAGAAAGGGCAATTCAGGTGTTGGTTTCATTGGTTCTCTGTCGGATCTTTAGGTACTTCAGGGTCTTCCAATATTTCGATGATCTCAGAACTCGACATTTCGTGACCCATGAGAAAGAGCGCCAGCATAGCATCTGCTTTGGTTTTTGTATCGGAGCTTTCGTCAAGAATTTGTTTAAATCGCTGACGAATCATGTCAACTTCGTGCTCGACAAACCCACGACCTTCTTCCTCTCCTTGGGTTTCTTCGGGTGCGTTATCAAATTCTAAAAATAGCATGTCATTGTCGAGGTGAGTATTAACCAACCTTTCAGGAAGCCATTCTTCTCCAGTCACTATGTGCGGATCTTGGTTTTCAGGTAATGAGTCGAGAACTTTCTTTAAATCTGATGCTTTCACAATTTTAGAATTTAGGCGAACATGTACTCTTATATTAACGGCGAATCGTGCTTAAAGATAAGTATTAACTTTATCGATTGATGAGAATTTGAGTCGTTCGGTCAGTTTTGGACAAAAAATGATTAGCGTAAAGAGACTATCGACACTGACGATGCTAGTAGTAAACGCCGTCAGTTTTTCTGCTGTCGCCGAGGAAGAAAAAGGCATCAGTGAACAAGATTGGGGTATTGCTGCTGTCTATCGTATGGCTTCCATCCCTTTTTACACGGGTAACAATGACCAGACGGTTGGTACGTTTGTACCGATGATGTATTTTGAGAACGAGCACGTGTTTGTCGAAGGTTTGCAGGGCGGGGCTTATCTTTTTAAGCCAGAGGATGAAGCCTTCCAGTTGAGTGCATTAATGCGGCTTAGGTTTGTAGACATCCCCTCTTCTGAACAAAATGCTAACGGTGGAGATGCGGTCGACTTTGGTGGTCAACTACGCTATTTCCTTGATGACGATTGGTACCTAGATGCTGAATTGATGACAGATGACGAGTTTCGTTTCCATAGTAACTTAAGCGTGAGTGGTGAGTTTGATTATGGGGACTGGGAACTTAGGCCACATGCCCGTCTTCGTTATAAGGATGCGGATTTCAATAGTCAGTATTACTCTTTTTCCGATATCACCAAGGAAAATATTGGTGGTGGCCTTGATCTCAATATAGGAATAGACGCGCGTTATCACGTTTATTCCAACTTGTATCTGTTGGGTTCTACCAGCGTGACCCGACTGGATAATAACGCCTATCATTCCAATACCGTTGAAGATAGGTATCAAGGCGAGTTTTTTGTTGGCTTTGGTTTTTTTAATGATAAATCGAAAGCGCCTAAGCCTGAACTCAAGAATAAACGTTACGTTCGGATTGCGCATGGTTGGGCAACGCCATCCAATATCGGCGACATCATGAAGCTCAATACAGAAAAAGACCCATACAATAACCAAATGACGTCGCTTTTCTATGGCCATCCTTTAACGGACGAATTGTTTGGTGTGCCGCTGGATATTTACTTTACACCGGGCATTGTTCATCACTGGTCTTCAGATGTGCAATCTGCCAGCACCGAATACGTTGCTGCGATTAAAGCCTACTACACGTTTAATTGGCCGTCTCAGTGGCGATTTGGTGTGGCTGAAGGGATGTCATTCATTGACAGCATCACGTATATCGAACAAACGGAGATGGACTCTAAGGGCTACAACGCGAGTAATTTCCTTAACTATCTCGATTTTTCGTTTGACGTCAACATTGGCGATTTATTCAACAAGCGTGACTTAGACAACATGTGGGTGGGTTATTCACTACATCATCGCAGCGCGATATTTGAACAAGCGTCCCAATATGGTCGGATTAAAGGTGGCAGTAACTACAATACCATCTATGTGCAGTTTGACTTTTGATTGAGCCGATGATGAAAAGCCGTTAGTGAGAACGTCACTAACGGCTTTTTTGTTGTATGGACTGAGACATTTGTCACGGTGACTGTGGTACAATTTGTCGCAGTTTTATGTAGTGAAAAGAATAGGTAACGCTTTGACTTCGTCACAGCCAGAAAAAAATACCGCCTCTGAAGAGAAAGTGCAGGCCAACACGGCTACTTCTCTGCGTAAGGCATTGAATCAGTGCATGCTCAAAGATAGGTTTCGTCTGAGTAAGCGCATTTCAGGCGCCAGTAAAATAAAGAAAGAAGCGTCTCGTCATGCCGTTTTCGATGAAATAGCCTTAGATATTGCTAAATCCATGATGGATGTCGAGCAAAGAGCCAGTTACAAACCCACCATCGAATACCCGGAAATTCTGCCAGTAAGTCAGAAAAAAGATGATATTGCAAAGGCGATTGAAGAAAACCAAGTGGTTATTGTCGCCGGTGAAACGGGTTCAGGGAAAACCACTCAGCTCCCCAAAATTTGTGCTGAGCTTGGGCGTGGCCAATATGGTTTGATTGGCCATACACAGCCAAGACGCCTTGCTGCGCGTTCGGTAGCGAATCGTATCGCGGAAGAGATGGAAACCAAATTGGGTGAGTTTGTCGGTTATAAAGTCCGATTCAACGATCAAATTTCAGACAATACCCAAATTAAACTGATGACTGACGGGATTTTGCTGGCTGAAATCCAGCATGACCGTTTCTTGAACCAGTACGACACCATTATTATCGATGAAGCGCACGAACGCAGTCTTAATATCGACTTTATCCTTGGGTACCTGAAAGAACTGCTGCCACGCCGTCCTGATCTTAAAGTGATCATCACTTCGGCAACGATTGACCCTGAGCGATTTTCTAAGCATTTTAATGATGCACCCATTATTGAGGTGTCTGGCCGTACTTACCCAGTCGAAACGCGTTACCGACCATTACGTGGTGATGATGATGTCGAACGTGACCAGCTAGAAGGTATTTTTGATGCGGTCGATGAGCTTTGCGATGAAGGTTTAGGGGATATTCTTATCTTCATGAACGGTGAACGAGAAATTCGTGACACTGCTGATGCATTGGCAAAGCGTAACCTGAAGAGCACAGAGATTGTCCCATTGTACGCGCGTCTTTCAGCCGGTGAACAGAACAAGATTTTTCAGCCACATGCTGGACGTCGCATCGTCTTAGCAACGAACGTCGCTGAAACCTCTCTGACAGTACCAGGGATCAAGTATGTTATCGATCCGGGTACGGCGCGTATCAGCCGCTACAGTTATCGTACTAAAGTACAGCGCCTGCCGATTGAGCCTGTATCTCAAGCGAGTGCCAACCAACGTAAAGGTCGTTGTGGTCGTGTTGAGGAGGGCATTTGTATCCGTTTGTACTCTGAGGAAGATTTTGAGTCTCGTCCAGAGTTTACCGATCCTGAAATTCTTCGTACTAACCTAGCATCGGTTATCCTTCAGATGACGGCGCTGGGGTTGGGTGACATTCAAGCTTTCCCGTTTGTTGAAGCGCCTGATAAACGCAATGTTCAAGACGGTGTGCGATTATTAGAAGAGCTCGGTGCCATCAATGAAAATGCAAAAGACCCTAAAAAGCGTCTGACTTCAATTGGTCGCCAGTTAGCTCGTTTGCCAATCGATCCACGTTTGGCCCGTATGGTTTTGGAAGCGCCAAAGTATGGGGCACTGAAAGAAGTCATGGTTATCGCTTCTGCACTTTCGATTCAGGATCCGAGAGAGAGACCAAGCGATAAACAGCAATCGTCAGACGATAAGCACAGACGTTTCTTTCACGAAGAGTCTGATTTCCTGACGTTGGTTAATTTGTGGGATTACATTCAGAAGCAGCAAAAAACGCTGTCTGGAAACCAATTCCGCAAGCAGTGCAAGCAGGACTATCTAAACTATCTCCGAGTCCGAGAGTGGCAAGACGTCTATTTCCAGATACACCAGTCTATGCGTGAGATGGACTTCAAACTCAATGATGAACCAGCGAGCTACCAAGCAACTCACAGTGCGATACTGGTCGGTTTACTTTCTCACATTGGTATGAAAGATCAGGAGAAGAATGAGTACCAAGGGGCACGGAATGCGCGCTTCCATATCTTCCCTGCGTCTGGGTTGTTTAAGAAACAGCCAAAGTGGATTGTGTCTGCTGAGCTAGTGGAAACATCAAAGTTGTGGGGGCGTATTATCGCCAAGATCCAACCGGAGTGGATTGAACCGCTGGCAAAGCACCTGATTAAACGCAGTTACAGCGAG
This sequence comes from Vibrio sp. Isolate24, assembly GCF_022398215.1. Lineage (NCBI taxonomy): Bacteria > Pseudomonadati > Pseudomonadota > Gammaproteobacteria > Vibrionales > Vibrionaceae > Vibrio > Vibrio sp. Isolate24. Next base: position 807,350 of record NZ_JAKEUU010000003.1, read on the forward strand.
CCACATTGGTCGAAAAAGCGTGCTGCTGTCATGGCTCATGAAAAAGTGATGCTTTATGGCGTGCCAATCGTGCCTAAACGCCTAGTGAATTATGGCCCTATCGATGCAACTGTGAGCCGTGAGATCTTTATTCGCAGTGCTTTGGTAGAAGGTGAATGGGAAACCAAACACGCTTTCTTTAAGCAAAATCGTAAGTTGCTTCAAGAAGTGGAAGAGCTGGAACACAAGTCCCGTCGCCGCGACATTCTGGTTGATGATGATGAGCTGTTTGATTTTTATGACCAACGAGTGGGGACGGAAGTTGTTTCAGGGCGTCATTTTGATACTTGGTGGAAGAACGCGTCTAAAGAAAACAGTGAGCTGCTGAACTTTGAAAAAGAAATGCTTTTCAAAGGTGACGCTAGCCATGTTACGGATTTGGATTACCCTAACTTCTGGCATCAGAATGGCCTTAAACTCAAGTTGAGCTACCAATTTGAACCGGGAGAAGATAACGACGGTGTCACGGTGCACCTACCTCTGCCTATTTTAAACCAAGTAGAACAAGCAGGTTTTGACTGGCAAATTCCTGGGCTGCGCCATGAATTGGTCGTTAGCCTGATCAAATCACTGCCAAAGACGATTCGTAAAAACTTCGTACCTGCCCCCAACTACGCCGATGCATTTTTAGCTCGTGCCACGCCAATGGAAGCCCCTTTACTTGATGCTTTAGAAAAAGAGCTTCGCCGTATGACTGGCGTGGAAGTGTTACGCGAAGATTGGAATATGGAGCAAGTACCTGATCACTTGAAGGTTACCTTCCGCGCAGTGGACCATAGAAACCGTAAACTCAAAGAAAATCGCGATCTGCATGAGCTAAAAGAGAGCCTAAAAGACAAAGTCCAGGAAACACTCTCTAAAGTCGCCGATGACGATATTGAGCAACAAGGGCTTCATACTTGGAGTTTTGGTGAGTTGCCAAAAGTTTATCAGCAAAAGCGCGGCGGCTATGACGTCAAAGCTTATCCAGCGATTGTTGATAGCAAAGACAGTGTTGAAATCAAACTCTACGAGACGGAGCAAGAACAGGCCTCTGCGATGCGGGCTGGCCAACGTCGATTGATATTGCTGAACGTACCATCTCCGATCAAATATCTGCACAGTAACTTGCCAAATAAGTCTAAACTCGGTCTATATTTTAACCCTTATGGGAAAGTCCTTGACCTGATTGATGACTGTATTGCTTGTGGTGTGGATAAACTGATCGAAGAAAAAGGCGGAATAGTTTGGCAACCGGAGGAATTTGAGCAGCTTAAAGAGCATGTTCGAGCCGAACTCGGTGATACTGTGGTGGAGATTGCGAAACAAGTAGAGACAATTCTGACAACCGCATTCAGTATTAATAAGAAGTTAAAGGGCAAGATAGACTTCTCGATGGCTTTTGCTTTATCTGATATTAAGGCGCAAATTGAGGGGCTTATCTTTAAAGGGTTTGCGACAGAATGTGGTTGGAGACGCCTTCCAGATATTTTGCGTTACATGAAAGCGATTGAGCGTCGTATGGAGAAGTTGCCAATCGATCCTAATAAGGACCGTTTGCATATGCTGAGGATTGAGGCCGTTACTAACGACTACAAAGAATTGCTCAACAAAATTCCTAAAGGAATGGCTGTACCAGATAACGTCAAAGAAGTGCGTTGGATGCTTGAAGAACTGCGCGTTAGCTATTTTGCTCAGCAGCTGGGCACGCCATATCCGGTATCGGACAAACGCGTAAAGAACGCGATTGACCAATGCTAGGTATATAAATTGCATTAAACTTAAATATAACAATATTTTGACTTATACTGGCAGAGGATTGCCGTGGCAGCCTCTGCAAAGGGAAAAGAAAGAAGGTTAAATATGAAAAAGACACTACTCGCACTAGCTTTATTAGGTGCATCAGCAACAGCATCAGCGGACTCATGGATCTACGGTAGTGCAAGTGTAGGTCAAGCAGACTTAGGTGGTGAATCTACAACCTCATACAACGTTCATGTTGGTACCGGTATTTTGCCATTCATCGGCCTTGAAGCGGGTTACCAAGACTTGGGCGATTATGATCGTGTTGATTACTCTGGTATAAAAACGAACCTAACTGGTTCTTCAATTTACTTTGCTGCGAAACCAAGCCTTGATTTTGGCCCACTGCATGTATACGCGAAAGGCGGCCTGCATTCATACGATCTTAAAGCTGATGGTGGCTTCAAAGAAGATGAGATCGACGTAATGTACGGTGTGGGTGCGGAATACTTCGTCATGGGGCCTCTTTCTTTAGGGGCAAGCTACAGCGTATTCAATATGAAAGAAGACGATGTGAAGAACTTCTCGCTAAACGCGACATTCCACTTCTTGTAATAGACATATCACGAAAAAGCCCGGCTAGTTACTAGCCGGGCTTTTTGTTACCTGAAATCAGCGCTTAAGCTTGCTGTTTTTGGAGCTCAGCTTCTTTCGCTTCTTCTTCAATCAGTGAGTCAACAATCACAGCACAAGCGGCGTCACCTGTGATGTTCAATGCAGTACGGATCATATCGAAGATACGATCAAGAGCGAACAGTAGAGGTAGGCCTTCGATAGGGATACCTGCTGCCAGAAGAACGGCAACAACTAGGAACGAAGGACCAGGTACTCCAGCTTGACCTACTGCACCAAGTGTCGAGGTAATAATGATGGCAATGTACGCGCCCATACCAAGATCGATGTTGAACAGTTGCGCGAAGAAGATTGCGACTAAACCGTAGTAAATCGCGTTACCTGACATATTGATTGTTGCGCCCAGAGGGAGAACGAAAGACGCTGTCGAGTTTCTTACACCCAGCTCATGCTCACAGGTATCCATCGTGACAGGCAGAGTCGCCATTGATGAAGCGGTAGATAAGGCCACGGCTTGAGGTTTCTTCATTGCTGTCAGGAATTTCTTCGCAGAGGTCTTAGTGAAGATGTGCACCATAAGAGGGTAGGCCACGAAACCAAAGATAAGAATTGCAGCGATGTAGACAACAAACAGTTTGAATACCACCATTAAGGCGCCAAAGCCGAAAGTGCCGACCGCTTCTGCCATTAGGCCAAATACACCCAGTGGCGCAATGATCATAACCTTGTTGATCATCCAAACCATGGCATCAACAATGCAGTTTACGCCGTTAATGATTGGGTCACGGCGTTCTTTCGCTTGCTTAGAAATAGCGATCCCGAAAAACATGCAGAAAACTAGGATCTGTAGGATGTTGGCTTCATTCAGTGACTGGAAAACGTTAGTTGGGATCATACCAGTAATGGTTGCCCAGAAAGAAGGTAGGTCACCTTTAGAAGCGTATTCAGATGAGAACATGCCCTCAACGCCAGAGACATCGATACCCATACCTGGTTTGAAGACTTCACCCATAAATAGAGCAAGTGCAACAGCGAGTGCAGATGTTAGACCGAAGTAACCTAAAGTTACTAAACCAACTTTACCCGCTGACTGACTATTACCTAAGCCCGCTGCGCCCGAAATTAGCGCGACAGCGACCAATGGAATAACCAGCATTTTGATTAGGTTAATAAAAATCGCACCTAGTGGAGCGAAGACCGTAGCGCTGTCTCCCATGAAGGCACCCGCGGCAGTACCCACAATCATGGCGATCACAACTTGAACGCCGATGTTGTTTAGTAAACTCTTTTCTTTTAACACTTCCATAACCTCTGTGCTAACAAATTTTAAAATTCCAGAATTAATATCTAAATCAAATTTATAATTTAGACAGTAATTTCGCTTCGCTTTTTACACTTTATTTTTACATTTAGCAATAAGCGCCCAAGTTAATTGGGTCGATTAAAATCATTTTCCTTGATGGGTGATAACTTTTTGACCGATAGCAAACGTTTGCCATTCGATTGGGGGATGAGTTGTTATCTAAATATTGGTTTTTTTAATTCAAATGAAGGCGTGGATAAAAAGAATAGATGTTAAAAAAAAGATCGGTGTCTTAAGTTATTAAAAAACCGATCTCATATAGGTTTAGATGGCTAGCACTTTACTTTTGTGTTGCTGCCTTCATCGGTGAAACAAAACTAGCCAGCTGATTTAACATTTCTTGCGGAGACTCAACGTGTGATTCGATGATTTTGACGATAGCAGAGCCTGAAATTGCCCCTGCGGCACCAGACTCAATCGCTTGTTTAACCTGATCGGGCTGAGATATACCAAAACCGAGAAGCGATGGCGGTGCGTCGTATTTATTGAGTTTTTCTAACAAGTCTCCAACTGGCATGTTGGCCTTTGTTTCTGCACCGGTTACACCAGCACGAGAGAGTAGGTATGTATAGCCACCACCTAGTTCAGCAACTGATTTTAGTGTCTCTTCTGATGCCGTTGGCGGTGCGATAAAGATAGGTTCAATACCGTGCTTCTTAGCCGCCTCAACAAACTCTTGGCTTTCATTGGTTGGTACGTCAGCAATCAACACAGAATCGATACCTACATTCGCACAACGCTGGTAAAAACTATCAATCCCGCGCGCATAAACTAGGTTTGCGTACATCAGAAGGCCGATTGGGAGTTCTGGGTATTTGGCGCGGATTTTTCCAATCAAATCAAAGCAGATATCTGGGGTTGCTCCCGAATCCAGTGCGCGAATGTTCGCTCCTTGAATAGTAGGGCCATCCGCAAGTGGATCCGAAAACGGAATACCCAGTTCAAGTGCATCGGCACCCGCTTCAACCAGTGTCTCCATAATTTTCAGGGACTGCTCCGGGTTTGGATCGCACACGGTTACGAAAGGAACAAATGCACCTTGGTTTTTCTCGTTCAGGCGCTCAAACATAGACTCATAACGGCTCATTAGATAACTCCTTTTTCTTCTAGAATGGCGTGAACAGTGAAGATGTCTTTGTCACCACGACCTGATAGGTTTACGACGAGAAGTTGTTCTTTGTCTGGGTTCTCACGAGCCATACGTAGTGCATGAGCTAGTGCGTGAGATGACTCTAGTGCAGGGATAATACCTTCACTGCGGGCAAGTTCTTGGAATGCTTCCAAAGCCTCATCATCGGTTACGTTGTCGTATTCCGCGCGGCCAATTGCATTTAAGTGAGCGTGTTGAGGTCCAACTGAAGGGAAATCAAGGCCCGCAGAAACAGAGTAAGATTCTTCAACTTGCCCGTTTACGTCTTGCATCAGTGGCGCTTTCATACCAAAGAAGATGCCGGTTTTACCGTGCTTAAGAGGGGCGCCATGCTGGTCGGTATCGATACCTTTACCTGCAGGTTCAACACCGATCAGGCGAACCGTTTCCTCTTCAATAAAGTCAGCAAACATACCGATTGCATTTGAGCCACCACCCACACAAGCGATGACTGCATCAGGAAGGCGCCCTTCACGAGCCAGAATCTGGTTTTTTGTTTCTTCGCCAATCATTCGTTGGAAATCACGCACTATGGTTGGGAATGGATGAGGGCCAGCAGCGGTACCCAGCAAATAGTGAGCTTCTTCGTAGCTTGCTGACCAGTCGCGCAGTGCTTCGTTACATGCATCTTTCAGAGTTGCAGAACCCGAGTGAACAGGAATGACTTCCGCGCCCATAAGTTTCATACGGAACACATTCGGGCTTTGACGTTCTACGTCTTTTGCTCCCATGTACACGCGACATTTCAGACCGAGCAATGCACAAGCGAGTGCAGTTGCTACGCCGTGCTGACCTGCGCCAGTCTCAGCAATGATTTCATTTTTGCCCATACGCTTAGCCAACAGTGCCTGACCTAGCACTTGGTTAGTCTTGTGTGCACCGCCGTGCAATAAATCTTCGCGCTTGAGGTACAGTTTGGTTTTTGTACCTTTGGTCAGATTGCGAGTCAGTGTTAGCGCCGTTGGGCGACCTGCGTATTCTTGCAGCAGGGTCATAAACTCGCTGCGAAACTCTGGGTCTTCTTGCGCATCGATAAACGCTTGTTCTAGCTGTTCCAGTGCAGGAACGAGAATTTGCGGTACATACTGACCACCGTATTCGCCGAAGTAGGCATCAAGTTTTGCCATGGTTTTATTCCTTCAATTCAGTTTGGCATTGCTCTCTAGCACACCAAAAAATTTCTTTAATTATGAGTAATTGATCTTTAATAAATCTATTTAGTAGCTGCGAATCGCATCAAATGCCTGTTGCAGCTTCTCTGCATCTTTCTTGCCGGGTGAAACTTCAACGCCTGAGTTTAAATCCAGACCTAGACAGCCTTGTTGGGCCGCTTTTTGCGCGTTGAAAGGAGATATGCCACCTGCCAGCATGACTTTTGATGTGTCACTGAGTAATGACCAGTCGAAGACCAAGCCAGTGCCACCTGTTTGCGAGCCTACTTTTGTATCGAGTAAGTGGCGGCTGACTGGAGTGTCTAGCAGTTCTGGTAAGCAGTCTGTTACACCGTAGGCTTTCCAGATTTCAACTTGTTCACCCAACTGAGTATGGAGTGTATCGACATAGTCCTGATCTTCATCTCCATGCAGTTGTATTGCACTTAGACCAAGCTCTTGCGCAATACTAATCACGGTGTCGACATCGTGGTTCTGGAATACGCCCACATATTTCAAAGGAGCACCAGACATGGTTAGGCGAGCGGTTTCTAAATCCACGCAACGCTTCGACTTAGAGACAAAAATCAGTCCGCCAAATACTGCTCCTGCTTGGTAAGCTTTCGCAGCATCATCTGGGTGTGTCAGACCACAAACTTTATTTTCACCTAGTGTGACTTTTCGTACTGCCAGCTCTAAGTTGTCTTCTGCCATCAATGAGCTACCGATTAGGAAACCATCAGCAAAATCTGCAAGATCTCTAACTTGCTGGTGTGTGTAGATGCCTGACTCCGAAATGATGGTCGCCTCTGGTGCCAGCTCACGTATTGTTGGTGCCAGCTCTTTGGTGCGGTTCAAATCTGTTGTTAGGTCACGTAAGTTGCGGTTATTAATACCAATAACTTTAGCGCCAAGTTTTACTGCGCGGTGTAACTCTTCCTCATTACTGACTTCGGTTAGAATGCCCATGTTGAGTGAGTGAGCTACTTCTTCCAGTGCTTTATACTCGGCGTCATCAAGTACCGATAGCATCAGCAGAATTGCGTCAGCAGAATAATGGCGAGCTAGATAAACCTGATAAGTATCCACCATAAAGTCTTTACACAGAATCGGTTGAGATGTTTGCTTTCTCACTTGTGGCAGGAAATCGAAGTTTCCTTGAAAGTACTTTTCATCGGTGAGTACTGAAATCGCATCAGCGTGATTATTGTACACGGACGCAATGTAATCGAGATCAAAGTCGTCACGAATCAGTCCCTTGGACGGAGACGCCTTCTTACATTCTGTGATGAAGGCAGTTTTTTTACTGCTTACAGCGTCATAGAAGCTACGATCAGACGGAGTTAGCGCGTCTTTAAACTGCTCCAAAGGTTGAGAGGCTTTACGTTCTTCCACCCAGATGTACTTATCACGAACGATTTTTGCCAATACTTCTGCCATTTGCGCTTCTTTTAGGGACACATGCTCTGAAAGTTTATCTTGCGTCTGAGTCATCTTTTGTTCCTTCCTTAAGGTACTTAGGCGTGAGCTGCTAGCTGATTAACCAGCTCAAACGCTTTACCAGAGTTCATAGTCTCAATAGCTTGCTGAGTGTTGGCCTTGAGATCTTCATGACCAAATAAACGCATCAGAAGCGCAACGTTAACCGCTACCGCACCCAGCTGCGCATCAGTGCCTTTACCAGTGAGGATATTGGTAATAATGGCTTTGTTCTCTTCAGGATCACCGCCTTTAATTGCTTCAAGCGGATGCGCTGTTAGGCCAAAGTCTTCTGGAGTCAAAGTGTATTCAGTAATTTGCCCATCTTTGATTTCTGCAACAGTGGTGCTGCCATGGATAGCGACTTCGTCTAAACCACTGCCATGAACGACTGCAGCGCGCTTCATGCCCATCTTAAGCATGGTTTCAGCGATAGGACGGACTAACTCTTCGCTGTAAACGCCCATAAGCTCGATGTTTGGACGAGCAGGGTTAATCAGCGGGCCTAAGATGTTAAAAATTGTGCGGGTTTTCATGGTCTGACGAACAGGCATAGCGTGGCGAACACCACTGTGGTATTGCGGCGCAAACAAAAAAGCCACTCCTAGGCTATCAACAGCAGAGCGTGTATCCTCTGCGCTCATGGCGAGGTTGATACCAAATGAATCAAGCAGATCAGAAGAGCCTGATTTACTTGATACACTGCGGTTGCCGTGTTTGGCTACTTTCAAACCACAGGCAGCGGCAACAAAGGCGGCTGTAGTTGAAATGTTGATGGTGTTATGCCCGTCGCCACCAGTGCCAACGATGTCTGCGAAATCATAATCTGGACGTGGGAATGGGTTTGCGTTAGCAAGTAAGGCCTTAGCCGCTCCAGCGATTTCATCCGGTGTTTCCCCTTTGATCTTCAGGGCAGTTAGCGCAGAAGCCATCAGGATAGGGTCGAGTTCACCACGAATAATAACATCAAAGAGTTGCTGGCTTTCATCTTGAGTCAGTGACTGCTGCTCATAAAGTTTATTAATGATCGTTTCCATTTTCTCTTCCTTATTGCTGCTGTGCTGACGTTTGTTCTGAATGACCAAGAGCCCATTCGATGGCGTTCGCCAATAGGGTTGCACCGTAGGTAGTCATAATCGATTCTGGATGGAACTGGAATCCGCAAATCTTATCTTGTTCTTGTACTACCGACATCACCAGCCCGTCAACTTCGGCGGTCACGGTAAGAGAAGGTGGTACTTCTGTCGCCACCAATGAATGGTAACGCGCAATGGCAAGTGGTGAAGGTAAGTCTGAATAGGTGGCATGGTGCTGATGCTCCATCATCGACACTTTGCCGTGAACGATTTTCCCTGCACCGGCTACGGTGCCTCCATAAGCTTCAACAATAGCCTGATGACCTAGGCAGATGCCAATCATCGGCACTTTACCTTTGAGACGTTGAATGACTTCTGGCATTGACCCAGCTTCAGAAGGAGCCCCTGGGCCGGGAGACAATAACACTACCGGATTGTCTAGCTCGTTGACCGCACTTTCAATCGTTTCCGCGGCAATGTGGTTACGGTAGATTTTGACGTAGTGTCCGAGTGAGCGAAACTGATCCACTAAGTTATAAGTAAACGAGTCAAAGTTATCGATAAATACAATGTTAGCCATCTCTACGACTCCTTATGTGCTGACTGAATTGCAGAGATAACGGCTTGCGCCTTACCACGAGTTTCATCTGCTTCGGCTTGTGGTTCTGAATCAAATACCACCCCAGCACCTGCCTGAACTTGTGCAATACCATCTTCCACGTAAGCAGAGCGAATGACGATGCAGGTATCGAGTGTTCCTTCACCTGTTAGGTAACCTACCGCTCCACCATAGCTACCACGGCGAGCGCCTTCGACATCGCGAATCAGTTGCATCGCACGGATTTTAGGTGCCCCGGTAAGCGTCCCCATATTCATACAGGCTTGGTAGGCGTGAAGAGCATCGAGATCTTCGCGAAGTTGACCAACCACACGAGACACCAGATGCATAACATGGCTGTAGCGGTCGACTTTAAGTAAATCGGCCACATGACGAGAGCCAGCCTGAGAAATACGAGCAACGTCGTTACGCGCGAGATCGACTAGCATCATGTGTTCGGCGTTTTCTTTCATGTCGGTACGTAGCTCAAGCTCAATACGGCTGTCGAGGTCAAAATCTATAGCACCATCAGGACGCTTGCCACGACGACGTGTACCAGCAATAGGGTAGATCTCGACCTGATTAGTCTCAGTCTCATATTTCAGAGCACTTTCTGGTGAAGCTCCGAATAGTGTGAAGAGTTCATCTTGCATATAGAACATATAAGGGCTTGGGTTACTTTGCTTGAGCTCTTTATATGCTGCAAGAGGTGAGGGGCAAGGCAGAGTAAAGCGACGTGACGGAACAACCTGAAAGATATCGCCTTTAACCACATATTGTTTTAGATCGCGAACGATCTGACAGAAATCGGCATCACTCACACTTGGTTGAGGGGTGATGTTGGGCAGTTTCGTTGCCAGTGGTAAATGTTTAAGGTTGGAGCATTGAGATTGAATGCTTTCGATACGAGCTTCTAACGTTGCTTTTTCTTCTTCGTTTGCAAATAAAGTAGCTTGTAGGTCACAGGACTCGCGTTGGTGGTCAACAATGAGCAGTGTTTCAGCGACATAGAACACATAATCTGGACATTTATTAGTGGCTTCGGCATCACCTAAAGGTTCAAAATTAGCCACCATATCGTAAGCAAATAAGCCACCAAGGAAAAGCGCATGCTTTTGCTGTTCACTGAGGTCAAAGCTGTGTTGAACTAGGCGCAGGGCGTCAAAGGATGAAGCTTCGCGTAAGCGAGAATCTTCATCTAATGTGTCGCAAGGTGCTTCGAGCTTAAGTATCAGCGTCGTGCCATCAAAAGAATGAGTCACATTGTTGTGAATGTTGTGAGTCAAATGAGAAAGCAGGTGTTTGCCGTTATTCGTCAGTGCTTGCATGGTAACGATGTGACCGTTGCAAACGATGCGAACGGCAGAATCTACGATCAGCAAGCTTTTGAGGTTTTGCTTAGAGTCAATTTCCGCAGACTCTAATAATAGGCTGTCAGTTTTATTCTCACACAAGGAATGAAACAGACGAGTTGGGTCCTGTGCGTAAGGTGCAGACGCTTGAATGACTTCAAGATTTCCTAGCTTTTTGATTTCAATGGCCTTGTTCACAAGACCTCCTTTTCATTTGTATTCTTTCTTACTTCCTGTCGTACATAGTCGCACAAAGAAAACATTCACCCAATGTGGATTTTGCAGTAATTGATGAATGTTTGATCAGTTGAGTGCTTTGTATCCGACAAAACAAAAAGCCCGCTTTAGTAGCGGGCTTGGTAACATTAATCTATTCAATTAAAAGTACACGTTAGCCCACCAAGAACTTGTCCAAGTGCGCCACCAAGCAAGGTTTGCAGAACTGTCACGTAGAGTGTCAGATGCAAGATTCGCTTTTTGGTTTTGGTTAAATTCTTGTAACATAGTGAGCCTTTATTCAGGTACTTCGTATTTGTGTACTAGTTAACTAGTGCAGAGGTAAAAAGTCAACTAAAAAAACACATTTATGAGAATTGATTTACACAGCCACACAACCGCCTCTGACGGACGATTACCTGCCAACGAATTGATAGACAGAGCTCTCGGTTTCAACATTGATGTCCTCGCGATCACTGATCATGATACGGTCGATGGTTTAGAGCAAGCGCATCAGTACGTAGAAGCAAACCAGCTGCCAATTAAGATCATTAACGGTATCGAAATCTCAACGGTATGGCAGAACAAGGATATCCATATCGTTGGGTTGAATTTAGATCCGCAATCTGAGCAACTTGGCAAGCTCATCGAGCAGCAGAAAAAGCATCGAGAAGGTCGAGCTGAAATGATGGCGCATCGTTTGGCTAAGGCAACCAGAGAGGGCGTACTGGAAGAGGTTCAAGCTATTGCGGGGGATGCGCCCATCACCCGTGCTCATTTTGCTAAATGGTTGGTTGATAACGGTTACGCGAAAACCATGCAGCAGGTATTTAAAAAATATCTAACTCGCAATAACCCTGGTTATGTGCCGCCCAGTTGGTGTTCAATGGAAGAAGCGGTATCGGCTATTCATAGTGCAGGTGGGCAGGCCGTTCTAGCTCATCCGGGACGTTACAACTTAACCGCTAAGTGGATAAAACGACTGATTACAGCATTTGTTGAAGCGGGTGGTGATGCGATGGAGGTGGCTCAACCACAACAAGGTCAACAAGAAAGACGCAACTTGGCTAATTATGCTATACAATACAAACTATTAGCGTCTCAAGGCAGCGATTTCCATTATCCATCTCCTTGGATGGAGTTGGGCAGAAATCTATGGCTACCTGCAGGTGTTGAACCTGTATGGAAAGATTGGGGTATTGAGCCTTCGCAAGCTGATGGTCAATAATTGGACTGATTAGTTTATAAGATTGCTATTAAATCAATACGTTAAGATATATAGAGTCGAGAGACTCGATGATGAGGAATGACAATGAGCCAGTTTTTTTACGTTCACCCAGAAAACCCGCAGGCTCGCTTGATTAATCAGGCTGTAGCAATCATTCGTAATGGTGGTGTGGTTATTTACCCAACAGATTCAGGTTACGCACTGGGTTGCCAATTAGAAAATAAACAAGCATTAGAACGAATCTGTAAGATTCGCCGATTGGATGAGAAGCACAACTTCACGCTACTTTGTCGTGATTTGTCCGAATTGTCTTTGTATGCCCGTGTCGACAATACGGCATTTCGTTTACTAAAGAACAACACGCCTGGGCCGTACACTTTCATTTTCAAAGGCACCAAAGAAGTTCCTCGTCGCTTAATGAACTCGAAGCGTAAAACGATTGGTATCCGCGTCCCCGATAACCGCATCGCACTCGATCTTCTCGAAGCGCTCGGTGAGCCACTGATGTCGACGTCTCTTATTCTTCCGGGTAACGACATTACAGAGTCTGATCCAGAAGAGATTCGCGACCAACTGGAGCATGCTGTCGATTGTATTCTCAACGGTGGCTACCTTGGTGAGCAACCAACAACAGTGGTTGACTTCAGTGATGATGAACCTGTTATTGCTCGTTTAGGCTCTGGAGATCCTGCGCCTTTCAAGTAACAGCCAATTTTGCTGGCTCCCAAAGAGCATAAGACATTGATGCTTATGCTCTCTTTACCCGCAAAACTTCCCACTGACTGCTATGCTGATTGTTAAGTCTCACTAATCAGATATGCAATATGCGTCACTTGATCTTTGTTCTCTCCTTTTTCAGCCTTGTCTGCTTCGCTGCTCCGGTTGAAATTCGTGTTGTCCAAAATAATGGTAAACCTGTTAAAGATGCAGTGGTCTATGTCACGGCGTCCAATTTACCGAAGCAATCTTCCTCAGTAAAAGAAACTTTAGTGACTGAGATCTCGCAAGATAAGCGTGCATTTAAGCCTTATATTTCAGTAGTTAAAGTAAACCAGCCAGTGTTGTTTACCAATAAAGACAACATTTCTCACCATATATACTCAATTACTGGTCCACTGGATTTTTCTTTCGTTATTCGTTCCTCGGAAGCAGGGGTAGAGAAGTCCTTCCCCAGTGAAGGAGTCATAGCGATGGGGTGTAATATTCATGATTGGATGAGCGGCTATATCAAGGTTGTGGACACGCCGTATTTTACCATCACAGGTAAATCTGGAGTGGTAAGAATGACCTTACCGGATGAATTGGAAAATGTAAAAGTTATTGCATGGCACCCTCAGATGAATGAGGAACTGTATGCCCAGCTTAGTCAAGAGAAAGAGTTGACCTTGTCGCTGACGAAAAAGATGTCACCAATACCCAAACAGAAAAATACTCAGACGATTGATTTTTACAGATCTTACGGGTCATACAAATGAGTCAATTCAAAAGTATTCAGACACAAATTCTGCTTTCATTCCTGGCGGTATTAGTCACTGTACAGTGTGTTCTGTTTTACTCCATCGTTCAATCGAATGAAAAAGAGAGAGCTGAACGAGCCCAAATACACCTAAGTACAGCAAAGGTGGTGTTTGAAAATCAGTTTGAACAACGTACGCGGAATCTGAGCGCATTTGCACAAACTGTGGCAAAAGACTTTGGCCTTAAACAGGCGCTGAGAGAGGATGAACGCAGCTTTTTGGTGGCGTTAAACAATCACCGTCAACGGATATCCGCTGATTTGGCGATCGGTCTTACTGCCGATGGTAATTTTATTGGCAAATTGGTTTATGACAGAAGCAGTAATCGGACACTTGCCGATACGGAAAACAATATGCTGACGATGGCTGAAACTGCTGCCCCAGATGAAGACCGCCCCATCCTTTATGATTATCAGGGCGCTGTGTTCCAATTAGTTTTGGTTCCAGTACAAAGTGGTGCAGAAACCGTTGCATGGATAGGTTTTGGCTTCGCTATCGATCAGATATTGGCCCAAAGGTTAGCACTGTTAACCGGTATGAATGTTGATATCGGCTATCAGGAAAGTGGTCAATGGTCACTGCTTGCTAGTAGTATTGAAGGTAAAGAGAGTGGTGTTTCTTCTAAGCCCCAGCAAACGGATGCCAATACTATAGCGACTGAGGTAGCGATTGGCTTTAAAGAAGAAAAAGACCTGATCGCTGCACTTTACCTCTCCAGATCGGATCTATTCGCCACACTTCAAAGCCGTTGGTTCCAAGTTGTGCTGATCGTATTGGGTACGTTTGGCTGTTCGGTTCTTGCTGCGTATTTCTTGTCAAAAAGCCTTGCGAAACCTTTGCAGGAGCTAGTGAAAAAGGCACAACAAATCGCTAAGGGTCAGGCAAGTAACGAGTTGGTGGTTAAACGCAAAGATGAGTTAGGTGTATTGGCTCATGAGTTCAATTTAATGAATCAGGCGGTTAATGATCGTGAAGCAGAGCTTAATTTCCGTGCTTATCACTCTGATTTGACACAAATGCCGAATAAGAAAAAGTTATTTGAAGATATTGCCCATTTGATTCAGAACCAATGCGATGGCTTTATGCTAATTCGATTTCGAGTCCTGGAGTTTGAAGAACTTAATTACAGCCTAGGTCTGGATACGGGGGAAGAATTGCAGGTGGCGGCTGCGAGTCGTTTGTTGACTTTGGATGAACAAGCTCAGTTTTACCAGCTTGACTCATCTGAATTTGCTTTATTAACGACCTGTAGCAAGCTTCAAAGTGATGAACAAAGTGTCGATGTAGTTTTGCAGTGTTTATCGGGAGTGTTTACTTTGCGACGTATTTCAGTGACGGTGCACACTGTTTCTGGTTATTGTCGTTATCCCAAACATGGTGAAACGGCGCGACAACTGCTTCATAATGCAGGGATTGCTTTACAACAGGCAATGAAAATAAAGCAACCCAGCTTAGAGTTTGCTTCTAGCATGGCGGAGAGTGCAATTAATCGAGTGCGTCTAATCCATGAATTGACAGAAGCGATTCGGAATGAGCAGTTGGTTCTTCACTTTCAACCCAAATTAAATCTACACACATCACGAATCGATAAAGTCGAAGCGCTTGTGCGCTGGGTACATCCAGAGCTGGGCATGATTCCTCCTGATGAGTTTATTGAAATTGCAGAAACAACAGGGCAAATCGATGCTCTAACGGACTGGGTGATAGGTAATGCATTGCGGCAGCTTCAAACTTGGAGAGAGGCGGGGTATGAGCTTGGCGTCGCGATCAATGTTTCAGCGGTTAACCTTAAACAGAAAGACTTTGATGTTAAAGTCGCTCGTTTCCTCTCTCAGTTTGGTTGCAGTGAAGCTGAGGTTACGATAGAGATCACCGAAAGCGCTCTTGCAGAGGATCCTGAATACGCATTATCGCTACTGAGCCGAATGTCCCGACGAGGTCTGTCAATTTCGATTGATGACTACGGAACAGGTTACTCATCGTTATCTCAGCTCAAACATTTACCTGCTACAGAACTCAAAATTGATAAATCCTTCATCCTAAATGTCGCTGACGACCAGCAAGATCAGACGATTGCACAATCGACAATCAAACTGGCTAAAAGGTTTGGGTTGAAAACGGTCGCGGAAGGTGTGGAGGATCAGGCCTCTCTGGATTGGTTAATAAACAATGGCTGTGATTATGCGCAGGGCTATTTTATTAGTCGGCCGAAGCCTGCAGAACAGTTAACACCTTGGCTAGAGGTGTTAGAAGATCAGCGTTGGGGGGATATTGAACCAAAAGCTAAGGCGATAGGCTCTGTTCATTCTCGTCAATAAAGAGCTAGGTTAATAAGGTGTATAAAGGTTATAAAATCTTACGATTACTCTTATTATTGGCTATTGTTATTGCTGTCAAAATCGAAAATAAAGCATGCGTTTTTTCCAAGGATTTGCGATAATATGCGGCCGCGAATTTAGGTCGCAAAATAGAATCGACGTCTGAGAAGACGACACAAAGGTAGATGAATGAACGAAAAATTACAGAAAGTATTAGCGCGAGCAGGCCATGGCTCACGACGCGAGCTAGAAGCCTTAATTAAAGCGGGTCGTGTAAGTGTAAATGGTGTTGTGGCTAAGCTTGGTGAACGACTAGAAGACGAGAATGCTGTAGTACGTATTGACGGTCACACTGTTTCTGCGAAGGCGCAGGAAGAAGTTGTGTGCCGTGTGCTAGCTTACTACAAGCCGGAAGGTGAGCTGTGTACTCGTCATGATCCTGAAGGTCGTCGTACTGTATTTGACCGTCTACCAAAAATCCGTGGTTCGCGTTGGATCTCTGTTGGTCGCCTAGATGCGAATACGTCAGGCTTGCTGTTATTTACTACTGATGGTGAGCTTGCTAACCGTCTCATGCATCCAAGTCGTCAGGTAGAGCGTGAGTACCTAGTGCGTGTATTTGGTGAAGTGGATGAGAAGAAAGTCCGTAACCTCGTCAGTGGTGTTGAGCTGGAAGATGGTTTAGCGCGCTTTGAAGATGTTGTTTACGCAGGTGGTGATGGTATGAACCACACTTTCTACGTTGTGATCAACGAAGGCCGTAATCGCGAAGTGCGTCGTTTGTGGGAATCTCAGGACTGTACGGTTAGCCGCCTGAAGCGTGTTCGTTACGGTGATATCTTCCTTGATAAGAAACTGCCTCGTGGCGGATGGATGGAGCTTGACCTCAAAGAGGTGAACTACTTGCGTGAATTGGTAGAGCTGCGTCCTGAAAAAGAGACCATGCTTGACGAAAACAAAGCCAATACGTCACGTAAGCGTGAGCGTTCTCGTAGCCAGAAAATTCGTCGCGCAGTTAAGCGTCATGAAGAACGAATGAACAACGGTGGTGGACGTAGTAACAATCCAGCTCGCCGTAAACCGCGCAAAGGTGCGGGTGAGCAAGGTGCTCGTAATAAGCAGCGTTAGCGCTAATCAATCTATTTCAAAAAGCAGCCATACGGCTGCTTTTTTGTACCTCCAATCAGATAAATAGCGTACCTTTAAGCGCAATCACTGCGCTACCAGAAATCTTGACCCGCCCATTTCCCTCTCGTTTGATATCAAGATAATTATCGCTATTCAGCGTAAAAAGGGCGATGTCTATCGCCCTTGTGGATCATAGTGTTTGATTAAGTGCGAAATATCGCCCTTGCTTTTCAAGCAGCGCTTGATGGCTACCATGCTCGACAATCTGGCCTTGCTCAATTAGGCAAATGGCATCCATTCTGTGGAGATCCACTAAGCGGTGAGTAATGAAAACAACCGTTTTGTTTTCAAAGTGCTGCTCGAACAGTTTCATGATCTGTCGTTCTGTCTGCTTATCCAAACCTTCGGTAGGCTCGTCAAGTAATAGGATAGGGCCATTGTGTAGTAAAGCACGCGCAATACCGATACGGCGCTTTTCCCCACCGGACAGTTGGCGACCACCGTCACCTAACCATGTATCTAAACCTTGCTCATCCAATAACTTGTTTAGGCCGACTTTAGATAACGTTTCAGCTAACTGTTCATCGTTAGCATCTGGAGAAGCCATCAATAAATTATCACGCAAAGTACCGTTTAATATATCAACTCGCTGGCTGACCACGCTGATGGCTTGGCGTAGCTGGCTTTCACTCCAATGACGAATGGATTGGCCCGCAATTTTAATGTCGCCTTGCTGGGTGTCCCAGTAGCGGTTCAGTAGCTGCATTAATGTCGATTTACCAGAACCGGTTTGGCCTACCACTGCGATGCGGTGCTTGGCAGGGATTTGCAGGCTAATGTCTTGCAGTGTATTTGAGTCGCCATCAGGATAACGGAAAGTGACATTCTCATACTCAATTGAATAGGTGTCGTCGTGCTCTGTATTTTGCTCTGGGAACTGAACATCAGGCTCGGACAAGATGATGTCGTTTAATCGCCGTGCTGAAGTCAGTGTTTGACCCAAATGTTGAAAAGCGCCAGCAATTGGCATGAGAAGCTCGACACTGGCCATTGTAGCGAATACCACTAAGGCAACCATAGGATCAGGCATATTACCGCCCACTCCATCTGCCGCAAGCCATAGCATCAGAACAATTGTCCAACCGTTAGCCAGCATCAGCAATGCTTGTGCTAAACCTGCAAAGTGAGCATTAAAATACTGATTCTTCAGTAAGCGTTCTTGCACATTTAAAATCGCATTACGGTAACGTTCTTCCGCTCCAAACAGAGTGAGCTCGCTATAGCCTTGTAACCAATCCAATGTTGCGATACGCAGGTCGGATTTGTTCTGTGTCAGCTCTGCGCCATTGGTTTTACCTAATTTGTAGAACAGCACCGGCCAGATGAGCAGTAAAGCCATAAGAATGGCGCCAAGCGTTAAGCCGAGCTCCATGTCAAACCAGCAAATCAGAGCAGTTAAACCTAGGATGCCAAGTGTGCCGACGACCATAGGGCTGACAAGGCGAAGATAGACGTGGTCCATCGCGTCGATGTCGGCAACTAGGCGGTTGAGTAAGTCTGCATCACGCAGGTTTGATACTCGACCCGGAATTAATGGTGCGAGTTTGGAGAAGAAGAAAATACGCAGATCGGTCAGTAGCTTGAAGGTAGCGTTATGGCTAACAACGCGCTCACCCCATCGACCAGCGGTGCGTCCCATGGCAAAGCCGCGGACAAAAGCCCCTGGCAGCATGTAGTTGAAGGTTTCTCGGGCGATAGTTAACCCGGCCACTGCGGCTGCAGATAAGAACCAACCGGACAAAGTCAGTAAGCCAATAGAAGCAAATAGAGTCAGGAAGGCCAACAGCATTCCCAGAGATAGGCCGAACCAGTGCTTTTTATACAGTTTTAGATAGGGAACTAAATCATGCATCGAGATTCCCCTTATTGGCTTGGTTTAAAGTATTATTCGCCTGAAGCATATTTTGGAATAACCCCTCTTGGCTAGAGAGTTCGTTGTAGTGACCACTTTGAATAATCGCACCGTTTTCCATGACCAGAATCTGTGCAACGTTCTGTAAAGGGCTGAGCTGGTGGGTGACCATCAGCGTTGTTTTACCTTCGATCTGACCAGCTAAACCCTGCATGACTAAGCGCTCACTACGAGCATCCAAGCTAGCGGTTGGCTCATCCAGAAGCCAGAATTTTCCGTCCTGTACCATCGCTCTTGCGAGTGCTAATCGTTGAGCTTGCCCAACGGAAAGGCCGCCAGAGCGGTCGGATACGGCGTAATCGAGGCCGTGTTGCTCAACGAATTCTGCGGAGAAAGACTCTTGTAATGCAGTTTGAATAGCGTCATCCGATACGTTGTCCTTGCCCAACGTGATGTTGTCACGGATAGAGCCATGCAATAGCAACGGGTTTTGGCCAACCCAACTGATTTTTTCTCGCCAGTTTTCGAGATTCAGCTCTGTTCTCTCGATGCCATTGATGATGAGTGATCCCTGATATGGGAGAAATCCGAGTATCGCATTGATTAAGCTGGTTTTGCCGGCGCCACTTGGGCCAACTAAAGCTGTCGTTTGAGCCGTCGAGAGTTCAAAACTCACAGGACCAAGCAATTTAATGCCTTCTGGTGAGAACACCTCAAAATCTTTTGCTTGGATGGAAATAGCGTCATTCGCGCTGAGCGTTTTGTCACCTGAACGAACGGCACTGACATCAGTATCAAGGAACTCAACAATGCTTTCAGCAGCTCCAACCGCTTGTTGCTTAGCGTGATAGAAAGTACCTAAATCACGCAGTGGTTGATAAAACTCAGGAGCCAGCACCAGAATAAACAGGCCGGCCATCAAGGTTACCCCCGCACCATAGTCGCCAAAGTTAAGTTCACCGATAAAGGCGAAACCGAAGTAAACGGCGGTCAGTGCAATGGAAATAGAGGTAAAAAATTCCAGAACGGCGGAAGACAGAAATGCAATTTTCAAGACGTCCATTGTGCGAGTTCGGAATACTTCAGAAGCCCCACGCATGACTTCCGTTTCTGCTTTGGTTCGGTCAAAAAGACGGATCGTTGTCATCGACTGTAAGCGGTCATAAAAGTGACCAGATAAACGCTGTAATGCTTTGAAGTTCTTGCGGTTGGCGTCGGCGGCTTTCATACCGACTAGGGCCATAAACATTGGCACTAATGGAGCAGTGAGCAGGAAGATAAGACCGGCTGCCCAGTTCACTGGGAAGACGACAATAAGTATCACGAAGGGAACAAGCACAGAGAGAGACATTTGAGGCAGATAACGCGCAAAGAAATCATGCATATCTTCTACTTGTTCAAGCAACAATGTTGCCCACGAACCAGCAGGTTTACCTTTGATATAAGCTGGGCCTAACTCTCTTAGCTTGTTGAGAATAAGCTGGCGTATATAAACACGAATTTGCGCGCCGCAGCGATAACCTGCGATCTCTCGGCCCCATGAACACAGCGCTCGAACACCAATGACGGCGGCTAAACCAATGAAATAAGGCACAAGTTGATATTTGTCGACCTGTTCTATGATCAATTGATGCAGAATGGTGGCGAGCAAGGCTGCTTGAGCTAACAAAAATACGCTTGAAAGTACGCCGAGGCCAACAGCAATCATCAGCCAGCGTTTTGCTAACTTACTTTGCTGCTTGAGCCATTTATTCAAGCTGCGCTGTTTCTTTTTGTCCATCGTGAAGGCTTAATGATAATTATTATGCGAGTTGAGGTTCGCGATTATACAAAAGAAAGCCTCGTGGGAATACCACGAGGCTTTAAGGATTTGAGTCAAAAATGAAAAATATTATTTACGGTCTGCTAGAGCATCCAGAAAACGTTCAGCATCAAGGGCTGCCATACAACCGGTTCCGGCGGAAGTGATTGCTTGGCGATAGTTGTGATCCATGACATCACCCGCAGCAAAGACGCCTGGGACGCTGGTTTGTGTCGCATTACCTTCAAGGCCAGATTGGACAAGAATATAGCCATCTTTCATCTCTAACTGACCTTCAAAAATGCCTGTATTGGGTTGATGGCCAATTGCGATGAAAGCACCCATCACTTCCAATTCTTCGATAGAGTCTGACTTGGTGTCTTTAATGCGAACGCCCGTCACACCCATGTCGTCGCCTGTGATTTCTTCCAAAGTGCGATCCGTATGGAGAATGATGTTGCCGCTTTCGACTTTGTCCATTAAGCGTTTAACCAAAATCTTTTCAGCACGGAAGCTGTCACGACGGTGAATCAGATGTACTTCTGAAGCAATGTTAGAGAGGTAAAGCGCTTCTTCAACAGCCGTGTTGCCGCCGCCAACCACCGCGACTTTTTGATTACGGTAGAAGAAACCATCACAGGTTGCACATGCTGATACGCCACGCCCTTTGAACGCTTCCTCGGATTCAAGGCCAAGGTACTTCGCTGAGGCACCAGTCGAGATAATCAAAGCATCACATGTATATTCACCACTGTCGCCTTTCAGACGAAAAGGGCGCTGGCTGAAGTCGACTTGGTTGATATGATCAAAAACGATCTCGGTTTCAAAACGCTCGGCATGTTCTTTCATACGTTCCATGAGAGCTGGCCCAGTCAAGCCTTCAGGATCACCCGGCCAGTTTTCAACTTCGGTTGTTGTCGTTAATTGACCACCTTGTTGCATACCAGTCACCAATACTGGGTTTAGATTTGCGCGCGCAGCGTATACTGCAGCAGTGTAGCCCGCAGGACCAGAACCAAGGATAAGTAACTTACTGTGTTTTACGTCGCTCATTTGTGCTCCATTAGCGGTGACGCTTATCAATTTCATTCGATTGTATGGAATAGTTTGGGGTATTGAAAGCGTTAGCAAGTCGTCGAAATGTAATAAATGGTTATAGATTAGAACGCAAACGATGACGCTTGCAACGACAAAAGAGCACCTTAACTAATTGAGCTGAAAGATTTATATTGCTGTTAACAGATAAGTCATCTGAATTTTTGACTCGTCAAACCCTTAAAATGGTTCATTTAACTGTAATTAATTTTATTTTTGGTGTTACACTCTAAATTATAATTTTTGCTGGTTTTAACTGCTGATATTTGTTGATATTGCAATATAAATGCGCAAATAATAGTTGTGAACAAGATGTTAACCAAAGATTCCCATATGAACATTCATTAAGGAGATGATGATGTTACATAACCGCGAAACAACTTTGCAGCTCACTCAGTTAAGTGACTCTGCGTTTGCACAGTTGGCGCCGTCTTTTACCAAACTACCTAATACCGAGCATGCAGACGGTCAATACCGTTTGCGTCGTTACTCAGTCATCCAGTTTAAAGATGGTCAGGTTATTGATCTTCAGAAAAATGAGTTCATGCAAACCGATGATATCAACCGGTTTCAAGGCAATGTCGTGCGTCAATTTGAGCCTATTGAAGCGACGACCCTTCAAAGTGAAGGGATGCGCGAGATCTGTCAGCTGTTTGTCGATGCTAATAAGTTGATAGATGGTCAGGAAATTGAAATTCACCAAATGCGCATCTCTGCCATTTTTGATGAGACGCAGGTAGCTCCTGAAGGCGTGCATCAAGATGGCTTCGACCATATTGCGCTTGTCGGAATGGGTCGCCATAACATCGAAGGTGGCGATGTGATGCTATACAGCAGTTTCAACGAAGCACCTTTTTTCCGCAAAGTGCTTCAAAACGGTGAAGTTGCCATGTTGGCCGACAATAAATTGTGGCATAACGCAACGCCAATTCGCTCTGTGATTGAGGGTGAAGAAGGGTATATGGACGTATTTGTACTAACCGCGAAGGAAGCCGTGAATGAACTTCACTCCTAACTTGGTACGCGCGCAGTTTCGCGCCTTACAGCAAAGTCACAATGACCTGCCGGTGATGTTTCTTGATGGCCCGGGTGGATCACAGGTGCCAAATAGTGTGCTAGAGGCGATGACCGCGTATCTGGGCTTTTTTAATTCGAATCTTGGTGGTCACTATTTTTCCAGTGCCCATACCACTGACTTGATGAAACAAGCGAGAGAATCTGCACAAGCGTTACTCAATGCAGAATCGAGCGATAACATCGTCTTTGGTGCCAACATGACCTCTTTGACGTTCCAGCTTAGCCGGGCAATTAGTCGCGGTTGGCGAGCAGGAGATGAAGTCATCGTTACCTCTCTCGATCACTACTCCAACGTGTCGAGTTGGCAGCAAGCGGCGGATGATAAGCAAGTGAAAGTCTATCAGGCTCGAGTGAATGAGCAAGATTGTTCACTAGACTTAGAGCATTTGCTATCGCTGATCACTCCTAAGACTAAACTTGTCGCGCTGACTTACGCATCTAATACCACAGGCTCAATTGTGGACGTGAAACGTGTAGTTGAAGCCGCACACAGTGTGGGAGCTATGGTATATGTCGATGCTGTACATTACGCTCCGCACCACTTGGTTGACGTACAACAGCTAGGTTGTGATTTCTTGGCTTGCTCTGCGTATAAATTCTTTGGCCCCCATGTTGGGATTGCATATATCGCGCCTAAGTGGTTACAGTCTTTACAGCCATACAAAGTCGAGCCTGCCACCAATACAGGTCCGGGTCGATTTGAGACGGGCACTCAGAACTTTGAAGGTCTTGCGGGGGTCATTGCCGCTGTCAAGTATCTGGCTCAATGGGGTAAGGATGGTGATGATCTTCGCCGCCGTTTGGTCGACTCTTTCCAACAGTTTAATCAACACGAGTCCGCGATCAGTGAACGTTTCCTTACACGTTTAGCAGAGCTAAAAGGAGTGAGGTTGTGGGGACGCAATGAAGCCAACAGTGAGTTGAGAACGCCAACTTTCGCACTGACCTTTGATGACCATTCCCCTGAGGAGATTGCTCAGAAGCTGGGTCAGCGTAATATCTGTGTTTGGAACGGACATTTTTATGCGCTTGGCTTGGCCCGTCAGCTCGATCTTGAAAAATCAGGTGGTGTGGTTCGAATTGGTTTCATGCACTACAACACATTAGAAGAAGTCGATGTATTGTTTGATGAGCTGAAACATATCTTAGGACAATGAATAGCGAAAGACTTTTTCTGCTTTTAAGCTATAAATAAGGCCCTCACTGAGGGTCTTTTTTGATCGTGAAGGACTAATTCTTATTGAATAGACTATCGACATTGATATGTTAACAGTTATATTTCGGCTGAATATAAACAGAAGCATATCGATTATGAAGAAAGTCTTAATTATGTTTGTCTTGCTGTTAGCCGGTTGTGCTCAGCAAAGTACGAATATACCTATTCAGCAAGATACTAACTGGACGTCAGGTCAGTTAGATAACGGGTTCAGATACCATATTTACCCAATTGATACAGAAGCAATATCTCTTCGGTTATTTGTCCATGTTGGCTCATTGGAAGAAACGCCTGACCAACTTGGATACGCTCACTTTGTCGAGCATATGGCATTTAATGGTAGTGAAAATTTTACGCCAAATGAAGTCATTGAACTGATGGAGAAGACGGGAGCAAGCGGTCACGATATTAACGCTTATACTTCGTACGAGGAAACAGTCTACACACTAAGTTTACCGAACCAAGATGAACTCGACAAAGCAATACTTTGGCTAAGAGACGTTGCAAATCGTGTGACATTCGCCCCTGAGGAGGTTGAGCGCGAGAAAGGAGTCGTTCTGGCAGAATATCGCCGAGGGGTGCCTGAGCATTTGTCTTTCTACGACAAGGCGTATGAAAACAGCGTGAAAGGGACACCTTATGAGGGAAAGGACGCGATTGGTACACCAGAGACTATCCAAAGCGCAACTTCTCAATCACTGAAAGCGTTTTATGACACTTGGTATCAGCCACAATCCAGTGAATTAATCATTGTCGGAGATATTAAGCGTGAAGATGCGAAAGGGTTAATCCAAAAAATGTTTGCAGACTGGCAGCCAACGAATGACTTACCACCACCTGTTCGAGCAAAAGCTGCGATCAACAGAGGTGACTTTGTTACTCAAGTTAGTATTGATGAGCCATCGGTGGTAGGGATGACTTTCTATCTGGGGAAAAATTTGCTTCTCACAAGAAATGATCTTATCGAGTATTGGAAAGACAAAATTGTTGCTCGCTTGATATCACATCGATTAGATGCAGTATACACCGAACATGCTTTACCTTTACGCGGCTGGGATTCTAGTATTTATGCGAGTGTGCAAGAGCGCGTATACGATGCGTCTATCTCATTCTCCCCTCAAGATCGAAATGCCGTTCAGCCTTTGTTTTTTGAAACTTTGGCGTCGCTCAGGGATCATGGTGTTAGCCAAGAAGAATTGAAGGTAGTTATGGCTGAATATAAAAGTAGTCGTGAACACGCGGACGATGAGTGGTTTCGGCGTGGAAGCGAAGACTTCGCTGAAGACAGAACAACCCAATTGGCGGAGGGAGAACCTTCTCAGTCATTAGCAGATTACAAGCGCAGTCTCGATCAACTGCTGCGTTTAGCGGATATTGACTACATCAATCAACATGTACGAAATATGCTATCTTCTTCATATGATATGTTCGTCGGTACTGACCCCGTGGAATCGATTGAGCAAGTGAAGCAAAGTCTGCCTGAGTGGAAAAGCATGTATGGAATGCCTGGTGTGGCCAGTAATCACATAAGTACGGATATGAATGGATTGGTTGAAGTGGAGTCAGAGAAGCCTTTACCTGATGCCATAGAACAAAGCAATGGAGAGGTGACTTGGTCCTTGGATAATGGTATTGACGTACTATTTGACCCCGATAACGGCACTGATTTTGCTCATATTGTTTATATGTCTTCGGGTGGGAAAGCCGTTCTGGAGCGAGATCTTGTACCAGCATCTCAATTACTTTTGGCAACCCTCATAAAGAGTGGTGTTGCTCAGTTTAATGGTACTCAGCTCAAAGCGTATATCCGCAAAAATGATATTGATGTTCAGAGTTACATTAATGGCACTGAACATGGTTTTGAAATCAGTGCTCCTAAAGACCAAGTTAATGAGGTACTCAAACTTCTTTATAACGTGATGGCATACCCTAAGTTTAGTGAACAGCAGATCGAAGTGTTAAAGCAGGAGTATGCGGATGAACTCATGTCTTATCTCAAATCTCCGCTCGGTCAATGGTATGACGCGATTGAAACGAATACTTTTGCTGCTCAAAGTGTGTATTTTCCTACTTATGCCCATGATTTTGAAAGCGTGACGGTCGATCAAGTGCAACAAGCTTATGACGAGCTATTTAGAAAGGCTCGCAATAGTAAGCTGGTGATTGTGGCTGGGGTTGAATCATCGCAGATTGCTTATGGTGTGAAGAACTATATTTCGACAATTCCTCTGGAAGCTGCGAAGATGCCGCCTTATCAAGTGCGTTATAATGCTCGCCCCGATAGCAAAATTAACCTAGCGATCAATAATGAGCAAAATAGCCGTTACAGACTGCGCTCTATTAATCAATCCGCAAGGGCTCAAGATGCAAAACTTACGTTGGTAGATAAGGTTGTTCAGCGTATTTTAGCCAGACGTCTAGATGCTTACGTACGTGAAGAGCTGAGCTTAGATTATGCCCCCGACAGTTACTTTTCTACTGACAATAATGAGCCGGCAACGGATTGGACTATTGAAGCTCAAGTTGCAGCAGAAGATCTACCTAAGGTAGAACAAGCCATTGATAAGGTCATTCAGAATCTGATCACTTCTGTGACCCAAGAGGAGCTAGCGATTGCGAAGGAGCAGTTGGATGTGTACCTTGAAGACACGATTAACTACCCCTCAGACGTTGCTTGGTTCCGTGCTTTAACTTTGGTGAATGATTTTGGTGAAGAAGCCTTCACTCAATCAAGAGAGGTAGCAAAAGCGATTACGTTAGATGACGTGCGAGTTCGTGCTATAGAGTCATTTGGTCAAGGTGCAGAGCATTACAAATACATACTTAGCCCGCTAGACCAATAAGTCGCCTTGTTACAAAAAGCCCTTTCATTTTTAATGAAAGGGCTTTTTTAATAGGAGTTAATGAACCAGGTGTTATACGCTGACTTCAACTTCGTAAGACGTGAACTTGCGGATATTAATCACACCAGTATCAAAAATCATATATTGACCTTTAATACCCTGTAAAGTGCCTGCCACTTCAGGGTTCTTATCAAAGTTATGCGATGTGATTTTTGTCGGGTGCTGCAGAACTGGGTAGCTGATGGACGTGATATCAGCGTTGAGTATCTCAATCGCATCATCACCGAACTGATGTTTTATCTCAGCGATTTTGTCCTCAACCAACGGCAATAGCTCTGCAAACTTCTCTTCAAGTGGCATTGGCTCGCCATTTTCTTTGAGCAAAGTTCGCCAGTTGGTTTTATCTGCAATGTGTTTTGCCAACTCAATTTCAATCAGGCCTGAGATATGGCGAGTTTTCACTTTGAATATTGGAAGGCCTTGGGTGGCACCTTGATCAATCCAACGTGTCGGGATCTGTGTATGGCGAGTAATTCCGACTTTGAGGCTTGATGTATTCGAAAGATAGACGAAATGGTCAACCATGCAGTTATCTTCGCCCCATTGCGGCTCGCGACATGTGCCTTGATCATAGTGACACGTTTCCGGTTTCATAATGCACATATCGCAGCTCGCGAGCTTTTTCATGCACACGAAACAGTGGCCCTGTGAGTAGCTTTTTTTGGTTTTCTTACCACAAGAGCAACAAAAGATGTTACCGGTATGGTTTAGAGTTATTTTCTGGCCTATGAAAGGCTGAAGGTCGACGAGTTCATCACCGACTGGAAGATGATAGTGTACTTCACCATCTAAAGAAGCACGCATCTTACTTAGCGTACCTTTTGCGATTAAAGACATGACATTACTCATTTTATATTGACAGCTCTTATATGGGTAAATGTTGTATTTGAGCTGTTTAACTCAGCGGTTAGTGTAGCAGAGAATCGTTATCGACCATATTGCTACTTGGCTGATGTGGCTTTATGAAGATAAACGATATAGTTGGGGGTGAAGTCAGCCCGTTTCGATAGGCTATTCGGTGCCTTCAACTACGCTGTCTTCAATATTTAGTGGCTCTGCTTCGCTGGGATGAATCGGTTCTTTTGGCCCCAAGAATTTGGGCTTGGCTCGTGTGATGTAAAGATCCAATACGGCTTTGGCTCTGGCAAACACTTCTCGTAATCGGATCTGATAACCAGAATGTGCCGAAGGGCCGGGAACCGCAAAACATTTGGCATTGATATTATGGAAGTTGGCAATAAATAGCGCTCGCTCGCAATGAAACTTCTGAGTGATGATCAAAAAATTATCGGTATCAAAAATTTCCTTTGCTCGAACCACAGAGTCAAGAGTGCGAAAGCCTGCGTAATCTAGGTATATATGATTCTCAGGAACTTCCGCTTTGAGCAAATCACGCTTCATTGTCCAAGGTTCATTATAAGACCGGTGGGCATTGTCGCCGCTTAACAAGAAGTTATCGACTTTCTCATTCTGGTATAGCTCGATCGCTGCACTAATGCGATTGGTATAGTAATCGTTAAGGATTTTTCCAAGATACTTACTGGTGCCCAAGACGACGGCGACATCAAAATTACCGACTTGCTCTGAACTAGTATAGAGCTGATCTTTGGTCTGATAGGAGACCCAACGGTCTATCAAAAAGAGAGAGATAGCCGCACAGATCAGCAAGAGAAGGATACAGCGAAGCCCCTTTAGCGCGTAGGCTAAATAATGATCAGAGGGTTTTGGTCTGTGAAAGAGTCTTCGCACTAAATTTGTCGATTCCGTTGTGCCCATGAACCAATTAATATAAAGCTGACAATAACAATAGAAAACATGATGCCAGCGTCCATATCACGTAATGTCCGAGCGAGGTAAGGGGTGGCTTTAACAATGATTAAGCCGTAACCAAAAGCGTTAATCAAGACAAATACGACGGTTCTGAGTACAAAGTTGTGGTTTCGCAGCGTTCTTCTGAGCAAAGTGTTGACTTCGCCACCAGCCATCACAAGAAAACAAGCGATCAGCGCTGTTGAAATTTCAGTTAGATAAGGTAAGAGATATTTTCCCGCAGGGGAAAGGAATTCAAAAATCATCATAAACAAAAAAGCCCCTATTAGTAGGGGCTGAGTCAATATAGTAATTAGAATGAAGTACGCTTGTAACGACGGTAAACCGGTTGCCAGAAGTGATTTTCAATCGCTTCTTCTAGTGCCTCGTCAGTAATTTCAAGCGCTACGCCCTGTGCAATCGCTTTCTTTGCTACTGCGAAAGCAATCTTCTTCGACACTGAGTGGATAGCTTCGAGAGGAGGCAGCAGCGCACCTTGACCATTAATCGCCAGCGGAGAACACGTAGCGAGAGCACGGCTGGATTCCATGAGCATTTCGTCAGTAACACGTTTTGCTTGTACAGCAAGTACGCCTAAGCCGATACCCGGGAAGATGTAGCTGTTATTACATTGTGCAATTGGGTAAGTTTTACCATCGTGTACGACTGGGTCAAATGGGCTGCCAGTGGCAACGAGAGCCTCACCGTTAGTCCAGCGAATAATGTCATGAGGCGTTGCTTCAACTCGACTGGTTGGGTTTGACAGAGGGAATACAATTGGGCGAGAACAGTGTTTGTGCATCTCTTTGATCACTTCTTCACTGAACAAACCTGGAGCACCAGAAACGCCAATCAGAACGGTAGGCTTGGCATTGCGCATAACGTCGAGTAGTGAGTAGCCATTGCCTTCCGCTTCCCAGTCGCCGGTGTTACTGTGCTTTTGTACCAGACGCTGTTGGAAATCAAGTAGGTTTGGCATGCCTTCCTGTAGCAGACCCCAACGATCCACCATGTAAACTTGTGAACGCGCTTGCTCGTCAGAAATCCCTTCCGATACCATTTGAGCGATGATAGCTTCTGCAATACCACAGCCCGCAGAGCCTGCACCAAGGAACGTCACGCGCTGTTCAGAAAGCTGCGTGCCCGCTGCCTGACAAGCTGCCAGTAGAGAGCCAACAGTGACAGCAGCCGTACCTTGAATATCATCATTGAAACAACAGATGCGATCTTTGTAACGTTCAAGCAAAGGCATTGCATTTTTCTGTGCGAAATCTTCAAATTGAATCAGCGCATCTGGCCAGCGACGCTGCACCGCTTGAATAAACTCTTCGACGAATGCATCGTATTCAGAGCCAGTAATACGTGGATGACGCCAGCCCATATACATTGGGTCAGCAAGACGCTGAGGGTTATTCGTACCAACATCCAGTACAATAGGTAGTGTGTAAGCTGGGCTGATACCACCACAGGCGGTGTACAGTGCAAGTTTACCGATAGGGATACCCATACCACCGATGCCCTGATCACCTAAGCCAAGAATACGCTCACCATCGGTAACAACAATCACTTTTACGTTATGGTTTGAGGCGTTGTTAAGAAGATCATCAATGCGGTCACGGTTTGCATAAGAGACGAATAGACCACGACCACGACGATAGATATTTGAAAAGTTCTCACAGGCCGCACCTACCGTTGGTGTATAGATGATCGGCATCATTTCTGAAACGTGGTTCTGCACTAAGCGGTAGAATAAAGTTTCGTTGGTATCCTGAATGTTACGTAGGTAGATGTGTTTATCCATATCGCTTTCAAAGTTGCGATACTGTTGGTAAGCACGTTCCACTTGTTCCTGAATGGTTTCAGTTGTTTCTGGTAACAAACCTTCGAGATTGAAAGAAGCTCTTTCTTCTGCTGAGAATGCGCTGCCTTTATTGAGAAGAGGCGTACTAAGAAGCGCTGGACCAGCGAAAGGGATATATAAAGGGCGTTTATCGTTATTCATCACTTGCCTTGTCGTAGGGTCTTAAGGAACGGGAACCAGAAAATGATAGGGATTAGTGACCATATTGTAAACCGAATATTCATGCATTCTGGCACAGATTAGTTATATACTTTCCGCCTTTTCCACGATCTCGATGCTAACGATGTCCAGCCTACCTATAGATATTCTCAAACCCGACTTTCTGAACCTGCTTTCTACTCACCATATGATAGTAGAAGCCGAAACTGGCTCGGGCAAATCAACCCGATTACCGCTTTGGTCAGCAGAGAAGGGGAGAGTGCTGGTGATTGAACCGAGACGTATCGCTTGTACCTCGCTAGCGCAGTTTCTTGCGGAACAAAAAAAGGAGCCACTTGGTCGATCAGTTGGTTACTCAATCAAACTTGAAAACCGATGTGATGAAGAGACACAAATCGTCTTTGTCACCCCCGGAGTTGCACTGCGTTGGTATTCAGAAAATCGGTTGAGTGGCTATCAAACGATTATTATTGATGAGTTTCATGAGCGTCGTTGGGATACCGATTTGCTGGTTGCTCTGCTAAGCAAACTCGACCAGCACCGTTTGGTTATTACTTCAGCGACAATCGAAGGTGATAAACTTGCCCGCTATGTGGGTGCTGAAAGATTGCAGGCCAAAGGACGTAATTTTGAAGTTGCAGTTGCCCATAGAGCGGGTGACTCTCGTCAGTTGCCCGATGGCCGAAACTTGGAACAAAAAGTCAAAACCGAGGTGGAGGCTCTACTCGATGTTGATGGAGATATTCTGGTTTTTTTGCCCGGACGAAAAGAGATAGCTCAGTGTCAAGGTGCGCTGTCACACATAAATGATGTGATTGTGGTTCCACTGCATGCCTCAGTTACTGAACAGCAAAGAGAAATTGCCTTAAACCAACAAAGCCTAAAGAAAATCGTGCTTGCGACTAACGTGGCGGAAACCTCACTGACGATACCTAATGTCGTGGCGGTGATTGATTCCGGCTTAGAGCGCCGTACAGAACAGAGAAACGGTAAGACCACGCTGAGCTTGAAGCATATTTCTAAAGCCAGCGCTAGGCAGCGCAGTGGCCGCGCAGGTCGAGTTATGGATGGCGTGTGTATTCGTTTATATGGTGAGCATGCCGCTTTAGCGGATGTGACACCGCCAGAGCTTCATCGTGAAACATTGACTGAAGCAATGCTGGCATCGGCCTGTTGTGGTCAATCATTGGCGGATCTAAATTTCTTGGAACCACTGCCTGACAAGTCATTTGAGCAGGCGATGACCATATTGAAAAACATGGGGGCGATTGACGATTCCGGCCTTGCTACATCTCATGGTCAACGAATATACCCTTTACCTATAGACGCTCTGTATGCGGATCTGGTTACGCGTATGCCAACCCGAAAATTGCAGGAAGCCATGGTGGATCTTACGTCGGTTCTCGCTACCCCCGCGGCTTTGTATCGGTTGTCGTCAAATACAGAAGCGTTAGAGCAACTCGATAAAGAAGAGCCATTGGGTTGTGATGCTGAGGTCGCGATTCGGACTTTGCGAGGTGAACGTCTACCGGGAGTGAACGTTGAATCGGATGTTCTGAAAGAAGCCAAAGCTTTGTCTGAACAGATGCGAGTGGTGTTCGAATTGCCGCAACTTGGCGTGGCATCTCGTTATGCGCACCATGAATTGGTAGAGGCCATCGCTGCTTTGCATCCTGAGCTTTTGTTCGTTAGACGGGAAAAGCGCAAAGAGGCATTGGGCAACGGACATATGGAAGTCATACTAGGACGAGCGAGTCGGCTACCCAGTAATGTCGATGCAGCGCTGGTGTTGGATACTCACAGCCTACCAGGGCGAGGCGTTAAGCAGACTTTAAACCTCGTAACCGTAGCTATGCCAGTCAATCTTGCACTGTTTGAAGCACTTGGAGTCGGAGAGTGGATGGAAGGTGATGTAGTGAATGTTGATGATATCCCTCATGTCGAGCTCAATTTGATTTACGCAGGACGTAAGGTGGCTTCAAAGAAAACGCAAGCTGAGGGAGAGTTTGCGATCAAGCCGCTGCTTGAAGCGGTAAAACATGAGGAATTACTGCCCGGTTTTGCGAAACAGCGTCATCAGGAGATCGAACATTGGAAACTCTATCAAGCGCTAGATAAGACGCTTTCTCAGGCATGCCATGAACCACTCACTTTTGATACTTGGTTTATAGAACAACTTGAAGCATTAGAACTGACAGATGCCTCGGAGCTGGAAATGTTCAGCGCTGACGACTTTCCTTTTGATGGAATACCTTATTGGGAATACGAAGATTTTGCAGCGACTTACCCGTTTGAGCTTTTCATTGGTGATTTACAACTAAGTGTTGAATATCACCCGAAAAAGAAGCTGGTGTATGTGGTGTATAAATCTGGATTGAGAAAGGGAGACCCAAAACGTTGGGAACTGCCGCGATGGCCCGGTTGGCGAGTTCAATACAAGAAAGCGAGCCGAATCGTAGATATTCGATAGAGGAATAATCATCCAAACCGTAGGGATAAATTTGGTCTCTAAAATATTACGCAACAGATTGTGTATGTCTCGATTTTGTACATCTTTTGTTATCGGGTTGGTTTTGATATAGCTTTTTTCTCGAAAAAATGGGTATAAAAGACGATTGTTTTATATCCTATTGCTATATGACTAAGGATAGAGGATATTGAGAACACTGTGTTGCCTACCAGAGGAGGTTGATATGGAACATCAGGGCAAGACTAGTGTTGTTTTTGACTATACTTCTTTTCTTGGCGCATCGTGCAGCAAAAAATGGACTTTCCTAGAAGCGATGAGTACGTTTGCCCCTATTTTCAGCCTTGCCTGGAAAAGTTCAATCAAAGAAGCAATCTCAGCCGAAGACCGCTTGTGGGATCAAG
This sequence comes from Vibrio sp. Isolate24, assembly GCF_022398215.1. Taxonomy (NCBI): domain Bacteria; kingdom Pseudomonadati; phylum Pseudomonadota; class Gammaproteobacteria; order Vibrionales; family Vibrionaceae; genus Vibrio; species Vibrio sp. Isolate24. The sequence goes on from NZ_JAKEUU010000003.1 coordinate 841,024, forward strand.
CGATGAAATCGCTCTCGGCAAGTCGTAGCGATGAGGCCAATATTCTCATACTGATGCAGATTGCTCGCAGTGAAGGTATTGAAGAGCTCAAGGTGGTTATGCCCTATGAGCTAGAGCAAGAACAAATTGAAAGCCTGGAAACTCGCTCAAATACCTCTATCGAAAGCGATCAGCAGGACGAACTGTTCATTACACTTTAAGGCCCTGTATCGGGCCTTATTCTCTTCAGAGAATCCTATATATCTCTCAATAACTTGCGTTAACTTGTTCTATACTTTCTAATCCAGAACGATGCCCATCTCTCGTTATAGAGGATGCGTTCTTTCCCATAGACTGGCTTTATTTGTCTGTATTAAGAGAGGTATTCATGGAAGTAAAACTGCCTTATCTGCTTGCTCCTATATTCTTGGTTACATCTTTATCCGCTTTTGGACAAAACACGGCCCACGACCTTAATTATGACTTTCTGTACGCAGACTTGAGTGCAGGCTCGTTGGATGAGAATTTAGGGGTCAACAGCAATGTGACCTCTTTGGCCGTCGGTGGCAATATGCTTCTTGATGATCAGTTTCTCGCGACACTGGATTATGAAGCGAGGTTTATCCATCCGAAAGATACCACTACTGAGCGTTACACATTACTGCCCGGTGCAGCGTTCAGGTATTCGCTAGAGGATAAATGGGACTTGGTCGCAGGTGCTAAAGCAGGCTTTATATGGTCAACTCAAACGAATGACGTTACAGATGAGAAAATCTCGAGTGACAGTAAATTCATGTGGGGTGGCGATATAACCCTTAAATATGAATTGAGCAAACTTTGGGAACTGTCAGTGACTGGAGGAGTAAGGCGAAGTGATATCTTGGATGAAGATATCTTTAATATGCGTGGCGATTATCAAATCTCACCTAAGCTAATGCTTGGAGGTTTTTATACTCATCGCAATAACGGCTCGACAACGACTAACGAAGGTGGCGTGAGTCTACGATATTTACTTTAGGGCAGTAGTAATAGAAAGAGCCAGATGGCTCTTTCTATTAGAGAATAGGCTTACAAAACCGCTGCAATGGCTTTACACAGTGGCAGCATATTTGAGCGAGTCATACCGGCTACGCTGATACGGCCTGAACCCACGATGTAGATTCCGAACTCATCTTTAAGGCGAGCCACTTGATCTTTGGAAAGGCCAGAGAAGGAGAACATACCATTTTGACGCTCAATGAAGCTAAAGTCAGCGTCAACGCCTTGCTCTTTTAGAGTAGTGACAAACAGCTCGCGCATGTCTTGAATGCGGTCACGCATTTCTTTTACTTCCGCTTCCCACTCATTGCGCAGTTCAGCATTGTTAAGAATGTGCGTCACAACTGCGCTACCGTGTGCTGGTGGGTTAGAGTAGATAGAGCGAATGATGGCTTTCACCTGAGAGAATGCTGTATTTGCCGTCTGCTCTGATTCTGCAACTAAGGTAAACGCACCAACACGCTCATTGTAAAGACCAAAGTTTTTTGAGAACGAACTCGCGACTAAGATCTCCTTGTTGTACTTAGTGAAGACACGTAAACCAGCGGCATCTTCTTCAACGCCTTTAGCAAAACCTTGATAAGCAAAATCGAATAGAGGCAGAAGTTTTTTGTCCGCGACCAGTTTCGCTAATGTTTCCCACTCTTCAACTGTAGGATCAATACCTGTTGGGTTATGGCAACAGCCGTGAAGAAGGACGATGTCACCTTCAGACGCTTTTTCAAGGTCAGCGAGCATTGCCGCAAAATCTTTATCTTTTGTCTCAGCATTGTAGTAGCTGTATTGCGCAGTTTCGATCCCAGCGGCAGTGAATACACTGTTGTGGTTGGCCCAAGTAGGGTTGCTGATCCAGATCTTTACATTGCCAAGCTGACGCTTGATGAATTCACCTGCGACACGCAGAGCACCTGTACCGCCCGGCGCCTGTGCTGTCTTTGCCAGCTTGTTAGTTACAATGTTCGAGTCATCACCAAATAGCAGTTTTTGTACCGCTAGACCATACTCTGCAGTCCCTTCGATGGTCAGGTATGATTTGGTTTTTTCACTTTCAATCAGGGCGGCTTCGGCTTTCTTTACGGTCGCTAGAACAGGTGTTTCACCTTGTTCATTTTTGTAGATACCAACGCCGAGGTTAATTTTGTCTGCGCGAGAGTCTTTTTTAAACTCTTCCGTCAGTCCAAGGATAGGATCGGCAGGTGCAGCTACTACTTTTTCAAACATAATTGTCATCCATGTTAATCGAAGGGAGGATATAAGTATTTCGGTTATTTATACCTTATCTGCGCGCGCTGAGACAACATCAACCAGTAAGAAAATTATAAAATAAGCACATTTTGTTAGCGCTCGCTGCCTAACCTGCATTTTGCCAATAAAAAGCAGGTCAAAAGTGGTTGAACTTTGTGAATCAATGTGAAGTCGCTGGAAGAAATTTAAGCGGACGCACTGGCTTGAAGTTCTTCCAAAGCCATCGCATTCTCTTCTGCTTCTAAACTACGGTATTTATCTGCAATATCGACAAATTCTTGCTCTATGGTTAGAAACGCATCAACTAACTCAGGATCGAAGTGACTGCCTTTTCCTTCTAGGATTATTGATTTGGCTTTTTCGTGGCTGAAGGCTTTCTTGTAAACGCGCTCAGAGATGAGAGCATCATAAACATCGGCAAGTGCCATCAAACGGCCTGAGAGTGGGATTTGATCACCTTTCAAGCCTTTAGGGTAGCCTGCGCCGTCCCACTTTTCATGGTGGGTAAGTGCGATTTCTTTAGCAAGACGTAAGAAAGAGTTGCTGCCTAAGTGCTTTTCTGCAATCGACAATGCTTTTGCACCAATTTCTGGGTGACGTTTCATGATGGTAAACTCTTCATCTGTGAGTTTACCAGGCTTGAGCAAAATATTGTCTGGAATACCCACTTTACCCACATCGTGTAACGGTGCCGATTTGTACAACAATTCTATATAGTTTGGAGTAAGAAGTGCTTTGTACTTATCAAACTGACTTAAATAATTGGCCAGCGCACGGATGTATTCTTGCGTACGCAGAATATGGGCGCCTGTCTCATTATCCCGTGATTCGGCAAGAGCGGAGAGGGATACAATTGCGACATCACGCGTCGTCTTTACTTCATCCTGACTCGCCTGCAGGCTATCGAGCATTTTATTGGTGAGTGAGGCCATCGAACCTAATTCATTATGCTCAAAAATAGGCAAGCGCTTGGCAATATTGCCTTGCGTAACTTCCAGCAATGAACATTCTTGAGTGAGCAAAACTTTGCGCATTAATTTGGTCCAAAGCACAAGAATTGTGACGACGTACGCGCCAAGAACCAATGACAGGTAAATAAACTCTTTAATGATACTGATAGTGCCACTGCCATCTAGGACACGTTCTGGGTTGTGTTGTAACCAGAATATATCTTTCACCGCAACCATCGTTAACATAGTGGTAAGAGTCACGAGTAACATACAGATCATCATGATCATTTGCTTGACCATTGATTGACGTTCACCACTAAGTTCGAACTGATATTGTTCTTCCTGACTCAAGTGCTCGAACTGTTTGATCTTAGAAATGAGTTGGAGAAGTAAACCCGTAAAGAACCCGAAGAGAGTCATACCGAACAAGACTTTAAGGTTGCTATCGAGAGCGAAGTCGTATTGAGTGTTATAGAACAAGGCCAGAGGAACACTACCCATGAAGAATAGAGTGGCATCAAGCCTTGCTTGACGTTGTTCGGCAAGGAGAGAGTGGTTGTTGAGCAAAAAATGTCGGATTAAGAATAGTGAGCCAAAGGTGACTCCAACATGAAACAAAATCTCTTTTGTTGTCAGTGTTTCAAGAAAAGGACAGACTCGACCTCCATAAGTGCCGAAAACCATCGCTGCAATAGCATACAGCTTTAGTGTGAGAGGCGCGTTGTAGTTTGAGTTAACCATCTTCTAGCCCTTATTTTTGCGTTGAAATTAATCTGTTTGGATTAAGTTTCATATCTATCCTGTATAAATGACCCGCGATAGTATCGTTTCATTTCGAGTTTAGATAGATTTTTGCAACTTTAGTAGTAGTGGTAATACCAATTTAGGGATATCCAATGCCATCTCGCTACTCAGAAGAAAGCCACATAACCGCGTCCGGATATGTGGCTCTGCTGTTGTTTAGTGCACTTGCTATTAGCTTCGATTATTTAAGCTTTTTCGCTGCCCAGTCATTTACATGCGAAATAATCGCTTTTAGTGCGTGTTTTTGGGTCGGTTTTTCACCTTGCTCAATATCAATATCTTTTTTGGGGTGTGAGCCTGTTGCGTCTTCGGCAATGTGTAGCCAATCTGGGTGCCAATAGTACGGCTGACCATGTGGAGCTATCCAGCTATGAACGCCATTGCTTTCACCTTTATATTCGATATGCGACTCATCGTATTTCTTCATTATCATCAATCCTTACGTTAAGGTTAGTTTGATCACTAATACGTGATTAAATGTAACAGAGAAGTAAATATTTAATGTGATTACCATCAATAAACGGAATGCGTTAAAAATTAACGAATTTGTTTTAATTAGCTTAAGCCAGTGTGAATCAAATGTGTGTTATCTTTTGTCACCTGAATGAAAAGGTGAGGGAAGTATGAATCGCTATCAACAGTTAGCTGAACAGCTTAAGTTACAAATTGAGAATGGTGTCTGGCGAGCCGGAGAGAAAGTGCCTTCAGTCAGGATGACCAGTCGTAACTGCTCAGTCAGCGCTTCAACTGTCCTTCAGGCGTATCAACTTCTTGAATCTCAAGGATGGTTACTCGCCAAACCACAGTCAGGTTATTTCGTTACCTCGATCATGGAACGGGTTCCAACTCCTGAGCCAGAAAGCAAAGTCGTTGCACCTGAATTTAACGATAAGCTGTATGAGTTCTTACAAAGTAATAGTAAAGCTGATATTGCTCTCGGTTCGGCTTTTCCTGACCCTCAATTATTTCCTCTTCAATCACTGAATCGTCACCTGGCGAGTGCGGGGCGCAAAATGCCGCTCAACAGTGTGTTTGATAACATGCCGCCTGGTAATGAGGCACTGCGTCGTCAAATCGCGCAGCGTTACCTCAAGCAAGGAATAACAGTTTCTCATACAGATATCGTCATTACTTCAGGCGCAATGGAAGCGCTGAATCTAGGGCTACAGGTGGTAACACAGCCAGGTGATACTGTCATCGTTGAAGCCCCAGCGTTCTATGGCGCCATTCAGGCAATTGAGCGATTAAACCTGAAAGCTATTGAAGTCCCTGTTCATCCTGAAACTGGGTTATGTTTGGAGAAGTTTGAGCGAGCGCTTAAAAAACATAAGGTGACGGCGTGCTGGTTGATGCCAAACTTCCACAATCCGACCGGAGCGAGCATATCGTCCGCTAACAGGCAAAAGGTCATTGAATTGGCGAACCAACATCAGCTCGCCATCGTCGAAGATGACGTCTATTCCGAACTCTATTTTGGTGTTCACAAACCGATGCCGCTCAAATACTGGGACCAAGAAGATAGGGTGCTGCTCTGTGGCTCTTTATCGAAATCCTTATGCCCTGGTTATCGGGTCGGGTGGGTAGTTAATGGTCAGTACAACGAGCGTTTACAAAAGCTACAGCTGGTTTCAACGTTATCCGGTAGTGTACCTGTTCAGGAGGGGATCGCGCATTATCTCCAGTATGAAAGCTTAGATAATCACCTAAGAAAACTGCGTAAGGAATTGGCAGCAAGACAGCATGCTTTTATTAATGTGGTGGAGCGTTATTTTCCCAAAGGAACGAAGGTCAGCCGGCCCAGTGGCGGTTACTTTGTTTGGCTAGAATTGAATGAGGACGTCGATACTTACCAGTTGTACCAAAGGTTGCAAAAGCAAGGAATTACCATTGCTTATGGCGGACTATTCAGCTCAAGGGAAAAGTTTCAGAACTGTGTGCGTTTGAACGCGTCCTATCCGATGACAAGTGAGTTGGAACAGACCATTATTGGAATTGCTAAGGTGATCACTGATTAGCTACTGTTTGGCTATTTTTCGCTTCAACTGTACTGCGCTGACTGACGAGGTCTGTGATGAAATACACCAGAAATATAAACAGTTAGCGAGGAAAGTATGGAAAAACAACGCTATAAGCATGAATTTCGACTGATTGCCATCGCGATATTCAGCGCATTTTTATTGATTTTTGGTCACCTGATTCTTGCTAAGTCTTTTGCTGATTTGGTGTGGACGGAATACACTGCAGCCGCCATTCCGTTTGTGATGTTTGGACTTTGCCTGTTTGGTATTAAATATGCCTCGAAAGCAGAACAGTCTTAGGTGAAAAAAATAAACCTCCATATTGGAGGTTTATTCATTTAAAAAGCCTCCTTGGAGGCTTTTTTGATATTTCATTCACTTCTTATTTAGAAGTTGGCTGAGCGTGGTGTACGTGGGAATGGAATAACATCACGTACGTTACCCATACCTGTTACGTAAGAAACCAGACGCTCAAAGCCTAGGCCGAAACCTGAGTGAGGAACCGTGCCGTAGCGACGAAGGTCACGGTACCAATCCATGTGCTCTGGGTCGATACCGATATCGCGCATGCGGGCGTCTAGAACGTCCAGACGCTCTTCACGCTGAGAACCGCCGATGATTTCACCAATGCCCGGTGCAAGTACATCCATTGCTGCTACTGTTTTGCCATCTTCGTTTAGGCGCATGTAGAAGGCTTTGATGTCTTTCGGGTAGTTCTTAACTATTACCGGTGCTTTGAAGTGTTCTTCCGCTAGATAACGCTCGTGCTCTGAAGACATATCGATACCCCATTCAACTGGGAATTCGAAGTCACGGCCAGAGTCTAGAAGAATCTGGATTGCATCAGTGTAATCAACCTGAGCGAAATCAGACTCAACAAATTTCTCTAGGCGAGTAATCGCTTCTTTGTCGATGCGTTGTGCAAAGAACTCAAGGTCATCACGACGCTCTTCTAGTACTGCTTTAAATACGTACTTCAGCATGTCTTCAGACAGTTTCGCGATATCTTCAAGATCAGCGAAAGCAACTTCAGGTTCAACCATCCAGAATTCCGCTAGGTGGCGGCTGGTGTTTGAGTTTTCTGCACGGAACGTAGGGCCGAATGTGTACACTTTGCTTAGCGCACAAGCGTAAGCTTCGCCGTTAAGCTGGCCAGATACCGTTAAGAACGTCTCTTTACCGAAGAAGTCTTCGTTGTAGTCCACTTTGCCTTCTTCTGTGCGCGGTAGGTTTTCCATGTCTAGCGTCGATACGCGGAACATTTCACCCGCACCTTCTGCATCAGAAGCGGTAATAAGTGGCGCAGATACCCAGAAGTAACCTTGCTCGTGGTAGAAACGGTGAATTGCTTGAGATAAGCAGTTGCGTACACGTGCGACTGCACCAATAACGTTCGTACGTGGACGAAGGTGTGCCACTTCACGTAGGTATTCAATTGAGTGGCGAGTTTTCGCCATTGGGTAAGTCTCAGCATCTTCAACCCAGCCAACGACTTTTACGTCAGTGGCTGCAAGCTCAAAATCCTGACCTTTCGCAGGAGATTCAACGATAGTACCTGTCACTTCAACAGAGCAGCCTGTTGTTAACTTTAGGACTTCATCGTTGTAATTATTTAGATTATTAGGGACCACGGCCTGAATCGGGTCGAAACAAGAGCCGTCGTAGATGGCAAGGAAAGAGATTCCAGCTTTGGAATCACGACGCGAACGGATCCAGCCGCGGACAGTGACTTCACTGTCAACTGCTAGCTTACCGTTCAATACGTCTGATACAGGCGCGTAAGTCATGTTGTAAATATTCTCCATTGAGTAAAAAATCAACCCAATGTTTTTTTGTAGACTCACCGAATAAAAAGTGAGCAAACATTGGGTTGGACTGAATTCATCTATTCAATGGAACATATTACCTTTCAATTATTATGCTTCAACCTTTATTCGCGAATAGTGGCGCAAAAATTGTCCAAATCGACTTAATTCTTCCGCGAAAGCGTAAACTGGTTGATCAAAGACTCCAAATGCTCAGAAAGTTGTTCTAGGTTCATGCTGATATCACGTGTTTTCGCAGCGGATTGTGATGTGTTATCTGCGTGTTGTGTAATAATTTCGACCTTACGTTGAACTTGTTGGCTAATCTGAGTGGTATTGCTGGTTTGATGCTGAATACTCTGCGCATGAGCGAGTGCCTGTTGCATTTCGCTTACCACTTCAGACATTGCTACAGACAGCACTTCAATCTCATTGGAGCGCTCATGAGCGGTCTCGCATACAGTATCAACGGAAGCCAGAGAAGTTTGGCTGTCTTTCTGGAATTGCGAGATAATGTTTTCGATGCTTCCAGTCGCGTCGGATGTTCGGCTGGCAAGTTGGCGCACCTCATCCGCGACCACGGCGAAGCCACGGCCCTGTTCGCCTGCGCGAGCTGCTTCAATAGCGGCATTGAGTGCCAGTAGATTGGTTTGCTCTGCAATACCCTTTATCACTTCTAAAATGGTGGATACTTCAGCGGTCTGATCGTTGAGCTCGACAATATTGACTTTTACTTGCTCTATATCGGTTACCAGACTCTTGATTTCAGTACTGGCGCTGTGCGCTTGTCCAGCGCTTTGCTCAGCAATGCTGGTGGTATGTTTGATCAAGTCGGAAGCATCATCGGTAGCCTGTTCTACCTGAACTTGCTGAGATTGCATTTGTTCGATGTTGGCTTGAACGTCTGATGTCTCGTTTTGCTGATTATGTGCGGCTTGATCGGTCACTTGAGCGACGTCGGTAAGCCCTGCCGCTGAACTGTTTAGGTGGTGTGAGGTTTCCTGAACTTTTTCCAAGCTATGGCTTACCGTGTCCATAAACGAGTTGATTGCTACAGCGAGCTGGCCAATCTCATCTTTGTTCTCGTGTTTAATTCGTTTGGATAAATCTTTACTTTCACTCACGCTCTGCATGTAGCGCGATGTCTTTTGAATCGGGCGAACAATGAATTTACGGATCAAGAACAGGGTCAACAAAAAGCCGATAAAGCCGAAGGTTGCCATAATGGTCACGGCGATAATGGTTCGCTGACTGATCATGCTATTGACGTGAGATAAGTTGTATTCTAATCGAATCGCGCCGAGCACTTCTCCTTCTGGTGCCATGTGACAAGAGACACAGTTTGTTCCGCGATAGTTTTCGCTTGCCTTCATCGGTAAGGCGACAACTAAACCTTTACCCCACTCGGCAGAAATCGGTTCAATGACCAGTTCACCCTTTAGAGCTCTTTGGTCAATCTCGTCTTCAGGTGCCTGACTTGGCTGGCCTGGGCCATAAAGTTTACTGACAGCCTCAGCACGGAGTACTTTGACTTGCTCAATGCCGTCTTGAGCAAGAGCTTTTTGTCGTAGAGTTTCTTTTTGCGCCATAGTGCCTGTTAGCATCATCATATTGAGGCTGTCAAAGTAGTTACTGGCTTTATCATGTAACTGCTCGCTAAGTACGGAATTCATTAGCTCTTTCTGTTGCCAGTACTGATACGCGGTGGAGGAGGCTAGTACCAGAGAGAAAACCGTGACGAGGGTTGCCAGCAATTTGGTAGTAATGGTTGAACTCATTTCAAATGCTTAATTGTGAGAATTGGAATAGACGTCAAATATAATGACTTATATGCATATTCACTCAATCGATAGAGAGATTTATTGTGACCATACACAATGTGTGGTTTATGTAAATGTGATGTGGAACTGATGTAACCAAATCTTTGACGCGGCGACATTTTTTCGACGTGCTACAAAGGTCGAAGAACTAGGCTCTTATAAATAATTCTATTAATCGCGGGGGGAACCTTGTCACTACTATACTATTTCCTTAGTATTGCGTGTCTTTTGTAATGCCCGAGATCCAAAATGAAAACTGAATTATACAAAGAGTTTATGTTTGAAGCGGCGCACCACCTTCCTAACGTGCCGGAAGGCCATAAGTGCGGTAGATTGCATGGCCACTCTTTCTTAGTTCGTCTTTACGTAGAAGGTGAAGTCGATCCACATACTGGGTGGGTTGTTGACTTTGCAGAAATTAAAGCTGCGTTTAAACCTATCTATGATCAACTTGACCACTATTACCTCAATGACATTGAAGGTTTAGAAAACCCGACCAGTGAAGTGCTGGCGAAATGGATTTGGCAGAAACTTAAACCAACTTTGCCACTATTAAGCAAAGTCGAAATCAAAGAAACCTGTACTGCGGGTTGTATTTACACCGGCAATTAAGCGACGATATAAATTGTGAAAAGCGAAGCTCAAAGCTTCGCTTTTTTGATCGTCATGAGTTCCGCTATGAATACTCGCCTATGAATGTACTAGTAGGTGAATAGCGAAATTTCTTTATTGAAGACATTGCAATCCCGCTGTCAATGATTAAGATGACGAGTCCCTTCATGTTGAAGGGCAGGCAGCGGAAGGATTGCTGCTTTTGTTTCAAGGGATTGTCTCATAATATCGGACACCTAAATGATCTTCAAAATTACCACACCGATCATCGAACCTACGGAAGGTTCGCCACACACTGCTGTTACCTTTTCTCTTGCCTCTCAAGCGTTCAACAATGTTTCCTCTCTACGTCATTCTTTTCAACGCGTTTTCTTCTTTAAAGCTCGCTATTCGTATTGTTTTTGATTGTTAGCCCTCGCGCTAGGCACGCGCACATCTCAATCTTTTCACTTTCAAAATAGATACGAAAATATGAATACTAAACTTCTTGGTAGTTCCCTGATTATTTCTGGTACCGCGCTCGGTGCTGGTATGCTCGCAATTCCTATGGTTCTGGCACAATTTGGTTTGTGGTATGGAGCCTTACTAATGGTTTTTATTTGCTTCGGCACCACATATGCGGCTTTGTTGTTGCTTGAAGCGACGTTAAAGGCAGGCGGTGGCCTTGGTCTTAACTCAGTGGCTCGCCAAACGTTAGGAAAAGTAGGGCAATTAGTGACAAACTTGCTTCTATACGCTCTGCTAATTTGTCTATTAATGGCTTATATTCTTGGCGCTGCTGATCTTGTCGGTCAGCTGACTCGTGCGATTGGCATTGAGCTTTCTGCAAGCCAAACTCAGATCCTCTTCACGCTTATTGCTGGCGCGGTTATCGCTTGCGGTACAGGTGTCATTGACAAGCTCAACCGCACACTGTTTTTCATTATGATTGCCAGCTTGGGTTTAAGTTTAATACTCCTGCTACCGGATTTTCGCCTAACAAATCTGATGCAGGTGATGAATCATGATCAAGTTGCGTTGATCAAGACTAGTGCGGTTCTGTTTACCAGCTTTGGCTTTATGGTTGTTATTCCTTCTCTTGTTTCCTACAACCATGAAGCGACAGATCAGCAATTGCGAAACATGGTGATTATTGGTTCTGTGATTCCTTTGATCTGTTACTTGTGCTGGCTGTTTGCGGTTGTGGGTAACTTACAACCAGAGCAATTAGGCGAGTTCTCTAATGTCTCAGAACTTATTATTGCGTTTGAATATCATTCACCTTGGATCGGTACGATATTATCTGTATTCACTGGGCTTGCACTTTTGACGTCATTTTTTGGTGTGGCGATGTCTCTGTTTAACCAAAACCGCGATATGTTCGGACAAAATCGCGTAGTGACATATGTGATGACGTTTATCTTGCCTCTTGTCGGTGCACTATTGGCCGCTGATAAGTTTTTGGCGGTACTGAGTTATGCCGGTATCATTTTGGTGTTTCTGGCTGTATTTGTGCCACTGGCGATGGTGTATAAAGTCAGATTGGCAAATACCGCAACGACGCGATACACCGCTGAGGGAGGCGCTATAATGCTGATGTTCTCTTTGTTGTTTGGTAGTTTCTTGCTGGTCTCACAGGTTATTTAATGAAAAAGCCCGGTGAAATACCGGGCTTTGAAATTGGATAAAGAGGCAAATTAGCAAATAACTTTAACGGCTAAACCACCCTGAGACGTTTCGCGGTATTTTGCGTTCATGTCTTTACCGGTTTCTAGCATGGTTTCGATAACCTTATCCAGAGACACAGTCGGAGCCGATGAACGACGCAGAGCCATACGAGAGGAGTTGATCGACTTCACGGCAGCAATACCGTTACGCTCGATACATGGAACCTGCACCTGACCTGCGACAGGGTCACATGTGAGGCCTAGGTTGTGCTCCATTGCGATTTCAGCAGCCATACAGACTTGCTCAGGGCTACCACCCATAAGCTCAGCAAGACCTGCTGCAGCCATAGAACAAGCAACGCCAACTTCACCCTGACAGCCAACTTCCGCACCTGAAATTGACGCGTTACGCTTGTAAAGGCCACCAATCGCGCCAGAAGCGGCGAAGTAGCGGATGTAATCTTTCTCAGTGACGGTTTGGATAAACTTGTCATAGTAAGCCAATACCGCTGGGATAATGCCACACGCACCGTTCGTTGGAGCCGTAACCACACGGCCACCTGCTGCGTTTTCTTCATTGACGGCGAAAGCAAACATGTTGACCCAGTCTACAACAGCCATTGGGTCGTTCGTCGTTTTCTCAGAAGTCATCAACTGCTGACGAAGAGCCGCAGCACGACGAGGCACGCGCAGTGGACCAGGCAGAATGCCTTCTGTGTTCATACCGCGATCCATACACTCACGCATGGTTTTCCAGATGTTAGCAAAGTAAGTGCGAGACTCTTCTTCAGAGTGCAGTGCGGCCTGGTTCTTCATCACTAGTGTACTGATGGAGAGGCCGCTTTCTTTACACTGGTTTACCAACTCTTCAGCGGTTGTGAATTCGTAAGGTGCTTTAATCGGGTTTTCTTCTTCTTTGCCGAAGTTTTCTTCGTCAACGATGAAACCACCACCGATTGAGTAATAGGTTTTTGAGTACACTTTCTCGTTGTCGATCCAAGCGTGGATCTGCATACCATTTTCGTGCAACTCAAGGTTAGTAGTATGGAAGTTCATACCACCATCTTTCGGGAACGATACTGTGTGACAGTGCATGCCAACAGGTAGGCGCTCCGTTTCTTCTACACGAGCGATAAAGCCCGGAATAGAATCAATATCGACTTTCTCAGGGGTGTTGCCTGCAAGACCCATAATAATAGCGATATCTGTGTGGTGACCTTTCCCTGTCAGTGATAGCGATCCATAAACGTCAACGGTGATTTTAGTGATGTCGCGCAATTTTCCCATTGAACGTAAATCATCAATAAACTCTTTGCCCGCCTTCATTGGGCCTACAGTGTGCGAACTTGAAGGACCAACACCGATTTTATAGATGTCAAAAACACTAATCATATCGATTTCCTCAAAATAAAGCCTCCCAAGGGGGAGCGGGAGGCTTATTATTATCGTTATATTTTTTGTTTAACCACTTAATTCACTAGTGTGATTAAAGTGCTCCGTAGATTACAGAACTAATTGCCGCAAGACCACAGATAGTTGTGAAAATCTGTACAGGTGCAGAAGTTTTGTACTTCGCCATTGCTGGGACTTTCTGCATTGCGAATACAGGCATTAAGAATAAGATGGCCGCAATCATTGGCGCGCCCATGGTTTCGATCATGCCAAGGATACTTGGGTTAACAATAGCCACAATCCAAGTGGTGATAACGATGAATAGTAGAGAAGCTTTTTCAATCTTACTCTTCGGTGCTTCAGAGCGAGATTTAACTAGGCCAACAAGACCTTCATGCGCTCCTAGGAAGTGACCAAAGTAGCTAGATGTAATTGCCGCGAATGCGACAAGTGGGCCCATGTAAGAGATCAGTGGTGACTCATGAACGTTTGCTAGGTAAGACAGTACAGAGATGTTCTGCTCTTGCGCCATTGCTAGCTGCTCTGGAGATAGAGACAGTACAACAGAGAATACGAAGAACATCACAAAGCCCATCAGCATCATAGCTGCGCCGCCGGTGATAGCATCTGTTTTTTGAACAGCATTTTCACCATATACACGACGTTGCTCTTTAGAGAACTGAGAGATGATTGGGCTGTGGTTAAAAGAGAAAACAATGATTGGGATGGCTAGCCAAACGATAGAAGGCATTGCAGACCAGTCCGGTGCGACTTCAACCATCGAGCTGTTCCAGTCAGGAATCAGGTAGAAAGACAGAGCAAGAAGGATGAATACCAGTGGGTATACCATCGCAGATGTCGCTTTCAACATCAGCTCTTTACCGAATACAACGCCTGCAGTCATGGCTGCAATCAGTGCACCAGACAGCAACCAGCGAGGAATGGATTCCATGCCCATTTGGTTGACGAGAAAAGAATCGACTGTGTTTGTAATACCTACACCATAGATAAGAACAATAGGGTAAATAGCAAAGAAATAAGCAAAAGTGATAAGGTTTGCGCCAGCTTTACCGAAGTGTTCTTCTACTGTATCAGTGATATCTGCTTCAGGGTTTTTCGCGGAAAGAACGAAACGAGCCAGAGATTTGTGAGCGAACCAAGTCATTGGAGCGGCGATTAAAGCAAGGATAACTAATGGCCAAAAGCCGCCAGCACCTGCTTTGATTGGAAGGAATAGTACACCAGCACCTACAGCAGTACCGAAAAGTGATAGACACCAAGTGAAGTCCTTGTAAGTAAACTTACTAGACGATTGTGCGGCTGAAACCGCCGAATTTGTAACATTCATTTTGTGATACTCATTTTTGGGAACAGGAAATAAGTCGGGTGCAATTTTGCATAAAAATCTTGCACGAAAAATAGATCTAAATCATGAATTGATACGAGTGATAATATGATATGTCAAAAACAGGTTTTTGCTCACGAAAATGATGTGCTACTGGTGATTTATGCTAATTGTTAAGATTAGAAAAACTAATATTGTTGCGATAATGTTTTATGTATGTCGCAAGAAAACGTTTTCTTTATTGATGAATAGTTTAACTAATGTGAGTGAATGTCGGTTGATATTAAGATTTATTAATATTGGTGCATGATATGCTTCTGCATCGCGTGGATAATTTGCGCAGTCATACCCCAAATAAAGTGCTTTTCATAGGATAAGCCAAATACACGATGTGAATGATTCCGGAATTGGAAACGCTCACTGTGCAAGTGTCGTTTATCAAGGACAATTTCCGCTGGGACTTCGAACACTTCATCGACCTCGTTGGTGTCTATAGTTGCTTGGTAATTGGGGGACACAAAAGCAAGAAATGGTGTCACTGTAAACTTACTAATGGTGATGAGCTCTGGCATTTGGCCAAAAATGGAGATTTCATGCTGTGCAATGCCGACTTCCTCATAAGTCTCTCTCAATGCTGTGTCAGCTAGTGAATTGTCCCAGTGTTCATATTTTCCACCTGGAAAGCTGACTTGCCCAGGGTGGTGCTTTAAGTGTTTGGCTCGCTTAGTGAAAATAATGTTCAGGCCGTCGTCTCTTTCAACAAACCCTATAAGTACCGAGGCTTTACGTAAAGAGGCATGGTTAATATGCGCAACTCGCTTTAACGCTTCATGGTGGTAGTCGACAGTTTGTTGTAGCTGGAACTTCTGAATTAATTGGTTTTTATTGAGTTCTGACAACACGTTAGCTCCGTATGTGTATTTGAAAAACTGAACTTTATGATTCATGCTTGAAAGACCATCATATACCAAGGATAGCTCAATATATGAAAGGAATTATCTTCACAGAATTTATGGACTTAGTCGAAGAGAAGTTTGGTCTTGATGCACTTGACCAACTGCTTTCAGATGTTGGTGATGATGGAATTTACACGGCTGTAGGCAGTTACGACCATAAAGCTTTGGTCGCATTGATTGTTCAATTGAGTAAGCAAACTGGTATTTCTGCGGAGGAATTACAGCGCGTATTTGGTCAGTCTGTTTTTGAAAATCTTTACCAATCTTTACCCGAGCGAAGTAGTCTTCAGGGGTGCAAAAACTCACTGCAATTTATCCGATTAGTGGAAGATTATATTCATATTGAGGTCAAAAAGCTTTATCAGGACGCCAACCCGCCACGCTTTGAATTCATTTCGGAAACGGAAACTGAGATGGTATTTGATTACAAAAGCGCCCGATGTATGTCCCATGTTTGCTTAGGTTTAATTGAGGGATGTGCCCAGCATTTTGATGAATCATTGCATATAGCCATGGAAAACAACAATAAAAGTGGCAATGATGTTAGGTTCAAGGTGACGGTCGTAGGGTAAATGTAGATGAGTAGTCAGTCTGCGTTAGAGCGGAAACTTGCCAGAGAGATTGCTGCGCGCAAGCAAGCAGAGCTGTTATTGGAACAGAAAAGTCTTGAACTTTATGAAGCCAATGAACACCTGAAACTGGTGCTTACTCAGTTAAAAAGGCAGACGCATAAAGACTTACACAAGCTGGCTTTTGAAGAGCAAATCAACGAGACATTAATTCACTTTGGTCGTGCTTTTTTAAGCCGGACACTGGATGATGGTTTGCTTTCGAGTCTTCTCGAGCGCTTAGACTCTTCCTCTGCGCTGACCAAATCTGGTTTGTATATTGTTCCAGATGTCGTATCAACGGTGCACGACAGTCATTTTGGTTGTGTGCAACGAGAGCATATCGATGCGATCAAACCCTATGCCTATTGGGAAGACGAAAGAGTGTCACTGCCCTTAGAAGTCGATCATCAAGTGGTCGGGGAACTGTCTGTTCTGACAAAAGACCACGATATAGACGCTGAGTTCATTGTGAGTCAGATGCGCCTGGTTGCGGACTTACTTTGCAGTGCCATCAGCCGACAAATCATGTTAACTAGTAACCAAGAAGCCAGAGCGAGGGCTGAGGAATCAGAGAGATCAACGAAAGAATTTGTTGCGATGATCAATCATGAGTTGAGAACACCGCTCAATGGATTACTGGGTAGTGCTGAATTACTGTCCGACACTTCTCTGGATGACGAGCAACGCACTTTGTTGACTAACCTTTCGCATACCGGTGATTTTTTAAGGCACATCATTAACGACATTCTTGATTTCAGCAAAATGAGCGCGGGTATGATGGATCTTATTCCGTCGACGTTTGCTTGGGTCGATCTCAATGAAATGCTTCAGGGAGTGTTCGTTAATAAGGCGAAAGAAAAAGGGGTGCAATTTTCCATTCACTCCTCCTCAGAAGTGCCTGCTCTACTTATTGGTGACTTTGACCGTATTTGCCAAATTCTGATTAACCTTATTGGTAATGCCATCAAATTTACCTCAGTAGGTTCTGTAACTGTCGAAGTTCTGTGGTCTGAAAATAGCTTAAAAGTATCGGTCAAAGATACCGGAATAGGTATCCCTGAGGCTGCGCAGCCGATTCTTTTTGATCCATTTGTTCAAGCCGACAGAACCGCAAAACGCCACTTCGAAGGGACAGGTTTAGGGTTAGCTATTTGCAAAAACTTGATTGATTTAATGGAAGGTGAGATTAGCTTTACTAGTCAAAAAGGGGTGGGTACCGAGTTTAAGGTGTCTATTCCCCTCAAAGTTGCAGAGCAAGAGTCAATACCCAACAAAGCCGAAAGTCATACCAACGCTAAGCCACTTGAAAGCCTATCTATTTTGGTAGTGGATGATATCAGAATGAATCAAGTCATCATCAATCAAATGTTGAAGAAATGGTCGATCACGCCTGACATTGCCAACAATGGTGTGGAAGCGATTCAAGCGGCATTAGGAAGCCGTTATGACCTTATCTTTATGGATTGTCGTATGCCAGAAATGGACGGCTTTGAAGCGACCAGCTACTTGCGCGAGCAAGAATTTAAATTGCCAATTATTGCTTTAACGGCTGGGACAACGTTGGAAGAGCGCGAGAAATGCATCCAATGTGGTATGGATGATATTCTCACCAAACCGTATACCGCCAAAGATCTCAAGCTTATGTTGGAAAAATGGGCTTAACTCTCCAATATCGGAAGAATACGGCAAAGTTTGTCTAACGTTTCCTGATACTCCGCATCGCAACCACTATCCGCGACTAAGCCGCCGCCAGCCCAAACGTATATTTGATGGTTTTCTGCAATGAGCGTACGAATGGTAATACTAGTATCCATGGCTCCATGTCGGCTGATGTAGCCAATGCTCCCACAGTAGGCACTGCGCCGATGAGGTTCCAACTCTTCAATAATTTCCATGGCCCGAACTTTAGGGGCCCCAGTGATTGAACCACCGGGAAAGCTGGCACGAAGCAAGTCCGCAGGTGAATACTGAGTATCTAATTCTGCTCGTATTGTACTGACAAGATGATGCACTGCGGGAAAGCTTTCAATATCAAACAGTTTTGGTACATGAACAGACCCCGGTTTCGCCACACGTCCTACATCGTTTCTCAACAAGTCGACAATCATAAGGTTTTCTGCTTGATCTTTCTCTGCTAGTGCGAGTTCTTGCGCTGAAGCGGCATCCAACTCAGCATCTTGATGCCTTGGCCGAGTGCCTTTGATTGGTTTTGTTTCGATGAGGCGATCATGGACTTGCAAAAAACGCTCTGGTGAGACGCTAAGAATTGCACTGTGTTCAGTGCGAACGAAAGCCGAAAATGGTCCTTTGTTATACGCTTCCAGTTTTTGATATGCTTGCCACTCGCTCCCTGAATACTCAGCCTTAAAACGCTGGGCGAGGTTAATTTGATAGCAGTCTCCTGAGCGTAAATACTCTTGGACTTGTTCAAAGCGCTCTTGATAACCTTGTTTTGTCATGTTTGACTGCCAAGGACTGATGAGGGCAAATGGCGGCGACTGTTTAGATGATTGAGATAGAAGCCAATCGTAATGGCGCTCGATATTTTCGCCAACGACGAATGCTTGTTTATCTTTATGATCTATCACTACAGCCCATTCATAAACGCCGACGGCCATATCGGGGGTCGAGAGGTCGTGCTCCGCCATTTGTGGTAGCTTTTCAACTCTGCGGCCTAAATCGTAGGCAAAGTACCCTAGTGCACCGCCAATGAAAGGTAGTTCACCTTTGTATTCTTGGTTTGGTAGCCATTGACTCTGCTGTTGCTCTAAAAGCATGAAAGGGTCTTGGTCAGACTCAAATTGTCCTTCAGGATTCACTATCTTTGTGATGTCACTACAGGTGGTAAGTGTCACCAGCGGATCAGCGACCAAAATGTCGAATCGGCTGTCAATGTGGTTTTCGGATGCAGAACGTAACAACATCGCCCATGGCTTGTCCTCAATATGGCTGAAAAGCTGTTTTGAAAGTTCAGCATGGTAATTAATGGGTTTGATTTCTAAGCAATTTGGTGTGTTGTTATTCATTTGTTTAATTTGTGACAAAGAGATCGTTCACTGCATAGCAAGAGAGGAGAACCAAGAGTATCATATTGCCAACTATCGCCGCTACAGTGACGTTTTATAATAAAAAGATAGTGTCAGTCTTCTAAACTTGTGGTGACAAGCAAGAATATAAAACTGGCGTTTATACGGCGGTGTTAAAGGAAGCATAACTATAACGAGGCATGCAATGACGGTAATTCGCAAGCAAGATGTGATCAGCAGTGTCGCTGATGCACTTCAGTATATTTCTTACTATCACCCTCTAGACTTTGTTCAAGCCCTTGAAGAAGCCTACCACAAAGAAGAGAGCCAAGCGGCCAAAGACGCTATTGCTCAGATTCTTATTAACTCTCGAATGTCGGCAGAAGGTCATCGACCTATCTGTCAAGACACCGGAATCGTCACTTGTTTTGTGAATATCGGTATGGCAGTTCAGTGGGACTCTACTGATATGACGGTGCAACAGATGGTCGATGAAGGCGTCCGTCAGGCATACACTAATCCAGACAACCCGCTACGTGCGTCTGTTCTGCTTGACCCAGCAGGTAAACGAATCAATACCAAGGACAATACGCCAGCGGTTGTTCATATCAATATGGTTCCGGGTAATACAGTTGAAATTCAGATTGCGGCAAAAGGTGGTGGCTCTGAGAACAAAACCAAGATGGTGATGCTTAACCCATCTGATGACGTTGCAGAATGGGTTGAGAAAACACTGCCAACCATGGGGGCAGGCTGGTGTCCACCGGGAATGTTGGGTATAGGTATTGGCGGGACGGCCGAGAAAGCAGCGGTATTGGCGAAAGAATCTCTGATGGAGCATATTGATATTCAAGAGTTGATCGAACGTGGTCCAGAAAATGCTGAAGAAGAGTTACGTCTTGATATTTTCAATCGTGTCAACAAACTGGGTATCGGTGCACAAGGCCTTGGCGGTTTAACAACTGTGGTCGATGTGAAGATCAAAACAGCACCAACGCACGCCGCTTCTAAGCCAGTGTGCTTGATTCCAAACTGCGCGGCGACACGCCACGTACACTTTACTCTCGATGGCTCAGGCCCTGCGGATCTCACTCCACCTAAACTTGAAGAGTGGCCGGATATCACTTGGGAAGCGGGGGCAAACACACGCCGTGTGAACTTGGACGAAGTAACTCAGCAAGACGTAGAGCAGTGGAAAACGGGTGAAACCGTTCTACTATCAGGAAAAATTCTGACCGGCCGTGATGCTGCGCACAAGCGTATTCAGACTATGCTGCAAAATGGTGAAGGCCTTCCAGAAGGCGTCGATTTTAAAGGCAAGTTTATCTACTACGTCGGTCCTGTCGATGCCGTGGGGGATGAGGCAGTGGGGCCAGCTGGCCCAACAACGTCCACCCGTATGGATAAGTTCACTGATATGATGCTGGAAGAAACAGGCATTATGGGCATGATAGGTAAAGCTGAGCGTGGCCCAGCGACGGTTGAGTCGATCAAAAAGCACAAAGCGGTTTATCTGATGGCAGTTGGTGGTGCGGCTTACCTTGTTGCAAAAGCCATCAAAAAAGCACGCGTTGTGGCATTTGAAGACCTGGGTATGGAAGCGATTTACGAGTTTGAAGTCGAAGATATGCCTGTCACGGTTGCGGTTGACTCGAATGGTGCCAATGCACACCAAATCGGCCCGGATACTTGGAAAGTGAAAATCCAAGAAATGGAATCTCAAGCCTAAGGCTGATGAGAAATAGCTGAATTACATAGCAGATATTTGATAAAAGGTGCAGAAGATAATGCACCTTTTTTTATATACTGCTTTTTATGTTGGAGAACCTCAGGAGCATTCATGCCTCGATTTATTCAAATCCTACAGCTGGTTATTGCCGCAGTGATCGGTGTATTTGTCGGCTACGATCTTATTCTGCATGGGATCAGCATCTTTGATCAGAAGTACGTCACCATTACTTGCGCGTTGTTTGTTTTACTGGAAATAGCTTTATTCGTGATCTACAAGTTGATAGAAGATGACTAAAAGTACCTCCCATCTACGCTGAAAATAACTAAGCCTCTGATTATTATCAGAGGTTTTTTATTCATCTTTCATTAAGATTACAATGATTAGGATGGATATGTGTTCAAAACAAAGAGACTGTCAATGAAGAGCATTACTCAGGAAGTGAATGATTTTATTAATCGAAGCGTTGATTCCCATGTGCGAGTCGCCGTAACGGGCTTATCACGTGCGGGTAAGACTGCATTTATCAGCTCGTTGGTCAATCAGCTGCTGCACACTTCTACTCATGACAACCTTCCGTTAATGGCATCGGCTCGTGATAAGCGCTTAGTGGGCGCGAAACGAGAGCCTCAAGCAAACATGATGGTACCTCGATTTG
Source organism: Vibrio sp. Isolate24 (assembly GCF_022398215.1). Classification (NCBI taxonomy): domain Bacteria; kingdom Pseudomonadati; phylum Pseudomonadota; class Gammaproteobacteria; order Vibrionales; family Vibrionaceae; genus Vibrio; species Vibrio sp. Isolate24. The sequence continues at coordinate 862,658 of NZ_JAKEUU010000003.1, forward strand.
CGTATGATGACGCTATGGAACACGTATTTTCTGAACGGCCAAAATGGCCTGAACCGACACGTGATGTAAGTGAGATTCGTCTTGCGGTCAAATACCGACCAACTCGTAAAACGAAAAAACTGTTTGGCAGTACTTCAACGTTGCACATTGATATTATTGACTATCCAGGTGAGTGGTTACTCGATCTTCCATTACTCGACATGGACTTCCATCAATGGTCTCAAACACAATTTGCTGCGCTTAAAGGCCTACGCGGAGAATTAGCGCAAGGTTGGTTAAACCAACTTGACCAACTCAATCTATCGGGCGAGTTGGATGAGAAGCAGCTTGAACAAATCGCTCAAAGCTATACCCAGTATTTGCATGATTGCAAAAATGCGGGATTGCACTGGGTGCAACCAGGAAGATTTGTTTTGCCAGGTGAGCTTGAAGGAGCCCCCGTGCTGCAGTTTTTTCCTTGTCGTTTCGAACAAGAGGCCAAAGCCAGCAAAGACTCCAATTTAGCCATGCTAAAAGCGCGGTATCAGGAGTATCAGCAAAAGGTTGTGAAAGCCTTTTACAAGCATCACTTTTCGACATTTGACCGTCAAATTGTATTAGTTGATTGCTTACAACCATTGAACGCCGGTTACGAATCTTTCCATGATATGCGCCATGCAATTGAGCAGATCATGCACAGCTTCCGCTATGGCAGAAGCAATATGTTAAAGAGATTATTTGCCCCGAGAATCGATAAGATATTGTTCGCGGCGACTAAGGCCGATCATGTGACGCCAGAGCAGCATCCAAATCTAGTTTCTTTATTGCAGCAGATGGTACATCCCGCTTGGCAAACGGCGTCTTATGAGAATATCGAAATGAGTTGTATCTCCATGGCGTCTATTCAGGCAACTAAAACAGGTTTCATCAATCGTGGTACTGAATCGGTTCCGGCAATTCAGGGCATAAATCTTGATGAACAACCACTGACAATCTTTCCTGGCGAAGTTCCAAAAAAACTGCCTCAGAAGAGTTTCTGGCAAAACGAAGGATTCGAATTTGTTGCTTTCCGGCCACTCCCTAGCTCGGTAGATGATCCTCTGCCCCATATTCGTATTGATAAAGCGTTGGAATACCTGATTGGAGACAAGCTGAAATGACCGATTCTCAAAATGCAAAGCTAAAGCAAAAGCAAGTCTTCACTCAAACATTGGATCAAGAGCCTATGGGGAGCGACCCAGACTTGACCTCCCAAATGCAGTTTGAAGAACAAGAAACCTTTATACCAACGGCAATCAGCTCAGAAGAAAAACAGAGCGAGGCTGAAGATAAGCTGGAACTGGTGATTCGACCCAAATCAGGACGTCGATGGTTAGCGAGCGGGTTACTTACGGCGTTTTCTGGCTTGGTTGGTTGGCAAGCAATTGACAGTATTATTACGTCTGTTCAAAGTTCTGATTGGCTAGCGCTTGGCTGGGCTGGTTTTATGTCGACCTTGGCAGCGTTAGGAATCGGGGCAATTGGTAAGGAGCTGTGGAAGCTTAAAACGTTACGTCATCACTTTTCTATTCAAGAGCAGAGTGAAGCCTTGATAGAAGCCAACAGCGTTGGGCAAGGTAAAGCGTTTTGTGAAGACATCGCTAAGCAAAGTGGTATCCGGGCTGAATCTCCGAGCTATGACCGTTGGCTACATAGTATCAATGACTCCCACAGTGATGCCGAAGTGCTCGACATGTATGACGCGATGGTGGTGAGTGAACAAGACAAGAAAGCAACCAAAATCGTCACTCAGCATGCAACGGAATCAGCCGCCTTAGTGGCAATAAGCCCACTGGCTATTGCAGACATGTTGCTGGTGGCATGGCGTAACTTCAAAATGATAGATAACGTGGCTGGAGTGTATGGCGTCGAGCTGGGTTATTGGTCGAGACTAAAGTTGTTTAAAGCGACCCTGATCAATATGGCGGCTGCAGGAGCCAGTGAACTTGCGGTTGACGCCAGTATGGATTTGATGTCGATGGATCTTGCTGGGAAAGTATCGGCCAGAGCAGGTCAGGGACTGGGCGTTGGTATACTGACAGCAAGATTGGGTATCAAAGCGATGGCGCTGCTGAGACCAACTCCGTGGCACCAAGACAGGAGAGTCAAGCTCGGGGCGATAAGAAAGCAGATCGTTGAAAAAATCGCCGCCATAACAATCAAATAGTGTGAATGTGAAGCAAGTGATGTTGGTTTGCTTGACGAGGATCTAGGCATAGGGGAAACTACTGTCAACTTTTCCTGACACCTCAGACTAGGGATATAATCAGTGCGTTTAGAAGTGACATGTGAAGACAGATTAGGGCTCACTCGTGAGCTACTCGATATTCTGGCTTCTAAAAATATTGATTTACGAGGGATCGAAATCGACATTACAGGCATTATCTACCTGAACTGTCCTGATATTGATTTTGATACTTTCAGTGAACTCATGGCCGAGATACGTCGAATTTCGGGAGTAAGAGACGTACGCAAGATCCAGTTCATGCCTATGGAAAGGCATAACACGGAACTCATTTCTCTATTGAACAACCTTCCTGAGCCAGTTTTGGCGATTGATTTAAAGGGCAATGTGGACATGGCGAACCATGCTGCATTGAGCTTGTTTAGTTGTGAAGAAGAGGAAATGATTGGCCACCAGATAAGCACTCTACTGCCGAGCTTTAACTTTTCTAAATGGGCTGAAGGTAAAATTACTCGCCAACGCGAAAACATTGTGATTAGTGGCCTCGACTACAGCATGGAGATCATGCCGGTCTATATTACCGATGAATCGAATGAGTCGATTCTCGCCAGTACGGTAATGATCATCCGCTCTTCGCAAGAAAAATCCGCCCTAGAAGACTCATTACCTCTGCACAATAATTTGGGGTTCGAGCATTTTGTAGGTGTGTCAAATCGGCACAAGGCTCTGATAAGCCAAGCAAAAAAACTTTCTATGCTTGACCAGCCTTTATTGATTCAAGGGGAGACTGGGACAGGTAAAGAGATGCTGGCCAGAGCGTGTCATAACCGATCACATCGTGCGGCTTCTCCTTTCTTGGTACTAAGCTGTGCCTCTATGCCAGACGATGTGGCAGAAACGGAGTTATTTGGTCATGCGCCAGGCTCGTTCAATCATGAACAGGGCCATAAGGGGATTTTTGAGCAAGCTGATGGGGGCACGGTTTTCTTAGATGAAATCGGTGAGATGAGTCCGCATTTGCAAATTAAATTACTACGCCTATTGCAGGATGGTACTTTCCGTCGTGTCGGTGCTGAGCAGGAAATTCATGTTGATGTGCGAGTGATTGCTTCTACTCGACATAACCTTGCGGATCTTGCCGAGTCTAAGTCTTTCCGTGAAGATCTTTTCTACCGTCTTAACGTTTTGACGCTCAATATCCCAGCTCTGCGTGAACGTTCTAATGATATTGGCCCTTTATTGGACTTGTTCGTTGTGAAATACGTTAAACAGCTGGGTATCAAGAAGCCAGATATTGATGAAACATTGGTGGATCAGTTAGTTAACTACCAGTGGCCAGGTAATATGCGTCAGTTAGAGAATATGGTACTTAGAGCGTTGACAGAGCTGGATTCCGACACTCTCACTATTGACCTATTCCATCTTCCTCAGCTTGAAAGCCCAACGGCCAGCGGGCCCACGATCAATTTGGATGGATCGCTGGATGAGATAATGAAAGATTATGAATCTCAGGTTCTTGAGCGCCTTTATCAGTCTTTCCCATCAAGTCGGAAGCTCGCGAAGCGTCTCAATGTTTCTCACACTTCAGTGGCCAACAAATTACGTGAATACGGAATAAGAAAAAACTAAATGGAACGAATCAGCACTCCCCAGCAGGTATTTGAGCAGGATGGGGATATTATCCTGCGTACTGCTGAACCCACTGACGGTCAGCTAATTTCCGATTACTTCATTGCCAATCGAGAGCACCTCAAGCAGTGGGAGCCAAGAAGGGAAGAGGCTTTCTTTTCGGAATCAGGTTGGACCCAGCGTTTGATTAAGCTCAATGAACTGCATCGTATGGGCTTAGGTTATTACCTCATCATTATTGATAGTGAGTCAGGAGCAATGCTCGGTACGGTGTCGTTTAGCAATATTTCACGCTTTCCTTTCCATGCCTGCAATCTTGGTTACTCACTTGGTGAGAGCGCTCAGGGTCGAGGAGTCATGACACGAGCGTTGAGAATGGCGATTCGCTATATGTTTCGCATCCAAAATATTCATCGGATTATGGCGGGTTACATGCCGCGCAACCATCGTAGCGAGGCAGTACTTGACCGCCTTGGTTTTAAACGAGAAGGTTTTGCGCAGGATTACCTATTGATTGATGGAAAATGGGAAGACCATAACCTAACCTCTTTGATTAACCCGGATTGGAAAGAAGGCTGAGCATGAGTCGATTAGAGCAACAACTGGCTTTATTGATGGAGCTGGATCAACTGAAATCGGTTTTGAGACGTACTCGAGTCAAAAGTGCGGAGGGGCGTCTTGAAAACAGTGCGGAACATAGCTGGCACGTTGCTTTGATGGCAATTTTAATGGAAGAACATGCTAATGAGCCGGTGAATATTGCGCGCGTCGTTAAGATGCTGTTATTGCACGACATAGTGGAAATTGATGCTGGCGATACTTTTGTATACGACGTTGCGGCATCGCAAGTTCAGCAAGAGAAAGAGCTTGCCGCTGCAAAGCGATTGTTTGCGATGTTACCAAAAGAGCAAGGACAAGAACTGCTTGATCTTTGGCTAGAGTTTGAGCGAGCAGAATCGGCAGATGCCAAATTTGGTAAAGCTTTGGATAGACTCATTCCTATGCTGCTTAATTACCACAATAATGGTCAGAGCTGGCTTGAACACGGAGTAACCCGTGAACAGGCGCTGACCGTGAATAGAAAAATAGAATATGGCTCAGAAGCTTTATGGGATAAAGCACAGAAAATCATTGAAGAAGCCACCCAAAAAGGCTGGCTCAAAGCTTAAATGAATGCCATTACGAGGAAAATGAATGTCGTATCTCACTTTGGATGAATACCAAAGAAAATGGATTTTTACTCATCAATCTATGCCTGTGCCAGTACAGGACCTAGAGCAAATAAAACCCATGACGCAGGCTCGTGCTGCGCAGCTTTGGAAAGATAATATTAGTGCTCAAAGCCCAGACTCAGAGCGTTTAAGCTCGGGTGATTGGCCAATGAAAGAGTCTAGTTGGAAAGATAATGTGAACTGGATGGCGGCCTGGGAGTCGGATGAAGAAGCATTGCCCGAGGGAGTTGCAGAATTCATTGACTGGCAAGACGATGTTACGGTTTATTTTTGCTACGAAAAGTACAATGTTATTGAAACCAAGTGGAGTGTATTTAAGAAGCACTGGAAAAACTTTTTGTTTTACGATGATGGGCCTATTCTTATTGGCCGTAGACGTAAAGAGGCCTTGTGGTTTGATTCAGAAGGTAATGTAAAACTTGGGCATCGAGACTAGACAAAGCAGCCAATTGGCTGCTTTGTTTTTATTCGCTAAACAACCGTGACTACATTACGTAGATCAAGCAAAAGTTTATGAGCACTGCTGCCAGACAAACTGTATGGTTCAAACTTTGAGTTGGTTGAATACTTAAGGTGGATGGGCATGGTTGCGTTGACTTCTGGGATATACCCCATACTCCATTCACTGCATTCTCGTTCAGTGACTTCGGAGTAGTCCAGCAATAGAATATTCTCATGTCGTGGATCATTCAGGATCTGATGGTAGATTTTATTAACTTGCGCCCTTGAACCCTCAAGACATTGCAAAAAGTAATTGCGATTGAACAAAAGTAAGCCTGTCACATCAATGAGGGAATTGTTTTTCCTTGCCACATCAAGAATGTTTTGAATGTCTGATTCAGTCACTCCCTTAGCGATGGTACTGGTGTAAACCAACCTGACTAGGAACATAGTCTTCTCCTTGTGATTGCGCGTTTGCTTCCTTGAATCTTTATTATATGCAATAAAACTCATTTATTTTTATTAACGTCTATAATGAATTTAGTTAATGAAGTCTGGTTAGGTTTGATTGATGGAAGATAAGATTCTGAACTCTGTTGTCGAAATCACTGAGCAAAGAAATTCTTTATCTCTTGGCCACTGCCTCGTTGCCACCTTATTAGAAATGATGCCCATTGAATCAATTCGTCTTGTTCATTATTTATCGAGTACTTCTATTGTGGTTGCGAGTGTTTATCGACATGGTGAGAGTAATGACTACCAATGGACATATGATCAAGCACCTGAGCAATGTTATAGCCACGAGCATAGTCATAGTGTGCTGACTATTAACCAACTCAATAACACTCAGTATGTTTGTCAGTGCCCGATCCCTATTTCTGAGCAGAGCTCAGCGTTGTTAGAGATAAAAACCACTTCGGACCCATCTCAATTTGAACTTCTTATCGATGGTTTTTCAAAGATTTATCGTAATTACTTAATTGTATTACATGAGAGTGAGCGGGATAAATTAACTGGGTTACTCAATCGGAAAACATTAGAAGAAAGGTTGTCTCATAGCTTTAATTTGGCCTCTGGCCATGAAGCGGATGAGCAGGCATGGGTTGCGATAATTGATCTTGATCTGTTTAAGTGCATCAACGATACCTACGGGCACATGATTGGAGATGAAGTGCTACTGATGTTCTCTCAACAACTACAGAACTTCTTTTCAGAGCAAGTTCAGTTATTTCGCTTCGGTGGTGAGGAATTTGTCTTACTGCTGCCTCCTCAGGAAAAACAGCAAGTGATCAATGAACTTGATCGCTTTCGTCGACATATAGAGGCATTCCGCTTCCCACGAGTTAATAGTATGACATTCAGCTGCGGTGTATGTGCGATCTCTCGGCATGAGTACTTGCCGACGATTTTAGGTCATGCGGATACTGCATTGTACAGTGCGAAGGAGAATGGGCGTAACCGAATTGAGTGTTATGAAGATCTCATCTTAGGAAGAGCAGGGCCGAATGATGATGATCATTTGGATTACGTAGAGCTCTTTTAAAAGATCAAATATGATCAAGTAATATGCTGAATTATAAAGATATAGCTAGCAAATAAAATGTGATTTATTACTCAAAATTAGCTCATACCTTTGCGCAATTTATGTAATTTGCTATCATTTTTGAGACAAATGGTTTGAGTCACCAATTTATATCGGTTTATAGAAAGAGACTTAGGGAATAGTAGTGGATACAAATATCTCTCAATTACGCAAAGATTTTTATGCTCAAATAAGCTCATTACAGGCTTACTCTTTGCCGCAGACTAAGCCCACTCTTTCTCTATTGACCGAAGAAGAACTTCAAGTGCTTGAAGCTTTGTGGATTGAACTTTCTGTTTGGAAGAAAAAACAGAATCACTAACGACCCTACTCACCCAGTTTTATAAAGAACCTCACGAATGAAATTCGCTGAGGTTTTTTATTGCCTCAAAATTAAATTGTTATAGTATAACAAAAAGTGATCTGACCATTGATTTATCGGGTATCAATCCCCATAGTTAGTCACATAAGAGATTTCTAAAATGATAGAAATAGAAGATAGCAAGATTCAAGTGAGTAGGGATATGGCGGAAGTTAGAGCCAGAGTAGATTTTAAAGTCGGTAAAAACAGTGACATAGAAGCTGAGCTTCTTTCGTTTAAAGGACTGAAGACCGACAAGGAACACGTAGCCGTCATTTTCAAGCAAGCCGATAAGACCCAGTCCTGCCCTTTAGTTCGTTTACATTCAGAGTGCCTGACAGGCGACGTGTTCCATTCTTCTCGATGTGACTGCGGTGAGCAATTGGATGAAACCATCAATAAGATGGGAGAGTCTGGTGGCATTATTCTTTACCTTCGCCAAGAAGGCCGTGGTATTGGCTTATATAATAAGATTGACGCATATAAGCTACAAAGCCAAGGCATGAACACTTATGAAGCCAATAATCATCTAGGATTTGGTGATGACTTGCGTGATTTCACCGAAGCCGCGCAGATGCTCAAAGCATTAAGCGTTGATAAGATCCGTCTAATCACTAATAACCCGAAAAAGATCCGTGAATTGAAAGAGCACGGCATCGAAATTGAAGACACTGTCAATACTTCAGCGCATGTCAAAGAAGGCAACGAGGGATACCTTCAAGCCAAAGTCTCGCATGGTAAGCACGATCTAAAGCTGTAACCCGTTGAATACCCTATGTTGATAAAAGCCTCACTTTTGTGAGGCTTTTTTGTATAGCGCTTGCAAAAAAAATGTAAGTTTGTATTATCTGCGACTATGAGTGCAAATGAGAATAATTAGCACTTATTTTGCAGAATAATTATTAAGCTCAACAAGGATGCTTTTCAATGAATGTACAATCACTTTTAGCGCGCTCTGTTGCTACTTCTCTCGTTCTTGCTAGCAGTTCTGTTTTTGCAGCAAACGTGACAAAAGAGCAAGTGGTAGAACACTACGCAGATGTTGCTCACGCAGTATTTGCCGATGCACTAACTACTGCTAAGACACTAGACCAATCTATCGAATCTTTCCTTGCAGCTCCATCTGAAGCCAAACTTGCTGAAGTAAAACAAGCTTGGCTTGACTCTCGCGTACCGTACCAACAGTCTGAAGTATTCCGTTTTGGTAACGCGGTTGTTGATGATTGGGAAGGCCAATTAAACGCATGGCCTCTTGATGAAGGCCTTATCGACTACGTATCAACGGATTACCAATATGAGCTAGGTAACGAAGGCGCGAGCGCAAATATCGTTGCAAACAAGCAGCTAACGATTGGTGCAACTACACTTGACGTTGCACAGCTGACTCCAGAAGCGATTGCTGACCTGAACGAAGTGGGTGGCTCTGAAGCGAACGTTGCATCTGGCTACCACGCGATTGAATTCCTGCTTTGGGGTCAAGACCTAAACGGCACTAACGCTGGTGCTGGTGAGCGTGCTTACACTGATTTCGTTGTTGGTAAAGGTTGTACTAATGGCAATTGTGACCGTCGTGGTGAGTACCTAAAAGCAGCGGCTGATCTACTGGTTCAAGATCTACAGTGGATGGAGAAGCAGTGGTCTTCAGATGTAAAAGGTAACTACCGTGAAGAACTTCTCAACGACTCTGCGGACAATGGCCTTCGCAAAATGCTATTCGGCATGGGTTCTCTATCTCTAGGTGAGCTTGCTGGTGAACGTATGAAAGTCGCTCTAGAAGCAAACTCTACTGAAGATGAGCACGATTGTTTCTCTGACAATACGCACAACTCTCACTACTACAACGAGCAGGGTATCTACAACGTATACACTGGTCTGTACAAACGTGAAGACGGTACGCTTCTATCTGGTCCTAGCATCGCAGATCTTGTAGCTCAGAAAGACAAAGCGGCAGCGAAAGAGATCCAGAAGCAATTCGACGTAACACGCTCTCAAGTAGGTCAACTTGTCACTTCTGCTGAAAAGAACGGTCAGTACTTTGACCAGCTAATTGCAGCAGGCAACGCGCAAGGTAACGCGCTAGTAAACGAGACAATCATGTCTCTAGTTGCTCAGACTTCATCTATCGAACGTGCGGCAAAAATCGTTGGTATCAACAGCTTGAACCCAGATACAGCTGACCACGAATTCTAAAAACAATTAATTAATTTTAAGGGCTCTTAGTGAGCCCTTTTGCTGTTTATATAACCACACTTTTAATGAGAATATTTCTTAACAAAGTGTTGGTCTTTACCCGAGAACTATTGGTATGAAGTTGTATAAAAAGTCCATATTAGCCTCTCTAATACTGGTGAGTGCTTCTGTTTCTGGTTATGAAATGAAATCTGGCGGCGGTACCGCGGTTAAGAAAGAGGGTGCCAATGCATACTCTTTGCCTGCTGGAAACTTGCCAATGTCCAAGCGACTGGATTTCAGTGTTGGTAACAGTTTTTTCCGTAACCCATGGGTACAAGCACCGGCTTCTACTGATGCCCGTGACGGCTTAGGGCCTCTTTTTAATACCAATGGTTGTCAAAACTGCCATATTAAAGATGGTCGTGGCCACCCACCAGAAGAAGGGGACATTCATGCCGTTTCCATGCTAGTGCGTTTGAGTATTCCTGCGATGACACCAGAGCAGAAAAAAGCTTTCATCAAAGATGGTGTGATCCCTGAACCAACGTATGGTGGTCAGCTACAAGACTTTTCACTTCAGGATCAAACTCCTGAAGGACAGATCAACATTACATACACAGATGTACCAGTGACCTTTACCGATGGTACAAAAGTGGTGCTACGTAAACCAAACCTGAAAATTATAGATTTAGGTTATGGCGAGATGCACCCAGATACCCAATTTTCTGCACGCGTTGCTCCGCCAATGATTGGCTTGGGGCTATTAGAAAGTATTTCTGATGAAACGCTGCAAACTTGGGCAGATGAACATGATGCCAATGGCGATGGTATCTCAGGTAAGGTGAACATAGTTTGGGATGTACAGAAGAATGATTTCTCCATTGGTCGCTTTGGCTGGAAGTCTGGGCAACCCACGCTGATGCAACAAAATGCTGCGGCATTTAACGGTGATGTTGGCCTGACCAGCAACCTGTTCCCGAATGAAAACTGCACGTCAAAGCAATCTATTTGTGCTGAATTACCAAATGGTGGAGCTCCCGAAGTAAGCGACAACATTCTCGATTTTGTTGAATTCTATTCTCAGCACTTAGCCGTACCGATTCGTCGTAATATGAATGATCCGCAAGTTAAGCTTGGGCAGAAGTTATTTGCCAAAGCAGGGTGTGATAGCTGCCATAAGAGCGAAGCGAGAACCATGAAGCGAGAAGGCCTACCGGCTTTGTCTAATCAGAAAATTCATCCTTACACCGATTTACTGCTTCATGATATGGGTGAAGGACTTGCAGATAACAGGCCTGAGTATTTGGCGAATGGACGTGAATGGCGAACTGCGCCATTATGGGGCATCGGTTACACCGAAGAAGTCAACGGCCATACTTATTTCCTTCATGATGGCCGAGCACGTAACCTGATGGAAGCGGTGTTGTGGCATGGTGGTGAAGCTGAGCCCGCGAAACAAACTGTTCTCAAGTTCAATCAAAAAGAGCGCGATGCATTGATCGCTTTCTTGAATTCATTGTAAGGAATCACGATGAAGATCTTTTCTTTATCAGCACTGGCTGCCTCGATGATGCTACTGGTTGGCTGTCAGTCAACCAGCAGCACAATGCCTGTCGCCCAGAAAACCTCTCATCCTAGTCAGGGTGTTTATCAAGTAGAGTTTGCCGCAGCGCACACTTTCTCAAATCAAGCTGATAAGCTGGCCGCTCAAATGGCAGCTTATTGTGCGGACGCGACGGAATTGGAGTCACTGAAGTCACAATGGCATCAAACCATGGTTGCTTGGATGGCACTACAAGGGCAGGAAAGGGGGCCTGAAAAGGCACTTGATCAGAGCTGGAATATTCAGTTTTGGCCAGACAAGAAAAATACGACGGGTCGCAAGATGACTGCACTAACGGGCCAAAGCAAGACTTGGACGCAAGCGCAAATTTCACAACAGAGCGTGACGGTTCAAGGTTTAGGCTCGGTAGAATGGCTGTTGTATGACCAAGCCTCTTCTTTGAGTTCATCACAAGCTACCTGCCAAACCGGTATTGCAATCGCAGAGAACATTGCTGCGAATGCTGAGGCCATTGCTACGGCATGGGAGACTAACCCTTGGGTCGAGCTGGATGAGAAAGCATGGACGTCTGAGTACATTTCTCTTCTTTCTAATCAGCTTGAATACAGCATGAAAAAGATGAGTCGTCCTTTAGCGAACTTCGGTAAACCAAGACCGTATTTCGCTGAGTCTTGGCGATCAGAAACTTCCATGCAGAATCTCAAAGCTAACATTGAAGCGATGCAGGCGTTGTACTTAGCGGGCGGAAATGGGCTGGATAAACTGCTGCGTGAGCGTGGAAAAGTACAACTTGCTGACAGCATTGCTCAGCAGTTTGATACTGCACTGGAAACGTGGCCGACCGATGAAAGCTTGTTTGACATGCTGCAGACAAAAGAGGGCTATCGCAAAGCCTACGCTCAATACAATAAGCTGGAGCAGTTGAAGTATCTTATCCACGAAGAAGTGGCGATTGAACTTGGTGTCGTAATAGGGTTTAACGCAACTGATGGTGACTGATAACACAAGAAGAAACCTTCTCAAGGCAGCGCTGTTTGGCGCTGCTGCGCCTTTGCTGCCTTTCGGTTGCGCGAGCACGTCCGAGACATTGGGTCAGCCGTCACTGATCGGTTGCTCCTTATATGGTCGAGACAACTACTCTGCGGTGGTCGCAGATGAGTTTGGTCACCCGATAAGACAAGTTCCTCTTCCTGCAAGAGGGCATGGAGTCGCAACAAACGCGAAACTTAACCATGCGGTGGCGTTTGCTCGTCGTCCGGGTACGTTTTTCGTTGTGTTTGATTACATGACAGGTGAAGTGATCAAATCCTCAGCCGCCCATTCCAATCGTCACTATTATGGTCATGGCGTGTATTCAAACGACGGTAAGTGGCTGTATGCAACAGAAGGTGAGCGTGGTACCAGTCGAGGCATTATTGGTGTTTACGATGTGCTGGCTGGATACGACAAGGTGGCAGAGTTTACCAACTTTGGCCTCGGGCCTCATGAAGTGATTGCCATGCCAGATGGCACTCTGGCAATTGGTGTTGGCGGCGTTCATACCAATGGCCGACAGCCGCTTAATATTGCAACCATGAAACCTAGCTTAAGTTACCTGAACTCCAATGGTGAACTGACCGAACAAGTTTCTCTACCGGATCACCATTTAAGCATTCGTCATCTTGCCCATGATGGTTCTAAAACGGTTCTTTGCGGTCAGCAGTACCGTGGTGAGCCTGATGAGTACCCGTCTCTTTTGGCAATGCATACTCAAGGTGGTGAAATGATCCCGCTTGAAGGGGAACCAGAACAGTGGGCAAGGTTCAATCACTACATCGCGAGTATTGCGGCAACCGATGAGTGGATCTTGGCAACATCACCTCGCGGAAACTGCTATGGAATCTGGTCTAAGCAAACCAGAAAAATGGTTGAATTGGCCTCATTGCCAGACGCTTCGGGTGTCGTCGTTCAGAACGGCTTTTTCCGAGTTAGCTCGGGGGCTGGCGGCGTGATCACGCAATATTCACCCGAAGAGAAGAAAAAAATTCAGTCAGGAATTCAATGGGATAACCACTGGTCGATGATTTCTTAGCCTACTTCATTGTAAAGCTTGGGAAAATTAATATTCTCATCAACATTTCATCCTAGCCTCTTATTTCTCTGCCATACTTTGATCTCGGGTGATTAGATTGGAGAGTAAGATGGCTAGACTTAACCCCCTTCTATTACTGCTGATAATTATTCCTATACCGACTTGGGCCAGTAGCTATTTTGAGCGAATTGGGTGGTTGGAGCCAGACAGTCATGTCCTTCGGGTTCTGCAATATTCCAAAGATGTCGAACACATTTATCAGAGCAATCACAATCAACTGATTTGGTTTGACCTGCAACAGAGCTCTCGCCTTGAGTTCCAGCTTGAAATCATTACCAGTGCGGGGTTCAGCCCTCTGTTTGCCCGTCAATTGAGATACCTTGAGTACTATCGTAAGAGTAATCGCTGGCATGAATATGACCTTCTTGCCACCGACACCTTACTTCTTTATATCAGTTATGCTGAGCAAGCCAAGCTGCTTGGCTATGACTGGTTTTTCGAGTCTAAGCTGTATAAGCCCTTACCGAGATTGAGCCAGACCAATTTGATCGCTGTCGCAGTGGCGGTCGAACATCAGCAGTTAAGCGAGCTGATCGAAGTGTATACGCCTGATAGTGATGACTACCAGCAGCTGATAGATAGTTACCTGCACGTTGTAAAGTTTGAAGAGCTGAACTTGCCTAAGTACACCCAAAGAGGGCTAAGGCAAGTTGGGGACAAACTGAAAAACCGAGAAGTTTTGTTAGTCAGAATGGAGATGGTCGATGTTGATTTGTCGGGAGTTCGACGTGATGTCGGCTGGTACGATGCTACCTTAGAAGTTGCAGTAAAGCAGTTCCAACGCCTTCATGGTTTAATCGGTGATGGCATTATCGGCCCCGATACGATTCGCTGGCTTAATACTAGCCCGAGTGAACGCTTATCCATTTTGGCACTCAATGCTGAGCGCAGTCGACTGTGGCCGATTGAGCGTGACACCATCATTGTGGTGAACGTTCCGGGCTTTGAAATGAAATATTGGTACTCAGGTCAAGCTGTGTTTCAGTCCAAAGTAGTTGTAGGGCGTAAAGGCAGACCAACACCGATGATGACGACTAAGCTGGACTCACTGATCCTTAATCCTACTTGGAACGTGCCTTGGAAAATTATGGTTGAAGATATTATTCCTAAGGTAAAAGAAGACCCTGAGTATTTGGTTAAGCAAAATATTAAGATTGTGCCTAAGTGGGGATCAAAAGAGTTGATTAACCCAGAGGATATTGATTGGCAGAATATGCGTCCCAGTGCATTTCCTTATCGGATGACACAACTATCTGGAGATAAAAATGCTCTAGGGTTATACAAGTTCAATACCCCTAATCGACGTGCTATCTACCTGCACGATACACCAAGTAAGAATTTGTTTGACGAAGCAAGCCGGGCATTTAGCTCAGGTTGCATTCGGGTTGAGCACGCGGATCAGTTTGCCACTCGGCTACTTGAGACCCAAGGGCTGGATATGTCGACGTTAGAAGAAGAGGAGCTTGCCGCAAATAAAGCGATTCCGCTCAAACAGTGGGTACCCGTTCACATCATTTACCAGACTGCATGGTCAGAAGGTGGCAAAGTGCATTACAGGGACGATATATACCGCTGGGATCGTTTCAGTTACGGCAAAGGGTGAACCTGACCAAAAAATCACATTTTCTCCCAACAAACTTTTTTATTAATAAGGTCAAGTACTAAGTAAATTTCGATGCTCAAGATCTCTTCGTGAGCACAGTTTATGCATTTGCACTTCATTTTAGAGTTAGGTAGTGTCGCCGTTCGACACGTTTCCATCACGATTTTATGAAGGCTGTTCACCGTGGATTTTTCTCGTAGAGATTTTATTAAGTTAGCTGGTAGTGGTTTAATTGTAGCCAGCTGCGCTCCTTCTCTTGCTTTCGCCGCTCACCCAGACCAACCTCGCGCTCTGGCATTTAGTAACCTCCATACTGGGGAAGAGCTGGAATCTTGCTACTTTGATGGCCGAGTCTATGTGGCGAATGAGTTGAGTCGAATAGATAATATCTGTCGAGACTTTCGCCGCAATGAAGTCCATAAGATGGATAAGTATCTTTTTGATCAAATCTCGCTGATTCAATCTCAACTTGGAGTCGATGCAGAAGTGCAGATCATTTCTGGCTACCGCTCTCCCGCTACCAACGCTGCGCTGCGCTCTAAGTCAAACGGTGTGGCTAAGAAGAGCTACCACATGTTGGGAAAGGCGATTGATTTTCGACTCGATGGTGTCAATTTGAAAAGGGTTCGTGACGCAGCGATTGAGCTTCAAGCGGGTGGAGTCGGTTATTATCCGAGAAGCAATTTTGTGCACATTGACACTGGGCCTGTACGCCGTTGGTAAGTACGTTTGCGTAAGACAAGGTTGTCAAAGACCTTACCAAATGTCATAGTTTCGCCAGTTTAGATATTCGTAAGGTTTCAATATGTCTCTGAAGTACCAAGTCGTTCCCGTTACCTCTTTTTCGCAAAACTGCTCCATCGTATGGTGTGATGAAACTATGCAAGGCGTAGTAGTTGATCCCGGTGGGGATGTAAAGCAATTGGCTGCGTTGATCAAAGAGTTAGGGGTTAAGGTGACAAACTTGGTTCTTACACATGGTCATTTGGATCATGTTGGTGGTACTGAACCTTTGTCCGCTGAACTTGGTGGAGTAGAGATTGTCGGTCCACACAAAGATGACAATTTCTGGCTTCAGGGCTTAGCAGGGCAGAGCCAGATGTTTGGTTTTCCATTGACCGAAGCATTCGAACCGCAAAAGTGGTTGAATGATGGCGATACCGTAGAGTTTGGTAATCAAGTTCTCAATGTCTATCACACACCGGGTCACACACCGGGTCATGTGGTGTTATTCAGTAAAGAAGCTAAATTGGCCTTTGTTGGTGATGTGTTATTTAACGGTTCAGTCGGACGTACGGACTTTCCTAAAGGCGATTTCGATACTCTGATTCACTCGATTAAAACCAAACTTTGGCCTCTA
The DNA here is from genome assembly GCF_022398215.1 of Vibrio sp. Isolate24. Lineage (NCBI taxonomy): Bacteria > Pseudomonadati > Pseudomonadota > Gammaproteobacteria > Vibrionales > Vibrionaceae > Vibrio > Vibrio sp. Isolate24. The sequence goes on from NZ_JAKEUU010000003.1 coordinate 878,936, forward strand.
GGTAATGACGTTCGGTTTGTACCTGGCCATGGTCCAGAGTCGACATTTGGCAGAGAACGCGCTTCCAACCCATTTGTGGCTGATGAGATGCCACTTTATTAATCACTGAAAAGGTCGCCTCGCGCGCAATGTAGATCAGATAAGGATCGGTTGACCGATCCTTCTGATGAGAGACAATCGGAAATCTGTTTATAGGTTTCCGATTTTTTATGTCTATTCAACACTTCTTTGCCGACTTCCTTGAAGAAAACCCTGTTGATGTTGCCCAACTACGGTCTCGTGGGCTCGGAGATGTGTATAAGAGACAGATTACGATGTGTATACGCTAGAAACCAATAAATGATAACAGCCCGCTCTTGAAGCGCAATGTAGATCAGATAAGGATCGGTTGACCGATCCTTCTGATGAGAGACAATCGGAAATCTGTTTATAGGTTTCCGATTTTTTATGTCTATTCAACACTTCTTTGCCGACTTCCTTGAAGAAAACCCTGTTGATGTTGCCCAACTCACCACCTTTTCTGAACACATTCCCGATGCGTGGGTAGCTAAAGCAGCCTCACTGTCCGATAAAGCGACTATCCGTCGACGCCGATTACCGAGCGATATGGTGTTGTGGCTGATTGTGGGTATGGCTTTTTTCCGCAATGAACCCATTGCCGAAGTCGCTCGAAGAATGAACGTCTGTGCTGAYGGTTTGGCTGATGAAGAGCTATTGGCAAAGAGCGCCTTAACCCAAGCAAGACAACGCTTAGGCAAAGCAGCACCCGAATGGCTGTTTAAGCAATGTGGGAAAACGTGGGGACTTGAGCGATACCCTGATGATACATGGCAAGGCTTACAAGTTTTTGCTGTCGATGGCGCTCTTTTTAGAACGGCTGACACACCAGAATTGAGGGAACATTTTGGCTCTGGAAATACGTCTAGCAACAGACAAACAYCTCATCCAGTATTGAGAGTTGTGACTATGATGAATGTTCGCTCTCATGTCATCGTTGATGCGGCGATAAGCCCGTATCGCCGAGGTGAAATTCCTCTAGCGATGCCTTTCATCAACGCTCTACCAGACAACTCAGTGACGTTACTGGATAAAGGTTTTTATGGTGCAGATTTACTCCTTTCTCTGCAAAACAGTGGAATAAATAGACACTGGCTTCTCCCTGCAAGGAAAGGAGTCAAATATACTCTACTGGATGATAAAGAAAGCAGTGACATGCTTGTGGAGATGAAGGTCTCACCGCAAGCTCGTAAAAAGAATCCTCGTCTTCCAGAAAAATGGACAGTCAGAGCCGTCAGTTATGAGGTTCAAGGTAAATCCAAAACGGTGTTTACCTCGCTTCCTAGAGAGCAGTATGACGCTCAATCTGTGGCAGAGCTTTATCATGAAAGATGGGAAATCGAATTAGGTTATCGTGACATCAAGAGCTCAATGCAACACAACGCTTTAGTGTTGAGAAGCAAAACAGTCGAACTCGTCTATCAAGAGCTGTGGGGGTTATTACTTGGTTATAACTTGGTGAGACGAGAGGCTAGTCAAGCTGCCGTTGAACAYGGACGCTTACCTAATGAAATCAGCTTTAAGTACGCTTGCCAATTTATAGCCAGCCAGCTCAAAATGATGAGTAAAGCGGTGTCTTTAGGTAACACGCCGAAACGCTTAAAGAGCCTTCGAGGAGATTTATCTATCCTCTTTATAGACAAACGCC